>NZ_JAKJRU010000004.1 GCF_021726475.1 Pseudomonas oligotrophica
CCGCCAAGCACGGTGGGCGGGTGCTGCGCTTCGAGGAGATCGACCAGGCCTTGCTGCAGGAAGCGGCGGGCATGCAGCACGGTGACATGCACGGCGAAGGGTGATCCTGGACATCTGTCGCCGCATTGACGCCAGCAAGTCGCTGATGCGTTGCGATGAGGCTGCCGATCTTCAGTGCCCAGCGCAGATCGCGAGCGGGGTAGCGCCGACGCGAGGTCTGGCCTCGTTTCGATGACGAACGCCGGCGACCGCCCAGCGCCCGGTGGCGATGCCTGGCGAGGCCGCGCAAGGCGCCGGCATCGGCGAGCTTCTCGAGTGCGGCGGGGGCCAGGCGAGCCTTCGGGGCGGGTTCTTCGCTATCGTCGAACGGGCCTTGCAGGCGGCTCGCCTCGATGGCCCGAGCATTGGCCTCGCGCAGGCCACGGATCAGCTGCAGCCGATCGCCGGCTGGGCCTCGCGGGTCGTCTCCAGCTGAGTCCCAGTAGCGGCACGCCATGGAGCTCGAGGCGATCTACGAGACGCCGCTGGCCCTGGCGGCCGGGGTGGATTTCGCCATGCCGCGTACCGAAACGCTCGACCGCGCGCTGAAGTTCATCGACACGGCCAACCGCGCCCGACCCGATGCGGCGTCGGCGTGAGTGGCGCCGGGAAAAACATCAGAGCACGGTCTATGCTGTCGCTTGTATCATTCCTCCGGTTATAAGCACGACCGCCAGTCAGCGGTGCCTTTGCCTTCGAGGGGTATCTATGAAGCTTCAGCAACTGCGCTACATCTGGGAAGTGGCGCACCATGACCTCAACGTCTCGGCAACGGCACAAAGCCTGTTCACCTCGCAGCCCGGAATCAGCAAGCAAATCCGGCTGCTGGAGGACGAGCTGGGCGTCGAAGTGTTCGCCCGCAGTGGCAAGCACCTCACCCGCGTGACGCCCGCCGGCGAACGGATCATCACCACGGCGGGGGAGATCCTGCGCAAGTGCGAGAGCATCAAGCAGATCGCGCAGGAGTTCTCCAACGAGAAGAAGGGCACGCTGAGCATCGCCACCACCCATACCCAGGCGCGCTATGCGCTGCCCAAGGTGATCAGCACCTTCATCAAGCAGTACCCCGACGTGTCCCTGCACATGCACCAGGGGACGCCCACGCAGATCGCCGAGATGGCCGCCGACGGCACCGTGGACTTCGCCATCGCCACCGAGGGCCTGGAGCTGTTCGGCGACCTGGTGATGATGCCTTGCTATCGCTGGAACCGTTGCGTGATCGTCCCGCAGGGTCACCCCCTGGCGAAGCTCGACAAGCTGACCCTCGAGGCGCTGGTCGAGCATCCGATCGTGACCTATGTGTTCGGTTTCACCGGGCGTTCGAAGCTGGACGAGGCGTTCGGCCATCGCGGCCTGTCGCCCAAGGTGGTGTTCACCGCGGCCGACGCCGACGTGATCAAGACCTATGTGCGTCTCGGGCTGGGGGTGGGCATCGTCGCGCGGATGGCGGTCGACCCGCAGCAGGACGCCGACCTGGTGGTGCTCGATGCGAGCGAGCTGTTCGAATCCAGCATCACCAAGATAGGTTTCCGGCGTGGCACCTTCCTGCGTGGCTTCATGTGCGATTTCATCCAGCAGTTCGCGCCGCATCTGGACCGCAAGATGCTGGACAAGGCCATCCAGTGCCGGAACAAGGCGGAGCTGGACGAGCTCTTCGAGCACGTCCAGCTGCCGACCTACTGAACCGCGCGGCGGGCGGTCAGCTCCTGGCGATCAGGTTGCCGGCGTGCAGGCCGCATTCCTTGTGGGTGGCTTCCTCCCACCACCAGCGACCTTCGCGCTCGTGCTGGTTGGGCAGTACCGGCCGGGTGCAGGGCTCGCAGCCGATACTGATGAAACCGCGCTCGTGCAGCGGGTTGTAGGGCACCTCCAGCATGCGGATGTAGCCCCAGACTTCCTCGCTGGTCATCTGCGCCAGCGGGTTGAACTTGTACAGCGTGCGTTCGGCGGTGGAGAAGGCGCCATCGACCTCCAGTACCGCGACTTGGCTGCGCGTCCCCGGGCTCTGGTCGCGGCGCTGGCCGGTGGCCCAGGCGCGCACGCCGGCGAGCTTGCGCCGCAGCGGTTCGATCTTGCGGATGCCGCAACACTCGCCATGGCCGTCGCGGTAGAAGCTGAACAGGCCCTTCTCGTTGACCAGTGGCTGCAGCAGCGCAGGGTCCGGCGTCATGATCTCGATGGCGATGCCGTAGTGCTCGCGGACCTGCTCGATGAAGCGATAGGTCTCGCTGTGCAGGCGGCCGGTGTCCAGGCTGAAGACGCGCACATTCTTGTTCAGCTTCCAGGCCATGTCGACCAGCACGACATCCTCGGCGCCGCTGAAGGAGATCCACAGATCGTCGCCGAACAGGTCGAAGGCGAGCTTGAGAACGTCCTGCGGCGACTTGCTGGCGTAGCGCTCGGCCAGAGCGGCTACGTCGATGGGGTTGGAACTCATCAGGCGGCTTTCCTCGATTGGGTGGCGCTCGGGCGCTCTGGGCGAGGGATGGTAGCAAAGCGCGGTTATGCTTCTAAATAACCTTTGGCGCTCCGTACCCTGAATCTTGGATATAAGCGGCGCGTTGCTTCGCCGCGCCGGTCTCGCTAGAGTGCCGCCTTCCATTTTTTCTGCTTGAGGAGTGTCCCGTGGAAATAGCCTGTCTCGACCTGGAAGGTGTACTGGTTCCGGAAATCTGGATCGCCTTCGCCGAGGCCACCGGGATCGAGTCGCTCCGGGCGACCACGCGCGACATCCCGGACTACGACGTGCTGATGAAGCAGCGCCTGCGCATCCTCGACGAGCACGGCCTGAAGCTGTCGGACATCCAGCAGGTGATCGGCACCCTCAAGCCGCTCGACGGCGCGGTGGAGTTCGTCGACTGGCTGCGCGAGCGCTTCCAGGTGGTGATCCTCTCCGACACCTTCTACGAATTCTCCCAGCCGCTGATGCGCCAGCTCGGCTTCCCGACGCTGCTCTGCCACCGCCTGATCACCGACGAGACCGATCGCGTGGTGGATTACCAGCTGCGCCAGAAGGACCCCAAGCGCCAGTCGGTGATCGCGCTGAAGAGCCTGTACTACCGGGTGATCGCCGCCGGTGATTCGTACAACGACACCACCATGCTCGCCGAGGCCCATGCCGGCATCCTGTTCCATGCGCCGGACAACGTGATCCGCGAGTTCCCGCAGTTCCCTGCGGTGCACAGCTACGAAGACCTCAAGGACGAATTCCTCAAGGCCTCGAACCGCAAGCTGTCGCGCTGAGACAGGCGGGTCATGAAAAACGGCGCCCTCGGGCGCCGTTTTCTTTGCGCGTATCAGTCGCGCAACGTCGCTTCCAGCGTGCGCAGGAGCACGCCGACCTTGTCTTGCGACTCCTGGTATTCGGCCTGCCAGGTGGAGTCGGCGACGATGCCGCCGCCGCCCCAGCAATAGGCGCGGTCGTTGTTGAACAACAGCGTGCGGATGGCGATCGAGCTGTCCATCTCGCCGCGCACATCCAGATAGAGCAGCGAGCCGCAGTAGACCGAGCGGCGGCTGGGCTCCAGTTCGTCGATGATTTGCATCGCGCGGATCTTCGGCGCACCGGTGATAGAGCCGCCGGGAAAGCTGCCGGCCAGCAGGTCCAGCGCGTCCTTGCCCTCGGCCAGCTCGCCGCGCACGGCGCTGACCAGGTGATGGACGTTCGGGTAGCTCTCCAGGGCGAAGAGTTCGGGGACTTCGACGCTGCCGACGCGGCAGCTGCGGCCCAAGTCGTTGCGCAGCAGGTCGACGATCATCAGGTTCTCGGCGCGGTCCTTCTCGCTGCCTAGCAGTTCGGCGGCGGCAGCGGCATCGGCTGCGGGCTCCGGCATGCGTCGGCGGGTGCCCTTGATCGGGCGGGTCTCGACCTGCCTGGCCGAGACGTGAAGGAAACGCTCGGGTGACAGGCTCGCGACCGCGCCGTCCGGCAGCGCGACGAAGCCGGCGAACGGGGTGGGGCAAGCCTTGCGCAAGGCCCGATAGGCCGCCCAGGGGTCGCCCCGGTAGGCGGCCGTGAAGCGCTGCGCAAAGTTGACCTGGTAGCAGTCGCCGGCGCGGATATAGGCCTGGATACGTTCGATCGCGGCCTGGTATTGCGCGGCCGACAGGTCCGCGGCGAATGCCTCGCCGAGCTCGAACCCCAGCTGCGGGGCAGCCGCGGCGCCCTCGAACAGGCGGATCAGCCGCGCCCGCTCGGCGGCTGCCAGCGTCGGGTGGAAGACCAACTGGGACGTGCGGGCCTGGTGGTCGGTGATCAGCGCCCAGGCGTACAGGCCGAAGCGCGAGTCGCTGGCACCGATGTCGTCCACGGCCTGCTCCGGCAGGGCTTCCAGGCGTCGGCCGAAATCGTAGGCGAGCAGGCCGATCAGGCCGCCGGCGAAGGGCAGTTCGAGCCCGGCCGGCAGCTGCGCCGGGCCAAGGCTGGCCAGCGCCGCGCGCAGCCTGGCGAAGAAGGCGTATCCGTCTTCGCCGGTCTGCGGTTGCAGGATCTGCAGCGGCCAGGCGCTGAACAGGTCATGACGGCCACGCTGCGCCTCGGGGCGCCCCGAGTCGAGCAGCACGGCGCCGGGCGCGTTGCGGATCAGCCCGAAGCGGTCGCCGGGGTCGGCCTGGTAGGGTAGCGGATGGAGTGTGCAGAGGGTCATGGATCGGCTGCGGCCCGGGCCCGCGGGCCCGGCTGCGTTCATTCGTGTGGCTGGACGTGGCCGAACAGCTCCTGCGAGAAACGCACGCGTTCTTCGGCGGTCTCCTGGATGCCTTTTGCCTTGAGCTCGGCGACCCGCGTCTCGACGGCCTGTGCCCGGTGGGTCAGCCCGCAGTCGTTGGCGATCTGAATGTTCAGGCCGGGGCGGGCGTTGAGCTCGAGGATCAGCGGGCCCTTGTCGACGTCGAGGACCATGTCCACGCCGATGTAGCCCAGCCCGCACAGCTCGTAGCAACCGGCGGCCAGCTTCATGAAGCCATCCCAGTTGGGCAACTGCACGCCGTCCACCGCGTTGGTGGTGTCCGGATGCTTGGTGATCTTGTTGTTCAGCCAGGTGCCGCGCAGGGTGATGCCGGTGGCCAGGTCGACGCCGACACCGATGGCGCCCTGGTGCAGGTTGGCCTTGCCGCCGGACTGCCGGGTCGGCAGGCGCAGCATGGCCATCACCGGGTAGCCCAGCAGCACGATGATGCGGATGTCCGGCACGCCTTCGTAGCTGATGCTCTTGAAGATCGGGTCGGGCGTGACGCGGTACTCGATCAGCGCACGGTCGCGATGCCCACCGAGCGAGTAGAGCCCGGTGAGGATGTTGGAGATCTGATGCTCGATCTCCTCGTGGGACAGGATCTTGCCGGACACCGTCTTGTAGCGGCCCTCGAAACGATCGGCGATGACCAGGATGCCGTCGCCGCCGGCACCCTGGGCCGGCTTGATGACGAAATCGGTGTGGTCCTTGACGATGTCCTTGAGCTTGTCGATGTCCTTCTCGGTCTCGATGATCCCGTACATCTCCGGCACATGGATGCCGGCCTCGATGGCGCGCTGCTTGGTGATGATCTTGTCGTCGACGATCGGGTACAGGCTGCGCTTGTTGTACTTGAGCACGTAGTCCGCGTTGCGGCGGTTGATGCCCATGATGCCCTTGGCTTCCAGGGCCTTCCACGTCTTGATCAGACCGAACATGGGCTCAATCCTTCAGGAAGGCTTTGAAACGGAACAGCTCGGTCAGGCGATAGCCGCGATAGCGACCCATCGCCAGCATGAAGCCCACCATGATCAGCAGCACCGCAGGGAAGGTGAAGATGAAGTAGGTTAGCGCCTGGATGTTCATCAGCATGAAGGCCAGGCTCGCGGCGATCAGCGTGCCGACCGCGACCTTGAAGGCATGGCCGCCGCCACGTTCTTCCCAGGTGATCGACAGGCGTTCGATGGTCATGGTCAGGATCACCATCGGGAACAGGGAGACCGACAGTCCACGCTCCAGGCCGAGCTTGTGGCTCAGGAGGCTGATTACCGCGATCAGCACCACGACGAAGGTCAACACCACCGACAGGCGCGGCAGCATCTGCAGCTTCAGATGCTCGAGGTACGAGCGCAGCGACAGGCCCAGCGCGGTGATCAGGGTGAACAGGATGATGCCGAAACCGATCTGGGTCTCGCGGAAGGCCAGGGCGATCAGTACCGGGGTAAAGGTGCCGAGGGTCTGCAGGCCGCCAAGGTTGCGCAGGATGAGGATCACCAGCACGCCGATCGGGATCATGATCATGATCTGGTAGGTCTGCTGGGTCTGCAGCGGCAGGCCGTAGAGCGAATACTCGAGGAAGTCGGCGTCGGTGTTCTCGTCGGTCAGCTTGGCCAGGCGGATGGCATTCATCTCGCTGTTGTTCAGCGTGAAGGTGATCTGCGGGCTGCGGCCACCCTCGAGGTTCATCAGCGGGTCGTTGCCGGTCCACCAGACCAGGCGGTCCTTGGGCAGGCCCTGCTCGCCGGTCTCCGGGTTGAAGTACAGCCAGCGGTCGCCGTTGAAGCTGCGCAGCCAGAGCTCGGGGCTCTGCGGATCGTCGCTCAGGCGGATGGTGTGCACGCGCTCCATCGGCACGTGGGCGATGGACAGCAGCAGCTCGATGACACCGGCCTTGTTCGCCGTGCTGGCGTCGCCGCCGAGCAGCAGCTTGACGTTGTCGTCCTCGACATTGTTTACCCGCTTGATGGCTTCGCTGATGAAGGTCTCGACGTCCGCCGAGTGCTGGCGGATCGGCGACAGTAGTGCCTCGGCGGCGATCTTCTCGGCGCCTTCGACCGGCAGGCTGTCACGGAAGATCGGCCCGTTGGCCTTGGCCTGCTCGCCGCTGTAGCGCTTGGTCAGCACCAGGCGGTAGTAGAGCGTCTGCTTGCCACTGGCGCGGCGCGCCGACCAGGTGACGCGGCGGTTGCCGTCGACACGGTTGACGCTGACACCGTAGTTGTTGGAGATGAAGCTCTCGTTGAGGCTGACGAACTCCTGGTTCAGCGGCGGCACGAACATCTGCAGCTTGACCGGCTCGCGCGCGCTGGCGATGAATTCGACCTTGGCGTCGATGTTCCACAGGTCGTCGGTTTCGTCCTCGGTGACCGGAATGCCGAGCACGAAGATCTGGTAGGCCGTGATCGAGACACCCAGGGCGACGAGCAGGAAGATCAGGACTTTCAGATGCAGGGTAAGTGAGCGCATGGGTATTACTCGTCAGCGTCGGATTCGTTGGTGCAGCCGGGCTTGCCGGCGATGTAGGTACGGCTTGGATCGACCAGCGCACCGAAGCGGGTGAGCGCGTCGGAGCCAATCAGAATCGGGTATTGGAAAGCGCTTCGGTCGGTGAGGTTCATTTCAATGCTGCGTTTGACCTTGCCCATGCACAGGTCGAGCTCGATCACCGGGCGTGCGGTGTAGGTCTTTTCTTCTTCCGGATCGAAGTCGCCGGCGCGGCGCTTGATCTTGCTCACCCGCACCAGCGGGCGCTCGATGGGGTGGCTATGCTCGGTGTCGAACGCCAGGTAGAAGCGCACCCAGGGTTCGCCGTTCTTCTTGAAGCGCTGAATATCGCGCGCGCTGAGCGAGGCGGTCTGCGCGCCGGTGTCGAGCTTGGCGGCGATCTCCAGGTCGAACTCGGGAATCGCGACTTTCTCGTTCAGGCCGTAGATGGCGCGCTCCGCCGCGTGGCCCGCAAGGGGCAGAACTGACAGGCAGAGCGATAGTAGAAGGGCGTGGGCTCTCATGGATCCGGATCCGCTGGTGCGAAGGTCTGGTGACGGGTCGGTGGCGCGTCCAGGCTGTGCCGAGCACCAAACCGGGTGCGGCCGCGAAGGGCAGGCATTCTAGCATGGCGGTTTGCGGCCGCGACATGGCTCGGGCATAACCCTGTGTGGGCTAAGACTTTAGTTATATTGTCGACAATTGGTCTCGCGTTGCGTTGACGGCTCGTTCGGCGAGGTCTATTTTTGCCTGACTTCAAGAGCGAGTGTCGACAATGATGCTGGATGCCCTACCAACTGCCGCCCTGCAGGATGCCGACAGCGGAACCCTGGCCGAGCACGTTTTCCGGCGTATCCAGGCGGCCATCGTCAAGGGGGAGATCGCGCCGGGTAGCAAGATCTCCGAGCCCGAGCTGGCGCGGACCTACGGCATCAGCCGCGGTCCGTTGCGCGAAGCGATCCACCGCCTTGAAGGGCAGAAGCTGCTGGTGCGCGTGCCGCATGTGGGCGCGCGCGTGGTTTCGCTGAGCCACGCCGAGCTGATCGAGCTCTACGAGATCCGCGAATCCCTCGAGGGCATGGCCTGCCGCCTGGCCGCCGAGCGCATGAGCGCACAGGAGATCGACGAACTGCGGCGCGTGCTCAGCACCCACGAGCGCGACGAGGCATTCCAGGCTGGCGTGGGCTACTACCAGCAGGAAGGCGACTTCGACTTCCACTACCGGATCATCCAGGGTAGCGGCAACCGGACCCTGGCCAAGCTGCTGTGCGACGAGCTCTATCAGCTGGTGCGCATGTACCGGATCCAGTTCTCGGCGACGCCGAACCGGCCGCACCAGGCCTTCGCCGAGCATCACCGCATTCTCGACGCCATCGCCGATGGCGACGGCGAACTGGCCGAACTGCTGATGCGTCGGCACATCGCGGCTTCCAAGCGCAACATCGAGCGCCACTACCAGGCGGCGCAAGAACAGAAGACACCATCCAAGAGGGGCAATGCATGACTCTTCCAACTGCCGGCCAACGCTTCCGTGACGCCGTGGCCAGTGAACATCCGCTGCAGGTCGTCGGCGCGATCAATGCCAACCATGCGCTGCTGGCCAAGCGCGCCGGCTTCAAGGCCATCTACCTCTCCGGCGGTGGTGTGGCGGCTGGCTCGCTGGGGCTGCCGGACCTGGGCATCACCGGCCTGGACGACGTGCTGACCGACGTACGCCGCATCACCGATGTCTGCGACCTGCCGCTGCTGGTCGATGTCGACACCGGCTTCGGCTCCTCGGCGTTCAACGTGGCGCGTACCGTCAAGTCGATGATCAAGTTCGGCGCCGCGGCGATCCACATCGAGGACCAGGTCGGCGCCAAGCGCTGCGGCCACCGCCCGAACAAGGAGATCGTCTCGCAGCAGGAGATGGTCGACCGCATCAAGGCCGCCGTCGACGCCCGCACCGACGACAGCTTCGTGATCATGGCGCGTACCGACGCGCTGGCCGTCGAAGGCCTGAACTCGGCGCTGGATCGCGCGGCTGCCTGCATCGAGGCCGGTGCCGACATGATCTTCCCCGAGGCGATCACCGAGCTGGCGATGTACAAGACCTTCGCCGATCGCGTGAAGGCGCCGATCCTGGCCAACATCACCGAGTTCGGTGCGACGCCGCTGTATACCACCGAGGAGCTGGCCAGCGTCGATGTCTCCCTGGTGCTCTATCCGCTGTCGGCCTTCCGCGCCATGAACAAGGCGGCCGAGAACGTCTACACCGCGCTGCGCCGCGACGGTACCCAGAAGAACGTGATCGATACCATGCAGACCCGCATGGAGCTCTACGATCGCATCAACTACCACGCCTTCGAGCAGCATCTGGACGCCCTGTTCGCCCAGAAGAAAGGCTGATCGCAACCCGCTGAGCAACATCCAGCAGATTCCGACAAGAAATCCAAGACGAGGAACGTAGCAATGGCAGAAGCAAAAGTACTCACCGGAGCAGGCCTGCGCGGACAGATCGCCGGCCAGACTTCTCTTTCCACCGTCGGCAAGGAAGGCGCCGGGCTGACCTACCGCGGCTATGACGTGCGCGACCTGGCCGAACACTGCCTGTTCGAGGAAGTCGCCTACCTGCTGCTGTACGGTGAGCTGCCGAACAAGGAGCAGCTGTCGGCCTACATGCAGAAGCTGCAGACCCAGCGCGACCTGCCACAGGCGCTGAAAGAGGTGCTGGAGCGTATCCCGGCCAGCGCCCACCCGATGGACGTGATGCGTACCGGCTGCTCGATGCTCGGCAACCTCGAGCCGGAGGAGAGCTTCGAGCAGCAGCGCGACAAGGCCGACCGCCTGCTCGGGGCATTCCCGGCGATCATGGTGTACTGGTACCGCTACAGCCACGAAGGCGTGCGCATCAACTGCACCAGCGACGAAGAAACCATCGGCGGCCACTTCCTGGCGCTGCTGCACGGCAAGAAGCCCAACGAAACCCACGTGCGGGTGATGAACGTCTCGCTGATCCTCTATGCAGAGCACGAGTTCAACGCCTCCACCTTTACCGCGCGCGTCTGCGCCTCGACCCTGTCGGATCTGTACTCCTGCGTGACCGGCGCCATCGGCTCGCTGCGCGGCCCGCTGCATGGCGGCGCCAACGAAGCGGCAATGGAGATGATCGAGCAGTGGAAGAGCCCGGAAGAAGCCCGCGAAGGCATCCTCGGCATGCTGGCGCGCAAGGACAAGATCATGGGCTTCGGCCATGCGATCTACTCGGTGTCCGACCCGCGCAACGAGGTGATCAAGGTGTGGGCCAAGAAGCTCGCCGAGGAAGTGGGCGACAACGTGCTCTACCCGGTCTCGGTGGCGGTCGACGAAACCATGTGGGAGCAGAAGAAGCTGTTCCCCAACGCCGACTTCTACCATGCGTCGGCCTACCACTTCATGGGCATCCCGACCAAGCTGTTCACCCCGATCTTCGTCTGCTCGCGGGTCACGGGCTGGACTGCCCATGTGTTCGAGCAGCGTGCCAACAACCGCATCATCCGCCCGAGCGCCGAGTATGTCGGCGTCGAGCAGCGCAAGGTGGTGCCGCTCGCTCAGCGTTGAGAGCAGGAAGGGGCGCCGACAGGCGTCCCTCCTCTAACTAGCGTCATTCCCGAAATTACCGATCGAGTCCCTACGGCATGAACACCGACTATCGCAAACACCTGCCAGGCACCCAGCTGGATTACTTCGACACCCGCGCGGCGGTCGAGGCCATCCAGCCTGGCGCCTACGACACCTTGCCCTACACCTCGCGCGTCCTGGCCGAGCAACTGGTGCGCCGCTGCGATCCGGCCATGCTGACCGACTCGCTCAAGCAGATCATCGAGCGCAAGCGTGATCTGGACTTCCCCTGGTATCCGGCCCGTGTGGTCTGCCACGACATCCTCGGCCAGACCGCACTGGTCGACCTGGCCGGACTGCGCGATGCGATCGCCGAGCAGGGCGGCGACCCCTCCAAGGTCAACCCGGTGGTGCCGACCCAACTGATCGTCGACCACTCGCTGGCCGTGGAGGCCCCGGGCTTCGACCCGGACGCCTTCGAGAAGAACCGCGCCATCGAAGACCGCCGCAACGAAGACCGTTTCCACTTCATCGAGTGGACCAAGACCGCGTTCAAGAACGTCGACGTGATCCCGGCCGGCAACGGCATCATGCACCAGATCAACCTGGAGAAGATGTCGCCGGTGATCCAGGCCCGCGGCGGCGTGGCCTTCCCGGACACCTGCGTGGGTACCGACTCGCACACCCCGCACGTCGATGCCCTCGGCGTGATCGCCATCGGCGTTGGCGGCCTGGAAGCCGAGACCGTGATGCTCGGCCATCCGTCGATGATGCGCCTGCCCGACATCGTCGGCGTCAAGCTTACCGGCAAGCGTCAGCCGGGCATCACCGCCACCGACATCGTGCTGGCGCTGACCGAGTTCCTGCGCAAGGAGCGCGTGGTGGGTGCCTACGTCGAGTTCTTCGGCGAGGGCGCCGACAGCCTGTCGATCGGCGACCGTGCCACCATCTCCAACATGTGCCCGGAGTACGGCGCCACCGCGGCGATGTTCTACATCGACCAGCAGACCATCGACTACCTCAAGCTGACCGGCCGCGAGCCGGAGCAGGTGGCGCTGGTCGAGCAGTACGCCAAGGAAACCGGCCTGTGGGCGACGGCCCTGGAAGGTGCCGAATACGAGCGCGTGCTCGAGTTCGACCTGTCCAGCGTGGTGCGCAACATGGCCGGCCCGTCCAACCCGCACAAGCGCCTGCCGACTTCCGCCCTGCACGAGCGCGGCATCGCCGACGAGGCCAAGCTGGCCGCGGCCCGTGCCGAGGAAGCCGAAGGCCTGCTGCCGGATGGCGCGGTGATCATCGCCGCCATCACCAGTTGCACCAACACCTCCAACCCGCGCAACGTGGTGGCTGCCGGCCTCCTGGCGAAGAAGGCCAACGTACTGGGCCTGGTGCGCAAGCCGTGGGTCAAGACCTCCTTCGCCCCGGGCTCCAAAGTGGCCAAGCTGTACCTGGAAGAAGCCGGCCTGCTCACCGAGCTGGAAAAGCTGGGCTTCGGCATCGTCGCCTACGCCTGCACCACCTGCAACGGCATGTCCGGTGCACTGGATCCGAAGATCCAGCAGGAAATCATCGACCGCGACCTATACGCCACGGCCGTATTGAGCGGTAACCGCAACTTCGACGGCCGTATCCACCCGTACGCCAAGCAGGCCTTCCTGGCTTCGCCTCCGCTGGTGGTCGCCTACGCCATTGCCGGTACCGTGCGCTTCGATATCGAGCAGGACGTGCTGGGCACCGACAGTCAAGGCAACCCGATCACCCTGAAGGACCTGTGGCCGTCCGACGAGGAAATCGACGCCATCGTCGCCGCCTCGGTGAAGCCCGAGCAGTTCAAGCAGATCTACATCCCGATGTTCGATCTGGGCACCGTGGAAGAGGCCAAGTCGCCGCTGTACGACTGGCGTCCGATGTCCACCTACATCCGCCGCCCGCCGTACTGGGAAGGCGCGCTGGCCGGCGAGCGTACCCTCAAGGGCATGCGCCCGCTGGCGATTCTGCCGGACAACATCACCACCGACCACCTGTCGCCGTCCAACGCCATCCTGGCGGACTCGGCTGCTGGTGAGTACCTGGCGAAGATGGGCCTGCCGGAGGAGGACTTCAACTCCTACGCCACCCACCGCGGCGACCACCTGACCGCCCAGCGCGCCACCTTCGCCAACCCGCAGCTGGTCAACGAAATGGCCGTGGTCGACGGCAAGGTGAAGAAGGGCTCGCTGGCCCGCGTCGAGCCGGAAGGCCAGGTCATGCGCATGTGGGAAGCCATCGAAACCTACATGAACCGCAAGCAGAACCTGATCATCGTCGCCGGTGCCGACTACGGCCAGGGCAGCTCGCGTGACTGGGCGGCCAAGGGCGTGCGCCTGGCCGGCGTGGAAGTGATCGTCGCCGAAGGCTTCGAGCGCATCCACCGCACCAACCTAGTGGGCATGGGCGTGCTGCCGGTCGAGTTCAAGCCGGGCACCACCCGCCTGACGCTGGGCCTCGACGGCACCGAGACCTACGACATCGAGGGCGCGCTGTCGCCGCGCTGCGACCTGACCCTGGTCATCCATCGCAAGAACGGCGAAGTGACCCGCGTGCCGGTGACCTGCCGTCTCGACACCGCCGCCGAAGTCAGCGTCTACCAGGCCGGTGGCGTGCTGCAGCGCTTCGCCAAGGACTTCCTCGGCCAGGCCTGATCGAGCCTGCCGGCCCGGTCCGCACGAGCCGGTCGGGCCGGCAGTCCGTGCATTTCCATTCCCGCGTCGCCGTCCGGCGGCGCGGTCTCATGAGGACGAGACTCCCATGGCTCAGCAACCCCAGATCAAGATTCCCGCCACCTACATGCGTGGCGGTACCAGCAAGGGCGTGTTCTTCCGTCTGCAGGACCTGCCCGAGCGCTGCCAGGTGCCGGGCGAGGCGCGCGACAGGCTGTTCATGCGCGTCATCGGCAGCCCCGACCCCTACGCCGCGCATATCGACGGAATGGGTGGCGCCACCTCGTCGACCTCAAAGTGCGTGATCCTGTCGAAGAGCAGCCAGCCGGGCCACGACGTCGACTACCTCTACGGCCAGGTCTCGATCGACAAGCCCTTCGTCGACTGGAGCGGCAACTGCGGCAATCTGTCGACCGCCGCCGGCGCCTTCGCCATCCACGCCGGGCTGGTCGATCCGGCGCGGATTCCCGAGAACGGCACCTGCGTGGTGCGCGTCTGGCAGGCCAATATCGGCAAGACTATCATCGCCCATGTGCCGGTCAGCGACGGGCAGGTGCAGGAAACCGGCGACTTCGAGCTGGACGGCGTGACCTTCCCGGCCGCGGAGATCGTGCTGGAATTCCTCGATCCCTCCGACGATGGCGAGGAGGGTGGTTCGATGTTCCCCACCGGCAACCTGGTCGACGACCTCGAGGTGCCTGGGGTCGGTACCTTCAAGGCGACCATGATCAGCGCCGGCATCCCCACGGTGTTCGTCAATGCCGAGGACATCGGTTACCAGGGCACCGAGCTGCGCGAGGATATCAACGGTGATCCGGCGCAACTGGCGCGTTTCGAGCAGATCCGCGTCGCCGGTGCGCTGCGCATGGGACTGATCAAGACGGCCGAGGAGGCCGCGACTCGCCAGCACACGCCGAAGATCGCCTTCGTCTCCAGGCCCAAGGACTACAAGGCCTCCAGTGGCAAGCAGATCGAAGCCGGCGAGGTGGACCTGCTGGTGCGTGCGCTGTCCATGGGCAAGCTGCACCACGCCATGATGGGCACCTGCGCGGTGGCCATCGGTACGGCCGCGGCCGTGCCCGGCACCCTGGTCAACCAGGCGGCCGGCGGCGGCGAGCGGGAGGCGGTGCGCTTCGGCCATCCCTCCGGCACGCTAAGGGTCGGGGCCGAGGCGAAGCTGGTCGACGGCGAGTGGACGGTCACCAAGGCGATCATGAGCCGCAGTGCGCGGATCCTGATGGAAGGCGTGGTGCGCGTGCCCGGCGACAGCTTCTGAGGGCGTCGCGACAGCAATCCAACAAAAAGTCCGCACGAAGCGGACTTTTTGTTGTCTAGCGAAGCGGCGATTATTTGAGCCGGCGCTCGACGCCTTTCTCGACCAGGATCTTCGCTGAAATCTCCTCCACCGAGAAATGGGTGGAATTGATGTAGGCGATGTTCTCCCGGCGGAACAGGTTCTCGACCTCGCGGACCTCGAACTCGCACTGGGCGAAGCTGGCGTAGCGGCTGTTGGGCTTGCGCTCGTTGCGGATCGCGGCGAGGCGGTCGGGGTCGATGGTCAGGCCGAACAGCTTGTCCTTGTACGCCTTGAGGGCGGTCGGCAGCTGCAGGCGTTCCATGTCGTCCTCGGTCAGCGGGTAATTGGCCGCGCGGATGCCATACTGCATGGCCATGTACAGGCAGGTCGGCGTCTTGCCGCAGCGGGAAACCCCGACCAGGATCAGGTCGGCCTTGTCGTAGTAGCGGGTGCGGGCGCCGTCATCGTTGTCGAGGGCGAAGTTGACCGCCTCGATGCGCTCCATGTAGTTGGTGTTGTGGCTGATGGAGTGGGATTTGCCAACGGAATAGGACGAACGCGACATGAGCTCGTGTTCGAGCGGAGCGAGGAACGACGAGAAGATGTCGATCATGAAGCCATTGGATTCGGCCAGAATGTCCCGGATTTCCTGGTTGACCAGCGTGTCGAAGATGATCGGCCGGGCGCCGTCCTTTTCCGCTGCATTATTGATTTGCTGTACCATTGCCCGCGCTTTTTCTGCGGTATCTATGTACGGGCGCGTGAGCTTGGTGAAGCTGATGTTCTCGAACTGCGCCAGCAGACTCTGGCCCAGGGTTTCTGCCGTGATACCGGTACCGTCGGAAATGAAGAAAGCGGTTCGTTTCATGTACCCAGGGCCTTAGTCAGGAACGGTTCTCAGCTGTATGATTGGCCCGTTTTCGCGGGCTGGAATGGCGGGCATTGTCACTTATTTCGCAGGGCCAGGCCACCGCCGCACGGAGTGGTTCCGGTTGGGTTTTCAACACAAAGTGGAGAGATCACCTTGGTAGAGTACGTAGTTTCCCTCGATAAGCTCGGCAACCATGATGTTGAGCGGGTAGGGGGCAAGAACGCCTCCCTGGGCGAGATGATCAGCAACCTCGCCGGTGCCGGGGTCAGCGTACCGGGCGGTTTCGCCACCACTGCTCAGGCCTATCGTGACTTCCTCGAGCAGAGCGGACTGAACGACCGTATCCACGAAGTGCTCGATTCGCTGGACGTGGATGACGTCAACGCCCTGGCCAAGGCCGGTGCACAGATCCGCCAGTGGGTCATGGACGCCGAATTCCCTGCCCAGCTCGATGCCGACATCCGCAAGGCCTTCGCCGAGATGGCCAATGGCAACGACCACATGGCCGTCGCCGTGCGCTCCTCGGCTACCGCCGAAGACCTGCCGGACGCCTCCTTCGCCGGCCAGCAGGAGACCTTTCTCAACATCCGTGGCGTGGACAACGTGATCCGCGCGGCCAAGGAAGTCTTCGCTTCGCTGTTCAACGACCGTGCCATCGCCTACCGCGTGCACCAGGGCTTCGACCACAAGTTGGTTGCCCTGTCCGCCGGCGTGCAGCGCATGGTGCGTTCGGAGACCGGCACCGCCGGCGTGATGTTCACCCTCGATACCGAGTCCGGCTTCCGTGACGTGGTGTTCGTCACCGGCGCCTACGGCCTGGGCGAGACCGTGGTGCAGGGCGCGGTCAACCCGGACGAGTTCTACGTGCACAAGCAGACCCTGGAGGCCGGTCGCCCGGCGATCCTGCGTCGCAACCTGGGCAGCAAGGCGATCAAGATGGTCTATGGCGACGAAGCCAAGGCCGGCAAGTCGGTCAAGACCGTGGAAGTCGACGCCGCCGATCGCGCGCGCTTCTGCCTGAGCGACGAGGAGGTCACCAACCTTGCCAAGCAGGCGATGATCATCGAGAAGCACTACGGCCGCCCGATGGACATCGAGTGGGCCAAGGACGGTGACGACGGCAAGCTGTACATCGTCCAGGCGCGTCCGGAAACCGTGAAGAGCCGCAGCAGCGCCAACGTGATGGAGCGCTACCTGCTGAAGGAAAAGGGCACCGTGCTGGTCGAGGGCCGTGCCATCGGCCAGCGCATCGGCGCCGGCCCGGTCAAGGTCATCCACGACGTCAGCGAGATGGACAAGGTCCAGCCGGGCGACGTGCTGGTCTCCGACATGACCGACCCGGACTGGGAGCCGGTGATGAAGCGCGCCAGCGCGATCGTCACCAACCGCGGCGGGCGCACCTGCCACGCGGCGATCATCGCCCGTGAGCTGGGCATTCCGGCGGTGGTGGGCTGCGGCAACGCCACCGAGCTGTTGAAGGACGGCCAGCGCGTGACCGTGTCCTGCGCCGAGGGCGATACCGGCCTGATCTTCGACGGCGAGCTGGGCTTCGACATCCGCCAGAACTCTATCGACGCCATGCCGGAACTGCCGTTCAAGATCATGATGAACGTCGGCAACCCGGACCGCGCCTTCGATTTCGCCCACCTGCCCAACGAGGGTGTCGGCCTGGCGCGCCTTGAATTCATCATCAACCGCATGATCGGCGTGCACCCCAAGGCACTGCTGAACTTCGACGGTCTGCCCGCCGATGTGAAGAACAGTGTCGAGAAGCGCATCGCCGGCTACGGCGATCCGGTCGACTTCTACGTCGAGAAGCTGGTCGAGGGCGTCAGTACCCTGGCCGCGGCGTTCTGGCCGAAGAAGGTCATCGTGCGGCTGTCGGACTTCAAGTCCAACGAGTATGCCAACCTGATCGGCGGCAAGCTGTACGAGCCCGAGGAAGAGAACCCGATGCTCGGCTTCCGCGGCGCGTCGCGCTACATCAGCGATTCCTTCCGCGACTGCTTCGAGCTGGAATGCCGGGCGATGAAGAAGGTTCGCGACGTGATGGGCCTGACCAACGTCGAGCTGATGGTGCCCTTCGTGCGCACCCTGGGCGAAGCCTCGCAGGTGGTCGACCTGCTCGCCCAGTACGGCCTCAAGCGCGGCGAGAACGGCCTGCGCGTGATCATGATGTGCGAGCTGCCGTCCAATGCGCTGCTGGCCGACGAGTTCCTCGAGTATTTCGACGGCTTCTCCATCGGCTCGAACGACATGACCCAGCTGACCCTCGGCCTGGACCGTGACTCGGGCATCATCGCGCACCTGTTCGACGAGCGTAATCCGGCGGTCAAGAAGCTGCTGGCCAACGCCATCCAGGCGTGCAACAAGGCCGGCAAGTACATCGGCATCTGCGGCCAGGGCCCGTCCGACCATCCGGACCTGGCCAAGTGGCTGATGGAGCAGGGCATCGAGAGCGTTTCGCTGAATCCCGATTCGGTGCTCGATACCTGGTTCTTCCTCGCAGAAGGCAACATCTGAGCGTGATCGACAGGGCGGTTTTCCGCCCTGTCGTTTTTCTGCCGTCGCGGCGGCGATCGCGGTTGTCGCAGCGTTCTCGATGCCGCATGGCGCGATCCGACAAGGGCTTTACCCGCAAAAGGAGCTTCTTCATGCAATACGTCACCCCCGATCTGTGCGACGCCTATCCCGAGCTGGTCCAGGTTGTCGAGCCGATCTTCAGCAACTTCGGTGGGCGGGATTCCTTCGGTGGCCAGATCGTCACCATCAAGTGCTTCGAGGACAACTCGCTGGTCAAGGAGCAGGTCGACACCGACGGCTCCGGCAAGGTGCTGGTGGTCGACGGCGGTGGTTCGCTGCGTCGCGCGCTGCTGGGTGACATGCTGGCCGAGAAGGCCGCCCGCAACGGCTGGGAAGGCCTGGTGATCTACGGCTGCGTGCGTGACGTCGATGTGCTGGCGCAGACCGATCTCGGCGTGCAGGCACTCGCCAGCCATCCGATGAAGACCGACAAGCGCGGCATCGGCGACCTCAACGTCGCGGTGACCTTCTGCGGCGTGACCTTCCGTCCCGGCGAGTATGTGTATGCCGACAACAACGGCATCATCGTTTCTCCCCAGGCGCTGAAGATGCCCGAATAAGCAGCGGACATCTGTTCGAACCGGCCCGGCTCTGCCGGGCTTTTCGCATCTGAAGAGGACACATTCCGTGGTGCAGGACGATCTACAGGGCTTGGTGCATGCGTTCGTGCTCGATGGCCGCGGCGGGGCGCGTTCGATCGGCTTTGCCCAGCTGGCGGAGCTGGCCCTGGGCGAAGGTGAAAGCCTCTGGCTGCACTGGGACCGCAGCCATCCGGGTGCGCAGCGCTGGTTGCGCGAGCGCAGCGGGCTGAGCGAGTTCGCCTGCGACGTGCTGCTCGAGGAAAACACGCGGCCGCGCCTGCTGCCGTTGTCCGACGAGCAACTGCTGCTGTTCCTGCGCGGGGTCAACCTCAACCCTGACGCGGCGCCGGAGGACATGATCTCGCTGCGCATATTCGCCGACCGGCAGCGGGTCATCTCGCTGCGCCTGCGTCCGCTGCGCTCCACCGAGACAGTCATCCGTTTGCTGGAGGAAGGCCGCGGGCCGCGAGCGGCTTCGGAAGTACTGGTCTATCTCGCCGATGCGATGACCGACCGCGTCGACGACCTGGTCGCCGATTTCGCCGAGCATGTCGATAGCGAGGAGGAGCGGCTCGAGTTGGACGAGCGCTACCGGCCCGAGCACGACGACATGCTGTCGCTGCGGCGCCGCGCGGCCAGCCTGCGGCGCTTTCTGCTGCCCCAGCGCGAGATCTATGCGCAGCTGGCGCGCAATCGCCTGAGCTGGTTCGTCGAAGACGATACCGACTACTGGAACGAGCTGAGCAACCGGCTGGTGCGCTACCTGGAAGAGCTCGACCTAGTGCGCGAGCGCATCAACCTCGTGCTCGAGGCGGAGCAGCGGCGACTCAGCGAACGCATGAACCGGACCATGTACCTGCTGGGTATCATCACCGGCTTCTTCCTGCCCATGAGCTTCCTCACGGGCCTGCTGGGCATCAACGTCGGTGGCATGCCGGGCGCCGAGAATCCCTACGGATTCGCCATCGCCTGCGGCCTGATCGCCTCGATCGCGGTGTTCCAATGGTGGCTGTTTCGCCGCCTGCGCTGGCTGTAAATGTGACCAGGCTGGCAAGCAGGCCGTCTAGGCGACATATCCCGTGAGGTATTCATGCACGATCCCTTCGAAGAATCCCTGCGCGACCTGCTCAACCAGTCTTCCGCGCACGATGACGGCGCCAGCCTCGGGCGGGTGCTCAAGACGGCGAATCGCCAGGTCGGCGCCGGGGATCTGTTCGGCCTGTTCGGCCGCTGTGCGCAGGCGCTGTTGATCGCACTCAACAGCGGGGCGGGGCATGTCGCGCCGGTCAGCCGCCGTCGTTCATCCACTTCTTCTTTCGATAAGGTCGACTGATCATGGAATTCGATCCCTGGACTCAAAGCCTGCTGTCCGCCATGAGCTCGCTGTGGGGCTCGGTGGCGGCCTTCATCCCTCGCTTGTTCGGCGCGCTGGTGGTGGTCCTGCTGGGCTTCGTGGTCGCCAAGCTGCTCGATACGCTGCTGTCGAAAGTGCTGGCGAAGATAGGTCTGGATCGCCTGATGGCCGGTACCGGGCTGACCAAGCTGCTCGGCCGTGCCGGCATCCGCGTGCCAGTGTCGACGCTGGTGGGCAAGATCGTTTATTGGTTCGTCCTGCTGATCTTCCTCGTTTCGGCTGCCGAATCGCTGGGCCTGGAGCGGGTCTCCTCGACCCTCGATGTGCTCGCCCTGTACGTGCCGAAGGTGCTCGGTGCCGCACTGATCCTGCTGGTCGGCATGCTCCTGGCGCAGTTGGTGAGCGGTCTGGTCCGCGGTGCGGCCGAAGGCGTGGGGATCGATTATGCGCACGGCCTGGCACGTGTAGCCCAAGGCCTGGTGATCATCATCGGTATCTCGGTCGCCGTCGGGCAACTGGAAGTCAAGACCGAGCTGCTCAATTACGTCATCGCCATCGTGCTGATCACCTTCGGCCTGGCGGTGGCCCTGGCGGTCGGTCTCGGCAGTCGTGAACTGGTCGGCCAGATCCTGGCGGGCATCTACGTGCGCGAGCTGTACGAGGTGGGCCAGCGCGTGCGCCTGGGCGATCTCGAGGGCGAAATCGAGGAGATCGGCACGGTCAAGACGCTGCTGCTGCTCGACGACGGCGAGCTCGCCTCGGTGGCCAACAAGGTGTTGCTGGAGCAGCGGGTAAGCAGTCGCTGACCTGGTTCTCTGGTAAACTATGCCGCCATTTTCCAGCATCTGATTGGCGGCCCTGGCAGGCTGCCGGCTCGAAGCGTCTTGACTAAACCCCACTCGACCTCCGCGCGCTACAACCCTCGCGAGCTCACCGATGAAGAGCTGGTCGAGCGGGCGCGTGCCGAGCTGTTTCATATAACCCGCGCATACGAAGAGTTGATGCGGCGCTACCAGCGCACCTTGTTCAATGTCTGCGCCCGTTATCTGGGAAATGATCGCGATGCAGATGATGTATGTCAGGAAGTGATGTTGAAAGTGCTGTACGGCCTCAAGACCTTCGAAGGAAAATCGAAGTTCAAGACTTGGCTATATAGCATTACCTATAACGAGTGCATCACCCAATACCGCAAGGAGCGACGCAAACGGCGCTTGCTCGATGCGCTTAGCCTGGATCCCGTGGAAGAGGCGTCCGAGGAGAAGGCGCCGAAGCTCGAAGAGAAGGGCGGGTTGGATAGATGGTTGGTACATGTGAATCCAATCGATCGCGAGATACTCGTGCTGCGTTTTGTCGCAGAACTCGAATTCCAAGAAATTGCCGATATCATGCACATGGGTCTGAGCGCGACGAAGATGCGCTACAAGCGCGCATTGGATAAGTTGCGGCAGAATTTTTCGGAACCTTCCGAAACTTAGCCGTGATTTGCTGTCTTAAGCACTAGCGAACAGCTAGGGTAAACGACAGCCGGTCTCCTTGATTGTTCTGACTCAAACCACCAGATGGGGATTTACGGATGAAACTGAAAAACACCTTGGGCGTTGTCATTGGTTCCGTCGTCGCAGCCACTTCCTTCGGCGCATTCGCCCAGGGGCAGGGCGCGGTCGAACTGGAAGGCTTCGGCAAGCACTATTTCTCCGACAGCTCGCGCGGCTTCGAAGATGAAGGCGAACTGTACGGCGCCGGCGCCAGCTACTTCCTGACCGACGACGTCTCTCTCGGCCTGTCGTATGGCGAATACCACGACGTCACCTCGGACGATCCGGTCAACGGCAGCCACAAGGACATCAAGGGCAGCCTGACCTCCCTCGACGCGGCCTATCACTTCGGCCAGCCCGGCGTCGGCCTGCGTCCCTACGTTTCCGCCGGCCTCGCCCACCAGAGCATCGGCCAGGCTGCGCGCAGCGGTCGTGACCACAGCACCTTCGCCAACATCGGTGCGGGCCTGAAGTACTACTTCACCGAGAACCTGTTCGCCAAGGCGAGCGTCGACGGCATGCACAACATCGACGCCGGCGAGAGCGAGTGGATGGCCGGTGTAGGTGTCGGTGTCAACTTCGGTGGCGGTGCCCGCCAACAGGTCGCGGCCGTCGAGCCGACCCCGGAGCCGGCCCCGGCCCCGATCGTCGACAATGAGCCGGAGCCGGCTCCGGAAGTCGTGCGTGTCGAGCTGGACGTCAAGTTTGACTTCGACAAGTCCCGTGTCCGCGAGGAAAGCTACGCCGACATCAAGAACCTGGCTGACTTCATGCAGCAGTATCCGCAGACCAGCACCACCGTCGAAGGTCACACCGACTCGGTGGGTACCGACCAGTACAACCAGCGTCTGTCCGAGCGTCGCGCCCAGGCCGTCCGTGAAGTGCTGGTCAACCAGTACGGCGTCGAAGGCAATCGCGTGGACTCGGTTGGCTACGGTGAGAGCCGTCCGGTCGCCGACAATGCCACCGAGCAGGGTCGTCAGATCAACCGTCGCGTAGAAGCCGAAGTAGAAGCTCAGGTCCAGTAAGACCTGCCGCTGTTTCGATGACCCGGCCTTGCGCCGGGTCATCGAGAGCACAGAGCGCCCGTGTCCCAGGACACGGGCGTTTTCGTTTCTGCGGCCGGGAGCTGGGTCGCCCGGTGCCGATGCTCGGAAAACAAAACGCCCCGCACAGGGTTGCCTGTGCGGGGCGCCAGAGAGCCAGGAATCGCCCCGCCGAAGCGGGGCGAACCTGTCGGCTCAGACCTCTACGACCGCGATCTTGGCCTTCTCCGCGGCTTCGCGGAACTCGGCGATCTGGTCGAAGGACAGGTAGCGGTAGATATCGGCAGCCATGCTGTCGATGTTCTTCGCGTACTCCATGTACTCCTCGACGGTCGGCAGCTTGCCAAGGATGGAAGCCACGGCAGCCAGCTCGGCCGAAGCCAGGTAGACGTTGGTCGCGTCGCCCAGGCGGTTCGGGAAGTTACGGGTCGAGGTCGAAACCACGGTCGAACCGGTCTGTACACGAGCCTGGTTACCCATGCACAGCGAGCAGCCCGGCATTTCCATGCGCGCGCCAGCCTTGCCGTAGATGCCGTAGTAGCCCTCCTCGGTCAGCTGGTGGGCGTCCATCTTGGTCGGCGGGGCCAGCCACAGGCGGGTCGGAATGCCGCCCTTGACCTTGTCCAGCAGCTTGCCGGCGGCGCGGAAGTGACCGATGTTGGTCATGCAGGAACCGATGAACACCTCGTCGATCTTGTCGCCGGCGACGGTGGACAGCAGGCGGGCGTCGTCCGGATCGTTCGGTGCGCAGAGCACCGGCTCCTTGACTTCGGCCAGGTCGATTTCGATGACCGCGGCGTACTCGGCGTCCTTGTCGGCTTCCAGCAGTTGCGGGTTGGCCAGCCAGGCTTCCATCGCCTGGGCGCGACGCTCCAGGGTGCGGGCATCGCCGTAGCCTTCGCTGATCATCCAGCGCAGCAGGGTGATGTTGGACTTCAGGTACTCGGCGATCGACTCTTCCGGCAGCTTGATGGTGCAGCCGGCAGCCGAACGCTCGGCCGAGGCGTCGGACAGCTCGAACGCCTGCTCGACGGTCAGGTTGTTCAGGCCTTCGATCTCGAGGATGCGGCCGGAGAAGATGTTCTTCTTGCCCTTCTTCTCGACGGTCAGCAGGCCAGCCTGGATGGCGTAGTAGGGGATGGCATGGACCAGGTCACGCAGGGTGATGCCCGGCTGCATTTCGCCCTTGAAGCGCACCAGTACCGACTCCGGCATGTCCAGCGGCATGACGCCGGTGGCTGCGGCGAAGGCGACCAGGCCGGAACCGGCCGGGAAGGAGATGCCGATCGGGAAGCGGGTGTGCGAGTCGCCACCGGTACCGACGGTATCGGGCAGCAGCATGCGGTTCAGCCAGCTGTGGATGATGCCGTCGCCCGGACGCAGGGATACACCGCCGCGGGTCATGATGAAGTCCGGCAGGGTGTGGTGGGTGTTGACGTCGATCGGCTTCGGATAGGCCGCGGTGTGGCAGAAGGACTGCATCACCAGGTCGGCGGAGAAGCCCAGGCAGGCCAGGTCCTTCAGCTCGTCGCGGGTCATCGGGCCGGTGGTGTCCTGGGAGCCGACGGTGGTCATCTTCGGCTCGCAGTAGGTGCCCGGGCGCACGCCCTGGCCTTCCGGCAGGCCGCAGGCGCGACCGACCATCTTCTGGGCGAGGGAGAAGCCCTTGCCGCTGTCGGCCGGAGCAACCGGCTTCTTGAACAGGGTGGACGGCTCCAGGCCGAGTTCGGCACGGGCCTTCTCGGTCAGGCCGCGGCCGATGATCAGCGGGATGCGGCCGCCGGCGCGGACTTCGTCCAGCAGCACGTCGGTCTTCAGTGCGAAGGTGGTGACCAGCTCGTCGCTGTCATGACGGCGCACTTCGCCCTTGGTCGGGTATACGTCGATGACGTCGCCCATGCCCAGGTTGGTGCAGTCGAATTCGATCGGCAGGGCGCCGGCGTCTTCCATGGTGTTGTAGAAGATCGGGGCGATCTTGGTGCCGAAGCAGAAGCCACCGGCGCGCTTGTTCGGAACGAAGGGGATGTCGTCGCCGAAGAACCACAGCACCGAGTTGGTGGCGGACTTGCGCGAAGAACCGGTGCCGACCACGTCGCCGACATAGGCAACCGGGAAGCCCTTGGCCTTGACGGCTTCGATCTGCTGCAGCGGGCCAACCACGCCCGGCTGCACCGGCTCGATGCCGTCGCGGGCCATCTTCAGCATGGCCAGGGCGTGCAGCGGGATGTCGGGGCGCGACCAGGCGTCCGGAGCGGGGGACAGGTCGTCGGTGTTGGTTTCGCCCGGAACCTTGAACACGGTCAGGGTGATCTTTTCCGGGACGGCCGGCTTGGCCAGGAACCACTCGCCTTCGGCCCAGGACTGCAGCACGGCCTTGGCGGCTTCGTTGCCGTTCTTGGCGCGCTCGGCGACGTCATGGAAGGCGTCGAACATTAGCAGGGTGTGCTTGAGCTGTTCGGCGGCAGTGCCGGCCAGCTCGGCGTTGTCCAGCAGCTCGACCAGGGTGGCGATATTGTAGCCGCCCTGCATGGTGCCCAGCAGCTCGACGGCGCGGGCCTTGCTGATCAGCGGAGAGGTGGCTTCGCCCTTGGCGATGGCGGTCAGGAAGCCGGCCTTGACGTAGGCGGCTTCGTCAACACCCGCGGGGACGCGGTTGGTGATCAGGTCGACCAGAAATTCTTCTTCGCCTGCCGGCGGGTTCTTCAGCAGCTCGACCAGGCCGGCGGTCTGCTCGGCATTCAGCGGCTGGGGCACGACGCCCTGGGCGGCACGCTCTTCTACGTGTTTGCGATAGGCTTCAAGCACAGTTTTTACCCTCATCATTGGTCCCTTGGGTGTCTCGGGACGCGCATCCGGAAGCTGTTTTCAAAGTTTTACGTGCTTGGCCGGGCCGGACGGCAGGAGGGGGTCTGCGTATCCGGCTCAGCGAGGCAAGAACTGTGCTCGTGACGCTTTGAAAACAGCTTCTTGTGGACTATGGCGCCTAAAACGGCGGAGCGATTCTAAAGGAATGGGCCGGCAAAGTTAAGTCGAGGCCCGGGCGGCCCCAGGCCTGGCAGTGCGGGTCGCGGCAGCGGTCGCACGGTCGCGGGCCGCTGCTGGCGCGGAGTCGCGGCGATTGCCAAGTACCGGCGGCAGGCCGCGGGAGGTGACCTCGGTAGGACAAAAGTCTAAGATGCGCGGCCGGTTTCCCGCCTGTTTGCCTCCATGTCCGATCAGCGAATCAAAACCCCTTGCGTCGGCCTCTGCTCGACCGTCTACGGCGATCTGGTCTGCCGCGGCTGCAAGCGGTTCCATCACGAAGTGGTGAACTGGAACGCCTATTCGGCCGAAGAGAAGCGGGCGGTCTGGTTGCGTCTCGAGGTGCTGCTCGCCCAGGTGGTCGCGGCCAAGCTGGAGGTGTTCGACGAACAATTGCTGCGCAGCCAGCTCGAAGCCCGGCAGATCCGCTTCGTCGCCGAGCAGTCGGTGTACTGCTGGGCCTACCAGTTGATTGCCCGAGGTGCGCGGCTGATCCAGCAGCTCGAGGCCTATGGGATCGGCTTGTTGCCGGAGTTCCGCGACTGGCCGCTGCCGCAGCTGCGCGATGCGATCGATCGGGAGTTCTTCCTGCTGTCCGAGGCACACTACGAGCGCTACATCGCGCCGCGTTTTCTGCTCGAGGGGACCGATATTCGCGTCTGAGCGGGAGCGCCCGGCGCGGCCGGGCGCATTCGCCTCAGTGCCTGACCAGTTCTTCCAAGTGGTCGATGATGTCATCGGGCTTGAGCACCAGCACGTCGCTTTCCAGGGCGTCCAGCACCACTTCGGCGGTATTGCCCATCAATGCGCCGGAGAAACCCGTTCGAGCGACGGTGCCGATGATGGTCACCACGGCCTTGAGCTGCTGGCCGACGCGGGGGATCAGCGCGTCGGCCGGGCCTTCTTCGATGTGCAGGCGCTCGTCGGGGATGCCGAACTCGGCCTGGAAGCGCTTGCAAGCCTCGCGGTAGCGCGCCTCGATGGTTTCCTTGAGCTGGAAGGCGGGGTCGGCGGCCGACAGCATTGGCGAGGGGTGGGCGCTCAGCACGTGCAGCGAGCCATCGGCCAGCTCGGCGATTTCGTAGCCATGGTTGACGATGGTTGCGTGCAGGGTGCGGTGTTCTTCGTCCGCGTTGCCGACATCCACGGCGGCGAGGATGTTCCCGCCGCGCCAGGGGGTGTCCGTCTTCACCATCAGCACGGGGCACGGGCAATAGCGCAGCAGCTTCCAGTCGTCCGGTGTCAGCAGGGCGCGCTTGAGCGGGTTGTCCGGGACGTGCTGCTTGATCACCAGGCCGCAGCCTTCGGCCTGTTGAACGGTGATGATGGTCTGGTGCAGCGAGTCATGCCAGGCCTGCTGGGTCGTCACGCTGTGGCCCTCGTCCTCGAGCTGGGCGCGCAGTGACTCGAGGTGGGCGCTGTGGTCGTGCTTGCCGTCGCAGACCAGCAGATGCAGGCGCGACTGGTTGACGCTGGCAATCAGATGCGCACGCTTCAATGCGAGCGATTGCGGCAGATGGGGATCGATTACCACGAGAATGCAGCGAATGGCTAGCATGATCGGCTCCGTTTCCTTGTCCGTGCGGGTCACTATAGTCAATCGATCGGGCGTTCGGCTGATGCAGGTCAAGCGCGACTGGTCCGGTCGTGGCGCATTCGTATAATGCGCGCCACCAGCTCCGGCCGCGACAGTCCGCGGCTGCCAATTACGCCTATGAATACGACGGGTTCGCCATGCTTTCTGATCTGAATGAATTCCTCGGTTGCGCCACGCCGGACGCCTGGGTCGAGGTAGCGCTGGCCAATCAGGAGATCATGCTGATCGACCATGGCAACTGCGAGAAGAAGGCCGCTGGCACCGCCTTCCAGCTGATGTTCCGCTATGTGGACAAGCCCGACCTGCAGAACAAGATGTCGCGCCTGGCGCGCGAGGAACTCCGGCATTTCGAGCAGGTGCTGGCGATCCTGCGCAAGCGCAACATTGCGCTGCGCAACGTCAGTTCCTCACGCTATGCGGCGGGGCTGCGCGAGCTGGTACGCAACCACGAGCCCTTCCGGCTGACCGACACGCTGGTGATCGGCGCCTTCATCGAGGCGCGGTCATGCGAGCGCTTCGCCAAGCTGGTCCCGCACCTGGACGAGGAGCTGGGCAAGTTCTATCACGGCTTGCTCAAGTCCGAAGCCAGGCATTTCCAGGACTACCTCAAGCTGGCCTACCAGTATGGCGATGCGGCCGACGTCGACGCGACGGTCGCCAGGGTGCGCCAGCGTGAGCGTGAACTGGTGGAGGGCGCCGACGGCGAGTTCCGCTTCCATAGCGGCGTCCCGCAGCTGGCATGAGCTACTGCAGCGGGAAGGGGGCCTGGCGCAGGCCGTTCTCGTCGGCTTCCAGCGCCCAGCCCTGACTGTCCCAGTCGCCCAGGACGATGCGTCGGGCCGGTCGGCCATCGATCTGCAATGCATGCACTGCCGGGCGGTGGGTGTGGCCATGGATCAGGGTGCTGACACCGTGCGTGCGCATCAGGCGCAGGACTTCTTCGGGCGTCACGTCGACGATGTCGTCGGCTTTCAAGCGTGTCTGCGTGCGGCTTTCGCTGCGCAGTTTGCGCGCCAGTTTCCGGCGGCTGGCCAGCGGCAGGTTGCGTAGCAGGAACAGGCTGACTGGATTGCGCAGCCAGCGGCGCATGCGCATGTAGGCTTCGTCACGGGTGCAGAGCAGGTCGCCATGGCTGAGCAGGACCGGCTCGCCGGCGAGCGTGACGAGGCAGGGGTCGGCCAGCAACGCGCAGCGTGCCAGGCGGCAGAAACCCTTGCCTAGCAGGAAGTCCCGGTTGCCGTGCATCAGGTAGACCCGCGTGCCGGTCTCGGCCAGTCGGGCCAGGGCGGTGGCGATCGAATGCTGGAAGGGCGTCATGCCGTCATCGCCGATCCAGACTTCGAAGAAGTCCCCGAGTATGTAGAGCGCCTCGGCGTGCCGTGCGCGCTCATCGAGGAAACGCAGAAACGCCCGGCTGATGTCCGGGCGTTCTTCTTGCAGGTGCAGATCGGAGATGAACAGGATCACTCGATGATCTCGGCCTTCTCGATCACCACGTCATCGACCGGTACGTCCTGGTGGCCGGACTTCATGGTGGTGGGGACGTTCTTGATCTTCTCCACCACGTCCATGCCCTCGACGACTTCGCCGAACACCGCGTAGCCCCAGCCCTGCACGGTCGGTGCACTGTGGTCGAGGAAGTCGTTGTCCTTCACGTTGATGAAGAACTGCGCGGAGGCCGAATGCGGCTCCATGGTGCGGGCCATGGCGATGGTGCCGGCCTTGTTGGAAAGACCGTTGTTGGCCTCGTTCTTGATCGGCTTGCGGGTCGCCTTCTGCTTCATGCCCGCTTCGAAGCCGCCGCCCTGGATCATGAAGTTGCTGATCACGCGGTGGAAGACGGTGCCATCGTAGTGGCCGCTCTTGACGTACTCCTTGAAGTTGGCCGTGGTTTCCGGCGCCTTGTCTTCGAAGAGCTTGATGATGATGTCGCCGAAGTTGGTCTGCAGTTTGATCATGGGAAGTTTCCGTAGTCGGTGGTCGCAAGGCGGGTGAACGGCAGAGGCGTTAGCCAGGCGCGGCGCATTGCTCTGTCAGGGGGTTGACGGGTCCGTTATGATAAGCCCTTTGTTTTGGCCGGCCTACCCTGAGCCGCATCGCAGACATTCAAGGACACCATGAGCAAGCCTACCGTCGAAAAAGCCGCCAACTTCCTGCGCCCGATCGTCCAGGCCGATCTGGACAGCGGCAAGCACACCAAGATCATCACCCGCTTCCCGCCGGAGCCCAATGGCTACCTGCACATCGGACACGCCAAGTCGATCTGCCTGAACTTCGGCCTGGCCGAGGAGTTCGGTGGTGAGTGCAACCTGCGCTTCGACGACACCAACCCGGCCAAGGAAGACCAGGAATACATCGACGCCATCAAGGCCGACGTCGAATGGCTGGGCTTCTCGTGGGCTGGCGAAGAGCGCTATGCCTCCGATTATTTCGACCAGTTGCATGAATGGGCCGTCCACCTGATCAAGACCGGCAAGGCCTTCGTCTGCGACCTCAATGCCGAGCAGATGCGCGCCTACCGCGGCAGCCTGACCGAGCCGGGCAAGAACAGCCCGTTCCGCGAGCGCAGCGTCGAGGAGAATCTCGATCTGTTCGCCCGCATGAAGGCCGGCGAGTTCCCGGATGGCGCCCGTTCGCTGCGCGCCAAGATCGACATGGCCTCGCCGAACATCAACCTGCGCGACCCGATTCTCTACCGCATCCGCCATGCCCATCACCACCAGACCGGCGACAAGTGGTGCATCTACCCGAGCTATGACTTCACCCACGGCCAGTCCGACGCCATCGAAGGCATCACCCACTCGATCTGCACCCTGGAGTTCGAGGACCATCGCCCGCTCTACGAGTGGTTCCTCGCCAACCTGCCGGTGCCGACGCAGCCGCGCCAGTACGAATTCGCGCGGCTGAACCTGAACTACACCATCACCAGCAAGCGCAAGCTCAAGCAGCTGGTCGATGAGAAGCACGTATCCGGCTGGGACGACCCGCGTATGTCGACCCTCTCCGGATACCGTCGCCGCGGCTACACCCCGGCGTCGATCCGCGCCTTCTGCGACATGATCGGCGTCAACCGCGCCGGCGGCCTGGTCGACATCGGCATGCTGGAGTTCGCCATCCGCGAGGACCTGGACGCCAACGCCGCGCGCGCCATGTGCGTGCTCAAGCCGCTGAAGGTGGTGATCACCAACTACCCGCAAGGCCAGGTCGAGAACCTCGAGCTGCCGCGCCATCCCAAGCAGGACATGGGCGTGCGCGTGCTGCCGTTCTCCCGCGAGATCTACATCGACGCCAGCGACTTCGAGGAAGTCCCGCCGGCCGGCTACAAGCGCCTGATCCCCGGCGGCGAAGTGCGCCTGCGCGGCAGCTACGTGATCCGCGCCGACGAGGCCGTGAAGGACGAGCAGGGCAATATCGTCGAACTGCGTTGCAGCTACGACGAGAACACCCTGGGCAAGAACCCGGAAGGCCGCAAGGTCAAGGGCGTGATCCACTGGGTGCCGGCCGCCGAGAGCGTCGAGTGCGAAGTGCGCCTGTACGACCGCCTGTTCAAGTCCGCCAACCCGGAGAAGACCGACGAGGAGGGTGGCAGCTTCCTCGACAACATCAACCCGGAATCGCTGGTGGTGCTCAAGGGTTGCCGCGCCGAGCCGTCGCTGGCCAATGCCGCGCCGGAAGAGCGCTTCCAGTTCGAGCGCGAGGGCTACTTCTGCGCCGACCTGAAGGATTCGCAGCCGGGCGCCCCGGTGTTCAACCGCACCGTCACCCTGCGCGATTCCTGGGGAGCCTGAGCCATGGCGCTGTCGATCTACAACACCCTGAGCAAGAGCAAGGACGTCTTCACACCCCTGGTCGACAACCAGGTGCGCATGTACGTGTGCGGCATGACCGTCTACGACTTCTGCCACATCGGCCACGCGCGGGTGATGGTGGCGTTCGACGTGGTCGCCCGCTGGCTGCGCCATCGCGGCTATGAGCTGACCTACGTGCGCAACATCACCGACATCGACGACAAGATCATCAAGCGCGCCAACGAGAACGGCGAATCGTTCCAGGATCTGGTCGCGCGCATGATCAAAGCGATGCACGAGGATGAGGCGCGCCTCAACGTGCTGCGCCCGGACCTCGAGCCGCGCGCCACCGACCACATCGCCGGCATGCACGCGATGATCCAGACCCTGATCGACAAGGGCTTCGCCTATGCCCCGGGCAACGGCGACGTCTACTACCGGGTCGGCAAGTTCGAGGGCTACGGCAAGCTCTCAAGGCGCAAGATCGAGGACCTGAAGATCGGCGCGCGCATCGAGGTCGACGAGGCCAAGGAAGATCCGCTCGACTTCGTGCTGTGGAAGGGCGCCAAGCCGGGCGAGCCGAGCTGGGAGTCGCCCTGGGGCGCCGGGCGTCCGGGCTGGCACATCGAGTGCTCGGTGATGTCCACCTGCTGCCTGGGCGAGACCTTCGACATCCACGGCGGCGGTCCGGACCTGGTGTTCCCGCACCACGAGAACGAGATCGCGCAGAGCGAGGCGGCCACCGGCAAGCTGTACGCCAACGCCTGGATGCACGCCGGCGCGGTGCGCGTCGACGGCGAGAAGATGTCCAAATCGCTGGGCAACTTCTTCACCATCCGCGAGGTGCTGGAGAAGTACCACCCCGAGGTGGTGCGCTACCTCTTGGTGTCCAGCCACTACCGCAGCCCGATCAACTACTCCGAGGACAGCCTGCGCGAGGCCAAGGGCGCGCTGGAGCGCTTCTACAACGGCCTCAAGGGCCTGCCGGACGCTCAGCCTGCCGGCGGCGACGAGTTCGTCACGCGCTTCGGCGCGGCGATGGACGACGACTTCAACTCGCCGGAAGCCTGCGCGGTGCTGTTCGAGATGATCCGCGAGGTCAACCGCCTGCGCGAGAGCGACCTGAACGCTGCCGCCGCGCTGGCCGCGCGCCTCAAGGAACTGGCCGGCGTGCTCGGCGTGCTGCAGCTCGAGCCGGACGCCTTCCTGCAGGCCGGCGCCGCGGGCAAGGTCGACGCCGCCGCGGTCGAGGCGCTGATCGCCGCGCGCCTCGCCGCACGCGCCGAGAAGAACTGGGCCGAGTCCGACCGCATCCGCGACCAGCTCACCGCCATGGGCGTGGTGCTGGAGGACGGCAAGGGCGGCACCAGCTGGCGCCTGGCCGACTGAGCAAGCGCTGAAAAAGGAACGGCACCCGAGGGTGCCGTTCTTCATTGTTGCCTGGTCGCTTAGCTGTGCAACTGCTCGGCGGCGTGCAGCGTGTTTTCCAGCAGGCAGGCGCGGGTCATCGGGCCGACGCCGCCTGGGACCGGGGTGATCCAGCTGGCGCGCTCGGCCGCAACGGCGAAATCGACGTCGCCGACCAGGCGGCCATCGGCGAGGCGATTGATACCGACGTCGATGACGATGGCGCCCGGCTTGATCCACTCACCCTTGACCAGCCCCGGCTTGCCGACCGCGACCACCACCAGGTCGGCGCGGCGGACATGGCTTTCCAGATTCTGCGTGAAGCGATGGGTCACGGTCGTGGTACAACCGGCCAGCAGCAGTTCCAGCGCCATCGGTCGGCCGACGATGTTCGATGCCCCGACGACCACCGCATCAAGACCGTGCAGGTCGACGCCAGTGCTCTCCAGCAGCGCCATGATGCCCTTGGGCGTGCACGGGCGCAGCAGCGGCATGCGCTGGGCCAGCCGGCCGACGTTGTAGGGGTGGAAGCCGTCCACGTCCTTGTCGGGGCGGATGCGCTCGAGCAGCTGCGAGGCATCCAGGTGGGCCGGCAGCGGTAGCTGGACCAGGATGCCGTCGATCTGCGCATCCTCGTTGAGCTGATCGATCAGGGCCAGGAGCTGGTCCTGGCTGGTATCGGCGGGAAGATCGTAGGCAATGGACTTGAAGCCGACTTCCTCGCAGTCCTTGCGCTTGTGCGCGACATATACCTGGGAGGCCGGGTCGGTGCCGACCAGGATCACCGCCAGGCCAGGCACGCGCAGGCCCTGGTTGCGGCGCTCGGCCACACGGCTGGCGATACCCTGGCGAATGTTGGCGGCGATCGTTTTACCGTCGATCAGTTGTGCGGTCATGACGCTTGGTTAACCATCGGGAAGGGATTAAAAAGGAGCGGCATTCTCGCACGGCTTGCCGGGCGGGCAAAGGCATCGAGGCAGGATGGTCCTGTAACTCCTTTATCTTGCTGAATATTTTTCGCTGGCGCTGTTGACGGGCGTGCAGAGGCTCTATAACATGCGCCCCGCTTGTCGAGCACAGCCTGCTGCTGGGTAAGATGGCTGAGGGAACTTCCCGATGCCGGAGCTTCAAGTCTGCGCTCCGAACAGAATGCAGATAAAAGCGCCCGTAGCTCAGCTGGATAGAGCATCCGCCTTCTAAGCGGATGGTCGCAGGTTCGAGTCCTGCCGGGTGCGCCATTTGGTGTCTGGCACAAGCAACGAAATATGGTGGGCGTAGCTCAGTTGGTAGAGCACAGGATTGTGGCTCCTGGTGTCGTGGGTTCGATTCCCATCGTCCACCCCATATTCCAGAAGCGCCAGGCAATAGCCTGGCGTTTTCGTTTCAACCCCCCCCGTTTGCGGACGTGGTGAAATTGGTAGACACACCAGATTTAGGTTCTGGCGCCGCAAGGTGTGAGAGTTCGAGTCTCTCCGTCCGCACCATGTATTAAAGGCCCCGTAGCGACGGGGCCTTTTCGTTTCTGCCGATCACACGTACCGCACACCTTCTGCAAGAATCGGCGTCAAGGGCGAGGGCAAGCTCGTTGCTCGCGGAACCGCTGCAACACGTCTCATTGGCTGGCCCGGCCATCCCTCCGACTTATCGCGGCGCTGTGTGACTACCCAGGACGCTGTCCTTCGTGGTGTCGGGGCTGCTGCCCGCACCGGCCGCATGGGTCGATGGTGGGTCGTCCCGACGGTCACTCGGCTTCGCTGGGGCGCCGGGCGGAGCGCGATCGGGGCGGGATACGGGGGCGGCCAACGCCGCGCAATCGCGTCTGTGCCCGGCAGCCAGGATGGTGGCGAGTGCGGCAAGCCGACACCCGCCACGCTGGCCCGATCAGAAGGCCATGCCGACCTTGAACCCGTATTCGTCTCGTTCGAGTTCCGCACTGTCGGCCAGATCGTCGGTGCCTTCGAGCTGGTAGTTCGTACGGGTGTAGTAGACCCCTGCGGTGATCGGCAGCTGGCCCTCGCGGTTCATGAGCAGTGTGAGCTCGGCGTATGGGTGTGCCTTGTCCTTCAGGTCGGCGGTATCGCTGCCGACGTCATCGATCTCCAGTTCCGCTTCGCCTTCCATCGAATAGCGCGCGCCGGCCTCGAAGCGGATCAGCGAGGGACCGAAGTCGTGGTTGTACCCCAGTGCCGCCTTGGCGAAAGGCATCTTGTTGGTCAGGCGGGCCTCGTAGTCATTGTCCTCGGGCTCGAAGCGCGACCAGCTGTAACCGGCTCCTACCAAGACATCCATGTAATTGCGGGCATCCAGTGCGAAGCGCCACCCCACATCGACATCGGCCTGCGCTTCCTTCACTTCGATATCGTTCTTCTCGCCGTACTTGCCGCTGATGCCGGCCTGGTAGATCAGGCCTTGCGTACCGCTCAGCTTGTTACCGAAGTCGAGAAACAGGCCGCCCTGGCCCAGGTAGGCCTTGTCATCCGTATCGACGTCATCGGAATCGAACTGGGTTTCGTTGTAGGCGCCAAGCACACCAAGCCTTAGCAGAGGATCGCTGGTAGCCGCGAAGCCGGACAGGGGCACGCACAACACGCCGGTGGAGATGACAGAAAACGAGACTGCCCGAAGTTTGTTCATTCTTTTATCGCTCCAAAACATGCAAGGGGGCTGGGCGCGAAGGCATACCGAAACATCGGTTATCGATGGCTCGCCTGTTGCAGCCTGTTGCAAGAGTTCCTCGCGCCACTATATGACCGACCACCAGGTAAGAGCGGCTGTTCGGTCAGAAGGTCGGTCTGTTGGATATCGCCAGGTTATTTCCGATAAATGGCGGCCATGGAGGATTTAATTGGCAGTAAGTAAAAATCGGCATGCGTGGAAAGTTACCGTTCGTCTGTTTCAAGTCGATATTTATTTCCGGAGGTGGTGGCCGGTATTAACTCCGGCTCGCTTTGCCGGCTGGCTGAGTTTGATTTTTGTCAAGTTCCCGCAGGGGTAAGGATTAATCCTCCATCAGTTACGTTGAGCCGAACAAGCAAAGATATTGCTTCGCGCGAAAAAGCCTCCGGATGCAAGCTGGAAGTGCCAGGCAACCCGCCTAGACTGGGCTGTACAGGCGGCAGTGAGCGGTTGCGGGTTTTTTCCATTGCATCTATTGCCCGTTCTTCACCTCTTGCACAAGCGCCGTGGTAATTGCAGCCATGATGAGCATGAGGAGACTGCAATGCAGGTTCGAAAGCTTTACGGTCCGTTGAAAATACTGAGCGTTGTCGTGCTGCTATTGATGGCCAGTGCCATGCTCTATGCGTTCTCCATGACTCTCATCCACTGGACCGGCATCAGCGTTTGAGGGGCAGAACATGAACAATCGCCAGGCAAGATTATTCGCCGTTGCCGCCACGGGACTGTCCGCGCTTCTGTTTCTCGGGCTTACGCTGGACAGCCACCGCCAGTTTCCTGAGTTGACCAACGCCCAGGACATCACGCCGCAAGTGCGGCACGGCATGGACGTGTGGCACAAGTACAACTGCATCAACTGCCACACGCTGTTCGGGGAAGGCGCCTATTACGCCCCGGATCTGACGAAAATCACCCAGCACCGCGGCGAGCCGTATCTGAAGGCCTACATGCGCGACCCTTCGCGCTTCTACAACGAACAGACCCACCGCCGGCTGATGCCGCGGCAGGACCTGGCCGAAGACGAGATCAGCGACCTGATCGCCTTTCTCGACTGGGTCAGCAAGGTCGACAACCAGGGCTGGCCACCGCGGCCGATCCTCGTCACCGGCAGCTTCGCGCCAGGCGCCGCGACGCTTGCGGCTGCCGGCAGCAGCGGCCAGACGCCGACCGGGGCGCGGCCGGTGGATGCCGGTGACGACCCACGGGCGCTCGGCGAGCAGCTGTTCAAGACCGCGACGCCGGCCTGCAATGCCTGTCATTCCACCGTGCCGGGTGCGGACATGGCCGGGCCTTCGCTCGCCGGGATCGGTACGCGGGCGGCGCAGACCGTGGCCTCGCCGGACTACCACGGCAAGGCTAAAGACGCCGGCGGCTACATCCGCGAATCGATCCTGTCGCCCAGCGCCCACATCGTGCCCGGCGAGATGTATTCGGCCGACGGCACTTCGTTCATGCCCACCGGCTACGGGCAGAGCCTGTCGGACGAACAGGTCGGGCAGCTGGTGGCCTTTCTCGAAACCCTCAAGTAACCGCGAAGGGCCGCGGCCGCGGGCCGACCCAGCCAGATCAAGGGGAGACTACGATGCGCTATCAGTCCCAATCGGTGGCCTATTGGTACTTCGCCGTCGCGATGGTGCTGTTCGGCCTGCAGCTGGTGTTCGGCCTGCTCTCGGCCACCAAGTACATCGGCCCGGACCCACTGCTGTACATCCTGCCGTTCGACGTGACCAAGGTGATCCATACGAACTTGCTGATCGTCTGGGTGCTGACCGGCTTCATGGGCGCGACCTACTGGATGATTCCCGAGGAATCGCGTACCGAACTGCACAGCACGCGGCTGGCGTACATCCAGCTGGGGCTGTGGACGCTGATGGGCGTCACCGCGATCATCGGCTACCTGTTTCGCTACGGCACCGGCAACAAGCTGCTCGAGCAGCCGCTGCCGCACAAGATCGTCATCGTCATCTGCATGTTGATCTTCCTCTACAACGTCGGCATGACCATCCGCAAGGCGCGGCGCTTCACCACCACCGAGGCGGTGCTGATGATCGGCTTCGTCAGCGCGGCGCTGCTTTACCTGCCGGCGCTGCTGCATTACGAGAACTACACCGTGTCGATCTTCTACCGCTGGTGGACCATCCACCTGTGGGTCGAGGGCGTGTGGATGATGATCATGGGCGGGTTTCTGGCCTACCTGCTGATCCGCCTGTCCGGCGCCGACCGCGAGGTGATGGAGAAGTGGCTGTACGTGATCGTCGGGCTGGTGTTCATCGCCGGGATCCTGGGCACCGCGCACCACTATTACTGGGTCGGCGTCCCCAGCTACTGGCTGCCGATCGGCGGGCTGTTCAGCGCGCTCGAGCCGCTGGCGCTGGTCGGCATGGCCGCCTATGCCTACGGTGCGATCCGCCGTTCGGGGCTGGCCCACCCGAATACGCTGGCGCTGCACTGGACGATCGGCAGCGCGGTGTTCTCGCTGTTCGGCGCCGGCCTGCTGGGCCTGGCGCATACCTGGCCGAGCGTGAACAAGTGGACCCACGGCACCCTGATCACCGCCATGCACGGGCATGCCGCCTTCTATGGCGCCTACGCGATGATCGTGCTGGCGATGATCAGCTATGCGCTGCCGTCGCTGACCGGCGGGCGCCGCGAGCAGGGCAGCACGCTGGGCTACTGGGCGTTCTGGCTGCAGATCAGCGGCATGTTCGGTATGACGCTGTCGTTCGCCACCGCCGGCATCGCGCAGGTCTACCTGGAGCGGATCATGGGCATGGGCTATCTCGATGCGCAGCTCAAGATCCAGATTCACTTCGTCATGCTGATCGCCACGGCCTCGCTGTTCACCGTGGGCGTGGCGCTGTTCATCTATGACTTCTTCCGCCACGCGCCACGCCTGGTGGTCGATGAGCCTGCCTCCGCGCCGGCGCCGGTGCGTTCGGCATGAACCTGCCGGAGCAACCGACCGCGCTGCGCCCCCATGAGGAACCTTTCTATCTGCCCGTGGGCGACGAGGTGGCGCTGTTCGAGCGCTGCCATGCACGTGGACTGGCGGTGATGCTCAAGGGCCCGACCGGCTGCGGCAAGACGCGTTTCATCGAGTACATGGCCTGGCGCCTCGGCCGGCCGCTGGTGACCATCGCCTGCCATGACGACCTGTCGGCCAGCGACCTGATCGGCCGATTCCTGATCCGCCATGACGGCACCGCCTGGCAGGATGGGCCCTTGACCCGAGCGGTGCGCGAAGGCGCCATCTGTTACATGGACGAGGTCGTCGAGGCGCGGCAGGACACTGTCGTGGTGCTGCATGCGCTGACCGATCACCGTCGCCTGTTGCCGATCGACAAGACCGGCGAGCTGCTGCAGGCCCCGCCCGGGTTCCAGCTCGTGGTGTCCTACAACCCCGGCTACCAGCGCATGCTCAAGGACCTCAAGCCCAGCACCCGTCAGCGCTTCGTGGCGCTGGACCTGGGCTTTCCGGATGCCGACCGCGAGGCCTGCATCGTCCAGCGCGAAAGCGGGGTCGATGCGCCCACGGCGCGTTCGCTGGTCGCCCTGGCGCAGCGGCTGCGGGCGCTGCGTGACCGCGGCCTGAGCGAAGTGCCGAGCACCCGGCTGCTGGTCGCTGCCGGTGCGCTTTGCGCGCAGGGCATCGAGATTCGCGCGGCCTGCCTGGCGGCGATCGTTTCGCCGCTGTCGGACGACGAAACCCTGGTCGACGCGATGCGCGATCTGGTCGACGGCACCTTCATCTAGCCATGGCCGAAGCCGAGGAAGTCCTCACCGATGCTGCGCGTCATGCGACGGTCTTCGCCCAGCGCCTGTGGCAGCGCTATCGGCCTGCGCCGCCCGCGGCGCCCATGCTGTCGCTCGAGGCGGTCGCCGGGCGCCTCGACCTGCTGCTGCTCGCGGTGCTCGGCCGACCCGTACCGTTGCGCGTGGCACAACCGCCGGCACGCGCGACCTGGTTGGCGCGCTGTTTCGGCCGCAGCCCCCGGCCGTGCCGGCGCGAGCCGGTACCGGCCACGGACGGGCGCCACCTCTGGCTGCCGCGCGTGCTTGGCGTAGCCGACCAGGGGCGGGCAGCGGTGCTCTACAAGGCCATGGCATTGCATCAGGCGATGCGGATTCGCCGCGGCAGCGCGCAGGCGGCCTGGCGTACGCTGCCGCCGCTGGCCGGCGCCCTTTATCAGCTGTTCGAGGCGTATGCCGCCGAGAGCGACCTGCTGTGCGAACTGCCGGGCTGCGCAGCCGACCTGCAGGCGCTGCGCGCCGAGTGCCTGGCGCGCCGGCCACCGCTCTCTGCTTTCGGCCCGGCGCGGCGAAGGGTGGAACACCGCGTCCGGGCGCTGCTCGCCGGGCACGCCGCTGGCTTTCCCATGGCCACTTCGCCGGCTGAGTCGATGGCGCTCGCCATGCAGTCGCTGGAGAGTTGGCCAGCCCTGGCGCCGGGAGATGCCTTGGGTGACGAGCCCCTGTTCGCGGATTTCTGGACCGGCTGCCTGCTCGAAACCGCGCCCGAGCGCTGTCCGGCAACCGAAGCCCGGCGCGGCGAGCAGAGCGACCCGCCGCCGCGCAGCGCCCGCCTGGCGCGGCGCCCTGAGGTCCGCCGGCCGCGCGAGGACGAACGGCAGGCGGATGGGCCGGGCCCGCTGATGATCCAGCTCGACGAGCCGCATCCGCACGCCGAGGACCCGCTGGGGCTGCAGCGTCCCATCGACCGGGCCGACGGCGCCGACGCCGAGCTCTATGGCGAGCTGCTCGGCGAGTTGCCCCGTGCACGCCTGGTCAGCTCACCGGGGCAGCCGCGCGAGGTGCTGCTCAGCGACGATCCGCCGGAGCCTGGGCAGCGGCTGGCTGCGCCGCCGGGATTGGCGAGTGCGCAGGGCTGCGTCTACCCCGAGTGGGATCATCGAACCGGCCGTTATGCCGAGCACTGCGCGACGGTCAGGCCCGGCGTGGCGCAAGCCGGCAGCGAGGCCTGGGTGGCGCAGACGCTGGAGGCACACCGGGGCATGCTGGCCGGGATCCGCAGGCGCTTCGAACTGCTGCGCGCGCGCCGGGTATGGCTGCGTGCACAGGTCGAGGGCGACGAGCTGGATGTCGATGCCTATGTCGATGCGGCGGCGGCGATGCAGGCCGGGCAGGGGCTGAGCGACCGGCTCTACCAGGCCAACCACGCGCAGCAGCGGGACCTGGCGATCCTCGTCTTGATCGACGTCAGCGGCTCCACCGACAGCTGGGTCTCGCAGGGGCGGCGGGTCATCGACGTCGAGCGCGAAGCCCTGCTGCTGCTCTGCATCGCCCTGCAGGGGCTGGGCTCGCCCTATGCGGTACAGGCCTTTTCCGGGCAGGGCCGCGATGCGGTCAGCGTGCGCGAGCTCAAGGGCTTCGACGAGGCATACAGCCAGGGCGTCGCCTTGCGTATCGCGGCACTGGAGCCGGAGCACTACACCCGTTGCGGCGCGGCCATCCGCCATGCCAGCACGACACTCATGGCGCAGCCGGCCGCGCATCGCCTGTTGCTGGTGCTCTCCGACGGCAAACCCAGTGACGAGGATCAGTACGCGGGGCCTTACGGCGTGGAGGACAGCCGGCAGGCCGTGCTGGAGGCCACGCTGCAGGGGATTTCGCCGTTCTGCCTGACGATCGATCGGCAGGCCGGTGCCTACCTGCCGCGAATGTTTGGCGCGTCCCGCTATGCGCTGCTGCCCCGGCCCGATCTGCTCCCGACGGTCCTGCTCGACTGGATGCGCCGCCTGCTGCAGCGTTGATGTCGCACCACGACATTCGCAGGCGACCGGCCCCAGACGTCCGGGGTGCGCGACGAGGTGAAGTGCGCCTGGCGTTGCGGCCGACGTAGCACGCCAGGTCGAGACGCTCACCCTCGGCAAAAGAAAAACCCCGCACGAGGCGGGGTTTTTCATGGGCTGGGGGCCTGATTGGCTATCAGTCGTCCAGCGCGCCCATGGCGGTGGTGTTGAAACCGCCGTCGACGTAGAGGATCTCGCCGCTGATGCCCGAGGCCAGGTCCGAGCAGAGGAAGGCGCCGGCGTTGCCGACTTCCTCGATGGTGACGTTGCGGCGCAGCGGGGTCTGCTTCTCGTTGGCCGCGAGCATCTTGCGGAAGCTGGCGATGCCGGAAGCGGCCAGGGTGCGGATCGGGCCGGCGGAGATGCAGTTCACGCGGGTGCCTTCCGGGCCGAGGCTGCCGGCCAGGTAGCGTACGCCGGCTTCCAGCGAGGCCTTGGCCATGCCCATCACGTTGTAGTTCGGCATGGTGCGCTCGGCGCCCAGGTAGGAGAGGGTCAGCAGGCTGCCGTTGCGACCCTTCATCATCTCGCGACCGGCCTTGGCCAGGGCGACGAAGCTGTAGGCGCTGATGTCGTGGGCGATCTTGAAGCCCTCGCGGGTGGTCACTTCGGTGAAGTCGCCGTTGAGCTGGTCGCCGGGGGCGAAGCCGACCGAGTGGACGATGCAGTCCAGGCCGTCCCACTTCTTGCCCAGTTCCTCGAACACGCGGACGATGTCGTCGTCGTTGGCCACGTCGCAGGGGAAGCACAGGTCGGCGCTCGAGCCCCAGCCGGCGGCGAATTCCTCGACGCGGCCCTTGAGCTTGTCGTTCTGGTAGGTGAAGGCCAGCTCGGCGCCTTCGCGGTGCATCGCGGCGGCGATGCCGGAGGCGATCGACAGTTTGCTGGCCACGCCCACGATCAGTACGCGCTTACCGGTTAGAAAACCCATGTGCTTTTCCCTCTTCTGGTTGTGCATCGGCTGCCGGGGCCAGGAAGGCCGATTCCAGCAACTGTTGTGTATACGGATGTTCCGGGGCGGCAAATATCTCGGCTGCCGCCCCCTGTTCCACCACCTGGCCCTGCTTGACCACCATCATCTGGTGGCTCAGCGCCCTGACCACCGCCAGGTCATGGCTGATGAACAGGTAGGTCAGGTCGTACTTCTCCTGCAGCGAGCGCAGTAGCTCGACCACCTGGCGCTGGACCGTCCGGTCGAGCGCCGAAGTGGGCTCGTCCAGCAGGATCAGCGCCGGTTTCAGTACCAGCGCGCGGGCAATGGCGATGCGCTGACGCTGTCCACCGGAAAACTCGTGTGGGTAGCGGTGGCGGGTCTCGGGGTCGAGTCCCACCTCCAGCAAGGCATCGATGATCGCCTGTTCCTGTTCCGCCGCGGTGCCGATGCGGTGGATGCGCAGGCCCTCGCCGACGATCTGGCCCACCGACATTCGCGGGCTCAGGCTGCCGAACGGGTCCTGGAAGACCACCTGCATCTCCCGGCGCAGCGGGCGGACTGCCCGTTGCGACAGGCCGCTGAGCGGATGGCCGCGGAAACGGATCTCGCCCTGGCTGCCGATCAGGCGCAGGATCGCCAGACCCAGCGTCGATTTCCCGGAACCGCTTTCGCCGACGATGCCCAGCGTCTGCCCCTTGGGCAGGCTGAAGGAGACGCCGTCCACTGCCTTGATGTGGTCGACCGTGCGCCGCAGGATCCCTTTCTTGATCGGGAACCAGACGCGCAGGTCTTGCACTTCCAGCAATGGCGGCCGCTCCTCGACCTGCACCGGGCCGCCGCTCGGTTCGGCGCCAAGCAGCTCCCGGGTGTACGGATGCTGCGGCGCGCGGAACAGTTGCTCGCACGATGCCTGTTCGACGACGCGACCGCGCTGCATGACACATGCGCGATGCGCGACCCGGCGCACCAGGTTCAGATCGTGGCTGATCAGCAGCAGCGACATGCCCAGGCGTGCCTGCAGGTCCTTGAGCAGGTCGAGGATCTTCAGCTGCACCGTGACGTCCAGCGCCGTGGTCGGCTCGTCGGCGATCAGCAGTTCCGGCTCGTTGGCCAGGGCCATGGCGATCATTACGCGTTGGCGCTGGCCACCGGAGAGTTCGTGGGGGTAGGCGCGGATGCGCTCGCGCGGGTCGGGGATGCCGACCAGTTCGAGCAGCTCCAGGGTGCGGGCGCTGGCCGCGCGCTCGCGCAGGCCCTTGTGGATCATCAGCACTTCGTTGATCTGCTTGCCCACCGTATGCAGCGGGTTGAGCGAGGTCATCGGCTCCTGGAAGACCATGGCGATGCGGTTGCCACGGATGGCGCGCATGCGCTTCTCGTTGGCCTGCAGCAGGTCTTCGCCGTGGAACAGGATCTGCCCGGCCGGATGGCGCGCCAGCGGGTAGGGCAGCAGGCGCAGTATCGAGTGGGCGGTGACCGACTTGCCGGAGCCACTTTCGCCGACCAGGGCCAGGGTCTCGCCCTTGCGGATGTCGAAGCTCACGTGCTCGACGACCCGCTGCTGACTGTCGCCCCGGCTGAACTCGACGGCCAGATCGCGGATTTCGATCAGGTTCTCGGCCATGTCATTTCCTTGGGTCGAAGGCATCGCGCGCCGCCTCGCCGATGAACACCAGCAGGGTCAGCATCACGGCCAGCACGACGAAGGCGCTGATGCCGAGCCAGGGGGCCTGCAGGTTGGCCTTGCCCTGGGCCACCAGCTCGCCCAGCGAGGGCGCGCCGGGCGGCAGGCCGAAGCCGAGGAAGTCGAGTGCCGTCAGGGTGCCGATGGCGCCGGTGAGGATGAACGGCATGAAGGTCATGGTCGAGACCATGGCGTTGGGCAGGATATGGCGGAACATGATCGCGCCATTCTGCATGCCCAGCGCCCGCGCCGCGCGGACGTACTCCAGGTTGCGCCCGCGCAGGAACTCGGCGCGCACCACGTCGACCAGGCTCATCCAGGAGAACAGCAGCATGATGCCCAGCAGCCACCAGAAGTTGGGCTGGACGAAGCTGGCGAGGATGATCAGCAGGTAGAGCACCGGCAATCCGGACCAGACCTCCAGCAAGCGCTGGCCGACCAGGTCGACCCAGCCGCCATAGAAGCCCTGCAGCGCGCCGGCGGTGACGCCGATCACCGAGCTGACGAGGGTCAGCGTCAGGGCGAAGAGCACCGAGATGCGGAAGCCGTAGATGACCCGCGCCAGCACGTCGCGGCCCTGGTCGTCGGTGCCCAGCCAGTTGTCCCAGGACGGCGGCGCCGGGGCCGGGACCTGCAGGTCGTAGTTGATGCTGGCGTAGTCGAAGGGGATCGGCGGCCAGACCATCCAGCCGTCCTTGCTGGCGATCAGTTCCTGGATGTACGGACTCTTGTAGTTGGCCTGCAGCGGGAACTCGCCGCCGAAGGCGGTTTCCGGGTAGCGCTTGAACACCGGGAAATACCATTGCCCGTCGTAGCGCACGACGATCGGCTTGTCGTTGGCGATCAGCTCGGCGCCGAGGCTCAGGGCGAACAGCGCCAGGAACAACCACAGCGACCACCAGCCGCGCTTGTGTGCCTTGAACAGGGCGAAACGACGCTGGTTGAGAGGGGACAGCTTCATTTCAGCCCTCCCGGCTTTCGAAGTCGATACGCGGATCGACCAGGGTGTAGGTGAGGTCGCCGATCAGCTTGACGACCAGGCCCAGCAGGGTGAACAGGAACAGGGTGCCGAACACCACCGGGTAGTCGCGGTTGATCGCCGCCTCGAAGCTGAGCAGGCCCAGGCCGTCGAGCGAGAAGATCACCTCGATCAGCAGCGAACCGGTGAAGAACATGCCGATGAAGGCCGCCGGGAAGCCGGCGATGATGATCAGCATCGCGTTGCGGAACACGTGGCCGTAGAGCACGCGATGCTTGCTCAGGCCCTTGGCGCGCGCGGTGATCACGTACTGCTTGTTGATCTCGTCGAGGAAACTGTTCTTGGTCAGCAGCGTGAGGGTGGCGAAGTTGCCGATGACCAGTGCGGTGACCGGCAGCGCCAGGTGCCAGAAGTAGTCGAGGATCTTGCCGCCGAGGGTGAGGTCGTCGAAGTTGGCCGAGGTCAGCCCGCGCAGGGGGAACCAGTTCCAGTAGCTGCCGCCGGCGAACAGCACGATCAGCAGGATGGCGAAGAGGAACGCCGGGATCGCATAGCCGACAATGATCACCGAACTGGTCCAGACGTCGAAGGTGCTGCCGTGGCGCGTGGCCTTGGCGATGCCCATGGGAATCGACACCAGATACATGATCAGCGTGCTCCACAGCCCGAGGGAGATCGATACCGGCATCTTCTCGATGATCAGGTCGGTGACCTTGGCGTCGCGGAAGAAGCTCTCGCCGAAATCCAGCTGCGCGTAGTTGCTGAGCATCAGCCAGAAGCGTTCGGCCGGCGGCTTGTCGAAGCCGTAGAGGCGCTCGATCTCGGCGATCAGCTCGGGGTCGAGGCCCTGGGCGCCGCGGTAATTGTTGCCGGCTGCGGCGACTTCCGAGCCGCCGCCGGCGATGCGGCTGGTGGCGCCCTCGAACCCCTCGAGTTTGGCGATCGCCTGCTCGACCGGGCCGCCGGGCGCCGCCTGGATGATGATGAAGTTGATCAGCAGGATGCCGAACAGCGTCGGCACGATGAGCAACAGGCGTCTGACGATGTAGGCGAGCATTTCAGCGCTCCGCCTCGTCGGCAGGCGCCGGCGCCGTGGCGGCAGGCGCTTGGTCGCCGCGGTACCACCAGGTCATCAGGCCGATGTCCTGGCGCGGCGTTACCTGCGGGTGCGCCAGGTGGTGCCAGTAGGCGACGCGCCAGGTCTTGATGTGCCAGTTGGGCACCACGTAGTGGCCCCAGAGCAGCACGCGGTCGAGGGCGCGGGTGTGGTCGACCAGCTCCTGCCGGGTATCGGCGGCGATCAGCTGGTCGACCAGCTTGTCGATGGCCGGGTCCTTCAGGCCGATGAAGTTGCGGCTGCCGGGGTTGTCCGCGCTCGCCGAGTGCCAGTACTCGCGCTGCTCGTTGCCCGGCGAGTTGGATTGGCCGAAGCCGCTGACGATCATGTCGAAGTCGCGTGAGCGCAGGCGGTTGATGTACTGCGAGACGTCCACCCGGCGGATCTCCAGCTCGATGCCCAGGTCGGCGAGGTTGCGCTTGTAGGGCAGCAGCACCCGCTCGAATTCGGCCTGCACCAGCAGGAACTCGAGCTTCACCGGCTTGCCGTCGGCATCGACCATGCGGTCGTCCTTGACCTGCCAGCCGGCTTCGGTGAGCAGCTGGTAGGCGCGGCGCTGCTGCTCGCGGATGATGCCGCTGCCATCGGTCACCGGCAGCTCGAAGGGCTTGTCGAAGACCTCGTCCGGGACCTGGCCGCGCAGCGGCTCGAGGATGGCCAGCTCGGCCTTCCCCGGCAGGCCGGAGGAGGCGAGCTCGGAATTGTCGAAGTAGCTGCGCGTACGGAAGTAGGCGCCGTTGAACAGCTGCCGGTTGGTCCATTCGAAGTCGAACAGCAGGGCCAGCGCCTCACGGATGCGGCGGTCCTGCAGCAGCGGCTTGCGGATGTTGAAGATGAAGCCCTGCATGCCGGTCGGATTGTGGTTGGCGATCTCTTCCTTGAGGAGCCGGCCGTCGCGCACCGCCGGTACGTCGTAGGCGGTGGCCCAGTTCTTCGCGCTGGTCTCGAGCCAGTAGTCGAACTGCCCGGCCTTGAACGCCTGCAGCGCCACGGTGTTGTCGCGGTAGTAGTCGAACACCAGGCGGTCGAAGTTGTAGAAACCGCGGTTGACTGCCAGCTCACGGCCCCAGTAGTCCTTGACCCGTTCGTAGCTGATGGAGCGCCCCGGCTGGACCTGCGCGACCCGATAGGGGCCGCTGCCCAGCGGCGGCTCGAGGCTGCCGGCGCTGAAGTCGCGTTCGGCCCACCAGTGCTTGGGCAGCACCGGCAGCTGGCCGAGGATCATCGGCAGCTCGCGGTTGCCGGCATGCTTGAAGTCGAAGCGGACCTTGCGCACGCCCTCGACCACCACCTTGTCCACGTCGGCGTAGTAGGCGCGGTATTGCGGCGCGCCCTGGCTGACCAGCGTCTCGAAGCTGAAGGCGACGTCCTCGGCCTTGACCGGCTCGCCGTCGTGGAAGCGCGCCTGGGGACGCAGGTGGAAGCGCACCCAGGCGTTCTTCGGGCCGCGCTCGATCTTCTCGGCGAGCAGGCCGTAGACGGTGAAGGGCTCGTCCAGGCTGTTGGTGGTCAGGGTGTCGTAGATCAGGCCGATGTCGTCGGCGGCGACGCCCTTGTTGATGAACGGGTTCAGCGAGTCGAAGCTGCCGAAGCCGGCGCGGCGCAGCACGCCACCCTTGGGGGCGTCGGGGTTGGCATATTCGAAGTGGCTGAAGCTGGCCGGATACTTCGGCGCCTCGCCATAGAGGGTCAGTGCGTGGCGGGGGGCTGCCTCGGCCAGCGCGCAGGCGCAGAGCAGGCCGAGCAGGCCGAGTCGCTTGGCGATCTGTAGCTTTGGACGGTTCATTCGACCTTCTCCAGGCCCTTGAGCCACCAGGCGCGCAAGCCCAGGGTGTAGGGCGGCGTCGTCTTGTAGGCGAAACGGTTGCGGTACGCCAGGCGGTGGTGGCCGATGTGCCAGTTGGGGATGGTGTAGTGGTTCCAGAGCAGGATGCGGTCGATGGCCCGGGTGACGGCGATCTGCTCGTCGCGGCTCTTGGCCTGCAAGAGCCGCGACAGCAGGTCGTCGACCGCCGGGTTGGCGATGCCAGCGTAGTTGCGGCCGCCCTCGACACCCACCTGGCTGGAGTGGAAATAGAGCCATTGTTCCTGACCGGGGCTCAGGCTCTGCGCCAGCGTGGTCAGGATCATGTCGTAATCGTAGTGGTCCAGGCGCTGCTTGTACTGCGACGCATCGACGGTGCGCAGGCGGGCCTCGATGCCCACGCGGGCGAGGTTCTGCACGTAGGGCTGCAGGATCCGCTCCAGGCGCGGGTTGACCAGCAGGATCTCGAACTGCAGCGCTTCGCCGCGCTTGTTGCGCAGGCCCGACTCGGACAGCTTCCAGCCGGCTTCGCCGAGCAGTGCCAGCGCCTTGCGCAGCGTCTTGCGGGGAATGCCACGGCCGGCGGTGCGCGGGAAGGTGATCGGCTCGCTGAAGATTTCCGCCGGCAGGCTGTCGCGATAGGCGGAGAGGGCGAGCCACTCGCCACCCTCGGGCAGACCGCTGGCGGCGAATTCGCTGTTGGGGTAGTAGCTTTCGCTGCGCCGGTAGGCACCGTAGAACAGCGCGCGGTTGGTCCACTCGAAGTCGAACAGCAGGCCGAGCGCCTGGCGCACCTGGCGCTCGGCGAAGATCGGCCGGCGGCCGTTCATGAACAATGCCTGGGTCTGCGTCGGGATCTGGTGCGCAATTTCGGCGCGGATCACGTCGCCGCGGGTGACCGCCGGGAAGCTGTAGGCGGTCGCCCAGTTCTTCGCCTGATGCTCGATGTAGAAGTCGAACTCGCCGACCTTGAATGCCTCGAAGGCGACTGTCTCGTCGCGATAGAACTCGACTTCGACCCGGTCGAAGTTGTACTTGCCACGGTTGACCGCCAGGTCCTTGCCCCACCAGTCCTTCACGCGCTCGAACACCAGGCGCCGGCCCGGGATTACTTGGGCGATGCGATAGGGGCCGCTGCCCAGCGGCGGCTCGTAGGTCGTCGCCTTGAAGTCGCGATCCTTCCAGTAGTGTTGCGGCAGCACCGGGAGCTCGCCGAGGCGAGTGACGAGCAGCGGGTCCGGCTGATCGAACACGAAGCGGATGCGGTGGCGGTTGAGGATGTCGACGCGCTTCACGCCCTTGAGGCTGGTGCGGTACTGCGGATGCCCCTCCTTGCGCAGCAGCCGGTAGGAGAACGCCACGTCGTAGGCGGTGATCGCCTGGCCATCGTGGAAGCGTGCGGCCTTGCGCAGGTTGAAGACCACCCAGCTGAAATTGTCGCTGTACTCCACCGACTCGGCGATCAGCCCGTAGCTGGACGCCGGCTCGTCGCCGGACGGATCGTAGAGCCCGCTGCCGACCATCAGCGGTTCGTTCAGCTCGCTGACGCCATAGTTGAAGAAACTGGCCGTGGCGCTCGGGCTGGTGCCCTTGAAGGTATAGGGGTTGAGCGTGTCGAAGGTCCCCGAGGCCATCAGGCGCAGACGCCCGCCCTTGGGCGCCTTGGGGTTGACCCAGTCGAAGTGCGTGAAGCCCTGGGGGTATTTCAGCGTGCCGAACTGCGCATAGCCATGGCTCTCGCGGATGGTTGCCCAGGCGGCGGGGCTGACCATCAGGCAGCTGAGAATGGCTAGGACTAGTCGCATCAGATGGGGAACCCGATCCATGGTGCTTTCAGGCTTTTCGGGTCGGTACAGTAACAGCTTGTCTGCGCTGGAAAAAGCGCACGCTCCTCGGGCAAACTGCAGTGATTTCGTAACGCCGCCATCGCGGCAGGGTGCCTGTATTGTCTGTCCGAACCCAGGGATTGCAGCCGTGGATCGACCGCCTGAACCAGTCCGAACTGCCGGCCCTGGCGGCGGTGGTCACCGATCTGCAGCGCCTGACCCAGGCCGAGCATGCCTCGGTCCAGCAACTGGCCGACGTGCTGCTGCGTGACGCAGCGCTGACGTCCAAGGTTCTGCGGGTCGCCAACAGCAGCTACTACAACCCGTCGCAGGAAGTCATCCGGACCATCTCGCGCGCAATCGTGCTGATCGGCTTCGACAATGTGCGGCTGATCAGCCTGTCGGTCAGCCTGGTCGACGGGTTGCTCGACCGGGCGCCGCACCATCAGTTGCTCGAGCTGCTGGCGCGCTCGTTCCATGCCGCGGTCCAGGCGCGCAACCTGTCCGGCTATGTCATGTCGCGCAGCGAGGAGGAAGTGTTCATCGCGGCGCTGCTGTTCCACGTCGGCGAGCTGGCCTTTTGGGGGTGTGGCGGCGAGCAGGCCGATGAGCTGGCCGAGGCCCTGGCGCAACCCGGCGCCCGCCACGACGAAACGGTGCAGCGCCTGCTCGGCACCAGCTTTCGCCAGCTGACCCTGGGCCTGGTCAAGAGCTGGAACCTCGGCGAGCTGACGGCGCTGGCCCAGGGCGCGGCGGCCGGGCTGGATCTGGGCGTGCGTTCGGTCGCGCTGGGCGTGCGGATCAGCGAGGCGGCACTGGAGGGTTGGGATAGCCCGCGGATGACGGTGCTGGTCGGCGAGTACGCGAAGTTCGCCGGCATCAGCGAGGCGGACGCGCTGCAGCAGATCCTCGCCAGCGCCGACGAGGCGGTCCAGGTGGCCTCGACCTTCGGTGCGAGCCGCCTGTGCCGACTGATCCCCAATACCGATCCGGAGCAGATCCGGCTACAGCAGGCCCAGCGGCGCGCAACCCTGCTGCAGCCGGACCTGCTGGTCATGCAGCAGGCGATGCAGGACCTCGGGCTGCTGGCCAGCGCCGGCAGCGACGTCGGCCTGATCCTCGATACCCTGTTGCGCGGCCTGCATCAGGGCGCGGGGCTGGAGCGGGTCATGGTGGCGGTGCTGGCCGACCGGCAGACGCGCTTTCGCGTGCGCTGCGCGGTCGGCGAGGGCAGCGAGGCCTGGCTCGACGGGTTCTCGCTGCCGGCCGAGCAGGTCGAGCAGCCGCACATCTTCAGCTACGCGCTACGCCAGCGCCAGCCGCTGTGGATGGGCGTGCCGGCCAGCTACAACCTGGCCGAGCTGGTGACCCAGCCGCTGCGCCAGTGGCTCGGCAATGGCATGTTCTTCATTGCGCCGCTGCTGGCCGGGACGCGGGAGATCGGCATCATCTACGCCGACTGCCGGCTCTCCGGGCGCGCGCTCAAGCACGAACAGTTCGTCGCCTTCCAGCGCTTCGCCCAGCTGACCGGGCGCTGCCTGGGAGCCCTTGCCGGGCGCGGCTGAAGCTCGATCGAACCGTCAGCGCGCCAGGCAAGGCGCGGCGGCGCCCCGGTTACGGCAGGTACAACGTCAGCATCTGCCCCGGGCGCAGGATGCTCGTGCCCTTCGGGTTCCAGTCCTTCAGCGCCGTGATCTGCACATTGAAGCGCTTGGCGATGTGGTAGAGCGAATCGCCCTGGCGCACCTTGTAGTAGGTGGGCTTGGACTTCGCCCGGCCGGCTGCCGGCTTGTCGAGGAACAACGCCTGGCCGACCTTGAGCTGGCTGCCGGCAAGGCCGTTCCAGCGCTGCAGGTCGCGGACCGAAACACCCTTGGCCTTGGCGATGCTCCACAGGTTGTCACCGGACCTGACCCGGTAGCTGCGCGGCGCACTGGTGCCGGCACGGGAGGCGACGGCCTCGAGCAGGCGCGGCGCGGCGGTACCGGATGAAGGAATGGTCAGGGTCTGGCCGATGCGCAGGGTATTGCTACGCAGGCGGTTGATCTCGCGCAGGGTGCGTACGCTGACCTGGTGGCGACTGGCGACGGCGCTCAGCGTGTCGCCGGGGCGGACCTGATATTGCTGCCAGTCGACCAGTTCCTGCGGCTTGATCTGCGCCAGGCTGCTGGTCAGGCTTTCGGCCTTGCTCAGCGGCACCAGCAGCTGCTGCGGCCCGTCGAGCGTGATGCGCCGGGTGAAGGCCGGGTTGAGCTGGATCAGCTCGTCCTCGTCGATGCCGGCCAGCTTGGCCACGCGCGACAGGTCCATGCGCTGCTTGAGCGGCACGACCTCGAAGTAGGGCTCGTTGGCGATCGGGTTGAGGCTGATGCCGTAGGCTTCCGGCGTCTTGACCAGTTGCGACAGTGCCAGCAGCTTGGGCACGTAGTCGCGCGTCTCGCTGGGCAGCGGCAGGTTCCAGTAGTCGGTGGGCAGGCCCAGCTTCTGGTTGCGCTCGATCGCCCGGCTGACGGTGCCTTCGCCGGCGTTGTAGGCGGCCAGGGCAAGCAGCCAGTCGCCGTTGAACAGCCCGTGCAGGTAGTCGAGGTAGCGCAGCGCGGCATTGGTCGAGGCAGTGATGTCGCGGCGGCCGTCGTACCAGTTGGTCTGGCGCAGGTTGAAATGGCGGCCGGTGGACGGGATGAACTGCCAGAGGCCCACCGCATGGGCGGGCGAGTAGGCGAAGGGGTCGTAGGAGCTTTCGATGATCGGCAGCAGCGCCAGCTCCAGCGGCATGTTCTGCTCTTCGAGGCGCTCGACGATGTAATGAATGAAGGGACTGCCGCGCTCGCTCGCCACTTCGATGTTCTTCGGTCGGCTGGCGAATAGCAGGCGCTGCTGTTCGATGCGCGGGTTGCTGCCGATGTAGTCCTGCAGCTGGTAGCCGTCGCGAATACGCTCCCAGATATCCTCGTGGACGATCGGCTGGGGTGTTTCATGCAGCCAGACCGGTTCGTTGGGCTGGGTGACCTGGCGGCCCAGGCTCATCTCGTCGGAGGCGTCTCTGGAGCCGTTGCTCTGGCAGCCGGCGAGAGCAATGCACAGGGCGAGCGCAAGGGCCTTGCCGGGGGTTACCAAGGCGTCTGGTTCGCAGCGTTTCCTGGATTGTGGCGGCATGGGCGTGGCCTTCCGGGGCACAAAATTCGGGCGATTCTAGAAACGCCCACCCTGGGGGTCAAGTTTGCCCGGCCGATTTCGGGACGCTGTCGAGATCGATCAGAAGCGATCCTTCCAGGCCCTCAGCGCCGCGAAAACCGCGACCTCGTCGCTCAGCTCCTGGCCGGCCTGGGCGCTTGCCGCGGTAGCTACGGCGCCGATCGAGCTGCGCAGGAACGGATTGGTGCGCAGTTCCAGGGCCAGGTTCGACGGCAGGCTGATCTGCTGGTTCTCGCGCAGGCGTGAAACATCCAGAAACCGCTTTTCGATGTCGGGATTTTCCGGCTCGACGGCGCGGGCGAAGCGCAGGTTGCCAAGCGTGTACTCGTGGGTGCAGTAGATAAGCGTCTGCGGCGGCAGGGCGGCAAGCCGGCCGAGCGAGCGGAACATGTCCTGCGCCGTGCCCTCGAACAACCGGCCGCAGCCGGCGGCGAACAGCGTGTCGCCGCTGAGCAGCCAGGGCTGCTCGGCATCGCCGTGAAAGTAGGCGATATGGCCGAGGGTGTGGCCCGGCACGGCGATCACCTGCAGGGCCTGGCCGATGACGTCGATCCGGGCGGCGTCCTCCAGTGCGACATCGCGACCGGGGATCTGCTCGTGGGCCGGGCCGTAGACGCGCGCGCCGGTCCGCTCCTTGAGCTGCAGGACGCCGCCGACGTGGTCGTGGTGATGATGTGTCACCAGGATGTCGCTGAGCTGCCAGCCCGGATGACGGTCGAGCCAGCCCAGAACCGGTGCGGCATCGCCGGGGTCGACCACGGCACAGCGGCGCGTCCTGGCATCCTGCAGCAGCCAGATATAGTTGTCGGAGAAGGCGGGAAGGGCTTCGATGATCGGCATCCTGGGGAACTCGCCAAGAAGGGGACAAAGGGGGCATGCTAGCAGTCCGGGGCGAAAGTTGAAGCCATCTTCCTGTGAGCGAATGACGGAGCCTTGCCATGACTGAACATCCTTGTGCGAAAGCGTCCGGGCAGGCGCCGGCCGTCGCCGAGGCGGCCCGCGCCTGGTTCGATACGCCCATGGGCCAGCAGTTGCTGCGCCAGGAGCAGCGCGTGCTCGGCGAGGCGCTCGAGCGCTGCTTCGGCAGCTACCTGGTGCACTGCGGCCCGTTCGCCGGCGAGCCGCTGGTATCGCAGAAGATCAAGCGCAGCGTGCGCCTTGGCGCGCCGATGCCCGGCGTCGAGATCCAGTGCGATGAGCAGGCCTGGCCGATCGGCGAGCATGCCGCGGATGTCGTGGTGCTGCAGCACGCCCTGGATTTCTGTGCATCGCCTCACGGGCTGCTGCGCGAGGCGGCTCGCAGCGTGCGGCCGGGCGGGCACCTGCTGGTGGTCGGCGTCAATCCGTGGAGCCTCTGGGGCGCACGCCACCTGACTGCCTGCGACGGCTTTCGCCAGGCGCGCTGCATTCGTGCCTCGCGCGTCGGCGACTGGCTCAACCTGCTGGGCTTCGCGCTGGAGAATCGCCGCTTCGGGTGCTATTGTCCGCCGCTTTCCTCGAGTGACTGGCAGGCGCGGCTGGCGCGTCTGGATGACATCGGTCATCGCTTGCAGGCACCGACCGGCGGTTTCTATCTCCTGATGGCGCGCAAGCTGATGATCGGCCTGCGGCCGTTGCGCAAGGAACGGCGCGAGCGCATGGGCAAGCTGCTGCCGATGCCGGTCGCGAAGGTCAGTCGTCGCAACGCCGAATAACCTGCGAGCGACAGCCTCGAACTGACGGACCCTGAAAGCTACATGAGCGACGATTCGGTCGAGATCTATACCGACGGTGCCTGCAAGGGCAATCCCGGCCCGGGCGGCTGGGGCGCCCTGCTGATCTACAAGGGCGCCAAGCGCGAGCTTTGGGGGGGCGAGGCGCAGACCACCAACAACCGCATGGAGCTGATGGCCGCGATCCGCGCGCTGGCCGAGCTCAAGCGACCCTGCAAGGTCCGCCTGTTCACCGACTCGCAGTACGTGATGCAAGGCATCACCGACTGGCTGCCGAACTGGAAGAAGCGGGGCTGGAAGACCGCCAGCAAGCAGCCGGTGAAGAACGCCGACCTCTGGCAACAGCTGGACGAGCAGGCCGCCCGCCACGAGGTGAGCTGGAACTGGGTGCGCGGCCATGCCGGCCATCCGGGCAACGAGCAGGCCGATCTGCTGGCCAACCGCGGCGTGGTGCAGGCCAAACGACAACCGATGGTTTAACGAGCGATACCGATGCGCAGCATTGTTCTGGATACCGAAACGACCGGCATGCCGGTCACCGATGGCCACCGCATCATCGAGATCGGCTGTGTCGAAGTGATCGGCCGGCGGCTGACCGGGCGGCACTTCCATGTCTACCTGCAGCCCGATCGGGAGGTGGACGAAGGCGCAGTGGCGGTGCATGGCATCACCAACGAGTTCCTTGTCGACAAGCCGCGCTTTCGCGATGTGGCCGACGAGTTCTTCGAGTTCATCCGCGATGCGCAGCTGGTCATCCACAACGCGGCGTTCGATATCGGCTTCATCAACAACGAATTCGCCCTGCTAGGCCAGCGCGAGCGGGCCGAGATCACCGACCACTGCACGGTGCTCGATACCCTGCTGATGGCCCGCGAGCGGCACCCAGGCCAGCGCAACAGCCTGGATGCGCTGTGCAAGCGCTACGGTGTCGACAATTCCGGCCGCGACCTGCACGGCGCCCTGCTGGACGCCGAGATCCTCGCCGATGTCTGGCTGACGATGACCGGCGGCCAGACCAACCTCTCGCTGGCCGGCGATGGCGCCGACAATGCAGGCGGCCGCCCGCAGCCGAGCCCGATTCGTCGCCTGCCGGCCGACCGTCCGCGCACACCGGTGCTGGCCGCCAGCGACGCCGAGCTGGCCGCACATGCCGCTCGGCTCGCCGCCATCGAGAAGGCCTCCGGCGGCCCCGCGCTCTGGCAGCAACTGGCCCTTGCCGCAACGCCGCAGCCGTCCTGAGAGGGCAGTCCGGCCGGCCCGCGACGCCAGCCTACCTGCACTGACCTCGGGTCCGCTGCGGAACGCCATCCAGGGCTGCTTTCCCCTACCTGGCGCAGCCGGTTCGATGCCGCCACATCCCCAAAAGCTTGACCGTCCGCGCTATGGCTATGTGCTATCTTCGCTATCCTTGCGCACCCTGGCTCCGCCAGGCGCGCCCGGACGGGTTGTGCTGCGTTGCAAGCGGTGTGGGGGTGGACAATTTCCTACAGCCTTGGCGCTGTAGGTTTTTGGCGCGTAAGGCTGGCCAAATCCCGGACGGATGGTGTGTGCTTGTGTCGCCTGGGCGCAGCTGGCAAGCGTTGTTTTTTGCTAAAGTTCGCGACCTACGAACAAGCCAGTAGCCAGCCAGCTTTGGTTCTGATTGAAGAGGTGTTCTGCTTGATTAGAGTGCTGGTGGTCGATGACCACGATCTGGTGCGTACTGGCATCACGCGTATGCTGTCGGACATCGACGGCCTCTACGTGGTCGGGCAGGCCGACTCCGGCGAGGAAGCCATTCGCAGGGCGCGCGAACTCAAGCCGGACGTGGTCCTGATGGACCTCAAGATGCCTGGCATCGGCGGCCTGGAGGCGACCCGCAAGCTGCTGCGCAGCAATCCCGACCTGAAGGTCATCGCGGTGACCATCTGCGAGGAGGATCCCTTCCCGACGCGCCTGCTGCAGGCCGGCGCCGCCGGCTACCTGACCAAGGGCGCCGCGCTGGATGAAATGATCCGTGCCATCCGCATGGTCTTCGCCGGGCAGCGTTACATCAGCCCGCAGATCGCCCAGCAACTGGCGCTCAAGTCGTTCCAGCCGCAGGTCAGTGCCTCGCCCTTCGACCTGCTCTCGGAGCGGGAAATCCAGATCGCCCTGATGATCGCCAACTGCCAGAAGGTGCAGGCGATTTCCGACAAGCTCTGCCTTTCGCCGAAAACCGTCAACACCTATCGCTACCGCATCTTCGAGAAGCTCTCGATCACCAGCGACGTCGAGCTGGCGCTGCTTGCCGTCCGCCACGGTATGGTCGACACCGTCAACTGATGGCCCGGGCCTTCGATTCCTCTGCGTTCCTGGCCGCCTGCAGCGGGCGGCCAGGCGTGTATCGCATGCTCGACGCCGAGGGCAAGCTGCTCTACGTCGGCAAGGCGAAGAACCTCAAGAAGCGTCTGGCCAGCTACTTCCGCAAGACCGGCCAGGCGCCGAAGACGGCCGCGCTGGTCGCCAGGATCGCCCAGGTCGAGACCACCATCACCGGCAACGAGACCGAGGCGCTGCTGCTGGAGCAGACGCTGATCAAGCAGTGGCGGCCGCCCTACAACATCCTGTTGCGTGACGACAAATCCTACCCCTACGTGTTCCTCTCGAGCGGGCGCTTCCCGCGGCTGAGCATTCACCGCGGGGCGAAGAGGGAGCCGGGGCGCTATTTCGGGCCCTATCCCAGCGCAGGGGCGATCCGCGAAAGCCTCGGCCTGCTGCAGAAGGCCTTCCTGGTGCGCCAATGCGAGGACAGCTACTTCCGCAACCGCACCCGGCCCTGCCTGCAATACCAGATCAAGCGTTGCAAGGCGCCGTGCGTCAATCTGGTCGATCCCGATGAATACGCCGAGGATATCCGCCATTCGGTGATGTTCCTCGAGGGGCGCAGCAACGCGCTGGCCGAGGAGCTGTCGCGCAACATGGAGACGGCTGCCGCCACGCTGGACTTCGAGCGCGCCGCGCAGATTCGCGACCAGATCGGCATCCTGCGTCGGGTGCAGGACCAGCAGCACATCGAGGGTGGCTCGGGAAACGTGGACATCGTCGCCGCCACGGTCAGCCCCGGTGGTGCCTGCGTGCACCTGATCAGCGTGCGCGGCGGCCGGGTGCTCGGCAGCAAGAACTTCTTTCCACAGGTGGCGATCGAGGAGAGCGTCAGCGACGTGCTGCTGGCCTTCCTCGAGCAGTACTACCTGGGCTCGGCCGAGCGCGATCTGCCGGGTGAGCTCATCGTCAATGCCGCGCACGAGGATTTCCCCACGCTGATCGCGGCGGTGGCCGAGCTGCGTGGCGTCGAACTGGGCATCGTGCAGCGCGTACGCGGCACGCGCGCGCGCTGGCAGCAGATGGCGCTGACCAATGCCGAACAGGCCCTGGCGGCACGCCTGGCCAACCGCCAGCATCTTTCGGCACGCTTCGAGGCGCTGGCCGAGGCGCTGGAGCTGGACGAACCGCCACAGCGCCTGGAGTGCTTCGACATCAGCCATTCCAGTGGCGAGGCGACCGTCGCCTCCTGCGTGGTGTTCGGTCCCGAGGGGCCGATCAAGGCCGATTACCGCCGTTTCAACATCGAGGGCGTCACCGCGGGGGACGACTACGCGGCGATGCACCAGGCGCTGTCGCGCCGTTTCCGCAAGCTGGTCGAAGGGGAGGGCAAACGCCCCGATATCCTCCTGGTCGACGGCGGCAAGGGGCAGTTGAACATGGCCCGCGAGGTGCTGGCCGAGTTGCCGGTGCCCGACCTGATCCTGCTCGGCGTGGCCAAGGGCGTCACCCGCAAGCCCGGTTTCGAGACGCTCTACCTGAACGATGCCGAGCACGAGTTCACCTTGCCGGGCGACTCGCCTGCGCTGCATCTGATCCAGCAGATCCGCGACGAAGCGCACCGCTTCGCCATCACCGGACATCGCGCGCGCCGCGGCAAGGCCCGACGCACCTCGAGCCTGGAGGACGTTCCCGGCATCGGCCCCAAGCGCAGGCGCGAACTGCTCAAGCATTTCGGCGGTCTGCAGGAGTTGAGCAGGGCCAGTGTCGACGAGATATCCAAGGCGCCGAGCATCAGCAAAAAGCTCGCCGAGTCGATTTATGCTGCCCTGCACAGTGAGTAGAATCACCGTCTTCTCTGCAGATCAGTGGTACCGATGAATATTCCAAACCTGCTCACCGTGCTACGCGTGCTGCTGATTCCGTTCTTCATCCTGCTGTTCTACCTGCCGTTCCACTGGAGCTACCTGGCCGCCAGCGCGGTGTTCACCGTTGCGGCCATCACCGACTGGCTCGACGGCTACCTGGCCCGGCGCCTGCAGCAGAGCACGCCGTTCGGTGCCTTCCTCGATCCGGTGGCCGACAAGCTCATGGTGGCGGTGGCGCTGGTCCTGCTGGTGGGCGAGCACGCCAACCTCTGGCTGACCCTGCCGGCGGCGATCATCATCGGGCGCGAGATCGTGGTGTCGGCCCTGCGCGAGTGGATGGCCGAACTCGGCGCGCGGGCACAGGTGGCGGTCTCCAATCTCGGCAAATGGAAGACGGCGGCGCAGATGGTCGCGCTGGTCATCCTGCTGGCCAACCCGCCGGCGCTGACTGTCTGGGTCGGGCTGGGCTATGCGCTGCTGCTGGTCGCGGCAGCGCTGACGCTGTGGTCGATGACCAATTACCTGATGGCTGCCTGGCCGCATCTCAGCCCGTCGGAAAATAAATAAAAACTTTTTTAATCAAAGGCTTGACGCGGCGTTTCGAATCGCTAAAATGGCGCCGTCAACACGACAACGCGGGAATAGCTCAGTTGGTAGAGCACGACCTTGCCAAGGTCGGGGTCGCGAGTTCGAGTCTCGTTTCCCGCTCCAGTTTAAAGCGCGCCGCAGCTACAATGCGGCGTGTTCGTTTTGAGGCCGGTTGGCAGAGTGGTTATGCAGCGGATTGCAAATCCGTGTACGCCGGTTCGATTCCGACATCGGCCTCCATACAGAAAGCCCCGCAGATGCTGAATCTGCGGGGCTTTTTCTTTGCCTGCGAAACGGGTCGGAACAGCGGCGGATGCGCTGCGGGCCGGTAGCAGGGCAGGCCGGCGACCGGTTGCCAGGCTGATGCGGGCCGGCAGGTCGAGACGATCGCCTGCATGGTGATCGCCTTCTGACAACGCACGTCTTCGTACAGTGCAGTTGCCGCTCTCAGAATGCCCGCGACAGCGTCAATGACCCGAACTGGTCGTGCTCGCGCTGGCCTTCGAATTCGCGACTGCGCCAGATGTTGGCGAAGGCCAGCTGCCAGCGATTCCAGATCAGTGCCAGGCCGAGCTTCGCATCGCCCACCCAGGGCCGCCGGTCCACCGAGTGGCTGTCCTCGAACGTGTTGCCGTCGAGCAGCATGTTGTGCGCCATGTAGCGTCCCTCGAGGTCGGCGAACAGGTACCAGCCGAACTCACCGCCCGGCCGGAACAGCTGGCTGCCACCTTGCGCCGGAGCCACCGACGGAATGCTGAAGCTGCGCTCGAGGTTCCGCCCCAGGCGCAGCCCGCCACTGGCCGAGGCATAGCTGTAGAGGTTGCCCAGCGCAAACCCCGTGCCCGGGCCGTATTCCAGCTCCAGGCCGCCGAGGCTGCGCTGCAGCCACCAGCGATGCTGGTAGCCCAGATTGACGAAGGGCTCGTTCTCCAGCTGGTGATCCCAGCCTTTCGGCTCGTCGCTGTCGGTGACATGGTGAATCGCCCGCTGGATGCGCTTGCCACCGGCCGCCGGGCCGACGATGCCCAGGTCCAGGTGCAGGCTTTGCGTGCCTCGCCAGCCCTCGTGCTGGGTGTCGGCGAATAGCGAGAGGCCGGCATACATCAGGCCGGCGTAGGGGCGGTCGTCTTCGATCAGTTGTGCCGTCTCGAGCTGTTCCGGCGTGTAGATCTGGTGGCCGAAGCGCAGGGCGACGCTGTCCAGGCTGTGCTGATCCCAGCCCGGCATCAGGCCCGCCAGGCGGCGGCTCCAGTGGTCGGCGTCGGGCTCGGCGGTGCGGATCACTTCGAGCCCGTTGGTGTAGTGCCCGTCATCGCCGGAGGAGAGGATGTCGTTCTCCAGCTTGATCGACAGGGTGTCGGCCGTGGCCAGGGCGGGCAGGGCGGCGAAGCCGGTGATGAGCAGCAGGCGGGGCAGGTGTCTCATGGGCGGTGCTCCAGGCTTTTACATTCGTTTTTGTATGTTCTGGCGCGCAGGTCGCCCGGTGCGCTGCAACCGGGCGATGTACTTGAGACTGTAGCGGCCGTTGCGGGTTCTCGCGTCTGCTTCGCTACGTTCATCGGGAAGCTCCTTGCGGCCGATGAGCGGGGCGCTAGGCGGTGGGGTTTGCTGGCATAATGCCAGCCTTCCGCGAGACCATCGCACAGGACGACAGGGCCATGACCGAAGAGCGTTATTCCATCATTCTCGAGGCGCGCGACGAGACGCTGCTCGCCCAGGCCACGCGGGACGAAGTCGAGCATTTCTGGGATGAGCACGAGGAGCAGTACTTCGGCCTGCGCATGCAGGCAGACGGCCCGGGGCACTGGCTGGTGTTCGTTACCGAGGACATTCCCGAGGACGAGCGCCTCTCCTGCGAGGCCTGAGCCAGGGCGTTGCGCCCGCGCCAGGCTCGTCAACGCACCGGTGGCCGGGCTACCCGGGAAGCGCTAAGCTGCGTGGCTTCTCGTCCATCCGGTCAGAATGCTGCGCAGTCGAGTGCCGATGCGCCGCTCGCCGGATTACTGGTGTGCAGGCGTAGCGATGCAAGCAAAGTGGTCGACGTTTCCCTGGGTGTGCTTCGCCATGTGCGTGGGGGTGATGGGCACGGCACTGATCTCCCCGCTGTACCCGCTCTACCAGGCCGCCTGGGGGCTGCGCACCAGCGAGATCTCGCTGATCTACGTCGTCTACATGCTCGGTGCGTTGGCGGGGCTGCTGTTCATGGGTCGCCTGTCGGACACCCAGGGCTTCCGCCCGGTGATGCTCGCCGGGTTGCTGGTGGGCTGGGGCGGCACGCTGCTGTCGATGATCGCCTGGGACCTCGCCAGCCTGAACCTCGGCCGCTTTGCCGTCGGTCTTTCGTCGAGCCTGATCGTGACCAGCGCTTCCGTCGGGCTGATGCAGATCGCCCGTGACGGCTCCTCGCAGCGTGTCTCCACCCTGACCAGTTTCCTGCTGGCCTTCGGCTTCGGCCTCGGGCCGATCACCGGCGGGATCATTGCCCAGTGGCTGCCGCGTCCGCTGGTGACGACCTATGTGCCGACGTTGCTGCTCGGCCTGCTGGCCATTCACGCGATGCGGCAGATCGCGCTCACACCCCCATCACAGGCGCAGAAGCTGGCCTGGCGCGCCTTTCTGCCGCGCCTGACCTGGACTGCGCGCAGCGATTGCTGGGCCTTCATCCTGACCTGCTGCTGTCCGTTCTTTGCCTTTGGCGTCTTCGGTCTGTACGCCTCCATGTCGCCGCTGTTCATCGGCAAGATGCTGCCCTGGCACGGTCCGGTGGTCAGCGGCTTCTCGATCGGCATCATCCTGCTGGCCTCGGCGGGCACGCAGTTGCTCAGCGCCCGGCTGGGGCTGCGCTGGTGCGGGGCGCTGGGACTGCTGGCGGTGGTGCTGAGCAATGCCTTGCTGGTGGCCAACTTCCAGGCCGGCTCGGTGGCGATGTTCGCCGCCGGCGTGGTCGCCGCGGCCGTCGGCCACGGCATGTGCCTGCTGGCCGGTATCAGCATGGTCAACCGCATCGCCAGGCCGGCCGAGCGCTCGGGGCTGATCTCCACCTACCTGGTCAGCGGTTATGTCGGCAGCATCGCACCGCTGCTGGGCGCCGGCTGGCTGGCCGATCACTACGGCCTGCAGACGGCCATTACCGCGCTGGGCCTCGGCGTCGTCGCCCTCGCATCCCCGGCCGCGGTGGCGTTCTTCCGCCACCCGCGCATGCGTGAAAGCTAGCCCCCGGATCGACGGTCGCGCACCATCGCGCCCCGCCAGCTTCTAACGGAGACGACGGGCCACTGGCGGCCCCGCGGGAGCGAACCATGAACCAGGAAATCCCTTGGCAGCATGCCGGTGGTGCTGTATGCGCCTTGCCCGGCGATACCGATGAGCGACAGACCGAGACCCCCGAGGCCGAGCCCGACGGCGAGCAGGAGCTCACCGACGAGGACATCGACCTGTTTGAGGATGATCCGGAGATCCCCAGCGGCCTGAATGCTCCACTGCGGCTCACACCGCGCTGATGGCGCTGACGCTGGAGATACGGCCGTTCCAGATCATCTCGAAATGCACCGTCTGGATGATGGAGCGGACAGGGCGCGGCGTCATCAGGGCCCAGCAGTCCTGCCCCGGGTCGCGCACCGAGCGGTAGCGCAGGCCCGGGTGTCCGGCCTGGCGGGCGAGCCTTCCGAGCCGTCGGGCGGCAGCGTAGTCGTCTGGATCGTGGATGGGGTCGCTTGCCGGCAGGATCGTCGCATCCAGCATGCCGGCCTCGTCGAACTGGCACGCCAGGCCGCGGAAGACGAAGCGCTCGTAGTTCAGGCCGTCGATCCTCGACCAGTAGCGATCCTGATGATGGCGCACCTCGGCCAGCGCGGTTTCCAGCGTCTCGGCCAGGTAAAGCACGCCATAGCTGCCGTCGCTGAACCGCGAGCCGGCCGGGTTCACGTGGGTGAAGGGGGCCGTCGCGTAGGCACAGCCTGGAATGCCGAAGGGAATCTCGTGGCGCGCGATCAGCTCCAGCTGACCGAGCTCGTTGCGCAGGCGCGGATTGCTCAGGGCCTGCAACTGGTAGAGCGTCTCGAATTCGTCGGCGTCGGCGACGTCGTCGAACAGCGTGATGGGCGGGAACTTCGAGTTGACCAGCCGGTACGCCTGCACCTCGGCGGCGGCACGTTGCGGCAACTGCTCCGGCGTTACCACTGCGCGCCTCGGAGGCTGTCGATGCGACGGAACGATTCGTACAGCGCGATCATGTCGCCCTGGGCCATGACCTCCAGCGGCGAGCGGCCGTTGAAGAACTCATGGTGATTGGGCATCGCGGCGAATCCGTAGACGTTGTCCGGGTTGTCGAAGAGCAACCGCAAGGCCGCGTGGATATTGAGGATCAGGCTGATGCGCTGCAACTGGTCGGAATCGAGGCTGACCGACCAGGCACGGTTCTCAGCGCGGGCCCGGGCATGGGTGCTGCGCGAGATCCGCAGGATGTTGCAGGCCTGCTCGGTGGTGGCCCGCCACTTGTCGAGGATGTTCAACGCGGCGCGCAAGCCGGCCGCGCACTGGTCCTTGGAAAAGGCGGGTGCCTGGATCACGGCTGACATAAGCAATGACTCTTTGTGTCTTCAGACTAAAAATAGCATTTATTGTATCTATGGGCAAAGTGGCTATTGTGTAACCGCTTGGCAAGGCCCCGGTGGCACAAACCCCGTGATGCCCGGCTCCTGCGGTTGCGCCAGGTGGGGCGGCTGGTTATAGTCCTGCGCCCACCAAGCATCCCCCCTGCCCGGATGGCGAAACTGGTATACGCAAGGGACTTAAAATCCCTCATCCGAAAGGATATGCGGGTTCGACCCCCGCTCCGGGCACCAATCGCTAAGCGACTGCTGGGCTTCAGTTAGCCCCCAGGTTCGAACGGCCACCTCTGGCCCCTTTCCGATGCGATCTGCCCAGGCCCTGCGGGCCCGCGCCAATCAGGCGGTCTTGCCTGCGCATGGCCTATTCGTTATTTCCGTATTGTCCCATCGGCCTCCAGTCGGCGCGCCGGGAGTCGGCCTGTACGCGGCGAGGGGGCTGGGTTATACACTGGCGAAAAAAATAACCAGAGCCTGGCCTTGCGTATGAAAATCCAACCCCTGCCGCCGCTGAACAGTCTTGTCGCGTTCGAGGCTGCCGCGCGAAATCTCAGTTTCACCCTCGCTGCCAAGGAACTTAACGTCACCCAGGGTGCCGTCAGCCGGCAGATCCGATTGCTGGAGGATTACCTAGGCAAGAGCCTGTTCGAGCGTACCACCCGGGAAATCCATCTCACGGCGACAGGCAACCAGTACTACGCGACGGTCAAGGATTCGTTGCTGCAACTGGCCCAGGCCACCGGCGAGATCCGTCACTGGCACGGTGCCCAGCAGGTGACGGTGGTGACCAGCACGGCGATGGCCTCGCTCTGGCTGTTGCCGCGGGTGGCCGAGTTCCAGCGCGAGAACGAAGAGATCGACCTGCGCATCATCGCCTACGACCACGTCCGCGATTTCTCCCGACTCGATTGCGACCTGGCCCTGTACTACTGCCGCACGCCGCCCAAGGACATGCGGGCGACCCCGCTGTTCACCGAGGAAGTCTTCCCGGTGTGCAGTCCGGCCTACCTGGCCAAGCACCCGGAGCTGCACGGGCTGCGCGACCTGGCGCAGAGCACCTGGCTGTGGCTGGAAGATCCGCAAAGCGACTGGATCGGCTGGCCGGAATGGTTCCAGCGTCTTGGCCATAAGCCGCTGGAGCCGCGACACCGCATCAACATCAACAGCTATTCGATGCTCATCCAGTCCGCCCTGATCGGCCAGGGCGTGGCGCTGGCCTGGTCCAACCTGGTGGACAACCACCTGCAGACCGGTGCGCTGGTGCGGCCGATCGACGACTGCCTGCACACCGAGGCGCAGTTTTGCCTGCTTGAGCCGACAGGGCGCAGCAGCAACCGGCAGAGCGTCAGTCGCTTTCGCAACTGGCTGATGGGCCAAGTGGTGCCGCCCGGGGCCGTGCTGCGCGCCAGCTGAGCCATCCCATCCCTTGCGCGAGGCTTCTGGCGTTTTTGCATGAATCGCTGGCACAGATCGGCCAGGCCCAAGCCATGGTCGGGGCCTCTAGGGCACGCCTTGGCTGCGGTCGGTGAATGAGTTTTTGTCATCAATCTGCTTGGAAAAATCGTTTGTCGCGTGACAGCCCGTTTTCGAAACTGACCCTGTACCCAGCGAGGCCCGGCGCCTCGCGGAACAGCCACAAGCGTGCAGGGAATAACAACAATGACCACTTCTCAGAACATCCGCGTCCAGCAACTGGAAACCGTGCTCGGCCCCATCCACCAGGCCACCGGTCTGTCCAACGAGTTCTACACCCAGCAGAGCCATTTCGAAGCCGACCGTGACCAGGTCATGGGCAAGACCTGGGCCTGCGTGGGTTTTGCCAGTGATCTCACCAAGAACGGCTCGGTCAAGCCGGTCGACTTCATGGGCCTGCCGCTGTTGCTGATGCGCAACCGCGAGGGCCTGGTGCAGGTCTTCCACAACGTCTGCAGCCACCGCGGCATGAAGCTGGTGGAAGAGGCGGGCGAGGTGCAGGGCGTGATCCGCTGCCCCTATCACTCCTGGACCTACGACCTGAACGGCGGCCTGAAGGGCACCCCGCACATCGGCGGCATCAACCAGCACAAGGACGAGCGCTTCGCCTGCGAGAAGCATGGCCTGAAGCCGCTGCGCAGCGCGATCTGGATGGACATGGTGTTCGTCAACCTGTCCGGCGATGCCCAGCCGCTGGAGGAAATGCTCGCGCCGCTGACCGATCGCTGGACGCAGTTTCTCGGCGAGGACGGCATGAGCCTGCTGCGCCGCCGTGCGCAGCACGACATGACCAGCATCGAGGTGAACTGCAACTGGAAGCTGGCGGTGGAAAACTACTGCGAGGCGTACCACCTGCCTTGGGTGCATCCGAGCCTGAACAGCTACTCGCGCCTGGAAGACCACTACAACATCCAGTTCGGCGAGCATTTCTCGGGCCAGGGCAGCTACGCCTACAACCTCTCCGACGTGGCCGGCACCCACCTGCCGAAGTTCCCGTCGTGGCCGCAGGATCGCCTGCGCAACGCCGAATACGTGGCGTTCTTCCCCAACGTGCTGCTGGGCATCCAGGCCGACCATGCCTTCGCCATGCAGCTGGACCCGGTCTCGCCGAGCAAGACCATCGAGAACCTGCGCCTGTTCTACGTCGGCGACGAGGCATTGGGCGACGAGTACGCCGCCTGCCGCAACGCCATTCTCGAGTCGTGGAAGGTGGTGTTCGCCGAGGACGTCGCCTCCGTCGAGGGCATGCAGAAGGGCCGCAGCTCGCCTGGCTTCGCGGGCGGTGCGTTCTCCCCGGAAATGGACGTGCCGACGCATTTCTTCCACCAGTGGGCCGCGCGTCGCCTGCTCGGCGTCAACGGGCGCGGGTGAGGGCATGGTCATGTATCCGATCGCCTCTCACTGGCTCAACTACATAGACGGCGCTTGGGCCGACAGTGCCCAGCGCCTCATCGTCAACAACCCGGGGACCGGTGCGCCGGTCGCCAGCATCGCCCAGGCGAGTGTCGAGGATGCCGAGCGTGCGCTGCTGGCCGCCCGCCGCTGCGCCGACAGCGGCGAGCTGACCCGGGTACGGCCGGCCCAGCGGGTCACCTGGCTGCTGGCCATCGCGCAGGAAATCCGCGCGGTGGCCGACGAAGGCGCCTGGGTGCTCTGCCAGGAAAATGGCAAGACGCTGAACGATGCCCGCGACGAATTCATCGAAGCCGCGCGCTACTTCGAGTACTACGCCGGCATGGCGGACAAGATCGAGGGCACCTCGATCCCGTTGGGCAACGGCTACATGGACTTCACCCTGTACGACCCGATGGGGGTGTCGGCGCAGATCGTGCCGTGGAACTTCCCGGTGTCCATCTGCGCCCGCTCGCTGGCGCCGGCCCTGGCCGCCGGCAATGCGGTGGTGATCAAGTCGCCGGAGCTGTCGCCACTGGGCCTGTGCGTGCTGGTGAACGCCATCGAGCGCGCCGGGCTGCCGAAAGGGGCGGTCAACCTGATCTGCGGCCGCGGCCGCGAGGTCGGCGCGCACCTGGCCGGCAGCAGCAAGGTCGACCAGATCGTCTTCACCGGCTCGGTTCCCACCGGCCAGGCGATCCTGGCCAATGCCGCGCAGCATGCCACGCCCAGCGTCATGGAGCTGGGCGGCAAGTCGGCGGCCATCGCCTTCGCCGATGCGGACCTCGAGCAGCTGCTGGCCAGCGTCAAGTCCGGCATCTTCTTCAACGCCGGGCAGGTCTGCTCGGCCATGTCCCGGCTGCTGGTGCAGCGCGAGATCTACGCGCAGACCGTCGAGGCGATGGTGCGCCTGGCCGAGGGGCTGAGCGTCGGCCTGGGCCAGGACAATCCGGAACTGACCCCGGTGATCAGCGCCGGCCAGCTCGGCGGCATCGAGGCGATCTGTCGCCGCGCCATCGAGGAGGGCGCCGTGGCGGCCACTGGCGGCGAGGCGTTCAGCGACCGCGTCGGCCACTTCATGCGCCCGACGGTGTTCCGCGACGTCAGCCCCGAGATGAGCATCGCCCAGGACGAGGTGTTCGGCCCGGTACTGGCGGTGATTCCCTTCGATACCGAAGAGCAGGCCATCGCCATCGCCAACGGCACCCTGTTCGGCTTGGTCGCCGGCGTGTTCACCCAGGACATCAACCGCGCCATGCGCTGCACGCGGCGCCTGCGGGCCGGCCAGGTGTTCGTCAACGAGTGGTACGCCGGTGGAATCGAAACCCCGTTCGGCGGCGTCGGGCTCTCCGGCTTCGGTCGCGAGAAGGGCCAGGAAGCGCTGTACAGCTACGTGCGCACCAAGAACGTGGCGATCCGCGTAGCCGGAGAGTGAGCGACCTGTTCCAGGCGCGGTTGTCTGCGCCTGGGACCCTGGCGCGGCGTCGCTGGCGGGGCTTTGCTCGTCGGTGGCGCCTGCCTTGCACCTGATTCCCTGTCGTGGAAGCCAAGCAATGTTCGATAACAAGAATAGGTATCCGGCCGCCGAGGCGGCCGCGCAACCGCTGCGCAACCCGGTCGGCGTCGAGACCCATCGGGCCGCGCGCGGCTACCGCCTGCAGCGGGTGCGCCAGCAGCTCAAGGCCGCCGATTGCGCGGCCATCCTGCTGTACGATCCGGTGAACATCCGCTACGCCACCGATACTTCCAACATGCAGGTATGGACCCTGCACAACGAAGCCCGCTATGCCCTGGTTTTCGCCGAAGGGCCGGTGGTGCTGTTCGAATTCCACAACTGCGAGCACCTGCACGAGGGCAACGAGCTGCTCGACGAGATCCGTCCGGCGATCAACTGGAGCTATTTCGGCGCCGGCTCGCGCAGCGGCGAGAAGGCCGTGGCCTGGGCCGACGACCTGCGCGCAGTGCTACGCCGGCACGCCGGCGCCAAGGCGCGCCTGGCGGTGGACAGGGCCAACCTGGAAGGCCTTGACCTGCTGCGCGAAGGCGGGCTGACCCTGGTCGAGGGGCACAGCCTGATGGAGCAGGCGCGTCGGATCAAATCCGCCGAGGAGCTGGAGCTGATGCGCTGGACCATCGCCGTGTGCGAGCGCGGCATCCAGCGCATGCACGACGAGCTGCGCCCGGGGATGACCGAGAACCAGCTGTGGGCCTGGCTGCACTACGAGAACGTGCGCCACGGCGGCGAATGGATCGAGACCCGCCTGCTGGCGTCCGGGCCGCGCACCAACCCCTGGATGCAGGAGGCCAGCGAGCGGGTGATGCACGAAGGCGAGATTCTCTGCTTCGACACCGACCTGATCGGCCCCTACGGCTACTGCGCCGACATCTCCCGCGCCTGGACGGTCGGTCACGTTGCCCCGACTGCCGAGCAGCGCAAGCTATATCGGCTGGCCCACGAACAGGTGCAGCACAACATGGCCCTGTTGCGTCCGGGCCTGAGTCATCGCGAGTTCACCGAGCGCTCCTGGGACATTCCGCCGGCCTACTGGCACAACCGTTATTGCTGCACGGTGCATGGCGTCGGCCTGGTCGACGAATACCCGGCCCTGGCGCACAAGGGCGCCGACTGGACCGGCAGCGGCTACGACGGGGTGTTCGAGGAGAACATGGTGCTCTGCGTGGAAAGCTACATCGGCGAACAGGGCGGCAGGGAAGGCATCAAGCTGGAACAGCAGGTACTGATCACCCGCGATGGCTGCGAGGCCCTGTCCCGCTACCCGTGGCAGGCGGACTGGCTCTGACCACCTCGTTCGTCAAGGGCCTGCCCACGCAGGTCGATGCGTAGAAACCTTTATGAGGCGAGAAACCGATGACGACAACCAATTCAGCGTCGGCGGGACTTTCCGCCCTGCCGCGCACGATGCATGCGGTACTGCTCAACGGCCTAGGCGGCCTGGATCGCCTTGAATACCGGACCGATGTCGCCGTTCCCCAGCCGGGGCCGGGCGAGGTGCTGATTCAGGTACGGGCTGCCGGCGTCAACAACACCGACATCAACACGCGGATCGGCTGGTACTCGAAATCCGTGGGCCAGGCCACCGCCAGCGGCGGGGCGCGCGGCTTCGAACGTGTCGACGCGACGGACGCCTCGTGGTCGGGCAAGGGGCTGGAATTTCCGCGCATCCAGGGGGCCGACTGTTGCGGATACATCGTCGCCGTGGGGTGCGATGTTCCCTCGTCGCGGATCGGTGAACGTGTTCTGGTGCGCAATATGCTGCGTAGCCATGTCGGCTTCCGGCCCTTCGAGTGCTGGACCTTCGGCAGCGAGTGCGACGGCGCGTTCGCCCAGTTTGCGGTAGCGCCGGCAGGCGAGACCCACAAGGTGGTCTGCGACTGGTCGGACGCCGAGCTTGCCTCCGTTCCGTGCTCCTATTCGACCGCCGAGAACATGCTGCATCGCGTGCATCTCGGCGCCGAGCGCGTGTTGGTCGCCGGTGCTTCGGGAGGCGTCGGCTCGGCCGCCGTGCAACTGGCCAAGCGGCGCGGCGCGACGGTGATCGCGCTCTGTTCGGCCAGCAAGGCCGATGAGGTCCGGGCCCTGGGGGCGGACCAGGTCATCGATCGCCGTGCCGATCTGTTCTCGGTCCTTGGCGAGAATTCCATCGACGTCGTGCTCGATGTCGTCGGGGGCGAACAGTGGCCCGATTTCCTGCGCGTCCTGCGCCGTGGCGGGCGCTACGCGACGGCCGGAGCGATTGCCGGTCCGTTGGCTGAACTCGATCTGCGCACGCTCTATCTCAAGGACCTGACGCTGATGGGCTGCACCTTCCAGGACGATGAAGTCTTCTCCAATCTGATCGCCTACATCGAGGCCGGGGAGATCCGTCCGGTCGTGGCCAAGACCTTCGCCCTGAAGGACATCCGGCAGGCGCAAGAGGAGTTTCTGAACAAGGGATTCGTCGGCAAGCTGGTCCTTATCGTTCCAGAGACCGCTGGATGAAATAGCCAACGGGCAGGCGCGCCGGCACGCTTCGCTTGCTTCTGCCTCTCCCAACAATCGCGACGCGCCCGCCCGTGCCTGGCATCGGGCCCGTTGATGCGACCAAGTCTTGCAATACCGGAGCGGGAAGGAGGCTTCCGCGGTTTGCCGCGCTGGTGGCGAGGCGTGGCCTGGAGCAGCCGTAATACCGTGCTCGGCATCGCCGCTGGCATGGACGCGTTGTGGGCGTTGCAGGCGCTGGGCTGGTGAGCGACGCCTGGCGCTCGGTGCGCGCCGCTCACCCCTCCCTGATGACGTGTTTTCGCGCGCTCGCATGAATGATTTTTTGTCATCAATCGCCCTGGAAAAATCGTTTGTCGGGCCCTGGCCCGTTTTCGACACTGGCCCTGTACCCAGCGAGGCCTCGCGCCTCGCCATGACAGCCACATGCGTGCAGGAAATAACAACAATGAACTTCACTCCCAGAACTCCCGCGTCCGGCAACGGGCGACAGTGCCCGGCCCCGTTTACCTGGCTCGTCTACTCATCTTGTCGCCATCCCGGCCCCCGATCGGGGCATGGGCAGCAGGCGCTGCCTGCGCGCAGCGCGTGACGATCGCTAAAAAGAAGGAGTGAGCGAGATGTTCAAGACTTGGCTTTGTGTGGTCTGCGGCTGGATCTATAACGAGGCGCTGGGCTGGCCGCAGGACGGCATCGTCGCCGGCACCCGCTGGGAAGACGTGCCCGAGGACTGGAAGTGCCCCGAATGCGGCGTCGGCAAGGCCGACTTCGAGATGCTCGACGTGACCGAAGAGGTCGCCGCGGTGGCCGAAAACCTCTCGCTGCCGTTGCCGACGCAGCCGACGCTCGAGCCGCAACCGGCGGCTGCCGCCCGCGGGCCGATCGTCATCATCGGCAGCGGCCATGCAGGCTACGGCCTGGCCCAGGCCCTGCGCAAGGCCGACGCGCAGGTGGAAATCCGCGTGCTGACCCTCGAATCCGGCCACCTCTATTCCAAGCCGGCGCTGTCCATTGGCCTCGCGCAGGGGCGCAGCGCCGAAGCGCTGGCCGGCGAGGCACCGCTGGCGCTGGAACAGCGCCTTGGGCTGCGCATCTACCCGCACTGCGAGGTGCAGCGGATCGACCCGGCGGCGCGTCGCCTGCATACCAGCTCCGGCGAGATGGAGTACGGCCAGCTGGTGCTGGCCTGCGGCGCCTCGCCGATCCGCGTGGCCATCGACGGCGACACCTCGGGTGTCGTCAGCGTCAACAACCTGGAGGACTACCGGGCCTTCCGCGAGCGCCTGGCCGGCGTCCGCCGGGTGGCGATCCTCGGCGCCGGTCTGATCGGTTGCGAGTTCGCCAACGACCTGGCCGCCAGCGGCTTCGAGGTCACCGTGATCGGCCTGGGCCAGTGGCCGATGGAGCGCCTGCTGCCCGCCCAGGCCGGCCGGCACCTGCAGGTGGCGCTGGCAGCGCAGGGCGTCGGCTGGTTCTTGGACAACACCGTGCAGCGCATCGAGCGCACGACCGCGGGGCAGCGGCTGGTCCTTGCCGACGGTCAGCAGTTGGAGGCCGACCTGGTGCTCTCGGCGGTCGGCCTGCGGCCGAACCTGGCGCTGGCCGAGTGTGCGGGCCTGGCGGTCGGCCGCGGCATTCGCGTCGACGACTGCCTGCAGACCTCCGCGCCCGGCATCTATGCGCTCGGCGACTGCATCGAGATCGACGGTGAGGTGCTGCCGTACCTGGCGCCGATCAACCAGGGTATCGAGGCGCTGAGCCAGACCCTGCTGGGACGGCCCACCGCGGTCCGCTATCCGCTGATGCCGGTGACTGTGAAGACGCCGGCCGCGCCGCTCTGCCTGTTGCCGCCGCCGGCCGGTAGCGAAGGGGAGTGGCGGCACACGGCGACGGACGATGGCCTGACGGCCGGCTGTCACGATCGCCACGGCCAGCTGTGTGGCTTCGTACTGCTCGGCCGCCAGGCGCAACTGCAACGCAATAGCTGGCTGCAAGCCTGCCAGACCACGCAACGGGCAGTCGCCTGAGGGGTAGAACATGAACAAGTCCGTCAACCTGCCTTTCGACGACACCACCTGTGGCTGGTATGCCGCCTTGCCGGAACAGCCTGCCTGCACGCGCCTGGCTGGCGAGCTGTCCGCCGATTACACCGTGGTCGGCGCCGGCTTCGCCGGGCTGGCTGCCGCGCGGCGCCTCGGCGAGCTGCTGCCCGAGGCGCGCATCCTGCTGGTCGATGCGCAGCGGGTCGGCCAGGGGGCCTCGGGGCGCAACTCCGGGTTCGTCATCGACCTGCCGCACAAGTTCGCCCTGGAACATCCCGACCCGACGCACAAGCAGCGCCTGCTGGGTCTCAACCGCGCCGCCATCGCCCAGCTGCAGGGCCTGACAGCGCGCCACGGCATCGACTGCCAGTGGTCGCATGCCGGCAAGTACCAGGGCGCGGTCGGCCCACGCGGGCTGGCCTATCTCGAGCACTTCGAACGCCTGCTGGCCGACCTGGGCGAACCCTATCGCTGGGTCGAGCAGCACGAGCTGGCCCGGGTGGTGGGCAGCGAGCACTACAGCCGCGCGATCTTCACGCCCGGCTGCTACCTGATGCAGCCGGCCGCGCTGGTCACCGGGCTGGCCCGTTCGCTGCCGGCGAACGTCGAGCTGCTGGAGGAATCGCCGATCCTGCGCCTGGAGCGCGACGGGCAGGGTGGGTGGTTGCTGCACGCCTCGGGCGGCCGCATCCGCAGCGGCAAGCTGCTGCTGGGCACGAGCATCTTCACCCAGGAATTCGGCTACCTGCGCAACCGCCTGCTGCCGGTGATGACCTTCGCCAGCTGGACCCGCCCGCTGACCGATGCGGAACTGTCGCTCTACGGTGGCCAGCTGGACTGGGGCCTGACCCCCGCCGACCACGCCGGCACCACGGTGCGCATGACCCAGGATCGCCGGCTGATCATCCGCAACACCTACAAGCACGTGCCCAAGTATGGCCGCAGCACCAGCGACGCCATGCGGGCGAAGGTGCGCGAGGACCACCGCAAGGCCTTCCTGGCGCGCTTCCCGCAGTTGGCGAACGTGTCGTTCAGCCACACCTGGGGCGGCGTCTATGCGATCTCGCGCAACTTCACCAACTTCTTCGGCGAACTGGAGCCGGGGGTGTTCGCCTCGGCCTGTGACAACGGCGTGGGCGCAGCCTGGGGCACCATCTCCGGCACGCTGCTGGCCGAGCTGGCGGTCGGCGCCGACTCGCCGCAACTGCGCGACATCCAGGCGGTGACGGGGATGCCGTCGCTCAACCCGCCGGAGCCCTTCCTCGGCCTGGGTGTGCGTTCGCGCATCCGCTTGGCGGCGTGGAACAGCCGGAGCGAACTATGAGCGCGCGGATTTCCGGTAAGGGCCCGGTGCGCCTGGTCGATCACCGCGACCTCGACTTCGTGCCGCGCGGCGGCCCGCCCGGCGCCGCCTTCGTGGCGCGGGCGCTCGGCAACGAGGTGTCGCCCCACATCGGCGTCGGCTTCGCCCGCTGGGAGGGTGCCGAGGTGGCCTGGACGCTGCTCTACGACGAGGTGATCTTCGTCATCGAGGGCTGCTTCGAACTGCGCGCCAACGGCGAGCTCCACCGGGTGCGCCCGGGGCAGCTGCTGTGGATCCCCGAGGGCACCGAGCTGGTCTACGGCGGCCACGCGCTGTTCGCCTACGTGGTGCACCCGGGCGATTGGAAGGCGCGACATGGCCTGGAATGAGGCAACTACCCGCACTCGTACTGCGGCAGAGGAAGGTGACGGTTGTTCGGACTGACTCAGGCCTTCGGGGCGCTCTACCTGGCCAGCCTGCTGCTGCAGGCTGGCTCCACCTTGTTGATGACCTACCTGGCGCTGCGGCTGACCGCCGACGGCGCGGCAGCCTTCTGGGGCGGTGCGCTGATGGCGGCCAACGCGCTGGGCATGGTGCTCGGCGGCAGGGTCGGCCAGTGGATGATCCAGCGGGTAGGGCATATCCGCACCTACGGCGCCAGCGCCGGGCTCGTCTGCGTCGGTGTGCTGCTGCATGGCTACGGCGAGTCACTGGGGCTCTGGCTGCTGCTGCGTGCGCTGGTGGGGATGGCGATGATGTGCCAGCTGATCGTGCTGGAAAGCTGGCTCAACGAGTGCGCCGGCAGCGAGCAGCGCGGCAAGGCGCTGGGGCTGTACATGGTGTCGGTCTACGTGGGGATGATCCTCGGCCAGCTGGCCCTGGGATTTCACCCCGGCCTCGGCATCCAGGTATTGCTCAGCGTGGTGATCGCCTTCGCCCTGAGCCAGGTGCCGGTGGCGCTGACCCGCAGCGTGCACCCGGCGCCCCTGCAGTCGGAGGCGGTCGATCTGCGCATCTTCCTGCGGCGGATCCCGCAGTCGCTGGTCACGGTGCTGAGTGCCGGCATGCTCAACGGCGGCTTTTTCGGCCTGGCGGCGATCTATGCCAGCCGGCAGGGGCTGAGCCCCAGCGAGGTCGGCCAGTTCATGGCGCTGGTCATCGGCGCGGGGCTGCTGGCGCAGCTGCCGCTAGGCTGGCTGTCGGACCGTTTGCCGCGCGCCGCCCTGATCCGCGCGATCGCCGTGCTGCTGGCGCTGGCCAGCCTGCCGCTGGCGTTGTACCAGGGCCTGCCCTTCGTCACCTTGCTGCTGTTCGGCGCGGGGGGCGGCTTCCTGCAGTTCTGCCTGTATCCGCTCGGGGTGGCGCTGGCCAACGACAACGTCGAAGCGAACCTGCGGGTTTCGCTGGCGGGTCTGCTGCTGGCCACTTTCGGCATCGGCGCCTGCATCGGGCCGCTGGTCGCCGGGTTCTTGATGGAGCGCTTCGGCACGCCCAGTCTGTACTACTTCTCCAGCGCCTGCGCGGCGCTGCTGGCGCTCGCCGTCAGCCAGCGGCGGGTACACGGCACGCATCTGCAAGAGGATGCACCGCTGCAGCACCAGGCGACACCCAATGGCATCGCCTGCGCGACCCTGGCGGCAGTCGTCGAGGCACATCTACCGCCTTCGGAACAGGCTGAAGCGGGCGGCCGAAAACCTCCCGGCGAACCCGCACCGGGGTACCCTGGCCTGGCCGACTGACGCGCTTCGGGACGCATTCCTGCGTCCCTTCATTGCGCCTGCATGCATGAGGATTTCTCAGTAATCGAGCAGTTTTAATGGTTTGTCACTCGCCAGACCCTGTCTGACCATCGACGCACCATTGGCACCGGCGGAGCGTTCGAATCCCGCTCGAGAAGACCGATGGATGACTACAAAAAAAATAATGCGAGGTGCGTGCATGAAAGATATCGCTGCTCAAGGCGTTATCCGTCGAGAGTTCAATCTGCATCTGTTCGGATTGAAGTTTCACCGCGTGATATTCCCTGTTTCGCTGTTTCTCATCCTGAGCATGGTGGCGACCGCGCTCTACGATCCACCCGCCTTTGGCCAGGCGCTGGAGGGCGCGAAAAGCTGGATCCTGCAGAACTTCGACTGGTTCATGATCATCATGGGCAATCTGGTGGTGCTGTTCTGCATCGTCCTGTCGCTCTCGCCGCTCGGCAGGATCCGCCTGGGCGGCCGCGATGCTCGGCCGGAGTTCAGCAACCCGTCGTGGTTCGCCATGATGTTCGCCGCCGGCATGGGGGTGGGGCTGCTGTACTGGGGCGTCGCCGAGCCGGTCGCGCAGTACACCGCCTGGTGGAAGACACCGCTCGGCGTCGCGGCGAACACGCCCCAGGCCGCCGATGCCGCCATGGGTGCCACGCTCTATCACTGGGGCTTGCATCCGTGGGCGTTCTACCTGGTGACGGCGATGGTGGTGGGCTTCTTCTGCTACAACAAGGGCCTGCCGTTGTCGCTCAGCTCCGCGCTGAAGCCGCTGATCGGTGAGCGCTACAAGGGCCTGCCGGGGCAGCTGGTGGATGTGTTCACCGTGGTGCTCACGGTGTTCGGCCTGGCTACCTCCCTCGGCCTGGGCGCGATGCAGGCCACCGCCGGGATTTCCCACGTGCTCGGCATTCCCAACAACTTCTTCTTCCAGCTGCTGTTCATCGTCGTAGTGACCGGCGTGGCGGCATTCTCGCTGTGGCGCGGGCTGGATGCCGGGGTGAAGCTGCTCAGCAACATCAATATCGTGCTGGCGTTCTGCCTGCTTGTGCTGGTCGCGCTCGGCGTCGGTGCACTCGCATTCGTTTCCGGTGCGGCGGAAGCGGCCACCAACTACGCCAGGTTCTTCCTGCCGCTGAGCAACTGGGTGGATCGGGCCGACCAGGAGTGGTTCCAGGGCTGGACGGTCTTCTACTGGGCCTGGTGGTGCACCTGGGGGCCACTGGTGGGCGTGTTCATCGCCCGGGTCTCGAAGGGCCGCACGCTGCGGCAGATGGTCGGCATGGTGATGCTGGTGCCAACGGTGGTGACCATCTGCTGGTTCGCGGCCTTCGGCGGCGGTGCCATCGGCCAGGTCATCGACGGGACGGGTGGCCTGGCTGCCGGTCTGACCGACGTCAACATGGCGATCTTCCAGTTCCTCGAGCAGCTGCCCCTGGGCGATCTCGCCTCGCTGCTGGTGGTGCTGCTGCTGGTGGTGTTCATGGTGACTTCGGCCGACTCGGGCGCCCTGGTGGTGGACAACCTGTCCGCCGGCGGCGATCCCGACACGGTGCCCGCGCAGCGCGTGCTCTGGCTGGTGATGATCGCGGTGGTGACCATCATGCTGTTCGTCGTCGGTGGCGATACGGCGCTCAAGGGTATCCAGGCCGGCGCCGTCGCCATGGGCCTGCCGTTCATGGCGCTGCTGCTGGTGCTGATGATCGGGCTGGTCAAGGGCCTGCTCGAAGAGCACTGCTGCAAGTAACTTCCCAACTCCCCGCTTGGTGAAAAGTGGCCGCGCCAGCGCTGCCAGCGGGAGCGGCTTGCCTCGAATCGACTCGCTGCAAGCGGCCGGATGAAGCGCCGGGTCGGCCCGGCGCAACCAGAACAATAAATAAAAGGACCCAACCATGAATTCGTTCAGCTATGTCGCGCTTGTTCTCGCAGCGACACTATCGCCCTGTCTCCAGGCCCAGGAACAGACCGGGGCCGAGGGCTTTCTCGAAGGCAGCAGCCTGTCGCTGACCAACCGCAACGTCTATTTCAATCGTGACTTTCGCCATGCCAATGCCGCGCAGAGCTACCGGGAGGAGTGGGCGCACGGCATCCTGGCCCGCTTCGAGTCCGGCTACAGCCAGGGCCGGATCGGCTTCGGTCTCGATGCGCATGCCGCTCTGGGCATCAAGCTGGACGGTGGCAGGGGCCGCTACGGCACCGGCCTGCTGCCGGTGGACAGCGAGGGGCGGGCAGCCGATGCGTTCGGCTACGCAGGCGGCGCGTTGAAGGCGCGGATTTCCGAGACCGAGCTGAAGATCGGCGATCTCATCCCGACGGCTCCGGTGTTCGCCAGCACGACCACCCGGCTGTTCACCAGCACCGCGCGGGGCGTGCAGGTGCTGAGCGGGGATCTCGCGGACCTCAGCCTGGATGCCGGCTATTTCACCGCCATTCGCGACGGCAGCGGCTCGACCAACCGCGACGGCTCGATCGACCTGACCTACGCCGGTGCCGTCGACGCGCCCAGCGCCCGTTACCTGGGCGGCAGCTACCCGCTGTCCGAGCGGCTCAGCGTGTCGCTCTACGGCGCAACGCTGGAGGACGTCTGGCACCAGTACTACGCCAACCTGCTGTATGCACTGCCGCTGTCCGGCCAGCGCGCGCTGACGTTCAACTTCAATGCCTACGACAGCCGCAGTGAAGGCAAGCAACTGGCCGGCGAGATCAACAACCTGGCCTGGTCGCTGTCGGGGGCCTACAGCATCGGTGCGCACACCTTCACCCTCGCGCACCAGCAGGTCAATGGCGACACTCCGTTCGACTACATCCTCATGGACGGCATCAATGCGGGTGACTCGATCTACCTGGCCAACTCCGCGCAGTACTCGGACTTCAACAGCCCAAACGAAGCCTCCGTGCAGGCACGCTATGACCTCGACATGGCCGCCTACGGCGTCCCCGGCCTGGTGCTGATGGCGCGCTACATCAAGGGTGACATCGACGGTTCCGGCTACTTGGGCAGCGATGGCCCCTATGCCTATGCCGCGGCGCCTGGCAAGGAGTGGGAGCGTGACCTCGAGGCCCGCTACGTGGTGCAGGCAGGGCCGGCGAAGAACCTCGCCCTGCGTCTGCGCTACGCCACCCATCGCGGGGCCGGTGGTGACATCGACGAGTTGCGGCTGATCAGTGAGCTGCCGCTCCAGCTGTTCTGACCGGCCGGCAGGCATGCCCACGCCGGGGCATGCCGAACGCCCGGTCCTGTCGCTCAGGGGGCGGGGTTGGGCTGCTCGACGTGGATCCGCTCGATGCCTTCGAGCAAGGCTTCGCTCAGCGTCAGCTCGAGCGAGGCCAGGTTGCTGTCGAGCTGCTCCAGCGTGGTCGCGCCGATGATGTTGCTGGTCACGAAGGGACGGCTGGTGACATAGGCCAGCGCCAGCTGCGCCGGGTCGACGCCGTGCTCGCGCGCCAGGGCGACATAGGCGCTGGCGGCGCGGCGGGCCTGCGGGTTGTTGTAGCGCTGGAAGCGCTCGAACAGGGTCAGGCGGGCCTTGGCCGGCCGGGCACCGTTCTCGTACTTGCCCGAGAGCAGGCCGAAGGCCAGCGGCGAATAGGCCAGCAGGCCGACTTCCTCGCGGATCGCCATCTCCGCCAGGCCCACCTCGAAACTGCGGTTGAGCAGGTTGTAGGGGTTCTGGATCGACACCACCCGCGGCCAGCCGCGCGTCTGCGCCAGTTGCAGGAAGCGGTGCACGCCCCAGGGCGTTTCGTTGGACAGGCCGATGTGGCGGATCTTGCCGCTTCGGACCAGTTCGTCGAGCGCCTCCAGCGTCTCTTCGATGGGGGTGAGGTGGGCGTCCGGGTCGTGCCGGTAGCCCAGCTGGCCGAAGAAGTTGGTCTGCCTGTCGGGCCAGTGCAGCTGGTAGAGGTCGATGTAGTCGGTCTGCAGGCGGCGCAGGCTGGCCTCGACGGCGGCGGTCAGGTTGGCGCGGTCGAAATGGTTGCGTCCGCCGCGGATGTGCTGGATGCCGTTGCCGGGCGCGGCGGCCTTGCTCGCGAGAATCCAGTCGCCACGCCCGCCATGGCGGCGAAAGTAGTTGCCGATGATGGTTTCGGTGGCGCCGGCGGTCTCGGCCTTCGGCGGCACCGGATACATCTCGGCGGTATCGATAAAGTTGATGCCGGCGGCCTTGGCGCGCTGGATTTGTTCGAAGCCTTCGGCCTCGCTGTTCTGCTCCCCCCAGGTCATGCCGCCGAGTGCCAGGGCACTGACCTGGATGCCGGTGCGGCCGAGTGGACGATAGATCATGGGCGTTCCTTGGTGGTTGTCGGAGGGCCGGCCTGCGCTACGCTGACCGGCAGCCTGAGAGTCAGACACTCTAAGCGCAGGTCTGCTCGCTGTCAGGCGCCACGCAACGGATCGGCGCGCGAGCCCTGCATGCGCGGCGGGTATTTTGGGATCGACGACGCGGTGCATGGCCGCCGCTGGAGGTGCTGGATGATTGCAGTGATTTTCGAGGTGCTGCCGCATGCCGAACGCAGGCAGGCCTACCTGGACGCGGCCGCCGCGCTGCGTCCCCACCTGGACGGGGTCGACGGTTTCCTCTCGATCGAGCGCTTCGAAAGCCTGAGCAGCCCGGGCAAGATCCTCTCGCTGTCGTTCTGGCGCGACGAGGAGGCGGTCAGGCAATGGCGCAACTTCGAACTGCACCGGGCGACCCAGCAGGCGGGGCGGCAGTCGATCTTCGCCGACTACCGGCTGCGGGTCGCCTCGGTGATCAGGGACTACGGGATGCATGAACGCGAACAGGCACCAGGGGATTCACGCCAGGCCCACCAGGCGTGAAATGGGCATGCCGGGCCAGGTCGCCACTGAGCGTGAACAGGCGCGGCCCCGGCCTGAACTGGAAGGCCCGGTCAGATGGAATCTGCTCGCCTAGTCCCGTCCTGAAGCGGGAGAAGGCCGCCAGCTGTCGATCAGCGCTCGATGGAACGCATGCGCCACCGGCCCAAGCGGCTCATCCAAACGGTGCGCCAGGTAAACCTCGGACGCCACCTCGCTGTTTCGCCCGAGATCCGGAATGCCGAGGCGCACGAGTCGCCCCTGATCCAGGTCCTCCTGTACCTGCCATGCCGGCAGGCGGCCCCAGCCTAGGCCGGCCCGGATGAGGGCCAGCTTCGCGTCTTGGGTGTTGACCCGGCAGGTATAGGGCGACAGGACGCCGAATGAGCGGCCTTCGGACAGCGGGGTCGGATCGATCAGCACGATCTGCTGATGGCAGGCGAGGTCGGGCAAACCGAGCGACGTGTGCTTGCCCCGTTTGGCGAGCGGGTGTTCGGCCTGCACAACGGCGATCTGCCGAATCGAGCCGATGGCTTCGAGCGCCACCCTGGGGTTTCTGAAATCCTCGCCCACCAGGATCGCGAGCGTGCAGCGCTTGTTGTCCAGCGCCTCGAGAGGCCCTCCCAAAGGCAGTGATTCAAGGCGAAAGGTCGTCGAAGGATATTGCATGGAGGTCGCGGTGATCGCCTGCGCCACCACGGTGATCGGAAACAGCGTGTCCGCCACCAATGAAAGCTCCAGTTCAACACCTTCGCCCAGGGCCCTGGCGCGTGCGCGCATGGCATCGGCTCTGAGCAGAATGTCGCGCGCATTGGCCAGCAAGGCTTCTCCCGCTGGCGTCAGGACCGGGCGATAACCGGAGCGGTCAAACAACTGGAGGCCCAGTTGGGATTCCAGGTTTGCGATCGAGTGGCTGACCGCCGACTGCACGCGCAGCAGGCGTGCGGCGCTTGCACGGAAGCTGCCGGTGTCTGCAATGGTGACAAAGGTGCGGATCTGGTCGAGCGTCAGTCCATCCAACATGATCTTTTCCGTCGATCGAGTTGGTGATTTTTTTATCACTCTTGTAGCGCGTTCGGAATAGTTAGGCTTGCTTTCGTCAACGTCGTTCGAGGACAGGATCATGACGAAAGTACTGGTGCTCTATTACTCCTCCTATGGCCATATCGAGACCCTTGCATCTGCGGTTGCCGAGGGCGCTCGCCAGGCTGGCGCCTCGGTCGACATCAGGCGGGTGCCGGAGCTGGTGCCTGAAGATGTCGCTCGCAAGGCCGGATACAGGCTGAACCAGTCCGCCCCCGTGGCACAGGTCTCCGAGCTGCCGAACTACGATGCGATCGTGATAGGCACGCCGACGCGCTTCGGCAACATGGCATCGCAAATGAAAAATTTCCTCGACCAGTGCGGCGGGCTGTGGTTCGAGGACAGGCTGGTCGGGAAGGTGGGCAGCGTATTCACCTCTACCGGAAGCCAGCATGGTGGCCAGGAAAGCACCCTTCTTGCGACCCACACCGTGCTGCTGCACCTGGGCATGGTCGTGGTCGGGCTACCGTACAGCTTCAAGGGCCAGTTGCGGATGGATGCCATTACCGGGGGCACGCCCTATGGCGCCTCGACACTGGCGGAGGACAACGGGAACGATCGCCAGCCAAGCGACAATGAACTCGAGGGCGCACGCTTCCAGGGGCGGCACGTGGCGCAAGTGGCCGCGGCCATCGCAGCCGCAGGCATCGGGGCGCAACGATGAACGCGGCGAACACCGGCGGGCGTACCCGGCTCGTCGTGTGGCTCGTCCTGGCTTGCGGGGTCGTGGCGGCGCTGCATCTGGGCAAGGCGGCAATCGCCACACCCATGCTAAGGGCAGACTTGCACCTGAGCCTGGATGAAGCCGGCTGGCTTACCGGTCTGTTTGCGGGGCTAGGGCTCCTGTGTGGCGCGCCGGCAGGCGCCGTCGCGGCGGCTTTTGGCGGCAGAAACACGCTGTTGCTGGGGCTCGGGGTAATGGCGCTTGCTGGAGCAGGCGGGGCCATCATGCCTTCATATCCGGGCCTGCTGGTCTCCCGCTTCCTGGAGGGCCTCGGCTTCATGCTGGTAATCGTCGCGGGTCCGGCGCTATTGGAGCGCGTCACGACCGGCGCTGAGCGGGATGTGGCTTTTGCGCGCTGGAGCTGTTTCATGCCGTGCGGGATGGCGCTGGCGATGCTGGTCGGGCCGCTGTTCCAGACGTGGCAATCGTTCTGGTGGGCAAGCTCGGCGCTGGCCCTGGCTTCGATTGGCGCCGTGGCCTGCCGCGTCCCGCCAGGCACCACGCCCAAGACCTCTACCTGGAAAACGATGCAGGTTGGTATTCGACAGCTGCTCTGTTCGAGAGGCGCGATGTTGCTGGCCCTGGGGTTTGCCCTGTACAGCCTGGTGTTCTTTGCCTTGTTCAGCTTTCTGCCGGTTCTGCTGATGGAGCGGATGGACGTCTCGTACCGCAGCGCTGGCGTGCTAAGCGCACTGGCAAGTGCCATCAACGCCAGTGGCAATCTCGCAGCGGGCTGCCTGATCGCGCGTGGCGTTGGCCGCGTCAGGCTGGTTGTCATCGCAAGCGCCGCCATGGGGTTCGCTGGAATGGGCATCTTCCTGGGCGGCCTGCCCGCTTTCGCGACCTTCCTGCTGTGCCTGTTTTTTTCGGCGATCGGGGGGCTGGTCCCGGCTACCTTGCTCGCTTCCGCACCGTTAGTCGCGCGCCAGGCCACACTGGTACCGATTGCCGTCGGCCTGATGATGCAAGGAAGCAACCTTGGACAGATGCTCGGTTCGGTTGCAGTGGGCAGCGTAACGGCAGCCTTTGGCTGGGGGATGGCTAGCGCAGTGGTGGCGATGGCGACGGTGGCGACCGGGGCCGTGGCTTTTCTACTGCGTCCAGCGCTGCGCGATAGCGCCCAATGCGCATAGGCCCCGGCGGAGTGGCTGCGCAGGAGATACCGAACAACCGGCTGGCGGGATGACGCAGCTACCGAGGCCATGCGCGCCAGCGACTACCAATCACGGCTTGGTCCCACAGCGCAGCGCAACCGCGGCCGCCAGGCACGGTCCGATGCATCAGGGCGACAGTGCGCCGGGCCTGGCGCCTGCGGGAGCTAGTGTCCGGTCCCATCGTGGTCGACGGCCGGCTTCTGCCGCTGCCGGCCCGGGATGGGCACGGGCTTGCACGGCAGCTTCTTCCCATCAATCGGTGCCCCCAGGGGCAAGGTCGGGTCGTTTCGTATGCAGAATCTGGATGCCCAGGTCATCGAGCAGGCGCTGGCGTGGTCGCAGGAGGGGCATGAGGTCTGGCTGTGCACGGTGCTGGCCACCTTCGGCTCCTCGCCGCGCGAGCCGGGGTCGCTGCTGGCGGCGCGCCGCGATGGCGCGCATGTCGGTTCGCTCTCCGGCGGTTGTGTCGAGGAGGATTTCCTCCGGCGGCTGCAGGAGGGCGCGTTCGAGCGTGCCGTCGGCACGCTGCGCTATGGCGATCCGGACGAGCCCCTGGGATCGCGCGTGGCGTTGCCATGCGGCGGCATTCTCGAGGTGCTGGTCGAGCGCCTGCCGGCCAGCGCGGCGACGCAGCAACACCTGGCGCGCCTTGGCGAGGCGCTGCGCGGCGGGGAGCATCTGCTGCGCTGCGTCGACCTGCGCGACGGCCAGTGGCAACTGCGCGACGACGATGGCCCGGGCCCGCGGGTGGCGCGCGCCGCCGATGGGCAGCGGCTGGAGGTGCGGATCGGCCCCGTTGCGCGGCTGGTGATCGCCGGCATCTCGCCGGTGTCGGTCGCCTGCGCCCAGTTCGCCCAGGCGCTGGGCTTCGAAGTGATCGTCTGCGACCCGCGCGAGGAGGCCCACGCCGGCTTTCGCGTGCCTGGCGTCGAGCTGCGCCCGGAGCTGCCCTCGCAGTTCATCGCCGCGGACGGCTGCCACGCCGCCACCGCGGTGGTGGCGCTGACCCACGACCCGCGCATCGACGACCTGGCGATGATCGAGGCCGTACGCACTCCGGCGTTCTACATCGGCGTGATGGGCTCGCAGCGTACCTCGCAGGCGCGCGCCGAACGCCTGCGTCGCTCCGGCGGCCTGGGCGAGGCGCAGATCGCGCGGCTGCACATGCCCATCGGCCTGGCGCTGGGCAGCAAGACGCCGGCGGAAATAGCCCTTGCGGTGATGGCCGATGTGCTCAGGGTCTACCGCGGCCGGCCGCGCGACGCGCTCTGAAGGGAAGTGACGCTCGGGCCGCCGGCCTGGGTTGACGCAGCTAAGACTGGCGCGCTGCTTGCTGCGCCAGGCTTTCCGGCGTGTCGACATCCAGCACCACGCCCAGATCGTCCACCTCGACCACCTGGACGGCGGCGGCATGCGCCTGCAGCAGCGCGCGGGCGCCGGTGTCGCCGTCCAGGCGGCTGAGTTCAGGCCAGAACTGGCGGCCGAAGATTACCGGGTGACCGCGCCGGCCATGCCAGCTCGGCACGACGATCCGGTGCGCCGCAGCATGGGCGGCCAGGGCGACGAGGGTGTCGCGACGCAGCCAGGGCATGTCGCCGAGGAAGATCGCCGCGCTGGTAGCCGACGAGGCGCGCAGCAGTTCATCGATGCCGCTCGCCAGGCTGTGGCCCATCCCTGCGCGGGCGGTTTCGCTGCGTACCACGCGGGTTTCGGCTGGCACGCCGAGCGCCTGGCGGTCGTCCTCCGGGCGCAGCACCAGCCAGGCTTCGGCCAGCAGCGCCATGGGCGCATCCAGGCTGCTGCCCAGCAGGGTCCGGCCATCGGCCAGCCGGGCGCGGCGCTTGTCGCTACCGAAGCGACTCGCGGCGCCCGCTGCCAGGACCAGCGCGGCGACCATCGGGATCTTGTCGGACATGCTGTTCTCCTGCATCGCGTCAGCCAGCGCTGCGCTGGCGCGGCCAAAGACATGCCGGCCGCGAAGCCCAGGGCACTGAGCCAAGATTCCGCTGGCCGGTCAAGAGCCGCGATGCCGGGGCCGCCTGCTGGCCAATGGCCTTGCCGGTGGTCGCGACGGGCTGAGGCGGCTAGAATCCCGCCTCTGCCGAATCCGGCCGCCAGCCCGTGCGCCTGCTCGGCTTCACTTGCCATACTCCGTGGCGGGCGTGCGGCCTGCCTCTTCAATCGGATCATTGGGAACGAGCGGATGAAATCTCTGCTGCACCCGGCCAGGGTGGTGGCACTCGCGTTCTTCAGCGTCATCGCTATCGGGACGCTGCTGCTGATGCTGCCCGTGGCCAGCGCCGCCGGCAGCGGGGCGCACTGGGTCACGGCGTTCTTCACCGCCGTGTCGGCGGTCTGCGTGACGGGGCTGGTGGTGGTCGACACCGGCACCTACTGGTCGGGGTTCGGCCAGGTGGTGATCCTGGTGCTGTTCCAACTGGGCGGCTTCGGCATGATGACGGCCGCCACGCTGCTGGGCCTGCTGGTCAACCGGTCGCTGCGCCTGCGCACCCGGCTGATCGCCCAGGCCGAGACGCGCTCGCTGGGCGTCGGCGATGTCGCCAGCGTGGCGCGGCTGGTGTTTGTCGTCACCCTGGGGATGGAGGCGGTGGTGGCCGGGTTGCTGGCGCTGCGACTGCACTTCGGCTACGGGCTGGAGTGGCCGGCCGCCGGCTGGAGCGGCCTGTTCCACGCGGTTTCGGCGTTCAATAACGCGGGCTTCTCGATCCATGGCGACAGCCTGATGGGCTACGCCGGCGACGGCGCGATGCTGTTCCCGGTGATGGCGGCCATCGTCATCGGCGGCATCGGCTTCCCGGTGCTGCATGACCTGCGCAACCGCTTCTCCGACCCGCGCCACTGGTCGCTGCATACCAAGCTGACCCTCGGCGGCACGGCAGTCCTGCTGTGGGTGGGCTTCGTCTTCGTGCTCTGGTTCGAGTGGGACAACCCCGGCACGCTGGGCCCGATGTCGGTGGCCGACAAGCTGCTTTCGGCGCTGTTCGCCTCGGTTTCGGCGCGCACCGCCGGCTTCAATTCCATCGATATCGGCGCGCTGACCCACGAGAGCTGGGCCTTGCACTACCTGCTGATGTTCATCGGCGGTGGCAGCGCCGGTACCGCCGGCGGGGTGAAGGTCGGCACGGCGGTCATCCTCGTCCTGCTGGTGATCGCCGAGGTGCGCGGGCGGGCCGACAGCGAGGCCTTCGGCCGCCGGGTCAGCCATTCCGCCCAGCGCCAGGCCATCACCGTGCTGGTGCTGGGCAGCGCGATGGTGGTGCTGGGCACGCTGGTGATCCTGCGCGAGACCGATTTCCCTACCGACCAGGTCATCTTCGAGGTCATCTCGGCGTTCGGCACGGTCGGCCTGTCGACCGGCATCACCGCCGACCTGCCCGAATCCAGCCAGCTGATGCTGACGCTGCTGATGTACACCGGGCGGGTGGGCACCATCACCCTTGCGGTTTCACTGGCCCTGGGCGAGCACCTGATGCCCTACCGATATCCTGAGGAGCATCCAATTGTTGGCTAAATTGCTGTTCACCGAGCAACACGCCTTCTCGAAGGGCGACAGTGTCGTGGTCATTGGCCTGGGGCGTTTCGGCGGGGCGGTGGCCCAGTCGCTGATGCACCTGGGGCACGACGTGATGGGTATCGACCGCGACCCCGAGCCGGTGCATGCCTGGGCCGACCTGCTGACCCATGCGGTGCAGGCCGATGCCACCAACGCGATGGTGCTGCGCCAGCTCGGCGTGGCGGATTTCGCCCATGCCATCGTCGGCATCGGCACCGACCTCGCGGCCAGCCTGATGACGCTGATGGCGCTGACCGAGCTCGGCATCAAGGACATCTGGGTCAAGGCGCTGACCCTCGAGCACGGCAAGATCGCCCAGCGCGTCGGTGCGCATCACGTGGTCTATCCGGAGGCGGACATGGGCGAGCGGGTGGCCAACCTGATTACCGGCCGGCTGATCGACTTCATCGAGTTCGACGACGGTTTTGCCCTGGCCAAGATCCACGCCCCACGGTCGCGCACAACCGCAAGCTGGAGCAGTCGGCGATCCGCTCGCGCTACGGCGTCACCGTGGTCGGCCTCAAGCGCGCCAACCAGGACTTCCAGCACGCCACCGCGGAGACACTGGTGATACCCGGCGAGCTGCTGATCGTCTCCGGGCCGACCGGGAAGATCCAGTGCTTCGCCGGCCAGGGCAAGAAGCCCTGACGAAAACGCCCGGCACAATGTGCCGGGCGCTCGGTCCGCTGGAGCAGGCCGGCATCAGTTTCCGCCATGGCGGTGCCCGATGCCGGTTGGCTCGACTCATCAGAAGCGGTAATTCACCCCCAGCGTCAGGGTCCGGCCCGGCGCCGGCTGGCGGCCATTGGGGCTGGTGTCGATGCCGCGGAAGTAGTACTGGCGGTCGAACAGGTTGCTGATGCCGGCCGAGGCGGTCAGCACGCTCTGGTCCTGCAGCTTGAACTCGCGCTCGATGGCGGTGTTCCAGATCCAGTAGGCAGGCAGCTCGCCAACTGAGGCGCTGGCGTTCTCCTCGGCGCTGTTGGCGTCGTCGGTATAGGCGCTGCTGACGTAGAGGCCATCCAGGCTGTAGGTCCAGAACTCGGCGAAGCGGTAACGACCATCGACGGTGAACTGGTGCTTGGAGCTGTACGGCACCTCGTTGCCCTTGAAGTCGCCGGTGCGCAGTTCGGCATCAAGGTAGGCGTAGCCGGCGTGCAGGTCGAGGGTTGGCAGCGCGGCCGGGGTCCAGAACACCTCGGTCTCGATACCCTGGTGGCGGGTGCTGCCGAGATTCTGGAAGCGGCTGTTGGCGAACACGATCTGGTCGTCGAAGTCGATGCGGTACAGGCCGAAGTCGATGCGCAGGTTTTCCTGCGGGGTGAAGCGCACGCCGGTCTCGTAGTTGCGTGAGATTTCCGCCTGGACCACGCCATCCCTGACGATCTGGAACACCTGAGGCACCCGCAGCGAGCGCTGCGCGTTGGCGTAGACGAACCAGTCGTCGCTGGCCTGGTAGCCGATGCTCAGACCGGGCAGCCACTCTTCGGCGACGGTCTTGCGCTCGACGCCGCTGACGCCGTCGGCGTACTCCATCTTGGCGTGCTCATAACGCATGCCGGGGGTGATAGTCAGGCGGTCATCGAGCAGCTTGATTTCGTTGCTCACATAGGCGGCTTGGCCCTTGGTATCGAATACCCAGTCGCGTACCACGCTGGTGGTACCGGTATTCAGGTTCAGACGGTCGACGTCGAAATCGACGTTTTCCTTGACCAGGCGGGCGCCGAGCAGCCAGGTCTGGCTGACGCCATCACCGTCGATGCCGAGGCTCAGGCGCGGCTCGCTACCCCAGACCCGGAAGTCGCGGGGCGCATCCTGCAGGGTGGCCGGCGTGGCATCCGGCGCGAAGGGCAGACCGACAATAAAGTTGCGATAGCTGTTCTGGGCGAAGTTGGTCCAGCTGAACTCCACGTCGTCGAACGGGCCCATGGCGCCGAGGTACTGGGTATAGGTACCCCAGACGCGGTCGCTGTCGCCCTCGAAGCGATCGAGGTCGCGGGTCGACTGGCGCGGATCGTCCTTGTAGTCGGCCACGCTGAGCGCACCGGCCAGGTCCATGTCGGCGATGTAGCGCTGCACGCCGAAGCTCAGGCTGCGGCTGTCGTCGATGTCCCACTGGCCGCGCAGGCGGTAGTTCTGCACATCGGTATCGGAATGCTCGCGGCCGTATTCGCCGCTGATGGTATTGACGTCCAGCTGCAGGCCGAAGTTGTCGGTCAGGCGCCCACCGGTGCCCAGGTAGCTGTCGTACAGCTGGCGCCCGCCGGCGGCGAAGGTAACGCGCTCCTGCAGGGTGGTTTCCCACTTTTCCGGGATCGGCCGGCTGATGAAGTTGATCACGCCGCCGACGTTGTTCGGGCCGTACTGCACGGACGCACCGCCACGCACGATGTCGATGCGATCGACCGTCGCCAGGGTCTGCGGGAACAGCGACAGGCTGGTCTGGCCATAGGGCGCCAGGGCCAGCGGGATGCCGTCGGCAAGCGCCTGTACGCGACCGCTGCGGCTTTCCGAAAGCCCGCGCACGGACAGTTGCGGCAGCACGCCGGTACCGGTTTCGTCGAGAATCTTCACCCCCGGAACCCGCGCCAGGGCGTCATCCAGGCCGCGCACGCTGGCCTTCTCCAGCTCCTGGGCCTCGACCACGCTGCGGCTGCCGGCATAGGTGCGTACTTCTTCTTCGCTGGCCGTCCCCAGCACATCGCCTTGAATGACGAGCGGGGCAAGGGATACCGGGCCGTCCTGCTTGTCCTGGCGGCTGTCGGTGGTCTCGTTGGCCTGTGCGGCCTGGGCAATGGCAATGGCCAGCAGGCTGGCGGTGACGCCGATACGGCGGGTCGTCCTGATCATGCGGGGGGAAGCTCCTGATTGTTGAGGGCCTCGGGCATTACAGAGCAGCAGCGACGGAGCGCTGCCCGTCGCCTTCGGCTGGATTGTGGGCAGAGGATTTTTGCATTATGAAACTCAATGCCGTCTGGTAATGCTACGCTTTACCGGCTGAGAATTATTATCGTTATGTAAGCGGTGTGTAAAGTTCTGTGTCGCACAGGCGGGCGCGGTGCGGCTGGAGCGAGACGCACAGGGGCGATCAGGTGGGGGTCAGCGCGGGCGCGGGTCTGGCTGGCGTTTGCGCACCCGGGCAAGGATTTCGGCGCTGGCCGGCTCGTCTTCCATCGCCAGGGCTTGCAGCGTTCGCGAGGTGAGCCGCAGCTGCCTGACATAGCGGCGGCAGCGCGAGCAGAGGCCGAGGTGCGCAAGCAGTGCCATATGTGCGCGCAGGGTCAGCTGGCGGTCGATCAGGTCCGAGCCAAGCCCGGTGACTTGCTTGCAACTCAGCATGTGCCTTGCTCCTCGAAGTGCTCCAGCATGGCGTGCATGCGCTGCCGCGCGCGATGCAGGAGTACACGGACATTGCCTTCGCTGAGGCCGGTCGCCGCTGCCATTTCGGCGAATTCCAGCCCACCCAGCTCGCGCATCAGCACCACCGCGCGCTGCGCATCGGGCAGCCGGAACAGGTGCTTGCGGATGCACTCGAGCAACTCGGCCTCGGTCAGCAGCGCCTCGGGCGTGTCGTGATGCCAGTCCATCGGCGGGCGGGCCCAGGCGCCCTCGGCGGTAAAGCGTCCTGCCAGGGGCGGCATGCCGTCAGGCTGGTCGCAGTCCAGCGATACTTCCCGCCGGCTCCTGCGTAGCAGCGCACGCGCCTCGTTCAGGGCGATACGCGCCAGCCAGGTGCGCAGCCGCGAGCGCCCCTGGAACTCGCCGATCGCAGCAAACGCCTTCAGCCAGGTTTCCTGGGCGACATCGTCTGCCAGCGCCGGGCCGACCAGCGGCGTCGCCATGGCGACCAGGAAGCGGTGGTGGGCCTGGATCAGCGCCGTACAGGCCGCGGCATCGCCCCGGCGGATTTGCCTGACCAGCTCGAACTCGTTGTCCATTCCGCCCTCCCTGGGCGTGGTCGTTCGCGGTTGTCGACCGGCATCCGGCCTTCGTCGTGGCGAAAGCCCCAGGCTCAGTCGGTCCCGCGCAGCTACTGCAGTGCATCCAGCCGGGCCTGCAGCTCATCGAGGCTGGCCAGGCGGATGTCCGGTTCCACGCCCCAAGGGTCGAACTGCGTGGCGGGGTCGCGCTGCAGCCAGGCGCTGCGCAGGCCCGCGTGGGCCGCACCGAGGATGTCGAACGGGTTGCCCGAGACCAGGCAGACATCCCGCGCGGCGCTTTCGCAGACCTGGCACAGGTGCGCGTAGACCTCCGGCGCCGGCTTGAAGGTGCCGACCGCCTCGACACTGACGACCGCCGCGAAGACCTCGCGGATGCCGGCGTGCTCCAGCAGCCGCTCGACCGCCGCCCGGCTGCCGTTGGAAAAGGCCACCAGGCGTCGGCCGCCGGCTGCCAGCCGTTGCAGGCTGTCGGCCACCTCGGCGAAGGCGTCGAGTTCGGCATAGGCCGCCATCATCCGCTCGATCGCCGGCTCGTCGGGCGTCACGCCGAACTCGCGGCAGGCATAGACCAGCGCATCCCGCGTACACACCGAGAAGTCGCGGTAGTCGCGCATCAGCCCGCGGCGGAAGCTGTATTCCAGCTGCTTCTGGCGCCAGAGCCGTGTCACGGCCGGTGCCTGCTCGCCCACCAGGGTGGCGAGTTTGCCCTGTATCGCCTGGGTGTCGATAAGGGTGCCATAGATGTCGAAGGCGACGACGTCGATCATGCGGTGTGCTCCTGGGTTGGTTCGATTCGTTGCTTCGTCGGGCCGCGCTCAGCGCAGCCCGGCCATGAAGAGGTCGATCACGCCGAGCAGCTCGCGGCGCGTCAGGCCGGACTTGGCCTGGGTGCGCAGCCCGCTCATGGTGCAGTGCATGTACAGCGCGAGCGTGGCCGGCGAACGCTCGGCAGGCATCTGCCCGGCAGCCTGGGCACGCGCGAAGGCATCGGCGAATACCTGGCGGAACAGCCGGCCGGCCTGTTCGATCAGCGCACCGACAATGGGGTCTCGCGTGGAGAATTCATTGGTCACGTTGACCAGCATGCAGCCGCGCGGCGGCTCGCCGCCGACATCGTCGAGTACCGACAGCAGGCATTCGTGGATGAAGTCCAGCGGTACGGCAGCTTGCTCGAGCCGCCGCTGCATGTCGGCGGCGCGTTGGTGGGAATAACGCTCGAAGGCCGCCTCGAACAGCCGTTGCTTGCTGCCGAAGCTTTCGTACAGGCTGCTGCGGGCCAGGCCAGTGGCCGTCAGCAGGTCCTGCAGGCTGGTGGCTTCATAGCCCTGGCTCCAGAAAAGCTGCATGGCCTTTTCCAGCACGGGCTCGGTGTCGAAGGTACGTGGGCGTCCGGGGTTCATGAGGTTGAGTGTGGACCATATGGTTCGAAATTCAATCCGATGGCATGTGGCGTTTCATAGATATGAGGGGAATCTGTTCGCGGCGGCAGGCTGATTTCAGTACCGAAAGGTCCGAAACCCAAGTGCGAGTCGCTGGCAGCCACCAGCGACGCGCGCCAGTCGTCCACGTCGATGCGAAGCTGGCCGGTGATCTCCAGCCGACGGTCTTCGAGGGCATCCTCGCCCGGATGGCGCTCGCTCCAGCGGGCGATGACCTGGTCGCGGTGCTCGAGCAGCGCCTCGATATGCGGGCCGAACAGTTGCAGCAGCGCCGTCAGCCAGAGATTGGTCGCCCAGCAAGGGTAGGCGTGATCGACGCGGAACAGGGGTAGCAGCGTCTTCAGCATGGGCGACGGGTACCAGGTTTCGTCGGTGACCCAGCGGTTGCAGGCGAACAGGCCGATCGGCGCACCCCAGGCGTCCATCGATACGCCGACCAGGTGAACGATGGCCGCCTCGCCCGGCGGCCATTCGCCTTTGGCCGGTGGCTGCCGCGACGAGGCAATCGCCGGGCCGCGCAGGAACGTGTGGAAGTGGCCATGCTCGCCCGCGCCTTCACGATGGGCGTGGTAGTAGTACTGCGCGTGGCTGTCGTGGTCGTGGACGTCGCCGTCCGGGTAGTGATTCATCTCGTAGAAGCCGTCGTGCCCCTTGAGCAGCTCGCCGACCGTGTTCAGCCCGGCCTTGGCCAGGGCGCGCTGGCAGCGCTCGAGTTCGGCTGCGGCGTCGAGCAGTCGTGCACGCCGTGCGGCCGGCAGGCTGGCGGCCGAGGGCAGCCGTAGCGGGCAGTCGGCCAGGGCACTGGCGAAGCCGGGGTGGGTGTGGTCGTTCATCACGGTTCCTCGCAGGCAGGCCGGGGTGGGGTCATCCCCGGCCGGGCATTGGTTATTGGGCGCCGAAGCCCTGCTGCAGGCTCGTCACATAGGCGGTCAGGGCGGCCAGCTCCTTCGATCGCCAGTCCAGTGGCTGGCTCGCCATCGGTGCGACCATGCAGATCTGCACCATCTCGTCGAGAAACACCTGGCTCAGGCCGAAGCGCTCCCGGGCCATGGCGACTTCGTGAGGGTAGGGCTGGGTGAAGCCCGCCTGGAACAGCGCGCCGTCCTGGTGGCAACTCTCGCAGGACAGGCCATTGCTGCTCAGCTGGGCATCGCCATAGAGCTGCTTGCCGTAGCCCTGCAACTCGGCCGGCGAGCCCTGGTATGGCCGGTAGTTGGCCGGCCGCGTGACGCGCTTCGCCGCGCAGGGGTTGGGCGCTGCCGCGCCGGGTTTGGGCGTGCAGGGATTTTTGCCCGCGCAGGGGTTCTTCGCCGCGCACGGGTTTTTCGCGGCACAGGGGTTCTTCGCCGGGGTGGCGCTGCAGCCGCCCTTGGCGCTGCACGGATTACGGCTGGCACAGGGATTGCGGCCGGTGCAGGGTGATTGGCTCGCCGGTGCGCAACTGGCTGCGCGGGGCGCGCAGGCAGCCGCCAGCGCGGAGCCTGCCAGGGCCATTGCCAGGACGCTGGCCGAGACACGGACCGCGAGGGCGCGATGGTCGCCCTGTCGTGGTTGCTGGAGTGGGAACGGGCGCATGGGAGGATCCTCTTCAAGGGGCGGTCGAGGCCGCGTTGCCGGGCCAGCATGGCTGGCGCCGTCGCAAGGCTGCCGTTCGCGGCCGCGACCCAGGCTGTGCCCGGTCGCCGCGACCGTCATCCCATGGATGCAGCAGGCTGCCGCTTGTTACAGCCCGTCCGGGAATCACGTGCACGCTGCCCGTTGTTTGCGGGACCGGTGGTGGAAAAGACCTGGCGGTCGTTTTCCACCCTACGGTGAGGTTCGTGTGGTTGCGGCACAAAAGGCCGACTGTGCAGCAGTCGGCCGAAGCAACGAGGAGCGGAGTGGGCGACGGGCGTCGCCCGGGGGCCAGAGGATGTTGAGCGGCAGGTTCGTAGGGTGGACAACGGCGCAGCCTTGTCCACGCGGCAGCGGCGGTCGCCAGAAAAAGGCCGACTGCGCAGGCAGTCGGCCGAAGCAACGAGGAGCGGGGTGGGCGACGGGTAGTCGCGCGGGTGTCAGAGGATGTTGAGCGGGTAGTTGAGGATGATGCGGTTCTCGTCGAGGTCGCGGGTGGCCCAGTCCTGGCGCAGGCTGGAGTTGCGCCACTTGATGTTGAGGCTCTTCAGCGGGCCGCTTTGCACGGTGTAGGCCAGCTCCGACTCGCGGCCCCATTCCTCGCCGTCCTCGATGCCGCCGACCTGGATGTTGTCGCCGCTGATGTAGCGGTTCATCAGGGTCAGGCCGGGGATGCCGACGCTGGCGAAGTCGAAGTCGTGGCGCAGCTGCCAGGAGCGCTCGCCGGCGTAGTCGTAGCTGTTGTTGAAGCTGTCGTTGGCCAGGGTGCCGCCGCTGGTGCCGTTGACGCGCATCCAGGTGTCGCCGTCGACCTTCTGCAGGCCCACATAGAAGGTGTTGCCGCCGAATTTCAGGCCGAACAGGCCCGAGTAGGTGTCGTTGTCCAGCTTGCCGGCGCGTTCGGCGCCGTCCTCGCCGCCGTGGAAGTAGCCGAGGTTGGCGCTCAGGGTGAGGCGCTCGCCGAGCGGCTGGACGTGCAGCAACTGGGCGTACTGCTGCTGGTAGACGTCCTTGAGCTCGGCGTGCCAGAGGCCGAGGGTGGTCCTGGGGCTCAGGGCGTATTCGCCGCCGACGAAGTTGAAGCGGTCGGAGCCGGCGCCGCCGTAGAACATGTCCTCCATGCTGGCGTCGTCGCGCGTGCTGTTCTGGCGGAACTGGCCGGCGAGCAGGGTGAGCTTGTCGATCTCCTTGGAGGTGAGCATGCCGCCCCGGAAGGTCTGCGGCAGGGAGCGGCCATCGTCCGAGCGCAGGATCGGCAGCACCGGCATCATCTCGCCGACCTTCAGTTCGGTGGCCGAGACCTTCAGCTTGGCGGCGAGAGCCAGGCGGCCGAAGTCGTCGGCGGGGCGGTTGTCGTCATGGGTCGGCAGCAGGGCGGTGCCGTAGGTGCCGCGACCGCCGTCGAGCTTGACCGCGAGCATGCCCAGGGCATCGACGCCGAAGCCGACCGGGCCCGGGGTGTAGCCGGACTGCAGGTTGAGGATGAAGCTCTGGGTCCATTCCTCGGCCTTGGTGCGGTCGACCGAGTCGTCGCGGAACTCGCGGCCGATATAGAAGTTGCGCAGGTTCAGCGAGGCCTTGCTGTCTTCCACGAAGCCGGCGGCCTGGCTGCCGGTGCTGACGGCGGCGAGGCTGACGGCCAGGGCCAGCAGGGCGTGCGGTTGGCGTGCGGTGAGTCGCATCATTGTTGTTTTCCTTGTATGGCTTTGCGAAACGCAGGTTGCACGGCCCCCTCCAATGCATGGATGCGAAGAGGGGGAATGGCCCGGCGGCGCAGTGCCGGGCCGGGATCGGTCAGGGCTTGGGAATGCCCAGGCCTTCCGGGGAGGTCTGGGTGGCACCGGCCTCGTACAGCGACCAGGTGGTCACCGACTGCCAGCGATCCAGGTACTGCTTGGCCTCGTCGCCGGAGAGGTTCAGCGGCAGGGCGCCCATCTTGGTCAGGAAGGACTGGAACTCATCCTTGGCCACGGCCTTGGCGAATGCCTCGCTCAGCTTCTGCTTGGCCTCGTCGGGGGTGTCCTGGCGAACCCAGACGCCCCAGAAAGGGCCCCACGGCAGGAACTTCTTCATCTCCGGCAGCGCATCGGTGATCGGCGCGACGCCCGGCAGGGCGGGGTTTTCCTCGGCCGATACCACGGCCAGGCCCTTGAGCTTGCCGCTGGTGATCATCTCCTTGGCGGCGATCAGGCTGAGCGGCATGAAGTCCAGGTGGCCGCCGAGCATCGCGGTGATGCCCGGGCCGTCGCCGGCGAAGGTGACTTCGCGCACCTTGAGGTCATCGACCGCCTCGATCATCGCGTGGACCGAGCCCGGCAGGCCGCCGGCACCGGTCACGCCCATGCGCAGGGTGCTGGGCTTGTCCTTGGCGGCGGCGAGCAGCTCGGCCATCGAGTTGTACGGGCTGTCGGCCGGGGCGGCGATCACCGCGGCGTTCTGGCCGATGATGTTGATGGTGTGGAAGTCGCCGTAGTCGAACTCGGCCAGGCCGAGCAGGGGATAGAGCTGGGCGTTCTCCGCGGCGAGCAGCACGGTGTGGCCGTCCGGGCGCTGGGTCAGCACGTAGTTGCTGCCGATCACGCCGGTGCCGCCGGTGCGGTTGTTGATGATGAACTTGCCACCCAGTTCCTTCTCCACGTGGGGGATCAGGCTGCGCATGACGATGTCGGTCGCGCCGCCCGCGCCCCAGGGCACCACGGCTTGGATATTGCGCTGCGGGTATTCGGCATGGGCCGGGAGGACCAGGCCGGCAGCCGCCGCGCCCAGGGTGATGCCAGCAAGGATTTTCTTGATCATCGGTTTCTCCGTTTTGTTGTTGTAAGTGAGGCGGTCAGGCCACCGCGGCCCGGCGCTTCTTGATCAGCCCCATCAAGGGGGTATTGCTCAGCAGAATCAGCACCAGGCCGGTCGTCAGGATCAACGACAGCGGGTTGGTGAACAGCGAGGCAAGGAAGGCCAGCGGATCGTCGCCCACCGAGGACATGGCCTGGCGGTAGGAGGTATCCATCAGCGGGCCGAGGATGACGCCGAGGATGATCGGGCCCATCTGGAAGCCGAAGGTCTTGAGGAAGTAGCCGGCGATGCCGAAGCCGAGCATCCAGAACACCTCCATCATGCTGCTGTTGATCGAGTAGGTACCCACGGTGCAGAGCACCAGGATCAGCGGGATCAGCATGGCCTTGGGGATTTCCACCAGCTTGGCGAACAGCTTGATGCCCATCAGCCCGAACACCAGCAGGAAGATGTTGGCCAGCGCCAGGTTGCCGACGGTGAACCAGAAGATGTGCGGGTTCTCGACCATCAGCATCGGCCCGGGGTTGAGGCCGTGGATCACCAGCGCGCCGATGATCACCGCGGTCACCGCGTCGCCGGGCATGCCCAGGGTCAGCATCGGCACGTAGGCGCCGCCGACCGCCGAGCTGTTGGCGGTCTCCGGGGCCACCAGGCCTTCGTAGGCGCCTTCGCCGAACGGCCGGGTTGGCTTCTTCACCGAGCGCTTGGCATGGTCGTAGGCCATCAGCGCGGCGATGTCGCCGCCGACGCCCGGCAGCACGCCGATGATGGTGCCCATCAGCGAGGTGCGGATCGACAGCGGCAGGAACTTCATGACCATGGCGAACGACGGGATGATCTTGTCGACCTTCTGCTTCACCGGCGCGACGCCCATGTTGTGCAGCATGCCGAGCGCCTCGGCGACACCGAACAGGCCGATCATCACCACCACGTAGTGGATGCCGCCCATCAGGTTGATGTTGCCCAGGGTGAAGCGACCCTCGGCGGTCACCGGGTCCATGCCGACCATGCCGATGATCGCGCCCAGCGCGGCGGCGAAGATGCCCTTGGCCAGCGAGCCCTGGGCCAGGCTGCCGACCAGCAGCAGGCCGATGCCGGCGATCAGGAAGTAGTCGCGCGGGGCGAACTTCAGCGCCAGGTTGCCGATGATCGGCGCCGCGCTGGCCAGCACCAGCACGCCGATCAGGCCGCCGATCACCGACATCACGGTGGACAGGCCGATGGCGCGCCCGGCCTCGCCGCGCTTGGCCAGCGGGTAGCCGTCGAAGGCGGTGGCCACCGAGGAGGGCGCGCCGGGGATGTTCAGCAGGATGGCGCTGCGCGAGCCGCCGTAGACGCCGCCGATGTAGATGCCGACGATCAGCGCCAGGGCCTGGTTGACCTCCCAGCCAAAGGTGAAGGAGACCAGGATCGACACCGCCATGGTCACCGACAGGCCGGGGATCGCGCCGATGTAGATGCCGGCGAAGGTGCCCAGCGCGGTCAGGCCGAGCAGGCCCAGGTCGAACCAGGCCATGGTGAAGTAGGAAAGGGCTTCGCTCATGTCGGTGGCCTCAGGGCAGGTAGACGCTGAACACCAGGGTGAACAGCAGGTACACCAGCAGGATGGTCAGCACGGTCACGGCCGCGGCGATCAGCACGCCGCCCTTGCGCAGGTAGACCATGCTGGCGATCAGGAACAACGCCGTGCTGGGGTAGAAGCTCAGCCAGTTCATGCCCACCAGGTAGGCCACGGCGAGGCCGAGAAAGCCCAGCACCTGCGGCGGGAAGTGCTCGCGGCAGAACTGCCTGAGCGCCGCCAGGCCGGTGGCCTCGGCCGGTTGGCGGGCGATCGCCTCGATCACGAACCACAGCGCCGAGAGCAGCATGATCAGGCTCACGCCCAGCGGAAAGGCGCCGGCGGAGTTGATCGAGGAGAAGCCGGAAATCTGGTAGGCCAGGTAACCGATGACGAGGCTCAGGGCGAGCATCAGCACGGCGAAGGCCAGTTCGCCGACCAGTCGTCTCTGCTTGGGCATGGCGGCACGCTCCGTGGCCTGGGGCTCGGTTCGGGATGAGCGGGCGAAATCAGGGCTGGTGGTGGGGGCGCTATGCATGGCGGCCACCGTTGAGGTCGGATCGCTGGAGATCCCGGGGCTGGAGGCCCGGCTCGCATGCGATGTGGACGGGGACCGGAAGCGACCGGCACCCCGGTGCGGGGAGGAGAGCTCGTACATGCAAGGAACCTGTTGTTCGTGAATCTTGTAGTTGTTCGCACCGTAGGGGGTTCCACCTCGGCTTGGGCTCAATAGTGTGCCTGCCGAAGCGGGCGCGCAAATCGAGTTGGCCGATTATCGCCCAGAAACTAACCAGTTCGAACAATATTTTCACGCCGCCCTGTCGGCACCACCAAAGGCCCGGCAGGCGGTAGCGAACGTCGCTATTCGCTGCGGCCTGTGCCACCGGGTGCGCAGGCACGAGGTGGCATCGCGCGGCTCGCGCAAGGTGGCTGCCAGGCCCTAGAATCGCGCGGCCCACACAGAGGAGACAGACATGGCGGGAAGTCAGATCGAGCGAGCCATCGGAGTGCTCGAGTGCCTGGCCAGCCAGCCGGGCGGAATGGCCCTGCATGCGCTGGCCGACCAGTTGCGGATTCCGCGCAGCGCCACCCACCGGATGCTCGCCGAGCTGGCACGGCTGGGCTACGTCCGCCAGGACGCGCGCAGCGGCCACTACCTGCTGACCAGCCGGCTGGTGGCGATGGGCTTTCGCTACCTGGGCAACAGCGGGGTGGACATCGTCCAGCCGATCCTCGATCGCCTGGCCGAGCAGACCGGCGAACTGGTGCGCCTGGGCGTGATCGATGACGACCGCCTGACCTGGATCGCCAAGTCCCAGGGCGCGCGCAGCGGCCTGCGCTACGACCCGGACATGGGCCGCGAGGCGCCGCTGTTTCCCACCGCCAGCGGCCACGCCTGGCTGGCCAGCATGGCCGATGCCGAGGCGCTGCAGCGGGTGGCGCGGCAGGGGCCGGTACCGGCCGACATGCTCGGCCCGAATGCCCCGCGCGACGAACAGGCGCTGCTCGAGCGCCTGCGGCTGGCCCGCGAGCGCGGCTATGCCTGGGTGGTGGAAAGCTCGGCGATGGGCATGTCGGCGATGGCGGCGGTGGTGCGGCATCCGCTGGACGGGCGCCCGATCGGCGTGCTCAGTGTCGCCGGGCCCACGGCGCGACTCTCCGAGGCGCGCATGCACGAGCTGGCGCCCTGTCTGCTGGCCGCCAGCGAGGAGCTGTCCGACGCCAGCCAGGCTTCGGAACTGTTCGCCTGAGCTGGCATCCGCAGGGCGAGCCGGCCGGGGCGCGCGGCCATGCTATGGATGAAAGCGCTCGTTCCGGCGGACGCTCCTTGTTCGTTAATCGCACCCATTTTGATTCGAACGCTCGGGCCAGTCCCGAGCGCGGCTGGCGCCTGGCCTGGAAAAGCGGGATAGTCGACTGAAACTGGAATCACGTTCCAGCATCAGCATGAGGCATTCCCGATGCAGCAACCCCTTCGCATTGCCCTGATCGGTGCCGGTGTCATGGGCCGCCAGCACCAGCAGCATCTGGCGCAGCTGGCCGCGGCCGAGATCTGCGCCATCGCCGATCCCGGCCCGCAGGCGGCGGCCTACGCGGCCGGGCTCGGCGTGCCGCTGTTTGCCGATCACCGCACGCTGCTCGCCGAGGCGCGCCCGCAGGCGGCCATCGTCGCCAACCCCAACGCGCTGCACGTGAGCACGGCGCTGGCCTGCCTCGAGCAGGGCGTGCCGGTGTTGCTGGAGAAGCCGGCCGGCATCGGGCTGGACGAGGTCCGCAGGCTGGTCGAGGCGAGCGAGCGGCTCGGCGTGCCGGTGCTGGTCGGCCATCACCGGCGGCACAACCCGCTGATCGCCCGTGCCCGTGCGCTGATCGCCGGGGGTGCGCTGGGGCGGCTGACCACCGTGACCGCGCTCTGGCAGCTGCAGAAGCCAGCCAGCTACTTCGATGTGGCCTGGCGCCGCGAGCCGGGTGCCGGGATGCTGCTGACCAACCTGATCCACGACCTCGACCTGCTGCGTCACCTGTGCGGCGAGGTGCGCCAGGTGCAGGCGTTCAGCGACAACGGCGTGCGCGGCTTCGCCAACGAGGACAGCGTGGCGGTGCTGCTGCAGTTCGAGAACGGCGCCTTGGGCAGCCTGACCGCTTCCGACGCGGTGGCGGCGCCCTGGAGCTGGGAACTGGGCTCAGGCGAGAACCCGGTCTACCCGCGCCAGTTCGACCAGCCGTGCTACCTGCTCGCCGGCACCGAGGGCGCGCTGAGCCTGCCGCAGTTGCAGCACTGGCGCTACGCCCAGGCGGGCGCCGGCTGGCACCAACCGCTGCTGCGCTCGAGCGAGCCGCTGCCGGCCGGCGAGGCACTGCGCCTGCAGCTCGAACATTTCGTCCAGGTAGCGCGTGGCGAGGCCCCGCCGCTGGTGAGCGCCGCCGATGCCGGGTGCACCCTGGCGCTGGTCGAGGCGATCCGGCAGGCCGTCGACAGCGGCCGCGCGGTCGCGCCCCGGCCGCTCTGAACCCATGTCCAACCGATCGTCGAGTGAATCCATGAACGAACCTGTCCTCTCCCTGGCCGCCCTGACGGTCCTCGAGCTGTCTCCGCCGGAAATGGTCGAGGTCGCGGCGCGTGCCGGCTACAGCCACGTCGGCCTGCGCCTGGTCCCGGCGACCCCCGAGGAGCAGCACTTCCCGCTGGTGGCCGATGCCGGGCTGCGCCGCGCCACCCAGGCCCGGCTGCGCGACAGCGGCATCGGTGTGCTGGATGTGGAAATCCTGCGGCTGAAGCCCGAGACCCGGGTGGCCGGGTTCGAGGCCATCCTGACGGTCGGTGCCGAGCTGGGTGCCAGCGAGCTGCTGGTGGCGGGCAACGATCCCGACGAAGCCCGCCAGACCGACAACTTCGCCGCGCTCTGCGAGCTCGCGGCGCCTTACGGCCTGCACCCGCACCTGGAATTCATGCCCTGGACCGACGCCCGCGACCTGAGCCAGGCGCTGCGCATCGTCGAGGCGGCCGGCCAGCCCAACGGCGGCGTGCTGGTCGATGCCTTCCACTTCAACCGCTCGCGCTCGCGGCTGGCGGACCTGGCCGGTGTCGATCCGGCCCGGCTGCGCTACATGCAACTGTGCGACGTGGCCGGCCCGGTACCGCAGGACATGGACGAGATCCTGCGCCAGGCGCGCAACGAGCGGCGCTTTCCCGGCGATGGCGACTGCGACCTGCCCGGCCTGCTCAGGGCGATGCCCGCCGGCATCGCCCTGAGCCTGGAGATTCCCACGCGCCAGCTGCTGGAGCAGGGCGTCGGCGCGCTGGCGCGTGCGCGCCTGGCGCTGGACAAGACGCGCGCGCTGCTGGCCCGGCTGTGAGTTGCCGGTACCAGCGCTCAGCCTTGGCGTCATGCCGTACAGCCAGGCCAGGGTGACAAGTAGATTGTGGGATCAGGTGATAGTGGTGTTCAGCGGCGCCTGGGTCGGTCAACTCGATAGTTCGGTAATCGAACACTAAACGCACCGGTTAGTACATTTTGCTTTGCCTATTCGATAACCGCCCTAAATAATCCAGTTGAGATTGACGGGAGCCGGCTGCCGTCATATCGCGTCCCGCGACCCGTCCGGGTCGGTCGTTCGCCCCGCTTCAAGGAGCCCGTATGCATCGCTCGATCGCAACCGTTTCGCTCAGCGGAACCCTTCCGGAAAAGCTCGAGGCGGTGGCCGCCGCGGGTTTCGACGGTGTCGAGATCTTCGAGAACGACCTGCTGTACTACTCCGGCAGCCCGGCCGACATCCGCAGGATGTGCGCGGACCTGGGCATCGCCATCACCCTGTTCCAGCCGTTCCGCGATTTCGAGGGCTGCGTGCGTGAGCGTCTGCAGCGCAACCTCGACCGCGCCGAGCGCAAGTTCGACCTGATGCAGGAACTGGGCACCGACCTGGTGCTGGTGTGCAGCAATGTCGCCGCCGACAGCCTGGGCGACGAGGAAATCCTCGCCGACGACCTCGGCCTGCTGGCCGAGCGTGCCGGCAAGCGCGGCCTGCGGATAGGCTACGAGGCCCTGGCCTGGGGCCGCCATGTCAACACCTGGCAGCAGGTCTGGCGGTTGGTCCGGCAGGTCGACCACCCGGCGCTGGGGATGATCCTCGACAGCTTCCATACCCTCTCGCTCAAGGGCGATCCGGCGGCGATCGCCGAGGTGCCCGGCGACAAGATCTTCTTCGTGCAGATGGCCGATGCACCGCTGCTGGCCATGGACGTGCTGGAGTGGAGCCGGCACTTCCGCTGCTTCCCCGGCCAGGGCGAGTTCGACCTGCCGAATTTCCTCGCGCCGATCATCCGCAGCGGCTACAGCGGCCCGCTGTCGCTGGAAATCTTCAATGACGGCTTCCGCGCCGCACCGCCGCGGGCGAATGCCGCCGACGGGCTGCGCTCGCTACTCTACCTCGAGGAAAAGACCCGCAAGCTGCTGGAGGCCGACCCGCAGCCGCCGACCAACCTCGAGCAGCTGTTCGCGCCACCGCCGGCCAGCCGCTACGACGGCGTGGAGTTCCTCGAGTTCGCCGTGGACGAGCCCTGCGCCGCCAAGCTGCGCACCTGGCTGGAGCGCCTTGGCTTCGCCCGCGCCGGCGAGCACCGCTCGAAGAATGTCAGCCTGCTGCGCCAGGGCGAGATCAACATTGTGCTCAACGCCGAACCGTATTCCTTCGCCCACAACTTCTTCGAGGCCCACGGCCCCTCGCTGTGCGCCACCGCGTTGCGGGTGCGCGACGGTGCAAATGCGCTGGAGCGCGCCCGGGCGTTCAGGGGCCAGCCGTACCGCGGCCTGGTCGGCCCCAACGAGCGCGAGATCCCCGCGGTGCGCGCGCCGGACGGCAGCCTGATCTACCTGGTGCAGGAGGGCGGGGAGCCGATCTACCAGACCGACTTCAACCTCGCCCCGGCCGCCGAGCCAACCGGCAACCTCAAGCACATCGACCACATGGCCATGGCCCTGCCGGCCGACAGCCTGGACAGCTGGGTGCTGTTCTACAAGGCGCTGTTCGACTTCCGCGCCGACGACGAGGTGGTGCTGCCCGACCCCTACGGGCTGGTCAAGAGCCGCGCCATCCGCAGCCGCTGCGGCAGCATTCGCCTGCCGCTGAACGTCTCGGAGAACCGCAACACGGCGATCTCCCATGCGCTGTCCAGCTACCGTGGCTCGGGCGTGCACCACATCGCCTTTGCCTGCGACGACCTGTTCGCCGAGATCGCCCGCGCCAAGGATGCCGGCGTGCCGCTGCTGGAGATCCCGCTGAACTACTACGACGACCTGGCCGCGCGCTTCGACTTCGACCACGAGTTCCTCAGCGAGCTGGCCTACTACAACGTGCTCTACGACCGCGACGCGCAGGGCGGCGAGCTGTTCCACGTCTATACCGAGCCGTTCGAGGATCGCTTCTTCTTCGAGCTGCTGCAGCGCAAGAACGGCTACACGGGCTACGGCGCGGCGAACGTCGCGGTGCGCCTGGCGGCACTGGCCAAGGCACGGGGCGGCCGGGCATGAACGCCCGGCCGGCTAGGCGCCTGCAGGCGGGGTGGTCATAATGCACGCCTCCTTGATGAGCGATACTCCCGAGACCATGAACCAGGCAGTCGATCCCAGCGCCGCGACACCGCCCGCGGGCCGCAAGACGCGCAAGAACAATCCGGAGAAGACCCGCGCCGACATCCTCCAGGCGGCGGTCGCCGAGTTTGTCGAGCAGGGGCTGTATGGCGCGCGGGTCGACAGCATCGCCGAGCGCACCCGCACCTCGAAGCGGATGATCTACTACTACTTCGGCAACAAGGAGCAGCTCTACCTCAAGGTGCTGGAGACGCTCTACGGCGAGATCCGCAACACCGAGAGCGCGCTGCACCTGGCCGAGCTGGAACCGCGCGAGGCGATTCGCCGGCTGGTGGAGTTCACCTTCGATCACCACGATCGCAACCCCGGCTTCATCCGTATCGTCAGCGTCGAGAACATCCACAACGGCGAATACGTCAAGCAATCCCAGGCCATCCGCTCGATGAGCAACAACGTGCTGCGCCTGCTCGACGAGATCCTCCGCCGCGGCGAGGCCGAGGGTGTGTTCCGCCCGGGCCTGCTGGCGCTGGACGTGCACCTGCTGATCAGCTCGTTCTGCTTCTACCGCAACTCCAACCGCCACACCTTTGGCGAGATCTTCCAGATCGACCTGCACGATGAAGCGGTCAAGGCGCGCCACAAGGCGATGATCTGCGACTCGATTCTGCGCTACCTGCAGGCCTGAGCGCACGACGGCCCCCGCCTTTGGGGCCGCATGTGATCACATGTCGAGGAAATGGGCCTGCATGCGGGCGGCGTCGGCTTCGACGCCGGTGAACAGCTCGAAGGCCTTGACTGCCTGGAATACCGCCATGGTGCCGCCGTCGAGGGTCTTGCAGCCGAGCGCGCGGGCATGCCTGAGCAGCTCGGTTTCCAGCGGGAAGTAGATGATCTCGGCCACCCACAGCGCCGGGCGCAGCAGCGTCAGCGGCAGCGGCGTGCCGGGCAGCTTGTCCATGCCCACCGGGGTGGTGTTGACCAGGCCGTCGGTCTCGGCCATCGCCGCCGGCAGGTCGCGGCCGACTACCGCGCGGCCGGCGCCGAAGCTGGCGTTGAGGTTGTCCACCAGGCCCTGGGCACGCGCGGGCTCGACCTCGAAGATGCTCAGTTGCCCGACGCCCTCGGCGAGCAGCGCATGGGCCACCGCGGCACCGGCGCCGCCGGCGCCCATCTGCACCACGCGGCGCCGCGCGACACCCGGCAGGCCGCGACGCAGGCCTTCGGCGAAGCCCAGCGCGTCGGTGTTGTGGCCGACGCGCTTGCCATCCTTGAGCACCACGGTATTCACCGCACCGATGCCGCGCGCCTCGTCCGACAGCTCGTCGAGCAGCGGGATGATCGCCTGCTTGGCCGGGAAGGTGATGTTGAGTCCGGTGAAGCCCATGTGTTCGGCGGCGGTCAGCAGCTCGGGCAGGGCGCCAGTGTCCAGCTTGAGCTGGTCCAGGTCGATCAACCGGTACAGGTAGCGGATGCCCTGGGCATCGCCCTCGCGCTCGTGCAGCGCCGGCGTGCGCGAAAGCTGGATACCGGCGCCGATCAGCCCGGCCAGCACGGAGGCGGTCTTGTTATTGGTCATGGTGGATTCCTTTGAGCAACTGAGCGAAATGCTCGAGGCCCAGGCGATAGCCGTTGCTGCCCAGGCCGGCGATCACCCCGAGGGCGATCGGTGAAACGAAGGAGTGGTGACGGAAGGCCTCGCGCTTGTGCACGTTGGACAGGTGCACCTCGATCACCGGCAGCTCCACCGCGGCGAGCGCATCGCGGATCGCCACCGAGGTGTGCGTCCAGGCCGCCGGGTTGATCAGGATGCCGGCGCAGCGGCCGCGGGCCGCGTGGATGCGCTCGATCAGCTCGCCCTCGTGGTTGGTCTGGAAGAACTCCACCGCCAGGCCGTGCCGCTCGCCGGTGCGCCGGCACAGCTCGGCGATGTCGGCCAGCGTCTCGTGACCATAGGTGGCCGGCTCGCGGGTGCCGAGCAGGTTCAGGTTGGGGCCGTTGAGCACGAGGATCAGAGGGTGCACGCGTATTGTCCTGTAAGTAACTAACTGGTTAATACAGTAACAAAGCCGCGTCGACGAAACAGTGGCGGGAGCCGCCGGGCGCCAGGAAGTGGGCGATTACCGAACGAAGTGCAGCAGGTCAGTCCACCCGCCACCAGCCCGGCAGCAGGCGCCGGGTGCGCGGCTGGGCGAAGCGATCATCGATCAGGTGGATCACGCCTTCGTCCTCGGGGGTGCGGATCACCCGTCCCGCGGCCTGCACCACCTTCTGCAGGCCGGGATAGAAGTAGGCGTAGTCGTAGCCGGCGCCGAAGCGCGCCTGCATGCGTGCGCGCAACTCCTCGTTGACCGGGTTGACCTGAGGCAGGCCGAGGGTGGCGATGAAGGCGCCGATCAGCCGCGTGCCGGGCAGGTCGATGCCCTCGGCGAAGGCGCCGCCGAGCACGGCAAAGGCGATGCCCTGGCCATCCTCGCTGAAGCGGGCGAGAAAGGCCTCGCGCGCCGCCTCGTCCATCTGCCGGGTCTGCTGCCAGCAGGTGATGCCCGGGTGCTCGCGCTGGAACAGCTCGGCCACCTGTTGCAGGTAGTCGAAGCTGCTGAAGAAGGCCAGGTAGTTGCCGGGGCGCTCGAGGTACTGCCGCGCCAGGCGTTCGACGATCGGTGCGAGCGAGGCCTGGCGGTCGGCGAAGCGGGTCGAGACGTCCCGCGCCAGGCGTACCTGTAGCTGCTCGCTGCGAAACGGCGGCTCGACGTCGAGCCAGGCGTGGGCTTCGGGCAGACCGAGGGTGTCGCGGTAGAAATGCCGCGGGTTGAGCGTGGCGGAGAACAGCACGCTGTTGCGCGCCTGGGCAAAGCGCGGTGCGAGGAACGGCGCCGGAATCAGGTTGCGCAGGCACAGGCGTGACAGCCGGCGCCTGCCGCTGTCGAGCAGGCTGCAGTCGAGCAGCGAGTGATCGTCGAACAGCTCGGCCAAGCGGCAGAACTGCATGGCGGCGAAGTAGGCGTCGCGCAGCTCCGGCGAAAGCCCCTCGGACGTTTCGGCGAGCAGGTCGGTGACCTCGCCGACCAGTTGCTGCAGCAGGCCGATCAGCTTGAGCGGCAGCTGCGGCAGTACCGCGTAGGCCTGCCGCTGCTCGCGATGCAGCTCGCTCCAGGCGCGGTTCAGCTTGCGCAGCACCCTGGCCAGGGCGGCCGGCGCGGCCTTGGCCAGCCCGCTGAAGCGGCGCTGGTCCAGCTCGGCGCTGTACATGCCGCGGGCGCGCTCGAGCAGGTTGTGCGCCTCGTCCACCAGCACGCAGACACGCCAGTCGTTGGCCTGCGTCAGCCCGTGCAGCAGGGCGCCGAGATCGAAGTAGTAGTTGTAGTCGCCGACGATGACGTCGGCCCAGCGCGCCATTTCCTGGCCCAGGTAGTAGGGGCAGATGGCGTGCTCGAGGGCGATGGCGCGCAGCTCGGCCTGGCGTAGCGTGCCGTGCGCGGCAGCCGCGGCGCGGGCGGCGGGCAGGCGATCGTAGAAGCCGCGCGCCAGCGGGCAGGATTCGCCGTGGCAGGCCCTGTCCGGGTGCTCGCAGCTCTTGTCCCGGGCGACCAGCTCGAGCACGCGCAGCCCCGGTGCCTGGTCGCGCAGCCGCTCGAGGGCGTCCAGCGCCAGGCCGCGACCGGAGGTCTTGGCGGCGAGGAAGAACAGCTTGTCCAGCGCCTGGCCGGGCATGGCCTTGAGCGTCGGGAACAGCGTGCCGAGGGTCTTGCCGATGCCGGTCGGCGCCTGGGCCAGCAACAGCGTACCGGTGCAGGCGGACTTGTACACCGCCTCGGCGAGCGGGCGCTGGCCCTGGCGGAACGCGGCGAAGGGAAAGCGCAGGGCGAGCAGCTGCCGGTCGCGCGCCTGCCGATGGGCCAGTTCGCCTTCGGCCCAGGCGAGGAAGCACTCGCACTGGGCCTCGAAGAACAGCCGCAGTTGTTCGGCGCTCTGGTATTCGCCAAGCAGCGTTTCCTTCTGCGAGACGATGTCGAAGTAGACCAGTGCTACCTCCAGGCCCGCCAGCCCGCGCGCCTGGCACAGCAGCCAGCCATAGACCCGCGCCTGGGCCCAGTGCAGCTGGCGGTGGTTGGCCGGCTGCCGTGCCAGGTCGCCGCGGTAGGTCTTGATCTCCTCCAGGCGGTTGCGCGCCGGGTCGTAACCATCGGCGCGGCCGCGCACCTCGAGGCTGCGGTAGCGGCCCTGCAGCGGCACCTCGCGCTGGTACTCGGCAGCGCGGCGCGCGGCGACCCGCTGGTGTCCGGCGATGCCTTCCTGGGCGGTGGGCGAGGGTGTGAAGCGCAGGTCGAGATCGCCCTGCTTGGCGCTGAACTCGCACAGCGCGCGGACCGCGACGCGGTACTCCATCACCCGGCCCAGCGCACATGGCAGACGCTGATCGGCAGCCCGTGTTGCCCGGCGTACTCGATCCAGCGTTTCTGGTTGTCCTGCAGGCGGTCGCCGGGGCCCTTGACCTCGATCATCCGGTAGCGCCGCTCGGCGGGCCAGAACTGCACCAGGTCGGGCAACCCGGAGCGGTTGGTCCGCACGTCGCCGAGGATGCGCTGGAAGATCAGCTTGAGGTCGCGCGCCGGGATGCAGGCCAGCGCCTGTTCCAGCAGCTCCTCGGCGAGCAGGCCCCAGGCGACGAAGGCGCAGTGGATGCCGGCCTTGGCGCGGTAGGTCCGGCGGATCCACTCGCGGTAGTCGTCGCTGTCCAGGCGGGCCAGGCACTGCTGGAACAGCCCGGCGCGGCGCTGCTGGAAGTCCGGGCGGTCGAGGTCGGCCGGCGCCCAGTGGAAGGGGTGGAAGAACGCCCCGGGCAGCGGCGCGAACAGGGCGTCCCAGCAGAGCAGGCCGAACAGCGAGCCGAGCAGGGCATTCTCCACGTAGTGCACCGGGGCGTCGGCCAGGCCCAGGTGCTCGCACACCGCCTGCTCGACGCGCAGGCCACAGTACGGCAACTCGAGGTCGAGCCGCTCGACCGCGCCGTCGCGTGGGCGCGGTTGCGGTATGCCGCTCAGCCCGCGGCGCAGGCGCGGGACGATGCGCTGCAACTGCTGGGCCTCGTGTTCGCTTTCCGGCGCGGCGGCCGCCTGGTCGGCCAGCTCGAGCGCCGCCTGCAGCTGGCCGCAGCGCTCGAGCACGCGAATGGCGCGTTCGCGGGCGCCGGCGTAGCGGTTGCCGGCATGCACACGCAGGGCCTCGCCCAGTTCGCCGTCGCGTTCGAACTGCAGGCCGAGGCGCAGCAGCAGCTTGCCGCGCCGGCTCTCCAGCCAGGGGTTGGCGAACGCCTCGCGCGGGATGCAGGCCAGCACCTCGGCGGCTGCCGCACCGCCGTCGAAGGCGTCGCGGCAGCGTTGCAGCTGCAGGTAGGCGTCGATGTCCGCACGACAGGCGAAGGCCCGCGAGGCCGCGGAAAACTCCACCTGCTCGTAGCGATGGATGCCGAGGTCGGCGAGCACGAATTCCGACCAGTCCTGGCGCAGGTTGCCGAAGAACATCAGGCGCAGGCGCTCGCAGCAGTCACCGATGCGCAGCCCGAAGACCCGCTCGGCCAGCGCCGGGCACCAGTCGGCCAGCGGGCGCTCGCCGGTCAATCGGTCCGCCAGGCGCTCGAACAGCTCGGCCTTGCGCAGCCCGCTCAGGCCGCTCGGGGCGAACGCGCCGAGCAGTTCCGCCTTGTTCAGCAGGGCGAACAGCTGGGTGCCGCTCAGCAGCGGCGCGGTCTCGATCCAGCCCAGGGCCGCCAGTGGCTCGGCCGCGGCATGCGGGCAGCCGATCTCCTGGTAGGTGAGCTTGCTCGCGCGAAACAGTTCGCCCTTGCGCATGACCATGCGCACCAGCAGCGCGCGCGAGGCCTGCGGCAGGCTGCCGAAGGTTTCGATGAAGGTGCGTTCGGTCGCATCCAGCAGGTCGCCGTGGCGCCGGGACACCCAGTCGAGCACCTGCTGGAAGTTGTCGAGGTAGTAGAAGGGATTGGGCAGCGGGTCACGCATGAGGCCAGCGGCGGCGTGCGCCTGGACGGCTGAATGGGCTGGCTATTTATACAGGTCGCAGGCGCTTTGGCAATGCCGGAACGATCAGCGGAGCGGCATCCCGGCGCGGTGCACCGGGATGCTTCGGGCTCAGACGGTGCGCGAGAAGCGCCCGCGCTGCTCGCCGCCCAGGTAGGCGTCGAAGGCCATGGCGACGTTGCGCATCATCAGCTGGCCCTGGGGCAGCAGTTCCAGGGCCTGGTCGGTGATGCGCACCAGGCCGTCGGCGACGTGCTCGTCGAGCTTGGCCAGCGAATCGGCGAAGTACTCGGTGAAGCGGATGCCGTGGCGGGCCTCGATGGCGGCGAAGTCGATCCGCCCGTGGCACATCAGGGCGACGATCACGTCGCGGCGGATGCGGTCGTCCTCGCTCAGCTGGTAGCCGCGGTGCACCGGCAGCAGGCCTTCGTTCAGGCGTGCGTAGTACTGCGAGAGCTCCTTGACGTTCTGGCTGTAGCTATCGCCGACCTTGCCGATGGAGGAGATGCCGAGGCCGATCAGGTCGCAGTCGGCGTGGGTCGAATAGCCCTGGAAGTTGCGCTGCAGCGTGCCGTTGGCGCGCGCCAGCGCCAGCTCGTCGTCCGGCAGGGAGAAGTGGTCCATGCCGATGTAGACGTAGCCAGCGGCGGTCAGGCGCTGGATGGTCAGCTCCAGCAGCTCCAGCTTGCGCTCGGGCGGTGGCATGTCCTCGGGACGGATCAGCTTCTGCGCACGCACCAGGTCGGGCAGGTGCGCGTAGCTGTAGGCGGCGATGCGGTCGGGGCGCAGCGCGATGATCTTGCTCAGCGTGGTGTCGAAGCTCTCCACCGTCTGCAGCGGCAGGCCGTAGATCAGGTCGACGCTGACCGACTTGAACTTCGCCGCGCGCGCGGCTTCGACCAGCTCGCGGGTCTGTTCCTCGCTCTGGATGCGGTTGACCGCGGCCTGGACCCGCGCATCGAAGTCCTGCACGCCGAAGCTCAGGCGGTTGAAGCCCAGCTGGCGCAGCTCGTGGATCTGGGTGGCGCTGATGGTGCGCGGGTCGACCTCGAGGGAAAACTCGTGGTCATCGCTGTCGTCCATGTTGAACGCCTGGTGCAGCGTGGCCATCAGGTCGGCCAGTTGCTCGCTGCTCAGGTAGGTGGGCGTGCCGCCGCCCAGGTGCAGCTGGGTCAGCTTGCGCGAGCGATCGAACAGCGCCGCCTGCATGGCGATCTCGCGCTTGAGGTAGTCGAGGTACTCGGCCGCGCGTTCGGTCTTGTGGGTGATGATCTTGTTGCAGGCGCAGTAGTAGCACAGGCTCTTGCAGAACGGGATGTGGATGTACACCGATAGCGGCTTGGGCTGCGCGGCCTCGTTGCTGGCGCGCGCGGCGTTGCGGTAGTCGTCGGCGGCGAAGGCCTGGTGGAACTGCGGCGCGGTGGGGTAGGAGGTGTAGCGCGGGCCGGGGCGGTCGTACTTTTCAACCAGCGCGCGGTTGAATGTGGGTGTCTGGTCCATGGGAGCGGTTCACCTTCGAATGCTTTTCTTAAAGGCGGCGCGGTGCACGTAAGGCCGGCCGATCGTCTGTAGGCGCCGATTATCACCGATCCGGCGGCGCCGACCGACTGTTTCAGATCAAGAAGACCGGTGTTGGCGACCGCCTGCACGGCAGGCGGTCGCGTGGCCTGCGGCTCAGAGGCGGAACTGCCCGACCAGGCGGTTGAGCTCGGCGGCCAGTTGCACCAGCTCCTCGCTGATCTGCGAAGTCTGGGTGGCGTCGGCCGAGGTAGTGTCGGCGATCCGGCTGATGGTGGTGATGTTGCGGTTGATCTCCTCGGCCACCGCACTCTGCTGCTCGGCGGCGGTGGCGATCTGGGTGTTCATCTCGTTGATGGTGCCCACCTCGCCGGCGATGGCGCCCAGGCTCTGGGCGGCGCGGGCCACGCACTCGGAACCCGAGCGCGCGCGCGCCTGCGCCGCGACCATCGCCTGCACCGCGTTGCCGACGCCCTGCTGCAGCTGCTCGATCATGTGCTGGATTTCCTCGGTGGACTTCTGCGTCCGCGAGGCGAGGGTGCGGACCTCGTCGGCGACCACGGCGAAGCCGCGGCCCTGTTCGCCGGCGCGTGCCGCCTCGATGGCCGCGTTCAGCGCCAGCAGGTTGGTCTGCTCGGCGATGCCCTTGATCACGCCCACCACGTTGTCGATGCTGGCGCTGTCGGACTCCAGCTGGCGCACCACCTCGGCGGCCTTCTCGATGTCCTTGATCAGCGTGTCGATGCCGTCCAGCGCCTCGCCGGCGACCCGTACGCCCGCGCGCGACTCGTGGTCGGCGCCGTTGGAGGCGGTGGCGGTCTGGTTGGCATTGCGCGCCACTTCCTGCACGGTCGCGCTCATCTCGTTCATCGCCGAGGCCACCATGTCGGTCTCGCTGCGTTGCTCGATGACCGCGCCGAGGGTTTTCTCGGCTACATGCGAGACGCGGTCGGAGACGTCGGTCAGCTGGTGGGTGACGGTGGCTACCGCCTCGAGGCTGCCGCGGAACTTGCCGATCATGCGGTTGAAGGCCTGGCCCATGGCGCCGATCTCGTCGTGGGCACCGACCGCCACGCTGCGGCTGAGGTCCTCGTCGCGGGTCATGGCTTCCATGGTGTGGCGCATGGCGTTGATGCGGCTGATGATCACCCGGCGCACGGTGTAGATCATCACCGCCACGCCGGCCAGCAGCAGCACCAGCTGGATGCCGGCGAGGATCTGGATGTTGCGGTCGACGCGCTGGTCCAGGGCGTCCAGGTCGTAGGCGATGCGCACCGCGCCCATCACGCTGTTCTCCGGCACCTGGTGGCAACCCAGGCAGTTGGTGCCGCGATAGTCATGCTGCGCGACGATCGGGTTGATCACCGTCAGCACGCGGCGGCCGTCGGTCTGTTCGGTGACCTTGATGATCGCCTCGCCGGCCAGCGCGGCACGGTCCAGCGCATCGGCCGGGGCCTGGTAGGCGAAGCCCGGGCCGAAGGTCTTGGCCACCGGCTCGCCGCGGATGATCCGCGCATCCATCACGCCGGGACGCGCCAGCAGCTTGTTGCGCAGCACTTCGCGCTGGGCCATGGTGCCGGTCAGCATCATGGTGTTGATGCTGTCGAAGTAGGAGTCGGCGGCATCCTTGGTCTGCTGCTCGACCACCTGCAGCACCAGCTTCTTCTCGGCGTCGGCGGCAATCAGCAGCGAGGCCGACATGATCAGTACCAGCACCACCAGCAGCGCCAGGTTGATCTTGGTTTGGACGGACATTTGCCGGGAAGCGGAAGTACTGGTCATGGTTTTTCCTTGAATCCATTGCTGCGCATGCCACGTCTGGCCGCTGGACCTGTTCTCGTTGGCGACGGTGCCTGGCGCAGGAAGGCAAGCCTGGCCTGGTGGTCAGGGCATCGGCGCAATGTCCCTGATCTTTAGGCGGTTTTTTAAAAGGTTGGCGAAGGCGTTGATGGCCTGATGATATTATCGGCGCGCGCCGGCGGTCTGCCTGCGTGGCGGGAAATTCACGCGGAAAAACGTCGGGCTTGACCTGGGTCAGTCGCCTGGCATTCGGCACCGCCGCTGCCGTCATCGAACTGCCATCTAAGAGCCTCATTTTTTCCATGCGCACGGTGCCCGGGCATTTACAGCCGGCCGGCCGGGACGTAGCTTTGCCTGCGCCGCCGCGCCAGCTGCCACGGGCCTTTGCGCCTGGCGCACCGGGGATCGACCCCAGTAAGGGAAAATCGCGAACCGGTACGTGATTCGATGGTCGTAGCCTCAGCGTCGGTTGCTCCCGCGGGCTTCCGAGGTGCTGCTTCTATGGGCAGTGCACCAACTGGAACCTCTCTATCAAAGGACTCCCATGATCAAGAAATGCCTTTTCCCCGCTGCCGGTTACGGTACGCGCTTCCTTCCCGCGACCAAGGCCATGCCCAAGGAAATGCTGCCGGTGGTCAACAAGCCGCTGATCCAGTACGGCGTCGAAGAAGCCCTGGCTGCCGGGCTCAAGGAGATCGCCATGGTCACCGGCCGCGGCAAGCGCTCGCTGGAGGATCACTTCGACATCAGCTATGAGCTCGAACACCAGATCCGCAACACCGACAAGGAAAAGTACCTGGTCGGCATCCGCAAGCTGATCGACGAATGCACCTTCTCCTACACCCGCCAGATCGAGATGAAGGGCCTGGGCCACGCGATCCTCAGCGGCCGCCCGCTGATCGGCGACCAGCCGTTTGCCGTGGTCCTGGCCGACGACCTGTGCATCAACCTCGGCGGCGACCCGGTGCTGGCGCAGATGGTCAAGCTGTACAACCAGTTCCGCTGCTCGATCGTGGCGATCCAGGAAGTGCCGCCGGAAGAAACCAGCAAGTACGGCGTGATCGCCGGCGAGATGATCCGCGACGACATCTTCCGCGTCAGCCACATGGTGGAGAAGCCCAAGCCCGAGGACGCGCCGTCGAACCTGGCGATCATCGGCCGCTACATCCTGACCCCCGACATCTTCGACCTGATCGAACAGACCGAGCCGGGCAAGGGTGGCGAGATCCAGATCACCGACGCCCTGATGAAGCAGGCGCAGGACGGTTGCGTGCTGGCCTACAAGTTCAAGGGCCAGCGCTTCGACTGCGGTAGCGCCGAGGGTTACATCGAGGCGACCAACTTCTGCTACGAGAACTTCTACCAGACCGGTAAGTTCTGATCGCCGCGGCGATTTCTTGATCGATAAGGGGCTGCCTGCGGGCGGCCCTTTTCGTTTGGCTCAGGGCAGCGGCAGCTCCTCGGCGCCCGGACCCAGCGGCTGGCCATAGCTGAACTCGACGTAGTTGCCGGCCGGGTCGCGCACGCCGCAGTAGTAGCCGACCGGGTAGGGCTCGTCGCGTGGCTCCCAGATCAGGCAGCCGGCCTCGCGCGCCTGGTCGGCCAGGGCATCGACCGCCGCGCGGCTGGGCAGGGCGAAGCCGAAGTGGCTGTAGTCGTTGGCGGCCAACTGGCGATCGACCCCGCCGGGCATGATGACGAAGATGAACTCGCGCTCGCGGCCGGGCTCGGCCATCCAGACGATGCGCGAACCCTTGCCGGCGCGCTCGTGGAACACGTGCATGCCGCAGAAGCGCTGGTAGAACGCGATGCAGGCGTCCAGGTCGGGTACATGCAGGGCCAGGTGGGTGAGGGTGGGGCGCATGCGGCAGTCCTCCGCGGTGTCCTGGGGTATGCTGGCGATTCTGACAGGAGACAACGACACATGGCTTACGACTTCGATCTATTCGTCATCGGCGCCGGTTCCGGTGGCGTTCGCGCCGCCCGTTTCGCGGCGGGTTTCGGTGCCCGGGTGGCCGTGGCCGAGAGCCGCTACCTGGGCGGCACCTGCGTCAACGTCGGCTGCGTGCCGAAGAAGCTGCTGGTGTTCGGCGCACACTACGCCGAGGACATCGGCCAGGCGCAGGGTTATGGCTGGACCATCGACGGCGCGACTTTCGACTGGGCGACGCTGATCGCCAACAAGGAGCGCGAGATCCAGCGGCTCAACGGCATCTACCGCAACCTGCTGGTCGACAGCGGCGTCAGCCTGTTCGAAGCCCATGCCCGGGTGGTCGACGCCCACACCGTCGAGGTCGCCGGCCAGCGCTACAGCGCCGAGCACATCCTGGTGGCCACCGGCGGCTGGCCCTTCGTGCCGGACATCCCCGGGCGCGAGCATGCGATCACCTCCAATGAAGCCTTCTATCTCGAGCGCCTGCCGCGCCGCGTGCTGGTGGTCGGCGGGGGCTACATCGCCGTGGAATTCGCCTCGATCTTCCACGGCTGCGGTGCCGACACCAAGCTGCTCTACCGCGGCGAGCTGTTCCTGCGCGGCTTCGACGGCTCGCTGCGCGACCACATCAAGGACGAGCTGATCAAGAAAGACCTGGACCTGCAGTTCAAGGCCGACATCGCGCGCATCGACAAACAGGCCGACGGCAGCCTGCTGGCGACCCTGGAGGACGGTCGCAGCCTGGAGGCCGACTGCATCTTCTACGCCACCGGGCGCCGGCCGATGCTCGACAACCTGGGCCTCGACGCGCTGGGGGTGAAGCTGGACGAACGCGGCTTCATCGCCGTCGACGACGAGTACCGCACCTCGGTGCCCTCGATCCTGGCCATCGGCGATGTGATCGGCCGGGTACAACTGACGCCGGTGGCGCTGGCCGAGGGCATGGCCGTGGCGCGGCGACTGTTCAGGCCGGAGGAGTATCGCAAGGTCGACTACGAGCTGATCCCGACCGCGGTGTTCAGCCTGCCGAACATGGCCACGGTGGGGCTCACCGAGGAACAGGCCCGCGAGCGCGGCCACCGGGTGCGGGTCTACGAGAGCCGCTTCCGGCCGATGAAGCTGACCATGACCCAGAGCCTGGAGCGCAGCCTGATGAAGCTGGTGGTGGATGCCGAGACCGACCGCGTGCTCGGTTGCCACATGGCCGGCCCGGACGCCGGCGAGATCATGCAGGGCCTGGCCGTGGCGCTGAAGGCGGGGGCGACCAAGCAGGTGTTCGACGAAACCCTGGGCATCCATCCGACGGCGGCCGAGGAATTCGTCACCATGCGCACGCCAGCGTCGATCTGAAGCCAAGGGCCACCGCGACGGTGGCCCGCCCTGTCAGTGGTGCCCGTGCACGGCGCCGGTCGGCGCATCGTCCTGGATGCTCACCTCGACCGTCTGTTCGCCGGCCTTGTCGAACGTCAGGGTCACCGGGAAGCGCTCGCCGGCCTTGAGCGGCTGCTTGAGGCCGAACAGCATCAGGTGGTAGCCGCCGGGGGCGAACTCGACGCGTCCGCCGGCCGGAATCTCCACCGCCTCGACCTGCATCATGCGCATCACCTCGCCGACCTGCTTGTGCGTATGCAGCTCGGCGCGTTCGGCCCGCGGCGTCTGCGCGGACAGCAGCCGGTCAGCCTCGCTGCCCTGGTTCTGCAACTGGAAATACACCGCGCCGTTGGGCGCGCTGGGCGGCATCGCCCGCGACCAGGCCTGGCTGACGACCAGCGAAGCGTGCATGGCATGCGCATCGTGGGCGTGGTGTGGGTCGGCGGCGCTGGCGAACAGGCAGACCGCGCTAAGGGCGCTGGCGGTCAGAAGACGAAGCAGCATGAGGCACTCCCGGCTGTGGATTGGACGGGGCGCACCATAGCACGCGAGTGACCCGGGGGATTGACGTGCCGCAGCGCTTTGCACTGTGCGGCCATCTTGCCTCAGCCGGGCTGCACGTCCTCGTCGGGGTCGGCCACGCTCTGCTTGCCGTAGGGCGCGCCGGGCTTGAAGTCCTCCAGCTCGTCGGCGCAGGGCACCTGCGGCAGGTCGCCGGGCTTGTCCTGCAGCACCGGATCGGGCTGCGGCACGTCGGGGCGCGAATGGGTCATCTTCGGGTTCTCCTCTCGGGCGCGTCCCCGCAGTCTAGACCGGCGCTGCAGCAGCTGGCCTGCCGGCTGTCTACGCTGTGTCGGGTGGGGCCGCGGCGCGGCGGCCGGGGCTGAACTTTCGGCACCACGCCGGCTCGGAAGAGAGAGCCCGCACGACACCGTCGGAGGGCGCTCCAGCGGCCACCGGATCGCTCGCCGCAGCCGTGGCGAGGGGCCGGTGTGCCGTTTCTTCACGTCCCAGCGCTTCAGGAGTCCGTTCGATGACCGATGCCCAGCGTACCGCCGCGCTCCACCCCCGACTTGCCGAAGCCATGCGCATGCCGCGCATCGCCATCGAGTCCACCGAGCCGGTCGTGGACGACGGACGCTTCGCCGCCAAGGGCACCATCGGCCAGCAGGTCACGGTTACCAGCAAGATCTTCGCCGACGGTCACGACAAGCTCGCCGCCGCGGTGTGCTGGCGCGTCAGGGGCGAGCAAAGCTGGCGGCGGGCGCGCCTCAAGGCGCTGGTCAACGACAGCTGGGAAGGCCACTTCACGCCCACCCAGGTCGCGACCCACGAGTTTCTCATCGAGGCCTGGTGGGACGTTTTCGAGTCCTACCGCTACGAGCTGTCGAAGAAGCACGCCGCCGGCGTGCCGATCGCGGTCGAGCTGGAAGAGGGCCGAGGGCACCTGCAGCGCGCGGCGCAGCGCAGCCACGGCGAAATCCGCGCGACCCTCGACGACCTGCTGCATCGCCTGGACAGCGCCCATCTCGAGGACGAGCGCGTGTCCGTGCTGCTGGCCGAGGAAACCGCCGTGGCCATGGCCGTCGCCGACCCGCGCGAGCACTGCAGCCGCAGCCCGGTGTACCCACTGGAGGTCGAGCGCGTGCGCGCCCAGTTCGCCAGTTGGTATGAGCTGTTCCCGCGCTCGGTGACGGATGATCCCGCGCGCCACGGCACCTTGCGCGACGTGCACAAGCGCCTGCCGGCGATCCGCGACATGGGTTTCGACGTGCTCTATTTCACGCCGATCCACCCGATCGGGCGGCAGCACCGCAAGGGCCGCAACAACAGCCTGGAGGCCGGGCCGAACGATCCGGGCAGCCCCTATGCCATCGGCAGCGAGGAAGGCGGCCACGATGCGATCCACCCGCAGCTCGGCACCCTGGAGGACTTCCGCGAGTTGGTCCGCGCGGCCGCCGAGCACGGCCTGGAGATCGCCCTCGACTTCGCCATCCAGTGTTCGCAGGATCACCCCTGGCTGAAGGAGCACCCCGGCTGGTTCTCCTGGCGCCCGGACGGCACCATCAAGTACGCCGAGAACCCGCCGAAGAAATACCAGGACATCGTCAACGTCGACTTCTACGCCGAGGATGCCCTGCCGGACCTGTGGATCGCCCTGCGCGACGTGGTCTGGCACTGGGTCGAGCAGGGCGTGAAGATCTTCCGCGTCGACAACCCGCACACCAAGCCGTTGCCGTTCTGGGAGTGGCTGATCGCCGACATCCGCGAGCGCGACCCGAACGTGATGTTCCTCTCCGAGGCCTTCACCCGCCCGGCGATGATGGCGCGCCTGGGCAAGGTCGGCTTCAACCAGAGCTACACCTACTTCACCTGGCGCAACACCAAGGCCGAGCTGTCGGAGTACTTCACCCAGCTCAACGAGCCGCCGCTGCGCGACTGCTACCGGCCGAACTTCTTCGTCAACACGCCGGACATCAACCCGTTCTTCCTGCAGGAGTCCGGCCGCGCCGGCTTCCTCATCCGCGCCGCGCTGGCGACCATGGGCTCGGGGCTGTGGGGCATGTACTCGGGCTTCGAGCTGTGCGAGGCGGCGGCGATGCCCGGCAAGGAGGAATACCTGGACTCGGAGAAGTACGAGATCCGCCCGCGCGACTACCAGGCGCCGGGCAACATCGTCGCCGAAATCGCCCAGCTCAACCGCATCCGCCGGCAGAACCCGGCGTTGCAGACGCATCTGGGCTTCCAGCCCTACCTGTGCTGGAACGACAGCATCTTCTACTTCGGCAAGCGCACGGCGGACCGCTCCAATTTCATCCTGGTGGCCATCAGCCTCGACCCGCACAACGCCCAGGAGGCGCATTTCGAACTGCCGCTCTGGGAACTGGGCCTGCGCGACGATGCCCAGACCCAGGGCGAGGACCTGATGAACGGCCATCGCTGGACCTGGTACGGCAAGACCCAGTGGATGCGCATCGAGCCCTGGAAGATTCCCTTCGGCATCTGGCGGCTCACCGCCGAGCAGGTCGATCCCGACTTGAAGTGAATTCTGGAATACGGTCAGAAAATCAAATTAATCAGTCAGATGGCAAAGCTAGCTGAAGCATTTTGTAAGCTCGAAAACGAGCCCTGGCCAGCAGTGACAGCCACAAAAAGGAAGCCGAACATGGCGAAAGCGCGCAAACCCGCAGCCTTCATCAAGGACCCGCTCTGGTACAAGGACGCGGTGGTCTATCAGGTGCACCTGAAATCCTTCTTCGACTCCAACAACGATGGCGTCGGCGACTTCGCCGGGCTGATCGACAAGCTCGACTACATCGCCGACCTCGGCGTGAACACCATCTGGCTGCTGCCGTTCTATCCCTCGCCGCGGCGGGACGACGGCTATGACATCGCCGAGTACAAGAACGTCCACCCCGACTACGGCAGCCTGGCCGACGCCCGGCGCTTCATCGCCGAGGCGCACCGGCGCGGCCTGCGGGTGATCACCGAGCTGGTCATCAACCACACCTCCGACCAGCACCCCTGGTTCCAACGGGCGCGCAAGGCGAAGAAGGGCTCGGCGGCGCGCAATTTCTACGTCTGGTCGGACAGCGACGACAAGTATCCGGGCACGCGGATCATCTTCCTCGACACCGAGAAATCCAACTGGACCTGGGACCCGGTGGCCAAGCAGTACTTCTGGCATCGCTTCTACTCGCACCAGCCGGACCTCAACTTCGACAACCCGCAGGTGATGAAGGCGGTGATCGGGGTGATGCGCTACTGGCTGGACATGGGCATCGATGGCCTGCGCCTGGATGCGATTCCCTACCTCGTCGAGCGCGACGGCACCAACAACGAGAACCTGCCCGAGACCCACGTGGTGCTCAAGCAGATCCGCGCCGAGATCGACGCCAACTATCCCGACCGCATGCTGCTGGCCGAGGCCAACCAGTGGCCCGAGGACACCCAGCTGTACTTCGGCGGCGAGAATGGCGGCCCCGGCGACGAATGCCACATGGCCTTCCACTTCCCGCTGATGCCGCGCATGTACATGGCCATCGCCCAGGAGGATCGCTTCCCGATCACCGACATCCTGCGCCAGACGCCGGACATCCCCGACAACTGCCAGTGGGCGATCTTCCTGCGCAACCACGACGAGCTGACCCTGGAGATGGTCACCGACAAGGAGCGCGACTACCTCTGGAACTACTACGCCAGCGACAAGCGCGCACGCATCAACCTCGGCATCCGCCGGCGCCTGGCGCCGCTGCTCGAGCGCGACCGCCGGCGCATCGAGCTGCTCAACAGCCTGCTGCTGTCGATGCCCGGTACGCCGGTGATCTACTACGGCGACGAGATCGGCATGGGTGACAACATCTTTCTCGGCGACCGCGACGGCGTGCGCACGCCGATGCAGTGGTCGGTCGACCGCAACGGCGGCTTTTCCCGCGCCGACCCGCCGAGCCTGGTGCTGCCGCCGATCATGGACCCGCTCTACGGCTACCAGACGATCAACGTCGAGGCGCAGCAGCGCGACCCGCATTCGCTGCTCAACTGGACCCGGCGCATGCTCGCCATCCGCCGCCAGTTCAAGGCCTTCGGCCGCGGCACGCTGAAGATGCTGGCGCCGAGCAACCGGCGCATCCTGGCCTATCTGCGCGAGTTCACCGGGCCGGATGGGCAGACCGAGATCATCTTCTGCGTCGCCAACGTCTCGCGCTCGGCGCAGGCGGCGGAGCTGGAAATGTCGCAGTACGCCGGCATGGTGCCGGTGGAGATGCTCGGTGGCAGCGCCTTCCCGCCGATCGGCCAGTTGCCCTACCTGCTGACCCTGCCGCCCTACGGCTTCTACTGGTTCCAGCTGGCGCCCACCAACCAGATGCCCAGTTGGCACCAGGAACCGGTGGAGACCATGCCGGACTTCCGCACCCTGGTGCTCAAGCGCCTGGACTCGCTGGACAACACCTGCCGCAAGATCCTGGAGCACGATGCACTGCCGACCTACCTGCCCAAGCGGCGCTGGTTCGCCAGCAAGGACAGCGCCATCGACAGCGTGCACATCTGCTACGCGCTGCCGTTCGGCGATCCGCAGCACCCGCTGCTGCTCAGCGAGGTCGAGGTCAGCAGCAGCGGGCGGACCGATGTCTACCAGCTGCCGTTCGGCTACCTGCCCGAGGCCGAGTTCGGCACCGCGCTGCCGCAGCAGCTGGCAATGGCGCGGGTCCGCCGCGGCCCGCAGGTGGGGCTGTTGACCGATGCCTTCGCGCTGGACAAGTTCATCGTCGCGGTGGTGCAGGGCCTGCGTGAGCGGCTGGTGCTCGGCGCCGGCAGCGGCGAATTGCGCTTCGTGCCGATGCAGCAGCTCGAGGAGATCGAACTGCCGGCCGAGCTGGACGTGCGCTACCTCACCACCGAGCAGTCCAACAGCTCGGCGATCGTCTCCGGCCTGCTGATGATCAAGCTGCTGCGTCGCGTTTCGCCGGGCATCCACCCGGAGCTGGAGATGGGCGCCTTCCTCACCGAACGTGGCTTTGCCCACATCTCGGCGATGCTCGGCCAGGTCAGCCGCGTCGATGCCGACGGCACGCCGCATGCGCTGATGGTGGTGCAGCGCTACCTCGACAACCAGGGCGACGCCTGGGAGTGGACGATCAACACCCTCGACCGCGCGGTGCGCGACCAGCTGGCCGGCGGAGTGTCGCTGCACGAGAACCAGTACAGCGCGCTGGACGAGCTGGAAGCCTTCAACCGCCTGCTCGGCCAGCGCCTGGGCGAGATGCACATGATCCTTGCCGGGGCGACCGATAACCCCGACTTCGCCGCCGAGCCGGCTGGCGAGGGCGATGCGCAGGCGCTGGCCGCGTCGGTGCGCGAGCAACTGTTGCGCGCCTTGGCGCTGCTGGAGAGCAACCGTGCCAACCTCGAGCGCCGCGATGTGCTGCTGGTGGACCGGCTGCTTGGCCAGCGCGACGCGCTGCTCGCCGAGGTCGAGCGCCTGGCCGGGCTGGGTACCGGCGGCCTGCGCATCCGCGTGCATGGCGACCAGCACCTGGGCCAGGTGCTGGTGGTGCAGGGCGATGCGTACTTCATCGACTTCGAGGGTGAGCCGGCGCGCTCGCTCGAGCAGCGGCGCGGCAAGTACAGCCCGCACAAGGATGTCGCCGGGGTGCTGCGCTCGTTCGAATACGCCGCCGCCATGACCCTGCGCAACGCACAGATCAGCGACAGCTCGCCGGAAGCCGACCAGGCCCGGCAGAACATCGCCGGCAATTACCGGGCCAGCGCGCGCAAGGTGTTCCTCGAGGGCTATCGCCAAGCGGTAAGAGAGATACGCCATGCTTGGCGCGACGAACAGGGCGATGAGGCGACGCTGAGCCTGTTCACGCTGGAGAAGACAGCGTACGAAGTGGCCTACGAGGCCGAGAACCGGCCCGCCTGGCTGTCGGTGCCCCTGCAGGGCCTGGCCGCGCTGGCGCAACAGCTTTGCAGAGGAGAAACCAATGAGTGACCGTCCGGCCGTGACCCTGCCAGGAGAGAACCTGCTGCCCAGCGATGCCGAAGTGGATGCGCTGGTGCGCGCCGAGCACGGCAATCCATTCGCCATCCTCGGCCCGCATGCGGACGGCGATGGCCAGGTGATCCGCGCCTACCTGCCCAATGCGCTGGGCGTCGAGGTGCTCGACCGGGCCGGTACCAACGTCCTCGGCAGCATGGAGCAGGGCCAGGTGCCGGGGCTGTTCTTCCTCCGCCTGGCCAACCACCAGCCCTACCTGTTGCGCATCCGCTGGGCCGGCGGCGAGCAGCTCACCGAGGACCCTTACAGCTTCGGCCCGCAGCTTGGCGAGACGGATATCTACCTGTTCTCCGAGGGCAACCACCGCCAGCTCGGCCGGGTGTTCGGCTCGCAGGTGGTGGAGGTCGACGGCGTCCCGGGCGTGCGCTTCGCGGTCTGGGCGCCCAATGCGCGGCGCGTCTCGGTGGTCGGCAGCTTCAACGGCTGGGACGGCCGCCGCCACCCGATGCGCCTGCGCATTCCGTCTGGCGTCTGGGAACTGTTCATCCCGCGGCTGAAGCCGGGCGATGCCTACAAGTACGAGATCCTCGGCCCGCACGGCGTGCTGCCGCTCAAGGCCGACCCGGTGGCGCTGGCCACCGAACTGCCGCCCGGTACCGCCTCGCTGGTGGCGCGCCCGCTGGAGTACGACTGGCAGGACGGCAGCTGGCTGCAGCAGCGGGCGACGCGGCAGAAGGTCGACCAGCCGATGAGCATCTACGAGGTGCACGCCGGCTCCTGGCGGCGCGATGGTGGCGACGATGGCCGGCTCTACGACTGGCACGAGCTGGCCGAGCGGCTGATTCCCTACGTGGTGGAGATGGGCTTCACCCACATCGAGCTGATGCCGATCATGGAGCACCCCTTCGGCGGCTCCTGGGGCTACCAGCCGCTTTCGCAGTTCGCACCCAGCGCGCGCTACGGCACGCCGCACGACTTCGCCGCCTTCGTCGATGCCTGCCACAAGGCCGGGGTCGGCGTGATCCTCGACTGGGTGCCGGCGCATTTCCCCACCGACGCACACGGCCTGGGCGATTTCGACGGTACTTCGCTGTACGAGTACGACCACCCGTTCGAGGGCTTCCATCAGGACTGGGACACCTACATCTACAACCTCGGGCGCACCGAGGTGCACGGCTTCATGCTGGCCTCGGCGCTGCACTGGCTGCGCGAGTTCCACGTCGATGGCCTGCGCGTGGACGCGGTCGCCTCGATGCTCTACCGCGACTACTCGCGCAAGGAGGGCGAGTGGATTCCCAACCGCCACGGCGGCCGCGAGAACCTCGAGGCCATCGACTTCCTGCGTCATCTCAACGACGTGGTGGCGCTGGAGGCGCCCGGGGCCATGGTCATCGCCGAGGAGTCCACCGCCTTTCCCGGGGTCAGCAAGCCGACCGACCAGGGCGGGCTGGGGTTCTCCTACAAGTGGAACATGGGCTGGATGCACGACACCCTCAAGTACATCGAGCAAGACCCGGTGCACCGCCAGTACCACCACGACAAGATGACCTTCGGCATGATCTACGCCTACTCGGAGCACTTCGTGCTGCCGATCTCCCACGACGAGGTGGTGCACGGCAAGGGCTCGCTGATCGACAAGATGCCGGGCGACCGCTGGCAGAAGTTCGCCAACCTGCGCGCCTACCTGTCGTTCATGTGGACGCACCCGGGCAAGAAGCTGCTGTTCATGGGCAGCGAGTTCGGCCAGTGGCGCGAGTGGAGCCACGACCGCGAGCTGGACTGGTTCCTGCTGGACGAACCCGACCACCGTGGCGTGCAGCAGCTGCTGCGCGACCTCAACCAGCTGTACGCCCGGGAACCGGCGCTGTACGAGCTGGACGCCGACCCGCGTGGGTTCGAGTGGCTGATCGGCGACGACCGCGGCAACAGCGTGTTCGCCTGGCTGCGCCGCGATGCCGGCGGCCAGCCGCTGCTGGTGCTGTGCAACTTCACCCCGGTGGTGCGCGAGGGCTATCGGATCGGCGTGCCGCTGGAGACGCGCTGGGTCGAGGTGTTCAACAGCGACGCCGCCTGCTACGGCGGCTCCAACGTCGGCAATGGCGGCGGGATCGGCGCCGAGGCGATCGCCAGCCACGGCCAGGCGGTCTCGCTGAGCGTCACGTTGCCGCCGCTCGGGGTGCTTATCTTCCGTCCGCAGTCCTGAGGCACGCCGGCTGGCCGCGCAGCAACGCGCGGGCCAGCCACGGGCCGCGGCGCAGCAGCGCGCTATGCACCTGGACGAGGTCGGCGCCGGCCGCCAGCCGCGCCTGCAGGTGCCCGGCGTGCTGGATGCCGCCCACCGACAGCAGCGCCAGTGCGGGGCCGCAGGTCGCCCGCAGCTCGGCCAGCTGCGCGCAGGTGGCATCCTGCAGCGCCGCCTGCTGCCAGCGCCGATAGCGTTCGCGGGTCGCCGGCGGCCCGGGGTCGTGGGCAGCGAGCAGGCCGTCGAAGCCCAGGTCGCGCAGGCGTACCGCCATGTCCACGGGCGTGCGGCCCGGCAGGCAGCGCAGCTTGGCCAACAGCGGCACCCGGCGCGTGCTGCCCTGCTGCAAGCGCTCGAGTTCCCGGCGCAGCGCCGCCAGGGTCGCCTGCAGCCGCGGCGGGTCGGCTGCCAGCGCCGCAGTTTGCGGGCTCATCAGGTTGAGCATCAGGTAGTCGGCCTGTTGCCAGGCGCCGATCAGGCCCCGGCAGAGCGCGTCGGTGCTGGCCGTCGCCGGCAGGGCGAGATTGAGCCCGAGCAGCGCCGCGCCGGCGCGCGGGCGCAGCGGCGGCAGGGCGGCCAGGTCGAAGGTGCCCAGCTCGTTGAAGCCGAAGCCCAGTCGCGCGGCTGCGCCTCCCAGCCGGCCGACGCGGTCGAAGCCCGCGGCGATGCCCAGCGGTGAGGGGAGGACCAGCCCCATCGCCCGCACCGGTAGGGCCTCGGCCGGCCTGGCGAGATGGGCCAGCAGGCAGCTCGCCTCGAGCGCTGCGCGCTGCAGCAGCCGCTTGCCGCTCGGGGCGCGCTCAGCCATGGCGGCTTTCGAACTCGCGCATGAAGTCGACCAGGCGTTCCACGCCCTCGAGCGGCATGGCGTTGTACAGGCTGGCCCGCACGCCGCCCAGCGCACTGTGGCCTTGCAGGTGGTGCAGGCCGTGGGCTTCGGCCTGGCCGAAGAACACCGCCGACAGCGGCCGGTCGCGCAGTTCGAAGCAGACGTTCACCGCCGAGCGCTGGTCGGGCCGGACGGCGCAACGGTAGAGCGCGCTGGCGTCGATGCAGTCGTACAGCAGGCGACTGCGTTGCCGGCACAGCGCGGCCATGGCCGTCACGCCGCCACGTTCGGCGACCCAGCGCAGCATCCGGTTGGCGCAGTACAGCGCGAGCGTCGGCGGGGTGTTGAAGCGGCTGTTCTGCTCGGCCAGCACCGCGTAGCTGAAGGCGCTCGGCAGGCCGGGACGAGGCGGGCGCAGCAGTTCGCGGCGGATGATCACCAGGCACAGGCCGGCCACGCCGAGGTTCTTCTGGGTGCTGGCGTAGATCGCGCCGAAGCGCTCGACGGCCAGCGGCCGGGTGAGCAGGTCCGAGGTCATGTCCGCCACCAGCGGTACCGGCAGCTGCGGGAAGTCCTGCATCTGCAGGCCGTTGCCGGTCTCGTTGCTGGTGAGGTGGCAGTAGCCGGCATCGGCCGGCACTTGCCAGTCGGCCGGGGCCGGTACCGATGTGTAGCCTGTGGCCGCGCCGCTGGCCGCGCAGCGCACCGGCGCATGGCGGCAGGCTTCGACGAAGGCCTTGCGCGCCCAGTGGCCGGTTTCCACGTAGGCCGCGCCTTGCCCGGCCGCCAGCAGGTTCAGCGGCAGCAGGGCGAACTGTGCCGAGGCGCCGCCCTGCATGAACAGCACGGCGTAGTCGTCGGGTATGCCCAGCAGGTTGCGCAGCAGCGCTTCGGTTTCCTCCATCAGCCCGCGAAAGCCCGCCCCGGTGAACGGCTGCTCGAGCAGCGGCACGCCGCCGGCCGCTGCGTGGCCCAGTTGCTCAGCGAGCTGCCGGCGCACTTCGGCCGGCAGCATCGCCGGGCCGGCAGCGAAGTTGTAGGCCTCAGAGCAGGTGCAGGCCATGGCTGCCGACCGCCATCAGGAAAAGCAGGGGAATGGACAGGATGGTGTTGCTGCGCGAGGAGAGGAAGGTGATCCGCGAGCAGCGCACGCGCTCCTCCAGGGTCGCGGGGACGAAGCCGAGCAGCTTCTTCTGGTGCGGCCAGAGCACCAGCCACAGGTTGAGCAGCATTGCCGTGCCGATCCAGGCGCCCAGGCCGATGGCCGCCAGCGGGCCTTCGAGCAGCAGGGCGCCGGGCAGCCAGCCGCGCTGCCAGAGCATCAGCATCCCCGAGGCCCAGACCACCAGCGAGGCGTAGCGGAAGATGCCGTGCTCGCGTTTCATCCGCGCCTCCAGGTCGCGGTTCAGGGTGGCGACGTCGATGCCGTTCTGCAGCGGTACGAAGCGTGGGTTCTGCACGAAGTTGGCGTAGTTGTGACCGACCCAGACCAGCGCGAACAGCAGGTGCGCATAGCGGGCCAGAAGGTCGAGCAGCGGTAGTTGCATGGCGCCTCCTAGACCAGTACGCGCAGCAGCAGGTAGCAGCCGAGCGTCAGCGCGAGGCCGGCGCTGACGGTGCCGGCGAAGGAGTCATGGGGCAGTTTCAAGGTCCACCCCCTGGCTGGCGTGCCGTGCGATCAGCGTGCCTTGCGGCCGCGTGGCGTCCTGCGCCAGCTCGACGGCCTGGCGGATCAGCTGATGATGCGGCGAGCGGCTGCAGGCCGGGTCGGTGTTGGCGCCGTTGCCGGTCAGCAGCAGGGCCTGGCAGCGGCAGCCGCCGAAGTCCTTTTCCTTCTCGTCACAGCTGCGGCAGGGCTCGGGCATCCAGGCGTCGCCGCGGTAGAGGTTGAATACCGGCGAGTCGTGCCAGATCTGTTCCAGGCGCTGCTGGCGCACGTTGGGGAAGGCCAGGTCCTTGAAGTTGCTGGCCTGGGAGCAGGGCAGCACGTCGCCGTTCGGCGCGATGGTCACGTGGATCGCGCCCCAGCCGTTCATGCAGGCCTTGGGCCGGCCCTCGTAGTAGTCGGGGATCACGAAGAAGATGGTCAGCTGCTCGCCGTAGCGCTCGCGCGCCTCGCGGACCTGCGCCTCGGCACGCTGCAGTTCCTCGCGGGTCGGCATCAGCTGGTCGCGGTTGAGCAGTGCCCAGTTGTAGTACTGCACGTTGGCCAGCTCGACGTACTCGATGCCCAGTTCGACGGCGAATTCGATGATGTGCGGCACCTGGGCGATGTTCTGCCGGGTGATCGGCACGTTGAGCACCATGGGAAAGTCCAGCGACTTGATCAGCCGCGCCATGCGCAGCTTGCGCTCCCAGGCGTCGACGCCGGCCAGCTGGCGCGCGACATTGCGGTCGGTGGACTGGAAGCCGAGCTGGATGTGGCGCAGCCCGGCGTCCTTCAGCGCGCGCAGGCGGGCTTCGGTCAGGCCGATGCCCGAGGTGATCAGGTTGGTGTAGTAGCCCATGCGGTCGGCCTCGGCGACCAGCGTCTCGAGGTCCTTGCGCAGCGTCGGCTCGCCGCCGGAGAAGCCGATCTGCATGGCACCCATGGCGCGCGCCTGGGCCATCACGTCGATCCACTCGGCGGTGTCCAGCTCGTGCGGGCGGTAGTCGGCGAAGTTGCGCGGGTTGCTGCAGAACACGCATTGCAGCGGGCACTGGTAGGTCAGCTCCAGCAGCACCCAGATCGGGTTGCCACTGCCATCAAGCCTTGGCGCGGATCCAGCCTTTGCCATGGGATACCTCCAGGAATTTCAGGACGCCGTCGCGAACGGTCGCGGGATCGGCTGCGTCATAGCTGCGGCTGAGCTGTTCGATCAGCTCGGCGACCGTGGTGCGGCCGTCGCAGCGCTTGAGAATCTCGCCGCCGGTGGCGTTGAGCTTGACGATGCCCTCGGGGTAGAGCAGCACGTGGGCCTGCTGCGAGTCTTCCCAGCGAAACAGGAAGGGCGGGCGGATCTCGTAACAGCTGGTCGGCGACAGGGTTGTTGTTGTCATGGCCGGTTCCTCATCTGGCCGGCGCATCGGCGGCGGGGCACCGATGCGCCGGAAGGGCTCAGCGCACGTAGACGTACGCGGTGACTTCGAAGCCCAGGCGCAGGTCGCAGAACTCCGGATCGATCCACTGCATGGCAATTTTCCTCTAGCGGTTTCAGGGGTGTGTCGCGGTGTCGCGCTTTGAAACTAAGCCGGGGAAAAAGCCGCCTCTAATACGACTTTGGGGTCGGTTTGATCCGCTGTTGGTCGTGGTTTTTCGCGGCGGCGGGAATATTTGCCGGACGCGGTGCCGGGCTTGTCCATGGTCAAGGTCGATGCGTCTCAGCGGCCTAAGATGCCCGGTTTTTTTCGCGCTTTTGTCGGCATTTCGCGTCATCTGGCCGGACCGGGCGGACCTTGGCATCTACTACCAAATGAGGAACCCATCGCTGCCATGGGTGCATACCTGGCCCTCCGTGGCGCTGCCTAAGATCGGTCCATGCCCTGTGCCGGCTGGCGCAGGCTCCACAAGCAGAAGAAAGAGAGGCCGCATCCATGATCTACGCACAACCCGGTACGCCAGGCGCCGTCATTTCCTTCAAGCCGCGTTACGGCAACTACATCGGCGGTGAGTTCGTCCCGCCGGTCAAGGGCGAGTATTTCGTCAACACCTCGCCGGTCAACGGTGAAGTCATCGCCGAATTCCCGCGCTCGGGTGCCGAGGACATCGAGAAGGCGCTGGATGCCGCGCATGCCGCCGCCGATGCCTGGGGCCGCACCTCGGTGCAGGATCGCGCTAACATCCTGCTGAAGATCGCCGACCGCATCGAAGCCAACCTGGAACAGCTGGCCATCGCCGAGACCTGGGACAACGGCAAGGCCGTGCGCGAGACCCTCAACGCCGACGTGCCGCTGGCGGCCGACCACTTCCGCTACTTCGCCGGCTGCATCCGCGCGCAGGAAGGTTCGAGCGCCGAGATCAACGAACACACCGCCGCCTACCATTTCCACGAGCCGCTGGGCGTGGTCGGGCAGATCATCCCGTGGAACTTCCCGCTGCTGATGGCCGCCTGGAAGCTGGCCCCGGCACTGGCCGCCGGCAACTGCATCGTGCTCAAGCCGGCCGAGCAGACCCCGCTGTCGATCATGGTGCTGGCCGAGATCGTCGGCGACCTGCTGCCGGCCGGCGTGCTGAACATCGTCCAGGGCTTCGGCCGCGAGGCCGGCCAGGCGCTGGCCACCAGCACCCGCATCGCCAAGATCGCCTTCACCGGCTCGACCCCGGTGGGCTCGCACATCATGCGTTGCGCTGCCGAGAACATCATTCCGAGCACCGTGGAACTGGGCGGCAAGAGCCCGAACATCTTCTTCGAAGACATCATGAATGCCGAGCCGGCCTTCATCGAGAAGGCCGCCGAAGGCCTGGTGCTGGCCTTCTTCAACCAGGGCGAGGTGTGCACCTGCCCGTCGCGTGCGCTGATCCAGGAGTCGATCTTCGAGCCCTTCATGGAAGTGGTGATGAAGAAGGTCAAGGCGATCAAGCGTGGCAACCCGCTGGATACCGAGACCATGGTCGGCGCCCAGGCCAGCCAGCAGCAGTTCGACAAGATTCTCTCCTACATGGAGATCGCCCAGCAGGAAGGCGCGCAGATCCTCACCGGCGGTGCCGCCGAGAAGCTCGAGGGCGGGCTGGCCTCCGGCTACTACGTGCAGCCGACCCTGATCAAGGGCCACAACAGGATGCGCGTGTTCCAGGAAGAGATCTTCGGCCCGGTGGTCGGCGTCGCGACCTTCAAGGACGAAGCCGAGGCACTGGCGATCGCCAACGACACCGAGTTCGGCCTGGGCGCTGGCGTCTGGACCCGCGACATCAACCGTGCCTACCGCATGGGCCGCGGCATCAAGGCCGGTCGCGTGTGGACCAACTGCTACCACCTGTACCCGGCGCACGCCGCCTTCGGTGGCTACAAGAAGTCCGGCGTCGGCCGCGAAACCCACAAGATGATGCTCGACCACTACCAGCAGACCAAGAACCTGCTGGTCAGCTACGACATCAACCCGCTGGGCTTCTTCTGATCTGAACGGCCCCGGCGCGTCCGCTCCAGCGCGCCGGTCTTTGCAAGGCACCAACAGGTGCAAGGCTGCCGCAGGCCTCCCTCCCGTGCACCCGGCAGCCTTATTGCGACGCGGCTTCGGCCGCGTTCTTTTTTGCCCGGTCATCGTCCGCGGCGAACTCGCAGTCTCCCTCGCGCCTCTGAAGCTGCATGTGCAACTGCAGGAGAGCGGCGCATGCCCCGCCTATTCGACACCTTCCAACTCAAGCACCTGACCCTGCGCAACCGCGCCGTGGTCGCACCCATGACCCGCGTCAGCGCCGAGCCGGACGGCCTGGCCAACGAACTGATGCGCGACTATTACCAGTCCTTCGCCGAGGGCGGCTTCGCCCTGCTGATCAGCGAAGGCACCTACACCGACACCGAGTACAGCCAGGGCTACTTCAACCAGCCCGGCCTGGCCACCGAGCGGCAGCGCGACAGCTGGAAGCCGGTGGTCGAGGCCGTGCATGCCGCTGGCGCGGCATTTATCGCCCAGCTCATGCACGGCGGTGCGCAGACCCAGGGCAACGCCCACCATGCCCGGCACGTCGCGCCCTCGGCCGTGCAGCCCGGCGGCCAGCAACTGGCCTTCTATGGTGGCGAGGGGCCCTATGCCACGCCGGCGGAAATGAACGAGGAGGAGATCGGCCAGGCTGTCGACGGCTTCGTCCGTTCGGCCCTGCATGCCCGCGAGGCGGGGTTCGATGGGGTGGAGCTGCACGCGGCCAATGGCTACCTGCTGCACGAGTTCCTCAGTGCCGAGTTCAACCAGCGCAGCGACCGCTGGGGCGGCGACTTCAAGGCCCGTCTGGCGCTGCCGCTGGCGGTGCTGCGCGCGGTGCGCCAGGCGCTGGGCGAGGATTTCATCGTCGGCATGCGGCTGTCCCAGGGCATGGTGACCAACGGCCGGCTGAAGTGGGATGGCGGCGTGGAGGAGGCCAAGATCCGCTTCGCCACGTTGGCCAACGCCGGGCTGGACTACCTGCACGTCACCGAGTTCGACATCACCCAGCCGGCCTTCGGCGAAGGGCCGAGCCTGGCGGCGATCGCCCGCGCTAGCGTGCCGATCCCGCTGATCGGCAACGGCGGCATCCGTACCGGTGAGCAGGCCGAGACGCTGCTCGAGCACCGCGCCATGGACCTGGTGGCGATCGGCAAGGCGGCGCTGGCCAACCACGACTGGCCGCGGCGCATCCAGGCCGGCGCCGGGCTGGCCGAGTTCGACCAGGCGATGTTCCAGCCCATGGCCACGCTGACCAACGAGCTGGCCTGGCGCAATGCCAATGATCGCCCGGCCAGCCTGCGCCAATAGCATGTGCTTGACTGTGCAATGCACCGGAGGCATGCAGCCGGCCCTACCAAGGCAGGCTGCGGTCTCCTTCCAAAGTACCATTCTGCTCATGCCGAACCGGGTGCTTAATGAGGTTGCCGGAATCGTCCGGCATACAAGAAGAGGATCGACCCCATGTGGACCAAACCCGCCTTCACCGACCTGCGCATTGGCTTCGAAGTGACCATGTATTTCGCCAATCGTTGATTGTTCATGCCCCGGCCATGCCGGGGCTTCGTCTTTCTGGAGCTGCCCTATGCTCGTAAGGATCCTGGGTTCCGCCGCGGGCGGCGGCTTCCCTCAGTGGAACTGCAACTGCGCCAACTGCGCAGGGGTACGCAATGGCGGCCTGCGCGCGGCGCCGCGCACCCAGTCGTCGATCGCCATCAGTGACGACGGCAGCAACTGGATACTCTGCAACGCTTCGCCGGATATCCGCACGCAGCTCGAATCCTTCCCGGCGCTGCAACCGGCACGCCGGCCGCGCGATACGGCGATCGGCGCGATCATCCTGCTCGACAGCCAGATCGACCACACTACCGGGCTGCTGACCCTGCGCGAGGGTTGCCCGCACGAGGTCTGGTGCACCGAGATGGTCCACCAGGACCTGACGACCGGCTTCCCGCTGTTCAACATGCTCGCGCACTGGAACGGCGGCCTGCGCTGGAACCCCATCGCCCTGGAGGGCAGCTTCTCCATCGACTGCTGTCCCGGCCTGCTGATTTCGCCGATACCGCTGCGCAGCTCCGCGCCGCCGTATTCGCCGCATCGCAACGATCCGCACCCGGGCGACAACATCGGCCTGCTGATCGAGGATCGGCGCACCGGCGGCAAGCTGTTCTACGCACCGGGCCTGGGCCAGGTGAGCGACAGCCTGCTCCAGACCATGCACGGCGCCGACTGCCTGCTGGTCGACGGCACCCTCTGGCGTGACGACGAGATGCGCGTGCGCGAGGTTGGCGACAAGCTCGGCAGCGAGATGGGCCACCTGCCGCAGAGCGGCCCGGGCGGCATGATCGAGGTGCTCGACGGCGTGCCGGGCAAGCGCAAGGTCCTCATCCACATCAACAACACCAACCCGATCCTCGACGAGGACTCGGTCGAGCGCGCGATCCTCGACGAGCATGGTATCGAGGTCGCCTACGACGGCATGAACATCGAGCTGTAGACCGCAGGCGTGGTGCGCACGGCGCACCCTACGCCGGGCCCATCGCCGGCGCCCTGTGCGCACCGGCGCGAAGCAGAACAACAACGCGCCGCCCCATCGCGGCCAGCCAGCAAGGAGTCAGCATGAGCCAGAGCGCCATGAGCCCCGCCGAATTCGAACAGGCGCTGCGCGCCAAGGGTGAGTACTACCACATCCATCACCCGTTCCACCGGGCCATGTATGCCGGCCAGGCGACCCGCGAGCAGATCCAGGGCTGGGTGGCCAACCGTTTCTACTACCAGGTGTGCATCCCGGTGAAGGACGCGGCGATCATGGCCAACTGCCCGGACCGCGACACCCGCCGCGAGTGGATCCAGCGCATCATCGACCACGATGGCCGGCCGGGCGAGGAAGGTGGCATCGAGGCCTGGCTGCGCCTGGCCGAGGCCGTGGGGCTGGACCGCGAGCAGGTGCTGTCGCAGGAGCTGGTGCTGCCGGGCGTGCGCTTCGCGGTGGACGCCTACGTCAACTTCGCCCGTCGCGCCAGCTGGCAGGAGGCGGCCAGCAGCTCGCTGACCGAGCTGTTCGCGCCGACCATCCACCAGTCGCGCCTGGATGCCTGGCCGCAGCACTATCCCTGGATCGACCCGACCGGCTACGACTACTTCCGCAAGCGCCTGAAGGAGGCGCGGCGCGACGTCGAGCACGGCCTGCGCATCACCCTGGAGCACTACCGTACCCGCGAGGCCCAGGAGCGCATGCTGGAGATCCTGCAGTTCAAGCTCGATGTGCTCTGGAGCATGCTCGACGCCATGAGCATGGCCTACGAACTGGATCGCCCGCCGTACCACACCGTGACCCGCGAGCGGGTCTGGCACAAGGGCATTGCGCTGTGAGCCGCAAGCCCCTGGTGCGCACTGCGCATCCTGTGCAGGTTTCGGGCTGGACCGCAGGGTGCGCCGCGCGCACCATGGCCTCTGGAGCATATCCGGTGCGCACGGCGCACCCAGCGGAGGTTCGTCCATGAGCGATGCAATGTTGAACAAGGTGCCGGCGCTGCGTCGTGGCTACCGTTTCCAGTTCGAGCCGGCCCAGGACTGCCACGTGCTGCTCTATCCCGAGGGCATGATCAAGCTCAACGAGAGCGCCTCGGCGGTGCTCGGCCTGGTCGACGGGGCGCGCACCACGGGCGCGATCGTCGCCGAGCTGCAGGCGCGTTTCCCCGAGGCCGAGGGAATCGAGGAAGACATCCTGGGTTTTCTGGAGGTGGCGCTTGAACGCTTCTGGATCGAGCTTCGCTAAGCCGGGGGTTAGCGTCGGCCCGCCGATGTGGCTGTTGGCCGAGCTGACCTACCGCTGCCCGCTGCAGTGCCCCTACTGCTCCAACCCGCTGGACTTCGCCGCGCACCAGGAGGAGCTCGACACCCAGCAGTGGATCGAGGTGTTCCGCCAGGCGCGCGCACTCGGTGCCGCGCAGCTGGGCTTTTCCGGCGGCGAACCGCTGGTGCGCCAGGATCTGGCCGAGCTGATCCGCGCGGCGCGCGAGCTGGGCTACTACACCAACCTGATCACCTCCGGCATCGGCCTGACCGAAGAGAAGATCGCCAGCTTCGCCGAGGCCGGGCTGGACCATATCCAGATCAGCTTCCAGGCCGCCGACGAGGAGGTGAACAACCTGCTCGCCGGCTCGAAGAAGGCCTTCTCCCAGAAGCTGGAAATGGCGCGGGCGGTCAAGCGCCACGGCTACCCGATGGTGCTCAACTTCGTCACCCATCGGCACAACATCGACAATATCGACAACATCATCCGCTTGTGCCTGGAGCTCGAGGCCGACTTCGTCGAACTCGCCACCTGCCAGTTCTACGGCTGGGCGCAGCTCAACCGCGCGGGCCTGCTGCCGAGCAAGGAGCAACTGGTGCGCGCCGAGCGCATCACCAACGAGTGGCGTGAGCGCCTGGCGGCCGAAAAGCATCCCTGCAAACTGATCTTCGTGACCCCTGACTACTACGAGGAGCGGCCCAAGGCCTGCATGAATGGCTGGGGCAACCTGTTCCTCGACATCACCCCCGACGGCACCGCCTTGCCCTGCCACAGCGCGCGGCAGCTGCCGGTGAAGTTCCCCAACGTGCGCGAGCACAGCATCGAGCACATCTGGTACCACTCCTTCGGCTTCAACCGTTACCGCGGCGACGACTGGATGCCCGAGCCCTGCCGCAGCTGCGACGAGAAGGCGCGCGACTTCGGCGGCTGCCGCTGCCAGGCCTACATGCTCACCGGCGATGCGGCCAATGCCGACCCGGTGTGCAGCAAGTCGGCGCAGCATGAGCTGATCCTCGCCGCTCGGCGCGAGGCCGAACAGGCGCCGCAACCGCTGCAGTCGCTCACCTGGCGCAATCCGCAGGCTTCGCAGCTGATCTGCAAGGGCTGACGGTGGTCCAGGCAGAACAGCCTTTCGGTGACTGGCCGAGCGACTGGAGCGCCGCACAGGCGGCCGCCGCCAGCCGTGATTTCGCCGAGCTGCGTGCCGGCCATGGCGGGCTCTACTGGATCGAATTCCGCCCCGAAGAGGCCCGCTGCGCGCTCTGGTTCTGGCGCGAGGGCACGGCCGAGTGCATCACGCCGGCCGGTTTCTCGGTGCGCAGCCGGGTCTACGAGTACGGCGGCGGGGCCTTCTGCCTGCTGCCGCCTGGGGTGGCCTTCGTCAACGAGGCGGACCAGCAGATCTGGTTGCAGTGCGGGGCGGCCGCGCCGCAACGCCTGACCGACGAGGCCTCGCGGCGATATGGCGACCTGCAGTTCGACCCGCTCGGGCAGGCGATCCTGGCGATAGAGGAGAGCCATGGCGAGGACCGGGTCGAGCACCGCCTGGTCGCCATCGAGTTGCAGACGGGCGCGCGCCAGGTGCTCGCCGAGGGCGACGATTTCTATGCCGCGCCGGCCCTGAGTCCCGACGGGCAGTCGCTCGCCTGGGTGCAGTGGAGCCGTCCGGCGCAACCCTGGACGCACAGCCGCCTGTACCTGGCCCGGCGTAGCGGCGACGGCTGGCAGGCGCCGTGTTGCCTGGCCGGCGCCGACCGCATCGAGTCGATCCAGCAGCCACGCTTCTCGCCGGAGGGCCAGCTCAGTTGGCTCAGCGACCGTGCCGGCTGGTGGCAGCCCTGGCGCGAGGATGGCCTGGGCGGTACGGAGCTGCAGTGCGCTGCGCCCTACGACCATGCCCCGGCGCCCTGGCAGCTCGGCACCTTCAGCTACCTGCCGCTTGGCGGCCACGGCCTGTTGCTCAGCCGTCAGGTGGACGGCTTCGGCCAGCTGCTGGCAGTCGACCGGGCAGGGCAGGCGCAGCGCCTGGCCGGGGACTTCAGTCGCTGCCGGCAACTGGATGCCGATACCCGGCACTTCTACTGCATCGCCGGTGCGCCTGATCGGCTGCCGGCGATCCTCGCCATCGAGCGGCAGGGCGGCGCGCTGCGCATCCTCGCCGGTGGCGAGCGCCCATTTCCGGCCGACGAGCTGTCGTCGCCCGAGCCGCTGGCTTTCGCCACGGGGCAGGGCGAAACGGCGCATGCCTTCTTCTATCCGCCGCGCAACCGTCGTGTTCGCGGCCCGGCCGGACGCTTGCCGCCGCTGGTGGTCTTCGTCCACGGCGGGCCGACCTCGGCCTGCTACCCGGTGTTCGACCCGCGCATCCAGTTCTGGACCCAACGCGGCTTCGCCGTGGCCGACCTCAACTACCGCGGCAGCACCGGTTTCGGTCGCGCCTACCGCCAGCGGCTGCACGAGCAGTGGGGCAGGCTCGACGTCGAGGATGCCTGCGCGCTGGTCGAGACACTGGCGACGGCCGGCCGGGTGGCGCCCGGGCAGGCCTTCATCCGTGGCTCCAGTGCCGGCGGCTACACGGCCCTTGCCGCCTTGGTCGGCAGCACGCGCTTTCGCGCCGGGGCCAGCCTCTACGGGGTTAGCGATCCAGCGGCGCTGCGGCGGGGGACTCACAAGTTCGAGGCCGACTACCTGGACTGGCTCATCGGTGATCCGCAGCAGGTGCCCGAACGCTATGCCGAGCGCTCGCCGCTGCAGCAGGCCGGGCGCATCGCCAGCCCGGTGATCTTCTTTCAGGGCGGGCTCGATGCGGTGGTCCTGCCGCAACAGACCGAGGCCATGGTCGCCGCGTTGCGCGAGCGCGGGATCGCGGTCGAATATCGGCGCTACCCCGGCGAGCGCCATGGCTTTCGCGAGGCGGGCAACCTCGCCGATGCGCTGGCATGCGAGTGGTGCTTCTACCTGCACTGGCTGGCCTGACCGCTCGCCGTTCGGAGCATTGCATTAACCCGGCAATCCAGTAGGCTTTGCGCCATTGTTACAAAAAATAAAAAAGAGGCCGTGGTGATGAGCCCCAATATCAGCCTGCAGCGCAAGTTCGTTTCCCCCGAGATCGTCTTTGGCGCCGGTTGCCGCCATAGCGTCGGCACCTGCGCGGCCAACTTCGGTGCGCGCAAGGTCTTGCTGGTGACCGATCCGGGCGTGCAGGCGGCCGGCTGGGTCGATGATGTCCAGGCCAGCCTGGAGCGCGCCGGTATCGAGCACTGCCTGTTCGCCGAGGTATCGCCGAATCCGCGTTGCGAGGAGGTAATGCTGGGCGCCGAGCTCTACCGCAGCGCAGGCTGCAACGCGATCGTCGCGGTCGGCGGGGGCAGCCCCATGGATTGCGCCAAGGGCATCGGCATCGTCGTTGCCCACGGGCGGCACATCAGCGAGTTCGAAGGCGTCGACATGCTGCGCGTGCCGAGCCCGCCGATCATCCTGATCCCCACCACTGCCGGGACCTCGGCGGATGTCTCGCAGTTCGTCATCATCTCCAACCAGCAGGAGCAGATGAAATTCTCCATCGTCAGCAAGGCGGCGGTGCCTGACGTCTCGCTGATCGACCCCGAGACGACCCTGAGCATGTCGCCGTTCCTCTCGGCCTGTACCGGGATCGACGCGCTGGTGCATGCCATCGAGGCGTTCGTTTCCACCGGCCACGGCCCGTTGACCGACCCCCACGCGCTGGAGGCCATGCGGCTGATCGGTGGCAACCTGACGCGAATGATCGCCAATCCGGCGGACATCCACCTGCGCGAGCAGGTGATGCTCGGCAGCATGCAGGCGGGGCTGGCGTTCTCCAACGCGATCCTTGGCGCGGTGCATGCCATGTCCCACAGCCTGGGCGGCTACCTCGACCTGCCGCACGGCCTGTGCAACGCGGTACTGGTCGAGCACGTGGTGGCGTTCAACTACGAGAGCGCGCCCGAGCGCTTCAAGGTGGTGGCCGAGACGCTGGGCATCGATACCCGCGGCTTGACGCAGCGCGAGATCCGCGCGCGCCTGGTGAACCACCTCATCGAGTTCAAGCGGGCAGTGGGCTTTACCGAGAGCCTGTCGCTGCACGGCGTGCATCTCTCGGACATCCCGTTCCTCTCGCAGCACGCGATGCGCGATCCGTGCATCCTCACCAACCCGCGTTCGTCGACCCAGCGTGACGTCGAGGTCGTCTATGCCGAAGCCCTCTGACGGCCAGCACGACGCGCTGGCCCAGTTGCTGGGCTTTGGCAGTCATTCGGCCCGCAAGAGCCACTACCCCGAGCTGCTGGCGCGCCTGGAGGAGCTCGAGGCCGAGCGCAATCGCTACAAGTGGCTGTTCGAGCATGCCGTGCACGGCGTGTTCCAGGCCAACCTGCAGGAAGGCATCCGCGCGGCGAACCCGGCGCTGGCGCGCATGCTCGGCTACGAGAACACCCAGCAGGCGCTGCTCGGGCTCACCGACCTGGCCCACCACCTGTTCGTCGGCGGCGAGGCGGAGCTGCGGCGGATTCGCCAGACGCTGAACACCCAGCGCGGCCTGCTCGGCTACGAGACCCGCCTGCGGCGCCGCGATGGCAGCGCCATCGACGTGGTGATGAACCTGCTGCTCAAGCCGGACGAGGGCGGGCTGGTGGAGGGCTTCGTCGCCGACATCACCGAGCGCAAGCTGGCCCAGCGGCGCCTGGTGGAGCTCAACGAGCAGCTCGAGCAGCGGGTAGCCGAGCGGACCTGCGAGCTGCGCCAGGCGCGCGACGCGGCCGAGGCGGCCAATCGCAGCAAGGACAAGTACCTGGCCGCCGCCAGCCATGACCTGCTGCAACCGCTCAACGCCGCCCGGCTGCTGATCTCCACCCTGCGCGAACGCCGGTTGCCGCAAGCCGAGCAGCTGCTGGTCGAACGGGCACACCAGGCGCTGGAAGGCGCCGAGGACCTGCTCACCGACCTGCTGGACATTTCCAAGCTGGACCAGGCGGCGATCAAGCCGGACATCGACGCCTATCGCCTCGACGAGCTGCTGCGGCCGCTGGCCTCGGAGTTCCAGACCGTCGCCGAGGCCGAGGGCCTGCAGATGCGCTGCTTCGCGCCGGCCTATGCGGTGTACAGCGATTTCCGCCTGCTCACGCGCATCCTGCGCAACTTCCTCAGCAACGCCTGCCGCTACACCGATCGCGGCGCGGTGCTGCTCGGTGCCCGCCGGCGCGGCGATTGCATCCGCATCGAGGTCTGGGACAGCGGTCGCGGCATCGCCGCCGACCAGCTCGGCGCGATCTTCCAGGAGTTCAACCAGCTCGGCGTGCAACGCGCGGCCGAGCGCAAGGGCGTCGGCCTGGGCCTGGCGATCGTCGATCGCATCGCCAGCATGCTGGACTACCAGGTCCAGGTGCGTTCGCAACCGGGCCGTGGCTCGGTATTCAGCATCGACGTGCCCATGGCACCGCTGCCCAACCAGCCGCAGGGCATCGCCGCCTCCGGCGGCCTGCCGCCGTTCGGCGACCCGCTGCCGGGCTGCCGGCTGCTGGTGCTGGACAACGAAGCGAGCATCTTGCACAGCATGGCAGCGCTGCTCGACCAGTGGGGGTGCAGCGTGGTGACGGCGGCCGACCTGGGCGAGGCGCTCGAAGCGCTCGGCGACGAGCCGCCGGCGGTGATCCTGGCCGACTACCACCTGGATCACGACGTCACCGGCTGGGAGGTCGCGCAGGCGCTGCGCGGGCATTTCGGCCGCAGCATCCCGGTGGTGATGATCACCGCCGACCGCAGCGACGAATGCCGCAAGGCGTTGCAGGGCCTGGGCGTGCCGGTGCTGAACAAGCCGGTCAAGGCCGGCAAGATGCGCTCGGTGCTCGCGCACCTGCTCAGCGAAGGGCGGCCGTGCGCCTGAACCGACGGAACCCGGCAGGCGCTGGATTGGCCTACCGTTTTCTCAGGGCGGCTTCTACCCTGAGCCTAACGGTCCCGCTGGAGCTTGCATGTACAAAGAACTGAATTTCCCCGTGCTCATCGTCCACCGGGACGTCAAGGCCGATACCGTGGCCGGCCAGCGCATCCGGGGCATCGCCGCCGAATTGGAGCAGGACGGCTTCAACATCCTGCCCACCGCCAGCTCGGCGGAAGGGCGCATCGTCGCCTCGACCCACCATGGCCTGGCCTGCATCCTGGTCGCGGCCGAGGGCGCCGGCGAGAACCAGCGGCTGCTGCAGGATGTGGTCGAGCTGATCCGCGTCGCCCGTCGGCGCGCGCCGCAGCTGCCGATCTTCGCCCTCGGCGAGCAGGTCACCATCGAGAATGCCCCCGCCGAGGCGATGGCCGACCTCAATGAGCTGCGCGGGCTGCTCTACCTGTACGAAGACACCGTGCCGTTCCTCGCCCGGCAGGTGGCGCGCGCGGCGCGCAACTATCTCGACGACCTGCTGCCGCCGTTCTTCCGCGCCCTGGTCCATCACACCAGCGAGTCGAACTATTCCTGGCACACGCCGGGGCACGGCGGCGGCGTGGCCTTTCGCAAGAGCCCGGTAGGCCAGGCGTTCCACCAGTTCTTCGGCGAGAACACGCTGCGTTCGGACCTTTCGGTGTCGGCGCCCGAACTCGGCTCGCTGCTGGATCACACCGGCCCGCTGGCGGCGGCGGAGGCGCGCGCGGCACGCAACTTCGGCGCCGACCACACGTTCTTCGTGATCAACGGCACCTCGACGGCGAACAAGATCGTCTGGCATTCGATGGTCACCCGCGGCGACCTGGTGCTGGTCGATCGCAACTGCCACAAGTCGATCCTCCACGCGATCATCATGACCGGCGCGATCCCGCTGTATCTGACGCCCTCGCGCAACGAACTGGGCATCATCGGGCCGATCCCGTTGGAGGAGTTCAGCCCGGCCTCGATCGCCGCGAAGATCGAGGCCAACCCGCTGGCCCGCGGTCGCGCGCCCAAGGTGCGCCTGGCGGTGGTGACCAACTCCACCTACGACGGGCTCTGCTACAACGCCAACCTGATCAAGCGCGCGCTGGGCGACAGTGTCGATGTCCTGCACTTCGACGAAGCCTGGTTCGCCTATGCCGCCTTTCACGAGTTCTACGACGGCCGCTATGGCATGGACACCCGCGAGCAGGGGCCGCTGATCTTCAGTACCCACTCGACCCACAAGCTGCTCGCAGCGTTCAGCCAGGCGTCGATGATCCACGTGCTCGACAGCAGCAGCCGCCAACTCGACCGTGATCGCTTCAACGAAGCCTTCATGATGCACACCTCGACCTCCCCGCAGTACGGCATCCTGGCTTCGCTGGATGTGGCCTCGGCGATGATGGAAGGGCCGGCCGGGCGTTCGCTGATCCAGGAAACCTTCGACGAGGCGCTGAGCTTCCGCCGGGCGCTGGCCAACCTCGGCCGGCACATCGCGCCGGGGGACTGGTGGTTCACCATCTGGCAGTCGCCGCGTGCCGATGGCGCCGAGGCGCTGGAGGGTGTCGACTGGCAGCTCGAGCCGGAGGCCGACTGGCACGGCTTCGGCGATGTCGCCGAGGACTACGTGCTGCTCGATCCGATCAAGGTCACCCTGGTCACCCCGGGGCTGACGGCCGCCGGTGCGCTGGGCGAGCGGGGCGTGCCGGCGGCGGTGGTCAGCCGCTTCCTCTGGGAGCGCGGCCTGGTGGTGGAGAAGACCGGCCTCTATTCGATCCTGGTGCTGTTCTCCATGGGCATCACCAAGGGCAAGTGGAGCACGCTGTTGACCGAGTTGCTGGAGTTCAAGCGCCACTACGACGCCAACCTGCCGCTGTGCGACGCGCTGCCGTCGATCGCCCGCCAAGGCGGCGAGGCCTATGCCGGCATGGGGCTGCGCGACCTCTGCGACGCGCTGCACGGTTGCTATCGCGACAACGCCACGGCGCGCGCCATGCGCCGCATGTACACGGCGCTGCCGGAGGTGGTGCTAAGCCCGTCGGAAGCCTACGAGAAGCTGGTACGCGGCGAGGTCGAGGCGGTGCCCATCGAGGCGCTGGAGGGGCGCATCGCGGCGGTCATGCTGGTGCCGTATCCGCCGGGAATCCCGCTGATCATGCCGGGCGAGCGCTTCAGTGCGCAGACCCGCTCGATCATGGATTACCTTCGTTTCGCCCGGGATTTCGCCAGGCGTTTCCCCGGTTTCGACGCGGACGTGCACGGCCTGCAGGACGACAACGGCGCCGAAGGCATCGGCTACACCGTCGACTGCATCCGGCAGTGACTCGGCTTTTCCCAGCATGCTCAGCGATTTAGCGGTGTTTTCAAGGCGCCGCTAGGTTGCGTGCCGTGCTTCACAACGTCCGCAACCACATGCACCCCCGCCAGCGCCGCTTGTTATAGTTGCGCGGCTTGAATGGCCATGGGCGGGCGTTTTTGCTGACGCTTGAGGCGCCGGCTGTCGAGGATGATAGCGTGAACCAATACAAAGCCTTTCGTGTAGAGTTGGCCGACAAGGTCGCCCAGGTGATCATCGATCGCCCGGAGAAGGTCAATGCGATGAACGCCGACTTCTGGGCGGAAATCATCGAGATCTTCCGCTGGGTCGACGAAACCGACGAGGTGCGGGCGGTGGTGCTCAGCGGCGCTGGGGCGCACTTTTCCTCCGGTATCGACCTGCAGCTGCTGGCCCAGGTCGGCAGCCAGCTGGGCACGGATGTCGGCCGCAATGCCGAGCAGCTGCGCCGCAAGATTCTCTCCCTGCAGGCGTCCTTCAACGCGGTCGACAACTGCCGCAAACCGGTGCTGGCCGCGATCCATGGCTATTGCCTGGGCGGCGCCATCGACCTCATTTCCGCCTGCGACATGCGCTACGCCACGGCCGATGCGCGTTTCTCCATCAAGGAAATCGACATGGGCATGGCTGCCGATGTCGGCACGCTGCAGCGCCTGCCACGGATCATCGGCGACGGCATGCTGCGCGAACTGGCCTACACCGGTCGCACCGTCGAGGGCGCCGAAGCCCAGGCCATCGGCCTGGTCAATCGGGTCTACGACAGCCAGCAGGCGCTGCTGGACGGGGTCAACGAACTGGCCCGGCAGATCGCTGAAAAATCGCCGCTGGCCATTCGCGGCACCAAGGAAATGATCCGCTACATGCGTGACCATCGCGTCGACGACGGCCTCGAATACATCGCCACCTGGAACGCGGCCATGCTGCAGTCGGCCGACCTGCGCGTGGCGGTCGCGGCGCACATGGCCAGGCAGAAGCCGGATTTCGCCGATTGATGCGCCTTTACAACGTTGCGCGGGAGGCGCACTAGGCATGGTTACTGGAGCCACTTCCCTGGGGCTGGTGCGCGACGAGCTCTTCGCCACCATGGAAGAAGCCGAGCAGAGCCTCGAGCATTTCATCATCGACCGCAACAACGGCGGGTTGCTGCAGCAGGCCGTGGAGAACCTCAAGCAGGTCCGCGGCACGCTGAAGCTGATCGAGCTGACCGGAGCCGAGCTGCTGGCACAGGAGGTGCTGGATTTGGCCACCGACATCCCGGTCGGTGCCGGGGAGGAGCGCGACAGCCAGCTGGCGGCGCTGAGCAATGGCCTCTACGTGTTGCGCCGTTACCTCGAGAGCGTGGATGCCAGCCGCCAGGAAATTCCCGAGCTGCTGCTGCCAGCGATCAACGTGCTGCGCCAGGCCGGTGGCCAGCCGCTGCTGCCTGAAGGTTTCTTCTTCAGCGCCCGTCTGGATCACCCGCGCCCCGCGACCGGCCAGGCCGGTACGCTCGGCCTGGCCGGCGCGGACCTGCGCCGCCTGCGGCAGATGTACCAGGTCGGCCTGCTCGGTTTCCTGCGTGACGAGGATCCTGCGGCCAGCCTCAAGTTGATGGGCCGCGCGCTGGCGCGCCTGGACCAGGCGCTCGGCGGTCGGCTCTGCTGGATCGCCGGCGCTGCGGTCGAGGCACAGCTCGACGGGCAGCTCCTGGCACGGCGCTCGCGCAAGCAGCTGTTCTCCCGGCTGGATCGCGAGATCAAGCAGCTGCTCGCCAACCCGGGCTACGACATCCCGCGTAGCCTGCTCAAGGAACTGCTCTACCTGGTCGCCCTGGCCGACAGCAGCGGGCCGCTGGCCAGCGAAGTGCGTGCGGTCTTCTCGCTGACCTCGCTGCCGTTCACCGATCACCTGCTCGAAGACGAGTCGCAGCGTCTCGCCGGCCCCGGCCAGGCGGTGATGCGCTCGCTGTCCACGGCCATCCGCGAGGAGCTGGCCAGCCTCAAGGACCTGCTCGACCTCATCGAGCGCGGCACGGCGCAGGCTGATGCCTACGGCAACCTGCACCATCTGCTTGGCAAGCTGGCGAAGACCCTCGGCATGGTCGGGCTGTCCTCGGCGGCCAACACGCTGCACGCCCAGTTGCCGGTGGTCTCTGGCTGGAGTGCCGAGCAAGCCCCGGATGCCGCCGCGTTGTTGCGCCTGGCCGATGCCGTGCTCTATGTAGAAAGCATGGTGGCCAGCCTGGAGAAGGGTGAGCGCCGTGAACCCCGTGCCCAGGCAGCGCCCGGTGCCGAAGCGGAGGCCTTCGCCAGCCACCAGCTCACCGAGGCCTTCATCGTCGTCATCGACGAGGCTACCGCCGGGCTGGCGCTGGCCAAGCGGGCGATTACCGCCTATCTGGAATCCAACGGCGACAAGTTGCATCTGGCCAACGTTCCCTTCAGTCTGCAGGCAGTGCGTGGCGGTCTGCGCTTCCTCGAGCAGGAGCGCGCCGCCGATCTGATCGGCGCCTGTGCCGACTTCATCCAGAAGCAGATGCTCGAGTCCAGCCAGATGCCGCCGGAACAAATGCTCGAAACCCTCGCCGATGCCTTGACCAGCCTCGAGTACTACCTGGAGGGCGGCGCCATCCTGCGGCGCGATACCTCGCGGGCCCATGTGCTCGACCTGGCCAGCGACAGCGTGCGGGCGCTGGGTATGCCGGTGGCCGCCTGATGAGCCTGCGCTGGCAGGCGACCCTGCTCGATCCGGCCCTGGCAGGCGGCTCGGCGGTGGTGCATTGCCGGCAACAGTTCCTCGTCGACGCCAACGGCGTCCTGTTCCCGCGTGACTGGCTGCGCCGGCTGGAGCTGCCGCTCGCCAGCGAGCAAGGCATCGGCTACTTCGAAGGCGAGCCGGTGTTTCTCTTCGAACTCGACAGCCCCGCCGCGGTACCGGGTGCCCAGTGGCAATCGCTTCGCCAGCTGATGATGCAGCGCAACGATGGCGATCTGTTCCGCATGCTGGGGTTTGCCGCGCAGATCGGCACCTGGGCCAGCCAGCACCGTTTCTGTGGGCGCTGCGGCGCGCGCATGGAGCAGCGCCCTGGCGAGCGCGCCATGCATTGTCCGGCCTGTGAGATCCAGCATTACCCGCGCCTGTCGCCGAGCATGATCGTCCTCGTCACGCACGGCGACGAGTTGCTGCTGGCGCGCTCGGGGCGTTTCGCGCCGGGTGTCTACAGCACCCTGGCCGGCTACGTCGAGCCGGGCGAGTCGGTCGAGGAGTGCGTCGTGCGGGAAGTGCGCGAGGAGGTCGGCGTCGAGATCCATGCGCCGCGCTACGTCGCCAGCCAGGGCTGGCCGTTCCCGCATTCGCTGATGCTCGGCTTCCATGCCGAATATGCCGGTGGGGTGATCGTGCCGCAGCCGGAGGAAATCGAGGACGCGCGCTGGTTCTCGATCCACCAGTTGCCGCCGCTGCCTGCCGCGCAGTCGATCGCGCGTTACCTCATCGAGCTGTACGTCGCTCAGCGACTAGGCCGCCCCGAACCAGTGCTGCCAGGCTAGGCGCAGGCTCAGCGCCAGCACCACGACGATGAACACCGGCCGGATGAACTTCGCGCCGCCGCCGATGGCCGTGCGGGCGCCGAGGTAGGCGCCGGCCATGAGCGCCACTCCCATGCCGATGCCGAGTATCCAGGCGACTTGCCCGGTGATGACGAATACCGCCAGCGCCATGCCGTTGCTGACGAAGTTCATGCTGCGCGCCACGCCGCTGGCGCGCAGCAGGTCCAGCGGGTACATCAGCAGGCTGCTGATGGTCCAGAAGGCGCCGGTGCCCGGTCCGGCGACCCCGTCGTAGAAGCCGAGCCCAAGCCCTTGCGGCCACTGCCGGCGCTTGCCGATCTGTGCGGCCTGCTCGGCGGTGGCCTCCGGCAGCTTGCCGAACAGCAGGTAGAGCGCGCAGCCGAAGACCACCAGCGGCAGCATCTGGTTGAGCCAGCTTGCCGGCAGCAATTGTGCCGTGACGGCGCCCGCCGCCGCGCCGATCGCGGTGCCGAACAGGGCTCGTCGCCAGAGCCTGGGATCGAACAGCTTGCGGCGAAAGAAGGTGTAGCTGGCCGTGGCCGAGCCGAAGGTTGCGCACAGCTTGTTGGTACCCAGCACCAGGTGCGGCGGCAGGCCGGCCGTCAGCAGCGCGGGCAGGGTGAGCAGGCCGCCACCGCCGGCGATGGCATCGATGAAACCGGCGGCAAAGGCGACGGCGCAGAGCAGCAGCAGGGCGAGCGGTTCGAGGGGCAGTTCGAGAAAGGTCAGCATCGGTGCAGGTAGGCGGTAACGGGGTGCCGAGGATAGCAGCGCGCACGGCCGGCGGCCGAATTTGTCTGCAGTGAGGTGTGCAGCCGGTGAATGGCAAGCAGTTGTCCTGCGCGTGAACGGCTTCCGGTTCGGCCGGCGATGCTCTACGGATAATCGCCGCCTGCAAAGGAGGTTGTCATGCAATATCTCGGGCTGGCCGTCGTCGTCGGGCTTCTGGCACTGATCATCGTTCTGCTGGGGCTGCGCCTGCTGCTCGGGGGCAACTGGCTGCTGGGCTGGCTGCGTGGCAGCTTCGGCCTGGTGTTCCTCGGCCTGGCCGCGCTGGTCGGGCTGCTCGCCTTCGAGGCCAGCCAGCACCGCGCCATTCCTGCCGACAAGCGCCTGGCCACGGTGCATTTCAGCGCCCAGAGCGGCCAGCGCTACGAGGTGCGTGTCGAGGGCGCCGAGTCCCAGGGCGATGCTCTGCTCGAGGGGGACCTGTGGCAGCTCGAGACGCAGCTGCTGCACTGGAGCGGCCTCGGTGAACTGATCGGCCTGGAGCCCGGCTATCGCCTGCAGCGGATGAACAGCCGCTACCTTGCGGTCGAGCAGCAGGCCGGCGCGCGGTTCGCCGAGATCCGCCTGGTCGACCAACCCGTCGGGGCGCAGCCCGGAGAGTGGCTGGAGCGGCTGCGCCTGGATATCCCCTTCCTTACGGTCGAGCGCCTGCGCACCAGCCACCTGCCGGCTGCCGATGGCGCCAGCTTCGCCATCGAGCTGGCCCCCACCGGGCTGCTGGCCACGCCGGTCAATGCCGCGGCGCGCGAAGCGCTGCAGCAATGGCAGGCCGACTGAGGGCCGGCGTCCCCGCCACAAACGCAGACAGCCCGCCGAGGGCGGGCTGCGGAGCGGCTGCGATGGTCAGCCCGGTCAGCGCCATCAGGCCAGGTAGCCACCGTCGACGTTCAGCGATACGCCGGTGGTGTAGCTGGAGGCATCGCTGGCCAGGTACAGCACGGCGCCGGCCATCTCGGTCGGCTCGGCCACGCGGCGTAGCGGAATCTGCTTGAGCGCCGTCTCGCGGATCGCATCGTTCTTGACCAGCGCCGAGGCGAACTTGGTGTCGGTCAGGCCCGGCAGCAGGGCGTTGCAGCGGATGCCAAACTGCGCGCACTCCTTGGCGAACGCCTTGGTCATGTTGATCACCGCGCCCTTGGTGATCGAGTAGATGCCCTGGTAGTCGCCCGGCGAGACGCCATTGATCGAGGCGACGTTGATGATGCTGCCGCCCCCCTGTTCGCGCATCAGCTTGCCGGCTTCGATGGACATGTAGAAATAGCCGCGGATGTTCACGTCCACCGTCTTCTGGAATGCCGAGACATCGGTATCCAGGATGTGGCAGAACTGCGGGTTGGTCGCGGCGTTGTTGACCAGGATGTCCAGCCGGCCGAACTGCTCGCGGATCTGCGCGAACACCGCGGCGATCTGCTCCAGTTCGCCGATGTGGCAGGCGATGGCGGTGGCCTGGCCGCCGGCCTCGACGATGGAGTCGGCCACCGCCTGGCAGCCCTCGAGTTTGCGACTGGAGACAATGACATGGGCGCCCTGCTGGGCAAGCAGTCGGGCGATCGCCTCGCCGATGCCGCGGCTGGCGCCGGATACGAAGGCGATCTTGCCATCCAGGTCGAACAGGGTGGTCTTGGACATTGGGGTTTCCTCTTGTTATCGGTGGCCGGTCGTGCTGACGGCCGCGTGGGTCTGTTTACAGCTGCGACTGGACGATGACCTGCGTCGCCTTGACTTCGAGCAGCTTGTTCATCTGGATAAACTGGGCGAAGCGCGGATCCCTGGTCTGGCCGTGGAAGTAGCGGTAGTAGATCTGCTGGACGATGCCGGCCAGGCGGAACAGGCCGTAGGCGTAGTAGAAGTCGATGCAGGGAATCTCGATGCCGGCGCGCTGTGCGTAGTAGTCGACGAAGCCCTGACGGGTGTGCATGCCGGGCCTGTGGCTCGGTTGGCGGCGCATCAGCTGCATGGGCTGCGGATCGTCGGCCTCGATCCAGTACGCCAGGCTGTTGCCCAGGTCCATCAGCGGATCGCCGATGGTGGTCATCTCCCAGTCCAGCACGCCGATGATCTGCTGCGGGTTGTCCGGGTCGAGGATCACATTGTCGAAGCGATAGTCGTTGTGCACGATGCCCGGCTTGGCGTGATCGGCAGGCATCTTGTCGTGCAGCCAGGTCTTGACGGCCTCCCAGGCCGGCGCGTCGGGAGTCATGGCGCGCTCGTAGCGGTCGGTCCAGCCGCTTATCTGGCGCTGCACGTAGCCTTCCGGCTTGCCGAGCTCGGCAAGCCCGCAGGCCTGGTAGTCGACGTTGTGCAGCTCGACGAACTTGTCGATGAAGCTCTCGCAGAGCATCCGGGTCTGCTGCTCGTCGAACGCCAGCTCCGGCGGGAAATCGGCGCGCAGGATGATGCCCTTGACCCGCTCCATGACGTAGAACTCGGCGCCGATGACCGCCTCGTCGGTGCAGTGCACGTAGGCCTTGGGGCAGTAGGGGAAGCCGTCGTTGAGCCGGTTGAGAATGAGGAACTCGCGGCCCATGTCATGCGCCGACTTGGCCTTGTGGCCGAACGGCGGCCGGCGCAGCACCAGCTCGCGGTTGTCGTACTGCAACAGGTAGGTGAGGTTGGAGGCCCCGCCGGGGAACTGGCTGATCCGTGGCGTCCCGACCAGGCCCTGCATGTGCGCCTTGAGGTAGCGGTCGATGACGTCGGCGGGCAGTTCTTCGCCTTCGCGGACTGGGTTGGTCTGGTCTGCAAGCGCCATGCTTATCCCTTCTGCTTATGATCGATGCGCTGGATGATTCAGTAATCTAATTCGCAGCGGACAGGCTACCAAGCCCGGCAGGCATTTATTGGCATCGGTGTTGGCTGTCGATCAAGGTGCCTGATCGCTTGCGGCCGTCTGCTGCGGAAAAGCGGCCGAAACGGCGTCGAACCTGCGGGCGAGCAGGGGCCAGATTCGCCAGGCAAGGCGGATCGGAGTGCGAGGGCTTGTGGAGAGGAGGTCGGGAGGCGGGCGCGTATTGGCGCGGGAGGACGCTACGCTGGCCGGCGGCGCCCGCACGGCGCCAGCGGCCAGCGTAGCGGGTTCAGACCTGGCGGCGGCGGAACAGCGGCAGCGGTTCGTCCGCGGCAGCCTGGTAGGCCACCGAGAAGTCCTTCAGCCCTTCCAGGGCCTCGTAGGGATCGCGGTCGGCGCGGATGGCGAAGGCATCGAAGCCGCAGCGGCGCATGTAGAACAGCTGGTCGCGCAGCACGTCGCCGATGGCGCGGATCTCGCCCTTGAAGCCGTAGCGTTCACGCAGCAGACGCGCACTGGAGTAGTGGCGACCGTCGGTAAAGGCCGGGAAGTTGAGCGCAACGACCTGGAAATGCTGGAGGTCGTCGGCGATCTCTTCCACCGGCTCGTCCGAATCCAGCCACACGCCGAGGCCGCCGTCGCGGGCCTTGAGCGCGTGGGCGTGGTCCAGCCACAGCGCCAGCGGGACGATCACGTCGTCGCAGTTGGAGATGCCGTCCAGGGTCTGGTCCTTCGGCAGCAGATGCCAGGTCTCGTCGACGACCTGGTCGCCCTTAATGATTCGCTGCATAGACGCGCTCCTTGAAAGGCTCGATACCGATGCGACGGAAGGTGTCGATAAACTGCTCATCTTCGGTGCGCTGCTCCACGTAGACGTTGATGACTTTTTCGATCACGTCGGGCATGGCCTCCTGGGCGAAGGAGGGGCCGAGGATCTGCCCCAGGCTGGCATCGCGACCGGAGCTGCCGCCCAGCGAGACCTGATAGAACTCCGCCCCCTTCTTGTCGACGCCGAGGATGCCGATGTGGCCGATGTGGTGGTGGCCGCAGGCATTCATGCACCCGGAGATGTTCAGGTCCAGGTTGCCGATGTCGAACAGGTAGTCCAGGTCGTCGAAGCGGCGCTGGATCGCCTCGGCGATGGGAATCGACTTGGCGTTGGCCAGCGAGCAGAAGTCACCGCCCGGGCAGCAGATGATGTCGGTCAGCAGGCCGATGTTCGGTGTCGCCAGGCCCAGCTCGCGCAGCTCCTGCCACAGTTCGAACAGCTTGGCCTGCTCGACGTCGGCAAGGATCATGTTCTGCTCGTGGGAGTTGCGCGCCTCGCCGAAGCTGTAGCGGTCGGCCAGGTCGGCGATGGCTTCGAGCTGCTTGTCGGTGACGTCGCCCGGTGCCACGCCGGTCTTTTTCAGCGACAGGGTGACGGCGGCATAGCCGGGCTTCTTGTGCGCCACCACGTTGCGCACGCGCCAGCGGGCGAAGCCGGGATGCTCGGCGTCCAGGCGCGCCAGTTCGGCGTCCTGGTCGGCCAGTTCACGGTAGGCCGGGTCGACGAAGAAGCGGCTGACGCGCTGGACTTCGTCGTCGGTCAGGGTCGCGGGACCGTCCTTCAGGTGCGCCCACTCGGCATCCACGCGCTCGGCGAAGACTTCCGGGGTCAGCGCCTTGACCAGGATCTTGATGCGCGCCTTGAACTTGTTGTCGCGGCGGCCGTAGCGGTTGTACACGCGCAGGATCGCATCCAGATAGGTCAGCAGGTGCTGCCAGGGCAGGAATTCATTGATGAAGCTGCCGACGATCGGGGTGCGGCCCAGGCCGCCGCCGACCGAGACGCGGAAGCCCAGCTCGCCTGCATCGTTCTTCACCGCTTCCAGGCCGATGTCGTGCACTTCGATGGCGGCGCGGTCGCTCACGGCGCCGTTCACCGCGATCTTGAACTTGCGCGGCAGGAAGGCGAACTCGGGGTGGAAGGTTGACCACTGGCGGATGATCTCGCACCAGGGGCGCGGGTCGATCAGCTCGTCGCGGGCGACGCCGGCGAACTGGTCGGTGGTGGTGTTGCGGATGCAGTTGCCGCTGGTCTGGATCGCGTGCATCTGCACGGTGGCCAGTTCGGCGAGGATCTCCGGTACTTCCTCGAGCTCGGGCCAGTTGAACTGCACGTTGGTCCGCGTGCTGATGTGCGCGTAGCCCTTGTCGTAGTGGCGCGCGATGTACGCCAGCTTGCGCAGCTGGGTGGAGGACAGCAGACCGTAGGGAACAGCGATGCGCAGCATGGGCGCAAAGCGCTGGATGTAGAGACCGTTCTGCAGGCGCAGCGGGCGGAATTCCTCACCACCCAACTCGCCGCTCAGGTAGCGACGCGTCTGATCGCGGAACTGACGGACGCGATCTTCGATGATGTGTTGGTCGTACTGGTCGTAAACGTACATGAAATGTCCTGTGTGCAGGGCTGCTACAGCTTCCAGCGCGCACGGCCGCGCGCACCCATTCAGGTAGGGGCGGCAAGATACCAGCTAGCGGTTATGCGCAAAAGTGATGTTTGGGAATATGTTTAGAACCTGCCGCCCCGTTTGTCGGCCGCTGACGGACGTCGCCTTGCCGCCGCCCGGAGCATGTTCTTGACTGCACAGCACAAGGCCAAAAACCAACCTGGGGGAAGCGAGATGATGAAGCACTTCGGTCCGCAGCGTGACAGCCTGGTGGATGCCGTCGCGATACTCGTGCTGATCCTGCTGGCGGTCGGCGCGGCGATCTTCTGGGTCAGTCACCAGTGAGCTGAGCTGCCTGGTTCACATGCCCGCCAGGTAGAGCACCAGCTTGACCACGCCAAGGATCACCAGCACGAACAGCGCGGTGAAGCCCACGCCGAGCAGGATGAAGTGGCTCGGCTTGCCATGCCGGAAGTCGCGCGCGCGGTTGCGTCCGCTCTGCACGCCGAGCGCGGCGGCCAGTACGCTGTGCAACATTTCGCGCAGTGTCAGGGGGCGGTCCGGTTCTTCGTCCACGGCAACCTCGCGCTGGCTGGTCTGCCCGGGAGTCTAGCCCAAGCCTGCGCCGGGCGAGGCACGCACGGCCGAACGGCGGCGGGCAAGCCGGTTGCCCGCCGCGCTGGTTCAGGCCTTGTTCACGGAGATGGTCCGCTCCCCGGGCGTGGCCCCGGGCTTCTTCGGCATCGTCAGCACCAGCACGCCCTTGCTGAAGCGTGCATCGATCCTGTCGCGGTCGACCGAATCGGGAACGTTGAAGCTGCGCTGGAAGCTGCCGTAGGAGCGTTCTGACAGGTAGTAGCCCTGTTTCTCCTCCTTGCGCTCCTGGCGCTTCTCGCCCTTGATCACCAGGGTGTCGCCGACCAGCTTGACCTCCACGTCCTGCTCGTCCATGCCCGGCAGTTCGGCGCTGATCTCGAAGCTCTCCTCCTTCTCGGTGACGTCCACCGCCGGCAGGCGCGTCAGGCCGCCCTGTCAGAACGTGCCGGTCTCCAGGCCGTGGCGGGCCAGCGGGCGATGCCAGGACAGGTCGAAGTCGTCGAACAGCCGATCCACCTGGCGGCGCAAGCTCTCGAACGGACGCCATGGCTCGTGCGGCGTCGGCGCCGATTTCTTGGTCTCGGTCGCAACGGGTTTGCTCGAATCGTCGGTCATTTCACAGCCTCCTCTGGAGTGGGAACAACCCCGGCATTGTTTGGCACGCCGGGGGCTGGCTGTTTGATTCCGATCAACCGTCAGGGGGCTGCGTGAGGCCTGCGGCCGGGTTACCAGATGTTGGCCTTGAACCAGTCCCAGAGCCCGAACGAGTAACCCGGCAGCAGGTTGATGCCCAGCGCGGACTTCAGCAGGTAGAGGATCAGCAGGCCGAGCAGGGTCGAGAACAGGAGGAACACCGTGGCCAGCATGGCCTTGGCGGCGAGCGAAAGGTTGCCCTGGCGCTGGGATGGGCTGCGCTTGTTGCGCCCGGCGAGGATGGTGAAGTAGTAGCGACTGCCGAACAGGTTCAGCGTCCCGCGCAGGTCCACGCGATGCTTGCTGCGCCTGCGGCTGCCGTAGATATCGCGCAGGGCCTCGACCTGTTCCGGGCTGAAGGAGTGACGAAGATGTTCCGGCAGGCGCTCCATCAGCTTGCGGATGAACGGATCCCGCTCGAGGGCGGCCTTGTCGAAGGGAGACGGGTAGGGCGTTTGGTGCTGCTCTGCTGCATAGCGTGGTCGGTCGGTCATCTTTCCTCCATGTCGGTGCAGCGAAGCGTCGCGAGGTGCGCTTCGATTGCAGTGAAGTCCGGCCGCCGGCGCGGCTCCAGGTCCAGGCAGCGGTCGCGCAGCTCGCCAAGGCGGGCCAGGTGTTCGTCGTCTTCGATCGTCGCATCGCAGCGTTGCAGCAATTCGTCGAGCAGCACGCCGAAGGCCCGCGCCTCCAGGCGCTGCAGCGCCGGTGCGGTGCCTGCGGCCGGTTCGAAGAAGGAGGCGGCACCGAAATCGCTGAGGCGACAGCCGCCTTGCGGGTCGACCAGCAGGTTGTGCGCGTAGAGGTCGCCGTGCAGGATGCCGCGGCCATGCAGGTGGGCCACTGCCGAGGCGGTGCCGCGCGCCAGCTTCAACACCTGCGCCAGGGCGAAGCGCTGCGCCGGGGCGTAGCAGTCGCGCGTGCAACTGGCCAGCGAAGGCGGCTGGGCGAGGGCGGCGAAGCGTGGGTCGAGCAGCTCCATCAGCAGCGCCGGGCTGCCGGGGCCGGCCAGCGAGCCGGCGACCCGCAGCAGGTGGGGATGCTCGCCCGCCGCGATGCAGGCGGCCATCTCGCTGCGTGGCAGGCCGTCGCTGGTCACCGTTCCCTTGAAGCATTTCACGGCTGCGGCGCGGTGCTGGCCGTCGCCCTGGTGCCATTCGGCCCGGCGGATCACTCCGGAGGCGCCCTCGCCGAGCACTTCGTGGAGCCTGACATCGGCCGCATCGATGCTCGCGTGCCCGGCCTGCGCCAGGGCCCGGGTTTCACGTCGATCGCTGAACGGGTTGCCGGCAAAGGCCAGCCAGGCCAGGCGTGGCAGCTCCGGCAGCCAACCAGGCAGATGTTCCAGGCGGTTGGCGGCCAGGCGCAGCAACTCGAGGTTGTGGCAGTCGGCAAGGGAATCGGGCAGGGCGCCCAGGCGGTTGCCCGCCAGCATCAGTTTCTGCAGGCGCGGGCGGCGGCCCAGTTCGTCCGGCAAGGCAGTCAGCGCATTGTCGGTGAGGATCAGCCAGCGCAGTGCCGGCGGCAATGCCGCGGCGGGCAGCTGCTCGATCCGGTTGGCCTTGAAGCCGATCATCTCCAGGTTCGGGCATTCGCCCAGGCATTCGGGCAGATGATCGAAGGCGTTGTCGGAGCAGAACAGGATGCGCAGGCGGTGCAGGCGCGAGAGATCCGCCGGCAGGCGCTCGAGCCGGTTACCGCTCAGGTTGAGGATTTCCAGCGTGTCGGCCAGGGCATAGATTTCATCGGGGAAGTGGGTCAGCCCGGCGGCCAGGTCGAGGCGTCGGATGCCGGCCAGTTCCCCGCGTTGCAGTTGCTTGAGATCGTGCATTCACGCGTCCTTGCTTGGCGGAACTGCCGAGGGTCACTGCTCTGGGACAGCCTCTGGCACGCTGCGTTCCGCGTGTTTCCTGCCCAGCGCCCGCTCGGCGCGCGCACGCAGCTGGCCGCAGCCGCCATCGACGTCCTGGCCGGCGGAATTGCGGACCTTGGTCAGCACGCCGCGGCTGTGCAGGTAGCGCACGATCTGCACGATGCGCTCGCCCTGCGGCCGCTGGTAGTGGTCATCTTCCAGGCTGTTGTAGGGAATCAGGTTGAGCACGGCGAACTTGCCGGCCAGCAGGCGCAGCAGCGCGTCCATTTCCTGCTGGCTGTCGTTGATGCCGGCCAGCAGCGTCCACTGGTACTGGATCGGATAGCCGACCGTGCGCGCATAGCGCTCGCCCAGCTCGACCAGCTCGGCCGGGTCGAGGCGCGGCGCGCGCGGCAGTAGCGCCTGGCGCAGCTCGGCGTCGGTGGTATGCAGCGACAACGCCAGGGCCGGCTTGACCCGTTGCGCGGGCAGGCGTTCGAACACCCGCGGGTCGCCGACCGTGGAGAACACCAGGTTCTTGTGGCCGATGCCGCCGTCGGTACCGAGCAGGTCGATCGCCTCGAGCACGTTGTCGAGGTTGTGCGCCGGCTCGCCCATGCCCATGAACACCACCTTCTTCACCGGGCGGAAGCGCCGCGCCAGGGCGACCTGGGCGACGATCTCGGCACTGCCGAGCTGACGCAGCAGGCCGCTCTTGCCGGTCATGCAGAACACGCAGCCGACCGCGCAACCGACCTGGCTGGACACGCACAGGCCGTCGCGCGGCAACAGCACGCTTTCCACCATCTGCCCGTCGCCCAGTTCCACCAGCAGGCGCGCCGAGCCATCGGCGCCGGGGTGTTCGGAGCGCAGGCGCGCCAGGCCGTCAAGGCTTGCCTGCAGCGCCGGCAGCGCCTCGCGCACGCTGAGTGGCAGGAAGTCCTCGGCCTGCTGCTGGCGGCGGCCGATGGCGATGTCGCGGCCGAGCAGCCAGGCGCGGGTCATGCGCCCGATGTGACGGGGCTTGGCGCCGGCGGCGGCGAACTGCTGATGGATATCGTGGATTTGCATAGGGCGCGCATTCTAGCGGGGCGCCTGGGCAAAGGGCAGCGTCGGCGCAACGCTCAATCGCTGAAGCGACGGCTGGCCGGGACGATGCAGAGCAACAGCAGCACGAGCATGAAGAAGGCCGCGCCCAGGGAGAACAGCTGCGCGACCAGGCCCATCAGCGCCGGGCCGGCCAACACGCCGGCAAAGCCGATGGTGGTGGCGACGGTGACGGCGGTGTGCATCGGCATCAGGGTCTGCCGGCTGAGCGAGGAGATCAGCACGGGCGAGACGTTGGCGCAGCCCAGCCCGCACAGGCCGTAGCCGAGCAGGGCCAGCAGCCAGTGCTCGGTCACCAGGGTGAGGCCGATGCCGGCGGCGGCCAGCAGGCCGCCCAGGGCGATGATGCGAGGCGGCCCGAGGCGGGCGATCACCGGGCCGCCGGCGAAGCGTGCGACGGTCGTCATCAGCGTGTAGGCGGCGTAACCGAGCCCGCCATGGGCGACATCCAGGCCCTTCTCGCCCGTCAGGTACAGGGCGCTCCAGTCGAGCACCGCACCCTCGGCGAGGTAGACCGCGAAGCACAACAGCCCGGCCAGCAGCACCAGGCCGCGCGGACGGACGAAGGCAAGGCCGCCGCCAGGGGCGCGGTTGGGCAGGAAGCCTGGCGCCACGGCCAGGTTGGCCGCCAGGACCAGCGCCATCATCGCCAGCGTCCCGGCCTCTGCCGACACGCCCAGGCTCAGCTGTGCGGTCATGACCAGTGCGCCGACGATGGCGCCCAGGCTGAACATGCCGTGGAAGTTGGACATCATCCGTCGGCCGACGGCGGTTTCCACCAGCACCGACTGAATGTTCAGCACGACATCGATCACACCGAGGCTGCCGCCAAAGCAGAACAGCGCGAGCGCCATCAGCCACACCGAGTTGGCGAGCGCCATGCCGGTCAGCGCCAGGACCAGCAGTGCCACCGCCGCCAGCACCACGGGGCGGATGCCCCAGCGCGACACCAGCACGCCGGACAGCGGCATCCAGCTCAGCGAACCGATGCCGATGCACAGCAGCAGGAAGCCGAACAGCGCGTCGCTCATCTCGATCCGCGCCCGTACGTAGGGCACCAGTGGTGCCCAGACGGCGAGCCCGAAGCCGGCCATGAAGAAGCCGCAGCGGGTCGCCGTGCGAACGATCGGGCGGCTGGCGTCGAGCGCAGGCGCGGTCATGGGCGACTCCGGGAAACGAGCCGGCAGGGCCGGCGGGGCGGTCATGCTATCGTCTCGCCCCTTGCCTCGAAACCACAGGGTCGACATGAAATTCATCCACCAGCGCGAACACCTCGACGAGGACGACCTGGTCGTCATCGAGTGCGACCAGCCATGCAACATCCGCCTGATGAACGACAAGAACTTCCGCGCATTCAAGAATGGTGGCCGGCACAGCTACATCGGCGGTGCCTTCGAGCGCTTCCCTGCGCGCATCCGCGTGCCCAGCGCGGGCTTCTGGAACATCACCCTCGATACGGTCACGCGGCGGGCCGTCAGCGTGACGCGCAAGCCGAACCTCAAGTACCGGATCAGGGTCATTCGACAGCAGGTCTCGCAGTGAGCGGGACTCCCGATCCGGCGTCGGCTTGAGCCGATACCGATCCCCCTGGCCCGCGAAGCGCCCCGAGCGCTCGCCCGACACTGGAGCCGAGCATGGCTGAACACAGCGGCAAGCGCCTGCGCGCGCATCTGGGCATGCTGCTCTGGGCGCTGTTCGTCGGGCTGTCGTTCCCCGCGGTGGGGATGCTGAGCGAGGAGCTGCCACCGCTGCTGCTGACCAGCATGCGCTTCGCCATCGCCGCCCTGGCGCTGGCGCCACTGGCCTGGCGGCAGAGCCAGGCGTTGCCGTCTGCCGCCACCTTCGTGCTCTACGCGGCCATGGGGCTGTGCCTGGCCGGCTTCTTCGGCACCATGTTCTGGGCCGCGCACCGGGTCAGCGCGCTGTCGATGGCCACGTTGTTCGTCAGCGTACCGCTGCTGGCCTACTGCCTGGGCCGTGGCCTGGGGGTGGAGCGGCGCGCCGGCCGCCTGCTGGCGATCCTCGCCCTCGGCGCGCTGGGTGCGCTGGGGCTGGCCTGGGCGGAGAACGGCGGTGACTTCTCCAGCATGGGCCTGGGCCTCGGCGAGCTCGGCTTCTTCCTCGGCTGCGTGGCCTCGGCGCTCTACCCGGTGCTCTCCAAGTGGGGCCTGGCGCGCAACCGCCTGCCGGCCCAGGCGGGCCTGCGCACCTTCTGGAGCCTGCTCTGCGGGGCGGCGCTGATCGGCCTGGCGGGCCTGCTCTGGGAGACGCCGACCGAGTTGCTGCGCATGGACCTGGGCGACGTGCTGCTGGTCAGCTACCTCGGCGTGTTCTCCAGTGCGATGACCTTCTTCCTGCAGCAGCGCGCCACCGCCGAGCTGACGCCCGGCGCGGTGACCGCCTACAGCTACCTGGTGCCGTTCGTCTCGATGCTGCTGCTGTTCGTCGAGCAGCCGGTGCGCATGGGCTGGCAGTGGCTGCCGGGCAGCGTGCTGGTGCTGCTGGCCATCGCGCTGCTGATCTTGCGGCCCTTCGAAGGACGTGCCTCCCGGCAGTTGGGCGAGGGTGCCTGAGCCGGCCGGATCGGAACATCTGCCGCGGGGAAGGGTCAGCAGGGTAGCCAGCGGGGATCGAGGCCTGCCGGTCCCCATCGACCCGCAACACTGACGGACTGCTTATGACGGCTGCTGGAAAACAGCACGAGCACAAGAATCGCAACATTCAATTCCTTCGTGGCCTGGCCATCATCCTGGTGCTCTTCGCCCATGGCTCGGTGATGCTGGCCGGCGCCCAGGCGCAGGCGTGGGATGCGTTGCTGCAGCGCATCCTGCCGGGTATCGGCGTGGACCTGTTCTTCATCATCTCCGGCTTCCTGATGGGCGCGACCTTCCTGCGCAAGCAACAGGGCTTCGATGCGCATGCGGTGTATCGCTTCTACTGCAAGCGCATCCGCCGCGTGCTGGCGCCGACCTGGTTCTGGGCCGCGGCCTTGCTGTTGCTGGCCCTAGTCGAGCAGGAGACCGGCATCGGCCCCTATGGATTGGAGCTATTGCTCAGCGTGGCGGCGAGCGCCGCGTTCTTCCTGGCCAACGTGTTCAATGCCCTCGAGCAGTCGGACTTCGGCTATTTCTGGTCGATTGCCCTGGAAGTGCAGTTCTACCTGTTCTTCCCGCTGTTGCTGTTGCTGCGAAACGGCTTCTGGCCGGCGGTGGTGGCGATCGTCGTCTGGTTCAGCTTCGCCAACCCCTTCGAGCCGGCCTGGCTGTTCCGCGTCAACGGGCTGTTCATCGGCCTGCTGCTGTGGAAGCTGTCGACGCTTGCGGTGTTCGAAGAGATCCAGGCGCAGATCGGTGCGCTCGGGGCCGGGCGCAAGGCGTGGGTGGCGCTGCTCGCGGTACTCGCCGCGGCGGTGGTGGGCAGCACCTTCGAGGCGTTCGAGTCGTTCCGCTGGACCGCCGTCACGTTGATCCTTGCCGTGGCCTTCGTGCTGGTCGCCTTCTCGGATGAGCTGGTATTCGGCGTCTTCTCTCGGCCGGTCGAGGCGATCGGTACCGTCTCGTTCTCGCTGTACCTGTGCCATATCCCGGTCTGGCTGCTGACCACGGCCTATGCCGGTGCGCTGCCGACCGCCACCCGCGTCCCGCTGTGCCTGGCGCTCTCGCTGCTGGCGGCCTGGCTGAGCTACCGCTTTATCGAGCAGCCGCTGACCCGCCCGGCCCGTGCGGAGGCTTCGGCGGGGCAGGTGGCCTGCGTCGAAGCAGGCCGGCGGTGACCCTCAGGCATCGCCCTCGGCGCTGAACGCTGCGTGGCAGCGCAGGCGATGCCCCGGCTCCGGGCCGAGCAGCCAGCTGCCATCGGCTTCAGGGCACGCCTCCATCACCGCGTTGTAGCTGAACGTCCAGCGGCGTTTCTGGCGGCCATCGACGCACTCGATCTCGACCACCGTCTCGTCGCTCGCGAATGGCTCGCCGGCTTCAGCCGCCGCCTCGGCGCGGTCGAGCAGCGCCTCGTCGAGGATGAAGGACCAGGCATGCAGTCCGTCGATTTCCAGCATGTCGGCCTGCTCGAGTTCGTCGAGCAGGTAGCGGGTCATGGCGTCGCTCATGCGTCGTACCCCAGGTTCGGCATCAGCCAGCGCTCACTGATGGCCAATTCCTGGCCCTTGCGCTGGCTGTAGCTTTCCACCTGATCCTTGTCGATCTTGCCGACGGCGAAATACTGCGCCTCGGGATGGGCGAAGTACCAGCCGCTGACCGCCGCGGTGGGCAGCATGGCGTAGTGCTCGGTGAGGGTGACCTGGCTGATGCCGTCGGCATCCAGCAGCTGGAACAGCGTGCCCTTCTCGGTGTGGTCCGGGCAGGCCGGGTAGCCGGGGGCAGGGCGGATGCCCTTGTACTGCTCGCGGATCAGCTCCTCGTTGCTCAGCTGTTCATCCTTGGCGTAGCCCCAGTAGTGCTTGCGCACCTGTTCGTGCAGCCATTCGGCACAGGCCTCGGCGAGGCGGTCGGCCAATGCCTTGACCATGATCGAGTTGTAGTCGTCGCCCTTGTCCTGATAGGCCTTGGCCAGTTCCTCGGCACCGATGCCAGCGGTGCAGATGAAACCGCCCACATAGTCGGTGATGCCGGTGCTCTTGGGTGCCACGAAGTCGGCCAGCGACAGGTTCGGCTTGGCGTCCGGCTTGATGGTCTGCTGGCGCAGGTGATGCAGGGTGGCCAGCTTCTCGCCGTTGTCACCGTACACTTCCAGGTCATCGTCCTGGACCTGGTTGGCTGGCCAGAAGCCGAACACCGCACGTGCGCGGATCAGCTTCTCGTCGACCAGCTTTTTCAGCATGGCCTGGGCATCGTTGAACAGCGAGGTGGCCGCTTCGCCAACCACCTCGTCCTCGAGGATGCGTGGGTACTTGCCGGCCAGGTCCCAGGCGATGAAGAAAGGCGTCCAGTCGATGTAGTCGACCAGGGTGCGCAGATCGATGTCTTCCAGCACCTGGCGGCCGGTGAAGCTAGGCTTGACCGGGGCGTAGCCGCTCCAGTCGAACGACGGCTTGTTGGCGACAGCGTCGAGGTAACTCAGGCGTTCGGTGCGCGCACTGCGGTTGGCGGTGCGCTCGCGGATCATCGCGTACTCCTCGCGGGTCTTGTCGACGAAGGCCGGCTTGAGTTCCTTGGACAGCAGGGTGGTGGCTACGCCCACCGCGCGCGAGGCGTCGGTGACATAGACCACAGCATCGTTGCTGTACTGCGGGTCGATCTTCACCGCGGTGTGCGCCTTGGAGGTGGTGGCGCCGCCGATCATCAGCGGCAGGCTGAAGCCCTGGCGCTGCATTTCCTTGGCCACATGAACCATTTCGTCCAGCGACGGGGTGATCAGCCCGGACAGGCCGATGATGTCGCACTTCTCGGCGATGGCGGTCTGCAGGATCTTTTCCGCCGGCACCATCACACCCATGTCCACCACGTCGTAGCCGTTGCAGCCGAGTACCACGCCGACGATGTTCTTGCCGATGTCGTGCACGTCGCCCTTGACGGTTGCCATGAGGATCTTGCCCTTGGCTTCCGGCTTGTCACCCTTTTCCGCTTCGATGAAGGGGATCAGGTGCGCCACGGCCTGCTTCATCACGCGGGCGGACTTGACCACCTGGGGCAGGAACATCTTGCCGGCGCCGAACAGATCGCCCACCACGTTCATGCCGGCCATCAGCGGGCCTTCGATCACCTCGATGGGCCTCGCGCACTGCTGGCGGCACTCCTCGGTGTCCTCCACGATAAAGGCGGTGATGCCCTTGACCAGCGCGTGCTCGAGGCGCTTGTCCACCGGCAGATTGCGCCATTCCTCGGTCTCGGCTTCCTTGACCGAGCCATCGCCCTTGTACTTGTCGGCGATTTCCAGCAGCGCCTCGGTGCCGCCGGCGCTGCGGTTGAGCACCACGTCCTCGACCGCGTCGCGCAGCTCCTTCGGGATCTCGTCGTAGATCTCCAATTGGCCGGCGTTGACGATGCCCATGGTCAGGCCCGCCTTGATCGCATGGAACAGGAACACCGAGTGGATCGCTTCGCGCACCGGGTTGTTGCCGCGGAAGGAGAACGACACGTTGGACACGCCGCCCGAGGTCAGCGCGTAGGGCAGGTGGTCGCGTATGTAGGCGCAGGCGTCGATGAAGTCGACCGCGTAGTTGTTGTGCTCCTCGATGCCGGTGGCGATGGCGAAGATGTTCGGGTCGAAGATGATGTCTTCCGGCGGGAAGCCCACCTCGTTGACCAGGATGTCGTAGCTGCGCTGGCAGATCTCGCGCTTGCGTGCGGCGGTATCGGCCTGGCCGGCTTCGTCGAAGGCCATCACCACCACCGCGGCGCCGTAGCGCTTGCACAGGTGGGCGTGGTGCTTGAACTGCTCGACACCTTCCTTCATGGAGATGGAGTTGACGATGCCCTTGCCCTGGATGCACTTGAGGCCCGCCTCGATCACTTCCCACTTGGAGGAGTCGATCATGATCGGCACGCGGGAGATGTCCGGCTCGCCGGCGATCAGGTTGAGGAAGGTGACCATGGCCGCCTTCGAATCCAGCATGCCCTCGTCCATGTTGATGTCGATCACCTGGGCGCCGGCTTCCACCTGCTGCAGGGCCACTTCCAGCGCCTCGGTGTAGTTCTCCTCGCGGATCAGGCGGGCGAACTTGGCCGAACCGGTGATATTGGTGCGCTCGCCGACGTTGACGAACAGCGAGCTGCGGTCGATGGTGAAGGGCTCCAGGCCCGACAGGCGGCAGGCCTTTGGAATGTCCGGAATCACGCGCGGCGGGTACTTGGCCACCGCCTCTGCAATCGCCTGGATGTGCGCCGGCGTGGTGCCGCAGCAGCCGCCGATGATGTTGAGGAAACCGCTGGCGGCGAACTCTTCGACCACCGCGGCCATTTCTGCCGGCGTTTCGTCGTACTCGCCGAAGGCATTGGGCAGGCCGGCGTTGGGGTGGGCGGACACATGGGTGTCGGCCTTGTTGGCCAGCTCTTCCAGATAAGGGCGCAGGTCCTTGGCGCCCAGGGCGCAGTTCAGGCCTACGGAGATCGGCTTGGCATGGCGCACCGAGTTCCAGAACGCCTCGGTGGTCTGGCCTGACAGCGTGCGGCCGGAGGCGTCGGTGATGGTGCCGGAGATCATGATCGGCAGCTCGACGCCGTCTTCCTCGAATACCTGCTGCACGGCGAAGATGGCCGCCTTGGCGTTCAAGGTATCGAAGATGGTCTCGATCAGGATCAGGTCGGCGCCGCCCTCGATCAGGCCACGAGTGGCCTCGGTGTAGTTCTCCACCAGCAGGTCGAAGGTGACGTTGCGGTAGCCGGGGTTGTTGACGTCCGGCGAGATGGAGCAGGTGCGGCTGGTCGGGCCGAGTACGCCAGCGACGAAGCGCGGGCGATCCGGCGTCTCGGCGGTCTTGGCGTCCGCCACTTCCCGGGCCACGCGTGCGCCTTCGACGTTCAGCTCGTAGACCAGTTCTTCCATGCCGTAGTCGGCCTGGGAGACCCGGGTGGCATTGAAGGTGTTGGTTTCCAGAATGTCGGCGCCGGCATCGAGATAGGCTTTCTCGATGGCCTGGATGACGTCGGGGCGCGAGAGCAGCAAGAGGTCGTTGTTGCCCTTGACGTCGCTCGGCCAGTCGGCGAAGCGCTCGCCGCGGTAGTCGGACTCCTCCAGCTTGTAGCTCTGGATCATGGTCCCCATGCCGCCGTCGAGGATCAGGATGCGTTCCTGGAGGGCGTGCTGGAGGGCCTGGAGGCGGGCGGCGCGATCGGACATTTGGACTACCTGGGTAAAGCCTGGACGAAAGGGCGCAAATCATAGCAAAGCTGTATGGTTTTTGATCGGTCGCCCCGTTTCTATGAATTTCGCTCAAGTCGAGCCGGGTTCGCCGCGGCGCAGGCGCTGCCCTACAATGGCGTTTCCCTTCCTGGACGCCCCGTCATGCCCCTTCGCTTATGGCTGCTCGTGCTCATGCTGGCATGTGCTGCGGTGCAGGCCGAATCGCTGTCGTTCCAGCGTGATATCCAGCCGATCTTCACGGCCAAGTGCGTAGCCTGTCACGCCTGCTACGACTCGCCGTGCCAGCTCAATCTGGGGAGCGACGCCGGCGCGCTGCGCGGCGCCAGCAAGCAGCCGGTGTACGACGGCACGCGCACGCGGGCACAGCAGCCAACGCGACTGTTTCTCGATGCCCATGACGAAGCTGCCTGGCGGCGCAAGGGCTTTGCCTCCGTGCTGGACGGGCAGGGCAGCCAGGCCGCGCTGATGGCACGCATGCTCGAACTCGGGCGCAGCCAGCCGCTGGCGCCGAACGCCAGGTTGCCGGACGGGCTCGACGTGAGCATCCGGCGCGACAATAGCTGCCCGTTGCCGGAGGAGTTCGATGCCTATGCCCGGCGCGCGGTGCATGGCGGCATGCCGTTCGCCGTAGCCGGGCTGGACGATGCCGAATACGCGACCTTGCAGCACTGGCTGGCGCTGGGCGCGCCCATCGACCACGCCGACATCAGGATCGCGCCGGCCGAGCAGCGGCAGATCGAGGCCTGGGAAGGCCTGCTCAACCAGCCCGGCATCCGCGAGCGCCTGGTCGCCCGCTGGCTCTACGAGCACCTGTTCCTCGCGCACCTGCACTTCCAGTCGGCGCAGGGCGGGCACTTCTATCAACTGGTCCGCTCGCGTACACCGAGCGGGCAGCCGTTGGACGTGATCGCCACGCGCCGCCCGAACGACGATCCCGGCACCGCTTTCTTCTACCGACTGCGCCCGGTCAGCGACGTGATCGTGCACAAGACGCACATCACCTTCGCCTTGAGCGCGGCCAAGCTGGCGCGGGTACGCCAACTGTTCCTCGACGACGACTGGAACCTCGAACAGCTGCCGGGCTACGGCGCGGGCCACCGCGCCAACCCGTTCCTGACCTTCGAGGCGATCCCGGCGCGGGCGCGCTACCAGTTCATGCTCGACGATGCCGAATACTTCGTGCGCACCTTCATCCGCGGCCCCGTCTGCCGCGGACAGATCGCCACGGACGTCATTCGCGACAACTTCTGGGTGTTGTTCCAGGATCCGCAGCACGACCTCTACCTCAGCGACCCCGTCTTTCGCGGGCAGGCGACGCCGCTGCTGGCGATGCCGGGGCAGTTCGACGAACTGGGCGATCTGCTGACCTTCTGGAACGTCTATCGCGGCAAGCGCAACCGTTACGAGGAACTGCGCCGCGCGGCCTACGCCGAGCAGCCGGCCCAGTGGGCGCACATCTGGAGCGGCAACGACAACGCGCTGCTGTCGATCTTCCGCCAGTACGACAGTGCCTCGGTGCGCAAAGGGCTGATCGGCGAAATCCCGCAGACGCTCTGGTGGATGGATTATCCGCTGCTGGAGCGCACCTACTACCAGCTGGTGGTCAACTTCGACGTGTTCGGCAACGTCTCGCACCAGGGGCAGACGCGGCTGTACTTCGACCTGATCCGCAACGGTGCGGAACTCAATTTCCTGCGTCTGCTGCCTGCGGCGTCGCGCCAGGCGATTCTCGACAGCTGGTACCAGAAGGGCGGCCAGCTGAAGCTGAAACTGGCCTATACCGCCATCGACACGCGCACCGCGACCGGCCTGGCGCTCGCCGATGCACGACCGAGGGAGGATTTCGCCCGGCAGCTGCTGGCCCGTCACGCCGCCATCAACGCCCGGCCCGACCCGATCAACCGTTGCGACGGCGCGCATTGTCATCGTCCAGGACAGGCGCCTGCGCTACAGCAGGCCGAGCAGTTCCTCAGTCGCCTGGCCGGGCGGTCCGCCGCCGGCATGCCGATGATCGCCCAGCTGCCCGAAGCGACCTTGCTGCGGGTGGAACTGCCCGACGGGCGCCGCGAGATCTACAGCCTGTTGCGCAATCGCGCGCACAGTAACGTCGCCTTCATGTTCGGCGAGGAGTTGCGCTACCAGCCCCGGCTGGACACGCTGACGGTCTATCCGGGGGTGCTGACCAGCTACCCGAACTTCATCTTTTCGCTGGCGGCAGCCGAGGTGCCGTCATTCGTCCAGGCGCTGGAGCAGGTGCGCTCCGCTGGCCAGTTCGAACGCATCGTCGAGCGTTGGGGCATTCGTCGCAGCCATCCGCGGTTCTGGTTCTACTTCCACGACCTCCGCCGCTACCTGGAAGAAACCGAGCCGCTGGAGGCCGGGGTGCTGGACATGAACCGCTACGAGAACCTTTGATTGCCTTACTTGACTAAAATGCTAGGACTTTATCGGCGGCCCGGGTTGGCGTAGACTGCCGGCATATTTGCGAGGAGTCACCATGAGCGCGATCACCATTACCGAAGCGGCACACGATTACCTGGCTGGCCTGCTGGAAAAGCAGAATACTCCCGGCATTGGCATTCGCATCTTCATCACCCAACCCGGCACCCCCTATGCCGAGACCTGCATCGCCTACTGCAAGCCCGGCGAAGAGAAGCCGGAAGACGTCGCCCTGGGGCTGAAGAGCTTCACTGCCTGGATCGACAGCACCAGCGAGCCCTTCCTCGAGGACGCCCTGGTGGACTACGCGACCGACCGCATGGGCGGGCAACTGACCATCAAGGCACCCAATGCCAAGGTGCCGATGATCAGCGACGACAGCCCGCTGAACGAGCGCATCAACTACTACCTGCAGACCGAGATCAACCCAGGCCTGGCCAGCCATGGCGGGCAGGTCTCGCTGATCGACGTGGTGGAAGAGGGCATTGCCGTGCTGCAGTTCGGCGGCGGCTGCCAGGGCTGCGGCCAGGCCGATGTGACGCTCAAGGAAGGCATCGAGAAGACGCTGCTGGCCCGCATCCCCGAGCTCAAGGGCGTACGCGACGTCACCGACCACAGCAATCGCGAAAACGCCTACTACTGATCGGCCTGTGCCGGGCTGGCTCGTGGCGATGCGGGCCGGCGCGGTGCGCGGCATTCCTCGGGCCGGTCTTTCAGCGGCGCATGGCTGCCCCTTTCCAAAAAGGCAATGAGCCCGACCTCCTCGGCGCTCAGCCACCGGCGTTTGCGCGCGGCGCGCAGGCCGCTCAGCTCGCCACGCAGGAAGGCGCCGAGGATGTCCGGGTGGATGTAGCACTGGCGGCAGACCGTCGGGGTATTGCCCAGCAGCGAGGCGATCTGCCGGACTGCATCGGCCAGCTGCCGGCGTGCTGCCGTTTCGGATTGCCAGGGCAGGCGGCGCAAGTGCTCCAGTGCCTGGGTACTGCCGGCCCAGGTGCGGTAATCCTTGGCGGTGAAGCCCTGCCCGGTCAGCTGTTGCAGGTACTGGTTGATGTCCCCGGAGCTGACGGCGTGCCGCTGTCCCTGCTCGTCGACGTACTGGAACAGGTGCTGGCCCGGCAATTCCATGCAGCGCCGCATCAGGCGTGCCAGGCGGCGGTCTCGCAAGGTGACCCGATGTTCGACGCCGCTCTTGCCGCGAAAGCTGAAGCGGATCGCGCTGCCCTCGACGCTGACGTGTCGATTGCGCAGCGTGGTCAGCCCGTAGGAGCGGTTGTCCTTGGCGTAGCGGGCATTGCCGACGCGGATGAGCGTCGATTCCAGCAGCCGGACCACCAGCGCCATGACCTTCGCCCGCGGTAGGCCAGGCAGGGCGATGTCCTTCTCCAGCCGCGCGCGCAGACGCGGTAGGGACTGGCCGAACTCCAGCATGCGCTGGTACTTGCCTTCGTCCCGTACCTCGCGCCAGCGAGGATGGTAGCGATATTGCTTGCGCCCGCGGGCATCGCGCCCGGTGGCCTGCAGGTGGCCGCTCGGGTCCGGGCAGATCCACACGTCCCGGTAGGCGGGAGGGATGGCCAGCCGATTGATGCGTCCGATCTCGCCCGGGTCGCGGAGCCGTTGGCCGGCGGGGTCGAAGTAGGCGAACTTGCCGCGCAGGAGCCTGCGGCGGATGCCGGGCTGGCTGTCGTCCGAGTAGCGCAGCTCCGGCGGAAGTTCGGGACATAGCAGGGTGCCGGTATCGTCGCTTTCATCGAGGGCGACGGGGCGGGTGCCGGCGGCAATGGGCGGCGGATCCTGCCTCTCCATGGGCGACGGCCCCGGTCCTGTGCGGCTCGGTCAGTCTTCGCTTTCCTTGTTGTTGCGCATCAGCAGCTGGATGGCTGCGACCAGCTCGTCGATCGCTTCGCGGTAGAGCTCCGGCTTGTCCTGTGTCTCGGCCTGGTCGGCGTGCTTGCGGGCGGTGTCGAGGTGGTCGTTGATCGAGGAATAGTCACCTAGCATGGACGGACTCCTGGTCTGTGTTTGGCGGGCCCCGGAGCGGGGCGGCTGTCCTAATAGCTGACCTACGCCTTGCTCAGCGGTTCGCACCGGTGGTCAACGGCTACGCAAGCTGGTCAGCGCCCTGGCCCAGTGGGGGTTGTGGCAGCGCGGGCAGGGCTGTTCCTGGCCGGTCTCCAGGACATGCGGGAAGCCGCAGCGCGTGCAGGCGTACATCCCGCTGGCGGGCACCTGCCGGAAAGTCGGGCGATGCTCCGGAGGCAGCACCGACAGGCCGGGGCGCACCTCGTCCGGCCCATGGAAATACAGGCTCACTTCGCCATCGGTCTCCAGGATCGCCAGGCGCACCTGCCCCAGGTGCTCGACGCCCTGCTGCCTGAGTTCCATGAAGAACTCGTCGGCCGATATCTGCAGTTGGTCGAGGCTACGCAACTCGTAGATGCCGTCGCGGATAATGGTGATCGGGCGCCCTTCGACCCAGCCGCCGAAGCGGTGGCTCTTGGTCATCAGCGCGACGGTCAGGCGATAGAGCGCCAGCAGGGTGATGAACACCGCGGCCACCGGCAGCAGCGGTACGTCTTCGTAGAAGGACACGTCGCCGGCTGCCGAGCCGAGGGTGAGGATGATCACCAGCTCGAATACCGAAAGCTGGCGGATGCCGCGCCGCCCGCTGACCTTGAGAAAGACGAACACGGCAGCGAAGGCGAACAGCGCCCGCAAGGCGACCTCGGCGAGAAACAACGGCGGAAACTGGTCCAGCAGCATCCGCTGCCAATCGAAGGGCGTCATCGGCTAGCTCCCGTGTCGTTCGTCGTCGAGGGGTGCCCAGGGAGGACGCGCCGCATGCGTTAGGCCCGCTCGGGGGATACGTGGAAGACGAACTGCACGCCATCGCCGGTGCCGTCGCCGACCACCGAGCCGACCACCGGCCGATGGCTGACCTCGCGGCCCGGGTAGGCCTGGCGGATATGCCGCTGGGCGACTTCGCAGATGTGATCGAGCAGGCCGGTGCTCTGCTCAGCCCGCGGTACCACGAAGTGGAGGGTGATGGCGTGGCTTTGCGTGCCCTGCGGCAGGTGCGCCAGGCCGCTGCTGTGCCACTGGTCGTTGACGTAGGCTTCGGCGCCTTTCATAGGGGGCTCCTCGTTCGCGTGTGTCGGTCCTGTTGAGACCGCTGCGGCAACGAGACGACTCCCGAAGCGCCATCAAGGCATGAAAAAGGCCCGGGGCGGGATGCCGTCGGGCCTGTTTGCTCTGAACGCGCCGCGGATCAGGCAGGCATGTGCCACTCGGAAAAATGCGCACCGTTGCGGCTGAGTTGCTCGCGGGTCTGCTCCAGGGTCTGCTCGAGTTTGACCGGGTCGGTGTAGACGCTGCTGGACATCTTGCAGCGACCCAGCAGGCGCGCTTCCTGGCGGTCTACCACGCTGATGCTGACTTCGCCGTTGCCCTCGGGGAGGATCCAGGCGACACACTGGAACGGCTTGAAGGCGCGGTCGGTGATGAGGAGGGCGTCATTGATGCGGAGGGTAGCGTTCATATGGCAATGGTCTCTCTGAAAACGATGCGGATATCGGGTTACCGCCAGTATTTCGGGTGCCATGGCGTTGGCCTTATCCAGATGATGCGCTCAGAAGACCCGCGAGTCACACCGGAATTCAAAAAAAATCGAAGGCATTGCAATTAGCCGAAAGTCTTAGTCGTCCAGCGACCCGACGATCGGACCAATAGCGCGCCTAAGTTATTGATTGGATAGGAAAAGTTTTTCTGACGGTCAGTGCGTGTCGCGTGCCTGTGGAAAACGCATGCGACATTGCACCGCAAGTCGAAAGAAGCGGCTGGCGCCCGCTCGGGCGCCAGCCGGGGAGGGGTCAGATCTTGAATTGACGCAGGATGCCGTTGAGTCGATCGGCCAGTTCGCCCAGGTGCTTGCCGGCTTCGCTGGACTGCTCGGCGGCATCGTTGCTGCTCTGGGCCAGGCTCGCGGCCTGGGTCACGTTCTGGTTGATGTCCTCGACCACGTGGGATTGTTGCAGCGTGGCGCTGGCAATCGATGCATTGAGCCCGGAAATGTTGCGTAGCGCCTGGGCGATCTGCCCGAGGCTCTCGCCGGCCTGGCTGGCCTGCTCGACGGTCAGTTGCGACGCGCGGTTGCTTTCCATGATCACGTTGACGGCGGCGCCCGAGTTCTTCTGCAGGCGCTCGATCATGGTGTGGATCTCGGCCGTGGACTGCTGGGTGCGCTGGGCCAGCAGGCGTACCTCGTCGGCAACCACGGCGAAGCCGCGACCCTGCTCGCCGGCACGCGCCGCTTCGATCGCGGCGTTGAGGGCCAGCAGGTTGGTCTGGTCGGCGATCGAGCCGATCACGTCGAGCACGCTGCCGATCTTCGAAGTCTCGTCGGCCAGCGACTGGATGACGCTGACGGCCTGGCTGATGGTGGTCGAAAGCTGGTCGATCTGCTGCAGGCTGGTCTCGATGTTCTGCTGGCCATGGCCTGCCTGGCTTTCTGCATCGCCCACCTCGTTGGAGGCATGCTCGGCGTTCTTCGCCACTTCCTGCACCGCATAGGTCACTTCGTTGATCGCCGTGGCGACGAGTTCCATCTGCTGCAGCTGCTGCTGGCTCTGCTCGAAGGCCTGGCGCGAGACGCTGCCCAAGGTGTTCGAGGAGCGGGCAAGCGAGTCGGCGGTTTCCAGCAACTGGGCGATGACCGCGCGCAGCTTGCGGGCGAAGCTGTTGAAGTCGCGCCCCAGGGCGGTCAGCTCGTCGTTGCCGTTGACGTCCAGTTCGCGGGTCAGATCGGCTTCGCCGCTGGCGATGTTGGCCATGGCGGCCATGGAGTTGCGTAGCGGCACGGTGATGCTGCGGATCAACACGCCGACCATCACGGCCATCAGCGCGGCGATCGCCAGGCCGATGAAGGTGAAGCGCACCAGGTAGTTGTAGAACTCGCTTTCCACGTCATCGACGTAGATGCCCGAGCCGATCACCCAGCCCCACGGCTTGAACAGCTTGACGTACGAGAGCTTCGGTACCGGCTGTTCCTCGCCCGGCTTGGCCCACATATAGTCGACCAGGCCGGCGCCGTCGCGCTTGGCGATGGCGACCATCTCGTTGAACAGGGCCTTGCCGTTGGGGTCCTTGATCTGCGACAGGTCCTGGCCGTCGAGCTTGGGCTGCATCGGATGCATGATCATCCTCGGCGCCAGGTCGTTGATCCAGAAGTAGTCGTTCTGCCGGTAGCGCAGCGCACGGACCTGCTGCAGCGCGGCAGCCTGCGCCTGCTCGGTGGTCATCTCGCCGCTGGCTTCCAGGCGCTGGTAGTGATCGAGGATGCCCGCCGCCGTCTCGACGACATAGGTGGTCATCTCCTGCTTGCCCTTGTACAGATCCTGGCGGACTTGCTGGATCATCAGCATGCCCAGTACGAAGAGCATCAGCGTTGCAACCACCGGGATGAGCCAGAGCCGTTTGCTGATGGGAAATTTTCGCAACAAATTCATTTGAGTGACTCCTGATGAGCTCTCGCTTTTCTTGTTATGGCAACGGCTTTGCTTGGTGACGCATGACCCGTGCATCTGAATGGAGCGCTTGTGGGGAGGTTGCGACATGCAAACTCCTGATAGCTTTTCGGCCGCCCCTGGCGAAAAATGAGCCCCACCAAAGTCGAAAGCGGAATTTACTGGTGCGCGGCCGGTCAGATCAGCGGTCTGGCCGAGCGCCGGGTCGTCTTCGTTGTAATTACAAGTGCGATGGGTGTCATCGCTGATGGGGAATAGATGGATCTTTGGCTTGCGGTACAAGCACTGATATTGGGCGTCGTCGAGGGAATCACCGAGTTTCTTCCTATTTCCAGCACCGGTCACCAGATCATCGTCGCCGACCTGATCGGGTTCGGCGGCGAGCGGGCGATCGCCTTCAACGTCATCATCCAGCTCGCGGCGATCCTCGCCGTCGTCTGGGAATACCGGCATCGGGTGATCGGTGTCGTGGTCGGCCTGCCACGGGAGCGCCAGGCGCAGAACTTCACCGTCAACCTGCTGGTAGCCTTCATGCCGGCGGTGGTGCTCGGTGTGGCCTTCGCCGACCTGATCCACGAATACCTGTTCAACCCGATCACCGTGGCGACGGCGCTGGTCATTGGTGGCGTCGTCATGCTCTGGGCAGAGCGGCGCGAACACAGCATCAGGGCCGAGACGGTCGACGACATGAACTGGACCCTGGCGCTGAAGGTCGGCTTCGCCCAGTGCCTGGCGCTGGTGCCCGGGACCTCGCGCTCCGGCTCGACGATCATCGGTGGCCTGTTGTTCGGGCTGTCGCGCAAGGCCGCCACCGAGTTTTCCTTCTTCCTGGCGATGCCGACCATGGTCGGGGCGGCGGTCTACTCCGGCTACAAGTACCGCGACCTGTTCCAGCCCGCCGATCTGCCGGTGTTCGCGATCGGCTTCGTGACCTCCTTCATCTTCGCCATGCTGGCGGTGCGGGCGCTGCTGAAATTCATCGGCAACCACAGCTATGCGGCATTCGCCTGGTATCGGATCGTTTTCGGCATCATCATCCTGGCGACCTGGCAGTTTGGAATCATCGACTGGAGTACGGCCCAGGGCTGATCCTGGTGTCCGGGCCACATCCAGCCCCCGCCACCGGCGGGGGCTTCTTTCATGACTGCAAAAACGAGGCGTACCGGCTGCGCGCGAAAGCGTCGGCCCGGCATGGCGGCGGGGTGACTTCTGCCATTCGAGCCACTAGAATGCGTGCCCATTCTGGCGCCGGAACGCCCGGCTTATGTCTGTGCAACGAGGAAAATCCATGCAAGTTTCTGTTGAAAGCACCTCCGCTCTTGAGCGCCGCATGACCATTGGCGTGCCGGTCGAGCGCATCGAGACCGAAGTCAACAAGCGTCTGCAGCAGACCGCCAGCCGTGCCAAGATCCCCGGTTTCCGTCCCGGCAAGGTGCCGATGAGCGTGATCCGTCAGCGTTACGAAGCCTCCGCCCGTCAGGAAGTGCTCGGCGACCTGATCCAGGCCACCTTCTATGAAGCCGTCGTGGCCGAGAAGCTGAACCCGGCTGGCGCTCCGTCGGTGGAGCCGAAGGTATTCGAGAAGGGCAAGGACCTGGAATACGTCGCCACCTTCGAAGTCTTCCCCGAGTTCGAAGTCGCCGGCTTCGACAGCATCGAGGTGGAGCGCCTGCAGGCCGAAGTATCCGACGCCGACGTCGACAACATGCTGGACATCCTGCGCAAGCAGAACACTCGCTTCGAGACCGTCGAGCGTGCTGCCGAGAATGGCGACCAGGTCAACATCGACTTCGTCGGCAAGATCGATGGTGAGGCCTTCGCCGGTGGTTCGGCCAAGGGCACCCAGCTGGTGCTGGGCTCGGGTCGCATGATTCCGGGCTTCGAGGACGCGCTCGTTGGCGTCAAGGCCGGCGAAGAGCGTGTGATCAACCCAACCTTCCCCGAGGACTACCAGAACCTCGACCTGGCCGGCAAGACCGCCGAGTTCACCGTCACGGTCAACAGTGTCGCAGCGCCCCAGCTGCCGGAGCTCAACGAAGAGTTCTTCGCCCAGTTCGGTGTGCAGGAAGGCGGCCTGGATGGCTTCCGCGCTGAAGTGAAGAAGAACATGGAGCGCGAACTGCGCCAGGCGATCAAGAACAAGGTGAAGAACCAGGTGATGGAAGGCCTGGTGGCCAACAACCCGATCGAAGTGCCCAACGCACTGATCGACAACGAAGTGAACCGCCTGCGCGTCCAGGCCGTCCAGCAGTTCGGCGGCAACATCAAGCCCGACCAGCTGCCGGCCGAGTTGTTCAGCGAGCAGGCCAAGCGCCGTGTGCTGCTGGGCCTGATCGTCGCCGAAGTGGTCAAGCAGAAGGAGCTCAAGCCGGACGAAGCGCGCGTGCGTGAGCTGATCGAGGAGATGGCTTCGGCCTACCAGGAGCCCGAGCAGGTGGTGGCCTGGTACTACAAGAATGCCGAGCAGTTGAACGAAGTGCGTTCGGTTGTGCTCGAAGAACAAGTTGTAGATACTGTTCTGCAGCAGGCCAAAGTGACCGACAAGTCGGTCTCCTACGAAGAAGCAGTCAAGCCTGCGGAAGCCCCGCAAGCCGCCTGATTTCTTCCATTTTCTCGAGTGCACAAACATAAGCCAGCCTCGTGCTGGCTTATGTGTTTGAGGCATGACATAGGGAGTATCGTTGGAACATGTCCCGCAATTCTTTCATGCAGGCTCCGGAGATTCAGGCTGCAGGCGGCCTGGTCCCGATGGTGATCGAGCAGTCCGCTCGCGGCGAACGCGCCTATGACATCTACTCCCGGCTGCTCAAGGAGCGGGTGATCTTCATGGTCGGCCAGGTGGAGGATTACATGGCCAACCTGATCGTCGCCCAGCTGCTGTTCCTCGAAGCAGAAAATCCGGAAAAGGACATTCACCTGTACATCAATTCGCCCGGTGGCTCGGTGACCGCAGGCATGTCCATCTACGACACCATGCAGTTCATCAAGCCGGACGTGTCGACCATCTGCATCGGCCAGGCATGCAGCATGGGCGCGCTGCTGCTGGCGGGCGGCGCGGCGGGCAAGCGCTACTGCCTGCCCCATTCGCGCATGATGATCCACCAGCCACTGGGCGGTTTCCAGGGGCAGGCCTCGGACATCGAGATCCACGCGCGCGAGATCCTCACCATCCGCGAGCGGCTGAACAAGGTGCTTGCCCAGCACACCGGCCAGCCGATCGACGTGATTGCCCGCGACACCGACCGCGACAACTTCATGAGCGGCGACGAAGCCGTGAAGTACGGCCTGATCGACCAGGTCCTGACCCAGCGCCAGCTGGCCGTCTGATCACCTGTCCGCCCGTTTGGGCGGCTGTCTGCGTGGGCTTGAAAAAGCCCACGATTGCCTTCATCTTGTTTTTCAAGCTCCCCCGATTGGATCGATCGAATGACTGATACCCGCAACGGCGAGGATTCCGGCAAGCTGCTTTATTGCTCCTTCTGCGGCAAAAGCCAGCATGAAGTGCGCAAGTTGATTGCCGGTCCCTCCGTTTTCATCTGCGACGAGTGCGTCGACCTGTGCAACGACATCATTCGTGAAGAAGTTCAGGAAGCACAGGCCGAGAGCAGCTCGCACAAGCTGCCTGCGCCTAAGGAGATCAGCGGCATCCTCGACCAGTACGTCATTGGTCAGGAGCGCGCCAAGAAGATCCTGGCAGTAGCGGTGTACAACCACTACAAGCGCCTGAACCAGCGCGACAAGAAGGAAGAGGTCGAGCTCGGCAAGAGCAACATCCTGCTGATCGGTCCGACCGGTTCGGGCAAGACCCTGCTGGCCGAAACCCTGGCCCGCCTGCTCAATGTCCCGTTCACCATTGCCGACGCCACGACGCTCACCGAAGCCGGCTACGTTGGCGAGGATGTGGAAAACATCATCCAGAAGCTGCTGCAGAAGTGCGATTACGATGTGGAAAAGGCCCAGATGGGCATCGTCTACATCGACGAAATCGACAAGATCTCGCGCAAGTCCGACAACCCGTCGATCACTCGTGACGTGTCGGGGGAGGGCGTCCAGCAGGCGCTGCTCAAGCTGATCGAGGGTACCGTGGCCTCGGTGCCACCGCAGGGCGGGCGCAAGCATCCACAGCAGGAATTTTTGCAGGTCGATACCCGCAACATCCTGTTCATCTGTGGCGGTGCATTCGCCGGGCTGGAGAAGGTCATCCAGGCGCGCTCGACCCGAGGCGGCATCGGCTTCAGTGCCGAGGTGCGCAGCAAGGACCCGGGCAAGAAAGTCGGCGAGGCGCTGCGTTCGGTCGAACCTGACGACCTGGTCAAGTTCGGTTTGATTCCCGAGTTCGTCGGGCGCCTGCCGGTGATCGCGACGCTGGACGAACTCGACGAAGCGGCGCTGATCGAGATCCTCACCGAGCCGAAGAACGCGCTCACCAAGCAGTATGCCAAGCTGTTCGAGCTGGAAGGCGTCGAGCTGGAGTTCCGGCCCGATGCACTCAAGGCGATCGCCAGCCGTGCGCTGGAGCGCAAGACCGGCGCCCGTGGGTTGCGCTCGATTCTCGAAGGCGTGCTGCTCGATACGATGTACGAGATTCCTTCGCAGAAGGACGTCAGCAAGGTCGTCATCGATGAAAGCGTGATCGAGGGCTCGTCCAAGCCGCTGCTCATTTACGAGAGCAGCGAGCCGCCAGCCAAGGCTGCGCCAGAGGCGTGATGCACGAAGGGGCCCTCGGGCCCCTTCGTTTTTTCGCCTTCTTGTTTTTTAACGGGCCTGCCCCCATCTTAGGTGCATGGGTACGCCCGTCCGTTTACCGCCGCAAGGCCGTCGTAGAGCTGAATTATGAAGACAACCATCGAATTGCCCCTCTTGCCCCTGCGCGATGTCGTGGTCTATCCGCATATGGTGATCCCGCTGTTCGTCGGGCGCGAGAAGTCCATCGAAGCTCTCGAGTCGGCCATGGTTGGCGACAAGCAGATCCTGCTGGTCGCGCAGAAGAACCCGGCCGACGACGATCCTGCCGAGGATGCCCTGTACCGCGTGGGCACCGTGGCCACCGTGCTGCAACTGCTCAAGCTGCCCGACGGCACCGTCAAGGTGTTGGTCGAAGGCGAGCAGCGTGGCGAGATCGAGAGCTTCTTCGAAGTCGATGAGCATTGCCGTGCCAAGGTCAGCCTGGTCGAGGAGGCCGAGGTCGAGGAACGCGAAGCCGAGGTGTTCACCCGCAGCCTGCTCAGCCAATTCGAACAGTACGTGCAACTGGGCAAGAAGGTCCCGGCCGAAGTGCTTTCTTCGCTTACCGGCATCGACGAGCCCTCGCGCCTGGTCGACACCATGGCCGCGCACATGGCGCTGAAGATCGAGCAGAAGCAGGAAATCCTTGAGATTACCGACCTGGCCGCACGGGTCGAGCATGTGCTCGCCCTGCTGGATGCCGAGATCGATCTGCTGCAGGTGGAAAAGCGCATCCGTGGCCGTGTGAAGAAGCAGATGGAGCGCAGCCAGCGCGAGTACTACCTCAACGAACAGATGAAGGCGATCCAGAAGGAACTGGGCGATCTAGACGAAGGCCACAACGAGATCGACGAGCTGAAGAAGCGCATCGAGAACGCCGGCCTGAGCAAGGATGCATACGCCAAGGCCCAGGCCGAACTCAACAAGCTCAAGCAGATGTCGCCGATGTCCGCCGAAGCCACGGTGGTGCGTACCTACATCGACTGGCTGGTGAACGTACCGTGGAAGGCCGCGAGCAAGGTTCGCCTGGACCTGGCCAAGGCCGAACAGGTGCTGGATACCGACCACTATGGCCTGGAAGAGGTCAAGGACCGGATCCTCGAGTATCTTGCGGTGCAGAAACGGGTCAAGAAGCTGAAGGGCCCGGTCCTGTGCCTGGTTGGCCCGCCGGGTGTCGGCAAGACCTCGCTGGCCGAGTCGATCGCCCGCTCGACCAACCGCAAGTTCGTCCGCATGGCCCTCGGCGGCGTGCGTGACGAGGCCGAGATTCGCGGTCACCGGCGTACCTACATAGGCTCCATGCCGGGTCGCCTGATCCAGAAGATGACCAAGGTCGGCGTGCGCAACCCGCTGTTCTTGCTTGATGAGATCGACAAGATGGCCAGCGACATGCGCGGCGATCCGGCCTCGGCGTTGCTCGAGGTGCTCGATCCGGAGCAGAACCACAATTTCAACGACCATTATCTGGAAGTCGACTACGACCTGTCGGACGTCATGTTCATCTGCACGGCCAACTCGATGAACATCCCGGCACCGCTGCTGGACCGGATGGAAGTCATCCGCCTGCCGGGCTACACCGAGGATGAGAAGGTCAACATCGCGACACGCTACCTCGCGCCCAAGCAGATCAAGGCCAACGGCCTGAAGCAGAGCGAGCTGGAATTCCAGGAGCAGAGCATTCGCGACGTCATCCGCTACTACACGCGCGAGGCAGGCGTGCGCAGCCTGGAGCGCCAGTTGGCCAAGGTCTGCCGCAAGGTGGTGAAGGAACATGCGACCGACAAGCGCTTCCACGTGGAAGTCACGCCGGACTCGCTGGAGCACTTCCTCGGGGTGCGCAAGTTCCGCTACGGGCTCGCCGAGCAGCAGGACCAGATCGGCCAGGTTACCGGCCTGGCCTGGACGCAGGTCGGTGGCGAGTTGCTCACCATCGAGGCCGCGGTGGTTCCCGGCAAGGGACGTCTGACCAAGACCGGCTCGCTCGGCGAGGTGATGGGGGAGTCGATTACCGCGGCACTTACCGTGGTGCGCAGCCGCGCCCGCAGCCTGGGGATCGCACCGGATTTCCACGAGAAGCAGGATATCCACATCCACGTGCCCGAAGGCGCGACGCCGAAGGACGGTCCCAGCGCCGGTGTCGGCATGTGCACGGCACTTGTCTCGGCGCTGACGCAGATACCGGTACGGGCCGATGTCGCGATGACCGGCGAGATCACTTTGCGTGGCCAAGTACTGGCCATCGGCGGCCTCAAGGAGAAGTTGCTGGCCGCTCACAGAGGCGGAATCAAGACCGTTATCATCCCCGAGGAAAACCAGCGTGATCTGAAGGAGATTCCTGAGAATATTAAGCAGGACCTACAGATTAAACCGGTAAAGTGGATTGACGAGGTCCTGCAAATTGCGCTGCAATACGCGCCGGAGCCCTTGCCCGATGCGGCTCCCGAGATAGTTGCAAAGGAAGACAAGCGCGAGTCTGATTCCAAGGAGCGAATCAGCACGCATTAGGCGGAGCGGCTTGATTGACACTATCGTGGTGCCCCTGTCATGAGCCGGCCCCTGGTGTCAAAAGCCATTCCCGCAGAGCTTTGCTTGCACCCAAAATTAAAGATACGACTCAACAGAAATAAGGGGACTTAGAGTGAACAAGTCGGAACTGATCGATGCTATCGCTGCATCTGCTGATATTCCTAAAGCTGTTGCTGGCCGTGCGCTGGATGCAGTGATCGAGTCCGTCACCGGCGCCCTGAAGGCTGGTGATTCCGTCGTGCTGGTTGGTTTTGGCACCTTCGCTGTCAAGGAGCGCGCTGCGCGCACTGGCCGCAATCCGCAGACTGGCAAGCCGATCAACATCGCTGCCGCCAAGATCCCCGGCTTCAAGGCAGGCAAGGCCCTGAAAGACGCCGTCAACTAAGCGTTTTCGATCCGTCGCGGTCCTTGTGGGATCGCGGCAGGAGCGGAGAAGCGATTGCAGGCCGGGCCTGCGACGCTGAGGCTTGGGGGAATGTCATCCGCTCCAAAAGCTCCGAGAAGGCGCATCCCAGGATGCGCCTTTCTTTTATCCGGTAACGACCCACGTCACGTCATTCACCACGTGGCTGCTTCCTCGGGGGATGCATGCTTCAAAACATCAGGGACAACTCTCAGGGTTGGATCGCGAAGACGATCATCGGTCTCATCATCGTGTTGCTGGCGCTGACCGGTTTCGAAGCGATCTTCAATTCCGCGGGTAATAAGCAGAACGCCGCCGAGGTGAATGGCGAGCCAATCTCCCGATACGACCTCGACCAGGCGGTCAACATGCAGCGTCGCCAGCTGGCGCAGCAGCTCGGGCGTGATTTCGATGCCGCTTCCCTCGACGACCGGCTGCTGCGCGACGCTGCGCTGGGTGGCCTCATCGACCGCACGCTGCTATTGCACGCCGCGCACGAAGCGGACTTCGCCTTCTCCAGCCAGGCGCTCGACCAGCTCATCCTGCAGACGCCGGAGTTCCAGGTGGACGGCAAGTTCAGTGCCGCGCGTTTCGACCAGGTGATCCAGCAGATGGGCTATTCGCGCATCCAGTTCCGCCAGCTGCTCGAGCAGGAAATGCTCATCGGCCAGCTGCGCGCCGGGATCTCCGGGACGGGGTTCGTGACCGACCAGCAGGTCGAGGACTTTGCGCGCCTGGAGATGCAGACCCGCGATTTCGACACCCTGGCCGTCAAGGCTTCGGTCGACGACGTCACGGTCAGCGACGAGGAGATCCAGCAGCACTACGAGCAGAACGCCGACCGCTATCGCTCGCCGGAGCAGGTGGTCCTCGAGTACGTGCAACTGACCAAGGACGCCTTCTTCGACCAGGTGGACGTCGACGAGCAGGCGCTGCAGGAGCTCTACGAGAAGCAGATCGCCAACCTGGCCGAGCAGCGTCGCGCGGCGCACATCCTGATCGAGACTGCCGAACTGTCGGACGAGCAGGCCAAGGCCAAGCTGGACGAGATCGCCGGTCGCCTGCAGGCCGGTGAGCCGTTTGCCGACCTGGCCAGGCAGTTCTCGCAGGACCCGGGTTCGGCGAGCGAGGGTGGCGACCTGGGTTTCGCCGGCCCTGGCGTCTACGACCCGGCCTTCGAAGAGGCGCTGTACGCGCTCAAGGAGGGCGAGGTCTCGCAGCCGGTCAAGACCGAGTTCGGCTGGCACCTGATCAAGCTGCTTGGCGTGCAGTCGCCCGATGTACCCAGCCTGGAGAGCCTGAAACCGGAGTTGCTGCGCGAGCTCAAGGCGCAGCAGGTCGAGCAGCGCTTCGTCGAGACCTCCAAGCAGCTGGAAGACGCGGCGTTCGAAGCGTCCGACCTGGCGCAGCCGGCGCAGGAACTGGGCCTCAAGGTCGAGACCACGGCTGCGTTCGGCCGCGAGGGTGGCGAGGGCATTGCCGCCAATCGCCAGGTGATCCAGGCCGCATTCAGCGATGAAGTGCTGGTCGATGGCGCCAACAGCTCGCTGATCGAGCTGGACCCGGATACCGTGGTGGTCGTTCGTGCCAAGCAGCACCTGCAGCCCGAGCTGCGGCCGCTCGAGGAAGTCCGCGAGGGGATCGTCCAGCAGCTGCGCCAGCAGAAGGCTTCCGAGAAGGCCAGGCAGGATGGCGAAGCCCTGCTGGCCAAGCTGCGCGACAACGGCGAGGCCGACGGCAGCTGGGAAACCCATGAGGCGGCCACGCGTGCCCAGGAAGGCATCGCACCGGTCGTGCTGCAGGCGGCGTTCCGCATGCCGCGCCCCGAGCAGGACGGCAAGCCGAGCTACATGGGCCTGTCGCTGGAGAACGGTGACTACGTGGTGCTGCGCCTGAAGGGTGTCAACGAGCCGGAGCAGTCGCTCTCCGACGAGGAAAAGCGCAGCTATCGCCGCTTCCTGGCTTCGCGCATCGGCCAGCAGGACTTTGCGTCCTTCCGCCAGTTGCTGCAGAGCGAGGCCAAGATCGAGCGTTTCTGATCAGGCTGCGGACGTGCCTGGCGAAGCTGCCGGGCACGAGCCCAGGAAGCCTGGAAACAAACAGGGGCGGGACAGCCCGGCGTCAGCCGGGCCGATCCCGCCCCTTGTCGTTTCGGCTGCGTGTCAGACGACCACGCCCTGGCTGCGCAGGTAGTCGTCGTAGGTGCCACTGAAGTCGGTCACGCCGTTGTCCGACAGCTCGATGATGCGGGTGGCCAGGGAGGACACGAACTCGCGGTCGTGGCTGACGAAGATCAGCGTGCCCGGGTAGTTCTCCAGCGCCAGGTTCAGCGCCTCGATCGATTCCATGTCCAGGTGGTTGGTTGGCTCGTCCATCACCAGCACGTTGGGCTTCTTCAGGATCAACTTGCCGAACAGCATCCGGCCCTGCTCGCCGCCGGAGATGACCTTGACCGACTTCTTGATCTCGTCGTTGCCGAACAACATGCGGCCCAAGGTACCGCGCACCAGTTGCTCGCCGCCCTGGGTCCATTGCGACATCCAGTCGAACAGGGTGACATCGTCCTCGAAGTCTTCGGCATGGTCCTGGGCGAAGTAGCCGACGTCGGCACTCTCGGTCCACTTCACCGCGCCGCCCATCGCCGGCATCTCGCCGACCAGGGTGCGCAGCAGGGTCGTCTTGCCGATGCCGTTGGGGCCGATGATCGCCACCCGCTCGCCGGCTTCGATCTGCATGGACAGGTTCTGGAACAGTGGCGTGCCGTCGAAGCCCTGGCTGACCTTTTCCAGGGTGACCGCCTGGCGGTGCAGCTTCTTCTGCTGCTCGAAGCGGATGAAGGGGCTGACGCGGCTGGACGGCTTGACCTCCTCGAGCTGGATCTTGTCGATCTGTCGTGCGCGGCTGGTGGCCTGCTTGGCCTTCGAGGCGTTGGCCGAGAAGCGGCTGACGAAGGTCTGCAGTTCGGCGATCTGCGCCTTCTTCTTGGCATTGTCTGCCAGCAGTCGCTCGCGTGCCTGTTCGGCGGCGGTCATGTACTCGTCGTAGTTGCCCGGGAACAAGCGCAGCTCGCCGTAGTCCAGGTCCGCCATGTGAGTACAGACCGAATTCAGGAAGTGACGGTCGTGGGAAATGATGATCATGGTGGAATTGCGGGCGGTCAGCACGCCTTCCAGCCAGCGGATGGTGTTGATGTCCAGGTGGTTGGTCGGCTCATCGAGCAGCAGCACCTCCGGATCGGAGAACAGTGCCTGGGCCAGCAGCACGCGCAGCTTCCAGCCCGGTGCCACCGCGCTCATCGGACCGAGATGCTGGTCGAGCGGAATACCGAGGCCGAGCAGCAGCTCGCCGGCGCGCGATTCGGCGGTGTAGCCGTCGAACTCGGCGAACTGGACTTCGAGTTCGGCGACCTTCATGCCGTCGTCCTCGCTCATTTCCGGCAGGGCGTAGATGCGATCACGCTCGGCCTTGACCTGCCAGAGCTCCTCGTGGCCCATGATCACGGTGTCGATCACCGAGAAGTCCTCATAGGCGAACTGGTCCTGGCGTAGCTTGCCCAGGCGCGTGTTGGGCTCGAGCATGACCTGGCCTGCCGACGGCTCGAGCTCACCGCCGAGGATCTTCATGAAGGTCGACTTGCCGCAGCCGTTGGCGCCGATCAGGCCATAGCGGTTGCCGTTGCCGAACTTGACGGAAACGTTTTCGAACAGCGGCTTGGCGCCAAACTGCATGGTGATATTAGCGGTTGAAATCAAGAGGCTCTATCTCGCGGGTTTCAGAGGGCTTGGTGGCAGCCGCAGGGTGGCCCGGGCTGCCCGCGCGCGGCTTTGCGGCCGGAGTCGGCGCGTGCGGTCGATTGCCGCCAGGCAGCCGGTCATGGATCGGGAAGCTCATCGAGGAGACGTCGTTGGCGACGCGGGCGGCCGGATGCGGCGCGCATGGTAGCACTTGAGCGAATGATCCACAGCGTGTGGTGCCCTTGAACGGGCGCATCGCCGTGTCGGGCCGACGAAACGGCGCGCGCGAACTGGCCCGTGACATGACCAGGGTACAGGTTGCCAGGCCGTCGCTGCGTTACCATCGCCGCGTCCTTACAACGGCCCGCCAGCATGCTCACCTCATCACCGCTCGTCCTGTATCGCCAGGCCATCGACCGCAACGGTTTCGTCCACGATGCAGCCCAGTGGCAGGCCGTCGAACTGCTGCAGCAGTGCCATGAGCAGCTGCACACCGAGGCCGGCGAGGCCTCGCCGGCCGGCGTCTATCTCTGGGGCCCGGTGGGGCGTGGCAAGACCTGGCTGATGGACCTATTCCATACCAGCCTGCAGGTGCTCGCGCGACGCCAACATTTCCACCACTTCATGCGCTGGGTACATATCCGCCTGTTCCAGCTCAACGGCACGGCCGATCCCCTGCAGGCCCTGGCCAGTGAGCTGGCGGAGGAGATTCGCGTGTTGTGCTTCGACGAGCTGTTCGTCGGCGACATTGGCGACGCGATCATCCTCGGCCGGCTGTTCCAGGTGCTCTTCGAGCAGGGCGTAGTGATCGTCGCCACCTCCAACCAGCCGCCGGAGCAGCTGTACGCCGACGGCTTCAATCGCGAGCGCTTCCTGCCGGCCATCGACGCCATCGTGGAGCACATGCATGTGGTGGATGTGGATGGTGGCGCCGATCACCGCCTGCGTCCCGGCGCGGCGCTGCAGCGCTACTGGATCGCCCAGCCCGACAGTGGCAGCGCGCTGGCTGCGACGTTCGCTGCGCTGGCCAATGGACCGGTCAGCACCGAGCCCTTGGGCCTCAGCCGTCGCCAGCTCGACGTCGTGCGGCGTAGCGAATCGGTGCTCTGGTGCCGCTTCGCCGATCTCTGCGAGCAGCCGTTCTCGGCGTTGGACTTTATCGAGCTGTGCGACCGCCATGCGGCGATCCTGATTGGTGACGTGCCGCGGCTCGGTGGCACGCAGCGCGAGGGGCGCATCGCCCGCGGCACCGAGGATGGAGCCGCGCGGGTGGCAGCCGGGGACCGCCAGCTACCACGGCTCTCCGCGCGGGACGATGCGGTGCGACGCTTCATCGCCCTGGTCGACGAGTGCTACGACCGGCGGATTCCGCTGTATATCGAAGCCGAGGTGGCCCTGGACGAGCTGTACACCGAGGGGTACCTGGCGTTCCCGTTCCGCCGCACGCTGAGCCGGCTGCGGGAGATGCAGCTGAGGCGCTTCGGCCACGGGCATCTGAGTCAGTCGCGGTAGAACACCTGCACCAGGTGATAGCCGAACTGGCTCTTTACCGGGCCATGCACCTCACGCAGCGGCTTCTTGAAGATCACCTGATCGATGCTGCGCACCATCTGCCCAGGGCGCACTTCGCCGAGGTCGCCGCCTTTCTTCCCGGACGGGCAGGTCGAATACTTGCGCGCCAGCAGGTCGAACGCCTCGCCGTTGGCCAGGCGCTTCTTCAGTTGCGCGGCTTCGGCTTCGGTCTTGACCAGAATGTGGCGGGCCATGGCTTTGGGCATGTCGCTGTCCTCATGCATTGAGGGGCGCGATTGTAGTCGCCTTGCCGCGCTTGTCGATCGCCCAGCCGTTGCGCTGTCGGCACTGGGTCTGGTCAGGCACGACGAGCGGTAGTTTTATCTGTCTGTTTGATAGCGCTAACATCCGGCCAAACAAGCACAACAACGACGGATTTCTTCATGCCTTCAAAGCAGCCTTCCCGGGCTACCGCGTTGCCGGTCCTGGTTGTCATGGGCGTCAGCGGTTCGGGCAAGACCGATACCAGCCACGCCGTCGCCGACGCGCTCGGCCTGCCGCACATCGAGGCGGATAACTTTCACCCTGCGGAAAACGTCGCGCGTATGCGTGCCGGTACACCGCTGTCCGATACCGACCGCGTGCAATGGCTGCACGCACTGATCGGCGAGATGCAGCGCACGCTCGATAGCGGCAGTGGCTTCGTCCTGGCCTGCTCGGCGCTCAAGCGCAGCTACCGTGAGCGCTTGCGCAGTGTCGTCCCGGGATTGCGTTTCGCCCATCTGGCCATCGATTACGACACCGCGGTGCAGCGCGTCGGTGCGCGACCGGGGCACTTCATGCCGATCTCCCTGGTCGACAGCCAATTCGCCACCCTCGAATCGCCCGAGGGTGAGCCAGGCGTGTTGACCGTCGATGCCAGTCAGTCTCGCGACGTGGTGTTGCTGCAAATCGTCGAATGGATGCGCGGCGCCGAGCTGGATGAACTGATCGAGTCCCGCGTCGATCTTTCCGCGCGCCCGTTTGATAGCGCTACCACGGCGCCACCGCTGACCAATGCGCCGATCTACAGCGGCACGGTCGCGCGACACTTCGACCGTCTGACCGATTGGCTGATGGCCGCGCTGATGGCCTTCATGGTCATCGTGGTGTTCTCCAGCGTGGTGCTGCGTTATGCCTTCGGCACTGGCTGGACCGGCGCCGAGGAGCTGTCGCGGCTGGCGTTCGTCTGGCTGGTGTTCGTCGGCGTCGCTTCGAGCATGCGCCGCGGCGAGCTGATGAGTTTCTCCATGCTGCGCGACCGTTTCCCGCGGCTGTTCCGCCGCGTCGTCGATTCCCTTAGCTGGCTGCTGGTGGCAGCTGCGAGCGGCCTGGCGGCCTGGGGCGGCTGGAACCAGATGCAGTTCGGCTGGACCATCAACAGCCCGGTAGTCGGCTATCCGCTGGGCCTGGCGATGCTGCCGGTGGCTGCCAGCATGGTCGCGCTGGCGGTACTCGCGCTGCTGCAGCTGGCCTACGTCTGGCGGCGCGATCAGCCATCGGCCACCGCCGCTGCGAATGTCACCGCGGACTGAAGCGACGCCGCAATCAGAACAATACGGGCACTGCCCAACCGAGGACCTTTCATGACCGTCGTCGTCTTCCTTTCATCGCTGCTGGCCTTCATGACGCTTGGCATGCCCATCGCTTTCGCGCTGCTGCTCACCGGCTCGGTGCTGATGTGGTACCTGGATTTCTGGGACGTGCAGCTGCTGGCTCAGAACCTTCAGGCCGGCGCTGACAGCTTCCCGCTGCTGGCGGTGCCGTTCTTCATCCTGGCCGGCGAACTGATGAATGCAGGCGGCATCTCGCGGCGCATCATCGCCATGGCGCAGGCCTATTTCGGTCACAAGCGTGGCGGCCTGGGTTACGTGGCGATTGCCGCTTCGGTGCTGTTGGCGAGCATGTCCGGCTCGGCGCTGGCCGATACCGCCGCGCTGGCGACGCTGCTGCTGCCGATGATGCGCGAGCGCGGCTACCCGCTGAGCTCGTCGTCGGGCCTGGTGGCGGCGGGCGGGATCATCGCCCCGATCATTCCGCCGTCGATGCCGTTCGTGATCTACGGCGTGGTGACCGGCACGTCGATCAGCCAGCTGTTTCTCGCCGGCATGGTGCCGGGGCTGATCATGGGCATGGGCCTGATCGTCGCCTGGACGCTGATCGCCCGGCGGATCGACGAACCGAAGCAGGAAAAGGCCAGCGGTGCCGTTCGCCGCCGCGTGCTAGTCGACGGGGCGGCGGCGCTGATGCTGCCGGTGATCATCGTTGGCGGGCTGCGTGGCGGCCTGTTCACCCCGACCGAAGCGGCGGTGGTCGCCGCCGTCTATGCTCTGGCCGTTTCGACCCTGCTGTATCGCGAACTGACCTGGGCCGGGCTGGTCGAGGTGCTCACGCGTGCCAGCCGCACCACGGCGTCGGTGATGTTTCTCTGCGCCGCGGCGACGGTATCGGCGTACATGATCACCCTGGCCCAGCTGCCCGACGAGATCGCGGCGATGCTCGGTCCGCTGGCGCAGGACCCGAAGCTGCTGATGGTCGCCATCATGCTGCTGATGATCGCTGTCGGCATGGTGCTGGACCTGACCCCGACCATTCTGATCCTCGGTCCGGTGCTGGCGCCGATCGCGATCAAGGCCGGCATCGATCCGGTGTATTTCGGCGTGATGTTCGTGCTGATCGGTTCCATCGGGCTGATCACCCCGCCGGTAGGCACCGTGCTCAACGTGGTCGGCGGCATCGGCCGGCTGCGCATGGAAACCCTGGTGCGCGGCGTGATGCCGTTCTTCCTCGTCTACCTGGTGATCGTCGGGCTGCTCATAGCCGTGCCCTCGATCATTACCGTACCCCTGGCCTGGCTGCGGTAACGCCGGTCGTGCAACCCCAACGACACACCCAACAGCCCAACAACAAGAAAGGTACCGCTCCATGAAACGACTCATCATCAGCACCCTGACCGCCGCATTGCTCGGCAGCACGCTCGGCCTCGGCCAGGTCCACGCCGCGGACGACATCCGCCCGCGCATGATCCGCTTCGGCTACGGCCTCAACGAAGACAGCAACCAGGGCAGGGCAGTGAAACTGCTCGCCGAAGAGGTGGCCAAGGCTTCGGACGGCAAGCTGAAAGTGCGTACCTTTGGTTCGGCCAGCCTCGGCTCGGACGACCAGATGCAGAACGCGCTGATCGGCGGCGCACAGGAAATGATGGTTGGCTCGACCGCGACGCTGGTCGGCATCAGCAAGGAGATGGCGGTGTGGGATACGCCGTTCCTGTTCACCGATCCGCGCCAGGCGGATCAGGTACTGGACGGCCCGGTAGGCAGGCAGGTGATGGACAAACTCGAGGAGAAGGGTCTGGTCGGGCTGGTGTACTGGGAGAACGGTTTTCGTAACGTGACCAACAGTGCGCGGCCGATCGAGAAGCTCGAGGACTTCGAGGGCATCAAGCTGCGCGTGATGCCCAATCCGGTGTTTATCGACACCTTCAAGCGCATGGGCGCCAACGCGGTGCCGCTGCCGTTCTCCGAGCTGTTCACTGCGCTGGAAACCAAAGCGGTCGACGGCCAGGAAAACCCCTACAACACCATTCTCTCCTCCAAGTTCTATGAAGTGCAGAAGTACCTGAGCGTGACCAATCACGTCTACAGCCCCTGGATCGTCACGGTTTCCAAGCGCTGGTGGGACGGGCTCTCGGAAACCGAGCAGGGCATCATCATGGCGGCGGCCCAGAAGGCGCGTGATGCCGAGCGCGAGGACACCCGTCGCGAGGCGAGCCAGGCCCTGGCGGCGCTGAAGGAGCACGGCATGCAGATCAACGAGGTCAGCCCGGAGGAGATCCAGCGCATGCGCGAACAGGCGCAGCCGGCGATCCAGACGGTGATCGACGCCGTCGGCCAGGAGCTGTTCGACCAGGTCCAGGCCGAAGTCGAAAAGGCCGCGCGCTAGGAGCCGATCGGCACCTGCCCGCTGCTAGAATCCGCCGCTTTCGACCCATGGATTGCGCATGACCACACGCCGTCGCCGCTCCGCCGAGCGGGTAACCCTGTCCGATGTCGCACGCAACGCCGGCTGCTCGCTGATGTCGGCATCCCGCGCGCTGTCACAACCGGAGCTGGTTTCCGATGCATTGCGTGAGCGTGTCGAGCAGGCGGTCAAGGCACTTGGCTATGTGCCGCACCCCGCGGCGCGCAGCCTGGCCAGTTCGCGCTCCAATCTGGTGGCGGTGATCATCCCCTCGCTGTCCAACGCGGTGTTCGTCGATACCGTCGAGGCCATCCAGCGCGTGCTGATGCCGGCGGGCTACGAAATGATGATTGGCGTCAGCCACTATCGGCCCGAGGAGGATGAACGCCTGCTGCGCGCGTACCTGGCCCATCAGCCGGCCGGACTGCTGCTCACCGGTTTCGAGCGCAGCGAGGCGGCGCGGGCAGTGCTGGCCAGCTACACGGCGCCACGGGTCACGCTGATGGAGCTGAGCGATCAGGCGGACAGCTATTGCGTCGGCTTCTCGCAATTGCAGGCCGGCGCGGCGATGACCCGCACGCTGCTCGAGCGCGGCTATCGTCACGTCGCCTTCGCCGCGGCGCAGCTGGACCCGCGCACCCTGCAGCGCGCCGAAGGCTATCGCCAGGCAATGCGCGAGGCCGGGCGTTATGAACCGACCCTGGAGCTGCTGACGCCGCAGCTGTCATCCATCGGTCTGGGTGCCGAGCTGCTGGATCGGCTGCTGGCGCAGCATCCCGAGATCGACGCGGTGTTCTTCAACAACGACGACCTGGCCCTCGGTGCGCTGTTCCGGGCCCATCAGCTGGGGCTCGAAGTGCCGGGGCGGCTGGCGATCGCCGGCTTCAACGACCTGCCGGCGGCGGCCTGGATGCATCCGGCGCTGAGTACCGTACGCACCCGGCGTGGCGAGATCGGCGAGCTGGCCGCGCAGATGCTGCTCGGCCTGATGCGCGGTCAGCAGCCTGCCCAGCGCTGTGTCGACGTGGGCTTCGAAGTGATCATGCGCGACAGCGCCTGAGGCGGGCTTTCGGCACCCGCCGAGGCGTCAGGGCTGCGCCTGCTGCTGTGCGGTCACTTGTTGGGCAATCTCGATCATCTGCTCGCGCATCCAGCGGTTGGCCGGGTCTTGGTCGGTGCTTTCGTGCCAGTAGATGTGGGTTTCCAGCGGTGCGACGTCCACCGGCAGGTCCACCTGGTGCAAGTCGTGGCGACGGGCGAAGCGCTCCGGCACGGTCACCACCATGTCGGTCTGCTCGATCACCTGGGTTGCCATCAGGTAGTGCTGCGAACGCAGGGCGATCTTGCGCTGCAGGCCCATCTTGCCCAACGCCAGGTCCACCAGGCCAAGGCCGCTGCGGCGGCTGGAGATGTGGATGTGCGACAGCGACAGGTACTGCTCCAGGGTGAGCTTGTCCTTGGCCAGCGGGTGGCCGCGACGCATGGCGCAGATGTAGCGGTCCTCCAGCAGCTTGACGTGGCGCACCTGCGGATCGGTATTGAGCGGCGCGTCCATGGCGAAGTCCAGGCGGCCGGCGGCCAGCTCCTTGGTCGTCTCGCGGCGCTTGGCCAGCATGCTCTCGATCTTCACGTTCGGTGCCAGGCGGCGCAGGCGCTGGAACAGCGGCGGCAGCATCACCGCCTCGGTGAGGTCGGTCATGCTGATGCGAAACACCTTGTTCGCCTGCGCCGGGCTGAAGGTCCGGCTTTCCTGCACCGAGACGCGCAACAGCTGCAGCGCATTGCGCACCGGGCCGATGATGTTCTGCGCCATCGGCGTCGGCACCATGCCCTGTGCGGTGCGCACGAACAGCGGATCGTTGAAGGTCTCGCGCAAGCGGGCGAGGGCGTTGGATACCGCCGGCTGGGTGATGCCGACGATCTGCCCGGCACGGGTCAGGTTGGCTTCGGTATAGATCGCGTCGAAGACGATGAAGAGGTTCAGGTCGACCTTGTTCAGGTTCATTGTTGTGCTTCTCCGGCATGAACGGGCCTGGCGATCATATATGGGTTATGAATGTTAATACACGGGCAAAATAGCTTCGATAAATCCAGATACGTCCTCTAGCATCCTTCCTACAACAAACCCGCATAAAGGTCGTACCCATGGATTTCGCCTATTCCCCCAAGGTCCAGGAGCTGCGCGAGCGCGTGCAGGCCTTCATGGACGCCCACGTGTACCCGTCCGAGAAACTGTTCTACCAGCAGGTCGCCGAGGGCGATCGCTGGCAGCCGACGGCCATCGTCGAGGAGCTGAAGGACAGGGCGCGCGCAGAGGGGCTGTGGAACCTGTTCCTGCCCGAGTCCGCCTACGGCGCGGGGCTGACCAACACCGAGTACGCCCCACTGGCCGAGATCATGGGCAGCTCGCTGCTCGGCCCGGAAGCGTTCAATTGCTCGGCACCGGACACCGGCAACATGGAAGTGCTGGTGCGCTACGGCAGCGAGGCGCAGAAGCGCGAGTGGCTGGAACCGCTGCTGCGCGGCGAGATCCGTTCGGCGTTCGGCATGACCGAACCGGGCGTGGCTTCGTCCGACGCCACCAACATGCAGGCCCGCGCGGTGCGCGAGGGTGACGAGTGGGTCATCAATGGTCGCAAGTGGTGGACTTCCGGTGCCTGCGACCCGCGCTGCAAGGTGATGATCTTCATGGGCCTGACCAACCCGGACGCGCCGCGCCACGCGCAGCACTCGATGATCCTGGTGCCGATGGACGCGCCCGGCGTGAAGGTGCTGCGGCCGCTGCCGGTGTTCGGCTACGACGACGCCCCGCACGGCCACGCCGAGGTGCTGCTGGAGAACGTCCGGGTGCCTTACGACAACGTGATCCTCGGCGAAGGCCGCGGCTTCGAGATCGCCCAGGGGCGCCTCGGGCCGGGGCGCATCCACCACTGCATGCGCTCGATCGGCATGGCCGAGCGCGCGCTCAAGCTGCTCTGCCAGCGCTCGGTCAGCCGTACCGCCTTCGGCAAGCCGCTGGCGCGCCTGGGCGGCAACCTCGATCACATCGCCAACTCGCGCATCGAGATCAACATGGCGCGGCTGCTGACGCTCAATGCGGCCTACATGATGGATACGGTGGGCAACAAGGTCGCCGCCAGCGAGATCGCGCAGATCAAGGTGGTCGCGCCCGACGTGGCGCTGAAGGTCATCGACCGCGCGATCCAGATCCACGGTGGCGCCGGCGTGTCCGATGACTTCCCGCTGGCGCACTGGTACGCCATGCAGCGCACCCTGCGCCTGGCCGACGGCCCGGACGAGGTGCACCGCGCCGCCATCGGCAAGTACGAACTGGGCAAGTACGTGCCGCGCGAAATGCTGCGCGGGCACTGAACGAAGAAAGGCCGCGATTGCGGCCTTTCTATTGCGCGGCGGATCAGTAGATCCAGATCTCCACCCGGCGGTTCTTCACCCGGCCGCCGCTGCCTTCGTTGGATGCTACTGGAAGTTCAGAGCCCAACCCGTTGATATCCCTGACATAGACACCATGCTTGACCAGCTCGCGACGCACCGTCATGGCGCGCAGCTTGGACAGCAGGGCGGCGCGGCTCGGGTCGCTCTTCGGGTCGCCGAAGCCCACCAGCGCGGCGCTGCCGATGCTGCGCTTTTGCGCATGCAGGTACTCGGCGACGCGCGCGATGTCGCGCAGGGCCTTGTTGTCCAGCTGGGCGCTGCCCTCGTCGAAGCGGAAGTTCACCGTCAGCCGGCGGGCGTCGCTGGCGAGCTGGCGGTAGAACGCCGGCATGCCGTCCTGCGGCTGGGTGCGAACCGCCTCGACGCTCTGCGCGACGTAGCCCGACTGGCCGACGATCTGCTGGCCGGCCTTGCTGTGCACGAAGTCGATGAAGGCGCGCGTCCATGGCGACTGGTCGTTGGGTGCGGCGTAGAGGAATAGCCGGCGCGACAGCGGGTAGTCCTCGGTCGCCACCGTGGTCAGGTCCGGGGCCATCGGCTGTGACTCGCCGTCGACGATGCCCAGCGCCTTCACGCTGCCGATGGAGGCCAGGCCGACGAAGCCGATCGCCCCGCGGTCGCGGCCGACGGCAGCGGCCAGTTCGTCGTTGGACTCGTAGCGCCGCGCCGAGGCGGTGAGCGCCTTTCCGTGCGCGCCCAGCACCAGCTCGTTGAAGGTGTCATAGGTGCCCGAGCGGTCGTCACGGGCGTGGATGCGCACCGGCATGTCGGCGCCGCCCAGCTCGCGCCAGTTGGTCACCTCGCCGGCGAACAGGCGGGCAACCGCGCGGGTATCCAGTGCCCCGAGCGGATTGTCCGGGTGCACGACGATGGCCAGGCCGTCGATGGCGATCACCTGCTCGGCCGCTGCGCTGGTCAGGTCGCCGAGGCCGACGAGCGCCTGCTGCTCCTTCGGCTTGATCGGTCGCGAGGCGGCGGCGAGGTCGGTGCTGCCGTCGGCCAGCGCGGCGAAGCCGGTGCCGGTGCCGTGGGCGGCGACCGTCGCATGCAGGCGCTGGCCCTGGGCGTCGAGCGCCTCGATGCGCTGCTCGTTGGCCACCGGACCGTCGCTGACGCGGACGTCCTTCAGGCCCTGGGCTTCGAAGAAGCCGCTGACCAGCATCGGCGCCAGCTTGGCGCCCACGGTGTTGGAGCCCTGGATGCGCAGCACGGCGCTGGCGTCGGCCGGGGCGGCGAACACCTGCCAGGGCAGGCCGTAGCAGAGCGATCCCAAGAGGACCATGGACAGCACGCGCGACCAGATCTCGCGCTCGGAACGACGGGGTGACATCTCGCGGACTCCCTTTCTTGAGTGCCGCGAGATTAAGACGATACGGTGACGGAACGATGACAGCGACCGCTCTGGCACGGGCGTTTGCGTGATCCAGGTCTCAGCTGAAGTCGATCCACACCGGGCAGTGGTCGGAGGGCTTGTCCATGCCGCGGATGTCGTAGTCGACCCCGGCGTCGCGCACCCGCTGGTGCAGCGCCGCGGTGGTCAGGATCAGGTCGATGCGCAGGCCGCGACGCGGCTCGTCCTCGAAGCCGCGGCTGCGGTAGTCGAACCAGCTGAAGCGGTCGGCGACTTCCGGGTTGAGCGTGCGGAAGCTGTCCTGCAGGCCCCAGGCCTTGAGCCGGCACAGCCACTCGCGCTCCTCGGGCAGGAAGCTGCACTTGCCGGTGCGCAGCCAGCGCTTGGCGTTGGCCTCGCCGATGCCGATGTCGCAGTCCTCGGGCGAGATATTGAAGTCACCCATCACCGCCACCGGGTGCTCCGGGCTGAAGCGCTCCTCCAGCAGGGCCTGCAGGTCGGCGTAGAAGCGGGTCTTGGCCGGAAACTTGACCGGGTGCGCGCGGCTTTCGCCCTGGGGGAAGTAGCCGTTCATCACCGTCACCGGCTGTCCGTCGCGATCGGCGAAGCGGCCCCAGATGAAGCGCTTCTGCGACTCTTCGCCATCGTTGGGAAAACCCTTGTGGATCTCCAGCGGCGCCTGGCGCGAGAGCAGGGCGACGCCGTAGTGGCCCTTCTGCCCATGGAAGTGCACGTGGTAGCCCAGCGCCTCGATATCGGCCTGGGGAAACTGCTCGTCGGCGACCTTGGTTTCCTGCAGGCCGATCACGTCCGGCTGGTGTTTCTCGATCAGCGCGGCGAGCTGGTGCGGGCGGGCGCGCAGCCCGTTGATATTGAAGGAGACGATCTTCATCGAAAGCGGTCCGGCAAAAACGAAGGGCAATTCTAGGGCGCCCACGCCGTCCAGGCGAGCCCGGGCGCAAGCCGCAGGGCGGTGCTAAGGTCCTAGAGTCGCGCACGCCCGACGCGCCCAGCCAGGAGACCCGCCATGGTCGAACCCGTCGACGTTCGTCTGCTCGATGGCAGCTACGCCCGCGAAGCACGTTCGCTGCTGTACCAGGCCTACCGGCACGAGCCGACCTTCGGCTATCTGCTGCAAGCCGAGCGGCCAGGCTACGACCAGCGGGTGAGGGCGACGGTGCGCGAGCTGGTCAACCAGCACTTCCTGCAGGAACAGCCGGCGCTGGGCCTGATGCTCGGCGAGCGGCTGATCGGCATCGCGCTGATCGCCCCGCCGCAGCGGCGGCTCGAGATCACCGAGAGCTGGGCCTGGCGCCTGCGCATGCTGCTCAGCACCGGGCTGCGCTGCACGCGGCGTTATCTCGACTACCACGCGGTGGTGCTCGGCGCGTTGCCGCCGGGGCGCTTCCATGTGCTGCCGCTCTTGGCGGTGCATCCGCAGCACCAGGGCCGACACCATGGCGAGCGGCTGCTCGAGGCGGTGCACAACTGGTGCGCCGAGGACCCGACCTCCGAGGGGCTGGTGGTCGATACCGGCAACGTGCGCTACCTCAACTTCTACCAGCGCCAGGGTTACCAGGAGATCGCCCAGGTCGCGGTGGGCCCGGTGGTCGAGCATGTGTTCTTCCATCCCTCGCCGCAGCCGCTCATGTCGGCGGCCGGCTGAGGGGAATTTGCCGGGCGTTTCGCCTGTCCGAATGGCTCAGGCCCAACCGAATCCAGCCATGCCCGCAGTCCTCCCCGCACGCCGCCCGGCACGCCAGCGCGTCATCTTCGGCGTGCTAGCATGCCGCGCCATGCTCAACGTCCTCCTGCGCCGCATGCTGGCGCTCGCCTCGCTGCTGTTCATCCCGCTGCTGCCTGCCGCCGAACTCGAGGTCCGCGTCGAACCGGCCAATGCCGAGGTCCGTCGCAACGTGGAGAACTACATCGGCGAGCTGGGCGACCGCGACGAGCGCGAGCTGCTGCGCTACAGCCGCATCGCCCGTGAGCAGGCGACCCGCGCGCTGCAGGCGCTGGGCTTCTACCAGCCGGGGATCGACGCCGAGGTCGCCGCGGGCGACGAGCCGCGGCTGATCCTGCGGATCACGCCGGGCGAGCCGGTGCGCCTGCGCAACGTGACGGTGCGCCTGGACGGCCCGGCACGCGACCAGCCGGGCTTCGAACTCCCCGCCAAGCTGCTGCGCCCGGGCGACGTGCTCAACCACGGCCGCTACGAGGAGGCCAAGCAGCGCATCCTCAACCAGGCCTCGCGTTACGGCTATTTCGACGGCCGCTTCGCCCGCCAGCGCCTGCGGGTCGATCCGCAGCAGGGCGCGGCCGACATCGAACTGGTCTACGACAGCGGCGAGCGCTATCGCCTCGGCGAGGTGCGGTTCGCCGGCGACACGCCGTTCGACGAGGACCTGCTCGCGCGCATGGTGCCGTTCCAGCCCGGCACGGCCTACGACTCGGCGCTGATCGCCGAACTCAATCGCGCGCTGCAGTCGAGCGGCTATTTCGCCGGCACCCGCGTCGATGCCAACCCCAGCAGTGCGGTCGAGCGGCGCATCCCGGTCGATGTGCTGCTCACCACCCGCGAGCCGCGCACGCTCGGGCTCGGGGTCGGCTTTTCCACCGACGTCGGCCCGCGGGTGCGCGCCGACTGGACCCGCCACTGGGTCAACCCCCAGGGCCATAGCTACGGTGCCGAGGCCGAGCTTTCGGCGCCGCGGCAGAACGTCGGGCTTTACTACGACATCCCGCTCGACCCGCCGCTGACCGACAAGCTGCGCTACGTCGCCGGCTACCAGAACGAGGAGCTGGCCGACACCGACAGCCTCAGCCGCCTGCTGCGGCTCGGCCCGGAGTGGCACAGCGAGCTGGCCAACGGCTGGCAGCGCGTGCTGTCGCTGAAATGGCAGCGCGAGGAATACCGCCTGGGCGACGACTCGGGGCTGAGCACGCTGCTGATGCCCGGCATCGCCTTCAGCTACCTGCGCTCGGATAACCGCATCGACCCCAGCCACGGCTACCGGCTGCAGTTCGAGGTCGCCGCCGCCAAGGAAGGCGTGCTGTCGGACGCCAACCTGGTGCACGCCAATGCCCAGGCGCGCGGGCTGACCACCCTTGGCCGGCGCCATCGCTTCCTCGGCCGGGTACAGCTCGGCGGCAACTGGACCGATGAGTACGTCAACGTGCCGCCCTCGCTGCGCTACTTCGCCGGTGGCGACCAGAGCGTGCGCGGCTACGACTACCAGAGCCTGTCGCCGACCAACTCCGACGGCGACCGCATCGGCGGTCGCTACCAGTTCGCCGCCAGCGTCGAGTACCAGTTCTCCGTCGCCGAGCGCTGGCGCATCGCGGCCTTCGCCGACCAGGGCAACGCCTTCAACGACCTCGAGTTCCCGACCCTCAAGCAGAGCGTCGGCCTCGGCCTGCGCTGGGTGTCGCCGGTCGGGCCGATCCGCGTCGACCTGGCGCATCCGCTCGATGGCGACCAGGGCGTGCGCCTGCATTTCTCCATGGGGCCGGAGCTGTGAAGCGGCTGCTGGCGGCCGTCGCGCTGCTGGTCCTCGGCCTTGCCCTGGCACTGGCCCTGGCGGCGGGCTACCTGCTGGGCAGCGAGAGCGGCAGCCGACGCCTGCTCGGCTGGGTGCCCGGCCTCACGCTGGAGGGCTTCGAGGGACGCCTCGGCGGGCACTGGCAGGCCGAGCGGCTGCACTGGCAGCAGGGCGAGGACAGCGTACGGATCGAGGCGCCGCAGCTGGACTGGTCGCCAGGCTGCCTGCTGCGCCTGACGCTGTGCATCGATCTGCTGGCGACCGGCGACATCGACGCCCGCTTCGCGCCGGCGCCCGAGGCCCCGGCCAGCGAGCCGTTCAGCCTGCCGGATCTCGACCTGCCACTGGCCCTGCGCATTACCCAGGTGCAGATCGGCCGGCTGCGTATCGATGGCGCCGAGCAACTGCGCCAGGCGCGCCTGCGTGCCTACTGGCGCGACGGCGCCCTGGCCATCGAGGAGCTCGCCGTCGAGCGGGAGGAGGCCGACCTGCGCCTCAGCGGGCAGCTGCAGCCGACCGCTGGCTGGCCGCTGGAGCTGCAGGGCCAGGCGGCGTTGCGGCTGGTGGAGGATCGCCCGTGGCAGCTGGACCTGCAGATCGACGGCCAGTTGCGCGACGAGCTGCACCTGGCGGTCGCCAGTAGCGGCTATCTCGCCGGCCAGCTCGGTGGCAGCCTGCGGCCGCTGGACCAACGCCTGCCGGCACGCCTGCAGCTGGAGCTGGCCGACTTCACCGCGGCGCCCGTGCTGCCGGCCAACCTGCGCCTGGACGCGGCCACGCTGGCCGCCGAGGGCAACCTCGAGGACGGCTACCGCCTGCAGGGGCAGGGGCGTTTCGCCGGCGACGGGCAGCCGGTGGAGCTGGCCCTGGCCGGGCTGCTGCGCGCCAGCGGGGCCGAGGTCGAGCGCCTCGAGCTGAGCGCCGCCGAGGGCCAGTACCTGCGCCTGGAAGGCAGCGCCGACTGGCACGAGGTGCTGCGCGGCGAGGCCAGGCTCGACTGGCGCGAATTTCCCTGGCAGCGCCTGTATCCCCTGGCCGAGGCCCCGCCGGTCACGCTGAACCGGCTCACGGCCGAACTGCAGTACGAGGCCGGCAACTACCTCGGCCATTTCGACTCGGCGCTCAGCGGCCCGGCGGGCCCCTTTACCCTGGCCAGCCCGCTGAGCGGCGACCTCGAGCGCGTGCACCTGCCGCAACTGCAGCTGGAGGCCGGGCAGGGCGCGGCGCAGGGCAGCCTCAGCCTGGGCTTTGCCGAGCAGATCGAGTGGAAGGCCGACCTGGCGCTGCGCGACCTCGACCCGGCCTACTGGGTCGCCGAACTCCCCGGGCGCCTGGGCGGCACGCTGAAGAGCGCTGGCGCGCTGCAGGACGAGCAGCTGCGCGCCAGCGCTGCGCTGGCCCTCGACGGCGAGCTGCGCCGGCAGCCGGCGAGCCTGCAGCTGCAGGCCGAAGGCGCCGGTGCGAGCTGGACGGTGCCCACGCTGGCGCTGCGCGTCGGCGACAACCGTATCCGCGGCGAGGGGCGCTGGGCCGAGCGGCTGGAGGCCAACCTGCAGCTCCAGCTGGAGCGGCTCGCCCAGCTCTGGCCCGGGCTGGAGGGGCGCGCATCCGGCGCCCTGGCGTTGGCCGGTACACCCACGCAGCCGCAGGGCACCTTGCGCCTGGAGGCCACGCAGCTCGCCCTGCAGGACAAGCGCCTGGCGCGCCTGCAACTGGACGGGCGGCTGGAGCAGGGCGAGCGCGCGACGCTCGAGCTGGCGGCCAGCAGCCTGCGGCTCGGCGACACCGCGCTGGGCGACCTCAGCCTGGCGGCGCGCGGCACACGCGAGCAGCACACCGCCAACCTGCAACTGCAGGGCCCACAGCTGGCGCTGGCCATGGCGCTGGATGGCGGGCTGCAGGGCCAGGCCTGGCGCGGCCGGCTGGCCAGCGCTTCGCTCGAGGCCGGCGACCAGCGCTGGCGCCTGCAAAGCCCGGCCGGCATCCAGCGCTCGGCCGAAGGGCGCCTGCAACTGGCCGCGCACTGCTGGGTTTCCGGCCAGGCCAGCCTCTGCGGCAGCGACCAGCAGCTGCTACCCGAACCCAGGCTGCGCTACCGCCTGCGCGATTTCCCGCTGCAGAGCCTGGCCACCTTCTTTCCCGAGGATTTCGCCTGGCAGGGCGAGCTCAACGCCGATCTCGACCTCGACCTGCCGGCCAGCGGGCCGAACGGCAGCCTGCGCATCGATGCCGGCAGCGGCGTGTTGCGCATGCGCGAAGGCGACGCCTGGCATGAGTTTCCCTACCAGGCCCTGGCCCTCGACAGCCGCCTGTTGCCCGAGCGGATCGACAGCGAGCTGCGCTTCGTCGGCGGCGAGCTCGGCGAACTCAGCCTGCAGGCGCGCATCGACCCGCGCGGCGAACGCAAGCCGCTCGACGGCCAGTTCCGCCTCGACGGCCTGAGCCTGGCCGCGGCGCGGCCGTTCCTGCCGATGGTCGAGCGAATCGAGGGGCGGCTCTCGGGGAGCGGGCAGCTGGCCGGCAGCCTGCTCGAACCGCAGGTGTCCGGCCGGCTGGCGCTACGCGACGGCGAGATTTCCGGCAACGAGCTGCCCACCAGCTTCGAGAACCTGCAGCTGGACGTGGCCATCGACGGCCAGCGCATGCGCTTCGATGGCAACTGGCGAAGTGGCGAGCAGGGCCGCGGCCAGCTCGACGGCACGCTCGACTGGCAGGCCGAACCGGACCTGGCCCTGCGCGTGCGCGGCCAGCAGTTGCCCATCGTCGTCGAACCCTACGCCGAGCTGGAGGCCGCGCCGGACCTGCAGATCACCCTGGAAGGCCAGGAGCTGCTGGTCAGCGGCAAGGTCAGGGTGCCGCGCGGCAAGATCACCGTGCGCGAGCTGCCGCCGTCCACCGTGACCGTTTCCGAGGACGCGGTGATCGTCGGCGCGGAGGACGAAGCGGCCGGCACGCCGCTGCGCCTGCGCATGGACGTGGATGTCGAGGTCGGCCAGGAGCGCCTGCGCTTCGCCGGATTCGGCCTGACCGCGGACCTGGCGGGCTACCTGCACGTGGGGGACGACCTCGACACCCGCGGCGAGCTGCAGCTCAACAACGGCCGCTATCGCGCCTACGGCCAGCGCCTGACGATCCGCCGCGCGCGCCTGCTGTTCACCGGGCCGCTGGCCCAGCCGTACCTGGACATCGAGGCCATCCGCCGGGTCGAGGCACACAACGTGATCGCCGGCCTGCGCATCAGCGGCAGCGCCCAGCAGCCGCGGGTCGAGGTGTTCTCCGAGCCGGCCATGAGCCAGGAGCAGGCGCTGTCCTACCTGGTGCTGGGGCGCCCGCTGGGTGCCGACAGCGATGACAGCAACCTGTTGGCGCGCGCCGCCCTGGGGCTGGGCCTGGCCGGCAGCTCGTCGCTCACCGGCGGGCTGGCCAGCCGGCTGGGCATCGAGGATTTCCAGCTCGACACCGAAGGCAGCGGCAACCAGACCAGCGTCGTCGCCAGCGGTCAGCTCACCGAGCGGCTGACCCTGCGCTATGGCGTCGGCGTGTTCGAGCCGTCCAACACCATCGGGCTGCGCTACCGCCTGACCCGGCGCCTGTTCCTCGAGGCTGCCAGCGGGTTGGCCAGCTCGCTGGACCTGTTCTATCGGCGCGACTTCTGAACAGCGTCTAGGCTGTAGCGCGCCGCGCCCTGCTTTTCTGCAAAAGTGGCGCAAATCACCTGCTTTCGCTCCGGCGCAGCGGTGGTAGCATCCGGCGACGTGCCTGTGCGGAGATCCCGCCTAGCACGCCTCTTGCAAGTCGCGGTCGTGGTTGCGGACATCCCGCAGCCGCGGACATCAACCGTCATCACCCGGACTGCGGAAGGACATGGGCCCACCCGGCCTGTCGTTCCCATGTCCCGCACGGAGATACGGGCCCATATAACGCGAGCCAGGCTCGCCCCAAGAAGAATAGGTGCCACGAATGGAATTGCTGCAAAACCTCGTCAATAGCGTCAACGGTCTGGTCTGGGGACCGCCCATGCTGGTGCTGATCCTCGGTACCGGCCTCATCCTGATGGTCATGCTCAAGTTCATGCCGCTGGCCCGCATCGGCACCGGCTTCGCACTGATGTGGCGCGGACGGGCCAAGGGCGAGGAGGGGACCGGCGAAATCAGCCCGTTCCAGGCGCTGATGACTTCCCTGGCGGCCACCGTGGGTACCGGCAACATCGCCGGCGTGGCCACGGCCATCTTCCTCGGCGGCCCCGGTGCACTGTTCTGGATGTGGTGCACCGCGCTGGTGGGCATGGCGACCAAGTACTGCGAGGTGGTGCTGGCGGTGCACTACCGCGAGAAGGACGACCGCGGCGAGCACGTCGGCGGCCCGATGTACGCGATCAAGAACGGCCTCGGCGCCAAGTGGGCCTGGCTCGGCGGCGCCTTCGCCATCTTCGGCGGCCTGGCTGGCTTCGGCATCGGCAACATGGTGCAGGTCAACTCCATGGCCCATGCCCTGGAAACCACCTTCTCGGTCCCGCTGTGGCTGACCGGCGTGCTGACCATGGTCATCGTCGGCCTGGTAATCCTCGGCGGTATCCGCCGCATCGGCGTGGTCGCCGCGTCCCTGGTGCCGTTCATGTGCCTGGCCTACATCATCGCGGCGATCGTCGTGCTGGTGGTCAATGCCGAGGCGATCCCGGCGGCCTTCGACCTGATCTTCACCCACGCCTTCACCCCGATCGCCGCCACCGGCGGCTTCGCCGGGGCGGCGGTGATGGCGGCGATCCGCTTCGGCGTGGCGCGCGGCATCTTCTCCAACGAGGCGGGCCTGGGCACCGCCGGCATCGCCCAGGCGGCCGGCACCACCACCAGTTCGGTACGCTCGGGGATGATCGGCATGCTCGGGACCTTCATCGACACCATCATCGTCTGCTCGATGACCGGCCTGGCGATCATCTGCACCGGCGTGTGGACCAGCGGCGAAAGCGGCTCGGCGCTGTCCGCCGCGGCCTTCGAGGCGGCCATGCCCGGCATCGGCGGGATCATCCTGACCATCGCGCTGGTGGTCTTCGCCTTCACCACCATCCTGGGCTGGAGCTACTTCGGCGAGAAGTGCTGGGAATTCCTCGTCGGGACCAAGGCCATCATGCCGTTCCGCGTGATCTGGGTGGTCGCCGTGCCCTTCGGCGCCGTCGCCCAGCTGGACTTCGCCTGGCTGCTGGCCGACACCCTCAACGGGCTGATGGCCATCCCCAACCTGATCTCGCTGTTGCTGCTCAGCCCGGTCGTGGTCAAGCTGACCCGCGACTACTTCGCCGACGGCGCCAAGCGCTGAGATCACCCGGGGCCGCGTAGCGCGGCCCCTTCGTTAAATGCCCTGCATGTAGAGGAATAACAATGAGTGAAGTAACCCTGCGCGGAAATCCGATCCAGGTCGTCGGCGACTTTCCGCAGCCCGGCCAGCAGGCCAAGCCCTTCCGCCTGGTCAATGGCGACCTCGCCGACACCGAGCTTTCCGCCTTCGCCGGCAAGCGCAAGGTGCTGAACATCTTCCCGAGCATCGACACGCCGACCTGCGCCACTTCGGTACGCAAGTTCAATGCCCAGGCCAGCGCGCTGGCCAACACCCTGGTGCTGTGCATCTCGGCGGACCTGCCGTTCGCCCAGAAGCGCTTCTGCGGCGCCGAAGGCCTGGACAACGTGGTCAACCTGTCGACCATGCGTGGCGCCGAGTTCCTCGTCGACTACGGCGTGGCCATCGCCAGCGGCCCGCTGGCAGGCGTCGCGGCGCGTGCGGTGGTGGTGCTCGACGAGCATGACAAGGTGCTGCACAGCGAGCTGGTCAGCGAGATCGGCAGCGAGCCGAACTACGAGGCGGCCATCGCGGCACTGGCCTGATCGCCCGGCTAGATCCATTGAAGCGGCGCCCGGTGCAAGTCGGGCGCCGCTTTCTTTTTGGCGGCGACAAACGGTCGAACCACCTGTCGCCTCGCGTTGTCTCTATTGGCGTCGTTTTCTATCGCACGGGTAGCTTCGAAACGACCGCCAGCGCAGGAAGGCGGTAAGACGACCACGATGTCACAAGGCAACTAATTGGCCACTGCGGCGAATTTTTTTTGCCACCACGCGGTCCTATAGCCGATGCCCAAAAAGAATGGATTCAAGCCCATGCCTACCCCCAACGTAAAAAGAATCGGCGTCTCCGGAACCGGAATGATCGCCTACGGTTTCGTGCGGCTGATCAAGCAGCATTACCCGGACATGGTCATATCCCGAGTGCTGACCCGACGACCGCTGGACTCGTTCACCGACTTCCCGCTGCCCGAGGCGCTGACCAACTCCATCGACGACCTGGTCGACCACAGCGACCTGGTGGTCGAGTGCAGCGGTGACGTGTTCCACGGTACCGCGGTGATCGAGCGCGCCTTCGAGGCCGGCTTGCCGGTGGTCACGGTGAACGCCGAATTGCAGGTCACCACCGGTTCCTACCTGGCCGGCAAGGGCCTGCTCACCGAAGCCGAGGGCGACCAGCCCGGCTCGCTCGCGGCGCTGCACGAGGACGCCCTGCAGATGGGCTTCCAGCCGCTGGTGTACGGCAACATGAAGGGCTACCTGAACCATGACCCGACGCCGGAGGACATGGCCTACTGGGCGGCCCGCCAGGGCATCAGCGTCGACCAGACGACCTCCTTCACCGATGGCACCAAGGTGCAGATCGAGCAGGTGATCGTCGGCAACGGCCTGGGCGCGACCATCACCCGCCAGGGCCTCGAAGGCCTGGCCTCGACGAACCTCGACGACAGCGCCAGCCTGCTCGGCATGATGGCCGAGCGCGCCGGCCAGCCCATCGTCGACTACGTGGTGCCCTCCGGCTACGCGGCGGGCGGGGTGTTCCTGGTCTGCCGGCACGACAAGGAGCAGGCACCGGCCATTGAGTACTTCAAGCTCGGTCGCGGGCCGTACTACACGCTGGTCCGGCCGTTCCACCTGTGCTCGCTGGAAGTCGGCAAGACCGTGCGCCGCGTACTCAACGGCGGCGGCGTGCTGCTGAACAACTCCACCCGGCCGACGCTCGGCGTCGCGGCGATCGCCAAGCGCGCCATGCGCCCCGGCGATCTGATCGAGCGCGGCATCGGCGGCTTCCAGTTCCGCGGCGAGGCGATCCGCCTGGCCGACCAGCCGGACTACGTGCCCATCGGTCTGCTGCGCAAGACCGCGCTCAAGCGCGCCGTCGAGCCTGGCCAGCTGATTACCTTCGACGACGTCGACATCCTGCCCAGCCGCGCACTGGACATCGTCGTGCAGCAGCGGCGGGCCATGTTCGGCCCTTTCCGCGATGACAGCGGTTGGGACGCCGCCGGGCCGCTCGGGATGGTGGCGCTGGGCGGCTGAGCCGCCCCGCCGCACGGGCATCGCAGGCCGCCGAAGCGCGGCCTGGCAGGCAAGGCCCCGGTCGAATGACCGGGGCCTTCTCGTTTCTACTGCAGGCTCAGCTCGTCGCCACGTTCCTGCTGCCAGGCTTCGAGGTCCGGCGCAGCCTCGTCGCCAGCCATGCGGTGGATGATGGTGAAGTAATCCTGCTTGAAGCGGTCCTGCATGATCTCGTTGCGCGGCTTTACCCGCACCGCGTAGATGGCCTGCACGTTCTGGTGGTCGAAATCGCGCCAGTACTGCTCGCCCTTGAGCAGCTGGTAGCGGTGGTTCTCCAGCGCGGCGATCACCGCCTCGCTGTCCAGCGAGCCGGCACGCTGCACTGCCGCCGCCCATTGGCGCACGATGCCGTAGGCCGAGGCCGCGGTGCTGCCGGGGTAGGCCTGGTGCTCGCGGATGAAGCGCTCGACGAAGGCCTGGCCTTCGCTGCTGGCCTCCATTTTCGGCACCTGCCAGGTCCAGGCCTCGGTGCCGATGACGTTTTCCATCACCAGCGGCCCGGCCTGCTCGACGATGCTCTGGGTCAGGTTCGGCACGATGATCTGCATGCGCTTGCCCAGCTCCAGGCCATGGGCCAGGCGCATGGTCTGCACCAGGTCCTGGCCGAGCAGGACGATCACCAGCACGTCGGCCTTGCTGGCCGCGGCCTTCTGCAGCGCGGCGAGGTAGTCGCCGCGACGGGCGCCGCGCGCGGCGATCTTCGAATAGCCGTGGCGGGCGCGGTCGCGGCTGCGGGTCGCCTCGCGCAGCGCCTGCTCCATGCTCGCGCCCCAGGCATCGTCGAGGCTGATGTAGTGGTAGCGGCGGTTGGGCATGTGCCAGCTGAGGTACTCGCCGAGCACCCGCGCGCTCATCCAGGCGCTGTTGGATTCGCGGAACAGGTAGCGATGGCCGTCGTGGCCGGTGACGCCGTTGGCGTAGGCCAGGGTCGGGAAGTACAGCAGGCCGAGTTCGCGGGCACGCTGGCCGGCAGCCAGGGCCTCCTCGCTGTTGGCGCCGCCGAAGACCATCCGCACGCCACTGACGGCGAAGCGCTCGACATTGCTGCGGGCCTTCTCCGCCCTGGCCGCGGAGTTCAGGCTGGCCAGCTCCAGCGGCCGGCCGAGCACGCCGCCCTGGCCGTTGAGCTGCTCTACGGCCAGCAGCGCACCGCGGCGCAGCTCCAGGCCCTCGGACTTGTAGTTGCCGGTGCTCGGGTAGTTCAGCCCGAGGCGAATCGGCTCGGCGGCGGGCAGGGCGGGCGCGGTCAGCAGCAGGAGCAGGGCGATCAGGGCACGACGGGGCATGGCTCGTTTCCTTGTGAGCGGTCGGGCCGTCCGTTGTAAGAGCGCAGGCGGCCCGGCGAAATAGTCCTATCAGGCCGAAAGGCTGCGACTTCGGTGCTGGCCCGGTGTCATCGCACCTCGCGCAGGCCCCGCCGGACGGGGCTGGCGAGCGGGTATTGCTACCAAGGAAGGAGACAAATCGACACTGCGGGCAATTGTTGGTACGGCGAGGCGAACCAAGAATTTCCTACAGACCGGGAGAACTTCCCGGCGACAACAATGAACCCGCAGAGGTAGCCGCAATGAAGCACACCGGTCTTCGCAAGCCCCTTGCCCTGACTGCACTGTCTGCCGCAATGGCACTGTCCAGCTTGTCGGCATGGGCAGTTACCGATCAGGACATCCTCAACGACACCAAGACCCAGGGCGACATCGTCACCAACGGCCTGGGCCTGCAGGGCCAGCGCTACAGCACCCTCGATGCACTGAACACGCAGAACGTGACCCAGCTGCGCCCGGTCTGGGCCTTCTCCCTGGGCGGCGAAAAGCAGCGCGGCCAGGAATCCCAGCCGATGATCAAGGACGGCGTGATGTACGTCACCGGTTCCTATTCGCGGGTCTACGCGATCGACGCGCGCACCGGCAAGGAACTGTGGCAGTACGACGCGCGCCTGCCCGACGGCATCATGCCGTGCTGTGACGTGATCAACCGCGGCGTCGCGCTGTACGACGACCTGGTGATCTTCGGCACCCTCGATGCCAAGCTGGTCGCCCTCAACAAGGACACCGGCAAGGTGGTCTGGAAGAAGACCGTCGCCGACTACAAGGCCGGTTATTCGATCACCGCCGCGCCGCTGATCGTCAAGGGCAAGCTGATTACCGGCGTGTCCGGTGGCGAGTTCGGCGTGGTCGGCAAGATCGAGGCCTACAACCCGAAGAACGGCGAGCTGCTGTGGACCCGTCCGACCGTGGAAGGCCACATGGGCTACGTCTGGAAGGACGGCAAGAAGGTCGAGTCCGGCATTTCTGGCGGCGAAGCCGGCAAGAGCTGGCCGGGCGACCTGTGGAAGACCGGCGGTGCGGCCACCTGGCTGGGCGGCTACTACGACCCGGATACCGACTCGCTGCTGTTCGGCACCGGCAACCCCTCGCCATGGAACTCGCACCTGCGCCCCGGCGACAACCTGTACTCTTCCTCGCGCCTGGCGCTCAACCCCGAAGACGGCTCGATCAAGTGGCACTTCCAGACCACCCCGCATGACGGCTGGGACTTCGACGGCGTCAACGAGCTGATCTCCTTCGACTACAAGGACGGCGGCAAGACCGTGAAGGCCGCCGGCACCGCCGACCGCAACGGCTTCTTCTACGTGCTGGACCGCACCAACGGCAAGTTCATCCGCGGCTTCCCCTTCGTCGACAAGATCACCTGGGCCAAGGGACTGGACAAGGACGGCCGTCCGCTCTACATCGACGAGAACCGTCCGGGCAACCCGGGCGATGCGGACAAGGGCAAGTCGGTGTTCGTCGCGCCGTCGTTCCTCGGTGGCAAGAACTGGATGCCGATGGCCTACAGCCAGGACACCGGGCTGTTCTACGTGCCGTCCAACGAGTGGGGCATGGACATCTGGAACGAAGGCGTGGCCTACAAGAAGGGCGCGGCCTACCTGGGCGCGGGCTTCACCATCCACCCGCTGAACGAGGACTACATCGGCGTGCTGCGCGCCATCGACCCGAAGACCGGCAAGGAAGTCTGGCGCTACAAGAACTACGCGCCGCTGTGGGGCGGTGTGCTGGCGACCAAGGGCAACCTGGTGTTCACCGGCAACCCGGAAGGCTTCCTGATGGCCTTCGACGCCAAGTCCGGCAAGAAGCTCTATGAGTTCAACACCGGCTCGGGCATCGTCGGTTCCCCGGTCACCTGGGAGATGGACGGCGAGCAGTACGTCTCCGTGCTCTCCGGCTGGGGTGGTGCGGTGCCGCTGTGGGGCGGTGAAGTCGCCAAGCGCATCAAGGACTTCAACCAGGGCGGCATGGTCTGGACCTTCAAGCTGCCGAAGGACGTTGCGACCGTCGCCAAGCGCTGATCGCATCGCTGTCGAAGAAGCCGGCCTCGTGCCGGCTTTCTTCGTTCAGGCCGCCCGGCTCAGGGCCGCTCGGCCTGCGGCTGGCCCTGGTTGTCGCGCCGCAGCTTGCGTGCGCGGGTTTCGAGCAGCACGTAGACGGCGGTGGCCAGCAGCAGCGGGATCAGGAAGTAGATCACCCGGTAGCCGATCAGCCCGCCGATGATCGCCGCGCGGCTCATCTCATCGCCGAGCATCGCCACGAACACCGCCTCGATGACGCCCAGCCCCGCCGGGATATGGGTGATGACCCCGGCGATGCTGCTGATCATCAGGATGCCCAGCACCTCGGGGTAGGCGATCTTCTGCGCCAGCATGAAGTACACCACCAGCGCCATCAGGCCCCAGTTCACCGCGCCCAGGACCATCTGCAGCAGCGCCAGGCGCAGCGACGGCAGGCGGATCTCGTGGCCGCGCAGGGTCCATTCGCGGCGCCGCGAGTAGCCGCACAGGCCGAGGTAGACCAGGCAGGCGAGCAGCAGGCCGACGCCAAGCACGCGCAGCGCGCCCATGCCGATCTCCCAGCCGGCCGGCGGGCTGATGCCGCCCAGGGCGAAGATCAGCCCGGCCAGCCACATGTAGCCCAGCCAGTTGGTCAGCAGGCTCAGGGTGAACACCCGGGTGATCTGCGCCGGCCGCAGCCCCAGGCGCGAATAGAGGCGGTAGCGCAGGGCGATGCCGCCGACCCAGGCGCTGAGGTTGAGGTTGAAGGCGTAGCAGACGAAGGTCACCGGCATCACCTGGCGCACCGGGATGTCGTGGCCGGTATAGCGCTTGCCGAGCACGTCGAAGAAGCAATACACGGTGTAGCTGCCGGCGGCCGCGACGCCGGCCAGCAGCAGCGTCAGGCCGCTGTAGCTGCGCAGCGTCTGCCACACCTCGGCCCAGTCGAGCTGGCGCGCCAGGCTGACCAGCAGCGCGCCGACCAGCACGAAGAAGGCGTAGGTGAGGATCTTCTTCAGCAACGGCCAGTGGCGACGCCAGCCGCCCCGGGTTTCGGCTCCGCTGGAGGTGGCGCTCATCGTTGTTCTCGCTGCAAGGAAGGGGCGGCAGCAGGAGTCGGGCTGCTCGGCGCAGGGTCAGGGGCCGGCTGCAGCGTCTGCAACCGCGGCTTGTGCGCCGGGAACATGCCGACCAGCTCGGGGAAATGGCGCAGGAAGTGGAAGATCACGAACGCCAGCGGCGCCCGCCACCAGTAACCACGCACGATGCGTTCCAGCGGAATGCGCCGGCAGTCCTCCTGCAGCAGGCGGTCCAGGCGTTCGTGCAGCTGCCGGTTGAAGGTGTGGTCGCGGATGATCAGGTTCGCCTCGAGGTTCAGCGACAGGCTCAGCGGATCGAGGTTGCTCGAGCCGACCGTGGACCACTCGTAGTCGGCCAGCGCGACCTTGCCGTGCAGCGGCCGGCGGCAGTACTCATGAACCTCGACCCCATCGCGCATCAGGTAGTTGTAGAGCATGCGCGCGCCGAACTTGGCGATCGGCATGTCCGGCTCGCCCTGCAGGATCAGCCGCACCCGCACGCCGCGCCGCGCGGCGTTGCGAATCTCCCGCAGCACCCGGTAGCCGGGAAAGAAGTAAGCGTTTGCAATCAACAACCTGGAGCGCGCATCTCGAATCGCCTGCAGGTAGTGCTCCTCAATGTCGTCCTTGTGCTCGTCGTTGTCGCGCGTGACCAGCAGCGCACGCGCCTCGCCACGACTGGCGCCGACGTAGCCGTTGGCCTGCTCGCGGCCGCGGCGCTGCCACCAGCGCCGCGGCCGCACCGGGGCGATGGTGCGCAGGGCGAAGCGGTGCAGGTCGTGCACCACCGGGCCCTCGACGCGCATCGCATAGTCCTGCTTGGCTTCCGGGCCGAAGTCGCCCAGGTGGTCGGCGGAGAAGTTGATGCCGCCAATGAAGGCCACCTCGCCGTCGACCACCACGATCTTGCGATGCAGCCGGCGGAACACGTTGAGGCGCTTGCCGAGCAGGCGCTTGCCGGGGTCGAACATGTGGATGCGCACGCCGACGCGGGTCATCTCTGCGACGAAGGCCGGCGTCAGGTCCGCCGAGCCGTAGCCGTCGACGGTCACGTCGACGCTGGCCCCGCGCTCGGCAGCGGCGATCAGCGCCCGCTGCAGCTCGCTGCCGACCTTGTCCTCGAAGAGGATGAAGGTTTCCAGCAGCACTTCCTTCTTGGCATTGGCAATGCAATCGAAGACGGCCGGGAAGAACTCCTCGCCGTTTTCCAGCAACTGAAGACGATTTCCATCTCTCCAGTGGAATTTCATAGGTGTATCTCCACCGCCAGGGGCAGATGATCGGACAAGTGCGTCCAGGGTTTGTTACCGAGGATGCGCGGTTGGTGGCAGGTGGCGTTGCGCACGTAGATGCGGTCCAGGCGCAGCATCGGCCAGCGCGCCGGGAAGGTCTTGGCCACCTGGCCGTGGTGCAGGGCGAAGGCCTCGTGCAGGCCGGCGCAGCGCTCCAGCGGCTCGGTCGCGCGCAGGCGCCAGTCGTTGAAGTCGCCGGCGACGATCACCGGTGCGTCTCGGGGTAGCGAATCGAGCAGGTCGCAGAGCAGTTGCAACTGTTGCTGGCGGTGCGATTCGCGCAGCCCCAGGTGCACGCATACCGCATGCAGCTCGTGCCCCGGCACCTGCAGCACGCTGTGCAGCAGGCCGCGTCGCTCGGGGCCGGCGATCGACACGTCGAGGTTCTCGTAGCGCAGGATGGGGAATTTCGAGAGCAGGGCGTTGCCGTGGTCGCCGTCCGGGTAGACCGCGTTGCGCCCGTAGGCGAAATCGGTCCAGATGCTGTCGGCGAGGAACTCGTACTGCGGCGTCTGCGGCCAGTTGTGAAAGCGCAGCGCGTGCTTTTCATGGGTGCCGAGCACTTCCTGCAGGAACACCACATCCGCCGACACCGCACGCACCGCCTCGCGCAGCTCCGGCAGGATGAAGCGGCGGTTGAAGGTGGTGAAGCCCTTGTGGGTGTTGACGGTCAGCACGCGGATGGCGTCCACCGCGCTGGCCATGTGGGCGTCCAGGTCTTTGCTCTCGATGGGGTGATCTTTGGGCAAGGTCACTCAAGGGCTCCTTCTTGCAGCTGGCCGGGTGTGGTCTGCAGGCCCGCGTCCAGGCCGAGCAGGTGCAGCAGGCGACGCGCGTCGTAGGGCGCGCGCACCTTCACGTCGTTGTCGAAGTAGCAGTAGAGGTCGCGTTGTTTGCGCCGCCGCGGCGGCGTGTCGCTGATCAGGTGGGCGTCTTCGGGTTGCGAACCTGCGGTCCAGGCGCGGATGCGCCGGCTCCAGGCGTCCAGCGCGCTGTCCGAGTAGCCGCTGGTATAGAGCTGCTCGGCGCCGTGCAGGCGCAGGTAGAGGAAGTCGCTGGTCAGGTCCTCGCGGTAGGGCCACTTGCCGGCGGTGTCGGCCACCACCAGCGCCACGTCATGGCGCCGCAGCAGCGCGACGAAGGCCGGGTCGACGAAGCTCTCGTGGCGAATCTCCACCGCGTGGCGCAGGCGCCGCTTGCGGTCGATCTCCAGCAGGCTGCGGCCCTGCATGCGCGGTTCGCAGCCGCGCGCCAGCTCGAGCGCCGCCTCGGTGTCGTGTGGTAGCTGGGCGAGAAAATCTTCGAACAATCCGGGATCGAAGCGAAACGACGGAGGGAACTGCCAGAGCAGCGGGCCGAGCTTTTCGCGAAGCGCGAAGAGGCCGGAGGCGAAGAAGTTCGCCAACGGCCCCTCGACCTCGCGCAGGCGCTTCACGTGGGTGATGAAGCGCGGCGCCTTGACGCTGAAGACGAAGCCCTCGGGCGTGTCGGCATGCCACTCGGCGTAGCGCTCCGGGCGCTGCAGTGCATAGAACGAGCCGTTGATCTCGATGCTGTTGACCGCTCGCGAGGCGAAGCGCAGCTCGTTCTTCTGGATCAGTCCCTCGGGGTAGAAGTCCCCGCGCCAGGGCGCGTAGCGCCAGCCGGATATGCCGATACAGATCTCTGCCATGGCGCGCCCTCTGCGTTAGCGCGGGTTCTGCATGGTGGTCGGGTCGCTGGCCGGGAAGGTGTCGGCCACGGCCTGGTCCATCACCCGCTCCTCGCTGCCTTGGCTGTCGCGGCGCTGGGGCTGCAGCTCGACCTTGATCCAGCCGTTGTCGCGGCGGTCGAAGGCCTCGTAGGCGGCGATCACGTCGTTCATCGGCTTGACCTGGGTGAGCACCTTGGCCGGGTCGATGCGCCGGGCGAGGACCATCTCGATCAACCGCGGGATGTACTTGCGGTGGTGGCAGTTGCCCATGTTGATGGTCAGGTTGCGGTTCATCGCTAGGCCGATGGGAAAGGTCATCGCATCCGGCGGGTAGACCCCGATGATCGACAGGGTGCCGGCCTTGGCCAGCCCCTGGACGGCCCATTCCAGCGCCTGGGACGGTGCATCGCCCGGTTGCCACTGGCCATTGCGCGGCTGCCTGGGCTGGCTGCCGCAGCAGCCGTGCTCGGCGTCCACGCCGACCGCGTCGATGGCGCGGTCCACGCCGACGCCGCCGGTCAGCCGCTTGAGGGTTTCGACCGGGTCCTCGCGCTTGAAGTCGATGATCTCGGCGCCCTGGCTCTGCGCGGCGCGCAGGCGGTCGTCATGCTGGTCGATGGCGAACACGCGGCCGGCGCCGAGCAGCCGCGCGCTGGCGATGGCGAACTGGCCGACCGGGCCGCAGCCGAACACCGCGACGGTGTCGCCGCTGCCGATCTCGGCCATCTCGGCGCCGAAATAGCCGGTGGGGAAGATGTCCGAGAGCAGGATCGCCTGGTCGTCGCTGATGTCCGCCGGCAGCTTGACCAGGCCGATGTTGGCGAAGGGGATGCGCGCCTTCTCGGCCTGCAGGCCATGGAACGGCCCGGTGGCCGACGGCCCGCCGTAGAAGGCGGTGCCCGCGCCCATGCCGTTGGGGTTGGCAACGTCGCACTGGGCGAAGTAGCCGGCGCGGCAGTAGGCGCAGTTGCCGCAGGCGATGGTCGAGGGGATCACCACGCGGTCGCCGATCTTCAGGTTGCGCACGTCCTCGCCGAGCGCCTCGACAATGCCCACGCCCTCGTGGCCGAGGATGGTGCCTGGCTGCATGCCGCTGACGGTGCCGCGCACGAAGTGCAGGTCGGTGCCGCAGATGGCCGAAGCGGTGATGCGCACGATGGCGTCGGTCGGAGCCTCGATGCGTGGTTCGGGTACGTCTTGCAGGCGGATGTCGCCGATGCCGTGGTAGACAACTGCTTTCATGGCTTCTCCGAGGTGGCGGCGGCCCCGTCCAGGCGTCGCCGGCCGGCAGTGATCGAAGCGCGGGAGCCGCTGTTGCCGCGCCCAGGGGCGCCGCCGCCACCTTCGGGTGGCCAGGCACGAACTCCTCTCGGGCGGCCTGCGCGCGAGATTCCCTTCCCGGGCGGCAACGGCCGGCCCACTCATTCTTCCGACTTGTGCCGGCGGTGGCGGTTCATCTTTTCTGGCGCGGGGAGGGCGGCGGGCGCCGCCGTGCGAAGGCCTCAGCCGTGCCCGGCGATGGCCCAGGGCGCGGGGCCGGCGAAGACCTCGACCAGGTAGTCGATCATCACCCGCACCTTGGCCGGCGGGCGCCGGTCCGGCGGATAGACGGCATGGATACCACCCAGTTCGAGGGTCGGCTGGTCCAGTTCGAGGACCACCAGTTCGCCGCGGCGCAGCGCCTCGGCGACGATGAACTGCGGCTGGTAGATCACGCCCTGGCCGCCGACTGCCGCCGCCACCAGCGCCGCGCCGTTGTTGGCGACCAGATTGCCGTGCACGGACGCGCGCACCTCGCCGTCGCGGCCGAAGGCCCAGCGGCGGTAGCCGGTCTGTGCCGACAGGGTGTAGCCCAGGCAGTTGTGCTGCACCAGGTCGGCGACCTTGCGCGGCACACCGTGGCGATCCAGGTAGGCCGGCGCGGCGCAGACCAGCAGCGGGCAGTCGGCCAGTCGGCGCGCCTGCAGCGGGCTGTCGCCGAGCCGGCCGATGCGCACGGCCATGTCCCAACCGCCGTCGATCAGGTCCACCTGGCTGTCGGTCAGGCCCAGCTCCACGTTGACCGCCGGGTGGCGCTCGCTGAAGCCCGGCATCAGCGGGGCGACATGCTGGGCGCCAAAGGTCAGCGGCACGTTCAAGCGCAGCAGGCCGCTGGCCTCGACGCGCCGCGAGGCGATGCGCGCCTCGGTTTCCTCGATCTCCGGCAGGATGCGCTGGCAGGCGTCGAGGTAGTCGCTGCCGGCCTCGGTCAGGCTCAGGCGCCGGGTGCTGCGGTGGAACAGCTTCACCCCCAGGCGTGCCTCCAGCGCGTCGACATGCTTGGTCGCCATCGCCGGCGACATGCCGAGCTGCCGCGCAGCCGCCGACAGGCTGCCGGCGCTGGCGGCGCGGATGAACACTCGCATGCCGGTGATGCGGTCGAGCATCGTGCATTTCCTTCTCTGGGTAGGAACTGTTGGCCGTGATTGGCGGGTTCTGCTCATGAAAGATGAAGCCGATACTGGCGTCCGTCAAACCCAACGAGGCCCAGGCCATGACCCAAACAGCATCTTCCAACGCGCTTATGCCGACCCTGTTCGTCCCGCATGGCGCGGGGCCGTGCTTCTTCATGGACTGGAACCCGGCCGATGCCTGGCAGGCGATGGCCGGCTTCCTCAAGGGTGTGGCCGCGACGCTGCCGCAGCCGCCGAAGGCGATCGTGCTGGTTTCCGGCCACTGGCTGAGCCCGGCGTTCAGCGTGACCGGCGCGCGCCAGCCGGGGCTGATCTTCGACTACTACGGCTTCCCGCCGCACACCTACGAGCTGACCTACCCGGCCCCGGGCGACCCGGCGCTGGCGGCCGAGGTGGCCCGCCTGCTCGGGCAAGCCGGCCTGCCGAGCGGGATCGACGAGCAGCGCGGCTTCGACCATGGCGTGTTCATCCCGCTCAAGCTGATGTTCCCCGAGGCGCGCATTCCGGTACTGCAGCTCGCCCTGCAGCAGGGGTTGGACCCCGCGGCACACCTGGCTGCCGGGCGGGCGCTGGCGCCGCTGCGCGAGCAGGGCGTGCTGATCGTTGGCAGCGGCATGAGCTTCCACAACATGCGGGGTTACGGCGACCCGCGCTTCGGGCCGATCTCCGACGAGTTCGACGCCTGGCTGACCGCCGCGGTCGAGGCGCCGCCGGTCGAGCGCGACGCGCTGCTGCAGGCCTGGGCGCAGGCGCCGGCCGCGCGACTGTGCCATCCGCCACGTGCCGAGGAACACCTGATCCCGCTGATGGTCGCAGCCGGGGCCGCCGGCGAGAGCGCCGGGCAACGCGTGTTCAGCGACCGCGTCATGGAAACCACCCTGTCGGCCTATCGCTTCGGCTGACGATCGTTCACAGGAGAACCGAAACATGCCTGCATCCGCCACGCAGATCGCCAGCGAGAACCCCGGCCGCCTGGTCAGGCGGCTGTGCAAGCACTGGGGGCACAAGTTCCCGGTCGAGACCGGCGAGCACCACGGCCGCATCGAGCTGCCCATCGGCGTCTGCACGCTGCATGACGATGCGCCGAGCCTGCGCGTGGCGCTGCAGGCGTCCAGTGCCGCCGACCTGGCGCGGCTGGAACAGGTGGTCGCCGACCACCTGCAACGCATGGCCAGCGACGAGAGCCTGGTGATCGCCTGGCAGCGCCAGGCCTGAGCCTCAGTCGCGGTTGAGGGCGAGCGATTCCACCGGTTGGGCGAAGCGGAAGGGGATCGACACCAGGCCCTCGCCGATTTCCTTCTGCACCACGAAGTGCAGGTGCGGCCCGGTGCTGCGCCCGGTATTGCCGGACTTGCCGAGCAACTCGCCCTTGCCGACGCGCATGCCCGGGCGCACCGCGACCGAGCCGCGCTGCAGGTGCAGGTAGGCGCCGTGGGTACCGTCGTCATGCACGATGCGCACATGGTTGCCGGCCGGGTCGGGGAAGCGCCCGCCCTGGCCGTCGCGCACCTTGAGCACGGTGCCGGCGCGCGCAGCGATGATCGGTGTGCCCACCGGCATGGCGATGTCCACCGCGTAGCGCCCCTTGGGGGTGTTGTGGCTGTAGTCGCCGCCGGCACCCTGGGAAATGCGGAACGGGCCGCCGCGCCAGGGCAGCGCATAGGCATAGCCGCCGGCGGCCTTGCCGGTCAACCGCCGCGCCGGGTCCGGCGAGAAGATCAGCCCGTAGCTGAAGCTGTGGCGATACATCAGCGGGTAGCCGGCCTGGCGCTTGTTCAGCGTGGCGATGCGCAGCTGGCTGCGTGGCGGCACCGTCTTGCGGATCACGCCGTCGCGCAGGCCGGCGACGTTCACCAGCCGGCTCAGGCGCAGGGTCGCCTCGACCGGGACGTCCAGCTCGTTGCGCACGTCCATCGCCTTGCCGCCGCCGGCACGGTTGACCAGCAGCCGCACGGTGGCCGGGCGCTTCTCGGAGACTTCGATGGGTTTGGCCACGGCGCCGGTCGCCGCGCCTGCGGGCACGGCCGCGCCGCCCAGGGCCAGGGCGATGGCAATGAAAAGGTGTCGGGTGTTTTGCATGGCCTGTGATCCGTCACGGACAAGACAGCCTGCCTGCGGCCCGGCAGGACGAATCCGCTGCTCGTTGTTCGGTTGCCGCGCCGGTTCGGACTACGCAAACGTGACAGGGTTCACTGTTTGCCTGCGCCGGGCGTCCGTTGCCCAGGCGCAGGGCGGGCCATTCAGGCTTCGTCGGCCTTGTACAGCTCCAGCAGCAACAGCGAGCGCCCGGTGACGGCGTACTCGTCGCCGAAGTCGAAGCGCTCCGGGCGCGCGGTCGGGTTGTTGGTGTCCACCAGGCGGTTCCAGTAGATGCCCTGCGGCACCTCCGGCAGGCTGAAGTTCACCAGGTCGTGGTGCGCGTTGACGATGATCAGCAGCGTCACGTCGGAGCCGGCGCGACGAATACCGGTCGGTTGCGCGCGGCCGTCGAGCAGCATGCCCAGGCAGCGGTTGTGCGGGTCTTCCCACTGCTCGATGCTCATTTCCTCGGCGTTGGGCGCCAGCCAGGTGACGTCCTTGACGCCCAGTTCCTCGTTGTAGGCGCCGACCAGGAAGCGGCTGCGGCGCAGCATGGGGAAGCGCTGGCGCAGGCGGATCAGCTTGCGCACGAAGGCCAGCAGGCCCTGGCTGTCCTCGCTGATGTCCCAGTTGACCCAGCCGATCTCGCTGTCCTGGCAATAGGCGTTGTTGTTGCCGTGCTGGGTGCGGCCGAACTCGTCGCCGGCGACCATCATCGGCGTGCCCTGGGAGAACAGCAGGGTGGCGAAGAAGTTGCGCATCTGCCGGTAGCGCAGGGTGTTGATCTCCGGGTCGTCGGTCGGGCCTTCGACGCCGTGGTTCCAGGAGAGGTTGTTGTCGCTGCCGTCGCGGTTGTCCTCGTCGTTGTCCTGGTTGTGCTTGTGGTTGTAGGACACCAGGTCCTTGAGGGTGAAGCCGTCGTGGGCGGTGACGAAGTTGACCGAGCTGAACGGCCGGCGGCCACGCTGGTTGTAGAGGTTGCCCGAGCCGGTCAGGCGCGCGGAGAAGTCGGCCAGCTTGCCGTCGTCGCCTTTCCAGAAGGCGCGCACGGTGTCGCGGAACTGGTCGTTCCATTCCGCCCAACCGGGCGGGAAGCCGCCCACCTGGTAGCCACCGGGGCCGCAGTCCCAGGGTTCGGCGATCAGCTTGGTCTTGGCCAGCACCGGGTCCTGGCGGCAGGCGACGAGGAAGCTGTGGCGCTCGTCGAAGCCGTCATGCTCGCGGCCGAGGATGGTCGCCAGGTCGAAGCGGAAGCCGTCGACGTGCATCTCGGTGGCCCAGTAGCGCAGCGAATCGGTGACCATCTGCAGCACGCAGGGGTGGCTCATGTCCAGCGTGTTGCCGGTGCCCGAGTCGTTGATGTAGTAGCGCTTGTCGTCGGGCATCAGCCGGTAGTAGGTGGCGTTGTCGATGCCGCGCATGGACAGCGTCGGGCCCAGCTCGTTGCCTTCGGCGGTGTGGTTGTAGACCACGTCGAGGATCACCTCGAGGTCGGCGTTGTGCAGGTGCGCGACCATCTCCTTGAACTCGGAGATCTTGCCGCTGGCCAGGTACTTGGGGTGCGGGGCGAAGAAGGCGATGCTGTTGTAGCCCCAGTAGTTGCTCATGCCCTTTTCCAGCAGGTGCTGGTCCTGGACGAAACCGTGGATCGGCAGGAACTCGATGGACGAGACGCCGAGCTTGCGGATGTAGTCGATCACATCCGGCGTCTTGAAGCCGGCGAAGGTGCCGCGCAGTTCGTCCGGCACCGCCGGGTGGCGCATGGTGTAGCCGCGTACATGGGTCTCGTAGATGATCGTCTTGTCCCAGGGCACCTGCACCGGGTGGTCGCGGCCCCAGGTGAAGGCCGGGTCGATGATCTTCGACTTCGGCACGTAGGGCGCGCTGTCGCGCTCGTCGAAGCTGAGGTCGGCATCCTTGTGGCCGATGGTGTAGCCGAACAGCGCCTCGGACCAGCGCAGTTCGCCCACCAGCTGCTTGGCATAGGGGTCGATCAGCAGCTTGTTGGCGTTGAAGCGGTGGCCGGCGTCCGGCTCGTAGGGGCCATGGACGCGGTAGCCGTAGATCTGCCCGGGGTGCGCGTCGGGCAGGTAGCCGTGCCAGATCTCGTCGGTGTACTCGGGCAGCTCGATGCGCTCGATCTCGGTCTCGCCCTTGTCGTCGAACAGGCACAGCTCGACCTTGGTGGCGTGCGCCGAGAAGATCGCGAAGTTGACGCCGAGGCCGTCCCAGGTGGCGCCCAGCGGGAACGGCAACCCCTCGCGGATTCGCGAGGGGGTCAGGACCTGCGGGGCAAACGGTTTCTTCTTGCTCATGAACACTCCATGGTCAGACTCGAATGGGCCTGGCTCCGGGACGGCAGCGGTACGGCGTGGCGGGGGTCAGGCTTGCGGCTTGGCGCGACTGGCCCGCGGCTTCTTGACCTTTTCCGGTGCACCGGCGGCGGCCTCGGTGCCCGCCTTGGGTGCGGCCTGGCTGGCCTTGGCGCCGGCGCGGGTGGCGCGCGGCTTGGCCGCGGAGGGCGTGGCGGCCGCCGTCTCGATCGCCTTGGCGGCCGGCTTGCGCGCGCGGTTGGCCGCCGGTTTCACGCTGGCCGCCAGCGGGGTTTTCTCCGCTTCGACCAGCTTGCGGGCCATGTCCCAGTGGCGTTCGTCCTGGCCGTGCGGGCAGCCTTCGGATTGCCAGATCTGGTAGGCGAATTCGCGGATGCGTTGATCTTCTGAAGTCATTGTTTGGATTCTCCTGGTTGATTCAAAGTGCGTGCAGTACAGCGATCGGCAGGCCGTCCAGCAGCTGTCCGACCTCAAGGCTGGCTCGTTCCGATCTGACTGCCGCCGGGCGGAAAAGTCGCTGCAGTTCACGACCGTCCAGCGCCTCGGGCAGCAGGATGCGGGTGTCTTCCCAGCGTTCGGCGGCGATGCACGGCCGGCGTTGCTCGCCGATCAGCCCGGCCGCCAGGCGCGGCACCACCACCAGCAGCCATCGCCCCTGGTGCTCGCGGGCGAAGGCGAGGATGCGCCCGGCCTGCGCGCCCTCGACCTCCAGCGGCAGGTAGCGGCCTTCGCTGAACAACTGCGGGCAGCGTTGGCGCAGGCCCAGCGTGCGGCCGATCAGCCATTGCTTGATGCGACCATCGTGCCAGGCGTCCAGCAGCTGGTCGGCGGGCAGGTCGAGGTCGAAGCCGCTACGGCGCGCGGCAAAGTCCACCGGCTGCCGATTGTCCGGGTCGACCAGGCTGAAGTCCCAGTAGTCGGCGCCCTGGTAGAGGTCGGGCACGCCCGGCGTGGTCATGCGCAGCAGGCATTGCGCGAGGCTGTTCAGCGCACCGGCGGGCGCCAGCTCCATGGCCGCGGCGGCGATCTCCACGCGTAGCGGCAGGCTGTCGTCGGCACGCAGCAGCCAGTCGGCGTAGTCGCGGCAGGCCGACTCGTAGGCCGCGTTCGGGGCCGCCCAGGTACTGCGCAGCTTGGCCTCGCGCACGGCCTTTTCCTGCCAGCGCAGGATGCGTGCGCAGTAGGCGTCCAGGCCGGCGCGGTCGTCGGCGGCCAGCGCCAGCGGCCAGGAGCCGAGCAGGGTCTGGTAGAGCATCATCTCGTCGGCCGGCGAGGGCGCCGGGCCGTCGTCCAGCTCGCGCACCCGTGCGGCGGCGCGCTCGCGCCAGCCGCGCAGCTGCTCGGCGAACCAGTGCGCGCGCTCGCTGATCACCGCCAGGCGCGCACGGGTGTCTTCGCCGCGCTTGTGGTCGTGGGTGGCGGTGGTCAGCAGGTTGCGCGGGAAGTGTTCGGCGCGGCGCAGGCACTCGTCGTGGAAGGCCTGCACCGGCGCGCTGAAGCGTTGCGGGTCGAAGCCGACGTCGTTGCGCGACAGCAGCACGCCGGAGCGGTAGCAGGCGGTGTCTTCCACGGCCTTGGCCGCGGCCGGCGAGGTGAGCTGCTGGAAGCGCGCGCAGGCGTAGCGCCGCAGCCTGCGCATGGGCCCCGGCGGGACGCTGCGCAGGTGCTCGCCGCCGAGCCAGAGGGCCAGGTGCTCGAGCAACGGCCAGTCGGCTTCGTTGAGCGTGGTGCGCGCGCCGGCCAGGGCCTGCTGGAAGAACGGCTCGTCGGCCGGCCGGCGCCCGGGCGCGGCGATGTAGGTGCGGTAGACGGGGAAGTGCACGATCAGTTCGAGCAGTGCGCGGCGGATCGCGCCGAGGGTGATGTCGCGGGTCATCACGTCGCCGCGGGCGATGGCCAGCAGGGTCTGCGCGACGGTCTCGAAGTCGCCGGCCAGGGGCCCGGTGACCACCAGCTGGCGGGCCTGGCGCACTTCCTCCATGAAGTCGGCCGGGCGGCCGCTGAGTTCGCTCCACAGCGCGCAGAGCGGTTCGAGCCCGGCCGGGTCGTGCTGCAGCAGCGACACCTGGTTCATGAACTCGTAGCCGGTGGTGCCGTCCACGCCCCAGTCGTCGTGCAGGCTTTCGCCGGCAGCGAGGATCTTCTCCACGTAGATCGGCAGGTGGTGGCCCGCCTGGGCCGTGCCGTCGATCGCGGGGCGCAGCGCGGCGAGGCGGTCGACGCGCCGGCGCAGGCGCCGGCAGTAGCCGCGCGGGTTGGCCAGGCCGTCGATGTGGTCGATGCGCAGGCCGTCGACCAGGCCATCGCCGATCAGCTGGAAGATCTTCTCGTGGGTCTGTTCGAACACCACCGGCCGCTCGACGCGCAGGCCGCCCAGCTCGTTGATGTCGAAGAAGCGCCGCCAGTTGATGTCGTCCGCCGCGGTGCGCCAGCTGGCCAGGCGGTAATGCTGGCGCTCGAGCAGCGCGTGCAGGCGCTTGAAGCCTTCGGTGCTGGTGCCGTCGTAGTGCTGCAGCGCGGCCTCCAGCTGGCGGCGGGCGTCGCCGTCCTCGAGCAGCTGCGCCAGCTCGCTGCGCAGCTGGCGGGCCGCCTGGTAGGGCGCCGGTTCGGTGCGCAGGGCATCGAAATGCTGGGCGAGGGCGCGCAGCGCCGGGTGCTCGGTCAGCCGCAGCACTTCGCCGTAGGACGGTGGCGTGATCGGGAAACGATGCTCGTAATGCTTGGCGTAGAGCGCGCCGGCTTCCACGTCCAGCTGCAGGGTGACGCTGCCCTGCTGCAGCGCCTCGCCGTAGTCGCTGCCGAGGAAGGGCACCAGCAACTGGCCTTCGAGCAGCGGGTCGGGGGAATTCCACTCGATGTCGAAGAACTGCGCGTAGGGGCTGCGTCGGCCCCATTCGAGCACGTCCAGCCACCAGGGGTTGCCGTCGCCACCCACCGCCATGTGGTTGGAGACGATGTCCAGGATCAGCCCCATGCCTTTCTCGCGCAGCTTCGCCACCAGCCGCTGCAGCGCCTGTTCGCCCCCCAGTTCGGGGTTGATGCGGGTAGGGTCGATCACGTCGTAGCCGTGCATCGAGCCCGGGCGGGCGGTCAGCAGCGGCGAGGCGTAGAGGTGCGAGATACCCAGCGCGGCGAAGTAGTCGACCAGCTCGGCGGCGTGGTCGAGGGTGAAGTCGCGGTGGAACTGCAGCCGCAGGGTGGCGCTCAGGGGTTTCATCTAGGCATGGCTCCCACGGGACTGCTGGCGGGCTTGGCGCAGGCAGTCGAGGCGATGGTTGCACGGCTCGCCGTCGAGCAGGCTGGCACTGTCGCCGGGGTAGCGCCGGCGCCAGTTGGGGTGCTTGTCGACGATGCCCGGCATGTTGGTCTGCTCGGCGAGGCCAAGGGCGTCCTCGACCGGCAGCAGCACCAGCGGCGCCGGTGTGTGGCCGAGGAAGCAGGCGGCGGCATCGACCGCCTCGTCGACGCTGAGCAGGTCCTCGCCCGGCTTGCCGGCATCCTCGCGCAGGGTCCGGTTGAGCCCGGCGCGTTCGCGGTCGCGCTCTTGCAGCAGATCGTCGCGCGATGCCTCGCCGACCTGGCCGACGCGGATGCGCCAGTCGATGTCATGGCCCTGCCACCAGCCGTGCAGGGTCGGGATGTCGTGGGTGGTGCTGGTCGCCAGCGCACGGTCCGACCAGTGCGCGGCGGGGAAGAAGTACGACTGCCCGTCGCGCTCGAACAGCAGCACGCGCATGCCGAGGATGTTGCGCTCGGCCAGCTTGTCGCGCAGCCCGTGCGGCACCGTGCCGAGGTCTTCGCCGAGGATCACCGCGCGGTGCCGCCAGGCCTCGAGGCTGAGCAGGCGCAGCAGGTCGTCGAACGGGTAGTTGAGGTAGGCGCCGTGCTGCGGGTCGGCGCCGGCCGGCATCACCCACAGGCGCATCAGCCCCATCACATGGTCGATGCGCATGCCGCCGGCGTGGGCCAGGTTGGCGCGCAGCATCTCGATGAACGCCCGGTAGCCGTGGCGCCTGAGGCCGGTGGGCGAAAAGGCCGCCAGCCCCCAGTTCTGCCCGGCGCGGTTGAGGATATCCGGCGGCGCGCCGATGCTCAGCGAGTCGAGCACTTCGCCCTGGCGGCTCCAGGCCTGGCTGCCGCTGCCGTCGGCGCCGACCGCCAGGTCGCTGACCAGGCCGATGCGCATGCCGGCGCTGGTGGCGGCCACCTGGGCGCGTTCCAGGCCCCGGGCCATCAGCCACTGGGCGAACACGTGGAAGCGCACCTGCCCGGCCTGCTCTTCGGCGAAACGCTGTACCGCGGCGCTGCGTGGGTCGCGGTAGGCCTCGGGCCAGTTGCGCCAGTGCTGCGGGTAGCCCTCGGCGTCGGTCAGCGCGGCATGCAGCGCCTCGAAGCGACAGTGGTCCTCCAGCGCCTCGCCACCGGCGGCGCGGAAGCTGTCGAAGTCGGCCTGCAGGGCGTTGCCGCCCTGGCTGAAATCCTCGTACAGCGCGCGCAGCAGGCACTGGCGGGCACGGGCCACGCCGGGCCAGTCGACCAGCTCCAGTTCCTCCAGACGCAGCAGCTCAGCCTCCAGGCCGCAGCGCTCGATGGCCTGGCGCAGCGCGCGCTCGCCGAGGATGGCCTCCGGCGCGCTGTGCAGCACGTTGAAGAACAGCCGGCTGGACGGCGAGTAGGGGCTGTAGTGGTTCAGGTGTTCGCTGAACATCGCATGCACCGGGCTGATGCCCAGCGCATCGGCGCCGTGGGCCGCGGCGTTGCGTGCCATGGCCTCCAGCGCCAGGGTGTCGCCGAGGCCGCCGTCGCCGGGGCGGCGCAGGCTGTAGAGCTGCACGGTCAGGCCCCAGCAGGGGCCACCGGCCAGTTCCAGCACACTGGGGCAGGCGGCGGGGGCGACGGCCAGGGTCAGGCTGCGCGCATCGACTTGCAACTGGTGGTAGCCCGGCTCGCCGATACCCGGCAGGCGACCGTGCTCGTCGAGCCGGCCTTCGCGCCGCTCACCGCTCTCCAGCGCCAGGCGATAGTCAGTGCCCGGGGCGAACCAGTTGCCCAGCTCGAACGGCCGGTGCTGGTCGCCGGTCAGCAGGGGCGGCAATTCCTGGTGGCCGGCGCCGTCGAGGCGCTCGAGGCTGGCCTGGATCTCGCCGTCATCGCCTGCCGGCAGGCCGAGGCCGGCGAGCACGGCGCGCAGCACCTCGTCGGAAACCCGCTGCGGGCGCGCGTCGGCGTCGAGCCAGTCGATCGACAGGCCGGCGGCCGTGGCCAGCCGGTGGAGTGGGGTCTCGCTCATAGCGCGTGCTCCAGGTGAACCAGGGTGGTGCGTGGGGGCAGGCGGTCGGGCGCCTCGGCCGTGGCACTGGCGAACAGCAGCCTGGCCGATTCGGCAACCGGCTCCAGCGCCACCGGCGTGCGACCGAGGTTCAGTGCGATGCGCAGGCGGCTGCCGTCGCCCAGTTGCCAACGCGCCAGCACCGCGCCTTCGCCGAGCACCTGGGCGCCAGCGAAGCGCGAACCCGGCAGGCGCGGCACGATGTCGGCATGGCGGATGCGCAACAGCTCGCGGTACAGCGCCATCCATTCGCGATGGCCGGGTTCGCGGCGGGCGCCGAAATCCGGTCGGGAATCGGCGAAGGTCGCCTCGTCGTTGGGATCGGGGATGCGCTCGCGGGTGGCTGCGTCGGCGAATGCGGCGAATTCGGCGAACTCGCCGCGGCGGCCTTCGCGCACCGCGTCGGCCAGTTCGCCATGGTGGCTGGTGAAGAACAGGAAAGGCTGGCGCGCGCCCCATTCCTCGCCCATGAACAGCAGCGGGATCATCGGCGAGAGCAGCAGCAGGGTGGTTGCCGCACGCAGCGCCTCGGGCTCGGCCAGGCTGACCAGGCGCTCGCCGAAGGCGCGGTTGCCGACCTGGTCATGGTTCTGCAGGAACAGCACGAAGGCGGTGGGGCACAGATGGCTGCTCGGCTCGCCGCGCGATTCGCCGCGCCGGTTGTTCTGCCCCTGGTAGACGAAACCTTCCCCCAGGCAGCGCGCCAGCTTGGCGCTGGCCTCCTGGCTGTAGTCGGCGTAGTAGCCTTGCTGCTCGTCGGTCAGCAGCACGTGCAGCACGTTGTGGCCGTCGTCGTTCCACTGCGCGTCGAAGCGCGCCTCGCCGAGCAGGCTGGCGCGGTTGTCCTCGTTCTCCAGCACCAGGTGCACGTGGCGGCCGGGCGCCGTTTCGCGGCGCACCCGCTCGGCCAGCTCCAGCAGGAAGCCGCGCTCGGGGATCGCGTGCACCGCATCTAGGCGCAGGCCGTCGAAGCGGTACTCGTTGAGCCACATCAGCGCGTTGTCGATGAAGAAATCGCGCACCTCGCGGCGGCGGAAGTCGATGGCGTCGCCCCAGGGGGTCTGCTGGTCGTGGCGGAAGAAGTGCCGGGCGTAGCGGCCGAGGTAGTTGCCGTCCGGGCCGAAGTGGTTGTAGACCACGTCGAGGAACACCATCAGGCCCAGGCCATGGGCGGTGTCGATCAGGTGCTTGAGGTCCTGCGGGGTGCCGTAGGACGCCTCGGGTGCGTAGGGCAGCACGCCGTCGTAGCCCCAGTTGCGCTCGCCGGGGAACTCGGCCAGCGGCATCAGCTCGATCGCCGTGACGCCCAGCTCGGCGAGCTCGGCCAGGTGGCGCTCGACGCCGGCATAGCCGCCGAGCGCGCCGACGTGCAGTTCGTAGAGCACCGTCTCGTGCCAGGGCCGGCCCTGCCAGTCGCGGTGCTGCCACAGGTAGTCGCCGGGCGCGACCACGATGCTCGGGTCGTGGACGTCACCAGCCTGGGCGCGCGAGGCGGGGTCGGGGACGGCCAGCTCGCCGTCGATCAGGAAGCGGTAGAGGGTGCCGCTGCCGTAGGGCGCTTCCACCCCGTACCAGCCGTCTTGCGCGGCCTGCATCGCCAGCGTCTCGCCGCCGACGATGTCGAGCTGGACGCTTTTGGCGTCCGGTGCCCAGAGTCTGAACAGGGTCCTGTTGGGGTCGATCGGGTGCGGTCCATGTCGCCAGATATGAGCACGCTGATTGGGCATTGATGACCTCAGGCCGGGGAAAGATGAACCTCGCGTCGCTCGGCCAGCAACTGCCGGTAGAGCTGGTCATAGGGTTCGATCGCGTGGCGCCAGAAAAATCCCGCGTTCATCGCGCGGCAGCGCATGGCACCGAGCAGTTCCGGGCTGCGGTGGATGGCCAGCGCCCGCTGCACCGCCTGGCGGTAGCTGTCCACGCTGGGCTCGTCGAACAGGAAGCCGGTGACGCCGTCCTCGATGGAGTCGACCAGGCCGCCGGTGCGCCGGGCGATCGGCAGCGAGGCGTAGCGCTGGGCGTACATCTGGCTGAGGCCGCAGGGCTCGTAGCGCGAGGGCATGAGCAGGAAGTCGCTGCCGGCGAACAGGCGCCGGGCGTCGGTTTCGTCGAAGCCGATACTGGCGGCGACACGGCCGGGGTAACGCCGGGCCAGTTCGCGCACCTCGTCCTCGATGCGGTGCTCGCCCTGGCCGAGCACGGCGATCTGGCCGCCGCCTTCGACGATGGTCCGGGCGACCCCCAGGGTCAGGTCGATGCCCTTCTGCTGCACCAGCCGCGAGACCACGGCGAACAGCGGGCTGTCATCGCGGTCCAGGCCGAAGATCTGCCGCGAGTAGTCGGCATTGGCGCGCTTGCCGTCCCAGTTGTGCGCGGCGAAGCGCTGCACCAGCTGCGGGTCGCTGTGCGGCTCCCAGCTTTCGTCGATGCCGTTGAGCAGGCCGCTGAGCAGGCCCTGGCGCGCCTTCATGCGCAGGAAGCCGTCCATCCCGCAACCGAACTCGGGGGTGGTGATCTCCTGGGCGTAGGTCGGGCTGACGGTGGTCACCCGGTGGGCGTAGGCGATGCCCGCCTTGAGCAGCGACAGCTTGCCGTAGAACTCCATGCGCTCCAGGCCGCAGGCCTCGTGCGGGATGCCCAGGGTGCGGCGCAGGCTCATGTCGATGTTGCCCTGGTAGGCCAGGTTGTGAATGGTGAACACGCTGGGCGTGCGCAGCCCGCGCCAGTGCATGTAGGCCGGGGCCAGGCCCGCCGGCCAGTCGTGGGCGTGGACCAGGTCCGGTGCCCAGCGGATGCAGGCGGTGCCGGCGGCGATGTCGGCCGCGGCCAGGCCCAGGCGGGCGAAGCGCACCGGGTTGTCCGGCCAGTCGCCGCCGTCCGGGTCGCCGTAGGGCGACCCGTCGCGTTCGTAGAGTTCGGGGCTGATCAGCACGTAGATGATCAGGCCGTCGGGCATGTCCATCCGGCCGATCTTGCAGGCCGGGACGCCGGCGTGGGCGGCCAGGGTGCCGACCACCAGGATCGGATGGCCGGAATGGACCACCTGGCGATAGCCGGGGATCAGCACGCGTACGTCGTGCCGGGCACCGAGCGCGCGGGGCAGGGCAGCGGATACGTCCGCCAGGCCGCCGGTCTTGATCAGGTCGGTCAGCTCGGAGGTCACGAACAGGATTTTCTTCTTGTCTTCCTGGGAGCTGCCGAGGCGCAGCACAGGGCGGGATACGGCGGGTTGCAGTGGTTGGATCTGGATCTGGATCTGGCTCTGGCGAACTGGCCCGGCGTTCACAGCGATACTCATCACGATCTCCCCAAGCGCGTCGGAACGGCGTCCCGATCGAGCATATTTTTCCCATGCGACGGTCTGATGACGGTCGCTAACCATGAACACGCAGGTATCGACTGGATTTTGTTATCGGGCCCGCGGCAGAAAGCCCCGGGCAGCTGGGCTTCTCCGGCCCCGCTAGAGAAACCAGACCGAGCGGCCTGGTAGAAGTTCGCGTCCACGATCGAAAAGTAAAGTCAAGGAACTCGCTCGCGACAAACCGATTCGAACTCGCAGCCGATAACGATTTGGCATATCGCCGGAGCCAACCATGCAAGACATCACCGAGATTCTCGAGTTTCTGCGGGCCAGGGAGCTGACGCTCACCACGGCCGAGTCCTGCACCTGCGGGCTGATGGCCTCGCTGCTGGGCGACATCCCGGGCTGCGGCCAGGTGCTCGACTCGGGCCTGGTGGTGTATTCGCCCAAGGCCAAGAACCGCCTGCTGGGCGTGAGTTTCGAGACCATCGAGCGCTTCGGCCTGACCAGCGAGGAAGTCGCCACGGAGATGGCCGTGGGTGCGCTCAACACCAGCGTCGCCAACCTGTCGGTGGCCAACACCGGGGTCGCCGATGATGATCAGGAGGACGCCGGCGGCACCCAGTGCTACGCCTGGGCGCTGATGCGCGGGGAGCGCCAGGTGGTGGTCAGCCAGACCATGCGCTTCGATGGCGACCGCGTAGAGATCCGCAAGCAGGCCGCGCGCTACGGGCTGATGCAGATTCCGGCGCGCCTCGCCGAGCTGGAGCGCAAGCTCGCCTTCCACGACTGACGGCGGCGCTCAGACCGGCGGCTGGCGCTCCGGCTCGGCCGGCGCCGGGCTGGACTTGTCCACCGGGTGCCGGCGCGCGACGGCGAGGTCTGCGCGCAGCTGCGGCAGCGCCTCGGGGTAGCGCCGCTGGATGAAACCCACCAGGTTCTCGCGGATGTGGCAGCGCAGGTCCCAGTTGCGCGAGGAGTCCGGCGAGCTGACCAGCACCCGCAGCTGGATCGCCTTCTCGCTGGTGTCGGTGACCTGCAGCACGCAGACGCGCCCGTCCCACAGCTCCGGCACCTCCTTGCACAGGCGGCGCAGCTCGTCGCGCAGCGGTTCGAGCGGCAGCGAATAATCGACCCAGACGAACACCGTGCCGATCAGGCTGGAGCTGCGCCGCGTCCAGTTCTGGAACGGCTTCTCGATGAAGTACTGCAAGGGCACCACCAGCCGCCGGTCGTCCCAGATGCGCACCACCACGTAGGTGCCGGTGATTTCCTCGATGCGGCCCCATTCACCCTCGACGATGACCACATCATCCAGGCGGATCGGCTGGGTGATGGCGATCTGCAGCCCGGCGATCAGGTTGGCCAGCACCGGTCGCGCGGCGAAACCCACGGCCAGGCCCGCCAGGCCCGCGGAGGCGAGCAGGCTGGCGCCGAACTGGCGCGCCGAGGGGAAGGTCATCAGCATCGCCGCGGCGCCGATGATCACGATGAACAGCCCGAGGGTACGCAGCAGCACACGTGACTGCGTATGGATCTGCCGGGCGCGCAGGTTGTCGGCGATGTCCACCGGGTTGCTGATCTGGATGACCTGCTGCAAGCCGCGCAGCACGCGCAGGGCCAGCCAGGTGAGGCAGACGATGATCAGCAGCCCGGTGACGTGGCGGGCGCCGCCGATCAACGGCAAGTCGTCCGGCGCGGCCTGCCAGACGCCCTGCAGGCCCAGCAGTGGCAGCAAGACGCGCACCGGGCGTTCGAGATGCTCGGCCAGTTCGCGGGTGAGCAGGAAGCCGCGTGCCAGGCGTAGCGCCACCGCCGTCAGCACCCGCCCGCTGAGACTGAACAGCAGGAGCACGGCCACCGCCAGGGTCAGCGTGCGCAGACCGGGCTGGCTGATGTAGCTGTTCCATTGCAGGAGAAAAGCGGGCAGTTCGATGGGGCACCCCCGTCGCGTTTACATGTGCCCAGTGACTGGGGCGAGGCCGCAAAGTTCAGGCCCGGCGGGCCGCGTGCAGCCAGTCGGATGGTCGGAACTTGCCAGCGGCCGTCGGCCTCACAACCCACAGACGGGCCGAGTGCCCTCGAACTTCCCAAGCCACAGGAGAGACGACCATGCAAAGCGCCCAGACCGGCAACGACGTACGGGTCGAACGACTGATCGAATGGTTGCGCGACGCGCACGCCATGGAGGCCCAGGCCGAGACCATGCTCAACAAGCAGGCCGCGCGTATCGAGAATTACCCCGAACTCAAGGCCCGGATCGAGCAGCACATCGTCGAGACGCAGAACCAGGCCCGGCTGATCGAGAGTTGCCTGCAGCGCTACGACAAGTCCTATTCGGGGATCAAGGACCTGGGCGGCAAGATGATGGCGATGGGGCAGGCCATGGGCGGCATGATGGTCAGCGACGAGATAGTCAAGGGCGCGCAGATGGGCTACGTGTTCGAGAACCTGGAGATCGCCTCGTACACCATCCTCATCGCCGCGGCCGAGGCCCTTGGCGATACCCAGACCCAGCAGATCTGCGAGCGCATCCTGCAGGAAGAGATCGCCATGGCCGAGTGGATGCGCCAGCACCTGCCGCAGATCACCCAGGCCTACCTGACCCGCGCCGTGACGCCTGACGTCGAAGCCAAGCGCTGATCGTCCCCGGCGTCACGGAACGACGGGCGCGGGCCTGGCGCCCGGCCAGAGCTGGCTCAAAGCAAAAAAGGGCCGCGACCGGCAGGGACCGTCGCGGCCCGGACTGGATCCGCAATGAAGCAAAGACCCCTGCTGAAGACCTTCACCTTCGCCATCCTGCACTTCGCGACCGCATTCATCGTGATCTACGCGCTGACCGGCAGCTTCCTGGTCAGCAGCGCCGCGGCACTCATCGAACCGGTGGTCAACACCTTCGTGTTCTACCTGCACGAGCGCGTCTGGCAGCGGCTAAGCCAGCGCAAGGCCGAGCAGAGCCACAGCTACGGGCATGACGTGTTCGTGCGCTACCTGGAGCGTTCGCGCGCCGGATCGCCACAGAGCAGCGTCCCGCCGCGACGCTGAGCGCGGCTCACTTGGCGGTGGCGCGGTCACCCGCCAGTTCGCTGCGGGTCGCGTAGAGCTCGATGCGCAGCTCCTGCGCCAGGCGCACCAGGTTGGCCGCATCGCGACACTGGTCGTAGCGGATGCCCAGCACGGTCAGCTCGTCGCGTTCGGCCTGCTCGCCGTAGAGGCGCACGGTGAGGGAGCGGTCCGCTTGCGGGTGGCATTCGCAGCGATAGGGTTGCAGGTGGTCGTGCAGGATCGCTTCGATCTTGAACAGAGGTAGCCGAGTGCTCATGAGTCCTCCTGTGAAGTGGGAGGTGACTGGGCCGTGCGCGAAACTGGCGGCGCATCGTTGGTTGCGAACGACTTCTGAACCCTAGCAGCCACGCTCGTGGTGTCCATGGACAAATTTGTCACAGCCCCCGCCGCTGCTCCGCGAGCGCCCTGTTTCGGCCGCTGGCGGGGATGACCATTGGTCAGGACGCAGCCGAGCGTGGCGCTGATCCGCGGTCACAAGGATTACCAGCCGAAGATGACAGACGCGTAACGGCGTCGTTTGCAGGAGGTGGCATGAAGCGCTTGATCCTGACCCTTGCCCTGAGCACCGTGGTGGCCCTGCCGGCCGCCGCCCAGTGGCCCGCCGGTACGCCGCGCGACGACCAGGGCTCGCCGCCCAGCCCCTCGGGCAACCCGGCCCCGCAGGAAGAGGTGGAAACCCGCCGCGACCATCAGGGCCGCCTGGTCACCGAGGACGGCAAGCCAGTGCGCAACGGCACCGAGGAGGACGCCGACAGCTCCGAGCAGCCCGACCGGCATAGCGCCCCGGGTGGGCCGAACGACGATTCCACCTCGCCTGGCTCCATCGAGTGAGGCCACGGGGCAGGGCAGGCCATGGCACTCGAGGAATACAACCGCCGGCGTGACTTCGCCGCCACCCCGGAGCCGGCCGGCAAGCCTCGGCGCAGCGCGGCCAAGGCCCACGCGCTGCAGTTCTGCGTGCAAAAGCACGACGCCACGCGGCTGCACTATGACTTCCGTTTGGAACTGGACGGCACCCTGAAGAGCTGGGCGATCCCCAAGGGCCCGAGCCTGGACCCGAAGGTGCGTCGGCTGGCGGTGCACGTCGAGGATCATCCGCTGGACTACGCCGGCTTCGAAGGGCACATCCCCGAAGGGCACTACGGCGCCGGCGACGTGATCGTCTGGGATCGCGGCATCTGGCTTCCCCAGGGCAACGCCGCCGAGGGCTATCGCAAGGGCAAGCTCAAGTTCGAGCTGCAGGGCGAGAAGCTCGCCGGCGTGTGGAACCTGGTGCGCACCCACATGCAGGGCAGCAAGGAGCAGTGGTTCCTGATCAAGTCGGGCGACGAACATGCGCGCCCGCAGAGCGAGTACGACATCGTCGCCGAGCAGCCGGACAGCGTGCTCAGCGAGCGCACGCTGATCCCGCGTCGGCGCGGTGCGGCGGCGGCGGGCAAAACCACCAGCCGCCGCACCGCGCGCAAGTCATCGCAGGCGATGCCCGCGGGCGCCCTGGCCGCCGACCTGCCGGCCAGCCTCAAGCCGCAGCTGGCGACCCTGGTCGAGTCGGTGCCAGACGGTGACTGGCGCTACGAGATCAAGTTCGACGGCTACCGCCTGCTCGCGCGCATCGAGGGCGAGCGGGTCCAGCTATTCACCCGCAACGGCCACGACTGGACGGCGAAGATGCCGCGCCAGGCCGAGGCCCTGGCCGGGCTGGGCCTGGCGTCCGCCTGGCTCGACGGCGAGGTGGTGGTGCTCAACGAAGCAGGCACGCCGGACTTCCAGGCGCTGCAGAACGCCTTCGAGGCCGGGCGCAGCGGCGGCATCGCCTACTACCTGTTCGACGTGCCGTACCTGAACGGTCACGACCTGCGCCAGGTGCCGCTGGAGCAGCGGCGCGCGGCATTGGCCAGGCTGCTCGAAGGCAACGAGAGCGAGCTGCTGCGCTATTCCGCCTATTTCAGCGAGCAGCCGGAAAGCATCCTCGAGAGCGCCTGCCAGATGCGCCTCGAAGGGCTGATCGGCAAGCGCGCCGGCAGTACATACGTGTCACGGCGCAGCAACAGCTGGGTGAAGATCAAGTGCAAGAACCGCCAGGAGTTCATCATCGTCGGCTACACCGAGCCGAAGGGTGCGCGCAGCGGCTTCGGTGCCCTGCTGCTGGGCCTGCATGACGAGCAGGGCGCATTGCAGTACGCCGGCAAGGTCGGGACCGGCTTCAACCAGGCCAGCCTGCAGAGCCTGCACGCGAAGATGCAGCCGCTGGAAACCGCCCGCTCGCCGCTGGCCAAGGCGCCGCCGGCGGCCGACGTGCGCGGCGCGCACTGGCTCGAGCCGAAGCTGATGTGCGAGGTGGCCTACGCCGAGATGACCCGCCAAGGTGTGGTGCGCCACTCCGTGTTCCACGGCCTGCGCGCCGACAAGCCGGCCCGTGCCATCACCCGCGAGCGGCCGACCAAGGCGGGCGGTGACAGCGACGCCCTGGCCGCGAGCCGGGTGCGCATCAGCAACCCCGAGCGGGTGATCGACAAGGCCAGCGGGGCGACCAAGCTGGAGCTGGCGCGCTTCTATGCCGAGGTCGCACCCTGGGCGCTGCCGCACCTGCGCCGACGTCCGCTGGCGCTGGTGCGCGCGCCGGAGGGCATCGACGGCGAGCTGTTCTTCCAGAAGCACGCCGAGAAGCTGAGCATCCCGCACATCACCCAGCTGGACCCGGCGCTGTACCCCGGGCACGCCGCGCTGATGGTGATCGACAGCGCCGAGGCGCTGGTCGGCGCGGCGCAGATGGGCACCGTCGAACTGCACACCTGGAACGCCGTGGCGCCGCAGCTGGAGCGGCCGGATCGCTTCGTCCTCGACCTCGACCCGGACCCGGCGCTGCCCTGGAAACGCATGCTCGAAGCCACCCAGCTGACCCAGACGCTGCTCGATGAAATCGGCCTCGCATCCTTCCTCAAGACCAGCGGCGGCAAGGGCATGCACATCCTCGTGCCGCTGCGCCCGGAGCATGGCTGGAGCGAGGTGAAGGCCTTCAGCCAGGCGGTGGCGCGCTACCTGGCGCGGCTGCTGCCGGCGCACTTCTCGGCGGTCAGCGGGCCGAAGAACCGGGTCGGCAAGATCTTCATCGACTACCTGCGCAACAGCCAGGGCGCCAGCACCGTGGCGGCCTACTCGGTGCGCGCGCGCGAGGGGCTGCCGGTCTCGGTGCCGATCCACCGCGACGAGCTGGCCGAACTCAAGGGGGCGAACGCCTGGACGCTGCGCAACCTGCTGCCGAGGCTGGAGGAGCTCGGCCGCGAAGACCCCTGGGAAGGCTTCTGGCACAGCGAGCAGCAGATCAGCACCGAGATGCGCGAACGCCTGGGCATGAAGGCTTAAGCCTCCGCTCGTCCGAATGGCGGCGCGGCTGCATCGTCCGGGCGATAGCGGCGTTAACCCGCAGCGACGAACAATCGCCCCGTTCAGGGAGTGGCACCGGGCGAAGGACGCGCCGGACAGGCCAGCATGAAGTCGGCCCACGACAATATTCAAAGGAGTGTCCCGCATGTTCGCGCGCAAACCGCTGATTGCCTGCATCCTGCTCGGCTCGTTGCCGGGCCTCACCCTCGCCCAGGCCCTCACCAGCCAGTCGGGCAGCGACAACCAGATCATCCTCGAGCAGACCGGCCCGAACTCGGCGACCCAGTTGCAGCAGGGCACGCTGAACTGGTCCCGCGTGGTCCAGGACGGCGACAACAACCTCGCGCTCACCGACCAGCGCGGCTACGAGCTGCAGGCGCAGATCGTCCAAGTCGGCAGCCAGAACCAGGCCAGCATCTACCAGGCCAACCTGGATTACCGCAGCGACGCGCAGGTCGAACAGCTGGGCACGACCAACCTCGTCGAACTGGTGCAGCAGGATGGCAATGGCAACTATGCCGTGCTCCGCCAGGCGGGCGCGGGCAACGTGCAGCAGGTCGACCAGACCTTCTACGTCAACTCCCTGGATGCGCGCTCAGAGGGCGATGGCAACCTGATCGAAGTGGTGCAGGACGGCGGGGGAAGTGCACAGCTGAGCCAACTGGGCGACGGCAACCGCCTGGAGATCTTCCAGGAATCGCCGGCCTACGGCAGTTCGACCCGGGTGAGCCAGGAAGGCGACCTCAACCAGGCGGCGGTGACGCAGATCGGTGGGCGCTACTACACCGGCGAGGTGCGCCTGGCGCAGCGCGGCGAAGCCAACAGTGCGGACGTGACCCAATGGGCGGGCTTCAGCACGGTCGAATACACCCAGGACGGCGTCGGCAACGAGCTGAACGCGCGCCAGACGACGCGCAGCGGTCTCATCAGCGGCAGCTCGGTGGGTAACGAGAACCGCGTGGACATCGTCCAGGGCTACGACGGCCCGCTGCTGACGATCGCCCAGAACGGCTCGTTCAACGAGATTGACGCAGTGCAGGACGCCGCCTACAGCACGGCGTCCATCAGCCAGACCGGCGACGCCAACATCGCCGTGCTGAACCAGGTGACGATGTTCGACGTGCAGCCGCCGAGCGCCAGCATCACCCAGGCCGGAACCGGCAACAGCGCGTCGGTCACCCAGCGCTGAGCGGGCCGGCGAGCGCGACCGTCCAGGCGGTCGCGCCAGGGCTCAATGATCGAAGCAGTCGCTGCCGTGGCGCAGGTAGGTCATGACGTGGCTTTCGCCCTTCGAGTCGAGGTAGGTCATCTTCGCCTCGACCACGTTGCAGCCACCGGCCGGCACGTCGATGGAGACGACCTTGGCGATGTCCGGGCGCTCGGCGGCGCGCGACGGGGTGGACTCGCCGGCTACGGCGAAGGATGCGCACAGGGCCAGGCTGATCGCACAGGCGAACGTTTTCATAACGACCTCCAGAGGTGGTGCCGTCGGTCTTTTCGCCGCGGCGTGACCGGACAGGGCTGTCCGGCCGGGGGAATAAAAAGGGCTGCCACGAGGAGAGAAGCAGCCAACATGACGTTGTCGTTCGCCAAAGGAGCGTGATTGCCGAACGCTGCAGCGGGACGGTACGGCCGCTGCGTGTCATGCGAGTCAGGATAGGGGCAGGCGGGCGCTGGAAAAACCCGGCTGGCGGTCAAGAACCTTTGCGCTATTGGTAATAATCGGCCTGGCACGCCGGGGCGTGCAGGATCGCGCGGTTGGCCTCCAGCACCTGCGGCAGTTCCTCGCGCAGGAAGTCGACCCAGGTCTTGATCTTGGCATCGAGAAAGCGCCGCGAAGGGTAGAGCGCGTAGATGGTCTTCTCCTGCAGCTGGAAGCCCGGCAGCAGCCGGCGCAGGCTGCCGCGCTGCAGCGCCGGCGCGGCGACGTAGTCGGGCAGCATGCAGATGCCCATGCCGGTTTCCGCGGCGTTAGCCATGGCCTCGGCGACGTTGACCTTGAAGCTCTCGCCCGGCTCGATCAGCTGTTCGCCGTCGTCGCAGAGAAAGCGCCAGCGGTCGCCCAGCGACGGGTCGGCCAGGCGCAGGCAGCGGTGCCGGTGAAGATCCTCGGGATGCCGCGGCACGCCATGCTGCGCCAGGTAGCTTGGTGCCGCACAGAGGACCTGGCTGACGCTGCCCAGGCGCTGGGCGATCAACTCCGAATCCTCGAGCTGGTGGCGCAGGGTGATGACCACGTCCAGCCCGTCCTGCAGCAGGTCGGGGTGGTGCTGGGAGAGGGTCAGTTCCAGGTCGACCGCCGGGTAGCGCTCGCTGTAGCGCCCGGCCAGCCTGGCCAGCAGCTGGATGCCGAGGCCGGTGATCGAGTGCACCCGCAGGCGGCCACGCGGGTCGATGCGCGCGCAGCCGGCCTCGATCTCGGCCTGCTCGACTTCGCCGAGGATCTGCCGGCAGCGCTCGGCGAAGCGCGAGCCGGCTTCGCTCAGCGCCAGTCGGCGCGTGGTGCGATGCAGCAGCCGGGCCTGCAGGTGGTTCTCCAGTTCGGAGACCAGCCGCGAGACCTGCGCGGTGGACATCGCGCATTGCTCGGCGGCGGCGGTGAACGAACCGGCATCGACGACGCGGACGAAGACGCGCATGGCATTGAGCATGTCCATCGATTGTTACCTCAGGCGTAACCCGTTTCAGTGCGCGGTCGTCGGCCCGGGACCGCGCTCGGCGTTCTGCCAGCCGCCGCCGAGGGCCAGGAACAGGTCCACCTGGTCGACCGACAGCTGGGCCTCGGAGCTGGCCAGCGCGGCCTCGGCGCTGGCCAGCGTGCGTTCACTGTCCAGGCTGGCCACGTAGTCGATGCGACCTTGCTGGTACAGCCGTCGATTGTAGGTGGCCGCGTCGCGCGCCGCATCGCGCGAATCGCGCAGGGCACGGTTGCGCTGCAGGTCGTTGGCGTAGCGTGCCAGCAGGGTCTGGGTCTCGCGCAGGGCTTGCAGCACCACGCCGTCGAAGCGCGCCAGTGCGGCGTCCGCGCCGGCTTGGGTGGCGCGGATGCGGGCGCGGTCGACCTGGGTCGGAATATGCCAGGCGATGTGCGGGCCGAACCCCCAGCGCCGGGTGATCGGGTCGCCGATATGCTCGAGCATGCCGGTGTAGCCGGCATCCAGGCCCAGGCTGACCTCCGGGTAGAGCATCGCGGTGGCCACGCCGATGTCGGCGGTGGCCGCGGCCAGCTGGCGTTCGGCGGCGCGTACGTCCGGGCGCCGCTTGAGCAGCGCCGCGCCATCGCCCACCGGGATCGGCTGGTTCGGCTGCGGCGCGTGGCGGCAGGCGGCGACCGCCTCGGGCAGTTCGCCCGGCGTGCGGCCGAGCAGGGCGGCCAGGCCGTAGAGCGCGCTGGCCCGGCGTATTTCCAGCGGCGGCAGCTCGGCGCGCAGCGCCTCGACCTGGGCACTGGCCCGCGACACGTCGACCTGGTTGCCGCGACCGCCGTCGAGCAGGCGCCGGGCCACCTCGAACTGCCGGGCCTGGATATCCAGCGAGTGGGCGGCGATGGCCAGTTCCTCGCTGGCATGGCAGGCGCTCATGTAGTGGCGCACCACCTCGGCGACCACTGTGATCCGCGCGGCATCCAGCGCCGCCTGGCTGGCCTGGGCGCTGGCCGCGGCCGATTCGGTGGCGCGCTGCAGGCGGCCGAACAGGTCGAGCTGGTAGCCGACGGTGACGCCACCGTCGGCCAGGTTCATCACCGGCAGTTTCTCGTGCAGCGCCAGCGCTTCGCTGGACAGCTGGCCGCGGGCGACCGAGGCCTCGCCGCCGATTTCCACCTCCTGCGCGTGGTGCGCCATCTGATAGCCCTCGTAGGCGCGGCGCAGGTTGTGGTAGGCCAGGCGTACGTCGGCGTTGCGCGCCAGGGCCTCGGTGATCAGCTGCTCGAGCAGCGGATCGTCGTACAGCTTCCACCAGTCGGCCGGCAGCGACTGCTCGGCGACCCGGGCATTGCCCGCCAGGTCGAAGGCTGCGCCGGCCGTGGGGCGTTTGATCGCCGCCTCGTCCGGCACCCGGTAGTCGGGGCCGACCGCGCTGCATGCCGCCAGCCCGGCGATGGCCAGGGCCAGCGCGCCCCGGCGCAGTGTCTCGGGCAGGCGCGTCATGGTGCGCTGACCCGGGCAGGCTGCCCGGCGTCCGGCCAGGGCAGCACCGAGAGCGTGGCCGTGCGCCCGACCACCAGGCGGATGTCGGTCTGCTGGCCGTCGTCGAGCACCACGCGCACCGGGATGCGCTGGGCCAGGCGGACCCAGTTGAAGCTGGGGTCGATGTTGGGCAGCAGGGAGTTGCCGCGCACGCGGTCGCGATCCTCGATGCCGGCGGCGATGCTCTGCACGTGGCCACGCAGGTGCTGGGCCTCGCCCATGACGTGGATGTCCACCGGCTGGCCGATCTCGATGGCGTGCAGCTTGGTTTCCTCGAAGTAGCCCTCCACGCGCAGCGAGCCGGTGTCGACGATCGACAGCACCGGCGTGCCGGTCTTGACGTAGTCGCCGACGCGCATGGTCTGGTCGCCGAGGTAGCCGTCCACCGGGCTCAGCACACGGGTGCGTGTGAGGTCCAGGCGCGCCACGCCGAGCGCGGCCTCGGCGGTGGCCAGCGCGGCCTCGGCGCGCTTGACCTGGGTGTCGCCGATCTCGACCGTCTCGGCGGCGATCAGGTCCTTGAGCACGCGGTTGCGCCGCGCCTCGCGGCGGGCCTGTTCCAGCTGGGCGCGGCGCTCGAGCACGGCGGCCTCGGCCTCGGCCACGGCCAGCTCGAAGCGCGCGCGGTCGATGACGAACAGCAGCTGGCCGCGCTCGACCTTCTGGTTGTCGCGCACGTGCAGTTCGGTGACCAGCCCGGAAACGTCCGGCGCGACCTGGATGATGTCGGCATGGACATGGCCGTCGCGGGTCCAGGGCGACTCCATGTAGTAGTCCCAGAGGTGGACGCAGACGAGCGCCGCAGCGGCGACCACCGCCAGGGTGAGCAGCACCGAGCCGGCGCCGGATAACCATTTGTTCATGTCAGGTCCGCGGTATCAGGTTGAACAGGCCGCCCAGCAGGATCAGATAGAGGGCGAGGTTGAACAGCGGCGGGTGCCAGACCCACCGGTAGAAGCCCAGGCGCCGCAGGCCCCGGGTCAGCAGGCTGTTGAGCAGGTAGGTGGCCAGCATCGCCACCAGCAGCAGCGGCACGTAGACGCCATAGATGTCGAGATGACCGGTCATGCCAGGCCTCCTGCGGCTTGCCGCGTGGTTTCGGCGCGCGGCGCAGCCGGCGCCTGCAGCGCCAGGCGCAGGCCGTGCACGGCGCGCGCGGCGTGGCGGGCGCTCTGCTCGGGGCGTGCGAGCAGGGCGTCCAGGGTGCGCGACAGCTGCGCATCGAGCGCGGCGGGCAGCGCCAGTTGTCGCTGCGCCCGTGCACAAGCGGAAAAGTGCTCGCCCAGCGCGGCGAACAGCCCGCCCAGCACGCCGGAAAGCGTCGCCGGGGCGCGCTGCAACTCGAGCAGGCGAAAGCAGATGCGCAATTCCTGGATCGCATCGCCGAAAGCCACGCCGCCGTCTTCCAGCTGGCCGATGCGCGGCAGCAGCTGGCCGACCCGGTCCACCACCCGCGGCACCACCCGGGCGAAATCGTCACGGCGCTCGCTCGCGCTCAGCGCAGCCAGGCTCGACCAGCCCTGGCGTGCCAGCCGCCGCGCCGCCCAGAGCGTGCCGAAGGGGCGCGTCAGGCGCACCCAGACCAGCGCGAAGACCACGCCCCCGGCGGTGGACAGCGCCATGTCGGCGAACAGCGGGAAGTCGGCGCGATAGCTGTCCTGGATGGTGATGGTACTGATCGTCTGCACCGCCAGCAGCACCACGGTGCCGGTGTACTGCGGGCGGCCGGTGAGGGTGCCGAGCAGCAGGAGCGGCACCGCCAGCAGGGTCGCCAGGCTGCCGAAATCCTGCACGTTGGGCATCAGCGCAAAGAGGTAGGTGGCTGCGGCGAGCGTGGAGATCAGCGTCGCCACCAGGAACGAGCGGATGAACGGCGCGGGGTTGTCCTGCCCGGCGAAGAAGCAGCTGGCCACGGCGGCGATGAACACCGCCGCGTAGCCGTGCTCCCAGCCGGAGAAGTACCAGAGCACGCAAAGCAGGAAGATGCCGGCGGCGACCGAGGCCGCGCTGAAGGCGAGCAGGCCGTGGTCATGGTGGCGCGGCCCGCCGACCAGCTGCCCGACCCGGTAGCGCAACGCCGGCGCCCGCTCGGGATGGCCTTCGGCGAAGCCCTGGCGCAGGGCGATGCAGTCCTGCCAGAGGTCGATCAGCCCGCGCAGCTGGCGCAGGGCGCTCTCGAGCGCCAGCGCCTGGCCGCGGTGCTGGTCGCCCAGCCAGGCTTCCAGTTGCCGGCTGCGCTCGCGCAGCTGGCGGGCGCTGATGCCGCTGGTCGAGCCCTCGAGCCAGCGCTCGACCTGCTGCAGGTGCTCGTCCAGTTCCGGCAGCGGCTGGTCCAGCTCGCGCTGCAACGCCTGCAGCGCATCGCCGAGCGAGACCAGTTGCGGAATGAGCATTGCCATGCGCGCGCGAAAGTCCCGGGCGTGGCGCTCCGGCAGGTGACTGCTGCTGTCGTAGCTCAGGTGCACGATCATTGCGTCCAGGCCCATCACGTCCACCAGCAAGCGGTTGAGCAACGCCTGGTCGGCGGCCCCGAGCTGGCGGCTGGCGAGCAGCCTGGCGGCCACCGCTCGGCCGTCGCCGAGCAGCCGGTCCATGCGCGCGCCGAGGGTCGGGGCGATGCGGCTGGGCAGCACCAGTGCGTTGACCAGGCTGGCGCAGACGATGCCGAGGAGAATTTCCTCGGAGCGCGCCAGGGCCACGTCGAACAGCGTCGAGGGATCGTTGACCTCGCTGAGGCTGATCAGCGGCACCGTGTAGGCGGCGAGCATGAAGATGTAGCTGCGCGGCGTGCGGTCGAGCAGCGACAGGTAGAGCAGGGCGCCGATCCAGGCCGACATCACCAGGCTCATCAGCAGCGGCTGCTGGGAGAAGGTCGGGATGATCGCCACCGACGCCACCGCGCCCAGCACGGTGCCCAGCGCACGATACAGCGCCTTGGAGCGCGTCGCGCCCGACAGCGGGTGCGAGACCACGTAGACCGAGGCCATCGCCCAGTAGGGGTTGTCCAGCGGGATCGCCAGCGCGACGTAGAGCGCGAGCAATGCCGCAAGCAGCGCCTTGGCCGAGAACAGCCATTCGCGCCAGGTCGGCAGATTCATAGGAGTTGGTTTCGTCGAGAAGCAGCGCCAGAAGACCCGCCAGGCGCTGCGGATGCACACAAGTGGTTACATTTAACGGCAAACAGGCTGGACGATTCGTTCAACCAACCGGACAATCCGTGCAAATCCGGCTCCGCTTCGACTATCGAGATGAAGAAACGCATCCCCAACTACGCGCTCTACGGCGAGGCCGCGCTGCCCAGCTGGCAGGACCTGCTGCACCTCGAGTGGATCAACCGCGGCCGCGCCAGTGACCTGCGCGAGATCTCGGCGCATCGCCACGACAACCTGCTGCAGCTGATCTACGTGCGCCGCGGCCAGGGCGAGGTGTCGCTGGAAAACAGCCGCCTGCGCTTTCGCGCGCCGTGCATCATCCTGCTGCCGCAACGTACCGTGCATGCCTTCAGCTACTCGGCCGACACCGACGGCCCGGTGATCACCGCCGCGCAGCGCCCGCTCGAATCCATCGCGCGCATCCTCTCACCGCGCATCCTCGCCTTGCTGACCCGTCCGCGGGTGTTCGACCTGCCCTGGCAGGCCGATGGCAGCGAGCCGATCTGGCCGCTGATCCAACTGTTGGAGAGCGAAGCCGGCGCCGGGGAGGGCGGCAATCTCGCCGCCGGCCAGGCGCTATTGGTGGCCTTGCTGGCGAGGGTCGCCAGCCTCGCCGAGCCGGTCGCCACCCGCGGGCCGGCCAGCGGCCGTCGTGCCGCGCTGGTCGGCCAGTTCCGCGAGCTGGTGGATGCGCAGTTCCGCCGCCACTGGACCCTCGGGCGCTACTGCGAGGCGCTGGGGGTCACGGCCGCCACGCTCGGCCGCGCCTGTCGCGAAGAGGCCGGCGAAGCGCCGCTTTCGATCGTCAAGGAGCGCCTGGTGCGCGAGGCCCAGCGCCAGCTGGCCTACACCGACCTCGACGTGCAACAGATCGCCCGCGACTTGGGCTTCGCCGACGCCGCCTATTTCGCCCGCTTCTTCCGCCGCCAGTGTGGCGTGACACCGAGCGACTTCCGCGCCGCCTTCCTCGGCTCGGCTGGCTAGCGCGACTGGCAAGATCCGTGGGGTGCTTGTCATTGCTGCCGAGCCAGCCGACGCGCAGACTTTGGCCATCGAACCCTGGAGCTGCCCCCATGAACCTGCCCCGCACCATCGCCTGCCTGGCCTTTGCGGATGTCATGAGCCTCGACGTGACCGGCCCGCTGCAGGTGTTCGCCTCGGCGAATGTCGAGCTGCAACGCCAGGGCAGGGCGCCGGCCTATCGGCAGTTGCTGCTGGCCGAGCGTTGCGAGCCGGTGACCACCTCGTGTGGCATCCGCCTGTGCATCGACGCCAGCTGGCGCGAGCTGGCGGTCGACCAGCTGGACACGCTGCTGGTACCCGGCGGGCAGGGCGTCGAGGCGCAGCGCCGCAACGGCGAACTGCTCGCCTGGCTGCGCCGGGCAGAAGGGTCGGTGCGGCGCCTCGGTTCGGTGTGCTCCGGTGCCTTGCTGCTGGCCGAGGCCGGCTTGCTGCACGGCCGCAAGGCAACTACGCACTGGGCCGACGTGCCGGCTTTGCGCGGCTTCGCCGGTATCGACGTGGAGGGCGATCGGCTGCACACCTTCGACCCGGACGATCCCCAGGCCGCGCATCTGTTCACTTCAGCCGGGGTCACTGCCGGTATCGACCTGGCGCTGGCACTGGTCGAGGCCGACCTGGGTAGACCATTGGCCCTGGCCGTCGCCCAGCGCCTGGTGATGTTCTTGCGCCGGCCCGGCGGCCAGGCACAGTTCAGCCCGTTGCTGGCACCTTCGGCCAGTGGGGTGCAGCGCCTGGCCCGGCTGCTCGAATGGATACCGGCGCACCTGGCCGAGGACCTGTCGATCGAGGCGCTGGCGTTCCAGGCGCACATGACGCCGCGCACGCTATGCCGGCTGTTCAAGCAGGAAGTCGGCATGGGGCCGGGGCGCTACGTCGAACAGGTGCGCCTCGAGGCGGCGCGCAGCCTGCTGCTCGATGGCCGCGCCTCGGTGGCCACGACCGCGCGCCTGACCGGCTTTGGCCACCCGGAGAATCTGCGCCGTACCTTCCAGAAGCACCTCTCGGTGAGCCCGAGCGAACTGGCCGAACGCTTCGGCTGAATCTTCCCCGTAACTGCACGGCTGCCGGCCGCGTCTGGCGGGCAGGCCGTGCGCGTCAGTCGGCAAGTCGGAGGTTGTCCATGCGAATCCCGCAGAGCGGTGCCCAGGTAATACGGCTGTTCCTCGCCCAGGCGATCTACTGGTCCTGCGCGATCATCGGCGTGATCCTCAATGCCGTGGCGGGCCTGCGACTTGCCGGCACGGCCGAGTTGGCGACGTTGCCGCTGGGGCTCCTGGCGCTCGGCTACCTGGCGAGCGTGCAGCCCCTGGCGCGGCTGATGCAGCGCCACGGCCGCCGCCGCGGCTTCATGCTCGGCGCACTGGCCGGTATCGCAGCCGGGCTGGCGGCAGCCCTGGCCGTGCAGCGCCACAGCTTTGTGCTGTTCAACCTGAGCATGCTGGTGTTCGGCATCTATCAGGCCTCGGCGATGTTCTATCGATTCGCCGCGGTCGAGGCGGTGAGCAGGGCCTTCCAGGGCCGTGCGGCCGCCTGGGTGGTGGGCGGCGGGGTGCTCGCGGCACTCTGCGCGCCGCAGCTGGCAGCGCTCAGCCAGGGGGCGCTGCCAACGCCCTATGTCGCCAGCTACCTGCTGCTGGCGACGCTGGCCGCGCTCGGCCTGCTGGTGGTCGCCGGGCTGGCCGGTGCTTCGGGAGGCGCGGTGTCGCAAGGCGCAAGCGTCCGGACGAGCTATCGCGAACTGCTTGGCCGGGCACCGGTCCGGGTGGCAATCGTGACCACTGCGGTCGGTCATGGCCTGATGATCCTGGTGATGAACGCGACGCCGCTGGCGATGCACGACTACGGCATGAGCCTCCAGGCCAGCGCCGACGTGATCCGCTGGCACGTGCTGGGGATGTTCCTGCCGGCATTCGTGGCCGGGCCGCTGATCGACCGCCTGGGCGACCGCGCGGTGGCCATCATCGGCGCGGTGGCCTTGGCGACCAGCGCCGCGGTGGCGCTGAACGGCGACGGCCACGGGGCGTTCCTGGTCAGCAGTTGCCTGCTCGGGATGGCCTGGAACCTGATGTTGGTCGCCGGCACGACCTTGCTCGGGAGTGGCCACGGCGCAAGCGAGCGAGCCAGCGCACAAGGCTTGATGGAGCTGGCGAACGGCGGCGCGGCGACGGCCATGTCGTTCGCCTCGGGGGCGCTGATCGCCAGTGTCGGCTGGAGCGCGGTCAACCTGGGCATGTTGCCGCTGGTCCTGCTGGTGCTGGTGATGCAGCTGCGCGGCGGGCTGGCCCGGCCGCGCGCGGTCGCCTGAGGCGCCGTGCCCAGGGCGGTCGGCCCTGGCCCTGCATCGTTTCAGTCGGCGGCCATCGCGCGAGCCGCCGGCCGGTGCACGAACCTCAGCCACAGCAGGCTGAGGATCGCCAGCGCCACCGGTGCGAGGATCATGCTGCACACCAGCGTCCAGCCGAAGCGGTCGAGCAGGGCGCCGGAGGCGAACGAACCGATCACCATAGAGCCGAACACCACGAAGTCGTTCACCGATTGCACACGCGGGGCCTGTTCGGTGCTGTGACAGGTCAGCACCAGCGCCGAGGCACCGAGAAAGCTCAGGTTCCAGCCCAAACCGAGCAGTACCAGCGCAACCCAGAAGTGCGCCACGCCCGTGCCCTGCATGCCGACCAGCGCCGCTGCGGCGATCAGCAAGAGGCCGGCGACGATGATGCGGTTGCTGCCGAAGCGGGTGATCAGCCGGCCGGTGAAGAAGCTCGGCAGGTACATCGCCACCACGTGCATCTCGATGCCGTGGCTCGAGTGCGCCCGCGAATGGCCGTGCAGCTCCATGGCCAGCGGCGCGGAGGTCATCATGAAATTCATCATCATGTAGCTGACCACGCCGCAGGCCATCGCCACGATGAAGGTCGGCTGCAGCAGCGCCGAACGGATCGGCACCGCATGGGTGCCGGGCGTGCGTGTCGGGCGGGGGATGCGCATGCCGGCCAGCACCATGGCCGCCAGCACCGCGGTGGCAGCCGCCGCGATGTAGGTCAGCGCATAGGCGTGCTGCGGCCAGGCGTCCATGGTCGCGTTGACCAGCTGCGGGCCGAGCACGCCGGCGACCACGCCACCGAGCAGCACCGCCGACAGTGCCCGCGGTTTCTCCGCCGGTGCGACGCATTCGGCGGCGGCGAAGCGGAAGGTCAGCACCACCGCCGCGTAGGCCCCGCCGAACAGCATGGCGACGCAGAACAGCGGGAAGGACTGGATGACCAGCGCCAGCGCCGCCAGCAGGCCCATGATCACGCCGCTCAGGTTGCCGAGCAGGAAGGCCGCGCGGCGACCGTAGCGATGGGTGAGGGCGCCGACCGGCAGGGTCGAGAGCGCCATGCCGATCACGAAGACGGAAATCGGCAGCGTCGCCAGCGAGGGCGCTGGCGCCAGCTGGTGGCCGATGATGGCGGCGGTGGCGTAGACCACCACCGAATTCGCGCCCGACAGCGCCTGGGCGGTCGCGAGGCGCGCGACCTGGGAATTGAGTGACATCTGGCTGCGGCTCCTGGGGCCTGTCCGGGGTGTCCAACCGGGCAAGTGTCGGTGTTGGTCCCGACGTTGCGCAAAAGAGATTTGTTCAACCGGGCACAAGTATTTCTCGTCTGGCCCAAGGCCAGGGACATCAGAGCCCCAGCGTCGCAGGCGCGTCCTTGAACCAGAAGCGCGCACCCCCGGGGCCGGCCTGCGCCTTCAGCGGCTCGCCGGCAGGCAGGCGCATCCAGCTCCATGGCCCGAGGCTGAAATCCGCGCCGGCCAGGTGGCCTTCGAGCAAGAGCAACTCGAGGCCGCGCGGGTTGGGCTGCTCGATCGTGGCCTGTGGCGCCAGGGCCTGGACGCCGACGCGCTCGTGCCGGTTCTCGAACAGCGCCTGGCTGCCCGAGGCGTCGAGCATGGTCACGCATTGTTCGCGGTCGCGCGGATGGAACTGGCGCAGCCGCACGAAGATCACGCAGCCCCCGGTCGAGCCCGGCGCATGCTGGCTGCCAGGCGGATTGCGCAGATAGCTGCCGGCCGGGTAGCGACCATGCTCGTCTTCGAACACGCCCTCGAGCACGAGGATTTCCTCGCCGCCGCCGTGTTCGTGCGCGCTGAAATGGCTGCCGGGCTGGTAGCGCACCAGCGAGGTCGCGCGCGCCTGTTCGCCACCAAGCCGGTAAAGCAGGCGCCGTTCGACGCCAGCCAGCGGGCTGGCAAGCCAGGGCAGCCGCGCACCGTGGGCGATGGCTCGTTCGTGCAGTGCTGCGTTGACATGTTCGGGTATCACGGTTGCGATCTGCCTCATGGACGGCGAAGTTCGCGTCCAGCGTAGAGCTGGAGGCGTTGCTGGCTGGCAACAGCCGGGCGCCTGGGCGTCAGGCGCCAGTGTAGGCCCGATGGTTGCCGATGGTCAGCCTGGGTCGTGCAGAACCAGTTTGGCCAGCGGCTTGCGTGCGTGATCAGGCAAAGAAGCGATGCGTACTGCAGCACACCTGAACAGCACAGAGCCCGAAGATTGCCGATAACCTGCGGCCAGCCTGGAGGCGACTGACGCGGGCTGGCCTGGAGCTTGGCAAACTGGCGGCGCGGGCTTCGGGGGCCGCTAGCGACAACTCAGCCAGGGCGGAACCTGTGGTGACTCGGCCGGATCGCCGTACGTCATACTTCGCATAATCTATATTATGTTAAACCAGATGCTATGTTAGAAATGTTCATGAGCCTCGTAAGGCACTGATTCGACAAATTCGCTTCTGACGTCCACTCTCTCAACAGGCCATGTCCTTTGTGTTCATGGCGAGTCATTGCATGAGATGACTGCCAATGAAGCTGATTCAGTGTCGTTTCTCGTCCGGTCAGCGCGTGCCACTGCTTGTGCAGGATGGTCTAGCAACGCCATTGCCCAAGCTAGTCCCATTCATCTACGTCCAGCTCAAGCTCAGACATCGCGCATACAACACTGCCGCAGCGCACCTGCGTGCGATCCAAGCTTTCTACACCTATGCCAAAAGCCGGGAGCTGGATATCGATGAGGCCATCTTGGCCTGCCACTTTGAAGCGATTCTGGCGCTACTGGACGGTTACGCCCTTTGGCTCCAAAGCGGCCGTCAGGCCGATAATCTGGTCGCCCGAATCGGCACAGCTGCAATGGCATCTTTTCCCCAGATCGATCCGCGCACCCGTGACCAGTACCTGCGGCTGTTGAAGCAGTACCTGTCCTGGTGTGTCACCCGATACATCCCGCGCGCTCGTCAGAACTCAACCACTCTGGCTAACATCGAGGTGGCATTTGCAGATGTCGCCGACGTCATTGAACGACGCTTTGAGAGCTATATCATCAATGTCCGTCCCGACCACATTCGTTACCGAAGCCTGACAGATACCCAACTCCAGATCATCCGCACACTGATTCGCCCGGGCGCTGCGGAGAATCCGTTTCCGGAACGATTGCAGTTGCGCAATTGGCTAATGATTGAATTGTTGTTGGAAACCGGTATCCGCCGCGGAGAGCTTCTTAAGCTCTACACCACGGATATCAACCAGGGTTCTCAGCATGCCTATGTCAGCATCAATGATCGCGAACATGACCCCGGCGACCCGCGCGCTGAAGAGCCTGCGCTGAAAACACACGGACGAACCGTAGGTATCTCCGCGCAGTTGTATGAGGTCTACGAGCGCTATATTCAGGGCGAACGGCGCCCTCTGCGTGACGGCAAACCGATGAAACTGTTGTACCGTTATCTATTCATCTCTGACAGAGGCCGCCCGCTGTCGATTCGCGCATTGTCTAACGTACTCGATCGCCTGTTTCTGACCATTGAACTGGCTCATCCTGGGTTGTTGCTTACACTTTCCGCGCATGACTTTCGCCATACCTTCGCCGACCGTTTTCTGGCTTACCTAATCGAGCAGCGTGGGCATGACCTCGAGCGCGCAACGGACGAGCTTCGACGTGTCTGCGGTTGGTCTGAGACTTCGGCGATGCCACGCCGTTATGCAAATCGCTATCTAGCGGAATCGGCCAACCGCCATAACGCGCAGCGCGCCTCGGCAGCCTGGAGCCGTCTTGACAGTTAAGGGGGGTCGCCGTGACCGAATCAGCCGATCAAGAACACGCTTCACCCTCCTCCTCTTTTCCGGCCTACGTGTTCGAGGGCCCGGCTCAGGTTGCGATTCGAACTCGTACCAATGATCAGCCAAAGTACGTCGATACCCGTTTGCCGGTGTGGACGTGGTACGACGGTGGGCTCGCAATGACAATCGATTGGGCTGCGCTCCATCTGAATCCTGACATCATGCAAATTGCCAAAGCGTTCGTTGCATATGCACTCGAAAAGTACGCACCGGTGACGGCATTCAAAGCATCCGGAGTGTTTGGACGGCTAGCTGAAAGCGATATCTCATCCAAGTTTCCTTGGACGAGGCAAGAAGTGGTCACGACAGTAAGTGCATGGACAAAATTTCGCGAGAGCATCATTTTTTTTAGAACTTTTTACCGGTGGGCCCTTGGTCGAGGAATATTGGGCTTCGACAAAGAAACATATCTCGCACTTAAAGAAATAAAGACAAGCCGCCTTGATCCGTACGAACGTATATTCCTATCCCAGTCCGGCTTAGCCCTTGATGAAGAGATTCGACTCCTTAAGCGCATTGAGCGAGAGCTTTCATCTGATTCTTGGGAGGAACTCCAGTTTAATATAGTTCTTCACTTAGGGTTCGAACTCGCGCCGAGGTCGATTCAATTTCATTCGCTAGACATTACGGATTTTGAGTTCGTTGAAAGCGCTGATCATGAGAAGTACTACACCCTGTGGCTACCCATGGCTAAAAAGGTCGGCCAGCGCAGACCTGAGCGACGCCCTCGTAAAATAACCACCCGCCTGGGTGAGAAAATCTCACGGCACATTGCAGAAGTTCAACGACGCTTTGGTAGCGACTGCGAACCACTATTTGTCAGCCGTCGTGGAAAGCGCCTTTCGGTTCAAAAAATCGGTTTAGGCCTCAAGCATGAGCTTCTTGAAGCAGGGGTAGAAAAGCCGAACCAGGTGAGCATGTTGCTGCGTCATCATCTCGGACAAGGTTTGGCGGATCAGGGAACTCCGGCAGACATGATTGCTGATCTACTCGGCCACAACAGCACCGTTGCAGCGCGTGCTTATGTGACAGCAACTCCCAATATTGCCCGGATCAAAGAGAAAGCGCTCGGTAAGAGCCCTTCCTATCAGCGCATAATGCGAAGTTTGCTAACCGGGGAAGTCGTGCAACGCAGAGATACGGCTCCCGAAAGAGCGATCCGCGGCGTCATCGATACGCAATACATCGGGGATATAGGTGCTTGCGTCCTCCCTGTCCACACTCACTGCCCCTACAATCCCGTCTATGCCTGCTACACCTGCAAGAAGTTTCACCCCTTTGCTGACGGTCGCCATGAGCAGGTGAGAGAGGCGCTTCAACGAGAGGCCCAGCGGTTCATTGATATCGCAGAGCAAGCCGGTGATCTCATTCACAACCGCCCCCTCGCCCAGCATCAGACAACCATCCTGGCGGTAAGCGCTACGATCGAGCGCTGCCGGCAGCACACAGAGGATGCCGCAGATGGAGCTGTCTAATGCAAGGCAGAACCTCGAAAGATTTATTACGCAGGAACAGGCGATTTTTCGGTCATTACCGATTTCAACACAGTGGTCGGAACCACTGTGGGAAATCGGTAATTGGCTACCGCAAAGAGATCCTGGCAAACATACACTTACCTTCGAGACCCACCGACAGTCCCTCGAGAAGACAGGTTATCCTGCCCCGAACAAGGGGCCACTCCCCTTCGCATTTCAAGACTTTAGCAAGGCCTTGATTGTATATCTGCAGCGCACGCGAAATCTGAAGTTTTCGATGGTGGTTGCATACAATATTGTCGTCCGCCGACTCTATAATCCATTGTTTGAGCGCGGCGTATCTGACCCCGCACTATTGACGCAGGGCGATTTCGACCGTGTCGTAGGCTTTCTCCGTGAGAGTGGCTACAAAAATTTTTATGACGCAATTTCTTATCTACAAGTAATCGCGGATACGATTGATAACCACCAGTTAACCGAGATCGCTATACATTTTGAGCATGATGCGAGACCAGAGAAACGCCGCCACGATTATATTTCATTGCATGATCCAGATCGTGCGGTAAAACAGCGAAAATCTAATGACCGGTTACCTTCTCTCGAGGCGATGGAAGCGTATGCCCTATGCTCGAATAACCCCGTCAGTGAGGGCGAGGAAATCTTGCTGCGTGTGATCGACTTATTGATCGCAACAGGGCAACGGGGTAATGAGGTTGCTGTCATACCCTTTGACTGCTGGGTAGAAAGAAATATCAAAGATAGTGAAGGAAATATTGTAGTTGATGCTCACGGCAAGCCTATTCTTGAGTGCGGAATAAGATATTTTGCAGAAAAACAATTTCAATCTCGAGTGCATTGGCTAGCGGAGAGCGATATTCCTCTAGCGAAGCGTGCAATTGAGCGATTAAAGGCACTGACATCAGAGCAGAGGGAAATTGCGATTTGGCAAGAAAACAATCCAGGGCGTATATGGAAATACCCGCCAGAAGAACTATTAACGGACGATCAGGTCATGGAATGGCTGGGTTTTAGTAACGAACAAGAATACGGCAGAAATCTTTATTTATATTTATCCCGCAATGGAATTTTTCCGCATGGCAGTGAGTCGCCCGTTCAACGAGGGAAAATAAAGCGGCGGAGATACTTGGCAGGTGAAATTGAACGTCTGATTGCTCCAAAGCTTAAAGCACACTCGGTGCTTACAGAATATAGCGCGGGTAAAAATCGTATTGTGCTCAGGACCAGCGAAACACTTGCGATCTGTTTTGACGGTCAGTTCCGATTTGGCGGCCGTGATGAGAATGTATTTCGAGCTATCCCGCGGCGTGTAACTCTCGTTGACATTAATCGGGCCCTTGGAGCAGATCCCAGGTGCCCGTCTATCTTTGCTCGACGCTCATTGGTTGAGGCAGATGGTTCGCCAATTTGTTTGACCAGTCACCAACCACGGCACTGGCGCAATACCATCTATCACCTGACAGGCATGAGCGATGTCCAGCAGGCTCTGGCGCTGGGACGAAAACGCTTGGAGCAAAATAAGTATTACCAGCATTCAACTATCGAAGAGGACACCACTGCTCATCAGGGGTTTTTAACGTTTAACAGTTATCGTGACCGCATTGACTTTCTTCATACAGAAATCAGAAAGGGGACGATCCAAGGGGCTCTAACCGACAGCTATCATGCACTCTTGCAGAGCAAGGGTATGACTACTGCTGAAACTTTTTTGACTGTTCACGCCACGGCGTTACATATCACTCCGTTTGGCGGTTGTGTCCATGATTTTTCACAGGCGCCCTGCCCTAAGCATCTGCAATGCTGGAATGACTGTTCACATCTACACATGCTGGGAACACCATCAGAGAAGAAGAATCTCCAAGAGCAAGCGGATAGGCTGGCGGAATCCATCATCATTATGCGCAACGCTGGTAGCGGTGAGGCTGGCAGTGACGTCTGGCTGGAGGATCAGGAGCACAAGCTTAAAAATTTGCAGAAAGCACTTGCAAGTGATGTTGGGAAGGGAACACGCCAGGTATTTCCTTCAGGCCGCCCTATCACTGCTTCCAAGGAGACTCAGCGGCGAAGCTCAGTTTCAGAGGAATAGAGACTTATGGTTAAACAGAAATTATTGAGAGGGGCTGCTCTGGATGAGGCTATTGATGCCCTCCTCGCCGAGATGATCAGTTTGGGGCTTGAATCTGCACCTATATCACGCTCCGAGGTACAAAAACGCTTGGGTTTAACGAGTCGTGCAACCTTGGTGGGTAAGCGGGGTGAGAGCATAGACCGAGCTAGAGTCGCACAACTAAAGGAAAGTGGCAAAGATCCTGACCGCGAACGCCGCCGCAGGACTTTTGAGGAGCGGATAAAGTACCTGCAGTCTGAGAATGCTGACTTGATCAAACAGCGTGATCAACTCTTTGAGGCTTTATGTTTGATTTCTCATCGTTGCTTGGTGAGGGGGTTAGATGTAGAGGAAGTCCTCGCGCCGCTGCGTAGGCACTCAACCGATAGCACGTGAAAGTCGTACGTATAGAAGTTGCTGGAACACACATATGGACGCAGGCCGAGTTATTCGGAATAGCCTGTTTTCTTTCCTGTTGCTGCTGCAAAGTGCCGAGTCTGGTACTCAAGCAGGCTTTTCATCTGTATAGTTATATCGCCCTGAAGACCCCACTCGAATGCTTTTTTATCTAGCTTGTACTCTTTAAATAGTTGCTCGGCTGCTTTTGAGGGTGGAGTGCTTTTTAATCCTGCTCCTTGCAGCTTAACTATATCTCTCAGCAGCTTTGCTTTGTTGCGACTCAAGCATGGAAAGCTAATCATCCTATCTACAAGATACATAGCTCTTCTCGCTTGCAAAGAAGTTAAGCGCCCGCTTGTCAGTTCTCCATTGATTAGCTTTTCAATGTCAAGATCTCCATACCAAAACTCTAATGCGAGCTCCTTCAAAAGCTCAACGGAGGCGTTACTTGGATGGCTGCTATAGAACCTCCTAAAAAGAGATAAAAATTCCCCATCTGTTTTGCAACCGACATCCATAAATTCTCCAGTAATTCGGTTAGGGCTTTTTATATATCCCTCTATGCTTTGTTGATTTCTTCTTTTGAATATGACCTTCGCAATATTCATTGCCACCGACCACCCGATATATGTACGCTAGATGCTTACCGTGGTGGTCCTGCACCTCGCTCAGACTAACTAGCTCTTCCATTTTCCAATTCAAGCTTTGATTTAACCAGCCAGGGCTTACTAGCTGGACCCTATCAATCACAGTGCTGGTGCCGCCATCTTGACTCAGGAAATCCTCAAACAGATGGATGTCCGCAATCAGTAGCATTCTACGCGTTGACAGTTCAGTACCTGTTTCAAGGCAGGAGACATATAGCCATGGACAATGCAGAGCCTGCTCAATGTAGCGCCATACCTGGACTCCCTCACGAGAGAGCGTAGTGACGTCAAAACCGCTTATCTCGGCTTGCTTATGCGTTCTGAACATAACCATCGCCCCCAAAATGAACACTATAGATTGTAGCCCTAAAGGGCGCGAGAAGGCTTCATCGCTTATTTTGCGAGATGAGCAAAATGGAGCTGAGAAAGGCCTTTGGCCAGGCTTTGAAACGAACCCGAACCAGCCACGGCCTGACGCAGGAAGATTTCTCCGAGGTAAGTAGCAGAACCTACCTGAGCACCTTGGAAAGGGGATTAAAAAGTCCAACGCTCGACAAGCTTGACGAAATTGCGGCAGTTATGGATGTGCATCCAGTATCCTTGCTGCTTTACACCTATGCCCTCCAACGCCCTGATCAGAGCATTGATGAGATTCTTCGTCGTGTTCGCAAAGATCTTTCAGAGCTTTCGTGAGCCTTATCGAAACATAATTCGACGCTGAAATATCGTACAATGTGTGGACGTGGCCGCATAAATGCCTCCAGCTAATGAGGTAGCTAAGCCATGCGATCTGATGAAATCAGATAAGGCTTATAGCAATATAATTCTTCCCCATTTAGCCTGAATTGCGGGCGAGTTTTTGGTGTTGCAAAATGGCAAAGATGATACCTAGTCAAGGTGCCATTGATACAAACAGCTTTGGTGAAAGTACAGTATTTTCTTTGCTGAGAGACGGCTTGCCTGAAGAGTATACGGTCATACATAGCCTCCCGTGGCTCTGTTCTGCGATTAAAAAAATTGACTCCAGTTTCGCCCCAACTGGAGAGATTGACTTTCTTATCATTCATGAGGACCTTGGTGTACTCGCGCTGGAGGTTAAAAGTGGCGCCTACCGTGTTGAGGGCTCTATTTTTGTACATGTGCGCTCTCAAAGAGCATCCAATCCGGTTATGCAGACTCGGAAGAACTCTCACGGGCTAGCGAGATGGCTCGGCTGTGATGAGAGTTTACGGATAAGAATCGGATACGGCTTCGTTTTCCCGGACAGTAGTTTTGGAGAAAACGACTTAGGCCCAGCTTTAACTGATCGCAGCACGCATCTGCCTTCCAAGATCTTTGTGCAGCATGATGAGATGAGCTCCCTATCATCCAGAGTTGTCGATATCATGGCATATTGGAAGGCCGCTCTTAATAACCCTCCCCTTGGGAGGGAGAAAGCAAATGCTATCTTATCCGCCCTATGTCCACAGTACGATGGAACCCTGGCATGGGGAGCAAGAATATTATTCGACAATCATATGTGGTTACGGCTGACTAAAGAGCAGGCCTCGGCTGTTGAAAGAGCGCTTAATAAGAACAAAACAGTAATTACAGGCTGGCCGGGTACAGGGAAGACACTCATCGGAATAGAGGTCGCCAGAAGGCTTTCGAATGAAGGGAAAAATGTTCTATTCCTTACATTCAATTCTTTGCTGGCGGAAAATATTAAGCTTCAGCTAAAGGATGCTGGAAGTTGTACGGTGTCGACCTGGCACACATTCTGCCATCAAGCGAAGAAAAAGATTGGCGTAACTTCAGATGAAAATATTGAGCCACAGGATTGGTTTCAGAATCAATGCTGTGACGACCTTGCCCAAGCAATAAAAAGGGGGCTTATAAAACCCTACGATGCAATAGTAGTCGATGAGGCGCAAGCTTTTAATATTGTTTGGCACAGGACTCTGCTTGGCTGGCTGGGCGATAAGCCCGCTATTTTCTTTGCTGATGAATCACAAGTTTTTTCTTTTGAGAAAAACACGACAGAAATATTGAGCTTGTGCAATGAGGCAGGCATTAAGTCACCATATTATTTGACTTCGGTCATTAGAATGCCTAGAAAAGTGACAAAACGACTAATTGAAGCCAGGGAGTGTGACTATCAACTACACATTCCGAGGCCCGAAGAGGACGACACTCTAAGAGAGATACTGACTGACGACTGGGTAAATGATATCAGTTTGCAGGTTCAGAAATTGTGCCTAAGAGGCATAGCAAAGGAAGATATATTGATTTTAACTCGACTTGAACCGTCTGAGTACTTTAGAAATCTTGTCAGTAACTTAGGGGTAAGACATGCGCTAGTTAGCCGCTATAGGGGGTTGGAGTCCCCTGTGGTGATCATACTCGGCTGTGATAAAATGAGCGACTCTGAGCTATTCTGTGCCTATTCTAGGGCCACTACTCTCTGCATAGCAATCTATATGATAGAAACCCTCACATGGAAGATTGAGGGTGCATTTCAAAACATCCTTGCTAAGGATGACGTAAATGCACGAAAAATAGATCGCGCATATAATGATTCTCTCACTACAAATATTATCAATCACGAAAATGACGCGATAAAATACAGCCTGCATACAGTCGATCTATACTGGTCGAAGTCTTGGGGCAGCTGGCTTGTGCATATCCCCTCCGAGGGAGGTGCGCATGAATTATGGGCTGATTATTTAGTGCAAAATTGGCCGTGGAAAGTGTATGCATGGAGTGGCGATGCGCGCCGAAAGATTAGCCTAATACTAAAAGACGATGATGAAGGAGAGTCGTACGTAGGAAGGCTTTCTTATAAGCTTTTTTATTGTGACGATTGCAAAGAATATACCCCGCACCACATTCATTCAGAGGAATGCAGTTTCTGCAAGAGCGGCAATTGTCTCGCTAGCTCGCAGGATTTTACTTTAGAAAGCAATGTAGTTTCTACCATATCTATGTTGGATGAACTAATTTATAGAAATCTCAGCTATCAAGTGTCTCCTGATAAAGTCGAGCTACAAGTGCTGCCCCTCCCCTTGGCCGCAATGGGCGCCAGGCTGTATTCTGAGCAACGAGCAAAGCAATTTAATGAAGATCTACTAGCCTTGCCACCCGGCAAGTATTTTTACCGCTCCGCTCTCGCGTTTGTTCAATCAAGAGCCCTACTACTAAAGCCGGGGAAGATGATTTCACACAAAAAACTTGCAGGCGAGCTGTATAGTCGTTACGAGGACTTAAAGGTTATAGATGGAGCTTCATGGCAAACAAAAATAGCGCAAGCCCTTTCTACGCTATACGGGAAGGGGCTCATAGCAAAAATTGATAGGGGGATTTATGGTCCTCCAGACAGTTCAAATGACAGTCTATGAGTAGTTGCTCAAACCCTGCCCTTGACTCAGAGCTAGAACATGTAGAGTCTGCGCAGCCGTTAGCTCCCAAGCGAGTCATCTCGGTTCAAATGGTGAACCGTCCAACCATGCGCCTGTAGCTGTTCTAGATGCTGTTGGGCTTTCCTCTCGTTGCCAAGCGAGCTTTTTCGTATAGCCAAGCACAGCAAGTGGCTGGGGCGGGTCATGGCAACGTACATTTCCATCAGTCGCCTGCGTTTGCCGTCGTTATCACAGTGCCCCCCGTTGACGTACTTCCCGCTGAGCCACGGCATCAACGCTTTGAGGAAATGGGTACGGTTGTAGGTGTCCAGGATAAGGGTGGCAGCATGTGTTTCGCCCTTTGCTACGTGGATTGATCCCAGTTTGATATCGACATGCCGCTCCTGGTAATGATAGCGGTAGTGGTTAAACGCTGGTGCGAGCTGCCCCGCTGATTCGGTGTCTTCAACGGGAGCTGCATGCCACTCGAGGAAGCGCATTGCATCGGGTTGGTCGCGCTGGCCGCCACCGATGAGAACGCCCAGTTCGTCGATGAACCTGACCCACGAAGTCCACGCAGCTTGGTCGATCTGCTCGTCCTGACATAGCAGACGATCAATCAATTTGCGATAGATGCGTAAGCCTCTAGGGGTGAGCGAGAGCATCCCATCCAGTTGACGATGGATACGGCTTTCTGCTCTAAGCGGTACTGGCGGCGACTGCAGATTTGCCAAGTGTATGAGTCCCGCACCTATGCGTTCCAGCCCTGCATGCATTGTGTTGCCCAACCTGGCTCTTTGCTTGGCCGTTCGGAAATAGTCAATCAATGATTCTGGACGGTGAGTGGTGGGATGCTTGGCGGTCACGTAGGGCTCCCAATAGTGCCCCACGGTTCTCGGGCTCAACTTATCCTGAGGATCCCGCTCAATTGTTTTGTGTACAGCCCCGAGCGCAGATACGGCGCAGGAGGCAATTACATCCGAAGGCACGTGCTGTAGGACAAGCTCGCCGTAGGCGCTGAGTACGCCAGTAGCATCATCGTCTGGAAATACAAACACCGTATGCGGGATGGGAGCGGCTTGGGCCTCGGAGGCACGCTTGCCCTGCAGGCCGGTGGGTAGAATGGGGGTGTATGCAAAGCGACAGGCCAGAGAGGCAATCGAGCCGTCGAATCGAAAGCTGTCGGCAATTGCAATGCTGCGAGGCGAATCGGGGAAGCTGTCGTCGCCAGCCTCGTCACCATGCTCAAAGATCGCCTGATTCGGATCGCCAACTCGCACCACGCAGATGCTCTCATTGTCGCGACGGAAAATCTGAGACAGGAGCTGATTTTGCTGGCGAGAGGTGTCTTGCATCTCGTCCAATAGGATGCAGGGAAAGCGTTCCTGCAGTGTCGCGGCTACCGAGGGCTGTCGGCTCAGCAATTCCTGAGCGATAACGAAGATATCGTCGTAGCAGAAGTAGCCTTCACGAGCGGCGCTGCCGACAGCTGACGCCGCGAGTCGGTACATCCGCGTGTCTTTACCGCAGGGAAAGGTCTCCAGATCCAATGGCGCTGAGAAATCCATGGAGCTGAGGGTCAAGCGTTCCAAACTGGTAAAAGACCTCTCAAGGTAGTTGTTGAGCGTCCGATACTCTTTTAGGGTCAGCGCCCTTCGCCGTGCCGAGTGCGTGAGGTCATCATCAATCGCTGTAAGCGGGATACCCGCCGAGTGGAGCCAAGGCTTTGCCAGGAAGCGACTGACGAAACCATGGATGGTATCGATATAGTGTGGGTACTGGAGTAGGCGTTGCCCTACCGCCGTGCCTCCCAACCGCCGTTGAATTTCTTCTCGGGCCACATTGGTGTGCGATAGCACGCACAACCCCCTCGTTGAGCTCTTCCAGCGCCGCGCCAGTAACGCTAGCTTTGCCACGATCAGGGTAGTTTTGCCACTCCCGGGACAGGCCGAGACGTCTCGAGTTTCCCTGACCTTGAGGAATTCACGACGGGCTTCATCGAGCGGTTTGAGCTGCATCAGCTCGCAGACCCAGTCAATGTCTTCATCGGTAACCGGGGCGACCAGATCAGTGAAAGGAATCATGTCTCTCCTCCACCTAGATCCTGGCTGATGCTTCCAGTCGCGAACTCAATGGCTTGGATCAGGTACTGAGGCAGGAGCGTGTGCAGTTGGTCGGCGGTCAATTTGCCTGACTGTTGACGATCCGTCAGCAGGTCTGCCAGGTACTGCGCCGCGATCGCTTTCGATGCGCGTTTGCTGGAAAACATCTCGTACACATGGGATGCGAGCTCCTCTTTCGATGAGGTGCCGACCGCCAGTTTATCGTAAGCCTCGCTGGCTTCCTGCTGAACGACCTCTAGCGTTTTTCGATAGTCGTTCAATGGATCATCATTCGCTGCGCAGGTGGCGGCGATATAGAGTTCCTTCCCCAAGCCCGCATAGGCCAGGTCATACTCGAGCGTCCACTCATCAGCAACGAATGTCTGGACGTTTTGCCCGTCGCCGTCTTGCAGCTTTTTCCGCAGCGCTTGAAGACCTTGAGCTTGTGCCTGAGTATCGCTTCCGAAGTCGCGTTTGGCCCGCCACTTGCGGCGAGTGCTCTGCCAGGCCTTGTCGTCATCACCGTCGACCTTGCCCAGAATCAGGGGGGCGCAGTCAGGCATGACGTCCAAGTCTGAGATACAGGCTACCGGTATGCTCAACAAGCCCCGCGCGGGATCACTCCGCTGGAGAATCCGAGCATACCTGCCTAGTCCCGTGCTTCCCACATTGACAATCGAGACGCCATGCTCGGTCAGATCTTTCCCCAAGAGAGCAGCTAGCGTTGGGATCAGAATGGCCTCTGCCGGCCCCTCCACGATCATGACGCCTTTTGCAAAGAAGAGGTTTGCCTTCGTCACGTCCAAGAAGCGAGCAAGGAACCGATAGTCCCCAGCGTCCAGCTTGGTTGCCTCTTGGGCTAAAGAGAAAGCCTGTTGATTACGGATGAGTACCAGGTTCTCGATGGGTATTTTGGAGCTGAGGTTTGGGCTGTGTGTCGACAGGATCACTTGCACAGCGCGCTGCCCTTGCTCTTTCGGCTTGGCCGCCGTATCTAGAAACTGCATCAGGCGAAGCTGGCGCTGAGGATGCAAGTGCGCTTCGGGCTCCTCGATCAGTAGCAAGGGAAGTCCTTCGGGTTCCTTCCCTAGGAGCAGCAGCTCACAAGCCATGAACAAAATGTTGTTGGAGCCCAACCCGTATCTGCCGCGTGCCACGCCGGACTGGTTATCCAGCAGCCCCAGTTCCAAGCGTTCAAGGATTTGCCGCAGCTTGGTAATCTCTGTGGCTCCCTCGGCGAAGCTGATATGGCTACTGAGGTCTTCACCCGCCATAGCCAGCTTACGCAGGTATTGATCATTAATGGCTGACTGAGCGCTGGTGACTCCGGGGTGTGCATTGACCAGGTGCCGAAGCAGGTCGGACATCCCGGCGAGGCTCAGTGATTGCGCATCGACAAGTTGTGCAGGAGGCTGGTCTTCCTTGAAGGCATCCCCGACACCAATATCAGGGAAGCTATATAGGATCTGCGACAGTCGTGAACCGCGACCAGACGACATTTCTCGTTCAGCGTCTCGCAAGGGCCTCAGATACGCAGTTGCGAGCAGTTGTCGTGCTCCTGCGTCGAGGTTCGGACCTGTGCCGGACTGACCAGCCCTGACACTGATGTCGACCCAGCGCCGGGCGGCAGTGGAGTCGCTCAGTCGCCGAGCCCTCCACTGAACATAGAGTACGACTTCTGCCCCCTCATAACTCAAGTATTCCGCGAATGCGCCCCGATCCTCTGGCGCAAGGTCGGAGAATCTGCAGACAATCTCAATTTCGGTTTTCTGAACCCGCTGCGGGGTGATGTGGAAGTCTTCAGGTTGAAGCTTGAAGTAGTCTGCATCGCGCGTTTGCAGGACAAGGCGAATTGCATCCATGATCGCCGTTTTACCCGCATCATTTTCGCCCACGAGTGCCGTCACACCCCGGTTGAACTCAACGCTGAACGGTGTTTTCCCATCACCAAACTGACGAAAATTCTTGATGGTCAGCTCAGACAAATACATCCTTGCTCCTTGCGTATGATCCATTCGCGGCCTGGGGCGGCACACGAGCATAAATTGAGCATGCACTACCTGAAGGTGAGCCGCCAAAGATAGAGGCAAAGCGCCATTCTGGCCTGCATGCTAACGCAACTTGGCGGTGGCTGCTGATGCATGAGTTTGGCTCATCCAGGCGGGCGCACGGATCGCATCACCTTGGTCTGCCCCGGGCTGAGTAGACACTGACTTAAGCTGGATAATGTCTGCCACAAGAAGTGTTCATGACCCAGAGCAGACGACGGTTTCCCGAATCCTTTGCATATCGACCCAGGCAGCGGTCTACGTTCTATCCTGCTCGGATTTTAGGACCTGCACGCCGTGGACGTCAGGTGTTGCGCAAAAGGCTTCTAACGCAGCGGCGTTAACGCAAATTTTGTTGTATCCGGCAAGAAATTCGTAGCTATTTACCATGAGGAGTGCATTCACCCCCGTGGCCACCCTAGCCCTGGCTTGTTCTCGTAAACTTTCATCAAAGCCATGTTCCCTCATCACTCTGTCCAATGTGACATCAACAAACGCGTGCTCAAGTGCGATAATACAGTTCTTGGACACGTTCATATAGGTGAGCGGTCCACTTCCGGAATCTTTAACCACCCCAGTATCCGTGAGTAGCGCACATCGCTCATCGAACACAGCGACGAATATAGTTGTGGAGAACTCTGGGGCTATAAAAAATTCATTTATAAAGCCGTCCAAGTGGGATGCCTTGTCATCCCTATCAACGTAGAGAAACAGTAGCAACAGGCGAATCCACTGCTGGTACTCCCTCGACGAAACGCCGTAAGTCTTGCAGATGTACGCTTCTTCAGCGGAATTTTTTTCGGCTAGTGCCAAATACAGCGCAAGCGCACCAGATTTATCGAGGGAGTAATCTAAGAAGGTATCGAACTGCTTCAACACCACCTTGATTTTGTGAGGGTTTCTCAGCCAGTTCATTGTTTTATAGGTATAAATGAATTTGACGTGACCGAGAAATTTCTCAAAATCGAATCCTTCTAAATCCTTCAAATAGATTTTAGATTGCGTATCCAGACATTCTCTAACGCCGTTGATCATTGCAAGTAAGCTGGACACATGCTCAGGATAGGGAGCTTCGTAACGTTCGAACAAGCGCTCAAAATTCAACCGGTCTTTCTCGCCTGTCCGCATGAAAGTAAACAGGTCCTGAAACTCAAGGTTTCTCCAGATCTGAGTCTTTCCTTTCAGATGAATGGTTGGTGTCTTTCTATCGACAATCGAAAAGCGATAGATTTCAGCTTTTTTTGACTGAGGATCTGCCGAGCAAGAGTTCAGCCGCTGCTCGGACCGTGAAACGAAATGCTGGCTAGCGGTGGGGTTTATGAAATCGTCAAGACTCGTCATATCTGGCCTTTGGATACAAAGAGTGGGGAGTATGCCGCCATGACGGATAAATGGCGCCCAAAGAGAAAGGAACGAGTGTGCCCTGATTCATCACAGACTGAAATAAGTTGGCGCCCTACTCAAGCATCTAGGATGCCAAGCTTATGTCTGGCGCCCCGCCGCAGGTGATATCTCACGAAATGACCCGCTCAGTCACGCACCGTACCTAACTGAGCGGGTGGCTAAGTTCCAAAGCTACGCTTTGAAAAGTGCTTGAACTTTCAACTGAGCGCTCGCGAGATCCGAGCGTAACAGGTAGTCGTTGAGCCCGATCACCGCGTGAATGCCTGCCGTGCCGGCGCTGGGTTGCTGGCGCTCAAGGTTATCGATCAGCCCCGGGTAGCAGCCAACCGCCACCGTTTTACCCTGTTGTTCAACCAGCAAAGGCGCAGACGGAGTGGGGGCAACCCTACAGGCATATCCCGCTAACTCAAGGCTGGCTCGAAGCTGAGCGAGTTTTACCAACTGGCCGGTGGCCGATGAACAGGCTGGAACCTCTCCTCGTACCGCGTAACGCAAGAGCATTGCACCCAAATGCCGATCAAGGCGGTGCTGAAGGTGTTGGTTATGGAAGTGGTTGAGGCATTCTGTGCATGAGATCTCACATGTGCAGTTTTCCAACAGCTCAAGCGTCGCGTCTAGTACCTCATCCATGTGCCGCGCTACGATCTCCGCGTACCCTGCGCCCCCTGACAACGTGTCGTACAAAAATATATCCAGGATACGGGCGTCATCCTGCAGCGCAGGCTCAATCCTAAAACCAGAGCCGAACTCGGCAGGGTCCAGATCCAGTTGCCGATGCCGACTGGCCGCTAGCCGTAGCGCCTCTGCAAGTGAATGCAAAGCATCTTCGAGAATATGCAAAACCACCCCGTTTACCGTATCGGTCACGATCGGTTCTGCGATTTTGAGACGTAACAGCAGAAGATCCGTGTCGAAGTGATGGCCCAGCAATACACGTGCAAACTGGCCAGAGCACTTCGGCGGTGTTCCTTTGGGGCCGAGTTGCTTGTAGGGACGGTCATGTGGCCCCGCGTTCGCCTCTGGATCAAAGACTGAGGCATGGCCGCACTCCATGCAGACTGAAAAGCCCCCTTCCCCTGTACCTTCCTTGCCTCGGTTTACCGTGACGAGCGTGCGGTCGATGGCATGTGTGTAGCTCGCATACGGACCACAGGCAGAAAAGCTGAAAATCTCCGGATCGACGGGTTGCGGCAATTGCGCCATCGTCGCGTAGGTGATTTCCTGTTCGCGGTCATTTTCCGGCAAATCAGCGGCGCCCTCCGGCCCGAACACCTCTGGCACAATCATCTGTTCAGTCACCAACTGTTGGCCACAGACGGGACAGGTCATCTGTTCTTTAGCTGAACGATTGGGGTCACGCACGAACGAGCAAGCTTTACAGTGCGTGTGCGGTTTTTTGTTCTCGAAGAGGGGGCCTGCACGATTTACGACACCCGCTGGTAGATCTGCAAAGACACCGCCTGAGCGATAGGTTTTCTTGTCAATAACGATGAGGCGCCCCGGGGCGTACTCGCTCAGGGCTTTGATGATCGACTGTTGCGGGCGTTGCACTGTCCGCACTTCCCAACGATCCCGTGTGTTTTTGCTCAACTTTTCAACGAGAAAGCTGCAAAGACTGGTCGGGAACGCGTAGCTGGGGAGCAATCCGTGAAAGAACAAGAACTCCAGAAGTTCCGCCTGTTCGATACCCGATGTGGGATATTCTCCATCCTGCATACCTTGTTCAGCGACAACTTCATGCGTCGTAGTCGCTTCGACGGTTGTGCCCAGCTTCTTGAGTTCCTCAAGCAAGCCTTTACTGGTATCGGCTAGCCATTCCATCAATGAAAGCCCGCGGGTATCCAAGCCCGGCGGTAGCCAAGCGACAATGGACTCGCGCAGATCGCCGTCACTGGCCAGCACCCGGCGAGCCACCCAAGCTTCGAAGCTGTTCAAAGTGGGGCCGGTTTGCTCGGTGCTGCAGAAGAAATCCTCAGTCGGCCCCAGTGCTTTGAGCAGCGACGAGTTTTTCTCAGTCAACGCACCGGTGCATTGCGCCATGATTTCATGGAAAAAAGTCTGGATCAGGTACGCGTGAAGATGCCGACGGGCGATTTTCGCATTATCGATCTTGACCTCCGGTGTACGAGGTGGACCTGCCACGATACGTGCTGGGTTCAAGAAGTAGTGGCTGTCATGTGGACCATTCTGTGAGTAGGTGACTACGGTAGAGACCGACGAACCGCGCCGCCCTGCCCGACCAGCGCGCTGCTGGTAGTTTTCCCGCTGCGGAGGGACGTTTCGCAGAGCTACTGCCACCAACGAGCCGATGTCGACGCCTACCTCCATCGTCGTTGTGCAACTGAGTACGTCGATCGGGCGATCTCGATCCTCGATCAGTACGTCTTGGAACCGCATCTCATAGAGTTCTGTGGTCGCATGCACCCTGCTACGGTCACGGTTCGACAATTGTGCGGTATGTTCTTCGACGCTCATGTTGGACAGCTCTGCTCCGGGCGTTAGGGCCCTAGCCACTGGAAGTCGCCAGAAGTTTTTACGCGCCGTGACATAGTCGCTGTTCTTCGGATCGAGGGACGACGCTGCGTCGCTGCCGCACGCCAGACAAACCTTGCCCGCCAAGGCGAAAGGCATCAGCGCAGTGCAGTCAGCGCATTGCGCCCAACAGTGGGCTAAGTCGACAACAACGGCTAAGGAGTCAGGCACCAGGAACCAGGCACCCTCGAATTCTTCCGCCAATTGATCTCGGAAGATCGCTTCAACGCGCTGTACAGCCTCACTTGACCAACCGAAATGATTGATCAGACTCTCCTTCAATAATTTCCCAAACTGACCGTTGCTGCCCCAGGCTGAGTTTGCATAACCGGCTGCCTTCCAGCGATAGACCGACTCAATGGATTTGTCGAAGGCATACTCCTGCAGCATCGAGTCAATCCACCCTACCGCTAATTCACGGACGTTCGCTTCGCTGATCGCGAGCCCGGCCGTCGACAAGTCCTGGCTGAGTTTTCGCAATTTCAGAGGGGTTGGCTCAACGAAACCGACCATTGTCCCCGTCAGTGAGTAATAGTTGCCGCAAAGAAGTTTGAGTAGGGCAATCTGGTAGCGCGCCGGGATTTCCTGTGGCGTAAAATTCGCTCCAATGGCTTCCACTAGGTCGGAATCATAATTGTCATCAAATAATTTACGTGCACTCTCGACTCTTCTCGAATCACCGCCATCGAACATCGGCAGGTCGTGCTCGGTCAACACGGAAAGGAAGGCTAAATAGAGTAAGGCCGTGGGCTTGGCGGGTTTTTCTAAATCCATGAGTTTGTGACAAGCCAATGCGACAGCCTGTCGAAACACGTCGAGTTCAATATCGCGTGGAATATCACGTGCTAGCCGAGCGGCTTTTTGCCGGCCGTCTGAGAAAATCAACACCTTCCGCCCGGCGTTCGGGTGCCGTTTATCTTTGGCTCGACTGGCGGGTTGTTTCGCCATTTGCGTCCGGACGAGCGCAGTGAACGGCGCCTCCCCCTTGGTGAGGTGATCCATGATTTTCGATGGGGCATCTTTGGCGTTTTTGATCTTACGCGTACAGACCGGGCAATGATCAAAAGTCAGATTGCCTGCGTCCGCCGCCTTGTCCGGTACACGGACCCTCCGGAACCCGGTTTCGTCGCTCGGCTGTTCATTCAAGAGCTTGCCACTGGCCATATGTAGCCATTTCTCGATATGTCGGCTGCGAGGATGGACCGCGTGCTCCACGCACAACTCTATCGGCATCAGCGTAGAAACCGCACCGTCGGATAACGGGCCACTGGGCTGGTGCCAAACGAAGTCCTGGTCCTCGTTTACAAAGCCACGTAAAAAAGCGGCTCCGCAGTCACGATGTGTGAGCAGTTCATACACGCGGCCATTGGCCTCGCAGCCACACTGGGTTGAAGGTTTCGTATACAGACGGCCCAGGATAGTGGGACCGTCGTGATGGCCTAAGCGCTTGGAGCAGGCAGGGTTCACGCAAGCGAACAGGCCAGGCAATCCGCGATGGAAGAGGTGCAGGCGTGTCGGCAGCAACACCCGGCCATCCGTGCTCCGCTGTGCGTAGCTACCCAGTGCCAAGAGCGCGTCGGTGGCTTTTTCCGCGTGGACCGCCGTGTGATTGCCAAACAGCCGATCACTCAGATCGTCTAGTCGAACCGCACGACCCGATACCGCGGTAATCAAGTTTTCCAGCGGTTCGAATCCCGTGAGACGTTCGAACAACCAGTTGCGAAACGCAGCATGATCCCCGCGCGGCGGTAGGCTCCAGCCGAGCCGATGGGCGAGTTGCGCCGCAGCTTCAGTAGCCGCATTGAGGTCCTCGGCCGAGCGTTGAAAATCCGCCAGATTGAAATCTGCCAGCGCCTCAAGCTGTGCTACTGGCGCTGCCTGTGATACGCAACGTTGCTCCGGTGTCCCCTGGATCACCCTGACGCGTCGTGGCGATGTGTCGGCCAACCCCGTCAAGTCCCGCGCAAAACGCTCGCCATCAACCTCGGCGGTGTCTGCGGGGCCCAGACTCGCACTGGTCATAATGCATCGCATGCGTTCTCGTGGAATGTCGAGCCGCGCGCAGAGACGCCGGATCAACAAAGCCACCTCGGCTCCACCGGCCCCCCTGTACATATGCGCCTCGTCCAGAACGAGGATAAACTCGTTGCGCGGGTCCGCTTTGAGCCATGCCTTCGTCTGATCAAAGATATCGCGCTCGATCGGTCGCATGAGCATGTATTCGAGCATGGAGTAGTTGGTGATCAATAGCTCGGGACAACGCGCTTGCATTTCATGGCGAGTCATCATCTCGCGATCAGTGGGCTGGGTCTGAAGCCGGCCCGCCCAATGCTTTTTGGTGAAGTTGTCGCCCTTCTTCTTCCCCGATGCATAGGTCTTGGTTTCAATGGCTGCGGCGCCGTAGAACCCCTCCAAGTCCTTGCTCGGCCAGCGCCCGATCCTGACCAGTTCATCTTTCACGGCAGGCTTCACGGCCACTTTGTTATAAAACTCTTCAAACAGCGGCTCTATAAAGCGCTCGTCGCGTTCTTTGGAGCGCTCTCCCGGGTACGGGGTGCGCCCGGTATAGCTACCGAAACGGATCGGCTGGGAGCGGCTTTGAGTCAAGATCGACGATGCCTCAGTGTTTCCTATGAGGCGTCGGATCCGCGCCAACTGGTCATTGACCAAGGCGTTCATGGGGTAGAGCAACAGCGCCCGACAACCCGGCAACTGCGCTGACTGGGGCCGCTCCTGCCCCTCAATCGCCAATTGACCAATGATTGGCATAAGAAAACTTTCGGTTTTGCCGGAGCCGGTACCCGTTGCAACAACCAGATCCGCTGCCTCGGCACCTAAAAACGCCGTGAGCGCTTGCGATTGGTGCTCGTAGGGACGAGGGTAAAGCCCGAGCCCCATGAGCGACAACTGGGTGAGCGTATCGGAGGCAATCTTCGGAATAGCGAGTTGATCGAACGGATCGCCTACTTTGTAAACCGCCGTCGCTTCCACATAAGGCATCTGGACAATAGTTTCAGGGCGTAGCAGCAGAGCATGACGCTCTCTGACGAGCCCTTCATCACGAATATGGTATTGTGCTTCGATGTATTGGCGAAGGCTATCGGCCAAACTTTTCGCTGTCTCGTGAACACCCGATGCTTCATTCATTGAAATCCCTCCCATTATTGTCCTCCCTCTGCAATCTGGCGTTCTGTCAGGTCCACGCGCAACCCGGCAAGCGCTTGGCGCAGGAGCGGAAACATCTCACGCGGTATCACATAGTCGGTCGTCCCTGCACCGCCAGGTGACGATAATTGCCAGCCCAGCAGCAGCGCTCGTGCCTCTTCCCGCGGCAAAGGACGATTCAGGCGCAGTCGAACCTGTGATTGCGACACATGCGCTTGAACTTTCATGGGATGTCCGGCTTGTGCGTCGAGGTAAAATTGCAAGCGCCTCGCCTGTTCCCGTCGCAGTCCCGTTATCTGCCGCAGATGCCCTCGCGACACCTGGACCACAAAGTATTCAAACCGTGGACCTGTGCGGCATTTGGCAAGGAAGAGACCTTCGGCGGTCGCGCAGGCAGGCAGTGCCAGCCATTTGCCAGTGGTCCGGATTGAAACGTCCGCAAGCTCACTGGTCGCAGGAGTCAGTCGCGCCTTGGCACTCGTCATCAATTGGATCGACCAGTCCTGCAATCCTTCGAGCGGCGCGCCAATCCATTCCTCTGGCTCCCAGAGGTCGATGTGTCCTGCGCAGGCATCGACGTCGATCAGTCTGAGCCTCCCTGCCCCGCGCATCGTGATTGACCAAGGAAAGGTTTGTGCAGGCCCACCGCCGGTGATCACGGCCAGCGTGCTTCCGGTTCTGATCGCCTGTGGCGGAGCGGTTAGCCAACGTCCGCCTTCGAGTCGCACCAGATCCCCTAGCTCACCCAGGCTCTCCAGAATCGCTTTGACGCCCGGTTCAGCGGTTTGCTCGTCGTCGAGGGACGGCCACAGCGGGAGCAAACGCCGGCGCACTAGGCTCGTCAAACTGAGCGTGGTCGCCGGCACCCAAGCTTCCCGATCAGTACTGGGTGCAGAACACAGATAGGATGCCGCACGCAGGCACTCAGCTACCGCTGCGATCCTTAATCCTTCACCGTCACTTCTACAGCCCAAACCGGCTGCCAGGGTTTTCCGAGCGGCATCGAGATTGTTCCCGAGCCACTTCACTCAACACGCTCCGCATGGACAGCCTGCGCGTCGATTTCGCTCAGGAGCTCGGTAGCGCTACGCGTAAGTGCCTCGACCGGCCCCCCGAGTGATTGCGCCCATGGCAGTGCCCACTGCTTCATCACGGTATGAAGCGCTCGCTCCGAAGGACCCGGTGATAGGAGTCGCAGTTGGGCGTACGCCCGGTCAGCGACCCGTAGCCACAGATTCCCTGGAATAAAGTCCACCTGCTCAAGGCGCTCCCTCAACGTGCTCGGCAAAGCCAATAGCGTGTTTTCAGCAGGGCCGTACAGGGCTTTCCAGTCATCCACAGCTAGGTGGCCAAACTGCATCAGCGGCACCTGGGCGGATAACCCCCTCATAGCGAATTCATCCGTATCAAACACGGGCCCGAGTTCAGACAACGTACCGCCGTCTGGAAATGCCGCAGGGCCGTGAGTCCAAGTCGCAATCAGAACCAGGCGCGTATCGACCGGCAGGGTGAACTGACGACGCGCCACAAGATCGCGGATGGCACTACCATACACCTCAAACGCAGACCGGTTGGCCCCCTTGAGCAACAGACATCCAGACGACTCGGTCACGACTTCGAGGCAGTCGGTCGCGGCATCCTCCGACAGGAGGCCGACGGGAACCCGCCACTCATGGAAAATCGCCCCTCCTACGGCTGCTGCCACGGCATCAGCAATTAAGTCCGCAGTTGATCCTTTGAACTGAATCAACTGGCCGGAAATGACTGCTGCCAGGATATGCCGTGCGTAACGATTGGCATCGTTCTTCACTACACCGCATGCCTGAAGGTTGTTGGCGATGACCTTCCAGGCGACGTCCACAGAGCTGACTTCAATGAACGGGCCGGTTGCTTCGTTCTCGATCAAGCGGACGCGTGCGTGGCCACTTGTCTCGTCACGCGGTTTGGCAACCCGAAAATCATGGTCGTCGAGGCGTTCGCGCAACGCCGCTATGGTGGCTGCCGTGACCTCCCAGTCGGGAATGCGCGCACCAAGGGTGGTCAGTGCTTCCTCGAACGCTAGAACCTGCGCGCGCTCAGCCACCAGGTCGGCGACCTGAACAGCGAGGGAGTCCAGCGCAGTCGACATGTGCTCGCCGTGGAGGTCTGAGCGCGCCAACGCTTGCGATACCTCTTGCTGCGCCCCGGCCGTTGACTGAGCCAGTTCGCTCAGTTGTTGCAAGCGGTCAGTGACACTGTGCAGCGCAGTACGCAATGCTTCGACATCATGGTCAACGCCAGCGAAACTGCCCGTCAGTTGCTTAACCGCTTCGGTCGTTGCAGTGGCAGTCACTTCCAGTTGGTCGATGCGCTCAGCGGTCTCCTCAGCCGCCGTTTCGGCCAGCTCAAAATAACCCTCGATTTTATCCAAACGCCCCGGCAAGCCCTCGATCATCCGATCCCTGGCCAGGGTGGACGCCGGATGAAAGCTGTTCAGGGCTGCCCGCATCGCCGGGTCTTCGGCGAAACCGCTGTACGCGGCCAGCCGCTCGACCGTTTCCCGAGGGGCGTCCGGGTACAACTCGGCTAATCGTTTGAAGAAGCCAGCGCCTGTGTCCGCCGATTGGGGTGACTTGTCTGCCGCGGGAAACGCGCTGTCCAAGCGGCTCTTTGCCCACGCCACCCACAGGCTAGCGAAAGCTTGCCAGTCTGCCTCCCCTTTCTGACCGGGCTGGGGATGCACCAGGTGCCCGATCAACCGTCGTTGTTTCTCCTTGAATTCTGGCGGGGATCCGCGCCTAAACCCGGGGATCGAGGCTTGACGGTCGAAGAACGACTTGCGAAAGGCATGGGGTACCTCTTCGATGAACTCGGTAATCATCGTGACTCCGAGCGCCGAAATCCGCTCTCGTGCCTCTTGGCTGTACAGGTAGCTCATCGCGAGACCCCATCTCCTGAGTAACGAATATCAAATCCACAGGCGCGCACAGCAGCCGCCAGTTGACGGTAGTGAGGGAGCAATTCCGGCCTAGGCACTGATGCGCCAAACGCGCTGACCAATACCTGATCACTGCCAGAGAGTGCGGTTACCCCACCGACGTGTAGCTGGGATAGAAAGCTCTGCAGACGCAAGCGCAAGGATCGCCCGAGCGACAGCAAAGCGGGTGTGGGGTTGGCCAGCGGCTGCGTAGCACCGATGGCCAACCGGCCCAACCCGCCAAAATCCAAATGCAGCTGGTATTGCGGGTCGGTGAGGTATTGTTTGAGCAGACTATTCATCGCCGGCGGCAACTGGCATGCCTGTGGTGCGTGGTCAGCCGACACTTCGCTAGACACCAGTCGGCGGTATTCCTTAAGCCCACTGGGTGAGACAACCTCCAGCCTGCCTTTGGCCCCTCTCGGCATTGTGAGGGAGTCGAAATGCAGTTCCCGCGCTCGCGTGGCCATTACATAGGATTGGCTTTCCCTACGGTGTAATGAGGCAACAAGACGTTCGCCACGCTCGTCAATGAAGACCAGGTCCACCGTAGCGTGTTTAAAGCTTCGCCCTAGCGACGTGCTCTTGGAAAAAAACTTGTCGACATCCGGGTGGCCGCTCTTGCCGACCCTGAATTCATCGCTTCCAGCGCGTATCACGGTGAATAGCGCGGGTGATCGATCGGGGGCTGTTGCGGAAAGGCGACCATGCTGATTGACGGCTTGTAAGGTTGGTCCGCCGTCGTGCGGGCCTCCCGGCATCCTATGAGCGGCCAGGATGACCGCGTCGGACTCGATGTATTCAACCGTATTGATGCTCGCGTTGCGGCTTAAGAACGGCCAGATAGTGGTGATCGAGGGCGCCGCCGGCATCACACTAAGTTGGGTAAAGGCTTCCAGCCAACTGATGCATGCGTCTGAGGGGGCTTCCGGCACGGTGACCAGGGCCAAATTCCAGCCCTGCCGCGGCTTGAGCCTGTCTACCAGCAGTTCTTCAGGGAATTCTGGGGCTACTGGGGCCGACCATAACAGGGCGTAAGTTTCGCAGCGATTCAGGGTTTGGGCGCGTGGAAACCCGCTTTCGGCGCCTCGACCAATGGCGGTGAAAGCGGCCGCACCCAACGCAGGTAAACCCGGGCACGTCCGCGCAACTCCGGCGACGAACGAAGGGTCCGGCTTGCCTTCGAAGGACATGATCCTGTAGTCATTCGCCGTAGGCTCGGCCATGACCCTGAAGCCCGAGCCCATCCCGCGCATATCGAGCTTTTGTACCCTGCCACCGACATCGAGCTTGACGAAGGCATGACACGCTCGACAGGGGGGCAGGACCAATTCAATCCACCACGCCCCGGCGTTCTCCCCTTTTTTTATCCGCAGGCGCAAGTCCATCTGCCGCCTTGGCGGTGGTAGAACCTTGTCATGATTCACGTGGCTCACTGAGCCCGACATGAAATAGGCGCAGGAACTGGAGGACACGCCACGCCAATGGGCGAAGTAGTTTTTTCTCAATGGCCCCGAACGAAGCCCGACCCGCTTGCGGCAGTAGGAACAAATGTAATAGCCGGTGCGTAACGCTATATCGGCGGTAACCGGTTTATTCGTGACCGGATCTATGGCGCAATCCATCGCTCATACCCTTCGCATTTAACCGCGCAAACCGACAATGCAGCGCGACTCAGTGGCAACGTGGCTGGGTGCTAAAAAATGGCACGCCTGGCTGCCGTACAGATGAATGAGATCCGTCGGCTTCCAATCGCGAAACTCGGGCCTGTTCCTTGAACGTGGAATCATCCAACGATTCAGCGCTAATTCACCGATTTCACCAACCGACAACAACGATCGGGTGTCCGGATTTCCACTGCCGCCATTCAGGAGCTTCGCGGCGTTGCCGGCCAATTGACAGATGAATACTTCACGCTGGATGCCGTGGCGCATCAGGTCGTCCTTGAAGCCCAGTGCCTTCAGCGCCGCGCGCGTGGTGCGCAACCGCCAATTAGGCCCCTGGCCGAAGGCGTGTTGGTCGGCATATTGATGGTCGAGCTCACGGAGATAGTCTCGAAGCTCAATAAACAACCAGTCGGGTATATGGAAATGTCCCCAGCCACCGGTAAAGCCAATAGACTTGAGGTACTCCGTACCATCCAGTTTCAATCGGTTATAGACCGCGGAACGCCCCATCGACGAGGTCGTCACGATTGCAAGCAGACGCGCATTTTTTTCGGCCTGCGAGATGATGCCCGTGGAACCACCGTAGGCACTGGCAAAGTCATCATAAATGTCCCGACTGCGAAGCAGGCAGGCGACCAGCTTACCGCCCAATAAAGCGTTGTAAGGTGGGACCGCTCCAAGGACATAGGCATCCATCAAGTTGACCAGCCGGGCAGCTCTATCCGCGGTATCCCAGCCGATGAATTTGTCTCTGACGCCAAGATTGAAAACTGGATCACCTATGGCAATCAACCCCATCAGTTTGCCATTCGCCTGATCCCAGACAAGGTAACGCAGGCGTCTGCCAAAACCGTTAGACACAGGGACGGACCACGACAGTGACGCCAACCGGAACAGGTCGCTTTGCCACGTGCCGGAAGACACGCGTTCAAGCACCGGGGAAATTTTTTCCGGCATAACCTCGCGGCCATCTGCAAAATACTGCATTAGTTTGGCACCGCTGCGCTCGATGAGGCGTGTGCTGGCGCTGAGCCGTTCTTCACGTTGGCCGCCGTGTAAAGTACGGATCGCTTCCTTACCGTTTCCAGGCGGGCACAGCGCCCCCTCCTGGGTCCTCGTGAAACCTAATTGATGCAGATGCTCTCGCACTTTTCGCTTGAGATTTGCTTCTCTCGGATTGACTCCAATAATAATCGCTCTGCCGATTGGCATGTTGCTGCATCCTTGCTTGGAGTTGATCTCAACGAGGCAGACGAATAAAGGTCGTGCTGTTTCGCTTCCGGCACCCAGAAGTAATTCGCACAGGCGTCAACAGCACTGCACGTCGAGGGGAAATGCAGGTGGCTGCCGCATCGAGTCTGATCCTACACCGACCCCAGCATTTTATGAAGAGGAGCACCATCAAAATGACATCATCACAGCCAAGCATGCCTGATGGAGCAACTTATGAATCACCCCTGCTTTCGTAGACACCACCAAGCCTCTTTATGAGAGCGTTACCCCGAAGACTCAAGATCGAAGCGATCAAACAAGTGACCGAGACATGCAAGCCTGTTGCCGATGTTGCCGATGTTGCCCAGTGCCTGGGCATCTTGGTTCACCGCCTCTACGCCTGGATCAAGCTCTACAGCAAGCCCCAAGACACGGCGCAACTGGTAACGTTGTTTGCGTTATCGAATCTGTGGATGGCGCGTCGGCATTTGCTGTCGAATGTAGGAGAGGTGCGCCTGTGATGCGGGAAATGGTCGCTGCGATGTGCTTCCAGCAGCCAGGAACACCGAAATGAGCGAGACATCTGGTCGATTTTGAGCCGCTGTCCACTTTCAAAATTAGCGAAGGCTGAAGTTGGCCGGAAATACAGGGCTACTTCAGATCACCCTTAGGTGCGCGTACTGCACTCCTGAGACATTATTATGCCATCACCCATCCGCCCCGGGTCTGTCGTCTATTGCAAAATCGCGTGTTCTAAAAGGCAGCATGCCTCGACCTCACTGGATGGACTGAAAGAGGTCGGGCGGTGAGACTAAGACGGGCTGGCAACGGCGCCTATGAACATCAATTGATGAACAATCACGTTAAACTTCGAGAGCATTGAGTCAGCAATTTCAGGCCCGTGAGCCGCTTATGAACAGATGACATCGCCCATAAGTTAAATTGCATATCTGAATATGGCGCACGCTGACTGGGAGCTTTTCCCTGCCACTTTCTCTTGCACTGCCGCCCCGCTTTGTTCCCTGCGGGTTGTCCGGTTCGTTGCAAAAGCGCCATGCTTACTTTTCCTTTACATCGGCATCACACGATTTTGACCTTCGCTGGCGTAGATTGCTTGCCGTAACGACGCAACAACCGCTGGCAGGCTGTCGAACCAGACACCCGCCATCCATGCTTCACAGGGAGAACACGAAGCCCATGTGCCTTCAAAAGAAATTGCTGGGCGTCACTGCCGGCATCGTCCTGTTCGGGCAGGCGCTCATCGCCCATGCCCAGCTGCCCGATTTCACGCCGCTGGTGGACCAGGCTTCGCCCGCCGTGGTGAACATCAGCACCAAGCAGAACCGTCCGGCGCGTGGCCAGATGCAGATGCCCGACCTGGAAGACATCCCGCCGCCGTTCCGCGAATTCTTCCGCCGTGGCTTTCCGCCGGGCCAGGAGCAGCCGCGCGAGGCGCAATCGCTTGGTTCGGGCTTCATCATTTCCGAAGACGGCTACGTGCTGACCAACAACCACGTCATCGCCGATGCCGACGAGATCATGGTGCGCCTGCCCGATCGCAGCGAGCTGCAGGCCAAGCTGATCGGCGCCGACCCGCGCACCGACGTGGCCCTGCTGAAGATCGATGCCGACGACCTGCCGACGGTCAGGCTCGGCAAGTCCGATTCGCTGAAGGCCGGCGAATGGGTGGTGGCCATCGGTTCGCCGTTCGGTTTCGACCATACCGTGACTGCCGGCGTGGTCAGCGCCACCGGCCGCAGCCTGCCGGGCGAGAGCTATGTGCCCTTCATCCAGACCGACGTGGCGATCAACCCGGGCAACTCGGGCGGCCCGCTGTTCAACCTCGAGGGTGAGGTCGTCGGCATCAACTCGCAGATCTTCACCCGCTCCGGCGGCTTCATGGGCCTGTCGTTCGCCATCCCGATCGATGTCGCAATGGACGTGGCCAACCAGCTGCGTGACAGCGGCAAGGTCAGCCGCGGCTGGCTGGGCGTGTCGATCCAGGAAGTGAACAAGGACCTGGCCGATTCCTTCGGGCTCGATCGCCCGGCCGGTGCGCTGGTGGCGCAGGTCATGGACGGCAGCCCGGCGGCCAGGGGCGGCCTGCAGGTCGGCGACGTCATCGTCAGCATGAACGGCAAGCCGATCATCATGTCCGCCGACCTGCCGCACCTGGTCGGTTCGCTCAAGCCGGGCACCGAGGCGACCTTCCAGGTGGTGCGCAACGGCGAGCGCAAGAAGCTCGACATCGAGATCGGCGCCCTCCCCGATGACGACAGCCTGGCCAGTGCCGGCGAACCGGGCGAAGGCGCGGCGGCGAGCAACAACCGCCTCGGCGTGGCCGTTGCGGAGCTGTCCGACGAGCAGAAGCGCGGCATGGAGATCGATTCGGGCGTGGTCATCCGCGAGCTGCAGAGCGGCCCGGCGGCGATGATCGGGCTGCGCCCGGGTGACGTGATCACCCACCTGAACAACCAGGCGATCGATTCGGTGAAGACCTTCAACGACGTGGTCGCGCAGCTGCCGAAGAACCGCTCGGTGTCCATGCGAGTGCTGCGCCAGGGCCGCGCCAGCTTCATCACCTTCCGCCTGCCCAACTGATCGTTTTTCCCCTCGATACTCCCCCCACTAGGCCCGCGAACTCCGCGGGCCTCTTTTTTTCAAGTGTTTCTGTCATGGCAAGCTGCCGTTTCTGGCTCTAGATTAAGCGTTGAGTCTGTTTGCGAAGACTCTCCAAGGAGCTTGCGATGCACACCCAAGACACCGTCGTGCATGACCTGAACAAATGTCGCAGCTGCGCGCTGCGCAGAAGTTGCCTGCCGGGCGGACTGCAGGAAGCAGACCTCCCTGGGCTGGAAAGCATCATCAGACACAACCGACGCCTGCCCCGGCAGGAGCACCTCTACCACTACGGCGACCCCATGCATCAGGTGTATGCGGTACGCACCGGAGCCTTCAAGACCTACACCTTCGGTGCCGACGGCAGCGAGCGGATCACCGGCTTCGCCATGCCGGGCCAGCTGCTGGGGCTCGATGCACTGGCCGACCGCAGCTTCCCGAGCCACGCGATGGCACTGGAGGCCTCGGTGGTGTGCATCATTCCGCTGGCCAAGCTCGAGCAGCTGGCAGCCACGGATGCGCACCTGCGCAGCACCTTGCTGCGCGCGCTCAGCCGCGAACTGAAGGGGGAAAAGGAACACCTGGGCAACAATCGCGAACCCGCCGGCCCGCGGCTGGTGGCCTTCCTGCTGGACATGGCGGCCCGCCAGGGCCGCCGCGGGCTGTCGGCCGCCTACCTCAACCTGCCGATGACCCGGGCGGAGATCGGCAACTACCTGGGGCTGACCACCGAGACCATCAGCCGCCTGTTCACCCGCTACCGCCAGCTCGGCCTGCTCGAGTGCACCGGGCGCGAGGTTCACCTGCTCGACCCGCCCGCCCTGCACGGCCTGCTGCAGTGCCGTTCGCTGGAAGACCCCTGCGACAGCGCGTCGGTGGCCTGCTGCTGACCGTCATGCGCGCGGCGGCCACTAGTCGCCGATCACCAGCAGCGGGTTGAAGCCGCCGCGCGCATACTCCCCCCCTTCCCCCAGCGCCAGATCCAGCGCCAGGCTGGCCAGGTCGTCGGCGAGCGCTTCGGCATGCCCGTCCAGGTCACGCGACACCAGCTTGCGGTAGCCGCCGCAGTCACCACAGGCCTCGGCCTGTACCGGCAGGAACGGCTTGCCATCCTCGTCGTCCAGCGCCAGGTAGCGCAGCTTGCCGCCTTCGCCGCAGAGGCTGCAGCGCAGGCGTTCGAGGTGCCATTGCGTGGAGCACAGGCCGCAATGCAGGTAGCGCACGCCGCTGCGATGCTGCTCGTTGTGCACCACGCTGACCACCGGTGCCGAGCCGCAACAGGGGCACAGGCCGCGTGCCTCGCCGCCCGGCCGTGCCGGTGCACGAGGCAACTGCAGGGCCAGGCGCACCCAGGCGACCTGCAGCGCGGCGGCGACCAGAGGCTGCACGCCGCGCAGCGCGGGCTCGGCGGCGCGGCCGTCGAGCGCCGCCTCGGCCAGCGCCTCGAGTTGCGCCTGGGGCAATTGGCGCAGCTGGTCGAGCAGCGGGCGCTGGCGCTGCCCGACATGCAGCTCGAGGCTGGCGAGGATCGCCTGCAGGTCGGCGCGCCAGTCCAGGTCGCGGCGCAGCGCGACGTGCCCCAGGGGCGGCAGGCCGTGCGCCAAGGCCTGGTCGAAGGCCCCGGGCTGCGGCCGCCAGCTTGGTTCGTGCTCGCTCAACGCCAGGTGTTGCGCCTGGACCAGCCGCGCCATGAAGGCCAGGTATTCGTCCAGCGCCGGCACGCGGATCACCAGCTCACGCAGACGCGCGGCACGGCGGGCGAACAGCTGCGCATCGGCGAGCGCGACCTGCGGCGGGTCCATGATGATCGCCGGCGCACTGCCGAATGCGTGCGCTCCTGCGTTGGGCTTCATGTACGGCTTCTCCTGGCTTGGCTGTCGGTGGGTTCGTGGCCGGGCAGCGCACTGTCGTCGCCGCGCCGTTCGCCGCGCATGACTTCCTCGTACCACAGGCGGTGGTGGTGGCGGGCCCAGGCATGGCTCACGCGCCCCCGGGTCATCGCGCGAATCGAGCCCTTGACCCAGATCGCCGAGTACACATGGATGATCAGCGTGACGATGGCGACGAAGGCGACCAGCGCATGCAGCATCGCCGCGAAGCGCAGCAGGTTGCGCGGCATCTGCATGGCGAAGTACGGCTGCCAGATGATGACCCCGCTGATCAGCAGCGCCGGCACGCACAGCAGGAAGATCCAGTACACCAGCTTCTGCCCGGCGTTGTTCTGCCCCACCGGCGGCAGGCACTCGTCGCGGTTGCTCAGCACGTCGCCGAGCTGCCGCGACCACTGCACGTCGTAGCGGCGGAACAGGTTGGCCTTGAAGAAGCGCACCGCCTGGACCACGAAGAACAGGCTCATGAACACGCCGATGAAGGGATGCACGATGCGCGTGGCCTGGGGGCCGCCGAACAGCGCGGTCAGCCAGAAGAAGGCCGGGTAGAACAGCGCCAGGCCGCTGAGGGTGAGCAGCACGAAACTGATGGCGATGATCCAGTGGTTGGCCCGCGCCCAGGGGCCGTAGCGCAGGATGCCCTTGCGTACGTTGGAATGGCTCATGGGCGGCGCTCCTCGTCATGCCGGTCGAGCGCGCGCGCCTCGGCGGCCAGCTCCGGATCGGGGTCGTCCTCGGGCTCTTCCTTCGACCCCTTGGTCATGTAGTGGAAGAAGCCGGCCAGCACCGAGACGCCGAGCACCGCCGACATGATCGGCTTGGTGATGCCCTTCCACACCTCGACCATGGGGCTCATGTGCGGGTCCTTCGGCAGGCCGCTGTAGATCTCCGGCTTGTCGGCATGCTGCAGCACATACACCACATGGGTGCCGCCGACGCCAGCCGGGTCATAGATGCCGGCGTTCTGGAAGCCGCGTTCCTTGAGCTTGTCGACGCGGTGCGCGCCGTAGTCGAGCATCTGCTCCTTGGTGCCGAAGACGATCGCCGAGGTCGGGCAGCTCTTCACGCAGGCCGGTTCCAGCCCGTGGTAGACGCGGTCCGAGCAGAGCGTGCACTTGTAGGCGCGGTTGTCCTTCTTCGAGATGCGCGGGATGTTGAACGGGCAGCCGGCCACGCAGTAGCCGCAGCCGATGCAGTTCTCCTGGTTGAAATCGACGATGCCGTTGGCGTACTGCACGATCGCCCCCGGCGACGGGCAAGCCTTCAGGCAGCCCGGTTCGGCGCAGTGCATGCAATTGTCCTTGCGGATCAGCCACTCCAGGTCGCCCTCCTCGTTCTCGTATTCGGAGAAGCGCATCACTTCGAAGGACGACGGCGTGAGGTCCTGCGGTGCGTTGTAGGTGCCATCGCATTCGCCGACCTCGTCGCGCAGGTCGTTCCATTCCATGCACGCGACCTGGCAGGCCTTGCAGCCGATGCACACCGACACGTCGATCAGCTTGGTCACCTTCTCCACCCCGCCTTCGCGCAGATGCGGCGAAGGCGTCGTGGTCGCCGAGCGGGCGATGATGTTCTGCAGGTTTATCTGGCTGCCTTGCATCGGTCGCCTCCTCTCAGAGCTTCTCGACGTTCACCAGGAACGACTTGAATTCGGGGGTCTGGGTGTTGCCGTCGCCGACGAAGGGCGTGAGCGTGTTGGTCAGGTGCGCCTTCTTCGCCACGCCGGTGAACCCCCAGTGGATGGGAATGCCGATCTGGTGCACGGTGCGCCCGTCCACCTGCAGTGGGCGCAGGCGCTTGGTCACCACGGCCACGGCATCGATATGCCCGCGCTTGGAGCGCACCCGCACCTTGTCGCCGGCGGCGATGCCCAGCTCCTCGGCCAGCACCGCGCCGATCTCGACGAACTTCTCCGGCTGGACGATGGCGTTGAGCAGCACGTGGGTCGTCCAGTAGTGGAAGTGCTCGGTCAGGCGGTAGGTGGTCGCGGCGTAGGGGAACTCCTTGTTGGTACCGAAGGTGTCGCGATCTTCGGCAAATATGCGGGCGACCGGATTGTGATAGGCCAGCGGGTTGGTCGGGCTGAGCGGGTTGTTGTCGATCGGCGACTCCAGTGGCTCGTAGTGCTCCGGGAACGGCCCCTCGCCCAGCCACTCGCTGGCGAAGAAATGCCCGGTGCCGCTCTCGGTAAGGATGAACGGCTTGACGTCGTCCTCCGGTTTCGCCGCGATGGGGTAGTCCGGCACGTCGGCACCGACCCAGCGCTCGCCGTTCCACCAGACCAGCCGTCGCGCCGGGTCCCAGGGCGTGCCGTCCGGGCGTGCCGAGGCGCGGTTGTAGAGGATGCGGCGGTTCAGCGGCCAGGCCCAGGCCCAGCCCAGGGTCACGCCGATGTCGTAGGGGTCGGAATTGTCGCGCCGGTCCATCATGTTGCCCTGCTCGGTCCAGGCGCCGGAATAGATCCAGCAGCCGCAGGACGTCGAGCCATCGGTGCGCAGCTCGCCGAAGTCGTTGAGCAGCTCGCCCTTGCGGCGGATCACCCGCCCCTGGTCCTCGACGTCCGCCAGCGCGCGGCCGTTGTACTCCTGGGCGATCTCCGCGGCCGAGGGGTGGGCCTCGTCGCTGTAGTCCCAGGCGAGGTTGAGGATCGGCTCGGGGAAGGCCCCGCCCTCCTCCTCGTAGAGCTTCTTCAAGCGCAGGAACACGCCGGCGAGGATGCCGGTATCGGTCATCGCCATACCCGGCGGCGGCGCGGCGCGGTGGTGCCACTGCAGCCAGCGCGAGCTGTTGGTGATCGAGCCGTCGTCCTCGGCGAAGCAGGTGGTCGGCAGGCGGAACACCGCGGTCTGGATCTGCGCCGGGTCGACGTCGTTGAAGTCGCCGTGGTTCTTCCAGAACTCACCCGTCTCATTGGCCAGCGGGTCCATCACCACCAGCCACTTCAGCTTCGACAGCCCGTCGAGCACCTTGGCCTTGTTGGGAAAGGCGGCGAGGATGTTGAAGCCCTGGCAGAAGGCCCCGGTCATCTGGCCCCTGGTCATGTCGTTGACCGCGTAGAGCACGTCGTAGAGCGGTTCGGACAACTTCGGCAGCCAGTCGTAGCACCAGTCGTTGTCGGCCGTGGCGGCCTCGCCGTAGAAGGCCTTCATCATGCTGACGAAGAAGCGCTCGTAGTGCTTCCAGTAGGACACCTGGTTGGGCAGCAGCGGCTGGCGCACGCGCTGGCCGATGTAGTCGGCGTAGCGCTGGGCCTTGGCGTTGGGCAGCACCATGTAGCCGGGCAGGAGGTTCGACAGCAGGCCGATGTCGGTCAGCCCCTGGATGTTGGAGTGCCCGCGCAACGCGTTGACCCCGCCGCCGGGCATGCCCATGTTGCCCAGCAGCAGCTGGACCATGGCGCCGGTACGGATCATCTGCGCGCCGACCGAATGCTGCGTCCAGCCGAGCGCATAGAGAATGGTCATGGTCTTGTCCGGCGCGGCGCTCTGGGCGATCAGGTCCCAGATCTGCCGCACGGTCTTCTGCGGGATGCCGCAGACCTTCTCGACCATTTCCACGGTGTAGCGGCTGTAGTGCCGGCGCATCAGCTGGAACACGCAGCGCGGGTGCTGCAGCGTCTCGTCACGGCGAACGAAGCCCTGCTCGTCCAGCTCGAAGTTCCAGCTCGACTTGTCGTACTGACGGCGTGCCTCGTCGTAGCCGGTGAACAGGCCATCCTCGAAGCCGAAGCCTTCCTTCACCAGGTGCGCGGCATCGGTGTAGGCATGCACGTATTCGCGGGCATAGAGGTCGTTCTCGATCAGGTGGCTGATCAGCCCGCCGAGAAAGACGATATCCGTGCCGGTGCGGATCCAGGTGTGGTAGTCGGCCACCGCCGTGGTGCGGTTGTAGCGCGGGTCGATGGAGATCAGGATCGCGTTGCTGCGCTCCTTGGCATGCATCACCCAGCGAAAGCCCACCGGGTGCGCCTCGGCCGAGTTGCCGCCCATGGACAGCACGATGTTGGCATTGCGGATGTCGACCCAGGAGTTGGTCATGGCACCGCGACCGAATGAAGGGGCAAGACCTGCCACCGTCGGTCCGTGTCAGACGCGCGCCTGGTTGTCCAGCTTGAGGATGCCCAGTGCGCGGGTGATCTTCTGCGTCAGGTAGGCGGTTTCGTTGGTGCAGGCCGAGGCGGCGACCATCGAGGTGGTCATCCAGCGGTTGACCAGCCTGCCCTCCTCGTCGTGGGTCTGGAAGTTGCGGTCGCGGTCGTCCTTCATCAGCCGGGCGATGCGGCCGAGCGCCTCGTCCCAGGAGATGCGCTTCCATTCGTCGGTGCCCGGTTCGCGCACCTGCGGGTAGCGCACCCGCGAGTCGCTCTTGATGAAGTCGAGCACGCCGGCGCCGCGCGGGCACAGCGAGCCGCGGCTGACCGGATGGTCCGGATCGCCTTCGACGTGGAAGATCTCGTCGCGCACGTTGATCGCGCCATCGCCGCGCGAGTAGAGCAACATGCCGCAGCCCACCGAGCAGTAGGTGCAGATGTTGCGCGTGGCCCGCGCGCCGCTGAGCTTGAAGTGCCGCACCGAGGCGACCGCTTCGTCCGGAGCGAAGCCCATCATCGCCATGCTCGACGCGCCCAGCCCGGCTGCGCCGAACTTGAGAAACTGCCGCCGGGATACTCGTACCGTCATCGGTATCTCCTGTCATGAATGCTCGGCCCAACTGGTAGGGTCGACTGGGGCCGGCTGGCAGAGGTTCAGGCTGAATGACGGGCGGCTCTACCGCCGGGGATGCGGCGTACGCTGAGGGAGCGAGGTGAAGCTGGTTGTGGCGGGGTTGTCGCTCCCGCCGGTTCGCGGTCGAGACCGCTCCCACAAGATCACTGCCCATCACCCATCACCCATCACCCAGCACCCAGCACCCAGCACCCAGCACCGCTACCGCAGCCTGGATGCTTCCCGCGCGCCAGCGCGCCAGCGCGCCAGCCAGCGCGGGCGCGAGTCATCGGCTGGAGAACCGGGTGCCCTTGCTTGTGGGAGCGGTCTCGACCGCGAATCGCCCCCATCGAAACGCCCCGCCCACAACATCGCCCAGAGGGCCGCCTACCCGCCTTCGCGCAATCGCTCGAGCAGTTCCCGCCCCAGTCGCTGGCGCGTGCTGGCGTAGTCGGCCCAGGGATCGGTGCTGCGCGCTTTCAGGTAGTCCCTGACGTTGTCCAGCCGCCACTGATCGGCGCCTTCCAGCTGCCGCACCTCCGCCAGGCCCACCGGCAGCGACACGCCGAGACCGGGCCGTGCGCGTACCGAGTAGGCCGCCACGGTGCTGGCGCCGCGCTGGTTGCGCAGGTAATCGACGAAGATCCGTCCGACGCGGTTCTGCGCGCCCATCTTGCTGGCGATCCGCGCGGGCTGCTCGCGGCTGAGCCGCTGGGCTACGGCCTGGGCGAAACTGCGTACGCAGTCCCAGTCGGAATACCGGTCCAGCGGCACCACCAGGTGCATGCCGCGCCCGCCGCTGGTCTTGAGGAAGGCGCGCAGGCCGAGTTCGTCGAGCAGCGCCAGGGTCAGCTCGGTGGCCTCGACCATCCGCGCCCAGGGCAGTGCCGGGTCGGGATCGAGGTCGAAGATCACCCGGTCCGGCCGCTCGATGCGGTCGCTGCGGGCGTTCCAGGTGTGAAATTCGAGGGTGCCCATCTGCACCGCCTCGATGACCGCGGTGATGCTGTCTGCCTGGATCAGCCGGGCGTGCTCCGGGTCGAGGTTCTTCGGCAGCGCGCGCATGTGCGGCATCTTCAGCCGCCCGCAGTGGCGCTGGAAGAAACTCTCGCCCTGCAGGCCCTCGGGAGCACGGACGATGGACAGCGGTCGCCCCGCCAGCTGCGGCACCAGCCAGTCGGCCACCGCCAGGTAGTACTCGGCCAGCGCCAGTTTGGTGGTGCCGCTGGCCGGATCGATGACCCGCCGCGGGCTGCTGATGCCCACCCCGCCGACCAGCGGCCGGGCAGCCTCTTTGCGCGCTGTGGGCATGGCGCCTCCCTAGGCTCAGCTCGCCTTCTTGCGCGGCGCGCCCTTGCGCGGTTCGTCCGCGGTCTTGCGCGCCCGCGTGGTTGCCTTGGCGTCGGGCTTGGCGGCTGCTTTCTTGGCCGCCGGCTTGCGCGTGCTGGTGGTGGCCTCGGCCTCGTCGTCCTCGCTCGCCGCGCGTTTGCCGGGCTTGGCCGCCAGGCTGCGCTTGAGCAGCTCGGTGAGGTCGATGACGTCCGCGCCGCGCCGGTCCACGGCCTCCTCCGGCCCGCCGACCGCTTCGAGCTTGCCTTCGCGGGCCTTCTTCTCCACCAGGTCCATGATCTGGTCCTGGAAGGTGTCCTTGTACTGCTCCGGCTTCCACTTCTCGGTCATGTCCTCGACCAGCCGCTTGGCCATGTCCAGCTCTCGCTCGGCGAGGTCCGGCTCGAGCGCTTCGTCCTTCAACTCCAGGTACTCGACGCCGCGCACCTCCTCTGCCCAGCGCAGCGTGTTCATCACCAGCGCCTTGCCGAGCGGCATCACCACTGCCAGGTGCTGCTTGTTGCGCAGCACCACGTTGGCGATGCCGACCTTGCCGGTCTGGATCAGCGTCTCGCGCAAGAGCGCGTAGACCTTCTCCCCGCGCCGGTCGGGCGTCAGGTAGTACGGCGTGTCGATGTAGAGAAAGGAGATGTCCCTGGCATCGACGAAGGCGACGATGTCCACCGTTTGCGTGGCCTTGGGGTGCGCGGCCTTGATCTCCTCGTCGCTGATGACGACGTAGTGGCCCTTCTCGTACTCCACGCCCTTGACGATGTCGTCGCTGTCGATGTCCTCGCCGGTGGTCTTGTTGATCCGCTTGTAGCCGACGCGGTCCATGCTGCGCTTGTCCAGCCAGTCGAAGTCGATGCCCGTGCGGGTGGTGGCCGGCACCAGCGCCACGGGAATGTGCACCAGGCCGAAACTGACCGCACCCTTCCAGATCGTGCGAGGCATAGCCGTTCTCCTCTCTCGTGCGCCGGCCCCTGGGCCCGGCGCACCTCTGCTCAGCCGTTGACCACCGTGCCGCCGTTGACGTGCAGCACCTGGCCACTGACGTAGGACGAATCGCTGCTGGCCAGGTAGACATAGGCCGGCGCGACCTCCTCCGGCTGGCCGGGGCGCTTCATCGGCACGTTGGCGCCGAATTCGGCGACCTTGTCCGCATCGAAGGTCGAGGGAATCAGCGGTGTCCAGATCGGCCCCGGCGCCACCCCGTTGACGCGGATGCCGCGCTCGGCCAGGTGCATGGCCAGCGCCCGGGTGAAACCGACGATGGCGCCCTTGGTCGAGGAGTAGTCGATCAGCATCGGGTTGCCCTTGTAGGCCGTCACCGAGGTGGTGTTGATGATCGAGGCGCCTTCCTTGAGGTGCGGCAAGGCGGTCTGGGTCAGCTGGAACATGCCGAACACGTTGGTGCGGAAGGTCTTCTCCCACTGCTCCGGCGGAATGTCCTCGAAGCGCTCGCGCGGATGTTGCTCGGCGGCGTTGTTGACCAGGATGTCCAGCTTGCCGAACTGCGCCAGCGTCTCGTCGACGACCTTGCGGCAGACATCGCGGTCGGCCACGTCGCCGGCGAAGGTCAGGCAGCGCCGGCCGTGTTGCTCGACATCCTTGCGCGTCTGCTCGGCATCCTGGTGCTGGTCGAGGTAGAGGATGGCCACGTCGGCGCCTTCGCGGGCGAACAGCACCGCCACCGAGCGGCCGATGCCGCTGTCGCCACCGGTGATGATGGCGACCTTGCCGGCGAGTTTGCCGGCGGCCTGGTAGTCCTCGCCGCGGTATTCCGGGCGCGGATTCATCAGGCCTTCCTTGCCGGGCTCGGGTTGCTGTTGCGGTGGCAGGGTCTGGTTCTCGGCCATGCGGGGGTCCTCCATCAAGGTGGGTAAAGCCTTGTTCGGAGGACTGGAACGGCGCGGGAAAAGTTTCTATGGCGCGATGAGAGGGCCGCTCAGGCGAGGCTCAGCACCACGCGGCCGCGAGGGATGCCGCTCTCGACGTAGCGATGCGCCTCGACGGCTTCGTCGAAGCGGAATTGCCGGTCGACCTGGGGCCGGATCAGGCGGTCGACGGTCAGCTGGTTGATGTGCTGCAGCGCGCGCTCCACTGCCTCGCGGTTCTGCTGGATGCCCAGCTCCGGCAAGCCGGTGAAGTCGCACAGGCAGTGCAGGAAGAACTTGAAGTTCTTCTTGAAGGCCGCGCAGACCGGCAGCGCCGTCTCGTTGCCGCCGTTCATGCCGTAGAGGATCAGCTTGCCGCGCGGCGCGATGACATCGCCGAGCAGCTTCATCTGTGAGCCGCCGCAGGCGTCCAGCACCACCTCCACGCCGCGGCCTTCGGTGATCCTCTGCAGGCGCCCGACCAGGTCTTCCTCCTCGGTGACGATCACCGTCTCGGCGCCCAGTTCGCGCAGGTAGTCGCGGTCGGCGGCGGTATCGCAGGTGGCGATCACCCGGCCGCCCAGGGCACGGGTCAGCTGCACGGCGGCCGGGCCGGTGCAATGCGCGGCCTGGTTGATCAGCACATGCTGGCCGGGTTCGAGCTGGGCGAGGTCGACCAGCGCGAAGTAGCTGACCAGCATCGGCGTGTAGTGGATGGCCGCCTCGATGGCCGACAGCATGTCCGGGCAGTGCACCAGGGCCTGTTGCGGCAGCAGCGCATGCTCGGCGTAGAGCGGGTACTGGTTGAGGTCATGGGCGGGGAAACTGGCGACCCGGTCGCCGACGCCGAAGCCCTGCACGCCCTCGCCCAGCGCCAGCACCTCGCCCGCCACCTCGCTGCCGAGCCCGGCGGGCAGGCGCGCATGGCGCGGCGCCAGGTCCTGGCGCCAGAGTACGTCGTTCCAGCTCACGCCGACGGCGCGCACGCCGATCAGCACCTCGCCCGGCCCCGGCACCGGCACCGGCCGTTCTTCGAGACGCAAAACCTCGGCCGGACCGAACTGGTGGAAACGGATGATGCGGGACATCGCGACCCCTCGCCTTGCTACTGCTTTGCCTGCGGACTCTATCGCCAGTATCGTCACAACTCCAGCCAGCGCCCCGTCTTTCCATTGATAGTTTCCATGCCGCGCAATGATGGAACGGCGTATGTATGGCCGCCGGCCACGAGTTCGAAAGCGCGAAACGGGGCTGCCGCAGAGCCCGCAAGGCGCTAGGCTGTATCGCCCGTCGAAGCCGATTGACCCGGCCCGCTGGAATGCTGTCTCCTCTTCCCAGCCGCCCTAGCCTGCAGGCACACGGACCGAACCCCTTGGCCGAGAGCAGGATGCCCATGAGTGAACAGGCATGAATCGCAACGATCTGCGTCGCGTCGACCTCAATCTGCTGATCGTCTTCGAAACGCTGATGCACGAGCGCAGCGTCACGCGCGCGGCGGAAAAGCTGTTTCTCGGCCAGCCGGCGATCAGCGCTGCCCTGGGGCGCTTGCGAGCGCTGTTCGACGATCCGTTGTTCGTGCGCACCGGGCGCAGCATGGAACCCACCGCCCGCGCCCAGGAGATCGCCCAGCTGCTGTCGCCGGCGCTGGACTCGATCTCCACCGCGGTCAGCCGCGCCTCGACCTTCGACCCGGCGACCAGCAGCCAGGTGTTTCGCATCGGCCTGACCGATGAAGTGGAGTTCGCCCTGCTGCCGCCGCTGCTGCGCCGCCTGCGCGCGGAGGCGCCGGGGGTGGTGCTGGTGGTGCGCCGCGCCAACTACCTGCTGATGCCCGGGCTGCTGGCCTCCGGCGAGATCTCGGTGGGCGTCTGCTACACCGAGGAGCTGCCGGCCAACGCCAAGCGCAAGGTCTTGCGCCGGCCGCGGCCGATGCTGCTGCGCGCCGACAGCATCCCCGGCCCGCTCAGCTTCGACGACTACTGCGCACGCCCGCACGCGATGGTCTCCTTCGCCGGCGACCTGACCGGCTACATCGACGAGGAGCTGGCCCGGCATGGCTGCAAGCGCCGGGTGGTGCTGGCGGTGCCGCAGTTCAACGGGCTGTCGTCGCTGCTCGCCGGCACCGACATCATCGCCACCGTGCCCGACTACGCCGCCGCCGCGCTGGTGGCCCATGGCGGCCTGCGCGCCGAGCCGCTGCCGTTCGAGACCAGCCAGGACTTCCAGCTGTCCATGGCCTGGCGCGGCGCCCAGGACAACGACCCCGCCGAGCGCTGGCTGCGCTCGCGCATCCAGATGTTCGTCGGCGACCCGGACAGCCTGTAAGGTGGAAAACGGCGCAGCCTTTTCCACGCGTCTCCCCGCCCCTGCACTCCGTCACGCCTTTCTCGACGTCACTGCCGATTGCTAACGCATCACCGGCTGCCAGCCGACGCAGCCGATCGATGCCGCGATTCGGCGAAAAACACCTGGCGGTCGTTTTCCTCCCCTACCGTTATTGCCTGCTGCTGATGATCGATGCGCAAACATCATCGCCAGTGATATTCACCTTCGGCTCGTTCGATTTCTGCCTGCGGACCTGACCGCGCAGACTTCCGCCATCGAAAAACCGACTTGCGGAGTCAAGCATGGATCGTTCGCTCAACGCCTTGCGTTTTCCCCTTATTGCCCTGACGGTGCTGATCACCGCCGCCTGCGGCAAGGCTCCGGAGGCCACCCAGTCGGGTACGCCGCCGCCTGCGGTCAGCGTGGCCGAAGTCATCGAGCAGCAGGTGACCGAGTGGGACGAGGTCACCGGGCGGCTGGAGGCACCAGAGTCGGTGGAGATCCGCCCGCGCGTTTCGGGCTTCATCGACAAGGTGGCTTTCGAGGAAGGCGCGCTGGTGAAAAAAGGCGACCTCCTGTTCCAGATCGATCCACGCCCGTTCCAGGCCGAGGTCAAGCGTTTGCAGGCGCAGCTGCAACAGGCCCGCGCCACCCAGCAGCGCACCGCCGCCGAAGCCGAGCGTGGCGAGCGCCTGCGGCAGAAGAACGCGATTTCCGCCGAACTCGCCGATGCCCGAGTCAGCGCCGCCAGCGAAGCGAAATCCGCGGTCGCGGCGATCCAGGCGCAGCTGGACAAGGCCCAACTGGACCTCTCCTTCACCCGCGTGACGGCGCCGATCGACGGCCGTGCCGGCCGCGCACTGATCACGGCCGGCAACCTGGTCAACGCCGGCGAGGCCCTGCTGACCACGCTGGTCTCCACCGACAAGGTCTACGCCTACTTCGAAGCGGACGAACGTCTGTACCTGAAGTACCGCGAGTTGGCGCGCCAGGGCGACCGCGGCGAGGCGACCCCGGTCTATCTCGGCCTCTCGGACGAGGACGGCCACCCGCATCTGGGCCACATGGATTTCATCGACAACCAGGTCGACCCGCGTACCGGCACCATTCGCGGTCGCGCGGTGTTCGATAACCGTGACGGCAGCTTCACCCCCGGCCTGTATGCACGGCTGAAGCTGGTCGGCAGCCCGACCTACGACGCCGTGCTGATCAAGGACGTGGCAGTGGGCACTGACCTGGGCAAGAAGTTCGTCCTGGTGCTCGCCGAGGACGGCACCGTCGCCTACCGGCCGGTCGAGCTCGGGCCCAAGCTCGAAGGGCTGCGCATCGTGCGCGATGGCCTGGCCAAGGGCGAGCGCATCGTGGTCAACGGCCTGCAGCGCGTACGCCCGGGTAGCCCGGTGCAGCCCGAGTCGGTGCCGATGGCCGACGCCGAGACGCTGGCGGCGCTGAAGCAGCAGAACCGTGCGATCAGCGAGGCGATGAAGCCGCAGGTCGACGAGCGCACCCTGGCCCAGCGCCCGAGCAGTTGACCGTCCGACAGCAGTCCTGAACTCCGGCGCGCCAGTCGCGCCCATCCGATCGATCCGCCAGGGCGCGCCCGCCGCGCCCTACCCCGGAGTGCGCCATGAATTTCTCGCAATTTTTTATCAAGCGGCCGATTTTCGCCGCCGTGCTGTCGTTGGTGATCCTCATCGGCGGCGCCATCTCGCTGTTCCAGCTGCCGATCAGCGAATATCCGGAAGTGGTGCCGCCCACCGTGGTGGTGCGCGCCAACTTCCCTGGCGCCAACCCCAAGGTGATCGGCGAAACCGTTGCCTCGCCGCTGGAACAGGCCATCACCGGCGTCGAGGGCATGCTTTACATGTCGTCCCAGGCGACCGCCGACGGCAAGCTGACGCTGACCATCACCTTCGCCCTTGGCACCGACCTGGACAACGCCCAGGTGCAGGTGCAGAACCGCGTGACGCGCACCATGCCGACCCTGCCCACCGAGGTGCAGCGCCTCGGCGTGACCGTGGACAAGGCCTCCCCCGACCTGACCATGGTGGTGCACCTGACCTCGCCGGATAACCGCTACGACATGCTCTACCTGTCCAACTACGCGGCGCTCAACGTCAAGGACGAGCTGGCGCGGCTGGACGGTGTGGGCGACGTTCAGCTGTTCGGCCTGGGCAACTATTCCCTGCGCGTCTGGCTCGACCCGAACAAGGTCGCCCAGCGCAACCTCACCGCCACCGACGTGGTCAACGCCATCCGCGAGCAGAACCGTCAGGTCGCCGCCGGTGCCCTGGGCGCACCACCGGCACCGGGCGCCACCGACTTCCAGCTGTCGATCAACACCCAGGGCCGCCTGGTGGACGAGGAGGAGTTCGAGAACATCATCGTGCGTGCCGGCGAGGACGGCGAGATCACCCGCCTGAAGGACATCGCCCGCATCGAACTGGGCTCCAGCCAGTACGCCCTGCGCTCGTTGCTGAACAACCAGCCGGCGGTGGCCATCCCGATATTCCAGCGCCCGGGCTCCAACGCCATCGCCATCTCGGACCTGGTGCGCGAGCGCATGGCCGAGCTCAAGCAGAGCTTCCCCCAGGGCGTGGATTACGAGATCGTCTACGACCCGACCATCTTCGTGCGCGGCTCCATCGAGGCGGTGGTGCACACCCTGCTCGAGGCCATCGTGCTGGTGGTGCTGGTGGTGATCCTGTTCCTGCAGACCTGGCGCGCCTCGATCATTCCGCTGGCCGCCGTGCCGGTGTCGCTGATCGGCACCTTCGCGGTGATGCACCTGCTCGGTTTCTCGCTCAACGCGCTGTCGCTGTTCGGCCTGGTGCTGGCCATCGGCATCGTGGTGGATGACGCCATCGTCGTGGTGGAGAACGTCGAGCGCAACATCGGCCTCGGCAAGTCGCCGGTAGAGGCGACCCGCCAGGCCATGAAGGAAGTCACCGGGCCGATCATCGCCACCGCCCTGGTGCTCTGCGCGGTGTTCATCCCGACGGCCTTCATTTCCGGCCTGACCGGGCAGTTCTATCAGCAGTTCGCACTGACCATCGCGATCTCGACGGTGATCTCGGCGTTCAACTCGCTGACCCTGTCGCCGGCGCTGGCCGCGACCCTGCTCAAGGCCCACGATGCGCCGAAGGACGGATTCTCACGGCTGCTCGACCGGCTGCTCGGCGGCTGGCTGTTCCGCCCGTTCAACCGCGTGTTCGACCGCGCCAGTCATGGCTACGTCGGCGTGGTGCGGCGCATCCTGCGCGGCAGCGCCGTGGCACTGCTGGTCTACGTCGGCCTGGTGGGCCTGGGGTACATGGGCTTTGCCAGTACCCCGACCGGCTTCGTTCCGCAGCAGGACAAGCAGTATCTGGTCGCCTTCGCCCAGTTGCCGGACGCCGCCACCCTGGACCGCACTGAGGACGTGATCAAGCGCATGTCGGAAATCGCCGGCAAGCATCCGGGCGTGGAGAACACCGTGGCCTTCCCGGGGCTGTCGATCAACGGTTTCACCAACAGCCCGAACAGCGGCATCGTCTTCACCCCGCTCAAGCCCTTCGATGAGCGCAAGGACCCGTCGCTCTCGGCCAACGCCATCGCGGCAGATCTGACCGGCCAGTTCGCGCAGATCCAGGATGCCTTCATCGCCATCTTCCCGCCGCCACCTGTGCAGGGCCTGGGCACCATCGGCGGCTTCCGCGTGCAGGTGCAGGATCGCGGCAACCTCGGCTATGAGGAGCTGTACAAGCAGGTGCAGAACGTCATCGCCAAGAGCGCCGACTATCCGGAGCTGGCCGGCCTGTTCACCAGCTATCAAGTCAATGTGCCGCAGGTGGACGCCGATATCGACCGCGAGAAGGCCAAGACCCACGGCGTGGCCATCGATGACATCTTCGACACCATGCAGGTCTACCTCGGCTCGCTGTATGCCAACGACTTCAACCGCTTCGGCCGCACCTATCAGGTCAACGTCCAGGCCGACCAGAAGTTCCGCCTCGCGCCAGAGCAGATCGGCCAGCTGAAAGTGCGCAACAACCGCGGCGAGATGGTCCCGCTGTCGACCTTCGTCAGCGTCACGGACAGCGCCGGCCCGGACCGGGTGATGCACTACAACGGCTTCCTCACCGCGGAGATCAACGGCGCCGCTGCACCGGGCTACAGCTCAGGGCAAGCCGAGGCCGCCATGGAACGTCTGCTCCAGGCCGAGCTGCCCAACGGCATGACCTACGAATGGACCGAGCTGACCTACCAGCAGATCCTCGCCGGCAACACCGCGGTGTTCGTCTTCCCGCTCTGCGTGCTCCTGGCCTTCCTGGTGCTGGCCGCGCAGTACGAGAGCTGGAGCCTGCCGCTGGCGGTGATCCTGATCGTGCCGATGACGCTGCTCTCGGCCATCACCGGGGTGATCCTGGCCGGCAGCGACAACAACGTCTTCACCCAGATCGGCCTGATCGTACTGGTCGGCCTGGCATGCAAGAACGCGATCCTGATCGTCGAGTTCGCCAAGGACAAGCAGGAAGAAGGCATGGACCGGCTCGCCGCCACCCTGGAAGCCTGCCGCCTGCGTCTGCGGCCGATCCTGATGACCAGCTTCGCCTTCATCATGGGCGTGGTGCCGCTGGTGCTGTCCAGCGGGGCCGGTGCCGAGATGCGCCATGCCATGGGTGTTGCGGTGTTCAGCGGCATGCTTGGGGTCACGTTCTTCGGCCTGTTGCTGACCCCGGTGTTCTATCTGGTGATTCGCGCCTTCGTCGAGAAGCGTGAAGCGCGCAAAGCGGTATTCAAGGAGGCCCGCGCATGAAGTTCTTCACCCTTTCCCTGCTCGCTCTGACCATCGCCGGTTGCGCGGTCGGCCCGGACTACCGCGCGCCGCAGCCGGAGCCGGCACGCATCGAGCGGGCTGCCGCGGCCGGCTTCGACCGTGCGCGCTTCGAGGGCGCCTGGTGGCAGCAATTCGAGGACCCCACCCTGGACCGCCTGGTGGCCCATGCGCTGGCGGAGAACCGCGAGCTACGTATCGCCTTTGCCCGCCTGGGCAGCGCCCGGGCGATCCGCGACGACGCGGCCAATGACCGTTTCCCGACGGTCACGGCAGGCGCGGGTGCCGAAATCGGCAAGGCGCAGCAGCCGGGTTTTGGTGATCGGCGGGTTGACATCGAACGCTACGACCTGGGGCTGGACATGGCCTGGGAGCTGGACCTGTTTGGCCGCATCCAGCGCCGGCTGGAGGCCAGCGAGGCGCAGGCCGAGGCGGCCGAGGCCGACCTGCAGCAGTTGCAGGTCAGCCTGATCGCCGAGCTGGTCGATGCCTACGGCCAGCTGCGCGGCGCCCAGCTACGCGAGCGCATCGCCCGCGCCAACCTGGACAACCAGCGCCGCTCGCGCGAGCTGACGGTACAGCTGCGCGACGGCGGCCTGGGCAGCGACCTCGACGTGCTGCGCGCCGATGCGCGCCTGGCCGCGACCGAGGCGACGCTGCCGCAGTTGCAGGCCCAGCAGGCGCGTGCGCGCAATCGCATCGCCACGCTGCTCGGCCAGCGCGCCGATCAGCTCAGCGTCGACCTCTCGCCCCGCGAGCTGCCGGCAATCGCCAAGTCGCTACCGATTGGCGATCCCGGTGAGCTGCTGCGCCGGCGTCCGGACATCCGTGCGGCCGAACGTCAGCTGGCGGCGGCGACCGCCAATGTCGGCGTAGCCACAGCCGATCTGTTCCCGCGAGTGAGCCTGTCCGGATTTCTCGGTTTCATCGCCGGGCGCGGCTCGCAGCTCGGTTCCAGCGCAGCCGAGGCGTGGAGCGTGGCCCCGGGCATCAGCTGGGCGGCGTTTGACCTGGGCAGCGTACGCGCCCGCCTGCGGGGCGCCGAGGCCGAGGCCGAGGGGGCTCTGGCGGCCTACGAGCAGCAGGTGCTGCTGGCACTGGAGGAGTCGCAGAACGCCTTCAGCGACTACGGCCATGCGCAGCAGCGCCTGCTGGCACAGCTGCGCCAGTCCGAAGCCAGCCGTGCCGCAGCCGAGCAGGCGCGCATCCGCTATCGCGAGGGCAGCGAGGATTTTCTCGTGCTGCTCGACGCCGAGCGCGAGCGCCTGGCTGCCGAAGACGCCCAGGCGCAGGCGGAGGTCGAGGTCTACCGCGGCATCGTCGCGCTGTACAAGGCGCTGGGGGGCGGCTGGCAGAGCTGAGCCCCGCGCCGGCCAAACTGTGATCTGGTGCAGGTCCCTTCCGGTTGGTGGCCCTGGGCGCTTTCGGTTGTCATCCGTCTTTGGCATAAGAAGCGGTTGAAAGTCCGAAAGCGTCCGCAGGCCCTGGTCCGCGCGATGCGCTGCCAACCAACCAGAAGAAAAGAGTCTTTCATGAAGCCGATCATTACCCTTGCCGGGCTCGTGCTGGCCGTTGCCAGCGCGTTTGCCCAGGCGGAGCCCATCGTCATCAAGTTTTCCCACGTGGTCGCCGAGGACACGCCCAAGGGCAAGGGGGCGCTGCTGTTCAAGCGATTGGCCGAAGAACGCCTGCCGGGCCAGGTGAGCGTCGAGGTCTATCCGAACTCCTCGCTTTACGGCGACGCGGATGAGCTCGAGGCGTTGCGTGAGGACAAGGTGCAGCTGCTGGCACCGTCGCTGGCCAAGTTCGAGCAGTACACCAAGCAGGTCCAGGTGTTCGATCTGCCGTTCCTGTTCGACGACATCGACGCGGTGAACCGTTTCCAGAAGCGTGCCAAGGGCCGCCAGTTGCTGCGCTCGATGGAGGCGCACAACATCACCGGCCTGGCCTACTGGCACAACGGCATGAAGCAGCTGTCGGCAACCCGTCCGCTGCGCATCCCGGGCGATGCCCGCGGCCTGGACTTCCGCATCCAGCCCTCGGCAGTGCTGCAGGCGCAGTTCGACGCCCTCGGCGCGGGCGCCCGCAAGCTGCCGTTCGCCGAAGTCTACGGCGCGCTGAAGAGCGGCACCGTGCAGGGTGCGGAGAACCCCTGGTCGAACATCTACAGCAAGAAGATGCACACGGTGCAGCCCTACATCACCGAGACCAACCACGGCGTGCTGGACTACATGGTGGTGACCAACACGCGCTTCTGGATGGGCATGCCGCACAAGGTCCGCTTCGAACTCGAGGCGATCCTCGACGAGGTCAGCTACACGGTGAACAAGGAAGCTGAGCAGCTGAACCAGGCCGATCGCGAGCGCATCCGCCAGGCCGGCACCACGCAGATCATCGCCCTTACCGACGAGGAACGGCAGGCCTGGCGCGAGCAGATGCGCCCGGTGTGGCGGCAGTTCGAGCCGGCCATCGGCGCCGACGTCATCAAGGCCGCCGAGGCGGTCAATCGCAAGTCCCGCTGAGCGGCACGCCAGGCGCGGTGCCTGCCGCGCCTGGCTTTACCGGTCGGTGGCGAGCGGCGGCTCGCCTTGCAGCAGGCTGCTGTCCCAGCCACCGCCGAGTGCCGCGATCAGCTGCACGCTGGCCAGCAACCGGTCGCCCAGCAGCCCCAGGTTGGTCCTTTCGTTGTTCAGCGCGGTGGTCTGCACGGTCGCCACGCTCAGGTAGTCGACGGTGCCGGCGCGGTACTGGTTTTCGATCAGCCGCAGCGATTCCTGCGCCGACTCCAGCGCCTCGCGCTGCACCTCGGCTTCCTCGCCCAGCACGCGCAGCTGCACCAGCGCATCCTCCACCTCGCGCAGGCTTTCGAGCACCGTCTGCCGGTAGCTGGCCACGGTCTGGTCGTAGGCGGCCTCGGCGCGCTCCACCTCGGCGCGGCGGCCGCCGAAATCCAGCAGGGTGACCGCCAGTTGCGGGCCTAAGGACCAGAAGCGGTTGGGCACCTCGATCAGGTTGCTGAACACACTGTTGCGGTAGCCGCCGGAAGCCGAGAGCGTCAGCTCCGGGAACCAGGCGGTGCGGGCAATACCGATCGCGGCGTTGGCGGCCATCACGCTGCGCTCGGACGCGGCGATGTCCGGACGGCGTTCGAGCAGCTGCGACGGCAGGGCCATCGGCAGCGCCGGCAGCCGTGGTACGCCGTCGCGGCCGGCCAGCTGCAGCTCGCTGGGTGGCACGCCGACCAGCACGGCGATGGCATGTTCGAGCTGCGCACGTTGCCACTTCAGGTCGATGGCCTCGGCCTGGGTCTGCTTGAGCTGGGTGCGCGCCTGGGCCACGTCGGACTTGGGCACGATGCCGGCGCGGTACTGGTTCTCCGTCAGGCGCAGCGAGCGCGCGTAGGCCTCGACGGTCTGTTCGAGCAGGCGCTGCTGGGCGTCCATCACCCGCAGTTGCAGGTAGGTCTGCACCAGTTCGGCCTGCAGGCTCAGGCGCACCGCGGCCAGGTCGGCGGCGCTGGCCTGCATGTCGGCGCGGCTGGCCTCGAGGTTGCGCCGCAGGCGGCCCCAGAGATCGACCTCCCAGGTCGCGTCGAGCCCCAACTGGTAGCTCTCGCCGACACCGCTCGTGCCGCTGCTGCCCTGCACGCCACTGCCCTGCCCCGTACGGGTACCGGAGGCGCTGCCCGAAAGCGTCGGGAACAACTGCGAGCGCGCGCTGCGCACCAGGGCCCGTGCCTGGCGGTACTGCGCTTCGGCCGCGGCCAGGTCCTGGTTGGAGCGGTTCAGCCGCGCCACCAGGGCGTCCAGCTCGGCATCGCCGTAGAGCGTCCACCAGGGCCCGCGCTCGAGCAGGTCGGCCGGTGTCGCGTTCTTCCAGCCCTCGGCCTGCCTGAATTCGCTGCCCAGCGGCAGGTCCGGGCGCTGGTAGTCGGGGCCGAGGGTACAGGCGCCGAGCGCCAGGCCCATGGCGAGGACGGCCAGCGGGCGCAGGTGGAAGGTTCGAGCGAAGACGGTCATAGCGCATTGTCCAGGGCGGCGTCGGTGCGTATCCCGCGCCATTGGTTGAAGCGGTGCCGCAGGCGGTCCAGGTAGAGGTAGACCACCGGCGTGGTGTAGAGCGTGAGCAGCTGGCTGAGCACCAGGCCGCCGATGATCGCCAGGCCCAGCGGCCGGCGCATTTCCGCGCCCTCGGTGCCGCCGATCAAGAGCGGCACGGCACCGAGGATCGCCGCCATGGTGGTCATCAGGATCGGTCGGAAGCGCAGCAGGCAGGCGCGGTGGATCGAGTCGGCCGGCGCCAGGCCGTCGGTGCGCTCGAACTGCAGCGCCAGGTCGATCATCAGGATGGCGTTCTTCTTCACCACGCCGATCAGCAGGAACAGCCCGAGCAGCGAGATCAGGCTGAACTGGTCGCCGGTGAGGATGATCGCCAGCAGCGCGCCGACCCCGGCCGAGGGCAGCGTCGAGAGGATGGTCAGCGGGTGGATGTAGCTCTCGTAGAGGATGCCGAGCACGATGTAGACCAGCAGCAGCGCGCCGAGAATCATCAGGGGCTGGCTTTCCTGGGCCGCCTTGAACACGTCGCCGGTGCCGCCCAGGCGGCCCTGCACCTCGCTCGGCAGGCCGATGGCGGCGACCGCACGCTCGATCGCCAGGGTCGCCTGGTCGAGGCTGACGCCCTCGGCCAGGTCGAAGTCGATGTTCTCGGCGGCGAACTGGCCGTCGTGCTGCACGCGGTCCTCTTCCAGGCTGCGCTCGTAGCGGGCGAAGGCCGACAGCGGCACGCGCTGGCCGTCCTCGGTGATCACATGGACCTGGTCGAGCACCTCCGGATGCTGGGCGTAGCTCGGGTCGAGCTCCATCACCACGCGGTACTGGTTCAGCGACTCGTAGATGGTGGAGATCTGCCGCTGGCTGAAGGCGTTGTTCAGCAGCGTGGTCACGGTGCTCATGTCGATGCCCAGGCGCTTGGCGGCGTCGCGGTCGACCACCAGGGTGATCTGCTGGGCGCCCTCGCCGTCGTTGGCGTCGATGCTGGTCAGCTCCGGCAGCGCCTTGAGCGCGGCGATCACCCGCGGCGTCCAGGTGCGCAGCTCCTCGAGGTCGCCGGCCAGCAGCGTGTAGGCGTAGGCCGAGCTGCTCTGCCGGCCGCCACCGAACTGCAGGTCCTGGTCGGCCATGAGGAACATGCGCCCGCCGGGCACCTTCGGCTGGTTCTTGCGAATGCGCTCGATGACTTGCTGGGCGGAAATCCCGCGCTCGGCCACCGGTTTCAGGCGCACGACCATGAAGGCGTTATTGATGCCGCCCTGCCCGCCGATGAAGCCGGCCACGCTTTCCACCGCCGGGTCGGCCAGCAGCGCCTTGCGGAACGCCTCGATCTTCGGCTGCATCACCTGGAACGACAGGCCGTCGTCGCCACGGATGAAGCCGGTCAGCTGGCCGGTGTCCTGTTGCGGCAGGAAGGTCTTGGGCACCTGTACGTAGAGCACCACGTTCAGCGCGACGGTGGCCAGCAGGCTGAGCAGCGTGATGCGCCGGTGGCGCAGCGCCCAGGCCAGCGAACGGTCGTACCAGCCGACCAGCCGCTCGTGCAGCCGGTGGCTCCAGCGGTGCAGGCCGCTGTCGTGCTGCGGGTCGTGGCGCTTGAGCCAGCGCGCGCAGAGCATCGGCGTGAGCGTGAGCGAGACCAGCAGCGAGACGAGGATGGCCGCCGCCAGGGTCAGGCTGAACTCGCGGAACAGGCGCTCCACCAGCCCGCCCATGAACAGGATGGAGACGAACACCACCACCAGCGAGACGTTCATCGACAAGAGCGTGAAGCCCACCTCGCGGGTGCCGATGTAGGCCGCGCGCAGCGGCGGCACGCCGTCGTCGATGTGGCGGGCGATGTTCTCCAGCACCACGATGGCGTCGTCGACCACCAGCCCCGCAGCCAGGATCAGCGCCATCAGCGACAGCGTGTTGAGCGAGAAGCCGGCCAGGTACATCACCGCGAAGGTGCCGACCAGCGACACCGGCACCGCCAGCGCCGGAATCAGCGCGGTGCGCAGCTTGCCGAGGAACAGGAACACCAGCAGGATCACCAGCGCCACGGCGATCAGCAGCGTGCGCTCGGCCTCGTGCAGGGTCGCGCGGATCACCGGCGAGCGGTCCATCGCCACGTCCAGCGCGACGCTACCCGGCAGGATCGCCTGCAGCGCCGGCAGTTCCGCGCGGATGCCCTCGATGGTCTCGATGATATTGGCGCCGGCCTGGCGGTTGACGATCAGCAGCACCGCCGGCTCGCGGTTGAAGAAGCCGCTGTTGTAGCGGTCCTCGACCGAATCCTTGACGCGGGCGACGTCGCCCAGGCGCAGCGCGGCGCCGTCCTGGTAGCGGATGATCAGCGGCGCGTAGTCGGCGGCCTGGTGCAACTGGTCGTTGGCGGCGACCTGCCAGTGGCGGTGGTCATCCTCGACCATGCCCTTGGGCCGGCGCACGTTGGCGTTGGCGATGGTCTGGCGCACGTCGTCGAGCGAGACGCCGTACTGCTCCAGCTGCTGCGGCTGCAGTTCGACGCGCACCGCCGGCAGCGAGCTGCCGCCGACCTGCACCTCGCCGACGCCGGGCACCTGCGACAGCTTCTGCGCGAGGATGGTCGAGCCGATGTCGTACAGCTGGCCCTTGTCGAGCACCTCGGAGGTCAGCGACAGCACCATGATCGGCGCCTGCGACGGGTTGATCTTGCGGTAGGTGGGCATGCTGCGCATGCCGCTGGGCAACAGGTTGCGCGCCGCGTTGATCGCCGCCTGCACGTCGCGGGCGGCGCCGTTGATGTCGCGGCTCAGGTCGAACTGGATGATGATGCGCGTCGAGCCCTGGCTGCTGCGGCTGGTCATCTGGCTGACCCCGGCGATGCTGCCGAGCGAGCGCTCCAGCGGTGTCGCCACGCTGGAGGCCATGATCTCCGGGCTGGCGCCGGGCAGGCTGGCCTGCACGGTGATCACCGGGAAATCCATGTTCGGCAGCGGCGAGACCGGCAACAGGGTGAAGCTCATCCCGCCGAGCAGGAGGATCGCCAGGCTCAGCAGCATGGTCGCCACCGGGCGCGCGATGAACGGCGCCGAGAGGTTCATCGCCAGCCCTCGGGCAGGCCCGCGCGGCTCATGCGCCGGCCTCCGCCGGTTCGGCCTGGCGCCGCCAGCGCTGGCCCAGGCGATCGAAGAACAGGTAGATAACCGGGGTGGTGAACAGCGTCAGCAACTGGCTCATCAGCAGGCCACCGACCAGCACCAGGCCCAGCGGCTGGCGCAGTTCGGCGCCGGAGCCGGTGGCGAGCATCAGCGGGATGGCGCCGAACAGCGCCGCCAGGGTGGTCATCAGGATCGGCCGGAAACGCAGCAGCGCGGCGCGGTAGATCGCCTGCTCCGGGGTCATGCCCTGGTGGCGCTCGGCCTCCAGGGCGAAGTCGATCATCATGATCGCGTTCTTCTTGACGATGCCGATCAGCAGGATGATGCCGATGATCGCGATCAGGCCCAGGTCGTTGCCGGTCAGCAGCAGCGCCAGCAAGGCGCCCACGGCGGCCGAGGGCAGCGTGGAGAGAATGGTGATCGGGTGGATGTAGCTCTCGTAGAGCACGCCGAGCACGATGTACATGGTCACCACCGCGGCGAGGATCAGCAGCAGCGTGCTCGACAGCGACGCGCGGAAGGCTTCGGCGGCACCCTGGAAGTGCGTCTGGATACCCGCCGGCAGGCCGATCTCGCGCTCCACCTGCTCGATCACCTCGACCGCGTGGCCGAGCGACATGCCTTCGGCGAGGTTGAACGACACCGTCGCCGCCGGGAACTGGCCGATGTGGTTGATCAACAGCGGTGCCGAGCGCTGCTCGATGCGCGCCAGGCTCGACAGCCGCACCGGCTCGCCCTCCTCGCCCTTGACGAACAGCTGCTCGAGCGCCTGCGGGCCGAGCCGGCGGCCGTCCTCGACCTCCAGCACCACGCGGTACTGGCTGGCCTGGGTGAAGATGGTCGAGATCTGCCGCTGGCCAAAGGCGTCGTACAGCGCGTCGGTGATGGCCGAAACCTCGATGCCCAGGCGCGCGGCGGCGTCGCGGTCGATATCCAGGTAGACCTGCAGGCCGTCGCTCTGCAGGTCGGTGGCGACGTCGGTCAGTTCGGCCCGCTGGCGCAGGGCCTCGACCAGGCGCGGCGTCCATTCGCTGAGCAAGGCGCTGTCGGGCGACTCCAGGCTGAACTGGAACTGCGTGCGGCTGACCCGGTCCTCGATGGACAGGTCCTGCACCGGCTGCAGGTACAGCTCGATGCCCGGGATGCGCGCCAGTTCGGGGCGCAGGCGCTCGATGACCTGGCTGGCCGTGGCGCTGCGCTCGGCGTGCGGCTTGAGGTTGATCAGCAGGCGCCCGCTGTTGAGCGTGACGTTATCGCCGTCGACGCCGATGTAGGACGACAGGCTGACTACGTCCGGGTCGGCCAGCAATACCTCGGCCAGGCGCTGCTGGCGCTCGCTCATCTCGCGGAACGAAACCGATTGCGGCGCCTCGCTGATACCCTGGATCACGCCGGTGTCCTGCACCGGGAAGAAGCCCTTGGGCACCATCAGGTAGAGCACCACGGTCAGCGCCAGGGTGGCCAGCGCGACCAGCAGGGTCAGCGTCTGGTGGCCGAGCACCCAGCCCAGCCAGCGCGCATAGCCGCCGATCAGCCGCTCGACCCAGTCCGGCTTGGCCGCGCTCACCGTGTGCGGCTTGAGCAGCTTGGCGCACATCATCGGCGTCAGGGTCAGCGAGACCACCAGCGACAGCAGGATCGCCACCGCCAGGGTGATGGCGAACTCACGGAACAGCCGGCCGACCACGTCCTGCATGAACAACAACGGGATCAGCACGGCGATCAGCGAGAAGGTCAGCGAGATCAGCGTGAAGCCGATCTGCCTGGCGCCCTTGAGCGCGGCATTCAGCGGCGTCTCGCCCTCCTCCACGTGGCGGGCGATGTTCTCCAGCATGACGATGGCATCGTCCACCACGAAGCCGGTGGCGATGGTCAGCGCCATCAGCGTCAGGTTGTTCAGCGAGAAGCCGCAGAGGTACATCACCGCGAAGGTGCCGACCAGCGACAGCGGCACCGCGATCGAAGGGATCACCGTGGCCGAGAGCTTCTTCAGGAAGACGAAGGTCACCGCGACCACCAGGATGGTCGCCAGGATCAGCTCGTGCTGCACGTCGGTGACCGCCGCGCGAATGGTCTGCGTACGGTCGGTGAGGATGGCCACGTCCAGGCCTGCCGGCATGCTGGCGGTGACTTCCGGCAGCAGTGCCTGGATGCGCTCGACCACATCGATGACATTGGCGCCCGGCTGGCGCTGGATGTTCAGCAGCACGGCCTGGCTGCGGTTGGCCCAGGCGGCCAGGCGTTCGTTCTCCGCGCCGTCGACGATGCTGGCGATGTCCTTCAGGCGCAGCGCGGCGCCGTCCTGGTAGGTGAGGATCAGCTCGGCATATTCCTCGGGCGATTCGAGCTGGTCGTTGGCATCGAGCATCGAGACGCGGGTCGGGCCGTCGAAGTTGCCCTTGGGCTGGTTGACGTTGGCCTGGTTGATCAGCTGGCGCACGTCGGCCAGCGACAGCCCGTAGGCGGCCAGCGCCTCGGGGTTGGTGCGGATGCGCACCGCCGGGCGTTGCCCGCCGGCGATGCTGACCATGCCCACGCCGCTGATCTGCGCGAGCTTCTGCGCCATGCGGGTGTCGACCAGGTCATGCAGCCTGGGCAGCGGCAGCGTCTCGGAGGTGATCGCCAGGGTGATCACCGGCGTGTCGGCCGGGTTGACCTTGTTGTACACCGGCGGCGCCGGAAGGTCGCTGGGCAGCAGGTTGTTCGCCGCGTTGATCGCCGCCTGCACCTCTTGCTCGGCGACGTCCAGCTCGACGTCCAGGGAAAAGCGCAGGGTGATGACCGAGGCACCGCCGGAGCTGCTCGAAGACAGCTGCGTCAGCCCCGGCATCTGGCCGAACTGGCGCTCCAGCGGCGCGGTGACGGCGCTGGTCATGACCTCGGGACTGGCCCCCGGGTAGAGCGTCATCACGCGGATGGTGGGGTAGTCGACCTGCGGCAGCGCCGCCACCGGCAGCAGCTTGTAGGCGATCAGGCCGGCCAGGAGGATCGCCACCATGCTCAGGGTGGTCGCCACCGGCCGCAGGATGAACAGCCGCGAGACGTTCATCGAGCCGGGCGCTCCCCTTTCTCCTCGACGCCGACCTTCGGCTGGTCGGCCGCCTCGCGGGCCATGGTGGCCGGGTCCACCACTTCCACCTCGCTGCCGTCGCGCAGGCGGTCGGTGCCTTCCACGACGATCCGCTCGCCCGGCGCCAGGCCCTGGCTGATCACCGTGGTCTCGCCGTTGCTCGGGCCGACCTCGACGCTGCGCAGCTCGACCTTGCTGTCGGCGTTGACCACATAGGCGAAGTTGCCGCGCGAGCCGAATTGCAGCGCGGCCGAGGGAATCAGCGTGGCGTTGTCCAGCGTCTCCACGCGCAGGCGCACGTTGACGAACTGGTTGGGCAGCAGCAGCTCGGCCTCGTTGTCGAAGCGCGCCTTGAGCTTGAGGGTGCCGGTGGCGGCGTCGATCTGGTTGTCGACGCTTTCCAGCACGCCCTCGCCGAACAGGGTGCGCTCGCCACGATCCCAGGCCTGCACGGCCAGCGCCTCGCCGCCGCGGAAGCGGGTCAGCACCGGCGGCAGCTCGCCCTCGGGCAGGGTAAAGGTCACCGCCATCGGCTGGGTCTGGGTGATGACCACCAGCGGCGTGGTGTCGTTGGCGGCAACCAGGTTGCCGAGGTCCAGCTGGCGCAGGCCGAGGCGGCCGTCGATCGGCGCGCGGATCTGGGTGAACTCGAGGTTGAGCCTGGCTTCGTTGACCGCCGCCTGGTTGGCCGCCAGGGTGCCCTGGTACTGGCTGACCAGCGCCTCCTGGGTGTCGAGGGTCTGCTTGGCGATGCTGTCCTCGGCGTACAGGCCCTTGTAGCGCTGCAGGTCGATCTGTGCGTTCTTCAGCTGCGCCTGGTTCTGCCGCAGGGTGCCCTCGGCCTGTTGCAGGGCCACGCGATAGGGCCGCGGGTCGATCACCGCGAGCAGGTCGCCGGCCTTGACCCGCTGGCCTTCCTCGAAACGCACCTCGACCAGCTCGCCGGCCACCCGGCTGCGCACGTTCACCGTATTCAGCGGCGTGACCGTGCCCAGCGCCTTGTAGAACACCTGGAACTGGCCCTGGCCGACCGGCGTGACACGTACCGGCACCGGGCCGCCGAAAGCGCCGAAACCGGGGCGCCCGCCGGAACGCTGGTCGTCGTTTGCCGGAGTCTCGGGCCACAGCCACCAGGCCAGGAGAACAAGGGCCGTGGCGATCAGCGCGACGGCCAGCCAGCGAAGTCGGGAGGAAGAATCGGTGTGGGCGACGGGCATGATGGTGATCGCAGCGGAAGGAGCCTGAACCTTAAGCAGTCGGACCGCTCTCGCAAAGCGGATTTACGGCATTTTTACCTATTCGCAGCAGTCGTTGCCGCGTGCTTCGGCCGGAACCATGGCGCCGCCTATCAGTCTATCTACCGCTAGCAGTCTGGCCGGCGCCCGAGCGGCCGCGCCGCCCATCGTCGTAACAGCAAGCAGGCCGTGGTCAGGCCTGGGTCAAGGATCAAGGAATGAACGCATCGCTGGTCATCCTGGCGCTTACCATCGCCAGCTTTCTTCTCGGTTTTCTGCGCGACCTGTTCATCGCCCGGTCCTTCGGACTGAGCTGGGAAGCCGACCTCATCTTCGTGGCCCTGATCCTGCCGCTGTTCTTCGAGAACTTCCTCGGCCTGTCGCTGCGCGACGCGATGATTCCCTACCTGCAGAAGCTGCGCAGCCAGTCCGAGGCGCTGTTCGAGTCGGTCAGCCGCTGGCTCTACTGGCGCGTGATGCTGATGGGCGTGGCCGCCAGCGCGCTGATCATCGCGACCAGCTACTGGATCCTCACCGCCCTGGCGCCGGGCTGGTCGGCCGACCAGGTCGCCACCGGCCAGCTGGTGTTCTGCGTCGGTGCGCTGCTGATCGCGGTGCAGGCGACGCTCTACTGCCAGGGCGCGCTGCTGAACATGGACGAGGTGTTCATCCTGCCGATGACCCGTACGGTGCTGCTCAACGCCGGGGCGATCATCGGCATCCTGCTGTTCGAGCCAACCGGCATGGTGATCTTCATCGGCATGCTGTTGCCGCAGCTGGCGCTGATCGTCGCGCAACACCGGCGCCTGCACTACCTGCGCGGCGAAGCCAGGCCGGTGGACAAAGGCCGCGGCGGCGAATTCGGCCTGGCCTTCGCGCCGGTGCTGCTGGCCGCCGGCGCGCAGCAGGCGTGCATCCTGGCCGAGCGGATGTTCGCCTCCTTTCTCGACGAGGGCAGCATCACCATGCTGTCCTTCGCCTTCCGCATCGTCACCATTCCACTGACGCTCTATGCAATGTCGGTGCTGTCGGTGCTGTTCCCGCAGTTCTCCGCCAGCTGGAACGACAAGGACCATGCCGGCCATGCCGCGGTGATCCGCAAGGGCCTGCTGGCGACGCTGCTGTTCCTGGTGCCGGCCTCGGTGGTGCTCAGCTCGTTCCCCGAATCGGTAGTCGCGGTACTGCTAGAGCGCGGCGAGTTCGGCGCGGCGCAGACCACCGCCACAGCCTCGCTGGTGGTGCCCTATGCGCTGGGGCTGCCGGCCATGGGGCTGGCGCTGCTCTGGGGACGTGCGCTGCTGGCGCAGCACCAGGCGCGGCTGTTCCTGGTCATCACCCTGGTCGCCGCGGTGCTGACGGTGGCCCTCGACGCCCTGCTCTACCGCCCCTATGGCGCCCTGGGCCTGGCCATCGCCTTCTCCTGCGGGGCGGTGCTGCAGGCGTTGTTCATGGGGCTGTACGTCTACCGCGCTTCGCCGCGCGGACTGGGTGCCGCCCTGCTGCTGCGCTGGCTGGCGACCGCCGGGGCGCTGGCCGCGGTGCTGCACAACGCACCGCAGCCCGAGGGCCTGGTGCAGCTGTGCCTGTACGTGACGCTGGTGCTGCTGGGCTTCGCGGTGGGCGTCGGCGCGCTCGGCGAGCGCGACCTGTTCCGCCGCAGCTACTGGTCGATGCGGCGCGCCTGAGGGCTACTGCCGGTCGATGCGCTCGAGCGCCTGCGCCTCGTATTTCGGATAGAGGTGCGTGGCGCTGCGGATCAGCTCGTAGCGCGTCAGGCTGATGCCGGCGAAGCGCGGCGGGATCGGCGCCTGCGCCACCTCGCCCAGCTCCGCCCCGCTTTCGGCACTCTGGCGCAGCAGCCCGTCGAGCCAGCCGAGGTAGTCGCGCATCTGCTCGAACGGCGCGGCATCCTCGGCCACCGGGCCGTGGCCGGGCACCAGCAGCTTCCAGGGCAGCGCCTGGAGGGTGTCGAGATCGGCCAGCCAGGCATCCAGCCCCGGGCTGTTCGGCGTGGTCAGCGCACGCTGGTAGAAGACGATATCGCCGGCCAGCAGCACGCCGCTGGTCTCGTCGAAGATGGCCAGGTCCGCGCCGGTGTGCCCGCGCAAGGCCAGCAGCCGCAGGCGATGGCCGGCGATTTCCAGCACGCCGGGCTCCAGTGTCTCGCTCGGCAGCAGCACCTCGGTGCCGCGCATCCAGTCGCCGACCAGGCGGTACATGTTCTCGGCCATGGCGTCGCCCTGCTCGCGCAGCAGCTCGGTGGTGCCGGCCAGCGCGGCGATGGGCACGTCGGCGAAGGCCTGGTTGCCGAGCACGTGGTCGGGGTGATGGTGCGTCAGCAACACCTTGACGATGGGCTTGTCGGTGATGCGGCCGATGGCTTCGCGCATCTGCTCGCCGTAGCGCCGCGAGGGGCCGCTGTCGATCACCAGCACGCCATCGGTGCCGACGATGAACGCCGTGTTGACGATGTTGGCGCCGTTGTGCTTGTCGAAGTTGTCGGTACTGCCCTCGAACAGCCAGGTATCGGCCGCGATCTGGCGTGGCTGCAGCTGGTAGCTGAACTCCGCCTGCGCCGGCAGGCCGAGGCACAGCGCAAGGGCGAGAAGGATCAGGCGCATGGGGCCTCCCGTGGCGATGGGGCGATCAGAATGCGGCTTCGAACTCGTTGCCGTTGTTGTCGCGCAGCCAGAGCTGCGCCGGCTGGTCGTGCTTCAGCTCGAGGCTGAGGGTGGGGTTTTCCGCGACGGCCGGATAGAGCTCCATAGTCGCCAGCGGCTGGCCGTCCGCGTCGCGCAGTTCGGCCTGGTTGAGGAAGAACTCGGGGATGCCGCCAACCAGGCCGTTGTCCATCGGGTGGGCCACCTGCATGCGCAGGCGGCTCGCCTCGCCACGCGGGAAGCGCCCGCCGAGCACCTGCCCGAGACGATCCTCCCAGCCCGGCTGCGCACGCACCACGCTGGGTGCGGTACAGCCGCCGCCGGCCGCATCGACCTTGGCGCCGCCGACATGCCAGACACCATCGCGGGTCAGCACCGCGGCGCGCACCGGCGTCGCCTGCTCGACGCGGATGCGGATCGCCACCAGCGGCAGGACTTCATCGCCCGGCACGAAGGTGAAGATCCGCGGGATGGGGTTCAGATCGGCCCAGGCCTCGATGCGCACCACCTCGTCGCCCAGCGCGCGGGCATCGACCAGTACCGGCACCTGGCGCGCATCCTCGGCGAAGGGTGGCAGCTCGACCCGCACCTGCGGGTCGAACACATAGGCCTGGCCGCCGAGCAGGTTGCGGTGGTGGTGTTCCCACATCACCGATTGCAGCGGGTCGGGCTCGCCGGCCTGCAGCGGCGCCGCTCCCAGGGCCAGGACCATCAGCAGCAACGCACGCATGGACATGTCCGACTCCTTCGGCGCGAGGGCCGTCAGCGATGTACGACGCCCGGTGCGTCCTGATACAGGTCCGGCTTCTCGTAGCGCATGCCATGGCTGGCGTAGATGCGCTCCATCTCACCGTCGGCGATCAGCGGCTCGAGCACCGCTTCGAGCGCATAGGCCAGCTGGCGGTTGGACTCGTGCACCGCCATGCCTAGGTCCCAGGCCTGCCGGCCCATGTTCGGGTAGGCGTTCTCCGCCAGCTTGAAGTGCTCGTCGCCAGACTGCCCGACCAGCCAGTCGATCTCGCCGCGCATGGCCATGGTGGCGTCCACCTCGCCCTTGCGCATGGCCTCGAAGGCCAGCCCCGGCGAAGCGTAGTGGTGGGTATTGCCGGCCATGCGACCGTTGAACACCGAGGTCATGTAGAACGAGGGCACGCTCTCCACCTCGACCCCGATGGGGTGGTACTGGAACACCGCGACGCTGGGCACGTCGTCCATGCGCCGGTCGTCGTAGGCGACCTGCCAGCGTTCGCGCTGGTAGGGGCCGAACATCGCCACCTGCTCGTTGACCAGTTCGCCCACCTCGTTGCGCCGGTAGCTGAACTCGCGGTCATAGGGCACCCGCAGCATCAGGTCGGCGAGTACGTTCGGCCGCAGGTAGTGGCCCTTCCAGATGAAGTTGCGCAGATCGTCGTCAAGCTTCTCGCCGGGCGTGACCCACAGCAGCTCGAGCTTCAGGCCCAGGCCCGCGGCGAGCTTCTGCGCCAGGTCCACGTCGACGCCCTGTGGCTTGCCATCGGCCAGGTAGCTGTAGGGCGGGAAGTTCTCGTAGACCGCGACCTTGAGCACGCCGGATTCGATGATGTCGTCATACGGCCGGACCTGCGCGGCCTGCGCCTGCAGCACCACGCATGCCAGAACCAGGCAGAACAGCTTGAGCATCCGGCGCATGGCGGTCACCGTTTGGCAGCTTCGCTTTCGATATAGGTACGGATCGCCCACAGCGCTTCCTGGCTGAGGGTGTCGGCCATGCGCGGCATGTACACCGCGCCGTCGCGCACGGCACCGTTGATCACGCGCTCCTTGAACCACTCGTCACCGTCGATATTGGCTTCCAGGTCGCGCAGGTCCGGTGCGATACCGCCGGAGATGGCTTCCAGGCCGTGGCAGCGGGCGCAGTTCTGATTGTAGGCGGAGGAGCCGATCTCGACGGCGCGCTTGTTGTATTCGCTCGGCTCGCGGAACGGGTTCTCGTCGGCCCACTCCTCGCCCAGCGAAGGCAGCCCCTTGGTTTCGACAGCCTGCGGCGTGACATCGCCATGGGCCAGCGCCAGGCCGGAGAAACCGATGAAACCGGCCGCCAGCAGAGCGCGCAGAGTTTTGTTGTTGTTCATGACTACCACCCTTGGTTCGTGAATCTGAGCGAGGCAGCTCCTGGCCGGAGCGCATGGCCGCATCTTGAAACCGTGGGCGACTCGGCAGAATCCTGCTTTGGATGCCAAGCCCTACTCCCTTGGTAGTAGCGCCTGCGACCGGCGAGCCAGGGCCCTGTAGTAGCAGATCGGAATCGTTCTCGCTTGTAATGGCCCGTCACCGCCGCCTTTACGGGCCGTAGGGTGCGCCGCACGCAGCCTCGGCGCAGGCGCTAAAGGTGCGCATGGCACGCCTTGCGAGGCATGTGTCCTGTACGCTGCGCGTACGCTTGCGCGATGCAATGGACGTTGCGCCGCGCAGCCGCTAGGGTGCCCGCATCCCGCGACGAGACCGGCCCATGACTGAACGCTTCCAGGTGCGCGCTGCCGATCATCAGGAGGCGGCCCTCTGGCTCCTGTGCAACCCCGCCCCGCAATGGCTGGCCCCATGAACCGGTTGCCGATCGTGCGGATCGCGCCATCGCCCGATAGCGTCGCGCTGGCCCCGTTCCGGGGCATCGGGATCGAGCGGATCTGCCTGCCGGGCGATGCCGCGGCTTGCGCGGAAGCCCTGCGCGAGCTGCTCTCGGACGGCGGGCCGATCGGTTTCGACACCGAGTCCAGGCCGACCTTCCGCGTCGGCGAGCGCTCCGACGGCCCGCACCTGATCCAGTTCGCCACGCGGCAGCGGGCCTACCTGCTGCGGGTCGCGGTGCCCGGCTGCCTGGATGCAGCCCGCGCGGTGCTGGAAAACCACCACCTGGTAAAGGTCGGCTTCGGCCTCAAGTCCGACCGCAGCCACCTGCACAGCCGCCTCGGCATCCGCCTGCACGCCTGCATCGACCTGGGCAGCGTGCTGCGCTATGTGGGCATCAAGGGCCAGGTCGGCCTGCGCGGCGCGGTGGCCGGGCTGCTGCAGCAGGCCATCCCCAAGTCGCGCCGCCTGGCCACCTCGAACTGGGCGAGCCTCGGGCTTAGCGAGGCCCAGCAGCGCTACGCGGCAGACGATGCCTTCGGCGCGCTGCAGGTGTTCCATGCGCTGGAGCCGGCGGTACGGCAGGCGCTGCTCGAGCAGGCGCTGGGCGATTGAACCTGCCTATCGCATCGATAGCGGAAATTGCCGGCGCCCGACACTCCAGTTCGCCAGTGCGCAGCCGAAGCAGAAGTTGGGCGGTAGTTGCCCTCCCTTCTCTGGATGCCAAGAACATGTTCAACAAGACGCTCAAGCGGGAGCTGTCGGCGCTGCGCGAGGAAGTCGCGACCAACCGGCAGATCAAGGACTCGCTGTACCGGGAGATGATGGTCCTCGAAGTGGACCCGCAGGGACGCATCCAGCATGTCAACGATCTCTTCCTCGGCGAGACCGGCTACCGCCGCGAACAACTGCTCGGCCGCACGCTGGGCGAGCTGTTCAGCGCGCAATTTCGCAGCGAGGCCAACTACGCGCGACTGCGCACTGCCCTGCAGCGGGGCGAGCACCTGTCCGGCGCCTATCGCCTGCTGTGCGCCGACGGCCGCGAGGCCTGGTTGCGCTCGATCTGGCAGCCGATCAAGGGCGCGGACGGCTCGCTGCGCTACTTCACCCTCTGCGCCAACAACCTGACCCGGACCATCGAGACCTCGCGCGAGCACGAAAGCGTGATCAAGGCGCTGCTGCGCTCGACCGCGGTGATCGAGTTCGACCTCAAGGGCCATGTGCTGACCGCCAACCAGCGCTTCCTCGACGGCATGGGCTACCGCCTGGAGCAGATCCAGGGCAAGCACCACCGCATGTTCTGTGAGCGCGAAGAAAGCGAATCGGCCGACTACCGCGCCTTCTGGGAGCGACTCAATCGCGGCGAGTACGTCGCCTCGCGCTTCAAGCGCGTCGACGCCTTCGGCCGTGAGGTCTGGCTGGAGGCCTCCTACAACCCGGTGCACGACGCCCACGGCACGCTCTACAAGATCATCAAGTTCGCCACGGTGATCACCGAGCAGGTCCAGCGCGAGAATGCCGTGGCCGAAGCGGCGACCATCGCCTACGGCACCTCGCAGCAGACCGACCGCAGTGCCCAGCGCGGCGCCGAAGTGGTCCAGCAGACCGTCGAGGTGATGCGCCGGATCGCCCAGCAGATGCAGGACGCCTCCGATGGCATCGAGGCGCTGGACAAGCAGTCGCAGCTGATCAGCGCGATCCTCAAGACCATCAGCGGCATCGCCGACCAGACCAACCTGCTGGCGCTGAACGCGGCCATCGAGGCGGCGCGGGCCGGCGACCAGGGCCGTGGCTTCGCGGTGGTGGCCGACGAGGTACGCCAGCTCGCCGCGCGTACCAGCAAGGCGGCCGAGGAGATCGTCGGCGTGGTGCAGAAGAACCAGGAGCTGGCCCAGGCCGCGGTGCACAGCATGTCCAGCAGCCGTGGCCAGGCCGAACAGGGCCTGGAGTTTGCCAACCAGGCCGGTGCGGTGATCGTCGAGATCCAGGACGGTGCCCAGCGGGTGGTCAGTGCGGTCGGCCAGTTCGCCAGCCAGCTGAACGGCGACAACCGCTAGCGACGCACGACGGAGGCCGCGCCTGCCACGGAAGCGGCCTAGACTCTGGGGGCAACCGGCCTGCAGGAGAGCGCCGCGATGAAAACCCTCGAGATCCGCTGGCAGCGCCTGCTGGACGCCCAAGGCCGCACCTGTGACCGCTGCGGCGCCACCGAGCAGGCGGTCCGCCAGGCCGCCGCCGACCTCGCGCAGGCCTTGCACGTGCTCGGCATCGAAGTGCAGCTCAAGGTCCATCAGCTCGATCCGGCCCGCTTCGCCCAGGCGCCACTGGAGTCCAACCGCCTGTGGATCGCCGATGCGCCACTGGAACACTGGCTCGGCGCCTCGTCCGGCCGGAGCCGGTGCTGCTCGGCCTGTGGCGACGCCGATTGCCGCACGCTGCAGCTGGGTGAGCAGGTCTACGAAGCGATTCCCGCCGAGCTGATCCTCAGGGCTGGCCTGCTGGCAGCGGCCAGCCTGCTGGATGACCGGCCCAGCGCCTGCTGCCCCTCGGAGCCGCAGGCTGCGGTCGACACCGGCTGCTGCAGCCGAACCGAACCGGCAGGCCCTTAGACGGGCACTGCCGCACCGCGCCGTAGCCAACCCAGCGCAGCGAATGCGAGTAGCCCCAGCACCGCCGACAACCACAGGGCACCGATGCCGACCTCCTCGATCAGCAAGGCGAACACCAGCGGCGAAAAGGCCTGGGCAAAACGCGCCGGCACCATCAGCACGCCCTGCCGCAGGCCATAGCCGTGCGGTCCGAAGATCACCAGTGGCAGCGTGCCCTTGGCAATCGTCAGGATGCCGTTGCCCGCCCCGTGCAACACGGCGAACGCCGCGGCGGCCGGCGCACCGGCCAGGACCACGCCGGCCGCTCCGAGGGGATGGGCGATCGTCGCCAGCCGCGCTGAAAACAGCGGGTGGCAGCGCTGCAGCAGGACGAACTCCAGACAGCGCGCGCCGACCTGCGCCGGGCCGACCAGCGCCGCCGCCCCGATTGCCGCCGCGGCCGAGAGCCCGGCCTCCTGCAGCAGCCTCGGCAGGTGCGCGGCCATTGCCGTGCTGGTGAACCAGGTGGCAGCGAAGACAAATGCCAGCAGCCCCATCGCCAGCCCGTGGCGGTCGTTGCGCGGCCTGTCGCTGCTGGCTCCGCCGCTCGGCTCGGGCTGGATGCCCAGCGGTACCAGCAGACGATTCAGCGGCAGGCCGAGCACGACATGCATGCCGGCCCAGACGAGGCAGGTCGCGCGCCAGCCATAGGCGGCTTCCAGCCAGCCGCTGACCGGCCAGCAGACGGTACTGGCGAAGCCGGCAAGCAAGGTGATCCCGGTGATCGCGCCACGGGCGTCGCGGCCATAGAGACCGGTGAGCGTCGAGAATGCCGACTCGTAGAGCCCCAGCGCCATGCCGATTCCGATGACCAGCCAGCCGAGCCAGAGCATCAGCGGCCCGGTGGCGAGCCCGAGGGTGGTCAGGCCCGCGGCGAACACCAGGCTGGACAGTGCCAGTACGTCACGCCCGCCGTGGCGGTCGATTCGCCTGCCCACCAGCGGCCCGAGCACAGCGGTGACCACCAGTGCCAGGGAAAAGGCAGCGAAGACGTTGCCACTGGACAGCCCCAGCTCGCGCGCCATGGGTTCGGCCAGCACCGCCGGCAGGTAGTACAGGCCAGGGTCTGCGCGGTTCCCAGCGCGAGCACGATACGCAGGTGAGGCGCCATGTCCTCAGCCCCTGCGCTGGGTGACGGGGCCGCTGCCCGGGCCTGGATGAGAGCGGTTCATTTGGCTTCCTGCGCCAGGTGGCGCGCCGGGGTAGCGGCCAGGCTCGCCAAGATACGCCATCCTCATGACCATCCTGTAGCAATGCCGCCTCTGCCCTGCCTCGCGCAGACCCAGCCAGGGGCCTCACTTGACCAGGAAGCGGCCTTCCATGCCCTTGTTCTGCAGGCCCTTGCAATAGAACGGGTAGCTGCCGGGCTTGATCGGCAGGAAGAAAATCTCCGCCTCGCCGGCGTCCTCGAATTCCAGTTCGGTCAGCGTCATCGCCTTGATCTCGACGCCACCGGCCTCGACCTTGCGCAGGAAGATCGACTGGGCGAACTCCGGGGCCTGGAAGGCGCATTCCTTCTGCCCGTCGGAGATCACCTTGAGCTGGTAGGCGACGCCGGTCTCCAGCTGGTACTCCTTCTGCGAGACGGCGTAGTCGCTCGCCTCGGAGCCGAATTTCAGGTCCGGCAGGGCCTGGGTGCGGCGCGTCAGGTCGCCGGCGGCGCTGCAGTGGTCGAAGCCGATCAGGCTGCCGATCAGCAGCAGGTTGAGCAGCAAGGGCTTGATGGCGGGCATATCCGGGCCTCATTGTTGTTCTGGCGAGGGCCATGCTAGAGCCGCCAGGGCATCACGCGCCTACTACCTTGGTACGGCCCGGCTGGTACTTTCTGCATATTTCCCGACCTGGCGACGCTTCCTATGCTGGCCGCAACCCATGAGGAGTTGCCGATGCGTTCGCTCGCGATCCGTTCCCTGCTTTCGCTGGTCGCCCTTGGCTGCGCCGCGCCGACGCTGCAGGCGGCACCCGCGACGCCGGCCGCGCTGCAAGTGCGGATCGGCTACCTGGGCTACCGTCCGGACCCCGGTCCGCTGCTGTCCAATGTCATCCCCGAGCCCGCCGACGCCGGCCTGCGCGGCGCCGAACTGGCCATCACCGACAGCAATACCACCGGGCGCTTCCTCAAGCACGACTATGCCCTCGAGGCGGTCAGCGCCGAGTCGCCGCAAGCGCTGCTGGACGGCGCGCGCCAGCTGTACGCCCAGGGGCTGCGGCTGCTGGTGGTCAACGCCCCGGCCGAGCAGCTGGCGCAACTGGCCCAGGCGATGCCCGATGCGCTGCTGCTCAATGCCGGCAGCGCCGACGACGCGCTGCGCCAGCGCTGCCTGCCCAACCTGCTGCATACCCTGCCCAGCCGCAGCATGCTGGCCGATGCCCTGGGCCAGTTCCTCGCCGCGCGGCGCTGGAACCGCTGGCTGCTGATTGTCGGCAACACCGCCGCAGACCAGGCCTACGCCGAAGCCCTGCGCCGGGCAGCCAAGCGCTTCGGCCACAAGATCGTCGCCGAGAAGGCCTGGAGCTTCGACAACGACCAGCGCCGCACCGCCCAGGCCGAGATGCCGCTGTTCACCCAGACCGCCGAATACGACGTGGTGCTGGTGGCCGACGAGCGCGGCGACTTCGGCGAGTACGTGCCCTACCAGACCTGGTATCCGCGGCCGGTGGCCGGCACCCAGGGCCTGACCCCGACCGGCTGGCACAAGACCGTCGAGACCTACGGCGCCGCCCAGCTGCAGAAGCGCTTCGAAGAACATGCCGGGCGCTGGATGAACGATCGCGACTTCGCCGCCTGGATCGCCGTGCGCAGCCTCGCCACGGCGGTCACCCGTCTGAAGACCAACGAACCGGCGGCGCTGCGCCAGGCGGTGCTGGTCGAGCAGCTGCCGCTGGACGGCTTCAAGGGCCGCAAGCTGAGCTTCCGGCCGTGGGACGGCCAGTTGCGCCAGCCGATCCCGCTGGTGCACCCGCGCGCGCTGGTCGCCACTGCGCCGCAGGAAGGCTTCCTGCATCCGACCAGCGAGCTGGACACCCTTGGCTACGACGCCCCCGAAAGCCGCTGCCGCCTGAGCGAGGTCGAGCGATGAAACCTGCCTACCTGCTGTACGGCCTGGCCCTGCTCAACGGCAGCGCGATCGCCGACGAACTGGGCTACGAGGCCTACCTCGACAGCCCCAAGCGCATCAAGTGCCTGTACGGCTACGTCACCGCCAAGACCGGAAACTTCGATGCGGCGCGGGCGATCTTCGAGGACTGCATGGCGCGCTGGAACGACATCTATTCGATGATCTCGCTGGCACAGATGTACGAGAGCGGCAGCGGCGTGCCGGTGGACCTCGGCAAATCCGCCGAACTGCTGGAAAAGGCCGCCGGCCAGCCGGACGACGCCAGCTATGTCAGCCTCGCCCGCTACCATTGGGGCGTGGCCCTGGCCGAAGGGCGCGGCGTGACGGCCGATCCGGCGGCCGCGCGTACCTGGCTGCAGCGTGCCTCGGCCGGCGGGCAAAGCGAGGCGGACGACTACCTGCGCCAGCTCGACCAGGCCGGCGGCGACACGCCGGAGGCCAGCACCCGCTGAACTCCGCCACAACAACTACAACAAGGACCGACCCATGCCTCGCCATCGCCTCGCCACCGCCATTGCCGGCGCCCTGTGCTGCGCCCTGCTCGCCCCGGCCCACGCCGCCACCGCCTACGTCTCCAACGAGAAGGACGACAACCTCAGCGTGATCGACCTCGAGCGCATGGAAACCGTCGCGACCATCGACGTGGGGATGCGCCCGCGCGGGCTGGCGCTGTCCCACGACAACACGCTGCTGTACATCTGCGCCAGCGACTCGGACACCGTGCAGGTGCTCGACTTGGCCACGCAGCAGATCATCAAGCAGCTGCCGTCGGGAGCGGACCCGGAGCAGTTCGCCCTGCACCCCAACAACAAGTGGCTGTACATCTCCAACGAAGACGATGCGCTGGTCACCGTGGTCGATGTCGAGAGCGAGCAGGTGCTCGCGCAGATCGACGTCGGCGTCGAGCCCGAGGGCATGGCGGTGAGCCCGGACGGCAAGTGGGCGGTGAACACCAGCGAGACGACCAACATGCTGCACTGGATCGACACCGCCACCAACCAGCTGGTGGACAACACCCTGGTCGACCAGCGCCCGCGGCATGTCGAATTCAGCCTCGACAGCAAGCGGCTGTGGTCCTCCTCGGAGATCGGCGGCACGGTCAGCGTGGTCGACGTCGACAGCCGGCAGATCCTCAAGACGATCAACTTCCAGATCAAGGGCGTGCACCCGGACAAGGTCCAGCCGGTGGGCGTCAGGCTCAGTGCCGACGGCAAGTACGCCTTCGTCGCCCTCGGCCCGGCCAATCACGTGGCGGTGGTCGATGCCAAGACCTACGAGGTGCTCGACTACCTGCTGGTCGGCCGACGCGTCTGGCACATGGCCTTCAGCCCCGACGAGAAGCTGCTGCTGACCACCAATGGCGTCAGTGGCGATGTCTCGGTGATCGACGTGGCTGCGCTGAAGGTCACCAAGTCGATCAAGGTCGGGCGCTACCCCTGGGGCGTGGTGGTCAAGCCATGAACGCGCTCGAGATCGAGGGCGTCGTGTTCGCCTATGGCGCGCGGCGGGCACTGGACGGGCTGGACTTCACCACCGCACGCGGGCGCTTCACCGCCCTGCTCGGCCCCAATGGCGCCGGCAAGTCGACGCTGATCGCCCTGCTGACCCGCCTCTACGACCTGCGCCAGGGCGAGATCCGCATCGAGGGCTACAGCCTGCGACGCCAACCCGGCCAGGCGCTGCAGCGCATGGGCGTGGTGTTCCAGCAGAGCACGCTGGACCTGGATCTCACCGTCGAGCAGAACCTGCGCTACCACGCCGCGCTGCACGGCCTGTCGCGGGCCCGGGCGAGCGCGCGGATCGACATGGAACTCGAGCGCCAGGCGCTCGGCGAGCGCCGGCGCTGCAAGGTACGCGAGCTCAATGGCGGGCACCGGCGGCGGGTGGAAATCGCCCGCGCGCTGCTGCACGAACCGAGCGTGCTGCTGCTGGACGAAGCCAGCGCCGGCCTCGACCCGGCCAGCCGCCAGGCGCTCAACGCGCATGTCCGCCAGCTCTGCCGCGACGACCACATGAGCGTGCTCTGGACCACCCACCTGCTCGACGAGGTGCAGCCGGACGACGACCTGCTGGTGCTCAACCGCGGCCGCCTGGTGGCCCGCGGCCCCGCCGCGGCGCTTGCCGCCGAGGGCGAGGACCTGGCCACGACCTTCGCCCGCCTGACGGAGATCGCGGCATGATGACCGGCACGCACGCCCTGCGCAGGGTGCGCCCTGCGCGCCAGCGCCCAAGCCGCGAACCCTCGGTGCGCGCGGCGCACCCTACGGAGCAGCGCCCATGACCGCCTACCTGGAATGCCTGCGCGGCATCGTCGCGCGCGAATGGTTGCGCTTCGTCCAGCAGCGCTCGCGCTTTCTCAGCGCGCTGGTACGGCCGCTGCTCTGGCTGCTGGTGTTCGCCGCGGGGTTCCGCGCCGCGCTGGGCATCGCCATCATCGAGCCCTACGACACCTACATCACCTACGAAACCTACATCGTGCCCGGGCTGGCCTGCATGATCCTGCTGTTCAACGGCATGCAGGGCTCGCTGTCGATGGTCTACGACCGCGAGATGGGCAGCATGCGCGTGCTGCTGACCAGCCCCCTGCCGCGCGCCTTCCTGCTGGCCAGCAAGCTGCTGGCCACGGCGCTGATCTCGCTGCTGCAGGTCTATGCCTTCCTCGCGGTGGCCTGGCTCTACGGCGTCCAGCCACCGGCGCTCGGCCTGCTCGCCGCGCTGCCGGCACTGCTGTTGGTGGCGCTGCTGCTCAGTGCGCTGGGCCTGTTGCTGTCCAACGGCATCCGCCAGCTGGAGAACTTCGCCGGGGTGATGAATTTCGTCATCTTCCCGATGTTCTTCCTGTCCTCGGCGCTCTACCCGCTGTGGAAGATGCGCGAAGCCAGCGAGTGGCTGTACTGGATCTGCGCGCTCAACCCCTTCAGCCACGCGGTGGAGCTGGTGCGCTTCGCGCTGTACGAGCGGCTCGCTCCGCTGGCGCTAGGGGTATGCCTGGGCCTGACGCTGCTGTTCGCCGTGCTCGCGGTGGTCAGCTTCAACCCGCAGCACGCGGCACTGCGCCGGGCGGCGTGAATTACTACTTTGGTACTGGTTTCGGTCTCCATCGTAGGATTTCCAGCGGCCGCCCTTTGTTCTGTAATCGACCCCACGAAAGGACGGAACACCACGATGCGAAAGCGGATGCTCACCTGGCTGCTGATGCTGCCCCTGCTCGCTGGCGCCGCGGAACGCGCGGAGCTGTTCTCCGCCGATGGCTATCGCCAGGACCGCTACCGCAGCCCGACGCCCGAGTCGGTCGAGGGCGCGCGCACGGTGACCACCCAGGCCTTGCATGCGCTGCTGCAGCGCGAGTCGGCGCCGGTGCTGGTGGACGTCTACCGCCGCCAGTGGCTGGCCGGGCGCTTCATCGACAGCGAGCCGCATGCCAACCTGCCCGGCAGCCTCTGGCTGCCCAACACCGGCGATGGCAATCTCGACGCGCAATGGGCAAGCTACTTCGCCAGCAACCTGGAACAGGCGACCGGCGGTGATCTCGAGCGCGCCCTGGTGTTCTACTGCCGCTCCGATTGCTGGTTGAGCTGGAATGCCTCGATCCGCGCCCATCGCCTGGGCTATACCAACATCTACTGGTACCGCGACGGGGTCGACGCCTGGGAACAGGCCGGCCTGCCGCTGCAGCCGGCCAGCCCGGAGCCCATGGAGGCCCGCGGCGGCGTCGACTGATCAGCTCACCATAATCACAACAAGAGGTGCCCGGCCTTGTACAAGATTCTCATCGCTGACGACCACCCGCTGTTTCGCGAGGCGATCCACAACGTCATCCGCGACGGATTCCCCGACAGCGAGATCCTCGAGACGGCCGACCTGGACAGTGCACTGGCGCTGACCCAGGAACACGACGACCTGGACCTGGTCCTGCTGGACCTGAACATGCCCGGCATGCACGGGCTCAACGGGTTGATCAACCTGCGCAACGAGGCACCGACCATCCCGGTGGTGATCGTTTCCGCCGAGCAGGACAAGCAGATCGTGCTGCAGGCCATCACCTACGGTGCGGTGGGCTTCATCACCAAGTCCTCGCCGCGCGCGCAGATGACCGAGGCCATCGAGCAGATCCTCAACGGCAACGTCTACCTGCCCTCGGACATCATCCGCAGCCAGAAGGCCGCCACCCGTCATCACCACCACAGCGAGCCGTCGATTCCGCCGGAACTGCTGCAGGCGCTGACCCGCAAGCAATTGCTGGTGCTCGAACGCATGACCAAGGGCGAATCGAACAAGCAGATCGCCTACAACCTCGATATCGCCGAAACCACGGTCAAGGCCCACGTCTCGGCGATCCTGCGCAAGCTCAACGTGCACAATCGCGTGCAGGCGATCCTCTCGGCCAGCGACATCGACTTCTCCAGCTATCTGCGCCGCTGAGCCCGGGCCAGGCTTGCGCGCATCCCGGCTGTCGCGGTGCGCACGGCGCACCCTGCCGATCCAGCGCAAGGACGCGCCGCTGTACCACGCCCACCCTCGTCACCCTGGGGTGCGCCGCGCGGCCCTGCTCACTCGCCTAACGCCCCTCCGACCTCGCCTGCCCCAGTCCAGTCCGGGTATCGGTGGCCAGCATAGGTACACGCACCCGCACTTCCGCTGGTTGGAATCACTCGCCGCGGTCGAGCAGGTGGCACATGGCGGTCTTGAGCTTCATCGGCCGTACCGGCTTGTGCATCAGCATGTAGCCCAGCTCGCGCACCTGCTGCTTCAGGTCGTTGCTGTAGTTGGCGGTGATCATCAGCGCCGGCAGCGGGCTGGCGCGGCGGTCGTTGACCGTGGTCACCACCCCGATGCCGGTCTGCCCGTTGTCCAGGTGGTAGTCGGCGATCATCAGGTCGGCCTCGGCGTGGAAGTTGTCCACCTGCCGCGCCAGGTCCTCCTCCGATAGCGCCGTGGTGACCTGGCAGCCCCAGCCCTCCAGCAGCGTACGCATGCCGGCACAGATCGCCGTGTCGTTGTCCAGCACCCAGACCCGCGCCCCGTGCAGCCGTTCCAGCGCCAGCTCGGCGGTACCCGGCTCGGGCCTCGCCTTGGGCGCGCGCTTGGCCAGCGGCACCTCGATGGCGAATCGCGAACCACGCCCCGGCTGCGAGCTGACCTGGATGCGATGGCCGAGCATGCGCGCGATCTTCTCGACGATGGCCAGGCCCAGGCCCAGGCCGCGGTCCTGGTTCGGCCGCACACCCTCGCCGCGCTTGAACTCCTGGAAGATCTCCTCGAGCTTGTCCGCCGGAATGCCCACGCCGGTATCCCAGACCTCGATGGACAGGCTCTGGCGCCGACGCCGGCAGCCCAGCAGCACGCGCCCCTCGGGCGTGTAGCGGATGGCGTTGGTCAGGAGGTTGCGCAGGATGCGCGCCAGCAGCTGGATGTCGCTGCGCACCAGCGCCGAGCAGGGAATGAAATCCAGCACCAGGCGCTCGGCCCCGGCGATCTGGCGAAATTCCATGGCGAGGTTCTCGAGCAACTCGCTGACGGCGAACGGGGCGATATCCGGCTTGATCACGCCGGCGTCGAGCTTGGAAATGTCGACCAGCGTGCCGAGCAGGTTCTCCACATCCTCCAGCGAGTTGCTGATGTTGCGCACCAGCCCGCCGTTGGCCTGCGCCTTGGGCTGCTCCAGCAGCGCGCTGGTGAACAGGCGCGCGGCGTTGAGCGGTTGCAGCAGGTCGTGGCTGACCGCGGCGAGGAACTTGGTCTTCGACAGGTTGGCCAGCTCGGCCTCACGCTTGGCCTCGCGCAGGCGCGCCTCGACATGGCTGCGCTCGTCGATCTCGCGCAGCAGCTGGTCGTTGAGGCTGGTCAGCTCGGCGGTGCGCTCGCGCACCCGCTGCTCGAGGTTCTGGTAGGCCTGGTGCAGCGCCTCGGCGGTGCGCCGGCGGTCGGTGATGTCCTGGATCAGCACGAAGATGCCGGCCACCTCGCCGCTGGCCAGGCGATTGGGCACGTAGGAGCGCAGCATGTAGCGCTGCTGGCCGGCGTGGTTGCGCTCGGCCATCTCGAAGCTGACGCTCTCGCCGGACAGCGCGCGGTCGATGTACGGCTCCAGCTGGCGCCAGTGCTCGCCGCTGTGCACCTCGCGCAGGCTCTGGCCGAGCATGCCGTCACTGGGCCAGCGGTACCACTCCTCGTAGACCTTGTTGGTGAATTCGTAGGTCAGGTCCGAGGAGACGTAGGCGATCAGCGCCGGCACGTGGTCGGTGATCAGGCGGATCCAGCGCTCGCTCTCGCGCAGCGCTTCGGCGTGACGATAGCGCTCGGTGATGTCGGTGAAGGTATTGACGAAGCCGCCGGTGGGCAGCGCGTGGGTGCGGATCTCCAGCACGCGGCCGTCGAACAGCCGCTGCTCCAGCACCCGCAGCGGCTTGCCGTTGGCATCGCGCGTACCGGGGGTGAGCAGGTCCAGCTCACTGTCGGTCATCACCTCGTCGAACGGCCGGTGCGCCTCGATCGGCGCCAACCCGCACAGCTCGAGGAAACGGTGGTTCCACAGCTCCAGCGTGCCCTCGGCGCTGACCATCGCCACGCCCTGGGACAGGCTGTCCACCGCACGCTGCAGCAGCCGCGACTTTTGCGCCAGGGCCTGCTCGCGGCGCATGGTCTCGCTGACCTTCACCTCGGTGATGTCGGTGTAGAGGATTACCAGCCCGCCTTCGCGCGTCGGCCGCTCGCTGACCTGCATCCAGCGGCCGTTGTGCAGCCGGTAGACGGTGGGCTCGTCGCCCTTGCCGCGGTGCTCCTCGACGATCAGGCCGGTGCTCTCGGCCAGCCGGCGCACCTCGGACAGGCGCATGCCGGCGAGGATGCGCGCACGGGTGCGGCTCCACAACGACTTGAAGCGACGGTTGAACAGCACGATGCGCTGGTCGCGGTCGAACAGCACGAAGGCGTCGGAAATGCTCTCGATGGCGTCGATCAGGTGCTGGTGGGCGGTCTCGGCGCGCAGCCTGGCGTCGCTGAGCAGGCGGTTGCTGGCCTTGAGCTCGGCCATGGCCTGGTTCAGCGCGTCGGTGCGCTCGCGCACCTGCTCGGCCAGTTCCACCGAGTGCTGGAACGCCGCGTAGGACGCATCGCGCCCAGGCCCGCTGCTTTCGACCCGCTCGATGAGCGCCGCATTGATGCGCCGCAGCTTGTCGTTCTCGCGCTCGAGTTCGGCCAGGCGCGCCAGCGGGTCAACGGACACTGCGCCCTCCCGGTCGACCAATGGCGACACCCGTGAAGGTCTGGTTGATATGCATGCCATTGAACTGCTCCCCGTAGGTGTTGAAGCCGATCACCTGTTGCTGGCGCAGCAGTTGGGAAGCGGCTTCGCCGAGCCCGCGTTCCTCGATCTCCAGGCGGCGCAGGAAACAGTCGCAGCCGATGGTCAGCAGCGGCGGTCCGAGGCGCCGCTCCAGCCGCTCGAACAGCTCGGTCAGGTTGGGCAGCAGCGGGCCGGGCTCCATGGCGGTGAGCACGATGCCGTTCTCCACCGCGCAGTAGAAGGTCAGGCTGAGGTCGTCGTTGACCTTCTGGATGGCCCGCACGTAGTAGTGCTCGTTGATGCGCACCGCCAGCGGGTGTGCGGCGAACAGGATGTGATCCAGCGCCTCGACCGGCACGCCGATCAGGCGGGCATATTCCAGCGCGGCCGGCTCGGCATTCAGCTCGTAGACGCGCCGGGCCTGGCTGTCGGCCTGGGTGACCACCAGCTTCTCGGTGCGCGGGCGGATGTGGTGGGTGGTGAACACCTCGAAGTCGAGCCAGGTGTTGATCAGCACGACGATCGCCGCGCCGGAATGGAAGCGGCCGTTGTAGTAGACGTGGGTACGGGTCAGGCGGTTGTCGTCGCCGGCCGAACCACCGAAGTGCGGGATGCTGCCGAACGCGGCGCTGAGCGCGGCGAGCACCACTTCCTCGCGGCTGGACAGCCCGTCGAGCAGGGTCAGGGCGAAGCTGTGGTCCTTGATCGGTGCCTGGGAGTTGCTCCGGCAATCGGCGCCGAGGCGTTCGACCAGCTGCTGGGCGTCGACCAGGCCGAAGCGGTCCATCTCGTCGATCAGCTCGCAGGCGATGGAGAAGGTCCGATGGTCGAAGCCGATCGCCGAGACGCAGCTGCGGCTGTAGCCCTGGGCGGTGAGTTCGCCGGCCGAGGTGCAGCCGACCAGGCGCACGCCGCCGAAATACTGCTCCAGCGCGTCGCCCAGGGCATCGAGGTCGTATTCGGCCGAACAGAAGAACAGCACGAAGCCCAGGTGCGGGTGCATCAGCTGGCGGGCCAGGTCCTGCGCGACGGTTTCCGCCGAGCGCGATTCGGACATGGCAGTACGGACCACTTCGCTCTGCTGCTCTGTCACCACCGCACTCCCGTCGCACCTGTCGAATATCCACATTCTTGGGCAGGGTTTGGGAGGCGCAAATGCTACTTGAGTACCGGTACGGCCCTGCCTAGGTAGCAGCGCGACGAAATGCCCCGGCGCCGGCAACGGACCGTGCATATGCAAGAAGGCCGGCCCTTGCGGGGCCGGCCTGGTGTTTCGGGGCGTGGTGCGTCGGTCGCCGACGGGCCACTGCACGCAACGGATGGGTCGGCCTACGGCTCGTGCCTCATCCGCGCCCCGCGCCTGTCGGGCTCAGAAGCTCAGCGCAGCACCGATGGCGAAGGTGCGGGTCTCTTCGTCGAAGGCGTCGGTGTCCTTGCCTTCGATCTCGACCTGGTTCAGCTCGGCAACCAGCTTCAGGTTGTCGTTGACGTCATGGAACAGCGCGATGCCGCGGGTCTCGTAGTCGGCGGCGGTGCCCAGGCCGTTGCCGTCGTCCTTGGTCTTGCCGTAGGACAGCGCGACGCGGTTCTTGCCGAAGCGGTAGGAGCCCTGCAGCAGGTAGCCGTCGCTGTCCACTTCGCGCAGCTGCGCCTCGCCGGCGTTGTTGGTGTAGAAGGGGTTGATACCCTCGGCCTGGAAGCCGGAGGCGGTCAGCGACAGGTTACCCATCTTGGCCTGCACGCCGTAGCCGACGCCCTTGGAATCGACCTCTTCGACGGTGCTGTCGGTGTTGTCCGAGCTCTGCTGCATACCGTTGACCCAGGTGTAGAACTGGGTGCCGCCGAGGTCGAACTGGTAGGTGATCTCGGTCTCGAAGCGCGGCGCTTCCTGATAGGCCTTGTCCAGCGCCGAGCTGGCGTCATCGGTGGTGTCCACCGGGTCCATGATGCCGGCGGCGATGCGCAGGCCGTTCATCACCGGAGAGCGGTAGGTGATCTGCGAGGTCGGGAACGGGTACGGGTAGCCGGTACCGATGTTGCCGAAGGACACGCCGCCGAAGTCGACCAGACCGAGGGTGTCGCTGACCTGGCCATAGCCGGTGAGCATCTCGTCGAGCAGGATGTTGGAGCGGGCGAACAGGCCGAAGTCCTTACCGAACAGCACCTCGCCCCACTCGGCGCCGGCAGCGGTGCCGTAGAACTGACGCACGTCGATGGCGGTGGCGGTGCCGTTGGTGTCGCTGTCGTTGATCGTCACCCAGAACGAGGAACGGCCGCCCAGCTTGAGGTCGCCGACCTGCTTGCCGAAGTTGAAGCCGATGTAGTTGGGCAGGAAGCCCATCTTCACCCGCGACTGGTCGCGATCGAACTGCTCCCCGGCTCGGTCGATATCGCTGTTGACGTAGAAGGTGTTGAAGTAGCCGTCGGTGGAGAAGGTCATGTCGTTCTGGTCGTACAGCACGATCTCGGCCAGGGCAGTCTGGCTGATCGACATGGCGACGGCACTGGCCAGGGCCAGCGGGAGGAGTGTTCTGGTGGCTTTGTTGTTCTTGTGCATGGCGCTCTCCGCTTATGGACGACGTAGGGTCGTTGTCGGAGGCGATTATCGAAACGGGTTCTGCCCTGCCATACGCTGCGATGGCGGCGTTTGGCTAGTACTTTGGGCGGGTAACCGGGAGCAGCCCGAAAGCGCGTCCAGGCCTCGTCCGGCAGGAGGTGCGCGGTATTAGGCCAAAGGGCTGCCGTGAGCGCGCCAGGGGCATGCCAGGGCCTAGCGCGCAGCGCAGCCGGCCACCACGCGAGGCGTGATGGCGACTGGCAACAGAAGGAAATTTCAGAATGCTGCGGCGGCGTTGCTCGCGACCTGCCAGCAGCCGCGCGCGCCGCGCAGGTGCTGCAGCTGGGCAGCCAGTTCGGCGGCATCCAGGGTGACCATCGCCTCGGCCACCTGCTGCGGATGGTCCAGGCCAACCCCGGCCAGGCAGGCCTGCCAGAGCTGTTCGGCGCGGCGGCGCAACTGGCCGGCCGGCAGCCGGTGCGCGGCAGCAGCCTCGGCGATCTGCACGGACTGCTCGGCCAGCAGGCCGGGCAGGCGCTCGGCGAAGTCGGCAAGGAAGGTCTCGATGTGCGCCACGATGGCGGCGGCCGAGGCCTCGGGCGACTGCACCACGAAGACCACCCCGGCATGCTCGCCGAACTGGCGGAACCCGCAGAATACCGCGTAGCCCAGCTGCAGTTCGCTGCGCAGGCGACGGAAGAACGGTGCCTCCATCAAGCGGGCGAGCAGGCGCCAGGCGGCTTCGGTGCGCGGCCGACGGCTGGGCAGCGGGCAGAACAGCACCACTGCCGTTTCGCTGCCTGCGCCGCCAAGTGTCCACCAGTGCGGCGCGGCCAGGGGCGCCACCGGCACATCCAGTGCATTGGCGCCGGCCGGGCGGCCGGGTGCATCGGCCAGGGCCTCGCCCAGCAGCCCGCGATGTGCGTCCGCCAGGCCGATGGCCAGGGCATCCCACTGCGCGCCCCGCCAGGTGTCGCCCAGCGTACAGTCGCCCGCGGGATTCGCCTCGCCGCCCAGCAGCCGCGACAGCCGGCCAAGCAGCTGGCGGACCAGCAGTTGCTGGCCGTCGAGCTCGTACGCCCTGCCCGCCTGCGCCTGCCCCTCGGCCAGCACGGCGGGCGGCAACTGGCCCAGGTGCGGCAGCAGGTCCGCCGCAATCTGCGGCAGCACCGGCGCATAACCGACCAGCGCCAGGCTCCAGCTGCTGCCGAAGTCCTCGAACGCCAGGTCGACGCCCGCCTGGCACGCCGCCCAGCGCGCATCGCGCAGCCCGGCCTGCAGCGCGGCGCCCAGCGCGAATGCCGGCACCCGGGGGAAACGCCAGCGCAGGTAGAGGGCACCCTGCTGCAGCGGATCGTCCTGCTCGGGCTGCAGCCAGCGCACCGCCGGCAGCGACGCCGCCACCAGCGGATGCCGGGCCGCTGCCTCCTGCAGCCAGGGATTGCGCGCCGGCAGTTGCCAGTCCGGCTGCGGGCCCGGGGCGCGCGGCAGCGGCTCATCGGCCAGGCGCAAGCTGAAGCCGGCGCTGGCGAGCGCCTCGCCGGGCCGCGGGTCGGCGCTCAGCAGCGCCGGGGCGGTGGCCTGCATCTGCCGCAGCAGCGTCGCGAGGGCCTGCTGCACCTCGGCGGCGTCGCGTTGCGGCGACCAGGCATCCGGCTCGATCCAGTAGCGCAGGCGGCTCAGCGGGTCCATGCCGGTCAGGCCGCGCTGGCGCACGCGCCGGTACTCGTCCCACACCGGTGCCGCACCGGCCACGCCGGCGAAGAAGTCCAGCCAGCCGCTGACCAGACCGACCACCCGCGCGCGCTCGGCCTGCCCACGTTCGCTGAGCGGCAGGTCGACTACCAGCACGCCTTGGCGCGGGTGCCAGTAAGGCACGCGCAGCGCCAGCGCCTCGCACCAGCCGCCTTCGCGCAGGCGCGCCAGCAGGCCGTGCGCGGCCTCGCTGGCCAGCCAGCAGCCGAGCAGGTCCAGCGCCGCCCCGGCGCCAGCCAGCAGATCGTCGAGGGCATAGGCCATGAGCAGGCGCGGTCGCTCGCCGGCCAGCTCCAGGTGGCGGCTCCAGCCGGGCTGGAACTGCAGTCGCGGCGGCGCAGCGTGCACGCCCTGCCCCGTCGGGAAGCGGCACTGCGGCGCCTCGAGCAGCGCCTGCAGGTCGTCGCGCTGCAGCGGCGCGGCCACCAGCAGCTGCGCCGCACCGCCGTGATAGAAGCGTCGGTGATAGCCGGTCAGCGCGGCCTGGAAGTCCGCCGACTCCACCGTCAGGGTGTCGCGGTTGCCGGCATGGAAGCCGCCGAACGGATGCGGCTCGGCCAGCGCCGTGCCAAGCGCGGCGTCGCAGAGGGTTTCGCTGTCGCGGTTGCGGGCGAGGAATTCGGCCTGCAGCACTTCGCGTTCGCGCAGCTGCGCATCGACCGCCAGCAGCGGGCGGGCCAGCATGTCGAGCAGGCGCTTGAGACCTTCGGCGAACTCGGCTGGCTGCACCTGGAAGAAGAAGTCGGTGTGGCGCTCGCGGGTGGAGGCGTTGAGCTGCCCGCCGCAGCCCTGGACGAAGGCCATCAGCCCGTCATCCACCGCGTAGCCCTGGCTGCCGAGAAACAGCAGGTGTTCGAGAAAGTGCGCCAGCCCCGGGTACTCGGCCGGCGCGTCGTGGGCACCGCCGGCCACGCGCACCAGTGCCGCGGCCTGGCTGCCGGGCGGCAGGCTGAGCAGGCCGACGCGCAGACCATCGCGGGTGACGAAGAATTCCGGTGCGGCGGTCGGATCGAACGGCTTCATGGCAAGCGCCTGGATATGCGATGGCGCCAGCATCCCAAGCCTGCGCTTGCCAGGCAATGCTGCTTGCGCAGGAGACGGGTGCCGCTCAGGTATCCAGCTGGCCGGCGAGAAACTGCAGCAGGCGGCGCTGCATCAGCGGGCCGCTGTTGCCGAGGCAGGCGATCGCGGTGCGCCTGAGGGCGTCCTGGCCGAGTTCGGCGGCTTCGCCGGCCAGGGCCACCGGGCAGTTGACCGACAAGGCGACCTTGCCGAACTGGCGCACCTGCGCCTCGCCCGGCGGCAGGTTGGCGACCAGCACCAGCGCCTGCGGCCGGACCTTGTCGCAGACCAGTGCCAGCTCGTCCAGCGGTTGGCCGAACGGCAGCACGCTGACCGCGAGGTTGTCGTTGCCCAGCAGCACGCCGGTAACCAGCAGCTCCAGTTCGCGACACTGGCCGGGCACCGCCGCGACCAGCACCCGCGGGCGCCCGGGGATACGCCCCAGTTGCAGGCGCTGCAGGGTGCGTGCGCGCAGGAAGGCGTCGAGCAACAGCCATTCGCTGGTGCGGCCGTAACCGTCCTGGTTCAGCAGCAGCGCCTGCCACACCGGCAGCAGGACGTCCTGGAACACGGTCGCCAGCGGATAGGTGGAAAAGATCTGGCCGTAGAGCTGGTCCAGGCGGGCTTCGTCGAAATCGGCCACCGCGGCGCGGACCTGGCCCTGCCACTCGGCCCAGTCGCCGCCGGACACCTCGGCCAGGCTCGGTGCCTGCGGTTCCTGGCGCTCGGCGTTGCGCGCGAGGATGCCGCCGACCTTGCTCACCGCCACGCCGCGCTCGGTCCAGGCGAGGATGTTGCGGACCGCCTCGATGTCGGCATGCGAATAAAGACGGTGACCGCTCTCGGTGCGGGTCGGCTGGATCAGCCCGTAGCGCCGCTCCCAGGCGCGCAGCGTGACCGGGTTGATGCCGGTCAGCCGGCATACTTCACGGATCGGAAAGAGTTCTTCCTGCCCCGCCTCGCTGGCGGGGATGGACGCGCCGGTGGTCTCGGTCATAAGCGGCTCGCGCGCTGAAAAATGCCGGCATTGTAGCGCAGCAATCGACGGCCGGCCGGCCGGGTCAGTCGCCCAGCGGCATGCGCAACCCGGGGATCGCGCCCATCACCTGCGGCCGGCCGATCATCTCGTCATGGCTGACCGGCTGGCGCCAGTAGACTTCGCGTACGCCGCAATGGCGCAGCGCCTGCTTCAGGCTCGCCTGGTCACGCCAGAGCGCCTGCCCCTGATCGTCGACGAAGGCCGAGCGCCGGCCGCTGTGCTCGATCACCCAGGCGCCGTAGCCGCAACAGCGCAGGCTCTGCACCTCGACTTCCAGCACCCGCGAATGACGCAACGCTCGGCGCAGGTCGCTGCGGTTCATCTTGTTGGCGCTTGCCACGGTAATTCCTGTACAGAAAGTAGGTACTTGTACATCGCGTCATCTCCTGCGATTGCGCGGCTGGCGGCGTTCGGCGGGGAAAAGCTGTACAGCAATCCTATCGCAAGGCAAATATTCTTGTACATGCTCAAGATTGCGTATAAGTTTTTGCCGAGACAACCGCACACCATCAGGGAAGCGTCATGGACACACTCTCGAATCACTACCGCGACATCCTCCAGGGCCTCGGCGAAGACCCGCAGCGCGAGGGCCTGCGCGATACGCCGCAGCGCGCCGCCAAGGCCATGCGCTACCTGTGCAACGGCTACGCCACGAGCCTGGAGGAAGTCGTCAACGGCGCGCTGTTCGCCTCGGACAATGACGAGATGGTCATCGTCAAGGACATCGAGCTGTACTCGCTGTGCGAGCACCACCTGCTGCCCTTCGTCGGCCGCGCGCACGTGGCCTACATCCCCACCGGCAAGGTGCTGGGCCTGTCGAAGGTGGCGCGCATCGTCGAGATGTACGCCCGGCGCCTGCAGATCCAGGAGAACCTGACCCGGCAGATCGCCGAGGCCGTGCAGGAGGTCACCGGGGCCGCCGGCGTGGCGGTGGTCATCGAGGCCCGCCACATGTGCATGATGATGCGCGGCGTGGAGAAGCAGAACTCGGTGATGAACACCTCGGTGATGCTTGGCGCCTTCCGCCAGTCGTGCAACACGCGCATGGAGTTCCTCCAGCTGATCGGCCGGGAGCAGCGCCGATGAGCCGCCTGGAACCCGGCCTGGCGCGGATCAGGGTCAAGGACCTGCGCCTGCGCACCTACATCGGCATCAACGACGACGAGATCCGCAACCGCCAGGACGTGGTGGTCAACGTCACCGTTCACTACCCCGCCGGGGCGGCAGTGGCCGGCAACGACATCCAGCAGGCGCTGAACTACCGCACCATCACCAAGGCGCTGATCGGCCACGTCGAGGGCAACCGCTTCGCCCTGCTCGAACGCCTGACCCAGGAATTGCTCGACCTGGTCATGGCGCACCCGGATGTGTGTCACGCCGAGGTCGAGGTCGACAAGCCGCACGCCCTGCGCTTCGCCGACTCGGTGTCGGTGAGCCTCGCGGCGCATCGCTGAGGCGCCGGTGAACGCCCGCGCGCTGTCTTGCGTACTCGCCCTGGGGCTCTGCCTGACGAGCGGCATGGCCGCGGCCAGCTGGCGGCAGGCACTGCCGGAGGCGCGCCTGCAGGGTGCCGGCGAGATGCGCTTTCTCGGCCTGCGCATCTACAGCGCGCAGCTGTGGAGCCAGGCGCCGCTGGCCGCGCCCGGGCAGCCCTTCGCGCTGGAGCTCATCTACCACCGAAGCATCAGCCGCCAGGCGCTGGTGCGCACCAGCCTGGAGGAGATCACCCGGCTCGCCGGCGAGCTGGCCCCCGAACGCCGTGCACGCTGGGAGCGCGAGATGCGCCTGGCCTTCGTCGATGTCGAGCCGGGCCGGCGCATCGCCGGGCTCTATCTGCCCGGCACGGGCGCGCGTTTCTATGTCGACGAGCGCCTGCGGCACGAAATCCGCGACCCGGCCTTCGCCGAGGCCTTCTTCGCCATCTGGCTCGACCCGCGCACCCGCGCGCCGGACCTGCGCCGGCAGTTGCTGGGGCTGCCATGAGCCCGGCCGCCCTCGCCTGCTATGGCGCCCTTGGCCTGCCGCTGGCCATGGCCATGCTGCCGGTCTACGTGCTGGTGCCGAACTTCTATGCCGCCGAGCTGGGGCTCGGGCTGGGCCTGACCGGCCTGGTGCTGTTCGCCGCGCGGCTGGTCGATACGCTGCAGGATCCCTGGTTCGGCCGGCTGATCGACCGCAGCGGCGCACGCGGCTGGCAGCGCATCCTGGTGCTGGGCGCCGCCGGCCTGGCCCTGGCCATGGCTGGCCTGCTGGCACCGCCAGCGCTGGCCGGTGCCGGCCTGGCCGCCTGGCTGGCCTCGATGCTGGTGCTCACCTACAGCCTGCACAGCCTGGTCAACATCACCTACCTGGCCTGGGGTGCGCGCCTGAGCGACGAGCCGCGCGGCCGCACCCGCGTCGCCGCCTGGCGTGAAGGTGCCGGGCTGCTCGGCGTGGTGCTGGCCAGCCTGTTGCCCAGCCTGCTTTCCGCGCCGCTGGGCATGCCCGGCGCGCTGGCAGTCTTCGCGCTGGCCTTTGCCGTGCTGCTGCTCGCCACCATGGCGCTGCTGCTGCGCGGCGCGCCGGCGCCACGCCGCGTGCCAGCCGAGCCGGCCCATGGCTGGCGCCAGCCGCTGCGCAACCCGGCGTTTCGCCAGCTGGCCCTGGTGTTCCTCGGCAATGCGATCGCGGTGGCGATCCCGGCGACCCTGGCGCTGTTCTTCATCGCCGACTATCTCGCGCTGAAGCCGCTGGCCGGGCTGTTCCTGGCGCTGTATTTCGTCGCCGGTGCATTGGGGCTGCCGCTGTGGAGCCGCCTCGCCGACCGCCTGGGCAAGGTACGCGCCTGGCGCCTGGGCATGCTGGCGGCGTGTGCCGCGTTCGTCTGGGCCGCATTTCTCGAACCCGGCGCGGCGCTGGCCTACGCCGCGGTGTGCCTGCTCAGCGGCCTGGCACTGGGCGCCGACCTGGCCCTGCCACCGGCGCTGCTGGCCGATGTCATTGCGCCCGAGGAACGCGGTTCGACGGCCGCCTACTTCGGCATCTGGAGCCTGTTGGCCAAGCTCGCCCTGGCGCTGGCAGGTCTCGCCCTGCCGCTGCTGGCCGTGCTGGGCTACACCCCGGGCGCGCCCGCCGACTGGCGGCTGGCGCTGGTCTACGCCGCGCTGCCCTGCGCGCTGAAGTTGGGCGCGGCCTTCCACCTGTCCCTTCTGCTTCGTCGAGGAACGCTTGCATGAAAAGACTTGTCTTGCTCGCCTGCCTGCTGCTGGCCAGCTGCAGCAACGTCGAGGTCGGCGACTACCGCGACCAGGAGCCCCGGCTCGACCTGCGCCAGTACTTCAACGGCCGGGTCGACGCCTGGGGCATGTTCCAGAAACGCTCGGGCGAAGTGGTCAAGCGCTTCCACGTGCGCATCGACGGTTCGCTGGACGGCGACAAGCTGATCCTCGACGAGCATTTCAGCTACAGCGACGGCAGCACCCAGCGCCGCGTCTGGACGCTGCGCCCCGACGGCGACAACCGCTGGCGCGGCAGCGCGGCCGATGTGGTCGGCGAGGCCGAGGGCGAGGTGGCCGGCAATGCGCTGCGCTGGCGCTATGTGCTGGAGCTGCCGGTCGATGGCCGCGTCTACCGGGTGCACTTCGACGACTGGATGTACCTGCTCGACGAACGCACCATGGCCAACCGTTCGTTCATGACCAAGTTCGGCGTCGAGCTGGGCCAGGTCACGCTGTTCTTCCGCAAGGCGCAGTGAGCGGCTGGCGGCGGGCCTTCCGCCGCCGCTGCAATGGACTAGAATGCCGCCACACGCTCCTCGGGACCTGCACGAAAATGATCAACGCCAAACTGCTGCAACTGGTTGTGGAAGCCTCCAACGACGGCATCGTGGTTGCCGAGCAGGAAGGCGAGGACAACATCCTCATCTACGCCAACCCGGCCTTCGAGCGGCTGACCGGCTATTCGGTCGACGACATCCTCTACCAGGATTGCCGCTTCCTGCAGGACGGCGACCGCGACCAGCCGGGGCTCGCGGCCATTCGCGAGGCGGTGCGCAACAACCGGCCGTGCCGCGAGGTGATCCGCAACTACCGCAAGGACGGCAGCGTGTTCTGGAACGAGCTGTCGATCACCCCGGTGTTCAACGAGGCCGACCAGCTGACCTATTTCATCGGCATCCAGAAGAACGTCAGCGCTGAGATGGAAGCGCTGCAGCGTGTGCGCGAACTGGAGGCGGAAAACGCCCGCCTGCGAGCCGAACTGCAGGCGCTGCGCAACTGATCTCGACGCTTCCTCCATGTCACTGCTTGTACATACCAGGGCGGGTATGCTGCAGTATCAATAGGCCATCAAGGCCGTCCCACCCTGCCGAGGCGTGAGCGATGACCCAGTCGCTGATTGTCAATGCCCTCCTCCTGCTCGCCCTGTGCTGGCTGCTGACCTTCAGCCTGCGCCAGCTCGCCCACAGCAAGCCGCGGCTGGTGCAACTGGTGATGGGCCTGTGCTTCGGCGGCGCCTGCATCATCGGCATGCTGATGCCGGTCACCCTGCACGACGGCCTGTTCTTCGACGGGCGCTCGGCGGTGCTGAGCATGGCGGCGCTGTTCGGCGGCCCGTTGCCGGCGCTGGTGGCAGGCGCGCTGGCAGCGGGCTTTCGCCTCTGGCTCGGCGGCGTCGGCACCCAGACCGGCCTGCTGGCCATCCTCATTCCGATTCTGCTCGGCCTTCTGCTGCGCCGTGCCCACCTGCCGCTGCGCTTTCTGCCGTTGCTCGGCGCCGGCCTGCTGATCCACCTGCCGGTGGTCGGCGTGCAGATGCTGCTGCCGCGCGAGCTCAACCTGCTGGTGCTGGAGACCGTCGCCCTGCCGATGCTGGTGGTGCTGCCGCTGGCCACTGCCCTGCTCGGCGTCCTGCTCAACGACCTGGCCGAGCGAGCGCGCACCGAGCAGGCGCTCAGGGACAGCTCCGCGCGGCTGCGCGCCATCACCCAGGCCATGCCCGACCTGCTGCTGGTGCTCGACGAGGACGGCCGCTACCTGGACGTGCTTACCGCCGACAGCCGGCTGCTCTACAAGAACACCGACCAGCTCGTGGGCCGGCTGCTGCACCAGGTGCTGCCGGCCGAGGATGCCGACCGCTTCCTCGCCTTCATCCGCCAGACGCTGGACAGCCCCACTCCGCAGGTCATCCAGTACGCCTTGCCGACGACCGATGGCGTGCGCATGTTCGAAGGCCGCGCCCAGCGCCTGGACATCCGCACCCAGGGCAAGCGCGCGGTGGTCTGGAGCAGCCGCGACATCACCGAGCGTCACCTGGCCGAGCAGGAACGGCGCATCGCGGCGATCGCCTTCGATTCGCAGCAGGGCATGATCATCACCGATGCCCAGGCGCGCATCGTGCGGGTCAACCGTGCCTTCCTCGCGCTGAGCGGCTTTACCGCCGAGGAACTGCTCGGCCAGCCGGCCTCGCTGCTCGCCTCCGGGCGGCATGAGCGGACCTTCTTTCTCGATATGTGGCGGCAGATCGCCGAGACCGGCTCGTGGGAAGGCGAGATCTGGAACCGCCGGCGCAACGGCCAGATCCGCCCCGATTGGCAGACCATCACCGCCGTGCTCGACGAGGCCGGACGCATCACCCACTACGTCGCCACGGTCACCGACATCACCCAGCGCAAGCTCGACGAGGAGCGCATCCACCAGCTGGCCTTCTACGACCCACTGACCCGCCTGCCCAACCGGCGCCTGTTCCTCGACCGGCTGGAGCACGCCCTGAGCGTCAGCGAGCGCAACCGGCACTGCGGCGCGGTGATGTTCATCGACCTGGACAACTTCAAGCAGATCAACGACGTCCACGGCCACAAGGCTGGCGATCGGTTCCTGCAGCTGGCCGCCGAGCGGCTGCAGGCCTCGGTGCGCAGCAGCGACACCGTGGCGCGCATGGGCGGCGACGAATTCGTGGTGATCCTCGAAGACCTCGGCCAGGCGCCGGCCGAGGCCGTGAGCCTGGCGCTGGGCGTGGGCGAGAAGCTGCTCGACAGCCTGGCCGAGCCCTACCCGCTGGGCGAGGCCAGCGTGCGCAGCAGCGCGAGCATCGGCGTGGCCCTGTTCCGCGGCCAGGAATCGGGGGTGGAAGAGCTGATCAACCGTGCCGACCGCTCCATGTATGCCGCCAAGAGCGACGGCAAGAACGCCCTGCGCCTGTGCGAGCTCGACGCCGAGGCGTTCATCGACGCAGCCACGCTGGCCGAGCAACCGGGACCGACTCAGATCTCCTGAGGCGCGCGCCGGCACAGCGCGGCCAGCGCCTGCACCCAGGCCTCGTGGGTGTTCAGGCAAGGCACCAGCACCAGCTCCTGGCCGCCGGCCTCGATGAACTGCTCGCGCGCACGGTCGCCGATTTCCTCCAGCGTCTCGATGCAGTCGGCGACGAACGCCGGGCACATCACCAGCAGCTTCTTCACGCCCTGCGCCGCCAGTTCGTCGACCCGCGCCTCGGTATAGGGCTCGATCCACTTGGCCCGGCCCAGGCGCGACTGGAACGACACCGACCAGCTGCCTGCGGCGAGCCCGGCGCGCTCGGCGAAGCGCTCGGCGCTGCGCAGGCACTGGGCGCGATAGCAGTGCGCGAGCACCTCGCCTTCGGCACGCTGGCAGCAGTCGTCTCCCTTGAGGCAGTGGCTGCCGCTCGGGTCGCTCTTGTGCAGGTGGCGTTCGGGCAGCCCATGGAAGCTCAGCAGCAGGTGATCGAAGCCGCCATCCAGGTGCTCGCGGGCGCTGGCCACCAGGGCGTCGAGGTATTCGGGCTGGTCATAGAACGGCTGCAGGACCGACAGCTGCAGCTTCAGCCCGCGCTGGCGGATCACCCGCCGCGCTTCGTCGATGGCCGTGGTGGTGGTGCTGTCGGCGAACTGCGGGTACAGCGGTGCGAAGGTGACCTGGCGGATGCCCTGGTCGGCCAGGCGCAGCAGCGCGCTTTCGATCGACGGCTCGCCGTAGCGCATGGCCAGCTCCACCGGGCCCTGCGGCCAGTGCGGGCGGATCGCCTCCTGCAGGCGACGGCTGAGCACCACCAGCGGCGAGCCCTCCGGCCACCAGATCGAGGCATAGGCATGCGCCGACTGCTCCGGGCGCTTGACGAGGATCAGCGAGACCAGCAGGCGGCGCAGCGGCCAGGGCAGATCGACCACGTAGGGATCCATGAGGAACTGGTTGAGGTAGCGGCGCACATCCGCCACCTGCGTGGACGCGGGCGAGCCCAGGTTGACCAACAACAACGCCTGCTCTGTCATTACGTGATTCCTGACTACCAAACCGTTCGAGCGCCGCATCCGCGCGGCGCGCCATTGTCACACATGCCGCAGCCGCTGGCCCCGCGGGTGAGCCAGCAGGTCGGCCAGCGCCGCGTCCAGGTCGGTGAAGCGGAAGCGATAGCCCTCCGCCTCCAGGCGCCTGGGCAGCGCATGCTGGCCACCGAGCAGCAGCTCGGCCATCTCGCCCAGGCCCAGCTTCAGCGCGAACGCCGGGGCCGGCAGCAGCGCCGGGCGATGCAGCACCCGGCCCAGGGCGCGGGCGAAGTCGCCGTTGCGCACCGGTGCCGGCGCGCACGCATTGTACGGGCCGCTGGCCTGCGCCTGGCAGAGAAGAAAATCAATCGCGCCGATTTCGTCGTCGATATGCACCCAGGGCATCCACTGCCGGCCGTTGCCGGTCGGCCCGCCCAGGCCCAGGCGAAACAACGGCAGCAGGCGCTGCAGGAAGCCGCCCTCGTTGGCCAGCACCAGGCCGGTGCGCACCCTGGCCACCCGGATGCCCAGCGCCTCGGCCTCGCAGGCGGCGTCTTCCCAGGCGCCGCAGAGCTGGCTGGCGAAGTCGCCGGTCACCGGCTGACTCTGCTCGTCGAGCAGGTGCTCGCCGCCGTTGCCGTACCAGCCGACCGCCGAGCCGGAAATCAGCACGGCGGGGCGCTGCTCGCGGCTGGCCAGCCAGTCCACCAGTTGCTCGGTCAGCTGGATCCGGCTGTTCCACAAGAGGCGCCGGCGGGCCTTGGTCCAGGGTCGGTCGGCGATCGGTGCGCCGGCCAGGTTGACCACCGCATCGAGCGGCTCGTGGCTGATCTCTTCCAGCGCGCCGATGCCGCGAACCTCCGCGCCACAGAGCTCGGCGACACGCGCTGGCGTGCGGCTCCAGACGGTCAGGCGGTGGCCGCGGGCGAGCCAGTGCCGGCACAGGGCACGCCCGATCAGGCCGGTGCCGCCGGTGAGCAGAATGTGCATGGTGCGTCCTCCTCTGTGCGCCGCAGCGCGGAGTCTGTCTTTGTCAAGAATAGGCCTGTACAACAATTTCAGATGTATAGCCCGTCGATGCGCGCGGTGTGCCCTGCGAAACCGGCGACCACAGGGTGCGCGTGCACAAAGCGAAGGCCGCGTTGCGCCATGCCAAAGCCCACCGATGGCTGATGCTGCGCCTGGATGCAATCTTGTACAAGAATCTTGACTTGTACAACTGGAGTTTTATGATTCGCTCAAAGTTGTACAGCAAAGCTGATCTGTACAGATTCTTTCGGAGGCCGCCATGTCCAGCTGCAAACCCAAGATCGGTATCAGTGCCTGCCTGCTCGGCCAACCGGTGCGCTTCAACGGTGGCCACAAGGAGTCGCGACTGTGCAGCCAGGCCCTGGCCGAGCACTTCCAGCTGCTGCCGGTGTGCCCGGAGGTCGCCATCGGCCTGGGCGTACCGCGCGAAGCCATTCGCCTGGTCGGCGAGCCCGACGCACCGCGCGCGGTGGGCAGCCGCCGCCCGGAGCTCGACGTCACCGAGCAACTGGCCGCCTACGGCCGCCAGGTCGCTGCCGAGCTGGGCGACATCAGCGGTTTCATCCTCATGCAGAAGTCGCCGTCCTGCGGCATGGAGCGGGTCAAGGTCTACGGGGCGAACGGCTACAGCCAGCCCGGCGGCGGCAGCGGCATCTTCGCCCGCGCGCTGATGCAGGCGCGCCCCGACCTGCCGGTCGAGGAAGACGGCCGGCTGAGCGACCCGGTGCTGCGCGAAAACTTCCTGACCCGCGTCTGCGCCTATGCCGAATGGCAGGCACTGCGCGCCGAAGGCCTCACCGCCGGGGCCATCGTCGAGTTCCACGCCCGCTACAAGTACCAGCTGATGGCCAACAACCCGCCGCAGTACAAGGCGCTCGGGCGGCTGGTCTCCGAGATCGGTCGCCAGCCCCTCGAGCCCTTCGCCGCGGCCTACTTCAGCCAGCTGATGCAGGCGCTGAAGAAGACCGCCACCCGCGGCACCCACAGCAACGTGCTGCAGCACATCAGCGGCTACCTCAAGCACGCACTCAACGCCGAGGATCGCCAGGAGATGCGCCGGCTGATCGACCAGTATCGCGCCGGCATCGTCCCGCTGGTGGTGCCGCTGACCCTGCTCAAGCACCACCTGCGACGCCACCCGCAGCGCTACATCGCGCGCCAGGCCTACCTGCAGCCGCACCCGGAAACCCTCAGCCTGCGCAACGGAATCTGACCATGGACCAGACGAGCGACATGTCGCTGCGCCCGGGCAGCGACGGCTGGCTGCCGATCCGCGAGGTGGCGCGCCAGACTGGCGTCAACCCGGTCACCCTGCGCGCCTGGGAGCGCCGCTACGGGCTGATCGTGCCGCTGCGCACCGGCAAGGGCCACCGCCTGTACAGCGCCGAGCATGTGCAGCGCATCCGCGACATCCTCGCCTGGCTCAACCGCGGCGTGGCGGTCGGGCAGATCAAGCAGCTGCTCGAGCGCCAGCAATCGGTCGAGCAGATAGAGCCGAACCCCTGGCGCGAATTGCGCGAGCAGATGCTCGCTGCCGTCGAGCGCCTCAGCGAGCGCCAGCTCGACGATGCCTTCAACCGGGCACTGACCGTCTACCCGCCGCGCACGCTCTGCCAGCACCTGCTGCTGCCGCTGCGCGACGCCCTGGCCGCGCGCTGGCAGGGCCAGTTCGGCGCCGCGCTGGAACAGGTGCTGTTCGAGAGCTGGCTGCGCAACAAGGTCGCCATGCGCCTGTACCACAGCAATCGCCAGCAGGCCGGCGCGCCGCTGCTGTGCGCCAGCCTCGGCGCGCAGCCGGTGGACCTGGGCCTGTGGCTCAGCGCCTGGCTGGCCTCGGCGAGCGCGCCGGTGGAGGTGGTCGAGCGCAGCGTGCCGCTCGCCGAGCTGGGCCTGGCGCTCGAGCGCCTGCAACCGCGTGCCCTGCTGCTGCATGCCGAGCACGGCCTGGACAAGGACTGCCTGCAACGCCAGTTGCCGCGCCTGGCCCGGCAGCTCGACGCCGGCCTGCTGCTGGTCGGCCCGGCGGTGCTGCTGCAGCGCGCCGAACTCACCAGGCAAGGGCTGCTGCTCGCCGAGGGGCCGCTGCAGGCCCTGGAAAAGCTGGCCCTCGCCGGCCTGCTGGCAACCGACCCGGAGCAACGGCCATGAACCAGCTGATCTGGCTGCGCAGCGACCTGCGCGTGAACGACAACACCGCCCTGGCCGCCGCCATGGAGGCCGGGCCGACCGTCGCGCTGTTCGTGCTGACCCCGCAACAGTGGCAGGCCCACGACGACGCCCCGTGCAAGGTGGATTTCTGGCTGCGCAACCTGGCCGAGCTGTCCCGCGCGCTGGGCGAGCTGAACGTGCCGCTGCTGATCCGCCAGGCCGCGGACTGGCAGGCCGTGCCCGCGCTCATGGCCACGCTGTGCCGCGAGCTGCGCATCGATTGTGTGCGGGTCAATGACGAGTACGGGGTCAACGAAACGCGCCGTGATGCCGCGGTGGCCGCGCGCCTGCAGGGCATCGGCGTCGCCTGGCGGCATCACCTCGACCAGCTGCTGTTCGCGCCGGGCACGCTGCTCAGCCAGTCCGGCGGCTACTTCAAGGTCTTCAGCCAGTTCCGCAAGACTGCCCTGGCGCGGCTGGCGCCGGCGCTGCCGCCGTGCGTGCCGCGTCCCGCCGCGCAGGCACCGCTGGCCATCGCCGCCGACCCGGTGCCGAGCACCGTCGAGCCGTTCGCGCCGCCGGCCGAGACGCTGCGCGCGCTCTGGCCGGCCGGCGAGGCCCACGCCCTGGCGCGCCTGGACCGCTTCGCCGACGAGCGCCTGCGCGACTACGACCGGCTGCGCGACCTGCCCGCCGAGGCAGGCACCAGCCAGCTGTCGCCCTACCTGGCCGCGGGGGTGGTCTCGGTGCGCCAGTGCCTGCACGCGGTGCTCAGCCACAACCACGGTGAACTCGACAGCGGCAACCCCGGCGCCGTGGTCTGGCTCAACGAGCTGCTCTGGCGCGAGTTCTACAAGCACATCCTGGTGGGCTTCCCGCACGTCGGCATGGGCCGCGCGTTCCGCCGCGACACCGAGGCCCTGCCCTGGCGCCACGCACCGGACGAGCTGGCCGCCTGGCAGCAGGGCCGCACCGGCTACCCGCTGGTCGACGCGGCGATGCGCCAGCTGCTGGCCACCGGCTGGATGCACAACCGCCTGCGCATGGTCTGCGCGATGTTCCTCAGCAAGAACCTGCTGATCGACTGGCGCGAAGGCGAGCGCTGGTTCATGCGCCACCTGATCGACGGCGACCTGGCGGCCAACAACGGCGGCTGGCAGTGGAGCGCCTCGACCGGCACCGATGCGGTGCCCTACTTCCGCCTGTTCAATCCGGTCAGCCAGTCACGCCGCTTCGACCCCGACGGCCGCTTCCTGCGCCGGTGGCTGCCGGAGCTCGCCGCCCTGGACAACCGCCAGATCCACGAGCCTGCCAGCGCCGGCGGGCTGTTCGCACCGGCGTGCTATCCGCGCCCGCTGCTCGACCTGGGCATGAGCCGGGCGCGCGTGCTGGAGGCGTTCCGCAACCTGGAGGCGATCGCATGAGCGGCTTTCTCGAGCGCTTCGCCGAGGAGTTCGCGCGCCTCGAGGCCGACAACCTTGGACGCCTGGGCGAGCTGTACAGCGCCGACGTGCATTTCAGCGACCCGCTGCACGAGGTCTGGGGCCTGGAAGCGCTCGAGCGCTATTTCGCCCAGCTCTACGGCAACGTGAAGGCGCTGGAGTTCGAGTTCTTCGCCTTCGACCAGGTCCGCGAGGGCCAGGGCTACCTGCGCTGGCTGATGACCTACGAGCATCCGCGACTCAATGGCGGCAAGCCGGTCAGCCTGGAGGGCTGCAGCCTGTTGCGCTGGGGGCTGGACGGCAAGGTGGTGCGCCATCAGGACTACTTCGATGCCGGCGCCCTGCTCTACCAGCACCTGCCTCTGATGGGCCCGGCGATCCGCTGGCTGCGCCGGAGGCTGGCATGAGCCGGCGCATCTGGCTGACCGGCGCCAGCAGCGGCATCGGCCACGCCCTGGCCGAGGGCCTGCTCGCCGGCGGCCAGCGCCTGGCCCTGTCGGCGCGCCGCGAGGCGCCGCTGCAGGCCCTCGCAGCGCGCTACCCGCAGCAGGTACTGGTGCTGCCGGGTGACCTGACCGAGCCACAGACGGTCGCCGCGCTGGCCGCCGAGATCGGCCGGTGCTGGGGCGCGCTGGACGGCGTGATCCTCAACGCCGGCACCTGCGAGTACCTCGAGGCCGGGCGTTTCGAGGCGGCGCTGGTCGAGCGCGTGGTGCAGGCCAACCTGCTGGCGCCGGCCCGCTGCATCGAGGCCGCGCTGCCGCTGCTGCGCCGGGGCGTGCGCCCGCATCTGGTCGGCGTCGGCAGCGCGGTGACCTGGCTGGCGCTGCCGCGCGCCGGGGCCTACGGCGCCTCCAAGGCGGGCTTGCGCTACCTACTGCAATCGCTGCGCCTGGACCTGGCCGCCGAGGGCATCGACGTCAGCCTGGTCAGCCCCGGCTTCGTCGACACCCCGCTGACCCGGCGCAACGACTTTCCCATGCCCATGCGCTGGCCGGTGGAGCGCGCCGCCGCATACATCCTCGCGCGCCTGGAGCGGCGCCCGCTGGAGATCGCCTTCCCGGCGCCCTTCATCGCCGCGCTGCACCTGCTTTCGCTTCTGCCCGCAAGGCTGCAGTTCGCCATCGGCCGCCGGCTGGCGCGGCCCGACCATCAGGGATAGACAGACATGAAGATCGCCATCATCGGCAGCGGGATTTCCGGCCTGGCCTGCGCCTACCTGCTCGCCCGCCGGCACGACGTGAGCGTTTTCGAGGCCGAAAGCTGGATCGGCGGGCACACCCACACCGTCCCGGTCGAGCTCGCCGGCCGCCAGTACCGGATCGATACCGGTTTCATCGTGTTCAACGACCGGACCTACCCCAACTTCATCCGCCTGCTCGAACAGCTCGGCGTGGCCTACCGGCCGACCGAAATGAGCTTCTCGGTGAGCGACCCGGCCAGCGGCGTCGAGTACAACGGGCACAACCTCAACACCCTGTTCGCCCAGCGCCGCAACCTGCTGTCGCCGGCCTTCCTCGGCATGCTGCAGGACCTGCTGCGGTTCAACCGCGAGGCGCTCGAGGACCTGGCCCACGGGCGCATTGGCCGGCACGTCACGCTCGGCGACTACCTCGAGGTCGGGCGCTACGGGCAGCGCTTCATCGAGCACTACATCGTGCCGATGGGCGCGGCGATCTGGTCCATGTCGCTCAAGGACATGCTGGCCTTCCCGCTGGAGTTCTTCGTGCGCTTCTTCCGCAACCACGGCCTGCTCACGGTGAACGACCGGCCGCAGTGGTACGTGGTCGAGGGCGGCTCCAGCGCCTACATCGCGCCGCTGACGCAAGGCTTCGCCGAGCGCATCCGCCTCAACTGCCCGGTGTTCGAGGTCCAGCGCGACGCCGCAGGCGTGACTGTCAACAGCGCGCTGGGCAGCGAGCGCTTCGACAAGGTGGTGTTCGCCTGCCACAGCGACCAGGCGCTGGCCCTGCTCGCCCGGCCCGACGAGCAGGAGCGCTCGGTGCTCGGCGCGATCGGCTATGCCGAGAACGACGTGGTGCTGCACACCGACACCCGCCTGCTGCCACGCCGCCGGCTGGCCTGGGCGAGCTGGAACTACCGCCTCGGCGGGCCGATCCAGCAGCCGGCGGCGGTGACCTACAACATGAACATCCTGCAGGGCATCGAGGCGCCGGAGACCTTCTGCGTCAGCCTCAACCAGACCGAGGCCATCGACCCGCAACGCATCCTCGCGCGCTTTCGCTACGCGCACCCGCAGTACAGCCTCGCCGCGCTGGCGGCGCAGGCCCGGGTCGACGAGCTGCAGGGCCGCCAGCACAGCTACTTCTGCGGCGCCTACTGGGCCAACGGCTTCCACGAGGACGGCGTGGTCAGCGCGCTGCGCGTCGCCCGCGCCTTCGGAGAGCAGCTGTGAGCGGCGCCCTCGTCCACAGCGCGCTCTACAGCGGCTGGATCCGCCACCGGCGCTTCGCCCCGCGCGGCCATGAGTTTCGCTACCGCATCGGCCTGCTCTACCTGGACCTGGCCGAGCAGCGCATGCTGGCCGACCTCGCACCGCTGGCCAGGCGGCTGTCGGCGTTCCGCTTCCGCGAGACCGACTACCTGCCCGCCTACACGCGCAACGGCATGCGCCTGGCCGATGCGGTTCGCCAGTGCGTGGCCGAGGCGCTCGGCCAGTGCCCCGATGGCGCGGTGCGGGTGCTGACCCAGCCGCGCAGCTGGGGGCTGTCGTTCAACCCGGTGAGCTTCTTCTATTGCTTCGACCGTGACGAGCAGTTGCGCGCGGTGCTCTGCGAAGTCAGCAACACACCCTGGCGCGAGCGCTACCACTACGTGCTGCCGGCCAGCCAGGGGCGCAACCTGCGCTGCAGCGTGGCCAAGACCTTCCACGTCTCGCCGTTCCTGCCGCGCGAACTGGAATACCGCATGCGTTTCAACGTCCCCGGCCCGCGCCTGGCGGTGCACATGGAGGACTGGCAGGGCGAGCGCAAGCTGTTCGACGCGACCCTGGGCCTCGAGCGCCAGGCGCTGGATCGCCTCGCCCTGCACCGGCACCTGCTGGCCTTTCCCTGGATGGCCGGCAAGACCCTCGCCGGCATCTACTGGCAGGCGCTGCGCCTGCTGCTCAAGCGTGTCCCGCTGTTCGACCACGCCGCTGCGGTCGGCAGCTACGGCGTCGCCCTCCCGCAACCTGGAGAACCCCGCGATGAAAAGCTCTAGCCTGAGCATCAAGCAGCGGCCGCTGGCCGGCGCCGGCCTGGCCGCCGGCATGCTGCGGCGCATCGTCATCAACCAGCTGTCGCGCCTGCGCCACGGCGAGCTGAGCCTGCTCGACGGCGACCAGTGCCTGACCTTCGGCCAGCCGGGCCACCCGCTGCAGGCGCAGATCCAGGTGCGCGACGCCCAGCTCTGGGGGCTGATCGCCAGCAACGGCTCGATCGGCGCCGGCGAAGCCTACGTGCTGGGCTACTGGAGCAGCCCGGAGCTGACCGCCGTGGTACGCCTGTTCGTCGCCAACCTCGAGGTGCTCGATGGCATCGAACGCGGCCTGGCGCTGTTCGGCCAGCCGGTGGTGCAGGTCCTGCACTGGCTCAACCGCAACACCCGCAGCGGCTCGCGGCGCAACATTGCGGCGCACTACGACCTGGGCAACGACCTGTTCGAGCGCATGCTCGACCGCACCATGATGTACTCGGCGGCGATGTTCGAAGGCCCCGACGACAGCCTCGAGCAGGCCCAGCTGAACAAGCTCGAGCGCATCTGCCGCAAGCTCGAGCTGCGCGCCGACGACCACCTGCTGGAGATCGGCACCGGCTGGGGCAGCATGGCGATCTACGCCGCGGTGCATTATGGCTGCCGGGTCACCACCACCACCCTTTCGCGCGAGCAGTACGCCTACACCGAGCGGCGCATCGCCGAGCAGGGCCTGCAGGATCGCATCACCCTGCTGCTCGAGGACTACCGCGACCTCGACGGGCAGTACGACAAGCTGGTCTCCATCGAGATGATCGAGGCGGTCGGGCATCGCTTCCTGCCGCAGTACTTCCGCCAGTGCGCACGGCTGCTCAAGCCCGACGGGCTGATGCTGCTGCAGGCCATCACCATCCGCGACCAGCGCTACGAGCGCGCCCGGCGCAGCGTCGACTTCATCCAGCGCTACATCTTCCCCGGCGGCGCGCTGCCCTCGGTGCAGCGGATGCTCGATCTGGCGACCGGCGAGACGGACATGAACCTGGTGCACATGGAGGACTTCGGCCTGCACTACGCGCGCACCTTGCGCCTGTGGCACGACAACCTGCGCCGCGCCCGCGGCGAGCTGCATGCACTGGGTTACGACGAGCAGTTCTACCGGCTCTGGGAGTTCTACCTGTGCTACTGCGAGGGCGGTTTCCTGGAACGTGCCATCGGCACCGCCCAGTTGCTGCTGGCCAAGCCCGCGGCACGACCGGCCGTGCCGGGTCCAGCAACCGACCACCAGCCGTGCCGACAGGCCTGCTGACCGCTCCGGAGGTTCCATGAGCAGTACCCGCAACAGCCTGCACGCGCACTACCTGCAAGCCGACCGCATCATGCTCGGCGTTCTCTGGCTGCTGCTGGCCTTCGCCCTGGGCCTGGCCGCGCTCAACGGCGGCTGGGGCCAGGCACTGGTGGTCGGCGGGCTGACGCTGGCCGCCGCCAGCGCCCTGCGCGCACTGGTCCCCGGCCAGCGGCTGCTGCGCTGCGTGATCGGCGCGGCCTTCATGGTCATGGCGGGGCTGCACATCAACCTGGCCCACGGCATGCTGGAGATGCACTTCGGCATCTTCGTGCTGCTGGCCTTCCTGGTCTATTACCGCGACTGGCTGCCGATCGTGGTCGCCGCGGCGACCATTGCGGTCCATCACCTGGCGTTCTACGCCCTGGCCCGGCAGGGCGCCGCGCTGTACCTGATGCCCAGCGGCAGCTGGGGCACCGTGCTGCTGCACGCCTGCTACGTGGTGGTCGAGAGCGCCATCCTCGTCTACCTGGCGCTGCGCGCTGCCCGCGAAGCGGATGAGGGCCATGCGTTGATGGAAACCGTCGCCGGCATTACCCGCGACGCCGAGGCGCTGGACCTGCGGCTGCGCAGCCGGGGTCGCGGCGCCATCGCCGAACGCTTCAACCGCCTGCTCGAACAGCTCGGCGAACTGCTCGGCACCGTGGTCGGCGACGCACGCCACCTGGGCACCACCGCGGCCCAGCTGAGCCAGGCCACCGCGACCCTGCGCGCCGGCGCCAGCGGCCAGCTCGAGGAAACCGCGCAGATGGCCGAGGCGATGCAGCAGATGAGCCTGGCCATCGATGACGTCGCCGCGCATGCCGACCACGCCGCCCGCGCCGCGGCCGAGGCCAACCGCAAGGCCGCCCAGGGTCGCCAGGCAGTCACCGGCGCGGATGAAGAGATCGCCCTGCTGGCCCGCCATATAGAAGGTACCGACCATACCGTGCAGGGCCTGGCGATCCAGGCCGGCGAGATCGGCCGAGTGCTGGAGGTGATCCGCACCATCGCCGAGCAGACCAACCTGCTGGCGCTCAACGCCGCCATCGAGGCCGCACGTGCCGGCGAGCAGGGCCGTGGCTTCGCCGTGGTCGCCGAGGAGGTGCGCAACCTGGCGCGCAAGACCGCCGCCTCCACCGGCGAGATCCAGGACATCATCGACCGCCTGCAGCAGCAGAGCCGCCAGGCGACCGAGGCCATGCAGGACAGCCGGCGCAGCGTCGAGCGCTGCGTCGAAGGCAGCGCGACGACCACCGGCCTGCTGCAGGCCATCGCCAGCGAGATCGCCGCCATCTCGCAGATGAACGAGCTGATCGCCGCCGCGACCCACGAGCAGAGCGCGGTCTGCGGCACCGTCGCCAGCCACCTGCGCAACGTCCAGCAGGTCGCCGAGCGCAACGCCGACGACGCCGGCCAGCTCGACCGCGAGGCTGGGCAATTGCAGGCGCTGTCCCGGCGCCTGGACGCCCTCGGCAGCCGCTTCGCCCTGTCCTGATCGCCCCCCAATGGGGAGCGGCGGCGCCTGCGCGCACCCTCCTGGGTCACGCCTGCGGCCGTCCCGCTGCGTCGCACCACAGCCATGCTGCGCCAGAGCACCGCCGCCAAAGGCTCTGGCACGGCGTTTTCAGGCCTTTCACCGAGCTGGCGCAAAGCTGGCACGCATAGTGCAAAACCCCGGACAAGGCCTGCCCTGATGCGGCGGGCCGTCCCGGATGGTCAGCGTCGACCATCGAGCCTTAGGGCGGGACCAGGTGCAATCCGGGCAACGGGGCTCGGGCGAATCGACACGAAGAACCTACGAATACCAGGCAAAGGCGCCTGGGGCCGGCAACGGCTCCAGGCGCCTTTTTGCTTTGCGGCCCGGCAAGGCCAGGCGGAGGAAAAGGCTGTGAACTCGATCGTCACCCCGATCAAGCGAGAAACCCTGATCATCGTTGGCAACGGCATGGTCGGCCACCACTGCGTCGAGCAGCTGGTCGAGCGCGGCGCGCTGGCCCACTACCAGGTGCATGTCTACGGCGAGGAGCGCCAGCGCGCCTATGACCGCGTGCACCTGTCCGAATACTTCGGCGGGCGCGATGCCGAGTCGCTGGCCATGTGCACGGCCGACTACTACGCCAGCCACGGCGTGCAGGCCCACCTCGGCGTGCAGGTGCTGGAGATCGACCGCGAGCGCCGCGAAGTGGTCACCAGCGCCGGCCGCCACGCCTACGACCGCTTGGTCCTGGCCACCGGCTCCTACCCCTTCGTGCCGCCGATCGCCGGCGCCGAGGGCAATGCCCGGCTGGTCTACCGCACCCTCGATGACCTCGATGCCATCCGCGCCGCTGCCACCGGTGCCCGCCGCGGCGTGGTGGTCGGCGGCGGCCTGCTCGGCCTGGAAGCGGCCAATGCGCTCAAGTCGCTCGGCCTGGAGGCGCACGTGGTGGAGTTCGCCCCGCGCCTGATGCCGGTCCAGCTCGATGAGCAAGGCGGCGACGCGCTCAAGGCGCGGATCGAGGCGCTGGGCGTCGGCGTGCACCTGTCGCGCGCCACCCAGGAAATCATCGTCGGCGAGGAATACGCCTACCGCATGGCCTTCCAGGATGGCGAGTTCCTCGAGACCGACCTGATCGTGTTTTCCGCCGGCATCCGCCCGCAGGACGCCCTCGGCCGCAGCGCCGGGCTGGAGATCGGCGCCCGCGGCGGCGTGGTGATCGACAACGACTGCCGCACCTCGGACCCGGCGATCTTCGCCATCGGTGAATGCGCCGCCTGGAACGGCAGCGTGTTCGGCCTGGTCGCGCCCGGCTACACCATGGCCCGCACCGTCGCCGCGCAGCTGGCCGGCGAGGCGCACACGCCGTTCACCGGCGCCGACATGTCGACCAAGCTGAAGCTGCTCGGCGTCGACGTCGGCTCGATCGGCGACGCACACGGCGCCACCCCGGGCAGCAAGAGCTATCGCTTCATCGACGAGGCCAGCGCCAGCTACCGCCGGCTGGTGGTCTCGCCGGACGGCAAGACGGTGATCGGCGCCGTGCTGGTCGGCGACAACAGCTACTACGACACCCTGCTGCAATACGCACAGAACGGCATCAAGCTGCCGGCCGAGCCCTCGGGCCTGATCCTCCCGGCCGGCGAAGGCGCACCGGCGCTCGGTGCCGATGCGCTGCCGGACAGCGCGACCATCTGCTCGTGCCACAACGTCACCAAGGGTGCGGTGTGCTGCCAGGTCGATGCCGGCGTCACCGAGCTGGGCGAGCTGAAGGCCGCGACCAAGGCGGCGACCGGCTGCGGCGGCTGCGCGGCGCTGCTCAAGCAAGTCTTCGAGCACGAGCTGGCCGCGCGTGGCGTGACCGTCGACAAGAGCCTGTGCGAACACTTCGCCCATACCCGCCAGGAGCTCTACGGCATCGTCCGCGTCGAGGGCATCCACAGCTTCGACGAGCTGCTGGCCAGGCACGGCCGCGGGCATGTCGGCTGCGACATCTGCAAGCCGGCGGTCGGCTCGATCCTCGCCTCCTGCTGGAACCAGCCGATCACCGATCCGGCGCTGATCCCGCTGCAGGACACCAACGATACCTTCATGGCCAACATGCAGAAGAACGGCACCTACTCGGTGGTGCCGCGCATCCCCGGCGGCGAGATCACGCCCGAGGGGCTGATCGTGATCGGCCAGGTGGCGAAGAAATACGACCTCTACACCAAGATCACCGGCGGCCAGCGCATCGACCTGTTCGGCGCCCAGCTGCACCAGCTGCCGGACATCTGGGCCGAGCTGATCGCCGCCGGCTTCGAGACCGGCCACGCCTACGGCAAGAGCCTGCGCACGGTGAAATCCTGCGTCGGCAGCACCTGGTGCCGCTACGGCGTGCAGGACAGCGTCGGCATGGCCCTGCTGCTGGAGAACCGCTACAAGGGCCTGCGCTCGCCGCACAAGATCAAGTTCGCCGTCTCCGGCTGCACCCGCGAGTGCGCCGAGGCGCAGAGCAAGGACGTCGGCGTGATCGCCACCGACAAGGGCTGGAACCTCTACGTGGCCGGCAACGGCGGCATGCGCCCGCGGCATGCCGAGCTGTTCGCCACCGACCTCGATGACGAGACGCTGATCCGCTACATCGACCGCTTCCTGATGTTCTACGTGCGCACCGCGGACAAGCTGCAGCGCACCTCGGTGTGGCGCGAATCGCTCGAGGGCGGGCTGGACTACCTCAAGGCGGTGGTCATCGACGACAGCCTGGGCCTGGCCGCCGAGCTGGAAAGCCAGATGCAGCACGTCGTCGACACCTACGAGTGCGAGTGGGCCAACGCCATCGGCGATGCCGACAAGCTCAAGCGCTTCCGCACCTTCGTCAACGATGCGCGCCCCGACCCCGACATTCACTTCGTCAAGGAGCGCGGCCAGCGTCGCCCGGCCCGCGCCACCGAACTTCACTTGATCCCCGTCGCCGAGGAGGTTTGACATGAGCCCGATCAACGCAGCCCGTACCCAGACCGCACGTTCCGCAGCCGCCGCCGAGTGGCAGAGCCTGTGTGCCCGCAACGACCTGGTCGCCAACTCCGGCGTGGTCGCCTGGGTCGACGGCCAGCAGGTGGCGCTGTTCCACCTGCCCGACAGCGGGGCCGGCGAGCAGGTGTTCGCCATCGCCAACAAGGACCCCAAGTCCGGCGCCAACGTGATCGGCCGCGGCATCCTCGGGCAGATCAAGGGCGAGCTGGTGATCGCCTCGCCGCTCTACAAGCAGCACTTTCGCCTGGCCGACGGCCGCTGCCTGGAATACCCGGAGCAGCAGTTGAAGGTCTGGCCGGCGCGGATCGCCGGCGACGCCGTGGAGATTGCCGTCAACTGACGCGGTCGAGACCGCTCCCCTCATCCCCTGTGGGAGCGGTCCTTGACCGTGCGCGGCGTCGCGCAGCAGCTACCTACTCGACCAGCGGAACAGCTAGCGCCCGGCTCGCCCGGTCGGTCGCCCGAATTACGCCAACACAGAGATACCGCCATGTCCTACATCATCCCCTCCGAGTTCGCCACCAAGATGGTGGATGCCGGTGAATCGAAGGTCTTCATGTCCACCCGCGACACCCTGATCCGCGCGTTCATGGCCGGGGCCATCCTCGCCCTCGCCGCGGTGTTCGCCGTGACCATCACCGTGCAGACCGGCCAGCCGCTGGTCGGCGCGATGCTCTTCCCGGTGGGCTTCGTGATGCTCTACCTGATGGGATTCGACCTGCTCACCGGGGTCTTCATGCTGACCCCGCTGGCGTTGCTCGACCGCCGCCCGGGCGTGACCGTGCAGGGCATCCTGCGCAACTGGGGGCTGGTGTTCGCCGGCAACTTCGCCGGTGCGCTCACCGTGGCGTTCATGATGGCGTTCGTCTTCACCATGGGCTTTTCCACCGAGCCGGGGCCGATCGGCGAGAAGATCTCGCACATCGGCGAGGCCCGCACCCTGGGCTATGCCGAGTACGGCGCGGCCGGCTGGCTGACCATTTTCCTGCGCGGGATGCTGTGCAACTGGATGGTCTCGATGGGCGTGGTCGGCGCGATGATCTCCACCAACGTCAGCGGCAAGGCAATCGCCATGTGGATGCCGATCATGCTGTTCTTCTACATGGGCTTCGAGCACTCGGTGGTGAACATGTTCCTGTTCCCCTCGGCGATGATCATGGGCGGCGACTTCTCGGTCATGGACTACATGATCTGGAACGAGATCCCCACCGCGCTGGGCAATCTGGTCGGCGGCCTGGCCTTCACCGGTCTGACCCTCTACGCCACCCACGTGCGCACCGCCGCCAAGCGTTCCTTCGGCTAAGCGACAGGACGTACGGCCCCGGCCCGCAGCGCGCGCCGGGGCCGTCGTGCGATTGCCATGAGCAAACGACTTCTGATCAGCCTCGGCCAGCACTCCGAGCGCGGCCGCAAACCGACCAACCAGGACTTCCACGGCGCCCTGGTGCCCGAGGAGCCGCAGCGCTCGACCAAGGGCATCGCCGTGGCCATCGCCGACGGCATCAGCAGCAGCACGGTCAGCCACATCGCCGCCGAGACCAGCGTCGCCGGCTTTCTGGCCGACTACTACTGCACCTCCGAAGCCTGGTCGGTGAAGAAATCCGCCCAGCGGGTGCTGGTGGCGATCAATTCCTGGCTGCACGCGCAGACCCGCCACAGCGACTACCGCTACGCTCGTGATCGCGGCTACGTCTGCACGCTCAGCGCGCTGGTGCTCAAGTCCACCACCGCGCACCTGTTCCATGTCGGCGATGCGCGCATCCACCGCCTGCGCGACGGCACGCTGGAGCCGCTGACCCGCGACCATCGCATCCAGCTGTCCGCCGAGACCTGCTACCTGGCCCGCGCCATGGGCCTGGAGCCGCACCTGGAGATCGACTACCAGGCCTTGCCGCTGGCCGAGGGCGACCTGTTCCTGCTGACCACCGACGGCGTGCACGAGCACCTGGGCGAGGCGGCGATGCGCGGCCTGATCGAGCAGCACGCCGGCGACCTGCAGCAGGCGGCGCAGGCGCTGGTGGCCCAGGCGCTGGCCAATGGCAGCGACGACAACCTCACCGCCCAGCTGCTGCGCATCGACAGCCTGCCGGAGACCGGCGCCGACGAACTGCAGCGCCAGCTCGCCGAACTGGCGTTGCCGCCCATGCTAGAACCGCGGATGGCGCTGGACGGCTACCAGATCCTCCGCCCGCTGCATGCCAGCAGCCGCAGCCATGTCTTCCTCGCCCTCGATCCGGCCAGCGGCGAGCGCGTCGCGCTGAAGATCCCCTCCCTGGAGCTGCGCCACGATGGCGCCTACCTGGAGCGCTTCATGGCCGAGGAATGGATCGCCCGGCGCATCGCCAACCCGCACGTGGCGCGCGCCTGCACGCCGTCGCAGCCGCGTCGGCACCTGTTCACCCTGACCGAGTTCATCGAAGGCACCACCCTGGCGCAGTGGATGATCGATCACCCGCGCCCGGCACTGGAAACCGTGCGCGACATCGTCGAGCAGATCGCCCGTGGCCTGCGCGCCTTCCACCGGCTGGAGATGCTGCACCAGGACCTGCGCCCGCAGAACCTGATGATCGACCGCAACGGCACGGTGAAGATCATCGACTTCGGCTCGACGCGCGTCGCCGGCCTCGACGAGATCGGCGGCGCCAGCGTGAACGAGGACATCCGCGGCACCGCGGCCTACACCGCGCCGGAATATTTTCTCGGCGAGCGCGGCACGCCGCGCTCGGAGCAGTTTTCCCTGGCGGTCATCGCCTACCAGTTGCTCAGCGGCCGCCTGCCCTACGGCAGCGAAGTCGCCCGCGCGCGCAGTCGGGCCGCGCAACTGAAGCTGCGCTATCGTTCGGTGCGCGACGCGCAAAGCGAGCTGCCGGCCTGGCTGGACGACGTCCTGGCCAAGGCCCTGCAGCCGGACCCGGCGCGGCGCTACGAGGCGCTTTCGGAGTTCGTCCGCGAACTGCGCGAACCCAGCGCGGCGATCCTGGCGCGGGCGCGCCCGCCCCTGCTCGAGCGCAATCCGTTGCGTGTCTGGCAGGGGCTGTCGCTGGTCCTCGGGCTGGCCGTCGCCTGGCTGCTGGCCCGTTGATCGCCTGGTTTTGATTCAAGGATATTGTTGTTAAGCCGCTATGCTATTGATTGGAAGTGAGCCGTTGCCTCGTAGAGAATGTCACATGATTTCGCAGTCTCCCCGGGCTGCTGAATCGGTCGTCCCTCCCGGCTCCCCGGCCGGGGCGGGACATTACAAAAGCAAGGAAAATCCCATGAAGAAAACCGTGATTTCGCTGTTGGCCCTCGGCGGCGCGCTGGCCCTCCAGCCCGCGCTGGCCCAGGACGGAGAGAGCCTGTACAAGAGCAAGGCTTGCGCCGCATGCCATGCCATCGACAGCAAGCTGGTCGGCCCTGCCTACAAGGACGTCGCCGCCAAGTACGCTGGCCAGGACGGTGCGGCAGAAATGCTTGCCGGCAAGATCAAGAACGGCAGCCAGGGCGTCTGGGGCCCGATCCCCATGCCGCCGAACGGGGTAACCGACGAGGAAGCCAAGATCCTCGCCGAGTGGATCCTCACCCACAAGTGAGTGATGGCCATGCGGAAGGGCCGCCCGCCCTTCCGTCCCCCTCCGCCTGCCGTTCGGCGGGCCAGCGTCGCCTGCGGCGCCCTGACTCCAGTTGGCTTGTCCCCGATCAAAGCTACCGCCGGTGTTCTGTGCGCAGATAGCGCCCACCTGAGCACGCCCGGAGACTTCGATGTTTGGCCCTGTTAGCTGGGACCCCAACCTGATGCAGCGCTACGGGCAGACGCACCAGCCCACCTGCTGGTATCCCGGCCCGGCTGACCTGCGCGACCGTCTTTCCCCGCTCGACCTGTTTCGTGCCCTGCGCGACAGCCGCCGCGCCCGGCGCCCGCTGTCGCTGGCCATCCACGCCACCGACCTGGCCTATGTGCAGCGCGAGCTGCAGCAGGTCACCTGCCACCTCGATGCCGGGCAGTCGGTGGTGCAGCTGCGCTTGAATGTCGGCACGCTGGGCATCGAGGCGGTGCGCGGGTTGATGGCCCTGCTGCAGGACTGCCTGCCCTTCGCCCCGGGCATGGACTGCATCGCCGAGGTGGAACTGGCGCATACCGACTGGCCGATGGTCGGCGTGCTGCGCTCGCTGGGCTTCAACCAGCTCAGCGTCGGCGTGCCGGACCTGCACCCCAGCGAAGGCGGCACGCTGGAATACTTCCGCAGCGCCACGCGCATTCGTGCGCTGATCGAGGCCGCGCGGGCCCTGCACTTCTCGGCGATCAACGTCGACCTGGGCTACGGCCGCTCCTGGCAGACCGGCGGCAGCTTCGCCCGCAAGCTGGCCTCGATCATCGAGCTGCAACCCGATCGGGTCACCATGTTCGACTACCGCGGCCTGCCGCTGGCCGGCCGGCAGCCGGTGCCACGCCTGGGCCTGGCCTCGCGCAGCGCGGCCCGGGCCATGCACCGGCACGGCGTCGAGCAGCTCGGCGATGCCGGCTACCGTCTGCTCGGCCTGGGCTGCTTCGTGCTGCCCCACGACGACCTGGCGCTGGCCCAGGAAAACGGCAGCCTGCAGCACGACGTCTGCGGCTACACGCCCCACGCCGGGGTCGATCACCTGGCGCTCGGCGTCGGCGCCATCAGCCGCCTCGGCGACTGCTACGTGCAGTACCTCGAACAGCCGGCGCGCTATCGCCAGGCCCTGGAGCGCGACCTGCTGCCGGTCTGGCGCGGCTTGCGCGCCGAGCATGTCGACCGCCTGCGCCGGGCCATCTGCCAGCAGCTGCTGTGCCAGAGCGCGGTGGATTTCGCCGTGCTGCGCGCCGACCACGGCGCGGCCGCGCAGCGCTGGCTCGACGAACTGCTGCCGCTGCTGCGCCAGCTCGAGCGCGATGGCGCGCTGGAACTGCTGCCCGAGGGCCTGCTGCTGCGCCCGGCCGGCCGGCTGCTGGCGCCAGCGCTGTGCGAAGCCTTCAGCGAGCCGCTGCTGGGCGGTTCGGACGGGCTCAGGCATAACCGCCGCTGATCACGGCGGCAAAACGAGAAGGATGTCCGTCGGTCGCAGCCTTTAGTCGACTTGGCTGCGAAATTTTGCTCGGTAAGCTCTGGCACAAGCGTTTCAGTCAACGCACAGGAGTTTGCCTTGATCCCCTCTTCACAGCTCGCCGCGCTGCGCACCGCCCGACACCTGGTCGTGTTCACCGGTGCCGGTGTTTCCGCCGAAAGCGGCATTCCCACCTTCCGCGATTCGCTGACCGGCCTCTGGCAGCGCTTCGACGCCGCCTCGCTGGCCACCCTGGAGGCCTACCAGCAGCATCCGGCCCTGGTCTGGGGCTGGTACGAATGGCGGCGCATGCATGTCCTGCAGGCCCAACCCAATGCCGCGCACCAGGCCATCGCCGAACTGGCCCGGCATGTGCCGCGCCTGACGCTGGTCACGCAGAACGTCGACGACCTGCACGAGCGCGCCGGCAGCGAGGATGTGATCCACCTGCACGGCAGCCTGCACCACCCGCGCTGCGTCGTCTGCGGCCGCGAGCCGAGCAAGCCGCTGCCGCCGCCGGACGAACCGGCGGAGGGCCGGCGCCTGGAGCCGCCCAAGTGCGAATACTGCGATGGCCGGCTGCGCCCCGGCGTGGTCTGGTTCGGCGAGAGCATGCCGGCCGGCGCCCTGGACGAGGCCTTCGCCGCCGCGCGCCACTGCGACGTGCTGATCTCGGTGGGCACCTCCGGCGTGGTCTACCCGGCGGCGGAAATGCCCGAGCGCGCCTGGCGCGCCGGCGCCACCATCATCCACGTCAACCCCCAGCCGAGCGTGACCCACGACGAGCGCGAATATGCCTTGAGCGGGCCGGCCGGCCTGGTGCTGCCGCGCCTGCTGCAGGAGGCGTTCGGCAGCTGAGCCGGCTCAGGCGCGTGCACCAGGCAGCGCCTGGCGTTGCTGCAGCACGGCGGTCGCACCCTGCACCCGGCCGGTGTACCAGAACACCCGGCTGACTCCACGCGTCACCGCGACGTAGGCCAGGCGCAGGCTTTCGTCGGCCAGCGCCTCGTCGTAACTGTTGCGGAAGAAGCCGCAGCGGGCATAGAGCACGGTGCGCAGCGGGTGCGGCTCCGGCGGCAGGCAGTCGTCGACGATGATGGCGACCTCGCCCTGCAGGCCCTTGGCCCGGTGGATGGTCATCGCCCGCACCGGCAGCTCGCGCCCGAGTTGCGCCTGGATCACCTGCAGCGGCGCGTTGCGCCGGCTGAGCAGCAGCACCGCGCTGCGATCGGCACCCGGGCGGCTCGCCACATGGGCACACTGGCTGCGGATCTGTGCCAGCAGTTCGGGCAACTGCTGGCGGCTGTCGAACCCGGCGATCAGCCTGACCCCGTGGTCGCCCGGCTGCGTCGCCCGCCCGGCGCGGCTGCGCTTGGCCTGCTTGCGCTTTACCGTCTCGAGCAGGGCCTCGGCGTCGCGAATCACCGGTTCGATGGAGCGATAGTTGGTCTCCAGCTTGAGCACGCAACTCTTGCTCGTCGGCCCCTGGCGCGGGAAATACCGGTCGAAGTCCATGAACAGCTCTGGCGAGCTGCCGCGCCAGCCATAGATCGACTGCCAGTCGTCGCCGATGGCCATCAGGCTGACCGGCGCGCGGCTGCCGAGCGCGCGGTGCAGCGCCTGCAGCCAGCGCACGATCTGCGGCGAGATGTCCTGGAATTCGTCGATCAGCAGATGCTGCAACGGGCGCAGCGCCGCAGGCGGCACCGTGCCTGCGGCCAGGCGCTCGCTGAGCTGGGCGAAGGCGCGGTTGAAGGTGGTCAGCCCCTTGGCCTCGAGGGCCTCGTGCAGCGCGGCGCGAAAGCGCACCATGGCGACGATGAAATCGCGCTCGGCGGCAGCGCAATCCAGGCTGGCGACATCCAGCGCCGGAAGCTCGAGGCCGATGCTTTCGCAGAATTCCAGTTGCGCATACAAGGCCTCATGGAGCGGCGCCGCCTGGAATTCGCCGGCCAGCCTGAACGGCGTCAGCGGCGCCTTGGCCGGCGTCCCGGCCGCTGTCGGCGCCTGGCCGAGCAGGCGGTCGACCGCCTGGCGGAAGCCTTCGTCGCGCCGGTACAGGCGTTCGTAGACCTGCCGCAGCAGGCGCTGCTGGGCCGGGCGCAGGCGCGCCGAGGCCAGCGGGTTGTCCGGCTCGCCGGCGGTCTTGTCGTCGAGCTGCTCGAACCAGGCGAGCTCGCCAAGGGCCTCGCGCGCCAGCTGCGCCATCGCCGAATGGAAGGTGCGCACGCACTGGCGGGCCTGGGCCTCGCCGAACGGCAGCCCCCAGAACGCCAGGACCTTCTGCAACTGCTCGCGCAACTGCGCACAGGAGGCATTGGTGAAGGAGATCACCGTCAGCTGGGCCGCCGGGATATCCAGGTGGCAGAGCATGAACACCACCCGCAGCACCAGGGTGGTCGACTTGCCCGAACCGGCGCCGGCGAAGATGCGCGTCACCGGGCTGTCGCAGAGGATCATCCGCCACTGCTCGTCCGAAGGCGCGCTGATCACCCCCGCCTGCACGGCCTGCCCGACGCGCTCGCGCATGGCCGCCAGCTGCGCAGGCGCGATCGGCAGCGCCTCGGCCGGGTAGATGCCGGCGGTCGTGCGGGCTGCAGAGCCGGGTTTGCCGGCCTTCGGCTTCTTCGCCGCGGCGGTCTTCTTCGCCTGGCGCCGCGCCCCCTTCTTGGCCGGCGCCTCGCGCCTGGGCGCGGCGTCGGTCGCCGCCGGCCAGCGGCGGAACAGGGCATCGTCTTCGCTCTTGAGGTAGGCGGTGGTGCGGGGGAAACAGCGCTTGAGCGCGCCGGAAACGAGCGCCTTGTAGCGCCTGACGGTGGACAGCATGAAACACAACCCGGGTTCGTAGGTCGGCTATGGTACGGCTTTTCGCCCCGCCGGGGCGCCGCGGGCGGCACCGCCCGGCGGGGTCGTTCTTGAGCGTGGTCAAGTTCAGCCATGGGCCGAGGGACTAGTCTGGGCCTCGTCGCCGACCCGCCGGAGGCCGTTTGCCATGGCCAAGAAATTCCCCCTCAACCCGCCGCACCCCGAGCGCATCTGCTGGGGCTGTGATCGCTACTGCCCGGCCGATTCACTGGGCTGCGGCAACGGCGCCAGCCGCACCATGCACCCGGCCGAGATGCTCGGCGAGGACTGGTACGAGATCGGCGACTGGAACATCGAGGTTCCCGAGGACAAGTCCACCGGCAAGCCCGCGCTGATCGCCCGCCAGTCCTAATCCCGCCGCGGCCCTCCCCCAGCTCCGCAAACCGCCGCGCTTGAGCCGTTCCGTTCGTCTAGCGGTCATACCTGGACGCCGGCGAACGGCTACGCTTGCTACACGATCTGCAGGAAGCCAGGCACAAGACCCATGGGCGCAGTATGGCGGTCCTCCTCCCCCTCCGAAGGGCGCTCCAGACGCGCCCCCGATAAACCATCCGTCCCTGGAAAACCGCGCAAGCGCTTCGCACGCCGGCTCGGCTGGCTGCTGGGCATCGCCCTGATCGGCGTGGCCGGCTATGCCGGCTGGCACGAGATGCAGACCTCCGAGCTGCAGGCCAAGTGGCTGAGCCGCTACGCCGGAAGCCTCTCGCACCGGTTGGCGGCCGGGGCGAGCGATGCCATCCGCTTCCCCGAGGACGGCCCCTTCGACCGCCGGCTGGGCTACGTCAGCCTGCCGCATTTCATCGAGCGCCTCGGCGAGCGCGGGTTCGAGATCCGCGAGCAGGCGCGCTTCTCGCCGGCGCTGCTGGCCTACGCCGACAAGGGCTTCTTCGTGCCCTATGCCGAACGCACCCAGGTCGGCCTGACCATCCATGACTGCCGCGGCGAGCCGCTGTATGCCAACCGCTACCCGCACCAGTTCTACGGGCGCTTCGACGACATCCCGCCGCTGGTGGCCCTCAGCCTGCTGTTCATCGAGGACCGCGGCCTGCTCGACCTGCAGCGGCCCAACATCAACCCGGCGGTGGACTGGCCGCGCTTCACCAAGGCGGCCCTGAGCCAGCTGGAAAAGCGCGTCGGCCTGCCCGCCCAGGCCGCCGGCGGCTCGACCCTGGCGACCCAGGTGGAGAAGTACCGCCATTCGCCGGAGGGCCGCACGGGCGATCCGCAGGAAAAGCTGCGGCAGATGGTGTCGGCCAGCGTACGGACCTACCTGCACGGCCCGCTGACCCTGGCCACCCGCCAGCGCATCGTGCGCGACTACCTCAACAGCGTGCCGCTCTCGGCCGCACCTGGCCACGGCGAGATCCATGGCATCGCCGATGGATTGCGCGTCTGGTTCGGTGCCGACTTCGAGGAGGTCAACCGGCTGCTCGCCTCCAGCCAGGCGCATGCCGATGCGCCGCAGGCGCGTGGCCTGGCGCTGCGCCAGGTGCTGTCGCTGCTGATCGCCCAGCGCCGGCCTTCCTACTACCTGGGCGCCGGCCGGTCCGAGCTGGCCGCGCTGACCGACAGCCACCTGCGCCTGCTCGAGCGTGGCGGCATCATCGACGCGGCGCTGCGCGACAGCGCCCTGCGCCAGCAGGTGAGCTTCCGTGACCTCGACCGTGAACCGGCGATCCGCCCGGTGGAAGCCAGTAAGGGCATCAGCGTGGCGCGCACGCGCCTGGCCGGCCTGCTCGGGCTGCCGCTGTACGACCTCGACCGCCTCGACCTGACCGCCAGCACGCCGCTGCAGGGCGATCTGCAGGAACAGGTCAGCGACTACCTGCTCAAGCTCGCCGACCCGGCCTTCGCCGAGCAGGTCGGGCTGTTCGGCGACCGCATGCTCTCGCCAGAGAAGACCGCCGACGTGCGCTACAGCTTCACCCTGTTCGAGCGCGCCGACGGCGGTTTTCGCGTGCGCGTGCAGACCGACAACACCAACCAGCCGTTCGACATCAACGAGGGCAGCAAGCTGGAGCTGGGCTCGACTGCCAAGCTGCGCGTGCTGACCACCTACCTGGAGATCGTCGCCGAACTGCACGGGCGCTACGCCGGCCTCGATGCCGCCGAACTGCGCGCCACCCAGCCTCGCACCACCCTCGGCCGCTGGGCCGTGGCCTACCTGTTGCAGACTAAGGACCGCGGGCTCACGCCCATGCTCGAGGCCGCCATGGAGCGGCGCTATTCGGCGAGCCCGGCCGAGCGCTTCTTCACCGGAGCCGGCCTGCATCACTTCAACAACTTCCGCCGCGAGGACGACCATCGCATCGTCAGCGTCCGCGAGGCATTGCGCGAGTCGATCAACCTGCCCTTCGTGCGGCTGATGCGCGATCTGGTCAATTTCAGCACCTACGAGGAGATCAACAGCGCCGAGCTGCTGAAGAACGACAAGGACCCGCGGCGCCTGGAATACCTCACTCGCTTCGCCGATCGCGAGGGCTCGGTGTTCCTCCAGCGTTTCTGGCGCAAGTACAGCGAGCAGAGCGCCGATCAGCGCATCGAGACCTTCTTGCAGGGCATGCGGCCGACGCCGGTGCGCCTGGCGGCGGTGCACCGCTACCTGATGCCGGACGCCGACCGCGCCGCCTTCGCCGGCTTCCTGCGCACGCGCCTGCCGGATGCCGCGCTCAGCGAGAAGAAACTCGAGGAGCTCTATACCCGCTACGGGCCCGGCGAATTCAGCCTGCCGGACCAGGCCTACATCGCGCGCACCCACCCGCTGGACCTCTGGCTGCTCGGCTACCTCTTGGCGCATCCCAAGGCCAGCCTCTCCGAGGTGGTCGCCGCCAGCCGCGCCGAGCGCCAGGAAGTCTACGGCTGGCTGTTCCGCAGCCGGCACAAGAGCGCGCGCGACAGCCGCATCCGCATCATGCTGGAGGTCGAGGCCTTCACCGACATCCACCGCCGCTGGCAGCGCCTGGGCTACCCGTTCGGCAGCCTGGTGCCGTCGCTGGCCAGCGCGCTGGGCAGCTCCGGCGATCGCCCCGCCGCGCTGGCCGAGCTGATGGGCATCATCCTCAACGACGGCGTGCGCCTGCCGAGCGTGCGCATCGACAGCCTGCATTTCGCCGCCGAAACGCCCTACGAAACCCGCCTGGCGCTGGTCGAGGGCGACGGCGAGCGCGTGCTGCCCCGCGAGGTCGCCGCCACCCTGCGCGAAGCCCTGGCGCTGGTAGTCGAAGGCGGCACGGCGCGACGCCTGCAGGGCACCTTCCTGCGCGAGGACGGCAGCACGCTGCCGGTCGGCGGCAAGACCGGCACCGGCGACAACCGCATCGATACCGTCGGGGCCGGCGGCCGGCTGATCAGCTCGCTGGCGATGAACCGCACCGCGACCTTCGTGTTCTACCTGGGCCCGGACCACTTCGGCACCCTGACCGCCTACGTGCCCGGGCGGGCGGCCGACAGCTTCCGCTTCACCTCGGCGCTGCCGGTGCAGGTGCTCAAGGGCATGGCGCCGATCCTCAAGCCGTACCTGGTGGCCGACAAGCGCAGCGGCTGTACCCCGCCGGCGCTACAGACCGCGGGCCTGCCGCCCGGCCAGTGACTCGACGGGCCCGGTGAACGCCCGGGCCGGCATGGGTTTCCAATGCAGTCCATCCCCCGCCCGCACGCCGACGCCGGCGCGCGGCTCGAGAAAAGGCCCGCCATGGACACCCGCACCCTCGCTACCCTCCTCGCCGCGCTGCTGCTCGCCTCGGTGCATCTGCTGTGCGCCCGCCTGCGCGTGCTCGGGCGCCAGCCACGCAGCCGCTGGCTGTCGTTCGCCGGCGGCGTGGCGGTGGCCTACGTATTCCTCCACCTGCTGCCGGAGATCGCCCACGGCCAGCGGCTGATCGACGAACGGGCCACCGGGCCGCTGGCATTCCTGGAAAGCCATGCCTACCTCCTGGCGCTGGCGGGCCTGGTGGCCTTCTACGGTGTCGAGCGGCTGGCCAAGCGGCACCGCCGGCGGATCGTTGCCGGTGCTCCGCAAAGCATCGCGGTGTTCTGGCTGCACATCGCCAGCTTCGCCGCCTACAACGCCCTGACCGGCTACCTGCTGCTGCACCGCGAGGAAGCCGGCCTGGGCAACCTGGCGTGGTTCACCGCGGCGATGGCGATGCATTTCCTGGTCAACGATTTCGGTCTGCAGAGCGATCACCGCGAGCGCTACGACCACAAGGGTCGCTGGCTGCTGGCTGCGGCACTGCTGCTGGGCTGGGCACTGGGACTGCTGATCGAGATTTCCGACGTGGCGATCTCCGCCTGGCTCGCGCTGCTTGCCGGCGGCGTCATCCTCAATGTGCTGAAGGAGGAACTGCCGGCCGAACGCGACAGCCGCTTCAGCGCCTTCGTCGTCGGCGCGGGCGGTTATGCGCTGGTACTGCTGGCACTCTGAGCCGTTGCGCCGGTCTGCCCGAGCAGCCGCGGCTGCTGCTCCTGGGCCATCTCCTTGAGGAAGTCCCAGGTCACACGCATGCGCGCCACGTCCTTGAACTCGATGGGCATGAGCATCCAGAACGTGCGGGTAAAGCTGACCTGCTCGGGCAGCAGCGGCCGCAGGCGCGGATCGGCGTCGGCGGTGAAGGCCGGTAGGATGGCGATGCCGGCACCGGCTGCCGCGGCCTCCTGCTGGGCCAGCAGGCTGGTACTGCGCAGCGAAACGGCGCGGCTGTCCACCAGGCCATCGAGGAACAGCAACTCGCGGGAGAACAGCAGGTCGTCGACATAGCTGACGAAGCGATGCTGCTGCAGGTCGTCGCGGCTGGCGACCGGCGGATGTTCGGCCAGGTATCCCGGCGCCGCGTACAGGCGCAGCAGGTAGTCGGTCAGACGGGTGATGATGAACGGCCCGCGCTCGGGACGCTCGAGGGTGATGACGATGTCCGCCTCATGGCGTGACAGCTGCACCGCCCGCGGCAGCGCCAGCAGGTCGATGTTCAGGTGCGGGTAGCGCCGGCCGAGCCCGGCCAGCTGGCCAGCCAGCATCACCGAGCCGTAGCCCTCGGTGGCACCGATGCGCACCTGCCCGGAAAGCCCGTCGCCGAGGTTCGGCAAGGACTGGCGGATCGCCACGCTGGCGCTTTCCATGGCCTCTACCCGCGGCAGCAGGTTGCGCCCGGCCTCGGTCAGCCGGTAGCCGCCGGTCTCGCGTACGAAGAGTTGCAGGCCCATGCCCTTCTCCAGCGCCTGCAGGCGGCGAGAGACGGTGGTGTGGTCGACACCCAGGCGCCGGGCCGCGGTGGTCAGGCGCCCGGCGCGGGCCACTTCGAGGAAGTAACGCAGGTTGTCCCAGTCCATCTTCTGGCTGCTCTCCGGCCTGGCTGTGCATTTTTGCAGAGCGAGTCTGCACGCAGGCGCATTGTAATGGGAATTTTCGCAGCTAGGATCAAACCAGCCCCCTCGCAGCGGTCCGGCGAGCGACAAGAACAACAACAGCCCACGCGGAGGTCCCATGACCCGCAGCATCCCCACCGTCAAACTGCTTATCGACGGCCAGTTCATCGACTCCACCACCCAGCAGTGGCGCGACGTCATCAACCCGGCCACCCAGGAAATCCTCGCCCAGGTCCCCTTCGCCACTGCCGAGGAAGTCGATCGCGCCGTGGCCAGCGCCCAGGCCGCCTTCAAGACCTGGCGCAAGACCCCGATCGGCGCCCGCGCACGCATCTTCCTCAAGTACCAGCAACTGATCCGCGACAACATGAAGGAGCTGGCGGCGATCCTCACCGCCGAGCAGGGCAAGACCCTGGCCGACGCCGAGGGCGACGTGTTCCGCGGTCTGGAAGTGGTCGAGCATGCCGCCGGCATCGGCAACCTGCAGCTCGGCGAGCTGGCCAACAACGTCGCCGGCGGCGTCGATACCTACACCCTGCTGCAACCGCTGGGCGTCTGCGCCGGCATCACCCCATTCAACTTCCCGGCGATGATCCCGTTGTGGATGTTCCCCATGGCCATCGCCACCGGCAACACCTTCGTGCTCAAGCCCTCCGAGCAGGATCCGATGGTCACCATGCGCCTGTGCGAGCTGGCCCTCGAAGCCGGCGTGCCGCCGGGCGTGCTCAACGTGGTGCACGGCGGGCCGGACGTGGTGAACGCGATCTGCGACCACCCGGACATCAAGGCCGTCTCCTTCGTCGGCTCGACCAAGGTCGGCACGCACGTCTACAACCGCGCCTCCCAGGCCGGCAAGCGCGTGCAATGCATGATGGGCGCGAAGAACCACGCCATCGTGCTGCCCGATGCGCACAAGGAGCAGAGCCTCAACGCCATCGCCGGGGCCGCCTTCGGTGCCGCCGGCCAGCGCTGCATGGCGCTGTCGGTGGTGGTGCTGGTCGGCGAGGCGCAGCAGTGGATCCCGGACCTGGTGGCCAAGGCGAAGACGCTCAAGGTCAACGCCGGCGTCGAAGCCGGCACCGATGTCGGCCCGCTGGTCTCCTGCGCGGCGCTGGATCGCGTCAGTGGGCTGATCGAGCGTGGCGTCGCCGAAGGCGCGACGCTGGAACTGGACGGCCGCAACCCGCAGGTGGCCGGCTACGAGAACGGCAACTTCGTCGGCCCGACGCTGTTCTCCGGCGTCACCACCGACATGAGCATCTACCGCGAGGAGATCTTCGGCCCGGTGCTCTGCGTCATCGCGGCCGAGACCATGGACGAGGCCATCGAGCTGATCAACGCCAACCCCAACGGCAACGGCACCGCCATCTTCACCCGCTCGGGCGCCGCGGCGCGGCACTTCCAGGAAGAGATCGACGTCGGCCAGGTGGGCATCAACGTGCCGATCCCGGTACCGGTGCCGATGTTCTCCTTCACCGGCTCGCGCGCCTCCAAGCTCGGTGACCTCGGCCCCTACGGCAAGCAGGTGGTGCAGTTCTACACCCAGACCAAGACCGTCACCGAACGCTGGTTCGACGAGGACGCGGTCGGCTCCACGGTCAACACCACCATCACCCTCAAGTAACCCGCAACGGGCCGGCAGACGCGCCGGCCCTTCAAGGACGCCACATGACATTCGAAACCCTGCTCGTCGACATCCAGGATCGCGTCGCGCTGATCACCCTCAACCGCCCACAGGCGCTCAACGCCCTGAACAGCCAGCTGATCAGCGAGCTGAACCAGGCGCTGGGCCAGCTGGAGGCCAACCCCGAGGTCGGCTGCATCGTGCTCACCGGCTCGGCCAAGGCCTTCGCCGCGGGTGCCGACATCAAGGAAATGGCCGATCTCAACTACCCGCAGATCTACCTCGACGACTTCTTCGCCGAAGCCGACCGCATCGCCAGCCGGCGCAAGCCGCTGATCGCCGCAGTGGCCGGCTACGCGCTGGGTGGCGGCTGCGAGCTGGCGCTGTTGTGCGACATGATCTACGCCGCCGACAACGCGCGCTTCGGCCAGCCGGAAATCAACCTCGGCGTGCTGCCGGGCATCGGCGGCACCCAGCGCCTGACCCGCGCGGTGGGCAAGGCCAAGGCCATGGACTTGTGCCTGACCGGCCGCCAGATGGACGCCGAGGAAGCCGAGCGCGCCGGCCTGGTGGCACGCATCTTCCCGCAGGAAAGCCTGCTGGAGGAAACCCTGAAGGCCGCCCGGGTGATCGCCGAGAAGTCACTGCCGGCCACCATGATGGTCAAGGAAAGCGTCAACCGCGCCTTCGAGACCACCCTGGCCGAAGGCATCCGCTTCGAGCGCCGGGTGTTCCACGCCGTATTCGCCACCGCCGACCAGAAGGAAGGCATGGCGGCGTTCGCCGAGAAGCGCAAGCCGGATTTCAAGAACCGCTGAGCCGCGCCGCCCGGCAATGGCGCACAAGGACAAAAGGAGCGAGCCATGCATATCGGATTCATCGGACTAGGCAACATGGGCGCGCCGATGGCGCGCAACCTGCTCAAGGCCGGCTACACGCTCAGCGTGTTCGACCTCAATAGCGTGGTGATGGAGGAGCTGGCCCAGGCCGGTGCGCTGCCGGTCGCCTCGCCGACCGCCATCGCCCGCGGCAATGCCGACGTCATCATCACCATGCTGCCGGCCGCGCCCCACGTGCGCAGCGTCTACCTGGGCGACGAGGGGCTGATCCAGAACGTGCGCCCCGGCGTGCTGCTGATCGACAGCTCGACCATCGACCCGCACAGCGCCCGCGACGTCGCCGCGGTGGCCGCGCAGCACGGCAACCCGATGCTCGATGCGCCGGTCTCCGGCGGTACCGGTGGCGCGGCGGCCGGCACCCTGACCTTCATGGTCGGCGGCAGTACGGCGGACTTCGAGCGCGCCCGGCCGATCCTCGAGGCCATGGGCAAGAACATCATCCACTGCGGCGACAGCGGCAACGGCCAGGTGGCCAAGGTCGCCAACAACATGCTGCTGGGCATCTCCATGATCGGCGTCGCCGAAGCCATGGCCCTGGGCGTATCCCTGGGCATGGATGCCAAGACCCTGGCCGGGGTTATCAATACCTCCAGCGGCCGTTGCTGGAGCTCGGACACCTACAACCCCTTCCCCGGCGTGCTGGACAATGCCCCGGCCTCGCGCGGCTACAGCGGCGGCTTCGGCACCGACCTGATGCTCAAGGACCTGGGCCTGGCCACCGAGGCCGCCAAGCAGGCGCGCCAGCCGGTGATCCTCGGTGCAGTGGCCCAGCAGCTCTACCAGGCCTTCAGCGCCCAGGGCCACGGCGGCCTGGACTTCTCCGCGATCATCAACCAGTACCGCAAGGAGCCCCGCCAATGAGTGAAGCCGAACGCCCCGTGCTCGCGGCCGTGCGCAACCACGTCGGCCACCTGACCCTCAACCGTCCGGCCGGACTCAACGCGGTGAACCTGGACATGGTGCGCCTGCTCGACGCACAGCTGCGCGCCTGGGCGGCCGACCCGTCGATCCACGCCGTGGTGCTGCGTGCCAACGGCGAGAAGGCCTTCTGCGCCGGCGGCGACATCCGCTCGCTGTACGACAGCTTCCAGCGCGGCGATACCGAGCACGAGACCTTTTTCGAGGAGGAATACGCCCTCGACCAGTACATCCACGCCTATCCCAAGCCATTGCTGGCGCTGATGGACGGCTTCGTCCTCGGCGGCGGCATGGGCCTGGTGCAGGGCGCGGCGCTGCGGGTGATCAGCGAGCGCACGCGGATGGGCATGCCCGAGGTCGGCATCGGCTACTTCCCCGACGTCGGCGGCAGCTACTTCCTCTCGCGCCTGCCCGGCGAGCTGGGCACCTACATGGGCGTGACCGGCCTGCCAATCCGTGCGGCCGATGCGCTCTACACGGGGCTGGCCGACTGGTGCATCAGCCACGAGCAGATCGCCGAGCTGGACCGCTGCCTGGACCGCATGAGCTGGTCGGTACACCCGCGCGAGGCGTTGCAGACACTGGTCGGCTCGCTGGCCACGCGCAACCTGCCAGGCTCCGAGCTCAAGGCGGTGCGCCAGGCTATCGACGAGCACTTCGCCCAGCCGGATGTCGCGGCGATCCGCGCCGCGCTGGCCGGCGAGACCCGCCCCGAGTTCGAGGACTGGGCGCAGGAGACGGCCAAGGTGCTCGACAGCCGCTCGCCGCTGGCGATGAGCGTGACCCTCGAACTGCTACGCCGTGGCCGCGAGCTGCCGCTGGCCGATTGCTTCGCCCTGGAACTGCACCTGGACCGCCAGTGGTTCGCCCGCGGCGACATCATGGAAGGCGTGCGCGCGCTGATCGTCGACAAGGACAAGAACCCGCGCTGGAACCCACCGCGGCTGGACGAAGTGAGCGCCGGGCAGGTGCAGGCCTTCTTCGCCGACTTCCGCCCCGCGGCCCGGCCACGGCGGAGCGCCACCGCCTGAAGCCAGGCGGGCGACCCGCTCGCCCGCCTGGCGCCGCAGACAACAACAAAAGAGAACATGCGATGAACGACCACGAACTCACCGAAGACCAGCGCATGATCCGCGACATGGCGCGCGACTTCGCCCGTCGCGAGATCGCCCCCCATGCCCAGGCCTGGGAGAAAGCCGGCTGGATCGACGACGCGCTGGTCGCCCAGATGGGCGAGCTCGGCCTGCTGGGCATGGTCGTCCCGGAACAATGGGGCGGCAGCTATATCGACTACGTCGCCTACGCCCTGGCGGTGGAGGAAATCTCGGCCGGCGACGGCGCCGTGGGCGCGCTGATGAGCATCCACAACTCGGTCGGTTGCGGCCCGGTGCTCAACTACGGCTCCCAGGCGCAGCAGGACGAATGGCTGGCCGAGCTGGCCAGCGGCCGCGCCATCGGCTGCTTCGCCCTCACCGAACCGCAGGCCGGCTCCGAAGCCCATGCCCTGCGCACCCGCGCCGAGCGGGTCGACGGCCAGTGGGTACTCAACGGCGCCAAGCAGTTCTGCAGCAACGCCAAGCGGGCGAAACTGGCCATCGTCTTCGCGGTGACCGACCCGGAGCTGGGCAAGAAGGGTCTCTCGGCCTTCCTGGTGCCGACCGACACGCCCGGGTTCGTCGTCGAGCGCAGCGAACACAAGATGGGCATTCGTGCCTCTGACACCTGCGCGCTGGCGTTGACCGACTGCCGGGTGCCCGAGGCGAACCTGCTGGGCGAGCGCGGCAAGGGCCTGGCCATCGCGCTGTCGAACCTGGAGGGTGGGCGCATCGGCATCGCCGCCCAGGCGCTGGGCATCGCCCGCGCGGCGTTCGAGGCGGCGCTGGTCTATGCCCGTGACCGGGTACAGTTCGGCAAGCCGATCATCGAGCACCAGAGCATCGCCAACCTGCTCGCCGACATGCAGACCCAGCTCAGCGCCGCGCGCCTGCTGATCCTGCATGCGGCGCGGCTGAAGACGGCCGGGCTGCCGTGCCTGTCCGAAGCCTCGCAGGCCAAGCTGTTCGCCTCGGAAATGGCCGAGAAGGTCTGCTCGCAAGCGATCCAGGTCCACGGCGGCTACGGCTACCTGGAGGACTACCCGGTCGAACGCTACTACCGCGATGCGCGGATCACGCAGATCTACGAGGGTTCCAGCGAGATCCAGCGCCTGCTGATCGCCCGCGAGCTGGCCAACTACCCGCTGTAGCGGTTACACCGTCGGGCCGCGGCGCGATTCGTGGCCCATCGGCGTGGCATCGGGGATGCGCACGTCAGGGTCCTGGAAGTCCGGGCTGTGCACTTCCGAGTCCAGCGGCATGTGCGCATAGCGTTCCGGCCGCGGCTCGCCGGCGCTCGCCATGCCGCTCGCAGCCGAGGCTTGCTCGCCGAGCATGCGCTTGGCCTCGCAGCGGCCGGTGATGCCGCGCGCCAGCGCCATGCCACCCAGCGCCAGCTCCAGCAACCCGCCGATGCCGCCTCGCCGCAGGCCCTTGGCCAGCAACATCACGCCGCCCGCCACCGAGGCGGTACGCTCCCAACCGTGGACGTTTTGCGGCGCATTCTTGTCGAACAGGCGATTCATGAGGGTCACCTCGCAGGGTTTGGACAGGGTCCCTATAGCTGACTGCCCGCGCCGGCGGCCGTTCCGGAGCGGCCGACGACCGTGCATGCCGGTGTGCGACAGGCTTCGGATGGCTGCTGCGAGGAGGCGCGGGGCACACTGCACGGCCCGACCGCAGAGCTGTATATCCATACAGAAAAACATTGCCTGATCGCAGCGGCGGCGCCATGCTTGGCCGACCATTTTCCCGCCCTCGCCGCCCATGCGTCTGTTTCTCTGCGAAAAACCGTCCCAGGCCAAGGACATCGCCCAGGTGCTCGGCGCGCGTCGCCGCGGCGACGGCTGCTGGCTCGGCGACGGCGTGACGGTGACCTGGTGCATCGGCCACCTGCTGGAAACCGCGCCGCCGGACGCCTACGACCCGCGCTACAAGCGCTGGGCGCTGGCCGACCTGCCGATCGTGCCGGAACGCTGGAAGCTGCAGATCAAGCCGAAGACCGCCAGCCAGTACAAGGCGGTCAAGCGCCTGCTCGGCGAATGCAGCGAACTGGTGATCGCCACCGACGCCGACCGCGAGGGCGAGATGATCGCCCGCGAGCTGGTCGAGCATTGCCGCTACCGCGGACCGATCCAGCGCCTGTGGCTGTCGGCGCTGGACGATGCCTCGATCCGCAAGGCGCTGGCCGCGCTCAAGCCGGGCGCCGAAACCTTCAACCTCTACCACGCCGCCCTCGGCCGCTCGCGCGCCGACTGGCTGATCGGCATGAACATGAGCCGGCTGTTCACCCTGCTCGGCCGCCAGTCCGGCTACCAGGGCGTGCTCTCGGTGGGCCGCGTGCAGACGCCGACCCTGCGCCTGGTAGTGGACCGCGACCGCGCCATCGCCGACTTCGTACCGTTGCCCTACTGGGGCATCGAGGTGGCGCTGGACGCGGAAGGCAACGTCTTCAAGGCCGAGTGGCTGGCACCGGAGCAGGCCACCGACGAGCAGGGCCGCTGCCTGAACCAGCCACTGGCCGCGCAGGCCGCCGAGGCCATGCGCGCCGCCGGCCAGGCGCAGGTGAAGAAGGTCAGCACCGAACGCCAGCGCGAAGCCGCGCCACTGCCCTTCGACCTCGGCACGCTGCAGTCGGTGTGCTCGAAGAAGCTCGGCCTCGGCGCGCAGGAAACGCTGGACATCGCCCAGGCGCTCTACGAGACCCACAAGCTGATCACCTATCCACGCAGCGATTGTGGCTACCTGCCGCGGAGCCAGCACGGCGAGGCGCCGGCGATTCTCGCCGCGCTGGAGAAGGCCGACCCGGGCCTCGCCGCGCTGCGCCCGTACCTTTCGCCGGGCCGCAAGTCCCGCGCCTGGAACGATGCCAGGGTCGGCGCGCACCACGGCATCATCCCCACCGCCGCCGCCCAGGCCTTCGAGCGGCTGAGCGGCAAGCAGCGCGCCGTCTACACGCTGATCCGCGCGCGTTACCTCGCGCAGTTCCTGCCGGCGCATGAATACGACCGCACCCAGGCCGAGCTGGATTGCGCCGGCCAGCTCCTGCGCGCGACGGGCAAGCAGGTGATCGAGCCGGGCTGGAAGCGCGCCCTGCCCGAAGCCCTGGCACCCGCCAGCGGCAAGCAGGCGCCCGCGCCCCAACCGCTGCCACCGCTCGTGCACGATCAGCGCTGCGCAGTACTGGGGGTGACCCTCAAGGATCAGTTCACCCAGCCGCCCAAGCCGTTCACCGAAGGCGACCTGATCCAGGCGATGAAGAACGTCGCTCGCCTGGTGGACGACCCGCGCCTGAAGCAGAAGCTCAAGGACACCACCGGCATCGGCACCGAAGCGACCCGCGCCAGCATCATTCAGGGCCTGCTCGAACGCGGCTACCTGACCCGCCAGGGCAAGGCGCTGGCCGCCACCGCGGCGGCGTTCAGCCTGATCGACGCGGTACCCCGGCCGCTGGCCGACCCCGGCACCACGGCGATCTGGGAACAGGCGCTGGACATGGTGCAGGCCGGCGAGATGCCGCTGGAAGAGTTCGTCGCCAAGCAGTCGGCCTGGATGAGCAAGCTGGTGCAACGCTGCGCGGGCCTGCGCCTGAGCATCAGTGGCCCGGCCATCGGCACCGCCAGGCGCAAGGGCGGCAAGCGCCCGCGCCATGGCAAGCCGGGTTCGGCGGCCAAGGCAACCGGTGCCAAGGGCAGGAAGCGCGCAGCGCCAAAGTAACGATCGTGCGTAACGCGCCTGTTACTCGAGCGCGTGGGCGACGGCGTCAGGTCGGGGAACGGCGCGGCGGTGTAGTCGGCAGCGCCTGGTGGCGTGCGGGCGGCATGTGCTCAAGAGGCCTTGCAGTTCGTGCTTGCTCGCAGACAACCGGCGCGGCGTCTGTTGTCGGCAGGCCTGCGGTGGGCAAGGCTGCGCCGTTGCCCACCCTACGAAACGCGGGGCTGCACCTCGGTCTTTTGGCCCTCGGCTGTTGAAGCGCCGTAGGGTGGAAAACGGCCAACGGCCTTTTCCACGCGTCCGCGACAGCCCCTCGATGCCGTCCCGCCCCCAACCCTCCCGAACCAAGCGGTAACGGGCGACAAGACTGCGCCGTTATTCACGGGCCGCGCGAGGCCTGAGCGCGTCGGGCGTTCTCGGCAACCGGACGCGCGCGCCAAACGGTGGGTCGTAAAAAAGCAAAAGGGGAAGCCGTGAGGCTTCCCCTTGAAGGGATCGTGCTTTGTTTTTCTTCTGCTGACGGGCTTGTTGTTCTTGTTGGCAGCCCGGCCGGGCCAGAGGCCCTGGTTCCATACGGAACCCAGAAACAAACGGATTTTTTTGGTCGCTGATATTGCCTACCCTCGCGGGTCAACCGGTCCTGGTGCTGCCTTGCATGGCAGTTTTGTTGTTCTCGCGCCGGTCAAGAGAAACCTCTGGGCAACTCCTCTCCAAAAGAATCAGTTTGCTACGTCCCCATCCTGTTGTTTTTGTTATTCAGGAGCCGCTTCGTGTTGTTCTTGTTATGGGTGGTTCTGCTTTTTTGTTTTTGTTGTGCCTAGAAGAAAGCATTGCGCGTGCCAACTTTGCAAATACCTTTATTTTCAACAGGTTATGAAAAATAGCGAGTCATTCGGTGTTTGCCTGCGAGGCGTTTTCGTTACCGCGCTGCCCAGGCGGCGTTACGCCGGAGCGAGCCGGTAACACTTTGAAAGCATTAATCCCCGCACCCGCGCAGCGGGCCCTGCCAGCCGGCTTGCTCGGCCGGCACCTCGACGCTAGCCCTGGCCTGCCCGGGCGTGCGCGAGAACCGCGGTGTGGGCGCGACCTGCAGCACCCCGTCGAGCAGCTGGTACACGCCGCGGGCCTGCATGTGCGGATGGCTGGCGGCCTCCTCCAGCCCCAGCACCGGGGCGAAGCAGGCATCGCTGCCCTCGAGCAGCGCGCACCATTGCTCGCGGGTGCGGCTGGCGAACAGTTGCTCCAGCGCCGCGCCCTGCTCCGCCCATTGCGCGGGGTCGGCACAGCCGTCGCGCAGCCAGGCCGGCGCGTCGATGCGCTCGAGCAGTTCGGCCCAGAACTTCGGTTCCAGCGGCCCGATGGCGATCTCGCCGCCGTCGGCGCAGCGGTAGCAGCGGTAGTTGGGCGCGGCACCGGACAGCGGGTTGGCCTCGCGCGCCAGCGACAACCGGCCACCAGGCAGCAGTCCGGCGAAAAAGCTCATCAGCGACGACACCCCGTCGACGATGGCTGCGTCCACCACCTGGCCCCGGCCCGAGCGCTCGCGCTCGAGCAGCGCGGCGAGAATGCCGACAGTCAGGAACAGCGAACCGCCGCCGAAGTCGCCGACCAGGTTCAGCGGCGGCACCGGCTCGCCGTCCTTGTCGCGGATCGCCGCCAGCGCGCCGCTCAGGGCGATGTAGTTGATGTCGTGCCCGGCAGCCGTGGCCAGCGGGCCGTCCTGCCCCCAGCCGGTGATGCGCCCGTAGACCAGCCGGGGGTTGACGGCCAGCAGCGCCTCGGGCCCCAGGCCCAGGCGCTCCATCACCCCGGGTCGGAAACCTTCGATCAGCACGTCGGCATCGCGTGCCAGGGCCAGGCAATGCGCTTGCCCGGCCGGTTCGCGGATATCCAGCGTCACCACCCGGCGCCCACGATCGACCACCGGGTTGGGCCAGCCGTTGCCGCCCTCGCGCTGGATGCGGATCACCTCGGCGCCCATGTCGGCGAGCAGCATGGCGCAGTGGGGGCCGGGGCCGATACCGGCGAATTCGAGCACGCGCAGGCCGGCCAGCGGCCCCGCGCCAGGATCTCTGGACGGGTTCAAGGCAAACTCCAAGGCAAGGGGTGACAGTGGGTGCGGGCCGCGCGGTAGCGTTCCGGCGGCCCGCCCGCGTCAGAAGCTCGCAGCGCTGCGCGGCGCCTCGACCAGATGGTTGCGGTAACGCTCGCGCAGCACCTTCTTGTCGATCTTGCCGGTGGCAGTCAGCGGCACGCTGTCGAACACCACGGCATCGGGCATCCACCACTTGACCAGTTGCGGCTCCAGGTGGGCGAGCACCTGCTCGGCGGTCACCTCGGCATCGGCGTGCGGCTCGATCACCAGCAGCGGGCGTTCCTCCCACTTGGGATGGAACACGCCGACCACCGCGGCGAGCTTCACCCCCGAGCAGGCGACCGCAATGTTCTCGATATCGATGGAGCTGACCCACTCGCCACCGGACTTGATCACGTCCTTGCTGCGGTCGGTGATACGCATGAAGCCGTCGCCGTCGAGGGTGGCGATGTCGCCGGTGTCGAACCAGCCGTCGACGTCCAGCGCGCTCTTCTCGCTGCGGTAGTAGCGCTCCACCGTCCAGGGGCCGCGCACCAGCAACCGCCCGGAACTGGCGCCGTCGCGTGGCAGCTCGCGGCCCTGGTCGTCGACGATCTTCAGCTCGATGCCGAATTGCAGCCGCCCCTGGCGCGTCCAGATGGTGTCGTTGATGGCCTCATGGCCACGCTGGGCAAGCTTGGGCGTCGGCGTGGCGACCACGCCCAGCGGGCTGGTCTCGGTCATGCCCCACAGCTGGCACACGGCCACGCGGTACTTGCGCTGGAAGGTCTCGGCCATCGCCCGCGGCACCGCCGAACCACCGATCACCAGGCGCGCCAGGCTGCCGGCGTCCTCGCCGGAGCGCTCGAGGTGGTCCAGGTACATGGTCCAGATGGTCGGCACGCCGCCGGACAGCGTCACGCCCTCGCCCTTGATCAGCTCTTGCAGGCTCGCACCGTCCATCTTGTCGCAGGGCAGGACGAACTTGCAGCCGTTGATTGCCGCGGCGAACGGCAGGCCCCAGGCCGTGCCGTGGTAGAGCGAGGAACAGGGCATCACGCAGTCGAAGACCGACAGCCCGAACGCCCCGGACAGCCCCGCCGCCATGGCGTGCAGGACCACCGAACGGTGGCTGTAGAGCACGCCCTTGGGATCGCCGGTGGTGCCGGAGGTGTAGCAGAGGATGGCGCCGGCGTTCTCGTCGAACTGCGGCCAGTCGACCGGCTGCTGGGCGGCGATCAGGCGTTCGTAGCTCTGCACCCCGGCGCCGGCCTCCGCGAGGTCCGCCTCCTCGGTGAGCATGACGAAGTGGCGGATGTTCGGCAGCCGCTCGCGCAGCCGTTCGACGCAGGGAATGAAGCTCTTGTCGAACAGCAGCACCTGGCTGCCGGCGTGGTTGATGGTGTAGACGATCTGCTCGTCGGACAGCCGCGGATTGGCGGTATGCAGGACCGCGCCGATCCCCGGCGCGGCGAAGAACATCTCGTAGTGCCGATGGGTGTTCCAGGCCAGCGACGACACCGCGTCGCCCGGGCCGATACCCAGGTCGCGCAGCATGCTGGCGGCGCGGGCGGCACGCTCGGCCAGGCCTGCGTAGTCGTAGCGCCACAGCGGGCCGTCGACCTGGCGCGAGACGATCTCGCGGTCACCATGGGCGGTGGCGGCATGGTTGAGGATGGAGGTGATGGACAACGGGGCTTGCTGCATCAGTCCTGCTTGCATGGTTCCGGCCTCATCTTGTTCTTGTTTTCGAGTTGTCGGTCGGCACGTCCGACCCTTGTGGTTGCACGACAGCAATTTCTTATAAATCAATGATTTATCGAATAAACTTAACGCCGTATCAGAAACTACTTGAACATCTCCTGCAGGCTGCGGGCGATGACCAGGCGCTGGATGTCGCTGGTGCCCTCGTAGATCTGGCAGACCCGCACGTCGCGATAGATGCGCTCGACGGGAAAGTCGCGCAGGTAACCATAGCCGCCCAGGGTCTGGATGGCCGCCGAGCAGACCTTCTCGGCCATCTCGGAGGCGAACAGCTTGGCCATCGAGGCTTCCACCAGCGCGGGCTTGCCGGCTTCGCGCAGCGCCGCGGCGTGCAGCACCATCTGCCGGGCGACGGCGATCTGCGTGGCCATGTCGGCCAGGCGGAAGGCCACCGCCTGGTGCTCGGCGATCGGCTTGCCGAACGCTTCGCGCTCGCGGGCATAGTCGCGCGCCGCTTCGAATGCCGCCCGTGCCATGCCGACCGATTGCGCGGCAATACCGATGCGCCCGCCTTCGAGGTTGGCCAGGGCGATGCGGTAGCCCTCGCCCTCCTCGCCCAGGCGGTTGGCGACGGGGATGCGCAGGTCGCTGAAGGCCAGCTGGCAGGTGTCGGAGGCATGCTGGCCGAGCTTGTCCTCGACGCGCACCACCTCGTAGCCCGGGGTGTCGGTCGGCACGATGAAGGCGCTGATGCCGCGCTTGCCGGCCCCGGGGTCGGTGACGGCGAAGACGATCACCGTGCCGGCATGGCTGCCGGAGGTGATGAACTGCTTGGCGCCGTTGAGCACGTAGCTGTCGCCGTCACGCACCGCCCGCGTGCGCAGGCTGCTGGCATCCGAGCCGGCCTGCGGCTCGGTCAGGGCGAAGGCGCCGATCTGCTCGCCGCGCGCCAGGGGCACGAGGAAGTCGCGCTTCTGGCGCTCGTCGCCGAAACGCAGGATCGGCACGCAACCCACCGAATTGTGCACGCTCATGATGGTCGAGCAGGCACCGTCGCCGGCGGCCACCTCCTCAAGCGCCAGGGCGTAGGCGACGTAGCCGGTGTCGCTGCCGCCCCACTGCTCCGACACCAGCATGCCGAAGAAGCCGAGCGCGGCCATCTCGGCGATGGCCTCGGCCGGGTAGCGATGTTCGCGGTCCCAGGTCTCGGCGAAGGGCTTGAGCCGTTCGCGGGCAAACTGGCGGGCCATGTCGGCGATGGCCTGCTGGTCCTCGTCTAGCAACATGCGGGCCTCCTCAGAGCAGCTCGATGGCCATCGCCGTGGCCTCGCCACCGCCGATGCAGATGGCCGCCACGCCGCGGCGCAACTGGCGGGCCTTGAGCGCCTGGATCAGGGTCACCAGGATGCGCGCGCCGGAGGCGCCCACCGGGTGGCCGAGGGCACAGGCGCCGCCGTTGACGTTCAGCCGCGCATGCTCGATGTCCAGCTCGCGCATCGCCGCCATGGGCACCACGGCGAAGGCTTCGTTGATCTCGATGAGATCGACTTCGGCCAGGCGCCAGCCGGTGCGCTCCATCAGCTTGCCGATGGCGCCGATGGGCGCGGTGGTGAAACGGCTGGGCGCGTCGGCGTAGGCGGCGTGGCCGTGGATCACCGCCTGCGGCTGCAGGCCCCAGCGCTCGGCTTCGGAGCGACGCATCATCAGCAGCGCAGCGGCGCCGTCGGAAATCGAGCTGGAATTGGCCGCGGTCACCGTGCCGCCGTCGCGAAACGCCGGGCGCAGGTTCGGGATCTTCTCCAGCGAGGCCTTCGGCGGCTGCTCGTCGTCGCGCACCTGGCGCTGCTGTTTGCCGTCGCTGACCTCCAGCGGCACGATCTCGTCGGCGAAGGCGCCGCTGGCGATGGCCGCCTGGGCCCGGCGCAGCGACTCGATGGCGTAGGCATCCTGCTGCTCGCGGGTGAAGCCGAAGGCGTCGGCGCATTCCTCGGCGAAGGTGCCCATCAGCCGGCCCTTGTCGAAGGCATCCTCCAGGCCGTCGAGGAACATGTGGTCGAGCACCCGGCCGTGGCCCATGCGATAGCCGGCACGGGCCTTCTCCAGCAGGTAGGGGGCGTTGGTCATGCTTTCCATGCCGCCGGCGACGACGATGTCGCTGCTGCCGGCCAGCAGCTGGTCGTGGGCGAGGATGGCGGTCTGCATGCCCGAGCCGCACATCTTGTTCACCGTGGTGCAGGTGGTGGCGCGGGTCAGGCCGGCGCCCAGTGCGGCCTGGCGCGCCGGCGCCTGGCCCTGGCCGGCGGGCAGCACGCAGCCCATCAGCACGTCCTGCACGCTTTCGGCCGGCACGCCGGCGCGCTCGACGGCCGCGCGGATCGCTGCGGCGCCCAGCTGCGGAGCGGTCATGCTCCTGAGGTCGCCCTGGAAGCCGCCCATGGGCGTGCGGGCGCTGCTGACGATGACGATCGGATCCTGCTTCATGGCTTTCGCCTCCTTACTTGGCAGCCATGCGCAACGCGCCGTCGAGGCGGATCACCTCGCCGTTGAGCATGGGGTTCTCGAAGATGTGGCGCACCAGCGCGGCATACTCGGCCGGGCGCCCCAGGCGTGGCGGGAACGGCACACCGGCAGCCAGGGAATCGCGGATTTCCTGGCTCATGCCGGCCATCATCGGCGTCTCGAACACGCCGGGGGCGACCGTCATCACGCGGATGCCGAAGCGTGCCAGTTCGCGCGCTGCCGGCAGGGTCATGCTCGCCACGCCACCCTTGGAGGCGGCGTACGCAGCCTGGCCGATCTGCCCGTCGAAGGCGGCGATCGAGGCGGTGTTGACGATCGCCCCGCGCTCGCCCTCGGCATTCGGCGGGTTGTCGGCCATGGCCTCGGCGGCCAGGCGCAGCATGTTGAAGGTGCCGATCAGGTTGATGCCGACGATGCGGCCGAAGCTGTCGAGCCCGTGCGGCCCGTTGCGGCCGAGGATCTTCTCGCCGCCGGCGACCCCGGCGCAGTTGATCAGCCCGTGCACGGCGCCGAAATGCTCGCGGGCCTGGGCGACCGCGCGCCGCGCGGCGGCCTCGTCACGGATGTCGGCCTGCACGGCGATGCTGCCGGCCCCCAGCGCCTCGGCCGCGCGGCGGGCGGCCGCTTCGTTGAGGTCGACGATCACCACCCGGCCGCCGGCCCCGGCCAGCTCCTGCGCCGCAGCGGCGCCCAGCCCGGACGCGCCGCCGGTGATGAGAAAGACGTTGTCGCGAATCTGCATGGCGTTCTCCCGGTGTTGTTGTTCTTCGGATCGAAGCCGGGATCATGTTTAGCCCGCAGCGGCGCTGCCAGCAATGGTCGAAGCTCTCAAGCACGCTGAGCGTTTTGGCCAATGGCGGCCGGCCAGCGCCCGGTTCAGGAGGCCGCGGTGCCGAGGATCAAGGCGCGGTAATGGCCCGGGTTGGTACCCGACCATTTGCGAAAGGCCTTGTAGAAGGAACTGATGTCGGCAAAGCCCAGGCGCTCGGCGATCTCGGCGTAGCTCAGCGAGGCGTCGGCCAGCCAGCGGGTGGCCATCTCGCGGCGCAGCGCATCCTTGATGCTCTGGTACGGCTGGCCGGCCTCGGCCAGGCGGCGCCGCAGGGTCGCCGGCGACATGCACAACTCGCCGGCCAGGGTCTGGCTGTCGGGCCAGCGCTCGGCCGGCCGCTGGCGCAGCAGCTGCTTGATGCGGCTGGCCAGGCTGCTGCTGTCGCGGTAGCGCACCAGGATGTTGGCCGGCGCATCCTCGAGAAAGGCGCGCAGCTCCTCTTCGCTGCGGCGGATCGGCAGGTCCAGCGCCTCAGCGGCGAAGATGATGCGGGTCCGCGCCTGGCCGAAGCGCAGGTTGTCGGAGAACATCACCCGGTAGTCGTCGCTGTAGTCCGGCTCGGCGCAGCGCGATTCCACCGCCAGCAGCGCGATCCTGCGCCCGACCAGCCAGCAGGCCAGCCCGTGCACCAGCATCCAGAAGGTGAAATAGGCGAAGGCCCGCTGCGGCTCGCCGTCGCCCTCCTCCAGCACGATCTCGGCCAGGCTGTGACGGCGCAGCAGGCGCCCGCGAAAGCGCTCCAGGCTCAGGCCGAAGAAGCGCAGCATCTGGCCCAGCGCACGCTCGAGCGTCGGCTGGCCGATGCAGCAGCGGCTGATGAAGACGAAGCTGCCGGCGCGCAGGCGGCGCGGGTCCATGGCGAAGAATTCATCGTCGAAGCGCGCCGCCAGGCCGAGCCAGAGGCGGCGGTAGTAGTCGACGCTCACCCGCCCGTCGGGATCGGCCAGGCAGGCGTCGGGCAGGCCGAGCGACTGCAGGATGGCGCTCGCCGGGCGGTCCGGGCGGACAAAGCCGAGCAGCGCCTCGCCGACCAGGCGCACGGAGATGCTGTCGCGCTCGGCAACGTTGTCACGCGGATCGCTGAGGTCGGGTGGCTGTATCGTCATCGCGGGGCTCGGTCGGTCGGCAGCACGACATGATGGTCCAGCTGCGCGCCCGTCGCCAACCGCCCGCAGCCCTTCACAGCCAGCCGAGCGCCAATGCGGCCACGGCCAGGTAGCGCAGCGTCTTGGCCAGGCTGACGATCGCCAGGAAGCTCCACCAGGGCTCGCGCATGATGCCGGCGACCAGCGTCAGCGGGTCGCCGATGATCGGCACCCAGCTGAGCAGCAGGGTCCAGCGGCCATAGCGGTGGTAATGCGCCTGGGCCTTCTCCAGCTGGCGGTCGCTGAACGGGAACCAGCGCCGCTGGCGAAAATGCTCGACGTAGCGGCCGAGCAGCCAGTTGACCAGCGAACCGCCGATGTTGCCGATGCAGGCCACCGCGATCAGCCCCCCAGGCGAATGGCCACCGGCCACCAGCAGGCCGGCAAGCAGCGCCTCCGACTGCATGGGCAGCAGCGTGGCGGCGCCGAACGCGGCCAGGAAGAGGCCGGCATAGCTGGTCATTTCCCACATCAGTTGCGGTCGTCGTTGAACAAAGAGCCGCGCAGTATGCCCGCCTTGGCCGGCTTGCGCAGCCGCGCCAGGGCCTCGAATAGGCAGCTCCGGGGCGGACAGCTATAGTGACGCCCTCGGCGCAGCGCCGGGTGTTGGTGGTCAATCGGAGCAGTGCAGTGAAAGGCGTTATCCCCGGCTGGTGGTTGTTGCTGTTGCTGCTGGCGCACGGCCTCGCCCAGGCGAGCTGGGACGGATCCGGCGCCGAGGCCGTTTCGCTCAGCGGTCGCTGGGCACTGCTCTACGATCCGCAAAAACGCCTGACCCTGGCCGACCTGGAAACCCACGCCGTAGCCGCCCGCTTCGTCACCCAGAGCGGCCACCCCGGGCTCGGTTATCGCTCCGGTGTCGTGTGGCTGCGGCTGGAACTGGAGCGCCCGCATGCGGCGATCCCGATCTGGTGGCTGGAACTGCAGTCGCCGACGCTCGACACCGCCATCCTCTACCAGCGCCGGGCCGATGGCAGCTTTCGCCAGGCCGTCGCCGGCGACCAGCGCGCCAGCAGGGACCAGGACGTCCACTACCGCAACCCGCTGTTCCGCCTCGAGTTGCCAGAGGGCCAGACGAGCACCGTCTATCTGCGCCTGGAGAGCCGCAACCCGATCAGCTTCGCGATGCTGCTCTGGCCACCCGAGCGCTTCGTCAGCGCGGTCAACGAACTGCTGCTCCTGCATGGGCTGATCCTCGCCGCCTTCGTGCTGCTGATCCTCAGCAACCTGTGGTTGTACATCGCCAGCCGCGACGCCACCTTCGCGCTGTTCAGCCTGTTCACCCTGGCCAACTTGCTGACCATGCTCGGCAACGAGGGCTACCTGCCCTACTACCTGCTCGGCGGCCTGAGCGGGCCGAAGGACCTGCTCGGCACCCTGACCTGTATCTGGGCGCCGGTGCTCGGTGCCGGCTTCCAGGTGCACTACCTCGGCCTGCTGCGCACGCCGGAGCTGGCCGGCGCCACGCGCTGGGGGATGGTGAGCATGCTGCTCGCGGCGCTGGCGGCATCGCTCAACACGCTGTTTCCCGAGTGGGAGTGGCGCCTGCTCTACCAGAGCTGGACGCTGCTATGCGGGGTGGTGCTGCTGCTGCTCGCCGTCGGCCTGGGCGTGCAGGGCTTGCGGCGCGCGCGGGTGCTGGCAGCGGTGCAGGCCGTGTATCTGGTGACCCTGGCGCTGCGGATGGGGCGCAACCTGGGCTGGATCGAGGCCGGCCTGCTGGTCGACAACGCGCTCTACCTGGGCATGGCCGCCTACGCGCTGGTGATGAGTTCGGCGGTCAGCCGCAGCTACGAGAACCTGCGCCGCGACAAGGAGCTCGCCAAGAGCGAAGCCCTGGCACTGGCGCAACGCAACGAACAGCACCTGGAAGCGGTGGTGGCCGAACGCACCCGTGCGCTGGAGGCTACCGTCGCCCAGGTGCAGGCCGCGCTGTCGCTGGAACGCCATGCCCGCGAGGAGCAGCGCCACTTCCTCGCCACCGTGTCCCACGAGCTGCGTACGCCGCTGGCGGTGATCGACGCCACCGCGCAGAACCTCGAGATCGACCACGAGGACGGCGACCCTGCGGCGCTGGAGCGCTACCGCAAGATCCTGCGCGCCACCGAGCGCATGACCCGGCTGATCAGCAGTTCGCTCGACGAGCAGCACTTCGGCCTGCTGCGCAGCGTGGCGCAGATGCGCGAGACGGCCACCGCCCCGCTGCTGCACGATGCCGCCAGCTCGGCCCGGGTGCTCGGCGAGACCCATGTGATTCGCGTCGAGGAGAGCCGCCTGCCGGCCAGCCTGCATTGCGACCCGGAACTGCTGCTGCTGGTGCTGCGGACCATCACCGATAACGCGGTGAAATACACGCCGGCCGGAACCCGGGTGGTGCTCGGTGGCTGGGCCGATGACGAAGGCGTGAAGCTGCAAGTCAGCGACGACGGCCCCGGCATCGCCGCCGAAGACCTGCCGCGCATCTTCGAACCCAACTACCGCGGCCGCTCGGCCGGCGACAAGGCTGGCACGGGCCTCGGCCTGTCGCTGGCCCAACGCATGATGCAGATGCAGGGTGGCAGCATCGCCATCGCCAGCACGCCGGGCGCCGGCTGCCAGGTGACGCTGCTCTTGCCCAGGCTGCCGCTCAGGCGAGCGTGACCGGCGCGGTAAAGCTGTAGCCCTCGCCGTGCTCGGTCTTGAGCGGCAGATCCTCGCCGGCGGTATCGCGGCAGCGCCGGCGCAGGCGGCTAATGAGCGTGTCCAGGCGTCGCTGGTCGTAGCTCAGCCAGTGCTCGCCGTAGGCCTCGACGATGGCCCGGCGCGAGACCGGCGAGCCCGGCCGCTCGGCGAGCAGTTCGACCAGGGTGAATTCGTTGCGGCTCAGCTGCAGTCCAATGCCGCGTGGCGAGATCAGCTGGCGGGCGCCACGCTGCAGCGTCCAGGATGTTGGAATCCGCCGCGACAGCGAAACGATCACGGCCTCCAGCTCGATCAGTTTCACCGGCTTGACCAGATAGTGGTCGGCGCCGTCGTGCAGCCCCTGGACCACGTCGGTGGAACCACCGCGGGCCGACAACGCGATGATGCCCGCGCCGGGCGAACACTGGCGCAGGCGGGTGATGGCGTCGAAGCCGCTGCCGTCGGGCAGCATGATGTCGATGATCGCGACGCCGGCCTGGTCCTTGAGCGCCTCGAACTCCTGTAGCGAGCCGGCGCACAGCACCGACCAGCCGCGCCGGCTCAGGAAGGCGGAAATCTCCTCGCGCAACTCGGCACTGTCTTCAACCAGAAGAATCCTCACGCATACCTCTTTTCTGCCGTGTAGCGGTAACGACGCCCGGAATGCAGCCAGAGGCTGGCAGGCGATCCGGGCGCGGCTGCGCCATCACCCCGATATCGGCCACGTTAGCCGCTGACGCCAGCTTTGCAATAGGCAAAAGGCCAAGCTGGGCATACCCCTATTGGTATGCCAAGGCGACGATCCCGGCCGGGCGTGCGAAGACCAGCGAGACGCTGGCGGCGGTTTCGGCAGAAGCGAAACCGGCTGGGGCGGCTATCGGGCGCGCCAGGTGACGGCCTTGCAGCAGGGCAAACGGCAGTCCACTGACCACCTCCTGCTGCCAGCGACCATCCACGCCGGCCGCCCACAGCGGGATGCGGTAACGCTCGATCAGGGCGAACAGTCGGCTGCGCAGCTCGTCGTAGCCCGCTGCGACGAAGTCGGAGCGCGAGGCGACCGGCATCCGCAAGCCCTCCATGTTCAGCTTCACCGACTGGCAGAGGCCGAGTTCGAGCTCCTGCTGCTGCTCGGCATGCAGGTCCGGATCGGCCAGCACCACAGCCAGCCCGGCATGCTGCAGGCGGATCAGCCCGTCGATGTAGGCACGCTGGGGCACGCGCCCGACCAGCGGCGGGCCGCCGACCACCAGGCTCAGTGCGTAGCCGAAGTCGTGAAAGTCCGGCGCGGAGTCGAGCAGGCCTTCGATGACGCCCGGTTCGGCGATCACCGCGCGCTCGACATTGACGAACAGCCGAACCGGCGACTCGCGGTTACGCAGCGGGTGGTTGAAACAGTGCAGGCGCAGGCGGAACAGGTATTCGGCCGCCAGCTCGGCCAACGACGCGCACGGCTGCCGGATATCGTGCGCGGTCCGCAGCAAGGTCTCGTAACCCACCAGACTCTTGCGTCGATCGAAGACTTTCTGCCAGACGATCTCGCGAATGGCGCCTTCGTATTGCGTGCGGTTCATGGCCTGCTCCCCCTACCTGCGCAGCCTGTCACGGACACGGGCGGCTGCGCGGGCGTGCAACTGACTGATGTCTTGGAATTATGGATGCATCACTAGGGCCAGCCCGTTGTACGGCCGGTGCGCTTATCCATCAGCGGAGTGTCGGGGGTCTTTGCCTGCCGTCGACGAGGTCAGCCTTCCGTTGGGCCGGCCATTTTTGTGATGTCGGTCACAATTGTAAAAGATGGCCGAGGGCGATCGGCTGACAATTCCTTACACCCCAACTGGGATATTGTCCTCATGAATCGCCGGGGCAAATGCCTCGGCGACCGCTCAGATGGGTTCGGCCGGCGAGAAGTAATCGCCGCGGAAGAACCCGAACGGCAGCTGACGGGCGAGCTGGTACTCGGCCGCCGTGGCGACCCGCTCGGCGATGAAGGTGACCTTCTGCCGCTGCAGCATCTCGGCCATGGCGTCGAAGATCACCGCCGGCGAATCGATGCCGACCTGGCCACCGACCGCATGCAGGGTCGAAACATCCAGGCGCAGGTAGCGACACAGGCCGAGCTGGACCATGCGCTCGGTCAGGCTGGCGTGGTCGGGGTAGAGAAAAGCGCTCAGCTCGATTCCGTGGTCGAGCAGCGCATAGAGGTTGCCGAACAGTTCGCGCGCCACGCGCGGCGTCGCGCCCAGCCTGTCCTGCAGCGGGTGTCCGGTCAGTTCGATGACCAGTTGCAGGTCGAATGCGCGGATCTGCCCGGCAGTCCAGATGATCTCGTCGACCAGCGTCCGGTCCAGCAGGAAGGACTCCTCGATGTGGGTAAAGCAGCGCAGCGGCACCGATCGGCGACTACCCAATGCCAGGCGCCTGAACGCCAGCGGCAGCAGGCGGATGCGCTCGAGCACCTCGCCCAGCAGGAAGGCGCGCTGCCTGGCGGTCAGCTGATCATCCTCGAAACCGCTGCCCAGCTTGCCGAAGCAACTGAAGTAACTGTTGCCGAAGAGTTCGAACTGGCGGTCCACCACCTGTTGCCGGTAGAACTCGATATCGCAGCTGCGGCGTTGCTTCCTGCGCTGCACGGCGGTCAACCGCTCGAGATTTGCATTGGCGCCCATATACCCCTCCCCTCACACACATACTGCAGATGCCTTCACTTCAGCATCGCAGGGAGCCGGCGGGCGGATCATTGACAAGAAATAAGGCTTATCCGGCTTTTCCTGGCTGTTCCGCCCGCCCGCTACATCTCGTGGACGCGATTGACCTGCTGCGCCATTCGCATCGTCTCGTGCTGCTCCAGTTCCAACAGGTCTTCGGCCAGCGTGCGCGCCCCGTCGATCTCGGCCCGTCGCGCCAGCGAGCGGTACAGATCGAGGATCTGGTTGTGCATGTCGAACACGTCGGCGCTGATCGCCTCGATGTCCATGTGGTGGTAGGCCTTGCATTTCTGGCCGAGCTGCATGGGCGCACGCGCCAGGTAGTCGTAGATCCAGGTGTGCATGGCCTTGGCATCGGCATGGGCCGCGATCCGGGCGATGGTCTGCGACAGCGCCTTCTCGTGGTCGGCCAGGTAGATCAGCAGCCACTTGGCCCGGGTCTCGGCCTGCCGGTCCGCGCATGAGGTCATGCAGCGGGCCAGGTGGGCGTGAGCTTCGCGCGTCCAATCGATGAGGTCCTCGAAACGCTCGACTTTCATGACTGCTCTCCTCGTCGGCTGGCTCATCCAGCCTGTTGAGCAAAGGATAGTCCCGCCCACCGCCGGCTGCCGTGCGGCCCATTGTCAGGCTATCGGCGCACCGACGCCGGAGCGGGCCCCGGTCAGGCACTGGCCGCGGAGTCTTCCTGCAGCAGCTCGGCGCGCAGTACCTTCAGCTCGGCTGGGGCCTGGATGGCCAGGCGCACGCGGCCACCCCCGACTTCGCCACACATGATGGTGATGCCGTCGGTGAGCAGGCTCTGGACCAGCGCCTCGATGTCCGCATCCTTGGCAACGGTAAGGTGCAGTTTTTCTCCCGGGCGCCGGGAGAGAGTCAGGTAACCCATGGCGTCATTTCCTGTGTACGGGCGGTCAGCCCTTGATGTGATAGAAGTCGTGTCGTTCGGGCTGGTCGGCCACCAGGCCAGCCAGCCCGTTGCGGTAGGTGGATGGCATGCGGATCGTCATGCCGTCGGCGGTGCTCTTCGCTGCGTTGCGGCCCATGGCGACGGCGGCGCCATAGAAATCGCCCTGCAGGTCCCGCACGTAGCCGGTTTCGTTATGTGCAGCCATGACTGCAACCTCCCGGTCCGGCGCACGCTTCATTGCTTGCCATAGCAGCGCGCCACATCGCCTTCGTAATGGTAGAAACACATCGCCTCGCCCTCGGCCGGCAGGCGGCGCAGCTGCACCACCTCGCCCTCGTACAGGCCGAGCCCGCCGGGGTAGCCGTTGACCATGTAGGAGCAGCGCTGCGCCTCGGGCCGCTTGCTGACGCCGACCACGACGAAGCTCAGGTAGCCCTCGGCCCTGCTCTTCAGCTCGCCGTAGACGGTGTCGATCGGCTGGCCGGTCTCGTCCAGGCAGGCATCGAAGATGCGATTGCCGGTCTTGCGCCATTCGCGAAACATCCGCGGCCCCGCCACCCCGTCGCGGGAGAAGGCCATCGACTCGGCGACGTAGCGCCAGCTCTCCGCGCCCGGCAACCGCAGGTAGGCGACGACGGCAAGGCCCGCGATCAGCGCGGCGAGCTGCACGGCCAGCAGCCCGGTGGCCAGCCGCTTGCTGCCGCTCACGCCGAGCACCGCTGGAATACCGCCGCCACGGCTGCTGCCAGCCCCTTGCCCTTGGGCACGATGGCGTTGAGGGCGGTGGCGTCGGCGCGCACGCAGGACACGCTGAAGTCGTTGCTGCGCGGCACGATCCAGTAATGGCCGGGCTTTTCGGGCGGTGCCGGTGTCACCACCGCCGCCAACAGCTCGTCGACCGGGTAGCTGGTGCGCAGCACGTTCAGGCGATAGCCCAGGTGCTCGCGGGCCTCGAATTCGATGGGGCCGGCCAGCAGGTCTGGCGTGTGGTTGGCGTAGTCGTACTGCAGCAGCACCCAGCCGGTCAGCAGCAACGCGCCGAGCAAGGCGTTCCAGCCCCAGATGTGCATGGACGAGGCCCGCGCCTCGATGGCGGCCAGCGGCAGGCTGAACGGAACCGGCGTCGGCCGCGGCGCCTGCGCCGGGCCGAGGTGGTCGAGCGTGGCGTCAAGCACGAAGTCGGGGTTCCAGCGGTAGCCGCGGCGCGGCACCGTCTGGATGATCTCGTGCAGCTTCTCGTCACCGATCAGGTTGCGCAGGTTGAAAATGCACTGGTTCAGGCTGCCGGCACTGACGATCCGGTCCTCCCAGGCGTAGCGCAGGATTTCGTCACGGCTGCGAATCTGCCCGGGTTCGGCCAGCAACAGCTCCAGCGCCCGGCTGTCGGTGTAGCTGATCGTCAGGCACTCTTCCCCCCCGGACCCGTCGCCAATCAGCAGCATGTTCTGCTCGGGACGAAACTCGGCACGCCCGACACCCTTGTTGACTTTCAGGTGGTGGCTCTTCATAGCGGCTACTCACGACGTCCTGTCGCTGCGACGAGAGCTCTACGGCCCCCTGCCGTCCTGTTGTTTTCGTGTCGGCGTCATTCGCGGCGCGGCTCTAGGGAGCCGCATGCCGCCTGATCTACCTACATTCTAGAAGGACTTGGTCGCCGCAAACCTGTCAGATTCTTACCGTGTGAGTTGCTTCAACGCGCCTCGTCCCGCGACCAGATACCGCGCCCGGGCAGCTCGTCACGCCCGTGCGGGCGCTGCAGTTCGAGCGCGGGCCCCTTGGGCACGATGCCGTTGGCGTTGATCTGCCGATGGCTCGCGTAGTAGTGGCCCTTGATGTGGTCGAAGTCGGTCGTCTCGGCGATGCCCGGCCACTGGTAGAGTTCGCGCAACCAGCCGGACAGCGCCGGATAGTCGACGATGCGCCGCAGGTTGCACTTGAAGTGCCCGTGGTAGACGGCATCGAAGCGGATCAGCGTGGTGAACAGCCGGATGTCGGCCTCGGTCAGGTACTGCCCGGTCAGGTAGCGCTGCCGGGCCAGGCGCCGGTCAAGCCAGTCCAGTTCGCGGAACAGTTCGTCGAAGGCTTCCTCGTAGGCATCCTGGGTGGTCGCGAAGCCGGCGCGATAGACGCCATTGTTTACCGCGGGGTAGATGCGCGCGTTCAGCGCATCGATTTCGCCGCGCAGCGGCTCGGGGTACAGATCCAGGGTCGAGCCGGTCAGGTGGTCGAACGCCGAGTTGAAGATGCGCAGGATCTCGGCCGATTCGTTGTTGACGATGCAGCGCTGCTGGCGGTCCCACAGCAGCGGCACCGTGACCCGGCCGCTGTAGCGCGGGTCGTCGAGCAGGTAGCGCTGGTAGAGGTAGTCGAAGCCGTCGAGCGGATCGCCCGTCGAGCCGGTGGCATGATCGAAGGTCCAGCCGTTCTCGCGCATCAGCCAACTGACCACGGACACTTCGATCAGCGGCTGCAGCGACTTCAACTGGCGGACGATCAGCGTCCGGTGGGCCCAGGGGCAGGCGAGCGAGACATACAGGTGGTAGCGGCCGGGCTCGGCGGCGAAGACGCGACCGTCGGCACCAGGACGGCCGTCCGGCGTGATCCAGCCACGGCGCCTGGCCTGTTCGCGCTCGAAGCGTCCGTCCCGGCTTTCATACCAGCGGTCGTGCCACTTGCCGTCAATCAACAGTCCCATGCTGCCTCCCATCGTTTTGTGGTGGAAAACAGTCTAGGGGCGAAGGTTCAGTCGATTGGCCGTAATCGCGGAAGCGTATGATCGATCAGGCCGATCGATCGCGCTGCGCCCAATACTGCCCCGCCCGCTCGAACGCGGCGGCACGGTCCAGCCCCAGGCCACGCAGCGCCAGCGCCATGGTGGCCTGGACCGCCAGCTCGCCGTAGGCATCCGGGGCACCGCGCCAGACCGCCAGCAAGTGCGCCGGCTCGAGGCTGGCCGGCTTGACATGGCGTTGCGCGGAAAGCGCCGGCCAGTCCTCGTCCCAGTCCTGACCGGCGCGGGTGCCATTGAGCTGCAGCGCGTTGTCCGGGTTGACCTCCACCTCGCCGCCCTCGCCCTTGATGACGATGGCGGTGTCGCCGAGCAGCGAGCTGGCCGCCCGGTGCACGGCCTGGTAGCCGGGATGGAAGATGCTCTGCAGGCCGCAGCGGGCACCGAGCGGGTTGAGGATGCGCGCCAGCGAGTGGATCGGCGAGCGCAGGCCGAGCACGTTGCGCAGGTCGATCATGCGCTGCAGCACCGGCATCCAGGCTCCAAGCGGGATGAAGGCCAGCTTGTCGCGATCAAGGGCGAGCCCCACCTGCGCCCAATCGGCGCAGCGCGCGATGCCCAGCGGCTCCAGCAACTGCTCGGTGTACAGCCGCCCGGCAGTATGCGCGCCAGCGCCGTGGATCAGGATGCGTACCCCGTTGGCCGCCAGGCAGCGTGCGGCCAGCAGGTGCCAGGGCAGATGGCGCTTCTTGCCGGCGTAGCTCGGCCAGTCGAGATCCACCGCGATGGCCGGCGCCTGCAGGCGCTGGCGCACGGCCTCGGTGAAGCCGGCCAGCTCGGCGGCGCTCTCCTCCTTGTGCCGCAGCAGCATCAGGAAGGCGCCTAGCTGGGTGTCCTCGGTCTGGCCATCGAGCAGCATGCCCATGGCCTGGCGCGCTTCCTCGCGGGTCAGGTCGCGGGCACCGCGTTTGCCCTTGCCGAGGATGCGCACGAACTCGGCGAAGGGATGTTCAGATGGAGAAGTCATAGGCAATTGGTCGGTTTCGGCAGGCCAGCGAGCCGCGCGGCCAGCTTGGCGGGAGAGCCCTTGAACAGGCGGTTGAGGTGCAGGCTGTTGCCCTTGTCCGGGCCGAGCTGGGCGGCGACATAGCGAACCAGCGCGCGGTTGGCCGGCGACAGCTGGTACTCGCGATAGAAGCCTCGCAGCAAATGGAGGATTTCCCAGTGCTCGGCCTCGAGCGCCAGCCCCTCGCGTTCGGCCAATGCCTCGGCGACCGCCTCGCTCCAGTCGTCCAGATCGACCAGGTAGCCATCGGCATCCAGCGCGATCGGCCGTTGGTTCACACGGAGTTCGCTCATAGCCAGCTGTTGACCCGCTCGTAGCGACAGCAGAGTTCGACGAAGGCGGCATAGTCCACCAGCGTCACGCCCGCCCCAGGCGCGCCGCCGCCGCGCGCGGCGTGGTCCTCGGCCAGGGCGTAGACCGGCGTGCTCGCGCCGAGGCGCTCGAGCGATGCGTACGGCGTGCTTGCCGGTTGCAGGGCATAGACGGCATCGCCGCAAAGCAGCAGCGCGTCGCCCTCGCCCAGCAGGCGCAGGCAACTGGCGAAACGACCGTCGCCAAACGGGGAATGGGACAGCACATGCAGAGTGGCCATCAGATCGTAATCACCTGGTCGTAGCGGTTGATGAGGGCGCGCAGCTCATCGTCGCCGAGCAGCTCGACCGGCAGGCTCAGGGCCGTCGGATCGAGACCGCGCTCGGCGAGGCTGCGGGCGCAGGCGTACAGCGCCTCGACGCCGAACATCGGCAGGGCCTGCAGGTTGGCCGTGACATCCTTCTGCTCGATGGCAGCCGGAACCTGGGCGCCGGCGAGCTGGAACACGCCGTCGTCGAGGAACAGCAACCCCAGCGGCAGCTCGAACGCGCCGCCGGCCAGTGCGATATCCAGTGCTTCGCGTGCCGCCGGACCGGACCAGGGCGCCTGTCGGCTGATGATGAGCATCGAACGGGCCATCAGTTACCTCCAAAGCAGACCAGGCGATCGGCCTGCTGCGCCGCTTCATGCAACTGGCCGAGGCCGGATAGCTCCCAGCCGGCGGCGAGATTGGCAGCCGGCCGGCCGTAACGGCTCGCCTCCGCGGCATCGAGCACGCCACGCCGCAGCCCGGCGGCGATGCAGACCACCCCGTCGAGCTGTTTTTCCTGGATGAAACGGGTCCAGGCGGCGGCGACGTCGAGCTCGTCCTGCGGACAGACGACATTGGCCGATGCGCTGTGCACGCCGTCCTGGTAGAAGAACAGCCGGACGATCTGGTGCCCGGCCTGCAGCGACGCCTCGGCGAAGCGCAGCGCCCGGCGGGCAGCCGGCGAATGCGGTGGAGCGAACAGAGCGATGGCGAATTTCATGGCGCCCCCGGTGGCTTGAGGGCTGTCATGATACGCCAGGCACGGAAACGGAAAAGCCCGCCGAGGCGGGCTTTTCCGGTGCACACGGGGCTCAATCGTCGCCGGCGATGCCGAGCAGTTGCAGCAGGCTGATGAACAGGTTGTACAGCGAGACGAACAGGCCGATGGTGGCCATGATGTAGTTGCGCTCGCCGCCATGGATGATCGCGCTGGTCTGGAACAGGATGCAGGCCGAGGAAAACAGCACGAAGCCTGCGCTGATCGCCAGTTGCAGCCCGCTGATCTGGAAGAAGAAGCCGACCAGCATGGCACCGAGCAGGACGAAGAAGCCGGCGGTGATGAAGCCGCTCAGGAAGCTCATGTCCTTGCGCGTCATCAGCACGTAGGCCGACAGCCCGAAGAACACCAGCGCGGTCATCGACAGCGCCGAGGTCACCAGCTCGCCACCGTTGGCCAGCCCCAGGTACATGTTCAGGATCGGGCCGAGGGTATAGCCCATGAAACCGGTCAGGGCGAAGGTGCTGAGCAGGCCCCAGGCCGAATTGCGCAGCTTGACGGTGAGGAAGAACAGCCCGTAGAAGCCGATCAGCACCACGAAGATGTTCGGATAGGCCGCGTTGGCCTGCATGGCCAGGTAGGCCACCAGGCCGCTGAAGGCCAGGGTCATGGCCAAGAGGCCGTAGGTGTTGCGCAGCACCTTGCTGACTTCGCGCTGCTCCACCTGTGCGTGGCTGAGCGCGTACTCGTGTTCTCGCATGGCAAGGCTCCTGATACGTAGCGAAAGGATGAGTCGCCCGGACTATAGCAGAGCCCGCCGGGGTTTCTGCCCCCAGTGTTTGACAGTCTGTTTCGATCCGGTACTATGGCGCCCGCTTCATGCGGAGGTGTGGCCGAGTGGTTGAAGGCAGCGGTCTTGAAAACCGCCGAAGGGGAAACTCTTCCGTGAGTTCGAATCTCACCGCCTCCGCCATCCGCATGCAGAAAGCCCCGGTTTCCCGGGGCTTTTTCATTTCTGCTCGGCAGTGGGCAGGCCTTCGAACCAGGCGAGCTTTTCACGCAATTGCACCACCTCGCCGACGATCAGCAGCGTCGGCGCCTGCACCGGCTCGTTCGCCACCCATTCCGGCAGCTCGGCCAGCGACGCGGTGAATACCCGCTGGTTGCTGGTGGTCCCCTGCTGGATCAGCGCAGCCGGCGTGGAAGCGGCACGGCCATGGGCGATCAGTTGCTGGCAGATCAGCGGCAGCCCGACCAGGCCCATGTAGAACACCAGCGTCTGCGCCGGCGCCGCCAGTTCGGCCCAGGGCAGGTCGCAACTGCCGTCCTTGAGATGGCCAGTGACGAAGCGTACCGACTGGGCGTGATCACGGTGGGTCAGCGGGATGCCCGCATAGGCGGCACAGCCACTGGCCGCGGTGATCCCGGGGACGACTTGGAACGGAATGCCATGGGCCGCCAGTTCCTCGATTTCCTCGCCGCCGCGGCCGAAAATGAACGGGTCACCGCCCTTCAGCCGCAGCACCCGCTTGCCCTGCCTGGCGAGCTCGACCAGCTGCTGGTTGATCTGCTCCTGCGGCAGCGCATGGTTGGCGCGCTGCTTGCCGACATAGATGCGGTCGGCATCGCGCCGGCACAGCTCGAGGATCGCCGGTGCCACCAGGCGGTCGTAGAGCACCACGTCGGCCTGCTGCATCAGCCGCAGCGCGCGGAAGGTCAGCAGGTCCGGATCGCCCGGCCCGGCCCCCACCAGGTAGACCTCGCCGACTGTCTTCTCGCTGGCACCGGCGAGTTTCTGCTCCAGCAACTGCTCGGCCTGGTTGCGCCGCCCGCTGAGGGCCTGTTCGGCGATCGGGCCCTGGAAGACCTCTTCCCAGAAGATGCGTCGCTGCTGCACGTCGGCGAACCTCACCTTGACCTGCGCGCGATACTTGCGGGCGAGATCGGCAAGCTGGCCGTAGGCGGCCGGGATCCAGGTCTCGATCCGCGCGCGCATCAGGCGCGCCAGCACCGGGGCATCGCCGCCGCTGGACACGGCGATCATCAGCGGTGACCGGTCGACGATGGCCGGGAAGATCACGCTGCACAGCTCGGGCGCATCGACCACGTTCACCGGCATGCCCAGGCCGGTCGCGTCCGCGGAGACCTGGGCGTTGGTCGCCTCGCAGTCGGTCGCGGCGATCACCAGCACGCAACCGTGCAGGTCCCCGGCTGCGTACTGGCGCGCCAGGCACTGGCCGCCGGTACGCTCGACCAATGCTGCCAGGGACTCGTCGATCTGCGGCGCGACCACCTGCAGGCAGGCGCCGGCATCGGTCAGCAGGCGCGCCTTGCGCAGGGCGACCTCGCCGCCGCCGACGACAAGCACCCGGCGGCCTCTGAGATCGTGAAACAGCGGAAGGTAGTCCATGTGCGGGTCCTGGCGGTGTGGGGCATTCATGACAGCGCCTGGCGCTGCCCCTGCCCTTGTCGGCTATCAAGGAAAGGTGCAACCCGGCGGCCGCTGTGCTCGGTAGAGCCGGGCCCGCGACGACAAGCCGCGCGAGCCCCGCCGATCAGCGATCAGCCGATGACGTCGATACCGCCCATGTAGGGCTTGAGTGCATCCGGCACCCGTACGCTACCGTCGGCCTGCTGGTAGTTCTCCAGCACGGCCACCAGGGTGCGCCCGACGGCGAGGCCGGAACCATTGAGGGTATGCACCAGCTCGGGCTTGCCGTTGTCCGGATTGCGATAACGCGCTTGCATGCGGCGTGCCTGGAAATCGCCGCAGTTGGAACAGGACGAGATCTCGCGGTACTTGCCCTGGCTCGGCACCCAGACTTCGAGGTCGTAGGTCTTGGTCGCGCCGAAGCCCATGTCGCCGGTGCACAGCGCCAGTACGCGGTACGGCAGGCCGAGCAGCTGCAGCACGCGCTCGGCATGGCCGGTCAGCTCCTCGAGGGCCTCGAACGACTTGCCCGGCTCGACGACCTGGACCATCTCGACCTTGTCGAACTGGTGCTGGCGGATCATGCCGCGGGTATCGCGCCCGGACGCGCCGGCCTCGCTGCGGAAGCACGGGGTATGCGCGGTGAGCCGGATCGGCAGCTGCCGGACATCGAGAATCTCGCCGGCGACGATGTTGGTCAGCGACACTTCCGCGGTCGGGATCAGGTAGAAATCGGCCTCGCCCTCGCGGCTGATCTTGAACAGGTCTTCCTCGAACTTCGGCAGCTGGCCGGTGCCCTGCAGCGCCGGCGCCTGCACCAGGTAGGGCGTGTAGGCCTCCTCGTAACCGTGCTCGCGGGTGTGCAGGTCCAGCATGAACTGCGCCAGGGCGCGGTGCAGCCGGGCGATGGGGCCGCGCATCAGAGCGAAGCGTGCGCCGGAGAGCTTGGCGGCGGTCTCGAAATCCAGCCAGCCATGCTGCTCGCCCAGGGCGACGTGGTCGCGGACTTCGAATTCGAATTCACGCGGTGTGCCCCAGCGGCGCACCTCGAGATTGTCGTCCTCGTCCTTGCCGACCGGCACCGACTCGTGCGGCAGGTTGGGGATGCTCAGCATCAGCTGGTCCAGCTCGCCCTGGATGCGGTCCAGCTCCTGCTTGCCCGAATCGAGTTCGCTGCCCATGCGATCGACGTCGGCGAGCAGCGGCGCGATGTCCTCGCCGCGCTGCTTGGCCTGGCCAATCGACTTGGAGCGGGCATTGCGTTCGGCCTGCAGCTGCTCGGTACGCGTCTGCACGACCTTGCGCTGGGCCTCGAGCGCTTCGATGCGCTCGACATCCAGCGTGTAGCCACGGGTCGCCAGGCGTTCTGCGACTTCGCGCAGCTGGGTGCGTACCAGTTTCGAATCAAGCATGGTCGGTCTCGTCTAACAGGATGTTTGCTAAGTGGTTGCGCAGTTTACTGACGATCGCTCGCTATTCATAACCTGCCCAGCGCCAGGCCGGCCCAGGTCGCCAGCAGCCCGCCGATGACACTGGTACCGATATAAAGGAAGGCGGTCAGGACCTGGCCGCTTTCCAGCAGCCGAAGGCTGTCGAGGGAAAAGCTCGAGAAGGTCGTCAGCGCACCGAGGAAGCCGATGATCAGGGCGCCACGCAGCTCCGGCGATACCTCCGGCCGGGTAAGGAAATGCGCATAGAGGAAGCCGATCAGCAGGCAGCCCACGAGATTGACGGCCAGGGTCGCGAAGTAGAAATGCCGGGGCCATTGGCCGCCGACCCACAGCGACATCGCCAGGCGGATCAGGGTACCGAAGATGCCGCCGAGCGCGACCGCGATTGCCATGCGCATCAGCCTTTCCTCCGCCGGATGGGGCTCTCGCGATCCAGCCGCGCCAGGTGTTCGAGCTTGTCGCGAATCTTGCTCTCCAGGCCGCGCGGGACCGGCTGGTAGTAGCGCCGCGGCTCGAGGGCCTCGGGGAAATAGTCCTCGCCGGCCGCGTAGGCATCGGGCTCGTCGTGGGCGTAGCGGTATTCCATGCCGTAGCCCAGCTCCTTCATCAGCCGGGTCGGCGCGTTGCGCAGGTGCAGCGGGACTTCCTGCGAGCCGTTGTCGGCCACATCGCGCATCGCGGCCTTGAAGGCCGTGTAGACGGCATTGCTCTTCGGCGCGCAAGCGAGATAAACGATCGCCTGGGCCACGGCCAGCTCCCCTTCCGGGCTGCCGAGGCGTTCCTGCACGTCCCACGCATTGAGGCAAAGGGTCAGCGCGCGCGGATCGGCATTGCCGACCTCCTCGCTGGCCATGCGCACCACGCGCCGCGCGATGTACAGCGGATCGCAACCACCGTCGAGCATGCGCGCGAACCAGTACAGCGCCGCGTCCGGGTTCGAGCCACGCACGGACTTGTGCAGGGCGGAAATCTGGTCGTAGAACGCCTCGCCGCCCTTGTCGAAACGCCGCCGGCTATCGCCCAGCAGGTCTTGCAGCAGTTCGGGAGCGATGCTGCCGCCCGGCTCGGCCAGGTCCGATGCGTTCTCCAGCAGGTTGAGCAGGCGCCGGCCATCGCCGTCGGCCGCGGCCAGGAGGATCTGGAAGCTCTCCTCGGGCAGTTGCAGCTGCAACTCGCCCAGCCCCCGCGGTTCGCTCAGCGCCCGCGCCACCAGCTTGCGCAAGGCAGCCTCGTCGAGGCTCTTGAGCACGTAGACGCGAGCCCGCGACAACAGGGCATTGTTCAGTTCGAAGGACGGGTTTTCCGTGGTCGCGCCGATGAAGATCAGCGTGCCGTCCTCGACATAGGGCAGGAAGGCGTCCTGCTGCGACTTGTTGAAACGATGGACCTCGTCGACGAAGAGGATGGTCCGCCGGCCGTACTGGGCAGCCTGCTGCTTGGCGATCTCCACCGCCTGGCGGATCTCCTTGACCCCGGCGAGCACCGCCGAGACGGTCTCGAAGTGCGCATCGGAAACCTTCGCCAGCAGCCGCGCCAAGGTGGTCTTGCCGACGCCGGGCGGCCCCCAGAAGACCATCGAATGCAGCGCGCCCTGCTCCAGTGCCTCGCGCAGCGGCCTGCCGCGGGCGAGCAGGTGCTCCTGGCCGACGTACTCGTCGAGCGTCGCCGCGCGCAGGCGCGCCGCCAGCGGCTGGGCGACCGGTTCACGGCTGAAAAGGTCCATGTCGCTTGCTACCTCACGCGGGCTGGCCGGCGAATGCCGGCTGGCTCATTCGGCGATGACGTCGGCCCCCTCGGGGATCTCGAAACTGAACAGGTCGGCCTTCAGGGGCTGGTTCATCTTCACCCCCATGAAGAGGATGTTGGTGCGCTGGCCGACACTGTCGATCAGCTGCATGTCATTGATGACGCCCCCGCGAAACGACAGCCGCAGGCTGTCGAACAGCGTGTCGCGGGCCTTCGGGCGCAGGGTGAAGTCGATGACGTCGCCCGCCTCCTTGTGCGAGATCTCGAAGTTCTCGCTGATGCTCGAGACGTCGCCGGACAACAGCAGCGCCGGGGTGTGGGTCAGGCGCTGGTCGAGCTTCTGGATGGTCACCTGCTCGAGGTCCGGGTCATAGAGCCAGACCTTCTCGCCATTGGAAACCAGCAACTGCTCCATGGGCTCGTCGGTATGCCAGCGGAACTGGCCGGGACGCTTGAGCGCCAGCTCGCCGGAGGTTTCCTGCAACTGGGTGCCGCCGGCATCGAGCGACAGCTGGGAAAAACGACCGGTGAGCGTCTCGGCCTGGTTGAGCAGGCTGGTCAGGCGCCGGGTGGAGGCGCTCTCGTCGGCGTGGGCCGGGGCCAGTACCGCGAGGAACGCAAAGAGGGACAACAGGCGAATCAGCTGCATGAAAGCCTCGCTACGACTCAGTCGCGAATGGGCGGCGGCGCGATGACTTCGCGCGAGCCATTGGTATTCATGGATGTGACGACGCCGGCCATTTCCATGGCTTCGATCATCCGCGCGGCGCGGTTGTAGCCGATCTTCAGCTTGCGCTGCACGGCGGAGATCGAGGCGCGGCGGCTTTCGGTGACGAAGCGCACGGCCTCGTCATAGAGCGGATCCTCCTCGCTGCCCTCGCCGCCTTCGCCGCCGCCGGCACCTTCGAAGCCGCTGCCGGCCTCCTCGACGCCGGCGAGGATTTCCTCGACGTAGTCAGGCGCACCGCGTGCCTTCCAGGCCTCGACGACCCGATGAACCTCGTCGTCCGAGACGAAGGCGCCGTGCACGCGGATCGGCAGGCCGGTCCCCGGTGGCAGGTAGAGCATGTCGCCATGGCCCAGCAGCTGCTCGGCGCCGCCTTGGTCGAGGATGGTGCGCGAGTCGATCTTGCTCGAAACTTGGAACGCCATGCGGGTGGGAATGTTGGCCTTGATCAGACCGGTGATCACATCCACCGACGGACGCTGGGTGGCGAGGATCAGGTGGATGCCGGCGGCACGCGCCTTCTGCGCGATGCGGGCGATCAGCTCCTCGACCTTCTTGCCGACGATCATCATCATGTCGGCGAATTCGTCGACCACCACCACGATGGTCGGCAAGGCCTTCAGGTAAGGCGGCTCGTCGTCCATGGATTCGCGCTTGTAGAGCGGATCGTGCAGGGGCGCGCCGGCCTCCTCCGCTTCCTTGATCTTGCGGTTGAAGCCCGCCAGGTTGCGCACGCCCATCGCCGCCATCAGCTTGTAGCGTCGCTCCATCTCGGCGACGCTCCAGCGCAGCGCGTTGGCGGCCTCCTTCATGTCGGTGACCACCGGGCAGAGCAGGTGCGGGATGCCCTCGTAGATCGACAGTTCGAGCATCTTCGGGTCGATCATGATCAGCCGCGCCTCTTCCGGGGTCGACTTGAACAGGATCGACAGGATCATCGCGTTGACGCCCACCGACTTGCCGGAACCGGTGGTACCGGCCACCAGCAGGTGCGGCATCTTGGCCAGGTCGGCGATCACCGGCTTGCCGCCGATGTCGTGGCCCAGGGCCAGGGTGACCGGCGACTTGGCGTCGTCGTAGGGCGCCGACGACAGCACCTCGGAGAACCGCACGATCTGCCGGTCCTCGTTGGGGATCTCGATGCCGACCGTGGTCTTGCCCGGGATCACCTCGACGACACGTACGCTGATCACCGCCAGCGAGCGCGCCAGGTCCTTGGCCAGGTTGGAGATGCGGCTGACCTTGACGCCGGGTGCCGGCTGGATCTCGAAGCGGGTGATGACCGGGCCGGGATGGACCGACTCCACCGTCACCTCGACGCCGAACTCCTTTAGCTTGATTTCCAGCAGGCGCGACATCGCCTCGAGGGATTCGGGCGAAAACTGCTTCTGCTGCTTTTCGGCGACATCCAGCAGGGAGATCGGCGGCAGGCTGCCCTCGATCAGCGGATCGACGAACAGCGTCGCCTGTTTCTCCTTCATCACCCGCTTGCTCGGCTCGGTGGCCTTGGGCGCAACGGGCGGCTCAATGACCGGGGCCGGACGCTTCTCGCGCTCGCTCATGTGCCGGGACAGCGACTCCTCGCGCTCGAGCAGGCGCTCCCTGACCCGCGCCTGCTCCTTGCGATCACGCACGACCGGAGCGGCGACTTCACTGACCCGCTCATCGACCTCCCGCAGCTGGGCGACCAACTGCTTGCGCTCGCTGCGCGCTGCCCACCAGCGGCTGAAACCACTCTGGATCAGCTCGAGCAGATCGAGGGTGATCTTGCCAGTCAGGTCCATGACCTTGAACCAGGAGAGGTCAGTGAACACGGTCAGCCCGAAGAGGAACAGCGCCAACAGCCCCAGCGTACTGCCCTGGACGTTCAGCGAGCTGACCGCGAGCTGGCCTAGGCTTTCGCCGAGCGCACCGCCGGCCGAGGCCGGCAGGGCCTCGGCCGCGCGGAAGTGGATATAGGCCAGCGCCGAGCCAGACAGCACAAGGAAGACCAGGCCGATCAGGCGCCAGGAAAACAGCCAGCCATTCCAGCGCCACGGCTGGTGCCGCGCGCGGAACACCTGCCAGGTCTTGATCGCCAGCAGCAGGGGGAAGAGATAGGCGAAATAACCGAGCGCCATGAACAGCACGTCGGCAAACCAGGCGCCGGCCCGACCAGCCGCATTCTGCACCTGCTGCACGTTGCTGGTGTGAGTCCAGCCGGGATCGGAAGGCTCGTAGGTGAGCAGCGCCATCCACAGGTACGCGCAGAGCACGCCAAGCGCGATCAGCGCGCCCTCCTTCAGGCGGTAATGCAATTGCTGTCGCCACGACGAAGCCGTCGCAGTGGTAGAGGAGTTCTTCAAAACGCTTCGTTTCCTGCGCCCTTCAGCGCGCTCGATGAACCGGTGACGGCTGTAAGCCGGGCATTGTACGGGTTTGTCGGTCTGATCGCATGTCGGTTCCGCAGCGCTCGGGCATTCGCACGTCGGTTCGGTGTAGCATAATCTCCAGTTTTCGCCGTGCGTCTCGACTGGAGCACGCTTTCCATTAGGCAACAAAGGCTTATGAAGGCTATTTATGAGTGAAGTCAAGCATTCGCGTCTGATCATCCTTGGTTCCGGCCCGGCCGGGTATACCGCCGCCGTGTACGCTGCGCGGGCCAACCTCAAGCCTGTCGTGATCACCGGCATCCAGCCCGGAGGCCAGCTCACCACCACCACCGAGGTCGACAACTGGCCGGGTGACGTGGAAGGCCTGACCGGTCCGGGCCTGATGGAGCGCATGCAGCAGCACGCCGAACGCTTCGACACCGAGATCGTCTTCGACCACATCCACACCGCCGAACTGCAGCAGCGCCCGTTCACGCTCAAGGGCGACAGCGCTACCTACACCTGCGACGCGCTGATCATCGCGACCGGCGCCTCGGCCCAGTACCTGGGCCTGCCGTCGGAGGATGCCTTCGCCGGACGCGGGGTCTCGGCCTGCGCCACCTGCGACGGCTTCTTCTACCGCAACCAGGTGGTGGCCGTGGTTGGCGGCGGCAACACCGCCGTGGAGGAAGCGCTCTACCTGTCGAACATCGCCAAGGAAGTGCACCTGATCCATCGTCGCGACAAGCTGCGCTCGGAGAAGATCCTGCAGGACAAGATCATGGAGAAGGCCGCCAACGGCAATATCCGCCTGCACTGGAACCACACGCTCGAGGAAGTCCTGGGCGACGACAGCGGCGTCACCGGCGTGCGCCTCAAGAGCACCGAGACCGGCGCGGAAAGACGGCTGGACCTGGCCGGCGTGTTCATCGCCATCGGCCACAAGCCCAACACCGAGCTGTTTGCCGGCCAGCTGGCGATGCGCGACGGCTATCTCGTGGTTAGGGGCGGCGGCGAAGGCGATGCCACCAGCACCAGCATCCCGGGCGTATTCGCCGCTGGCGACGTTGCCGACCACGTCTACCGCCAGGCGATCACTTCCGCCGGCGCCGGCTGCATGGCGGCACTCGATGCCGAGAAGTTCCTCGATAACTGACTGGGCTCGGCGGGCCCGGCCCGCCGCCCCTTGCCCCCGCCCATGCTGACCTGGCTGCACCGTCACGACACCTGGTTCCCTCCGCTCGAGCAGGCGCTGCGCGAGCCCAACGGACTGCTGGCAGCCGGTGGCGACCTGCGCCCCGAGCGCCTGATCGCCGCCTACCGGCACGGCTGTTTTCCCTGGTATCAGGAAGGCCAGCCCATCCTCTGGTGGTCGCCCGATCCTCGCACCGTACTCTTCCCGGCCGAGCTGCATGTCTCGCGCAGCCTGCGCAAGCGCATTCGCCAGGGTGAGTTCCAGGTGACCTTCGACCAGGACTTCACGGCGGTAATCCGGGGCTGCGCCGCGCCGCGTACCTATGCCGATGGCACCTGGATCACCACGCCGATGCAGCACGCCTACCTCGAACTGCACCGAATGGGCATCGCCCACTCGGTGGAGGTCTGGAAAGACGAAGCGCTGGTAGGCGGGCTGTACGGCCTGGCAATGGGTCGGCTGTTCTTTGGCGAATCCATGTTCAGCCGCACCACAGACGCCTCCAAGGTAGGTTTCGTAACCCTGGTGGAACGACTGGCCGACCGCGGATTCGAAATGATTGACTGCCAGATGCCCACCCGGCACCTGGCAAGTTTTGGCGCCCGCCCGATTCCCCGCAGCGAATTCGCACAACTGCTCGAGCGCTATCTCGACCCACCCGACAGGACGAATTGGCGAGCGTAGTCGAGCATGACAAGCTGACCTACACTGAACGCAAGTTTCGTGAGAGTTGACCATGACTTCACTGGCCCGCCTCAAGTTCTATGCAACGCAGCCCCATCCGTGCAGCTATCTGCCCGACGAGCAGGCCACCACCCTCTTCCTCGACCCCAGCCAGCCGATGGATGTACACGTCTATGCGGAGCTGTCCGAGATGGGCTTCAGGCGCAGCGGCGACCACCTCTATCGGCCGCACTGCCAGCGCTGCTCGGCCTGCATACCGGCCCGGATCCCGGCCGACAGCCTGGTGCCCAACCGACAGCAGAAGCGCATCCTCAAGCGCAACGCCGACCTCCAGGTCAAGGCGGTACGCCCGTGCTTCACCGAGGAGTACTACGCGCTCTACGCCACTTACATCGAGAGGCGGCATGCCGACGGCGACATGTACCCGCCCAGCCGCGAGCAATTCAATACCTTCCTTGTGCGCGACCTGCCCTTCTGTCGCTTCTACGAGTTCCGTCATGCCGGGCGCCTGCTGGCACTGGCCGTGACCGACGTGCTGCCCAATGGGCTTTCCGCCGTCTACACCTTCTACGATCCGAACGAAGAGCGGCGCAGCCTCGGGCGCTACGCCATCCTCTGGCAGATCGGCGAGGCGGCCCGGCTTGGGCTCGACGCCGTCTATCTCGGTTACTGGATCAAGAATTGCCGGAAGATGAACTACAAGACCGAATACCGCCCGATCGAGCTACTGGTCAGCCAGCGCTGGATAACCCTCAGCTGAGGGCCTTGGCTCGACAGGGGTTTTCAGGCACAATACTTGCCGTTTTTGCCGGCGCATCTCCCGGCGTTCATTGATATCGAGGACTCTGCTGAATGTCGAAAGAAGACAGCTTCGAAATGGAAGGTACTGTCGTCGACACCCTGCCCAACACCATGTTCCGCGTGGAGTTGGAGAACGGGCACGTCGTTACTGCGCACATCTCCGGCAAGATGCGCAAGAACTACATCCGCATTCTTACTGGTGACAAGGTTCGTGTAGAACTGACCCCTTACGACTTGAGCAAGGGTCGCATCACCTACCGCGCCCGCTGAGCAGACACCAGAAAAAACGCCCGGTCTGACCGGGCGTTTTTTGTTTCCAGTTTCCTCAGACGGCAGCGCTCGACTGCCGCCCTCTCAACTACGCCAACTCGGCCGTGGTTTCGAACTCGAAGAACAGCTCGTCATCCCGCAGGTCGACCCGCACCACACCGCCATGGTCGGCCAATTCGCCAAACAGGATCTCCTCGGCCAGCGGCCGCTTGATCTTGTCCTGGATCAGCCGCGCCATCGGACGTGCCCCCATCCGTGCATCGTAGCCATGCTCGGCCAGCCAGCCGCGCGCCGCATCGGAGACCTCGAGCGTGACGTGCTTGTCCTCGAGTTGCGCCTGCAGCTCGATGAGGAACTTGTCGACGATGCTCTTGATGACCTCGTGACTGAGACGGCCGAACTGGATGATGGTATCCAGGCGGTTGCGGAACTCCGGTGTGAAGCTCTTCTTGATGACCTCCATGGCGTCGGACGCATGATCCTGCAGGGTGAAGCCGATGGAGGCCCGCGCGGCAGTCTCCGCCCCCGCATTGGTGGTCATGATGATGATCACGTTGCGGAAGTCGGCCTTGCGACCGTTGTTGTCGGTCAGCGTCCCGTGGTCCATGACCTGCAGCAACAGGTTGAAGACCTCGGGGTGAGCCTTCTCGATCTCGTCGAGCAACAGTACGCAATGAGGCTGCTTGGTGATTGCCTCGGTCAACAGCCCACCCTGGTCGAAGCCTACATATCCGGGCGGCGCACCGATCAGCCGCGAAACGGTATGCCGCTCCATGTACTCGGACATATCGAAACGCACCAGCTCGATCCCCAGCGCCCGAGCCAGCTGCCGCGCCACCTCGGTCTTGCCGACACCGGTCGGCCCGGCGAACAGGAATGAGCCGACCGGCTTGTCAGGTGCCTTCAGCCCGGCACGCGACAGCTTGATGGCGGTAGCCAGGGAGGCGATGGCGTCGTCCTGGCCGAACACGGTCAGCCTGAGGTCACGCTCCAAGTTGCGCAGCAGTTCCTTGTCGGAACTGGTCACATGCTTGGGCGGGATGCGGGCGATCTTCGCCACGATGTCTTCGATCTGCTCGACCTCGATGCGCTTGAGCCGCGCGCTCTCGGGCTGGAGCCGCTGGAATGCGCCCGCCTCGTCCACCACGTCGATGGCCTTGTCGGGCATGTGCCGATCGTTGATGTAGCGCGAGGCCAACTCGGCCGCTGCGCGCAGCGCCTCGTCGCTGTATTCGATGTTGTGATGCTGCTCGAAGCGTCCCTTGAGACCGCGCAGGATGCCGACGGTGTCCTCCACCGAAGGCTCGGAGACATCGACCTTCTGGAAGCGACGGGCCAGCGCACGATCCTTCTCGAAGATGCCGCGGAATTCCTGGAACGTGGTCGAGCCGATGCAGCGAATTTCCCCCGACGACAGCAACGGCTTGAGCAGGTTGGACGCATCCATCACCCCGCCCGAGGCGGCCCCCGCCCCGATGATGGTGTGGATTTCGTCGATAAACAGGATCGCCTGCGGGCGCTTGCGCAGCTCGCCGAGCAGCGCCTTGAAGCGCTTCTCGAAATCGCCGCGATACTTGGTCCCAGCCAGCAGCGCACCGAGATCGAGCGAATAGACAACGCTCTCGCGCAACAGGTCCGGGACCTGCCCGTCGACGATGCGCTTGGCCAGCCCTTCCGCGATGGCGGTCTTGCCGACGCCCGCCTCGCCGACCAGCAGCGGGTTGTTCTTGCGGCGCCGCGCGAGAATCTGCGCGACGCGCTCCACTTCATGCTCGCGCCCGACCAGTGGGTCGATGCGCCCTTGCCGCGCCTGCTCGTTCAGGTTGCTGGCGTAGGCATCCAGCGGATTGCGACCGGCCGCGGCATCTCCACCCTCGTCATCCTGCATGTCGGAGTCGGACTCCGGATTGCTTCCGGTCCCGGGCACCTTGGAGATGCCGTGAGCGATGTAGTTGACGACATCGATGCGCGCGACGTTCTGCTGCTTCAGCAGGAAGACCGCCTGGCTTTCCTGTTCGCTGAAGATCGCCACCAGCACGTTGGCACCGGTGACCTCCCGCTTGCCCGAACTCTGCACATGGAAGACCGCACGCTGCAAGACACGCTGGAAACCCAGTGTCGGTTGCGTTTCGCGCTCTTCGTCGTGCTGTGGAATGAGTGGCGTGGTGGAGTCGATGAACTCCTGCAAGTCATGACGTAGTTTGTCGAGGCTGGCGCCGCATGCGCGCAGGACGGTGGCGGCGGCTTCATTATCGAGCAGGGCCAACAGGAGGTGTTCAACCGTCATGAATTCATGGCGCTTGGCACGTGCCTCTTTGAAAGCCAGATTCAGGGTGACTTCGAGTTCACGGTTCAACATAGCTTCACCTCTTACCCCAGCAGTCGGAGTTAACCGTCCTTCTCGATCTCACAGAGCAGCGGGTGCTGGCATTCCCTTGCATATTGATTGACTTGCATCGCTTTGGTTTCAGCAATGTCGCGGGTATAAACCCCACAAACTGCACGGCCTTCGGTATGAACTGCGAGCATGATCTTGGTCGCCAGCTCTCGATTGTGGTTGAAGATCGACTCGAGAACTTCGACCACGAAATCCATCGGTGTGTAGTCGTCATTGAACATGACAACTTTATACATCGAGGGTGCCTTCAGCGCCGGTTTGGCCTCCTCCACCGCCAGCCCGGAACCGTCATGGGGCTCGTCTGCATCGGGTCGCTGATCCTGATTGAATGTTAGTCGAATATGAGCAAATGCACGCATGGCTACGTTCTGGAAGGGCTGGATGCCGAATGGATTGGGAGCTTCGCAACTGGCGGACGAGCTGCCTTGACTAACCGAAAAACAGTGATACAAACAGTCTATGCCTGCTACGGGTATACGAGCGCAACATCGGCGTCACGCCCATCGAGCGCGGAATGAAACGGATGTTACTCCGGTGACGGACTCCTTGCAGAGGGACAACAGCATGCTAAGCGGTAAGGTCAAGTGGTTCAACAACGCCAAGGGCTACGGGTTCATCGTAGCAGACGGCGGAGATGAGGACCTGTTCGCCCATTATTCAGCCATTCAGATGGAAGGTTATCGGACGCTGAAGGCCGGGCAAGCAGTCATGTTCAATATCCTGCAAGGGCCCAAGGGCCTGCATGCCGTGGAAATCCGGCCGCAGGTCACTGCAGAGGCAGCCGCCGCCGTACAGATCGCCGAACAGGCAGGAACCAAGACGCCGGCCTGAGTGCGTCGCGACTCGTGAGTGAGAAAGGGCCGATCATTCGATCGGCCCTTTTCTTCTTACATGTGGGCGATCGCAGCATCACCGAACGCCGAGCAGGACAGCAGGGTCGCGCCGTCCATCAGCCGCTCGAAGTCATAGGTGACAGTCTTGGCGGCAATCGCGCCCTCGACGCCTTTGATGATCAGGTCCGCTGCCTCGACCCAGCCCATGTGGCGCAGCATCATTTCGGCAGAGAGCACCAGCGAGCCCGGATTGACCTTGTCCTGGCCGGCGTATTTCGGCGCGGTGCCGTGAGTCGCCTCGAACATGGCCACGGTATCCGACAGGTTTGCCCCCGGCGCGATGCCGATCCCACCAACCTCGGCCGCCAGGGCGTCGGACAGGTAGTCACCGTTGAGATTCAGCGTGGCGATCACGTCGTATTCGGCCGGGCGCAACAGGATCTGCTGCAGCATCGCATCGGCAATCGCGTCCTTGACGACGATCTCGCTGCCGGTGTTCGGATTCCTGAACTTCATCCACGGGCCGCCATCGAGCAACTCGGCGCCGAACTCGTCGCGCGCCACCTCGTAGCCCCACTCCTTGAAGGCACCCTCGGTGAACTTCATGATGTTGCCCTTGTGCACAATGGTCACCGAGCTGCGGTTGTTGTCCACCGCATACTGCAGCGCCTTGCGCATCAGCCGCTTGGTACCTTCCTGGGACACCGGCTTGATGCCGATTCCGCAGTTATCGGTGAAGCGGATCTTCTTGACCCCCATTTCCTCGGTCAGGAACTTGATGACCTTCTCCGCTTCCGGGGAGCCGGCTTTCCATTCGACGCCGGCATAGATGTCCTCGGAGTTCTCGCGAAAGATCACCATGTCGACATCGCCCGGCTTCTTGACCGGGCTCGGCACGCCGGTGAACCAGCGGACCGGACGCTGGCAGACATACAGGTCGAGTTCCTGGCGCAGCGCGACGTTCAGCGAGCGGATACCACCACCGACAGGCGTGGTCAGCGGACCCTTGATTGACACCACATAGTCACGGACCGCCTCGAGGGTTTCCTTAGGCAACCAGGTGTCAGGATCATAGACCTGGGTCGCTTTCTCGCCCGCGTAGACTTCCATCCAGGCGATCTTGCGGCGACCGCCGTAGGCTTTCGCGACCGCCGCGTCGACGACCTTGATCATCACCGGCGAGATGTCGATACCGATGCCATCCCCTTCTATATAAGGAATGATCGGATTATCGGGTACGTTCAACGAGTGGTCGGCATTGACGGTGATTTTGTCACCGCTGCTAGGCACCTGGATCTTCTGGTATCCCATGCTGGACTCCGTTTCTGTGGTTAAACAGCAGTTGCAGTCTCCCCGAGCGTAGCCTACGGACGCCGACGCAACTACAGTTCGTTCGTCGTAGCCGGCAAGGCATTCTTAGCAAGCTAGGCACAATGATATACTCCGGCGATGACTGCCGAGTCATACAGGCGAGCCATCCCTAACCGGACAAATCGTCTAGTCGGACCCGCCGAATGGTTACCTCATTCGACGCTCGTCCTTTGGGTGCATTCACATCACCGCGGCGAACCCCGATATCCGGCTCGTGCAACGAGTGCAGGAGCGCCTACCCGCGCGCATCGTGGTTCTGTGCACGCTCAGCAAAGAGAGAGTCAACGCCAAATGCCTTCGAAGATTACCTATACCTTCACCGACGAAGCCCCAGCCCTCGCCACTTACTCGCTCCTTCCCATAGTAGAAACCTTCGCCTCCTCGGCCGACATCTCGGTCGAGACCCGCGATATCTCTCTTGCCGGGCGCATCCTTGCCTCCTTCGCCGACCAGCTCGATGCAGATAAGCGCATCGAGGACGACCTGGCCGCACTGGCCGACATGACCCAGTCCGCTGACGCCAACATCATCAAGTTGCCGAACATCAGCGCTTCGGTACCGCAGCTCAAGGCCGCCATCGCCGAGCTGCAGGCCCAGGGCTACAACGTGCCGAACTACGTCGACGAGCCGCAGACCGACGCCGAGAAGGACGCCCGCGCCCGCTACAGCAAAGTGCTCGGCAGCGCCGTGAACCCGGTTCTTCGCGAAGGCAACTCTGACCGCCGCGCACCGGCCGCGGTCAAGGCCTACGCTCGCAAGCATCCGCACTCGATGGGCAAGTGGAGCAAGGCTTCCCAGTCCCACGCCGACTACATGCGCGGCGGCGACTTCTTCTCCAGCGAACAGTCCATCACCATGGCCAAGGCCGGTGACGTGCGCCTGGAGTTCGTCGGCAAGGATGGCCAGGTCGAACTGAAGAAGCAGCTCGCCCTGCAGGAAGGCGAAGTGCTCGACAGCATGTTCATGAGCTGCAAGAAACTGCGCGCCTTCTTCGAAGACACCCTGCAGGACTGCAAGGAAACCGGCGTTATGTGGTCGCTGCACGTCAAGGCGACCATGATGAAGATCTCCCACCCGATCGTGTTCGGCCATGCCGTGACCGTCTACTACAAGGACGTGTTCGACAAGTACGGCAAGCTGTTCGAAGAGCTGGGCGTGAACCCGAACAACGGCATCTCCAGCGTCTATGACAAGATCAAGTCGCTGCCGGTCTCGCAGCAGGAAGAAATCCTGCATGACATCCACGAGGTCTACAGCCACCGTCCGGAAATGGCGATGGTCGACTCGGTCAAGGGCATTACCAACCTGCATATCCCGAGCGACGTCATCGTCGACGCCTCGATGCCGGCGATGATCCGCAACTCCGGCCAGATGTGGGGCAAGGACGGCAAGCAGAAGGACACCAAGGCGGTGATGCCGGAAAGCACCTACGCCCGCATCTACCAGGAGATGATCAACTTCTGCAAGACCAACGGCGCCTTCGACCCGACCACCATGGGCAGCGTCCCGAACGTCGGCCTGATGGCCCAGAAGGCCGAGGAATACGGCTCCCACGACAAGACCTTCGAGATGACTGCCGACGGCACCATGCGCGTCGTGCTCGCCGACGGCACCGTGCTGATGCAGCACGAAGTCGAGAAGGGTGATATCTGGCGTGCCTGCCAGACGAAGGACGCGCCGGTCCGCGACTGGGTGAAGCTGGCCGTGACCCGTGCCCGCCAGTCCGACACCCCGGCGGTGTTCTGGCTCGACCCCGAGCGTGCGCACGATTGCGAGCTGCAGAAGAAGGTCGAGACCTACCTGAAGGACCACGACCTGACCGGCCTGGACATCCACATCATGGGCTACAACGAAGCCATTCGCTTCTCCATGGAGCGCATGATCCGCGGCAAGGACACCATCTCCGTCACCGGCAACGTGCTGCGCGACTACCTGACCGACCTGTTCCCGATCATGGAACTGGGCACCTCGGCCAAGATGCTTTCCATCGTTCCGCTGATGGCAGGCGGGGGCATGTACGAAACCGGCGCCGGCGGCTCGGCACCCAAGCACGTGCAGCAGCTGATCGAAGAGAACTACCTGCGCTGGGATTCGCTGGGCGAGTTCCTGGCCCTGGCGGTTTCGCTGGAAGAGCTGGGCATCAAGACCGGCAACCCGAAGGCCAAGCTGCTCGGCAAGACCCTCGACGCCGCTACCGGCAAGCTGCTCGACAACAACAAGTCGCCGGCACGCAAGATCGGTGGCCTGGACAACCGTGGCAGCCACTTCTACCTGGCGCTGTACTGGGCCCAGGAGCTGGCAGCGCAGACCGAGGACGCGGAACTCGCCGCCCACTTCGCACCGCTGGCCAAGGCACTGACCGAGAACGAAGCCAAGATCGTGGCCGAGCTCACGGCCGTCCAGGGCAAGCCGGTGGATATCGGTGGTTACTACCACTCGAACCCGGAGCTGACCAGCAAGGTGATGCGCCCCAGCGAGACCTTCAACGCAGCGCTCGCCGCCCTGGCGTAAACCTGCGTAGCTAGCGTCACTCGCTGAGAAAGCCCCGGCCACGCACCGGGGCTTTTCTTTTTCCGCCGACAGCCAGGCTGGTATGATTCGCCCCCTTTCCAGACCGGACGGGCACATGACCTGGCAACCGCACATCACTGTCGCCACCATCGTCGAGGATCGCGGCCGCTTTCTGCTCGTCGAGGAACTCAAGGCCGGACGACACGTCCTGAACCAGCCCGCCGGCCACCTGGAGGCGAACGAAACGCTGCGCCAGGCCGCGATCAGGGAAACCCTCGAGGAAACCGCCTGGCAGGTCGAGCTGACCGGCGTGGTCGGCATCTATCTCTACACCGCCCCCAGCAACGGCGTGACCTACCAGCGCGTATGCTTCGCGGCACGCCCGCTGTCCCACGCGCCCGAGCGCGCACTCGACGACGGCATCGTCCAGGCCACCTGGCTGACCCGCGACCAGCTGGCCGCGCAGCCGGAGCGCTGGCGCAGCGAGCTCGTCCTGCGCTGCATCGACGATTATCTGACCGGCCCGCTCCACCCACTCTCCGTCGTCCGCGACTGAACCACCGATTCGTCCCGGCCGGGACGGCCTGATAGAATCCCTCGCATTTTCCCGGATCGCCTCGTACACCATGCCCAACTCGTCATCCGCCCCAGCCCTGAAACCGCGCGTCATCGTCGGCATGTCCGGCGGCGTGGACTCATCCGTCTCCGCCCTGCTGCTGCTCGAGCAGGGCTATCGGGTCGAAGGCCTGTTCATGAAGAACTGGGAGGAAGACGACGGCACAGAATACTGCACCGCCAAGGAAGACCTGGCCGACGCCCAGGCCGTGTGCGACCGGCTCGGGATCAAGCTGCACACCGCCAACTTCGCCGCGGAATACTGGGACAACGTCTTCGAGCACTTCCTCGCCGAGTACAAGGCCGGCCGGACGCCGAACCCGGACATCCTGTGCAACCGCGAAATCAAGTTCAAGGCGTTCCTCGATTACGCCCTGATGCTCGGCGCCGACCTGATCGCCACCGGGCATTATGTCCGCCGTCGCGACCGCGACGGCCGCAGCGAGCTGCTCAAGGGGCTGGACCCGAACAAGGACCAGAGCTACTTCCTGCATGCCGTGGGCGGCGAACAGCTGGCCCGCTCACTGTTCCCGGTGGGCGAGCTGGAAAAGCCCGAGGTCCGCGCGATCGCCGAACAGCATGGCCTGGCGACGGCGCGCAAGAAGGACTCCACCGGCATCTGCTTCATCGGCGAGCGGCGCTTTTCCGACTTCCTCAAGCAATACCTGCCGGCCCAGCCTGGCGATATCGAAACTACCGAGGGCAAGGTCATCGGCCGTCACCATGGGCTCATGTACCACACCATCGGACAACGCCAGGGGCTCGGCATCGGCGGGCTCAAGGACGCCGGCGACGACCCCTGGTACGTCCTGGGCAAGGACCTGCAGCACAACGTGCTGGTCGTCGGCCAGGGCAACGACCATCCGTGGCTGTTCTCGCGGGCGCTGTCGGTATCGGAGATGTACTGGGTCAATCCGCTCGAACTGGGTGGCCCGCGGCGCCTGGCGGCCAAGGTGCGCTATCGGCAGGACGACCAGCCCTGCACGCTGGAGCGCACCGGCGACGCTTATCGCGTGGTGTTCGACTCGCCGCAGCGCGCCGTGACCCCGGGGCAATCGGTGGTGCTCTATGACGGCGAGATCTGCCTGGGAGGCGGCGTGATCGAACACGCCGAGCCCTGGTTCGAGGGCGCCGGCGTATGACGGCGCTCGATGAGCAACTGGTCGCCCTGGGCGCGGTTTTCCAAGCCGCCACGCTGGTCGACCGCATCGCCCGTACCGGCCAGTCGGCACCGGCACCGCTCGGCTGCCTGCTGCGCAGCCTGCTGGTCCGCTCGCCCGACTCGACGCTGGAAATCTACGGCGGCGACGACATCAACCTGCGCGACGGCTATCGCGCCCTGGTCGGCGCCCTCGAACGCGAGTCGAGCAGCCTGCAACGCGAGCCGCTGCGTTATGCGCTGGCGATGATCGGCCTGGAGCGCCAGCTCGACCGCCGCGGCGACATGCTGGACGTGATCGCCAGTCGCCTCGACCAGATCGAGATGCAGGTCGAGCACTTCGGCATCGACCACCCGAATGTCATCGCCTCCTTTGCCGCGCTGTACCAGGACACGCTCAGCACCTTCCGCCAGCGCATCCAGGTGCAGGGCGACATGCGCCACCTGCAGCAGCCGGACAACGCGGCGAAGATTCGCGCGCTGCTGCTCGCCGGCATCCGCTCGGCCCGCCTGTGGCGCCAGTTGGGCGGGCATCGCTGGCAGATGATATTCAGCCGCCGCAAGCTGCTGGACGCCCTCTACCCGCGCGTGCGTCCGTGAAATTTCGAGCGCCGGTCTCGCCGGCGCTTTCGTGTATAATCTGCGCCCTCTTTTCGTGCCTCACTGTCGAGAACGCCTCTTATGCAGCTTTCCTCGCTCACGGCGGTTTCCCCCGTCGACGGCCGCTACGCCGGCAAAACCAGCGCCCTGCGCCCGATCTTCAGCGAATATGGCCTGATCCGTAACCGCGTTCTGGTCGAAGTACGCTGGCTGCAGCGCCTGGCTGCACATCCGGGCGTTCCGGAAGTGGCGCCCTTCTCGCCCGAGGCGAATCAACTGCTCGAGCAACTGGCGCAGGATTTCCAGATCGAGCACGCCGAGCGAGTAAAGGAATTCGAGCGCACCACCAATCACGATGTGAAGGCCGTCGAGTACCTGCTCAAGGAGCAGGCCAAGCGCCTGCCGGAATTGGCAAAGGTCAACGAGTTCATCCACTTCGCCTGCACCAGCGAGGACATCAACAACCTGTCCCACGCGCTGATGCTCCGTGAGGGCCGCGACCAGGTGCTGCTGCCGCTGATGCGCCAGCTGGCCGATGCCATCCGCTCCCTGGCCGTGCGGTTCGCCGATGTGCCGATGCTCTCGCGCACCCATGGCCAGCCGGCTTCGCCGACCACCATGGGCAAGGAACTGGCCAACGTCGTCTATCGCCTGGAGCGCCAGATCGCCCAGGTCGAGGCCGTGCCGCTGCTCGGCAAGATCAACGGCGCCGTGGGCAACTACAACGCGCATCTCTCCGCCTACCCGGCGGTGGACTGGGAAGCCAATGCCCGCGAGTTCATCGAGAACGACCTGGGCCTGGCCTGGAACCCCTACACCACCCAGATCGAGCCGCACGACTACATCGCCGAGCTGTTCGACGCCATCGCCCGCTTCAACACCATCCTGATCGACTTCGACCGCGACGTCTGGGGCTACATCTCCCTCGGCTACTTCAAGCAGAAGACCGTGGCCGGCGAGATCGGCTCCTCGACCATGCCGCACAAGGTCAACCCGATCGACTTCGAGAACTCCGAAGGCAACCTCGGTATCGCCAACGCGCTGTTCCAGCACCTGGCCAGCAAGCTGCCGATTTCCCGCTGGCAGCGCGATCTGACCGACTCCACCGTGCTGCGCAATCTCGGCGTCGGCTTCGCCCACAGCGTCATCGCCTACGAGGCCAGCCTCAAGGGCATCGGCAAGCTGGAGCTCAACGCCCAGCGCCTGGCCGAAGACCTCGATGCCTGCTGGGAAGTGCTAGCCGAGCCGGTCCAGACCGTGATGCGTCGCTATGCCGTCGAGAATGCCTACGAGAAGCTCAAGGACCTGACCCGCGGCAAGGGCATCACCCCGGAGGCCCTGCAGGCCTTCATCGAGGCCCTGGACATTCCGGCCGAGGCCAAGGCCGAGCTGCGCAAGCTGACGCCCGCCAGCTACATCGGCAACGCCGTCGCCCAGGCCAAGCGCATCTGACCGACTTCATGTCTGCACGCCCGGCTGTGCCGGGCGTTTTTATTTGCAGCTCTGCACAAAGAGCAAGGTGTTACGCATGACTTCTGATATTCCACTTCAACTCCTGGGCGGCATCAGTGCAAGGGAGTTCCTGCGCGACTACTGGCAGAAGAAGCCGCTGCTGATCCGCCAGGCCATTGCGGACTTCCAGAGCCCGATCTCCCCCGACGAGCTGGCCGGCCTTTCCCTGGAAGATGAGGTCGAGTCGCGTCTGGTGATCGAGCACGGCGACCGTCCCTGGGAATTGCGCCGCGGCCCGTTCGGTGAAGACACCTACCAGCAACTGCCCGAGCGCGACTGGACCCTGCTCGTCCAGGCGGTAGACCAACTGGTCCCCGAAGTCGCCGACCTGCTGCAGCACTTTCGCTTTCTGCCGAACTGGCGCATCGACGACGTGATGATCAGCTACGCCGCGCCGGGCGGTGGCGTCGGCCCGCATTTCGACAACTACGACGTCTTCCTGCTGCAGGCCCACGGCAAGCGCCGCTGGCGCATCGGCCAGATGTGCGACAGTGAAAGCCCGCTGCTGGCCCATGACGACCTGCGCATACTGGCCGACTTCCACGGCACCGACGAGTGGGTGCTCGAGCCCGGCGACATGCTCTATCTGCCGCCCCGCCTTGCCCACTTCGGCACCGCCGAAGATGCCTGCATGACCTACTCGGTAGGCTTTCGCGCGCCGAGCGCCGCCGAGGTGCTTACCCATTTCACTGATTTTCTCGCGCAGTTCCTCCCCGACGAAGAGCGCTATACCGACGCCGACCTCGAGCCGGCCGAGGACCCCAGCCAGATCCAGCACGATGCCCTGGAGCGCCTCAAGGCGCTGCTGGCCGAGCACATGGGCGACGAGCGCCTGCTGCTCACCTGGTTCGGCCAGTTCATGACCGAGCCCCGCTACCCCGAGCGCATCGAAGGCCCGCTCATGGAGCAGGACGAACTCTTCGCCAGCCTGCAGGACGGCGCCGTCCTGATCCGCAACGCAGCGGCGCGCCTGGCCTGGAGCGAAGTCGACGTTGGCCTGCTGCTGTTTGCCAGCGGCCAGAGCCGGCTGCTGCCGGCGGAGCTGCGCGACCTGCTGCGCCTGATCTGCTCGGCCGACGCGCTGCACCTGGATAACCTGGCCCCCTGGCTGGGCAACGACGATGCGCGCAACCTGGTCTGGGAATTGGTAAAACAGGGAAGCCTGGAGTTTGCAGATGAATAACGTGCAAGTCCGTATCGCCGACTGGCAGAAGGACAATGCCGACCTGCGGCGCATCCGCGAGGCGGTGTTCGTCGCCGAGCAGGCGGTGCCGCCGGAGCAGGAGTGGGACGCCGACGACGCCGAGGCGGTGCACTTCCTCGCCACCGAGGACGGCTACGCCATCGGTACCGCGCGCCTGCTGGCCGACGGGCAGATCGGCCGCGTGGCGGTGCTGCGCGACTGGCGCGGGCTGAATGTCGGCCACGCGATCATGCAGGCCGTCATTGCCGAGGCCGAACGCCGTGGCCTGGTCGAGCAGAAGCTGACCGCCCAGGTTCACGCGACCCGCTTCTACGAACGGCTCGGCTTCAAGGTCGTCAGCGAGGAATTTCTCGAAGCCGGCATTCCCCATGTCGACATGCTGCGACGAAGCGACGAGCAGCCGTGACCGGTCGCCGTCCTGACGAAACGAGCCCGATGGCCGAAGCACCGGCCATCGAGTTCGTCTCGCCGGGTCGCTTCGAAGTGCGCAACCCATCGCCCGGCAGCCCCGTGCCGCATGCGCCAATCCCGGCTGGCGCAACGCATTCCCAGCCAATCACCGGCCCCGACCAGCTGCGCCTGCACACGCTGGAGATTGCGCGCCGCGCACGACGTTCGTTGCTGATCTACACACCGGACCTGGAACCCTGGCTGTATGACGACGCGACGTTCGTACAGGCCTGCCTCGAGTTCGTCCGCGCTCATCCGCGCAACCAGCTGCAGGTTCTCCTGGCCGACCCGACCCGGGCGATACGCGAAGGCCACCGCCTTGTCGGGCTGGCCCGGCGGCTGACCAGCAAGATCGCACTGCGCAGGACGAACCCTGAAATCGATTGCGGGGATTGTGCGTTCCTCATTGCCGATGATATGTCGCTGATCATGCGTCCCAATGCCGATCAGGCTGCCGGGCTGGTGAGCCACCAGGCCCGAGGACGTGTCCGACAGCAGCGGGCACTCTTCACGCAGGCCTGGGAGCGGGGCATGATCGACCCCAACCTTCGGAGCCTTTACCTATGAGCCTCAGAGCCTTCGCCGCCGCCCTGCTCGTCTGCCTCTGCCCGCCGCTGTGGGCGGCCAGCGAGGTCATCGCGCTGCATCACCGCGCCGCCGACGACATGCTGGAGATCGCCCGTTCCGTGGTAGCCGAGCGAGGCCGGGTCAACGCCTACGGCAACCAGTTGGTGGTCAGTGCACCCGACGCGGTGATCGACGAACTCAAGAGCGTCCTGGCCGAGCTGGACAAGGCCCCGCGGCGCCTGCTGGTCAGCGTCGACACGCAGGAGCAGGGCGCGCTGTCCGAGCGAGGCTTCGCGGTCGACGGCAGCGTCAGAAGCGGCAACGTCGAGGTCATCGGCGGTGCCGGCGAGATTGCCGGGCGCGACCAGGTGCGCATCATCCGCCGCAGCACCCAGGGCCATAACGGCGGCATCCAGCAGGTCCAGGTCAGCGAAGGCTACCCCGCGCTGATACAGATCGGGCAGAGCGTCCCGCTTGCCACCACCGGCGTCGATGGCTACGGGCAGCTGTATCGCGAGACCCAGTACCGCGACGTGGTCAGGGGCTTCTATGTGACCGCCCAGGTAAATGGCGATCAGGTGCAGGTCACGCTCAGCAGCAGCAATGACCGGGTCGACTCCTATCGTCGCGACGTCATCCATACCCAGGCTGCCGACACGCGCGTCACCGGCCGCCTGGGACAATGGCTAACCGTCGGCGGCCTGAGCGAAAGCGGCGAAATGCAAGAAAGCGGCGCCGTGCGGCGCTATTCGACCCAGGGTGCGCAGGACTTCAGCGTGCGGATCAAGGTCGAGGAGCTGCCCTGACCCTGAGTTAGACCTTCGGATGAATTTTGTAGTGCCTCGAGAAAAACACTACAAAAAGCATTGACGGGCCCAAGACCTCAGCGCATCATTGCCTCGCTCCCGCTAACCAGAGGCCCTGGCAAGGGTCTCCGGAGCGCGCTCAAGCCAACCAGCCGAGCCGTTCCGTGACTGTACTGCCCACAAGGCGGACTGACGAGGTTGCGACTGGAACGAGTCGTCCTGAGGGACGGGGTAGCGATAACGTACCAGCCTGTCGATCCGCTTCGAGAAGACGGCCTCGCAGCAGCCACGCACCGCTGCGAGAACGTTCAGCCCGAGCAGTCTCAGGTAGTCGTACCTCCCCCCCTTTCAGTCCTTCATCGTCCCGGTCGATATTTCGACGCTCTGCCGCGTGTTGGCCGCACTGATCAGCGATAGCACGTAGGTTTCGGTGGGAAAAGTCGGTGCTCAACCACACTTATTTTTGAAGGATTGAACAATGTCCGCATATCAAGACGACATCAAGGCAGTCGCCGCCCTCAAAGAGCAACACGGCAGCAGCTGGGCCGCCATCAACCCTGAGTCCGTCGCTCGCATGCGCGCCCAGAACCGCTTCAAGACCGGCCTGGAAATTGCTCAGTACACCGCCGACATCATGCGCAAGGACATGGCCGAGTACGACGCCGACTCGTCCGTCTACACCCAGTCGCTGGGCTGCTGGCACGGTTTCATCGGCCAGCAGAAGCTGATCTCCATCAAGAAGCACCTGAAGACCACCAACAAGCGCTACCTCTACCTGTCCGGCTGGATGGTCGCTGCTCTGCGTTCCGAGTTCGGCCCGCTGCCGGACCAGTCCATGCACGAGAAGACCGCCGTTTCCGACCTGATCGAGGAGCTGTACACCTTCCTGCGTCAGGCTGACAGCCGCGAACTGGACCTGCTGTTCACCGCTCTGGACGCTGCTCGCGAAGCTGGCGACAGCGCCAAGGCTGCCGAGATCCAGAACCAGATCGACAACTACGAAACCCACATCGTCCCGATCATCGCCGACATCGACGCTGGCTTCGGTAACCCGGAAGCTACCTACCTGCTGGCCAAGCGCATGATCGAAGCCGGCGCCTGCTGCATCCAGATCGAGAACCAGGTTTCCGACGAGAAGCAGTGCGGCCACCAGGACGGCAAGGTTACCGTTCCGCATGCCGACTTCCTCGCCAAGATCGCTGCCGTTCGCTACGCATTCCTCGAGCTGGGCATCGACAACGGCGTGATCGTTGCGCGTACCGACTCCCTGGGTGCCGGCCTGACCAAGCAGATCGCCGTGACCAAAGAGCCGGGCGACCTGGGCGACCTGTACAACTCCTTCCTGGATTGCGAAGAAGTTGCTGCCTCCGACCTGGGCAATGGCGACGTAGTCATCAACCGCGGCGGCAAGCTGCTGCGTCCGAAGCGCCTGCCGTCCAACCTGTTCCAGTTCCGCAAGGGCACCGGTGAAGACCGCTGCGTCCTGGACTGCATCACCTCGCTGCAGAACGGCGCCGACCTGCTGTGGATCGAGACCGAGAAGCCGCACGTTGGCCAGATCAAGGCCATGGTTGACCGCATCCGCGAAGTCATCCCGAACGCCAAGCTGGTGTACAACAACAGCCCGTCGTTCAACTGGACCCTGAACTTCCGCCAGCAGGTGTTCGACGCCATGGTTGCCGAGGGCAAGGACGTTTCCGCCTACGACCGCGCCAAGCTGATGAGCGTCGAGTACGACGAGACCGAACTGGCCCAGGTTGCCGACGAGAAGATCCGTACCTTCCAGCGCGACGGTTCGGCCCACGCCGGCATCTTCCACCACCTGATCACCCTGCCGACCTACCACACCGCCGCACTGTCCACCGACAATCTGGCCAAGGGCTACTTCGCCGACCAGGGCATGCTGGCCTACGTGAAGGGCGTACAGCGTCAGGAACTGCGCCAGGGTATCGCCTGCGTCAAGCACCAGAACATGGCTGGCTCGGACATCGGCGACAACCACAAGGAGTACTTCGCTGGCGAGGCTGCTCTGAAGGCAAGCGGTAAAGACAACACCATGAACCAGTTCCACTGAGAACCGGCTCCACCCAAAAGGTGGTGAGCGACAAAGAAAACCCCGGCCCTGCCGGGGTTTTCTTTTTTCGCTAGGGTCCCGGCGTTTCCTCGCCTTCGGTAAACAAACCCCACGCCGAAATGAACAGGGCGGCGACCAACGGCCCGATCACGAAGCCGTTCAGGCCGAAAAGTGCCAACCCACCCAGTGTGGAGATCAGCACGACATAATCGGGCATCTTGGTGTCCTTGCCGACGAGGATAGGCCTCAGGATGTTGTCGACCAGCCCGATGACCAGCACGCCATAGAGCATCAGCACAATGCCCTGCCAGGTCGCACCGGTAACGAGGAAATAGACGGCTACCGGCCCCCATATCAGACCGGCGCCCACCGCCGGTAGCAACGAGAGGAATGCCATCAACACCGCCCACAAGAGCGCGCCGGAGATCCCGAACACGGCGAATATCACGCCACCCAGAGCCCCCTGGGTCAGGGCGACAATGATGTTGCCCTTCACCGTGGCCCGCACCACCCGGGTGAACTTGCTGAAAAGACGCCGTTTCTGGCCATCGCTCAGCGGCATCGCCTGGCGGACCTTGAACACCAAGGCACGGCCATCGCGAATGAAGAAGAACAGCAGGTAGAGCATGACGAAGAAGCCGATCAGGAACTGGAACGTATCCTGACCAAAGCTGAACGCCTTGGTCGCCAGGAACCTGCTTGCCTCCAGGGCACCGCTGTTCAGGCGTTCGCGCAGGCTTCCCGCATCGCCCAGGCCAAGGCGGTCCAGTTGCTGCTGGAGGGTCGCAGGTAGAAGGTCGCGTAGCGGATTCAGCAGGCCGCGAATGTCCAGCTCGCCGGATTCGACCCGCTGAAACAACGTCGCTCCTTCTTGGACCAGCATGGCCGCGATGAGAATCACCGGCAGGACCGCGACGACAAGGCAGACCATCAGCGTCAGCAGCGCGGCTATGTTGTGGCGCTCTCCGAATCGGGCCAGCAAGACTTTGTGCAACGGAGCGAACAGGATCGCGAGGATGGTGGCCCAGAACACCGCGCCGTAGAAGGGCAACAATATCCAGCCGAAGGCGAGCGTGACTACCAGCAGGAGTCCGAGAAAGACCCTGCGCTCGAGCGTGCTTTTTTGCATGGCCGATCCAATAGCTGGCTGTTCTCTTTAGTCCTCGAACGCGACCAGGAGTGCACCTTCGGCTCGTCAGAGCCGGCCAGCTATTGCATCGTTGCTATGGAAAGCCCGCCCTTCACGAGCGAGTGAAAGGATTCAGAGGACCATTGCGGCAACCCAGCCAAAGGCGAGCAGCGGCAGGTTGTAGTGCAGGAAGGTCGGAACCACCGTATCCCAGATGTGGTTGTGCTGACCATCGGCATTCAGCCCCGCCGTCGGGCCAAGCGTCGAGTCCGAGGCGGGCGAGCCGCCATCGCCCAACGCGCCGGCGGTGCCGACCAGGCTGACGATCGCCAGGGGGCTGAAGCCCAGCTCCAGGCCCAGCGGCACGAAGATCGCGGCAATAATCGGGACGGTCGAAAAGGACGAGCCGATGCCCATCGTCACGAGCAATCCGACCAGCAGCATCAACAGCGCACCAACAGCCTTGCTGTTGCCGATCCACTCGACCGAGGCATCGACCAGCGTTTGCACGTGCCCGGTTTCGCGCATGACCTCGGCGAATCCCGCGGCGGCAATCATGATGAAGCCGATCATGGCCATCATCTTCATGCCTTCGGTGAACAGCCCATCGGCCTCGCGCCAGCGCACCACCCCGGAACAGGAGAAGATCAGGAAGCCAGCCAGAGCCCCTATGATCATCGAGTCGAGCCAGAGCTGGACGAGGAATGCCGCAGCAATCGCGACGGCGGCAACCAGAAGGGCAATCGGCGAATAGGCGGCGCCCGTGTCGGTTGCCCGTTCCACCTTCGTCAGTTCGTATGCGCGCGGCTTGCGATAACTGAAGAAGGCGATCAGCAACCCGGTGACCATGCCCAGCGCCGGCAAGGCCATCGCCTCGGTCACCTTGATGCCCGATATGTCGGCACCGCTCTTGGCCACGTTGGCAAGCAGGATCTCATTGAGAAAGATATTGCCGAAGCCGACCGGCAGGAACATATAAGGTGTGATCAGGCCAAACGCCAGCACACAAGCGATCAGGCGACGATCGATCTTCAGCTTCGACATCACATAAAGGAGCGGCGGGACCAGCAACGGGATGAAGGCAATATGGATAGGCAAAACGTTCTGTGACGAAACGGCAACGGCCAGCAGCAGTGCCATCAGCAGCCACTTCACACGCCCACCCCGATCTGCATCCTGGCTTCCCACCATCGCAAGCACCCTGTCGGCAAGCGCATGAGCCAGTCCGCTCTTGGCAATAGCGACGGCGAATGCTCCAAGTAGTGCATAAGAAAGCGCGACCGTCGCCCCTCCCCCCAGCCCTTTGTTGAAAGCGGCCAGCGTCGCTTCGATACCCAAGCCACCCAACAGGCCACCAGCAATCGCTCCGGCTATCAGGGCGACGACCACATGTACTCTCGCCAGGCTGAGAATCAGCATGACCCCAACGGCAACAACGACCGCATTCATGATGTTTGTACCTCGGAGACCGGACCGCAGAAAAAAGCGTGCACTCTGCGTGAAACCGCAGGCTTTGTCAAAATTGGGTTTTCACCTCAAGCACCGACTCGCCCACCTGGGTTGAGGTCAAGGTAGAATTGCTCGGCTTAACGAACAGAGTAAATCACGTGGAAATTTTCAAAGAGTTCACTTTCGAGTCCGCGCACCGCCTGCCCTACGTTCCGGAAGGACACAAGTGTGGGCGCCTGCATGGGCATTCGTTCAGGGTAGCCATCTATATCGCCGGCGAAGTGGACCCCATGACCGGCTGGATCCGCGACTTTGGCGAATTGAAGGCAATATTCAGCCCGATCTACGAACGTCTCGATCACAATTATCTGAATGACCTGCCGGGCTTGGAAAACCCCACGAGCGAGAATCTGGCCAAATGGATATGGAACGAGCTCAAGCCTCTACTCCCGGAGCTTTCGCGGATCCGAATCCATGAGACCTGCACCAGCGGATGCGAGTACCGCGGAGACTAGGACCATCGCCAATAAGGCTGGAAGCACTTGGATCTTATAAGCAGCAAACCGAAGTAAAGCGTGGCGGAAGCTGGTAATGGTTCCGCCACAGTCGTTTGGGCGCGCGGTTGCCTCTGGCCAGACGTTGCGGGCCCTGTATGCAAGAGCACGCCCGACTTTACCGTGGCGATGAGGCTGCTAAACATCGAACCAAAGGTTGGCGCAAGCGATACATCCCCTCATGCAGCGTGGCACCATTCGCACGCGCGGTAGCCGACGTTGCTTGAGGTACTCGGCCTGTCGCCTGGACGACACTAGTTTTTCGCGCCCAAAGACAAACCCCCGACCCGCTAGAGCGGGTCGGGGGTTTGGTATAGGTGCTTGACGATGACCTACTCTCACATGGGGAAGCCCCACACTACCATCGGCGA
>NZ_JAKJRU010000005.1 GCF_021726475.1 Pseudomonas oligotrophica
TGGAAGGCATGGTTGGTCGCACTTCCAGAATTCCGGGTATGCCCCGGATGAACAACCTACTGAGAGATCACAGCTAGATCTCGATCACGCTCGGCGAGGGCGGCTGCTCGTTGCCCTGTTGCAGCTGCTCGATCAGCGCTTGCTGCAGGCGGGTGCACAGCTCCGGGTCCGACAGCGGCTGGTTGTCCTCGTTGGTGACGAAGAAGACGTCCTCGACGCGTTCGCCGAGGGTGGCGATCTTGGCGTTCTGCACCGACAGGTCGAACGCCAGGAACAGCTGCCCGACGCGGGCGAGCAGGCCCGGCCGGTCCGGCGCGGTGATCTCGATGATCGTCTGCGGTCGCTGGGTGTCGTTGAGGATGGTCACCTGCGGGGCGAAGGCGAAGTGCTTGAGCTGGCGCGGAACGCGGCGCTGGATGATGGTGAGGTACTCGTCCGGGTTGCGCAGCGCGTCGATCAGGCTCTGGCGGATCTCCTCGATGCGCTCGGGGTTGTCGCCGATCGGCGTGCCATCGGCATCGAGCACGATGTAGGTGTCGAGGGTGAACTGGCTGGTGGAGGTGATGATCCTGGCGTCGTGGATGTTCAGGTTCAGCTGGTCCATCGCCGCGACGGTCACCGCGAAGAAGTCGTGCTGGTCAGGGGCGTAGATGAAGATCTGCGTGCCGCCCTCGAACTCGCGCTGGGTGGTCTCCTTGATCAGCACCAGCGGGCCGCCATTGTCGGGGTGGTCGATGATCGCCTCGGTGTGCCAAGCGATGTCGCTGGCGGTGTGGCGCAGGAAGTAGTCGTCGCCCAGCTGCGCCCAGAGCTGCTCGGCGTCGTCTGGGTCGGTGCCGTTGCGCACCAGGATGTCCAGTGCCGCGCGCTGCGACTGGCGGATCTGCTCCTCGCGGCCCAGCGGATTCTCCAGGCCGCGGCGCAGGGCCCGCTTGGTCTCGGTGTAGAGCTGGCGCAGCAGGCTGGCCCGCCAGGAGTTCCACAGGCTCGGGTTGGTGGCGTTGATGTCGGCCACGGTCAGCACGTACAGGTAGTCCAGGTGGGTCTCGTCACCGACGATCTGGGCGAAATCGTTGATCACCTGCGGGTCGGAGAGGTCCTTGCGCTGTGCGGTGGTCGACATCACCAGGTGGTTCTGCACCAGCCAGACCACCAGCCGCGTATCCCAGGCCGGCAGCTTGTGGCGCTCGCAGAACTGTTCGGCATCCACCGCGCCCAGCTCGGAGTGATCGCCACCGCGGCCCTTGGCGATGTCGTGGTAGAGCCCGGCGATGTAGATCAGCTCCGGCTTGGGCAGGCGCTCGACCAGCTTGCTGGCCAGCGGGTACTTCTCCGCCACGCCCGGCTTGGTCAGCTTGCGCAGGTACTTGATGACGTTCAGCGTGTGCGCATCGACCGTGTAGATATGGAAGAGATCGTGCTGCATCTGCCCGACGATATGGCCGAACTCGGGCAGGTAGCGGCCGAGAATGCCGTAGCGGTTCATCCGCCGCAGGTTGCGATGGATGCCCTCCTTGCACTTGAACAGCTCGATGAACAGGCTGGTGTTGCGGATGTCGCGGCGGAAGTCGTCGTCGATCAGGTGGCGGTGGTCGCGCAGCAGGCGAATGGTGGCCGCCCGGACGCCCTGGATGTCCGGATGCTGTGCCAGCAGCACGAAGGTCTCCATGATGGCGAACGGCGTGCGCTTGAAGATCGAGGGGCGGGTGACCTCCAGGTAGCCGTCGCGCACCAGGAAGCGGCTGTTGAGCGGCACGCTGGGGCCCGAGTCGCCTTCCCAGAGGATCACCTCGGCGAAATGCTGGCCGACCAGGTCGCTCAGCTCGGCGATGCTCATCACCACCCGGTAGTACTTCTGCATGAAGCGTTCGATGGCCAGCTTGGCGTCGCTGTCCTCGTAGCCGAGCAGCGCGGCCAGCTTGCGCTGGTGATCGAACAGCAGGCGATCCTCGGCACGCCCGGCCAGCAGGTGCAGGCCGTAGCGCACCTTCCAGAGGAATTCCTGGGCCGAGACCAGCAGGCGGTATTCGCCCTCGGTGAGGAAGCCCTGGTCGACCACCGCCTGCAGGTTGAGCGTGCCGAACTGGCGCCGGGCGATCCACAGGATGGTCTGGATGTCGCGCAACCCGCCCGGCGAGCGCTTGACGTTGGGCTCCAGGTTGTACTCGGTGTTGTTGTACTTGGAATGGCGCAGGCGCTGCTCGTTGCGCTTGGCGAGGAAGAATTCCTTGCTTGGCCACATGCGCTCGGGGCTGGTGACCTGCAGCATGCGCTGGCGCAGGTGCTCGGGGCCGGCGATGGTGCGGCTTTCCATCAGATTGGTGATGACCGTCAGGTCGGCGCGCGCCTCCTCGGCGCACTCGGCCACCGAGCGTACGCTCTGGCCGACCTCCAGGCCGATGTCCCAGAGCAGGGTGAGGAAGCCCTCGATGGCGTCGCGGAACAGCTCGTGGTCACTGTCGCCGAGCAGGATCAGCAGGTCGATGTCGGAGTAGGGGTGCAGCTCGCCGCGCCCGTAGCCGCCGACGGCGACAAGCGCGATGTCGGCCTCCGTGTCCCAGTCGAAGCGGCGCCAGGCAGCGCGCAGGATCTGGTCGACGAACCAGGCGCGATCCTCGATCAGGCGCCGGATGTCGCGGCCGGCGAGGAAGCGCTTGTCGAGCACTTCGCGGGCCTGGCGGATCGCCTTCTTGAAGGCTGCGATGGGGCTGGCCTTGAGCGCGAGTTCCGCCTGGAACTGGCTCAGGTCGAACAGTTCGGGATCCACCTGCGGCATGCGCGACTCCTCTGCCGGTTGCGGCTCAGATCATGGGAAGCAAACTTCAGGCCGAGGTCCGGGCGATGGTGTCGTCGCTGCGCAGGGTGAGGATTTCATAGCCGTTCGCGGTCACCAGCAGCGTGTGTTCCCACTGCGCCGACAGCTTGCGGTCCTTGGTGATGGCGGTCCAGCCGTCGCCGAGCAGGCGGGTCTCGGCGCGGCCCTGGTTGATCATCGGCTCGATGGTGAAGGTCATGCCTTCCTTGAGCTCCATGCCGGTGCCGGCACGGCCGTAGTGCAGTACCTGCGGCTCCTCGTGGAACACCTTGCCGATGCCGTGCCCGCAGTATTCGCGCACGACGGAGAAGCCGTTCTTCTCGGCATGCTTCTGGATCACCTCGCCGATGTCACCCAGCCGGGCGCCGGGCCGTACCAGCTCGATGCCCTTGTACAGGCACTCCTGGGTGACCCGGCACAGGCGCTCGGCCCACTCCGGCGCCTTGCCGACGATGAACATCTTGCTGGTATCGCCGTGGTAGCCATCCTTGATGACAGTGATGTCGATATTGAGGATGTCGCCTTCCTTGAGCGGCTTGTCGTTGGGGATGCCGTGGCAGACCACATGATTGATCGAGGTGCAGATCGACTTGGGAAAACCCTTGTAGTTGAGCGGGGCGGGGATCGCCTGCTGCACGTTGACGATATGCTCGTGGCAGATGCGATCGAGTTCCTCGGTCGTCACCCCGGGCTTGACGTGGGCCTCGATCATTTCCAGGACTTCCGCAGCCAGGCGGCCGGCAATGCGCATTTTTTCGATGTCTTCGGGCGTCTTGATGCTGACAGTCATGCAAACCTCGGAGGCGCCGGTGGGCGCGGAGCGGAAATCGGGAAAACGCGGATGATAAACGAAAGCACATGGGCCTGCAGACCTCGGCACCGGCGTCGCCGTGCTAGCCTGTCTCGGGCGAGTGTGCTATAAAACGCGCCGCTCGACGGGGACCACCCCGTTGGGCCTAACCCACACACGCGTCGACACGCCTATCCTGGGTGCTCGGAAGAGTTGGATAGCGGGACGCGTGGAGGCCTAACCCGACTTATTCTGAGGACGTATCATGTCTCAAGTCACCATGCGCGACATGCTGAAGGCCGGTGTGCACTTCGGCCACCAGACCCGTTACTGGAACCCGAAAATGAACAAGTACATTTTCGGCGCGCGCAACAAGATTCACATCATCAACCTGGAAAAGACCCTGCCGATGTTCAACGACGCCCTGCGTTTCGTTGAAAAGCTGGCAGCCGGCAAGAACAAGATCCTGTTCGTCGGCACCAAGCGTTCGGCTGGCAAGATCGTTCGCGAAGAAGCTGCCCGTTGCGGCTCGCCGTACGTCGATCACCGCTGGCTGGGCGGCATGCTGACCAACTACAAGACCATCCGTGCGTCGATCAAGCGTCTGCGCGAGCTGGAAACCCAGGCTCAGGACGGTACTTTCGACAAGCTGACCAAGAAAGAGGCGCTGATGCGCTCTCGCGACCTGGAAAAGCTCGAGCGCAGCCTGGGTGGTATCAAGGACATGGGCGGCCTGCCGGACGCCATGTTCGTGATCGACGTCGATCACGAGCGCATCGCCATTTCCGAAGCCAACAAGCTGGGCATCCCGGTTATCGGCGTTGTCGATACCAACAGCAGCCCGGAAGGCGTTGACTACATCATCCCCGGCAACGACGACGCCATCCGCGCCGTCCAGCTGTACCTGGGCTCCATGGCCGACGCCGTCCTGCGTGGCCGCCAGAGCTCCGCTGGCAGCGCCGACGAGTTCGTCGAGGAAGTCGCCTCCGAAGCCGCTCAGGGCTGAGTCGTCGCGTCCTGACGACACCCGATGGACAAGAAGGGGGCTAGGCCCCCTTCTTGTCATTCAGAATTGATCGCCCGCGAGGGCGAATGGTTAGAAAACCTAGCAGAGGATTCGAACATGGCAGAAATCACTGCAGCCCTGGTCAAGGAACTGCGCGAGCGTACCGGCCTGGGCATGATGGATTGCAAGAAGGCGCTGACCGCCGCCGGTGGCGACATCGAGAAGGCGATCGACGACATGCGCGCCGCCGGTGCGATCAAGGCCGCCAAGAAGGCCGGCAACATCGCCGCCGAAGGCTCCATTGCCGTCAAGGTCGCTGCCGACAACAAGTCTGCCGTGATCATCGAGGTCAACTCGCAGACCGACTTCCTGGCCCTGCAGGACGACTTCAAGTCCTTCGTCGCCGAGAGCCTGGACAAGGCCTTCAGCCAAGGCCTGACCGATGCCGCCCCGCTGATCGAAAGCCAGGAAGAGTCGCGCCTGGCGCTGGTCTCCAAGTGTGGCGAGAACGTCAACATCCGCCGCCTGACCCGCGTCGAGGGTGATGTGGTCGGTGCCTACCTGCACGGTCACCGCATCGGCGTTCTGGTCGTGCTCAAGGGTGGCAACCCTGAGCTGGCCAAGGACATCGCCATGCACGTCGCGGCCAGCAACCCGGCCGTGCTGACCCCGGCCGATGTTTCCGAAGAGCTGATCGCCAAGGAGAAGGAAATCTTCCTGCAGCTCAACGCCGAGAAGATCGCCGGCAAGCCGGAGAACATCGTCGAGAACATGGTCAAGGGCCGTATCAACAAGTTCCTGGCCGAAGCGAGCCTCGTCGAGCAGGCGTTCGTCAAGGATCCGGAAGTCAAGGTCGGCGACCTGGCCAAGAAGGCCGGTGCGGAAATCGTTTCCTTCGTTCGTTACGAAGTGGGCGAGGGCATCGAGAAGGCCGAAGTCGACTTCGCTGCAGAGGTTGCTGCCCAGGTAGCAGCGAGCAAGCAGTAACGTCACCGGTTGTTCGCTACGAAGAGGCTGCCCGCTCACGCGCGCGGCCTCTTTGTCAAACTGGGTGTCCGCAAAATTTCTGATCTACACGCTATAGTCTGGCCTGCACTTATCGCTCGTTCGGTGGTCCAAGCGCAGATTATTCTTCATGCCCAACCAATCAGTTTTCCTTTGATCGCCGTGGGAGGCGCACGCCAATGGCTCAGCAGATGAGTGCTCGAAATCCTCGCTACAAACGAATCCTGCTCAAGTTGAGCGGCGAGGCGCTGATGGGGACGGAGGACTTCGGCATCGATCCCAAGGTGCTCGACCGCATGGCCCTCGAGGTTGGGCAGCTGGTGGGCATCGGCGTGGAAGTGGGGCTGGTGATCGGCGGCGGCAACCTGTTCCGCGGTGCCGCGCTGTCGGCAGCCGGCATGGATCGCGTCACTGGTGACCACATGGGCATGCTGGCCACGGTGATGAACGGCCTGGCTATGCGCGACGCGCTGGAGCGCTCGAACATCCCGGCGCTGGTCATGTCCGCCATTTCCATGGTCGGCGTCACCGACCACTACGACCGCCGCAAGGCCATGCGCCATCTCAAGAGCGGCGAAGTGGTGATCTTCTCGGCCGGTACCGGCAACCCGTTCTTCACCACCGACTCGGCAGCCTGCCTGCGCGCCATCGAGATCCAGGCCGACGTGGTGCTCAAGGCCACCAAGGTCGACGGCGTCTACACGGCCGATCCGTTCAAGGATCCGAATGCCGAGAAATTTGCCCAGCTCACCTACGACGACGTGCTCGACCGCAAGCTGGGGGTCATGGACCTGACGGCCATCTGCCTGTGCCGTGACCACAACATGCCGCTGCGTGTCTTCAACATGAACAAGCCCGGCGCCCTGCTCAACATCGTGCTTGGCGGCGCCGAAGGAACTCTCATCGAGGAATCGAACGAATGATCAACGAGATCAAGCAAGACGCGCAGGAGCGCATGAAGAAGTCTCTCGAGTCGCTGGAGCACGCATTCGCCAAGATCCGCACCGGTCGCGCCCACCCGAGCATCCTCGACGGCGTGATGGTCTCCTACTACGGCGCCGATACGCCGCTGCGCCAGGTCGCCAACGTGGTTGCCGAGGACTCGCGCACGCTGGCGCTGACCGTCTTCGACAAGAGCATGATCCAGGCAGTCGAGAAGGCGATCATGACGTCGGACCTCGGCCTCAACCCGGCGACCGCCGGCACCACCATTCGCGTGCCGATGCCGGCGCTGACCGAGGAGACCCGCAAGGGCTACACCCGCCAGGCGCGTGCCGAGGCGGAGAACGCGCGGGTCGCGGTGCGCAACATCCGTCGCGATGCGCTCGCCCAGCTCAAGGACCTGGTCAAGGAGAAGGAAATCAGCGAGGACGAGGAACGTCGTGGCCAGGATGACGTTCAGAAGCTTACCGACAAGTTCGTCGCAGACATCGACAAGGCGCTGGAAGCCAAAGAGTCCGACCTGATGGCGGTCTGACCGCTTCTGTCGATCCGCTGGAGCCCGGTCGCGTCCGGCCGGCTGCTCTGGCCGATGAGCTCGAGCTGGCGCTTGCAGCGTCTTGTCTTCATCGCAGCGTTAGATAGCGCAAGTAGAGTTGTGTCATGGAAAACGGCAGGTCGATCGCACAGGGGCGTGTTCCCCGCCACGTCGCGATCATCATGGATGGAAACAACCGCTGGGCCAAACGTCGCCTGTTGCCCGGCATCGCCGGGCACAAGGCCGGAGTCGATGCGGTACGCGCCGTCATCGAGGTCTGTGCCGAGTCCGGCGTCGAGGTCCTCACCCTGTTCGCCTTCTCCAGCGAGAACTGGCAGCGTCCGGCCGACGAGGTGGGGGCGCTCATGGAGCTGTTCCTCTCGGCCCTGCGCCGCGAGGCGCGCAAGCTGGACGACAACGGCATCCGCCTGCGCATCATCGGTGACCGCTCGCGTTTCCATCCGGAGTTGCAGGCGGCCATGCGCGAGGCCGAGGAAATGACCGCGCACAATCGTCGCTTCGTGCTGCAGGTCGCCGCCAACTACGGTGGCCAGTGGGACATCCTCCAGGCGACCCAGCATCTGGCGCGCGAAGCCCAGGCGGGGCGGCTGAATCCGGACGAGATCACCCCGGCGCTGTTCCAGGGCTACCTGGCGACGGGCGACCAGCCGCTGCCCGACCTGTGCATTCGCACCGGCGGCGAGCGGCGTATCAGCAACTTCCTGCTCTGGCAGCTGGCCTATGCCGAGCTGTATTTCTCCGATCTGTTCTGGCCGGACTTCAAGCGCCAGGCCATGCGCAAGGCGCTGGCCGACTTCGCGTCCAGGCAGCGCCGTTTCGGCAAGACCAGCGAGCAGATCGAATGCGAGGCCAAGGCTGAATGCTGAAGCAGCGAATCATCACCGCGGCGATATTGCTGCCGATCGCTCTGATCGGCTTTTTTCTGCTGGAGGGTGTCGCGTTTGCCACCTTCATCGGCGTCGTCGTCACCCTGGGTGCCTGGGAGTGGGCGCGGCTGGCCGGGTTCGCCGCGCAGCCGGCGCGCGTGGCCTATGCGGCGGCCGTCGCCGCCTGCCTCGTCTGGCTCTATCTGACGCCGGCGCTGGCGGCCTGGCTACTCGCGGCAGCGGTAGCCTGGTGGCTGTTCGCGACCTTCCTGGTGCTCGGCTATCCGGATAGCCGGCGCTACTGGGGCGGGGCGCCGGGCAGCCTGCTGCTGGGCCTGCTGGTGCTGCTGCCGGCCTGGCAGGCGCTGGTGCTGCTCAAGCAGTGGCCGCTGGGCAACTGGCTGATCGTCGCCGTGATGGTGCTGGTCTGGGTCGCGGATATTGGCGCCTACTTCTCCGGCAGGCGCTTCGGCAAGCGCAAGCTGGCGCCGGCGGTCAGCCCCGGCAAGAGCTGGGAGGGCCTGCTCGGCGGGCTTGCGGCCAGTCTCGCGGTGACCGCCGTGGTCGGCCTCCAGCGTGGCTGGGGTGCGCGCGAGCTGGTGCTGGCGCTGCTCGGCGCGGCGGTGGTGGTGCTGATCTCGGTGATCGGCGACCTCACCGAAAGCATGTTCAAGCGTAATGCCGGCATCAAGGACAGCAGCCAGCTGCTGCCAGGCCATGGCGGCGTGATGGATCGTATCGATAGCCTGACCGCGGCGGTGCCGGTGTTCGCCGTGCTGCTCTGGCTGGCTGGCTGGGGGACGCTGTGACGAGATTGCAGGTTACGGTGCTGGGCGCGACCGGCTCCATAGGCCTCAGCACGCTGGATGTGGTGTCGCGGCACGCCGATCGTTACAGCCTGTTCGCCGTCACGGCGTTTTCCCGCATGACGGAACTGGAAGCGCTGTGCCTGACGCATCGCCCGCAGTTCGCGGTGGTGGCCGACGAGGCGCAGGCCGGCGCGCTGCAGGTGCGGCTGGCCGAGGCGGGGCTCGCCACGCGGGTACTGTTCGGCGACGGCGGGCTTTGCGAGGTGGCTGCGCATCCGGAGGTCGATGTGGTGATGGCCGCCATCGTCGGTGCCGCGGGCCTGAGGCCGACGCTCTCGGCGGTACAGGCCGGCAAGCGTGTGCTGCTGGCCAACAAGGAGGCGCTGGTGATGTCCGGTGCCCTGTTCATGCAGGCGCTGGAGCAGAGCAGCGCCGTGTTGCTGCCGATCGACAGCGAGCACAACGCGATCTTCCAGTGCCTGCCGTCCGACTATGCGCGCGGCATGGCCGAGGTCGGTGTGCGGCGCATCCTGCTGACTGCCTCCGGCGGCCCCTTCCGCCAGACGCCACTGGCCGAGCTCGCCCAGGTCACGCCGGAGCAGGCCTGCGCGCATCCGAACTGGTCGATGGGGCGCAAGATTTCGGTCGATTCGGCCAGCATGATGAACAAGGGATTGGAGCTGATCGAGGCCTGCTGGCTGTTCGGCGCCCGTCCCGAGCAGGTCGAGGTGGTCGTACACCCGCAGAGCGTGATTCATTCGATGGTCGACTATGTCGACGGTTCGGTGCTCGCGCAGCTCGGCAACCCGGACATGCGCACGCCCATCGCCCATGCGCTGGCCTGGCCGGAGCGCATCGACTCCGGCGTGTCGGCGCTCGACCTGCTGCGTATCGGCCAGCTGGACTTCCAGGCCCCGGACGAAGAGCGTTTCCCCTGTCTGCGCCTGGCGCGCCAGGCGGCCCAGGTCGGCGGCACGGCTCCAGCAATGCTCAATGCGGCGAACGAGGTGGCGGTGGAGGCCTTTCTCCAGCGGCGCATCCGTTTCACCGAGATCGCGAGTATCATCGCCGATGTGTTGGAACGGGAGGCGGCCCGCACGGCCGGTTGCCTCGAAGATGTGTTGATGGCCGACCAGCAGGCACGCCGGCTTGCCGGCGAGTGGCTGGGCCGCCACGGGCGCTAGCCCGGAGGGTGTTATGAGCGCACTGTATATGATCGTGGGTACCCTGGTTGCGCTCGGGGTGCTGGTCACCTTCCACGAGTTCGGCCACTTCTGGGTGGCCCGACGCTGTGGCGTCAAGGTCCTGCGCTTCTCGGTCGGCTTCGGTGCGCCGCTGCTGCGTTGGCATGATCGCCATGGCACCGAGTTCGTCATCGCCGCCGTCCCACTGGGCGGCTACGTGAAGATGCTCGACGAGCGCGAGGGCGAGGTGCCGCCGGCCCTGCTCGATCAGGCCTTCAACCTCAAGCCGGTCCGCCAGCGTTTCGCCATCGTTGCGGCGGGCCCGGTCGCCAATTTCCTCCTGGCGCTGGCGTTCTTCTGGATTCTGGCCATGCTCGGTAGCCAGCAGGTCCGCCCGGTGGTCGGTGCGGTCGAGGCGGGCAGTCTCGCCGAGCAGGCCGGGATCATGGCCGATCAGGAACTGGTCTCGGTAAACGGCAAGTCGGTGGCCGGCTGGGGCGACGTGAACCTGCAGCTGGTCCGCCGCCTCGGCGAAACCGGTACGCTCGAGGTGGTCGTGCGCGGCGTCGGCGACTCGGCCGAGCGCGAGCTGCAAATCCCCCTGCGCGACTGGCTCAAGGGGGTCGAGGAGCCCGATCCGCTCGCAGCGCTCGGTATCCAGCCGTGGCGGCCGCAAATTGCCCCGGTGATCGCCCAGCTGGATCCGCAGGGCCCGGCCCAGGCGGCAGGGCTGCGGCTCGGCGATCGCCTGCTGAGCCTTCATGGCCGGCCGCTGCGCGACTGGCAGGAAGTGATTCAGACGGTCAGGCCGCTGGCCGGCGAGACGGTCACCGTGCTGGTCGAGCGCGATGGTCGGCAGCATGAGCTGTCGGTTGCCCTGGCCGCGCGGGGCGAGGGGGCGGCTCGCAGGGGCTACCTGGGGGCCGGCGTCGAGGGCGGCGAATGGCCGGCGCACATGCTGCGCGAAGTCAGCTACGGACCGCTCGAGGCGGTCGCCGAAGGCCTGCGGCGCACTGGCACCATGACCCTGCTGACGCTTGATTCGCTGAAGAAAATGCTCTTCGGTGAGCTCTCGGTAAAAAACTTGAGCGGCCCGATAACGATTGCTAAAGTGGCCGGCGCTTCTGCCCAGTCAGGCGTCGGGGATTTCCTGAACTTTCTCGCCTATCTGAGCATTAGTCTGGGGGTTCTCAATCTGCTGCCGATCCCGGTGCTTGATGGCGGGCACCTGCTTTTCTACACGATCGAGTGGCTTCGTGGCCGGCCATTGTCCGAAAGAGTGCAGGGGTGGGGCGTTCAGATCGGCATCAGTCTGGTCGTCGGAGTGATGCTGCTCGCGCTGGTCAATGACCTGGGCCGCCTGTAACGCAGAATCCGTATCGTTGCCGCGCGCCGCGCCGGCTATCCGTCAGGTCTGAATAAGAAAGGACTTCATGAAACGTCTGCTGCTCCCCGCGGTGATCTCCGCCTTGATGATCGCCGAAGTCCATGCCGAGTCCTTCACCATCTCCGATATCCGGGTAAACGGCCTCCAGCGGGTCTCTGCGGGCAGCGTGTTCGGCGCCTTGCCGCTCAACGTGGGCGAGGCGGCGGATGACCAGCGCCTGGTCGAGGCGACCCGCGCGCTGTTTCGTACCGGCTTCTTCCAAGACATCCAGCTCGGTCGCGAGGGCAACGTGCTGGTGGTCAGCGTCGTCGAGCGCCCGTCGATCTCCGCCATCGAGATCGAGGGCAACAAGGCGATCAAGACCGAGGACCTGCTGGCCGGCCTGCAGCAGTCCGGCCTCGCCGAAGGCGAGATCTTCCAGCGTGCGACCCTCGAGGGCGTGCGCAACGAGTTGCAGCGCCAATACGTCGCCCAGGGGCGCTACTCGGCGACCATCGAGACCGAGGTGGTCAACCAGCCGCGCAACCGCGTCGCGCTGAAGATCAAGATCAACGAAGGCTCGGTCGCCGCCATCAAGCACATCAACGTGGTCGGCAACACGGTGTTCTCCGACGAGGACCTGACCGACCTGTTCGAGCTCAAGACCACCAACTGGCTGTCGTTCTTCCGCAACGACGACAAGTACGCCCGCGAGAAGCTCTCCGGCGACCTCGAGCGCCTGCGGTCCTACTACCTGGACCGCGGCTACATCAACATGGACATCACCTCGACCCAGGTGTCGATCACCCCTGACAAGAAGGATGTCTACGTCACCGTCAACATCGCCGAGGGCGAGCGCTATACGGTGCGCGATGTCAAGCTCAGCGGTGACCTGAAGGTGCCGCGCGAGGAGATCGAGTCGCTGTTGCTGGCCAAGCAGGGCCAGGTGTTCTCGCGCAAGGTCATGACCACCACCTCGGAGCTGATCACCCGTCGGCTCGGCAACGAGGGCTACACCTTCGCCAACGTCAACGGCGTGCCGGAGCCTCATGACGAGGACAACACCGTCTCCATCACCTTCGTCGTCGATCCGGGCAATCGCGCCTACGTCAACCGCATCAATTTCCGCGGCAATACCAAGACCGAGGACGAGGTGCTGCGCCGCGAGATGCGCCAGATGGAAGGCGGCTGGGCCTCGACCTACCTGATCGACCAGTCGAAGACGCGCCTGGAGCGCCTCGGCTTCTTCAAGGAAGTCAACGTCGAGACCCCGCAGGTGCCGGGCACCGAGGACCAGATCGACGTCAACTACAGCGTCGAGGAGCAGCCGTCCGGTTCGATCATGGCCAGCGTCGGTTTCGCACAGAACGCCGGTCTGATCCTCGGTGGCTCGATCAGCCAGAACAACTTCCTCGGTACCGGCAACCGCGTGAGCCTGGGGCTCAATCGTAGCGAGTACCAGACCCGCTACAACTTCGGTTTCGTCGATCCCTACTGGACCGAGGATGGCGTCAGCCTCGGCTACAACGCCTTCTACCGCACCACCGACTACGACGAGCTCGACTACGACGTGTCCAGCTACTCGGTCGACAGCCTTGGTGGCGGCGTCAACATCGGCTACCCGATCAGCGAGACGGCGCGCCTTTCGTTCGGTCTGTCGGTGCAGCAGGACAGCATCGACACCGGCCTGTACACGGTCGACGAGATCTTCGAGTTCATGGAGCAGGAAGGCGACAGCTTCCTCAACTTCAAGGCATCCGCCGGCTGGTCCGAATCCACCCTGAACCGGGGCGTGTTGGCCACGCGCGGCCACTCGCAGAGCCTGGTCTTCGAGACCACCATCCCGGGCAGCGACCTGTCGTTCTACAAGCTCGACTACAACGGCCAGCTGTTCGTGCCGATGAGCAAGGACTACACGCTGCGCATGCATACACGCCTGGGTTATGGCGACGCCTATGGCTCGACCGAGCGGCTGCCGTTCTACGAGCATTACTACGCCGGCGGTTTCAACTCGGTGCGTGGCTTCGAGGACAGCAGCCTCGGTCCGCGCAGCACGCCGAGCGACGGCTCGCGACCGGGTACCGTCGCCGATCCGGACCAGGATCCGCTGCCATTCGGCGGCAACGTGCTGATCCAGGGGGGGCTGGAAGTGCTGTTCCCGATGCCCTTCGTCAAGGACCAGCGCTCGCTGCGCACCTCGGTGTTCTGGGACGTGGGCAACGTGTTCGACACCAATTGCCCCTCCGGCTCGGCAGACTGCAGCGATATCGACTTCGGCGACATGGCCAGTTCCGTCGGCGTCGGCCTGACCTGGATCACCGCCATGGGGCCGCTCAGTTTCAGCCTGGCCATGCCGGTGGTGAAGCCGGATGATGCCGATACCCAGGTGTTCCAGTTCTCCCTGGGGCAGACCTTCTAACTTGACCGACCTTGCTTCGGTATTCCTTCAGGAGTGGTATTCATCGTGCGTAAGTTGACCCAGCTGTTTCTCGTTCTCGCCGCCCTGGTGGCGACGCCTGCCTTCGCCGAGATGAAAATCGCGGTCCTGAACTATCAGATGGCGCTGCTCGAGTCCGATGCCGCCAAGCGCTATGCCGTGGACGCCGAGAAGAAGTTCGGCCCCCAGCTGAGCAAGCTCAAGAGCCTGGAAAGCGAGGCCAAGCGCATCCAGGATCGCCTGGTCAAGGATGGCGACAAGATGCAGCAGGCCGAGCGCGAGCGCCTGGAGCTTGAATTCAAGCAGAAGGCCCGTGACTTCCAGTTCCAGTCCAAGGAGCTCAACGAAGCCAAGGCCGTCGCCGACCGCGACATGCTCAAGCAGCTCAAGCCGAAGCTGGACAAGGCGGTCGAGGAAGTCCTGAAGAAGGGCGACTACGACATCGTCCTCGAGCGCGGCGCCGTGGTCGACGTCAAGCCGGCGTACGACATCACCCGGCAGGTCATCGAACGCATGAACCAGTTGCGCTGACATGTCGGCCAACGGTTACACGCTCGGCCAGCTGGCCGAGCTGCTGGAAGGCTCGCTGCGCGGCGATGCCGGCATCGTCGTGACGGGCCTGGCTACCCTGCAGGACGCCGGGCCGACCCAGTTGAGCTTCCTGGCCAACAGCCAGTACCGCAAGTACCTCGCCGAAACCCGGGCCGCCGCCGTGCTGCTCACCGCCGAGGACGCCGGACGCCATGACGGCGCGGTACTGGTCGTGGCCAACCCCTACCTGGCCTATGCGCGGCTGTCGCACTTGTTCGAGACGCGTCCCGCTGGTGCGCCGGGTATCCATCCGACCGCCGTCGTCGCGCCGCAGGCGCAGGTTCACCCATCGGCGAGCATCGGGGCCTATGCGGTGATCGAGGCGGGGGCCTGCATCGAGGCAGGCGTCGAGATCGGCGCGCAGTGCGTCGTCGGTGCGCGCAGCCGGGTCGGCGAAGGCGGGCGGCTGGCACCGCGGGTCACGCTCTACCACGACGTGATCATCGGCAAGCGCGTGGTGATCCAGTCCGGCGCGGTGATCGGTGGCGAGGGCTTCGGTTTCGCCAACGAGAAGGGCAGCTGGCAGAAGATCGCGCAGCTCGGCGGCGTGCGCATCGGCGACGACGTGGAGATCGGCTCCAACACCACGATCGATCGCGGCGCACTGGCCGATACCGTGCTCGGCAATGGCGTCAAGCTCGACAACCAGATCATGATCGCGCACAACGTGCAGATCGGCGACAACACGGCCATGGCCGGCTGCGTGGGCATTTCCGGCAGCACCCGGATCGGTCGCAACTGCATGATCGCCGGGGGCGTGGGCATGGTCGGCCACATCGAGGTGTGCGACAACGTCTTCGTCACCGGCATGACCATGGTGACGCGCTCGATCACCGAACCTGGCAGCTATTCGTCCGGTACGGCGATGCAGCCGGCGGCCGAATGGCGCAAGAGTGCCGCGCGTATTCGCCAGCTCGACGACATGGCCAGGCGGCTGCAGCAATTGGAAAAACAGCTCGCTGCCGTGACCTCCGGCAACGATTCGTCTTCTGATGCCTGACCCTTCTCGCTGAGGCGGTGGTGCAGGGCGTGCCTGCCGCCGGCCCAGCAGGGCATCGGTTGCCCTTTATTTTTCTACAGGCTCTATCCCGACATGATGGACATCAACGAGATTCGCGAATACCTGCCGCACCGTTACCCGTTCCTGCTGGTCGACCGGGTGGTCGAGCTGGACACGGAGGCCAAGCGCATTCGCGCATACAAGAACGTGACCATCAACGAGCCGTTCTTCAACGGTCATTTTCCCCAGCACCCGATCATGCCGGGCGTGCTGATCATCGAGGCGATGGCGCAGGCAGCCGGCCTGCTCGGCTTCAAGATGATGGGGGCAACGCCATCGGATGGGACCTTGTACTACTTCGTCGGTTCCGACAAGCTGCGCTTTCGTCAGCCGGTGTTGCCGGGTGACCAGCTGGTGCTCGAGGCGAGTTTCCTCGGCGTGAAACGCGGCATCTGGAAGTTCGAATGCCAGGCCAGCGTCGACGGCAAGCCGGTCTGCTCGGCCGAAATCATCTGTGCGGAACGCGAACTATGAGTTTGATCGACCCTCGCGCGATCATCGACCCGAAGGCCCGCCTGGCAGCTGATGTGCAGGTCGGGCCCTGGTCGATCATCGGCCCGGATGTCGAAATAGGCGAGGGAACGGTGATCGCGTCGCACGTGGTCATCAAGGGGCCGACGCGCATCGGCCGCCACAACCGTATCTTCCAGTTCTCGTCGGTGGGCGAGGATACGCCGGACCTGAAGTACAAGGGCGAGCCGACGCGACTGGTGATCGGCGACCACAACGTGATCCGCGAAGGGGTGACCATCCACCGCGGCACCGTCCAGGATCGTGCCGAGACCACGCTGGGCGATCACAACCTGGTCATGGCCTATGCCCACATCGGGCATGACAGCGTGATCGGCAATCACTGCATCCTGGTCAACAACACGGCGCTGGCCGGCCACGTACATGTCGGCGACTGGGCGATCCTCTCCGGCTATACGCTGGTCCACCAGTTCTGCCATATCGGCGCGCACAGCTTTTCCGGCATGGGCACGGCCATCGGCAAGGACGTGCCGGCCTTCGTCACCGTGTTCGGCAACCCGGCCGAGGCGCGCAGCATGAACTTCGAAGGCATGCGCCGCCGGGGTTTCAGCGATGGCGCGATCCAGGCGCTGCGCCAGGCCTACAAGGTGGTCTACCGCAAGGGGCTGACCGTCGAGGCAGCGCTTGCCGAGCTGGCCGAAGCCGCCGTGCTGTTCCCCGAGGTCGCGCTGTTCCGCGACTCCATCAAGGCCTCGACCCGCGGCATCACGCGCTGAGATGAGCAGGCCGCTGCGAGTTGCCCTGGTGGCCGGCGAGGCGTCCGGCGACATCCTCGGCGCCGGGCTGATGCAGGCCCTGCGCCGGCAATGCCCCGAGGTGGAGTTCATCGGCGTCGGTGGCAGGCGCATGGAGGCCGAGGGACTGCGCTCGAGCTTTCCCCTGGAGCGCCTGGCCGTGATGGGGCTGGTGGAAGTGCTCGGACGCCTGCCCGAGCTGCTGGCTCGGCGACGCCGGCTGACGGCCGAACTGATCGCCGCCCGGCCGGACGTGTTCATCGGCATCGACGCCCCCGACTTCAACCTCGGCCTGGAGCTGCGCCTGCGCCGCGCGGGCATCCGTACCGTGCATTACGTCAGCCCGTCGGTGTGGGCCTGGCGGCAGAAGCGGGTGCTGAAGATCCGCGAAGCCTGCGACCTGATGCTGACGCTGTTCCCGTTCGAGGCGCGCTTCTACCAGGAGCAGGGCGTGCCGGTGCGCTTCGTCGGCCACCCGCTGGCCGACACCATTCCCCTTGAAGCCGATCGCGCGCTGGCCCGCCAGGCACTGCAGCTGCCCGCGCAAGGAGCCGTGGTCGCGCTGCTGCCGGGCAGTCGCGGCGGCGAGGTGGCCCGGCTGGGCGAACTGTTCCTCGAGGCTGCCGGGCGCATCCTCGCAGTGCGCCCCGACGTGCGCTTCGTCCTACCTTGCGCCAGTGCCGAGCGACGCCAGCAGTTGGAGCAGATGCTGGCCGGCCGGAACCTGCCGCTGACGCTGATCGACGGCCGCTCGCACGAGGCGCTGGCTGCCTGCGATGCGGTCCTGATTGCCTCCGGCACCGCGACCCTGGAGGCGTTGCTGTTCAAGCGGCCGATGGTGGTCGCCTATCGCGTGGCGCCGATGACCTACCGGATTCTCAGTCGCCTGGTGAAAAGCCCCTACGTGGCGTTGCCGAACCTCCTGGCCCAGCGCCTGCTGGTGCCGGAGTTGCTGCAGGACGCCGCCACGCCCGAGGCGCTGGTCGCCGCCTTGCTGCCGTTGCTGGACGACGGCCAGGCCCAGGTGGAAGGCTTCGACGCGATCCACCGGGCCTTGCGCCAGGACGCTTCGGTGCAGGCGGCCGAGGCCGTGCTGGCCCTGGCAAGGGGGCACTGATGCAGTTCGGACTGGATTTCGGCCTGGTCGAGGAATTGGTCGCCGGCGTCGACGAGGTCGGCCGCGGCCCGCTCTGCGGTCCGGTCGTGACGGCGGCGGTGATCCTCGATCCGGCGCGCCCGATCACGGGATTGAACGATTCGAAGAAGCTCAGCGAGGCGCGTCGCGAGGCGCTGTTCGACGAGATCTGCGAGAAGGCGCTGGCCTGGTGCGTGGCGCGTGCCGAGGTCGAGGAGATCGACCGGCTGAACATCCTGCACGCCACCATGCTGGCGATGCAGCGCGCCGTCGAAGGGCTCAGCGTGGTACCGCGCCTGGCGCTGATCGACGGCAACCGCTGCCCGAAACTGGCGGTGCCGAGCGCGCCGGTGGTGCAGGGCGACGCCCAGGTGCCGGCGATCGCCGCCGCCTCGATCCTGGCCAAGGTCAGCCGCGACCGCGAGATGCAGGCCCTCGACCTGGTCTACCCCGGCTACGGCCTGGCCGGACACAAGGGCTATCCGACGCCGCTGCACCTCGAGGCGCTGCAACGCCTCGGGCCGACGCCGATCCATCGCCGCTCCTTCGCGCCGGTGCGCGCCTTGCTCGAGCAAGCCGAGGCCAGCGTGACAGCGCTATCGCCCGCCGCGCTGGTCTAGCGGCACCCTGAACCACCCGGGCTGTCCATAACTGGCGGAGCCGCCGCACCTGCGCGGCGGTACCTCACTGCCTGAATGGAGAGCGCTGATGCCAGAGTTTGCCAACCAAGTCGTCGATCTGCTCAACGGGCTCATCTGGGGCAGGATCCTTATCTGGATGCTGGTCGGCTGCGGCCTGTGGTTCACCTTTCGCTTGGGCTTCATCCAGTTCCGCCACTTCGGCCATGCGTTCGGCGTGCTCAAGGGCAGCGGCAAGAGCGACGCCTCGGGCATCTCGCCGTTCCAGGCGCTCTGCACCTCGCTTGCCGCGCGGGTGGGCACCGGCAACATCGCCGGGGTGGCGGTGGCGATCACTCTCGGCGGCCCCGGCGCGGTGTTCTGGATGTGGGTAATCGCCCTGGTCGGCATGGCGACCGGCTTCGTCGAGGCGACGCTCGCGCAACTGTTCAAGATCCGTGACGACCGCGGCCAGTACCGGGGCGGGCCGGCCTATTACATGGAGAAGGGCCTCGGTGCCCGCTGGATGGGCTCGCTGTTCTCGGTCTTCCTCATCCTGGCGTTTGGCTTCGTCTTCAATTCGGTGCAGGCCAACACCATCACCGGGGCGATGCAGGGTGCCTTTGGCGTGCCCGCCTGGCTCTGCGGCATTGGCATCGTGGCGTTGACCGCGCCGATCATCTTCGGCGGCCTGCGCTCCATCGCGCGCTTCTCGCAACTGGCCGTGCCCTTCATGGCCGCGGCCTACCTGCTCGTTGCGCTGGTGCTCATCCTGATCAATATCAGCGAACTGCCCGGCGTCTTCGCGCTCATCTTCAAGAGCGCCTTCGGCCTGGAGGAAGCCGCCGCCGGCGGGCTCGGCGCGGCGCTGCTGAATGGCTTCAAGCGCGGGCTGTTCTCCAACGAGGCGGGCATGGGCTCGGCGCCGAATGCTGCGGCCGCCGCGGTGCCCTATCCGCCGCATCCGGTCTCGCAAGGCTACGTGCAGATGGCCGGTGTGTTCATCGACACGCTGATGATCTGCACGGCGTCGGCGGCGATCATCCTGCTGGCCGGCCCGCAGCCGGGTGAGGGGATCGAGCGGGTGCAGAACGCCCTGACCGAGCATGTCGGCGGCTGGGGGCAGTACTTCCTGGCGATCATCGTGCTGTTCTTCGCCTTCACCTCCATCGTCGCGAACTATTTCTATGCCGAGAACTGCCTGGTCTTTCTCGAGCGCAATCATTCGGCCGGCCTGCTGGTGTTCCGCCTGCTGGTGCTGGCGATGGTGATGTTCGGCGCGCTGGCCTCGCTGCCCTTCGTCTGGAGCCTGGCCGACGTCTCCATGGGGCTGATGGCGATCACCAACCTGATCGCCATCGTGCTGCTGTCGAAGGTCGTGGTGAAGCTCGCGCGCGACTACCGGCAACAACTGCGCGCCGGGAAGGTTCCGCAGTTCGACGCGCGCGACTATCCGGAGATCCGCGCCAGGCTCGAGCCCGGCATCTGGGACGACGGCAACGGCGGCATCAAGCCCTGAGTATCGTACCGCAGGCGGGGCGAACGGCGGACCTGCCGCGGCCGCTTTTCGGTACAATCGCGCGCTTGTCGTTTTGCCCGCGCAGGTTTGTCCATGTCCGTTTCCTTCGTTCACCTCCGTCTGCATACCGAGTACTCGCTGGTGGACGGGCTGGTCAGGGTCAAGCCACTGGTCAAGGCCGTTGCGGAGGCCGGCATGCCGGCGGTCGCCGTCACCGACATGAGCAACATGTGCTCGCTGGTGAAGTTCTACAAGACGGCGCTGGGCGGAGGGATCAAGCCCATCTGCGGCGCCGACATCTGGCTGGCCAGTCGCGACGAGGACGGCCCGCTGAGTCGCCTGACGCTGCTGGCGATGGATGCCAAGGGCTACCGCAACCTCACCGAGCTGGTCTCGCGTGGCTGGACCGAAGGCCAGCGCAACGAACTGGTGATCATCGAGCGCGACTGGGTCAAGGCGGCAGCCGAGGGCCTGATCGCCCTGTCCGGCGCGAAAGAGGGCGAGATCGGACTGGCCCTGCTCGAGGGTGACGAGGCCGGTGCCGAGGCGCTCTGGCAGGAATGGAGCGGGGTCTTCCCGGGGCGTTTCTATCTGGAAGTGCAGCGCACCCATAGGGTCAACGACGAGGAATACCTGCATGCCGCGGTGGCCCTGGCCGGGCGCTGCGGCGCGCCGCTGGTGGCGACCAACGACGTGCGCTTCCTCAAGCAGGAAGACTTCGAGGCCCACGAGACGCGCGTCTGCATCGGCGAGGGCCGCACGCTCGACGACCCGCGCCGTCCGCGCAACTACTCGGACCAGCAGTACCTGAAGACGCCGGCCGAGATGGCCGAGCTGTTCAGCGACCTGCCGGAGGCGCTGGCGAACTCGGTGGAGATCGCCAAGCGCTGCAACATCGAGGTACAGCTGGGCAAGTACTTCCTCCCCGACTTCCCCACGCCCAATGGCATGGGCATCGACGACTACCTGCGACACGCCTCGTACGAGGGACTGGAAGATCGTCTGAAGGTGCTGCTGCCGGCGGACACCCCGGATTACGAGGCGAAGAAGCAGATCTATGTCGATCGCCTGGAGTTCGAGCTCGGCACCATCATCCAGATGGGCTTTCCCGGCTACTTCCTCATCGTTGCCGACTTCATCCAGTGGGCCAAAAACAACGACGTGCCGGTCGGCCCGGGGCGTGGTTCGGGTGCGGGCTCCTTGGTCGCCTACGTGCTGAAGATCACCGACCTCGACCCGCTGGCCTACGACTTGCTGTTCGAGCGCTTCCTCAACCCCGAGCGGATCTCCATGCCCGACTTCGACGTCGACTTCTGCATGGACGGCCGCGACCGGGTGATCGACTACGTGGCCGAGAAGTACGGGCGCAACGCGGTGAGCCAGATCATCACCTTCGGCTCGATGGCGGCCAAGGCCGTGGTGCGCGACGTGGCGCGGGTGCAGGGCAAGTCCTACGGCCTGGCCGATCGCCTGTCGAAGATGATCCCCTTCGAAGTCGGCATGACCCTGGACAAGGCCTACGAGATGGAGGAGCCGCTGCGCGACTTCCTCAAGACCGACGAGGAAGCCGCGGAAATCTGGGAGATGTCGCTCAAGCTCGAGGGCATCACCCGCGGCACCGGCAAGCACGCCGGCGGCGTGGTGATCGCGCCGACCAAGCTGACCGACTTCGCGCCGATCGCCTGCGACGAGGAGGGTGGCGGCCTGGTGACCCAGTTCGACAAGGACGACGTCGAGCAGGCCGGCCTGGTGAAGTTCGACTTCCTCGGCCTGCGCACCCTGACGATCATCAAGTGGGCGATGGAGACCATCCACCGCGAGCAGCGGCGCAAGGGCGCCGACGAGAAGGACCTGGTCAACATCGACTTCATCCCGCTGGATGACAAGAAGACCTACGACATGCTGCAGAAGGCCGAGACCACGGCGGTCTTCCAGCTCGAATCGCGCGGCATGAAGGAGCTGATCAAGAAGCTCAAGCCCGACTGCCTGGAAGACATGATCGCACTGGTGGCGCTGTTCCGCCCCGGCCCGCTGCAGTCGGGCATGGTGGACGACTTCATCAACCGCAAGCACGGCCGCGAGCCGATCTCCTATCCGCACCCGGACTACCAGTACGCCGGGCTCGAGCCGGTGCTCAAGCCCACCTACGGCATCATCCTCTACCAAGAACAGGTGATGCAGATCGCCCAGGTGATGGCCGGCTATACGCTGGGCGGCGCCGACATGCTGCGCCGCGCGATGGGCAAGAAGAAGCCCGAGGAAATGGCCAAGCAGCGCGGCGGCTTCATCGAGGGCTGCGCCAACAACGGCATCGACGGCAACCTGGCGGGCAATATCTTCGACCTCGTCGAGAAGTTTGCGGGTTACGGCTTTAACAAGTCGCACTCGGCGGCCTATGGCCTGGTGTCCTACCAGACCGCCTGGCTCAAGGCGCACTACCCGGCGCCGTTCATGGCGGCGGTGCTGTCGGCGGATATGCACAACACCGACAAGGTGGTGATCCTGGTCGAAGAGTGCCGCAGCATGAAGCTGCGCATCGATCCGCCGGATGTGAACGTCTCCGAGTTCAAGTTCACCGTCAACGACGACGGGCGCATCGTCTACGGCCTGGGTGCGATCAAGGGCGTCGGCGAGGCGCCCGTCGAGGCCATCGTCGAATGCCGCGAAGCGGGCGGGGCGTTCAAGGACCTATTCGACTTCTGCAACCGCGTCGATCTCAAGCGCATCAACAAGCGCACCCTGGAAGCGCTGATCCGCTCGGGTGCACTGGATCGCCTGGGCCCCTACTACCAGGACGAACTCAAGGCCTACCAGGCCAGCGTCGACCTCAACCGCGCCGTGCTGCTGGCGTCCATGGAAGAGGCCGTGCAGGCCGCCGAGCAGACCGCGCGTAGCGCCGAGAGCGGCCACATGGACCTGTTCGGCGGACTGTTCGCCGAGCCCGAGGCCGATGTCTACATCAACCACCGCAAGGCACGCGAACTGTCGCTCAAGGAGCGCCTCAAGGGCGAGAAGGACACCCTCGGCCTGTACCTGACCGGCCACCCGATCGACGAGTACGAAGGCGAGGTCCGCCGCTTCGCCCGCCAGCGCATCATCGACCTGCGCCCGGCGCGTGATACCCAGACCATCGCCGGCCTGATCGTCAACCTGCGGGTGATGAAGAACAAGAAGGGCGACAAGATGGGCTTCATCACCCTCGATGACCGGTCGGGGCGGATCGAGGCCTCGCTGTTCGCCGATGCCTTCGCCAGCGCCCAGGCCCTGCTGCAGACCGATGCGCTGGTGGTGGTCGAGGGCGAGGTCAGCAACGACGATTTCTCCGGCGGCCTGCGTTTGCGTGCCAAGCGGGTGATGAGCCTCGAGGAGGCGCGTACCGGGCTGGCCGAGAGCCTGCGTGTGCGGGTCGCCGCCGATGCCCTCAAGGGCGACCGGATGCGCTGGATGGCCGACGTGTTCGGCCGCCATCGCGGCGCCTGCCCGATCACCGTGGAGTACACCGGCAGCGACGCGCGGGCGGTGCTGCAGTTCGGCGAGAGCTGGCGGATCGACCCGGCGGACAACTTGATTCAGGCGCTGCGTGACCAGTTCGGGCGCGACAACGTCTTCCTCCAATACCGATGACCGGGCGGCGAGAACGCCCGGACGCAAGAGGCGTCGCCGTGGCGGCGCCCGATCGGCCCGGTCGCCGACCGGGTTGTTGGTTCCGAACAATTTTTGTTCGACCTGACTGCGCCCGTCCCGTAAGGTATGGCGCAAAAAACGGAACAGCCTCCCGGCCGCCTGGCCGTCGACGCATGACGGATGCCTATGAACCCGAATTTTCTGGATTTCGAACAGCCGATTGCCGACCTGCAAGCCAAGATCGAAGAGCTGCGCCTGGTTGGCAATGACAATGCCCTGAACATCGGCGACGAGATTGCCCGCCTGCAGGAAAAGAGCGAATCGCTCACCGCAAGCATCTTCGGCAACCTGACCAGCTGGCAGATCGCCCGCCTGGCTCGCCACCCGCAGCGTCCCTACACGCTGGACTACATCAACCACCTGTTCACCGAGTTCGAAGAGCTGCACGGCGACCGTCATTTTTCCGATGACGCAGCGATCGTCGGCGGCACGGCGCGCCTGAACGGCCAGCCGGTGATGGTCATCGGCCACCAGAAGGGCCGCGAGGTCCGCGAGAAGGTCCGTCGCAACTTCGGCATGCCGCGCCCCGAGGGCTATCGCAAGGCCTGCCGCCTGATGGAAATGGCCGAGCGTTTCCGCATGCCGATCCTGACCTTCATCGACACCCCCGGCGCCTACCCGGGCATCGACGCCGAGGAGCGCAACCAGAGCGAGGCCATCGCCTGGAACCTGCGCGTGATGGCGCGCCTGAAGACGCCGATCATCGCTACCGTGATCGGCGAGGGCGGTTCCGGCGGCGCGCTGGCCATCGGTGTCTGCGACCAGCTGAACATGCTGCAGTACTCCACCTACGCGGTAATCTCCCCGGAAGGCTGCGCCTCGATCCTCTGGCGCACCGCCGAAAAGGCACCCGAAGCCGCCGAGGCCATGGGCGTGACCGCCGAGCGCCTGAAGGACCTGGGTATCGTCGACAAGGTGATCAACGAGCCGCTGGGCGGCGCGCACCGCAACCCGGCGGCGATGGCCGAGTCCGTGCGCGACGAGCTGACGCGCCAGCTCGACATGCTCAAGTCGCTGGATACCGACAAGCTGCTCGCGCGTCGCTACGAGCGACTGATGAGCTACGGCGTCTGAGCCGAGGCCTGCCTGCGCAGGCTGGCAGGTTGAACGAAACAGGGTGCCCGGGTGGCACCCTGTTTCGTTTCTGGCCGGCGCGGGATAATCGGCGTTCGCAGGGCATCGCCGGGAGAATATCGTGTCGCTGGAATCGGAACTGATGACCACGCTGGCCCCCTGGCGCGATGCGCCGCGCTGGTGCGTGGCGCTCTCCGGCGGGCTGGACTCGACGGTGCTGCTAGATCTGCTCGCCCGCCTCAGGCAGCTGTACGAGTTGCCGCCACTGGTCGCCATCCATGTCGATCATGGCCTGCAGGCGGTCTCGAGCGACTGGGCCGAGCATTGCCGCGGCCTGTGCGAGGCTCTTTCGATTCCGCTGCAGGTGCGCCGCGTCGAAGTGACGCGACAGGCCAGCCTCGAGCAGGCGGCGCGCCAGGCGCGCTACGCGGCGTTCGAGGCAGCGATCGATGCCGGCGACGTCCTGTTCACCGCGCAGCATCGCGACGATCAGGCCGAAACGCTGCTGTTCCGGCTGTTTCGTGGGGCTGGCGTGCGAGGGCTGGCAGCCATGCCGGCACAGCGCCGGCTCGGGGCTGGCTGGCTGGTTCGGCCGCTGCTGAATGTGTCGCGACAGGCGCTCGAGCAGCATGCGCGTCGCCACGGCCTGAGCTGGGTGGACGACCCCAGCAACCAGCAGCTCCAGTTCGCCCGCAACCACCTGCGCCACCGGGTGCTGCCGGCGGTCGAGGACCATTGGTCGCAGGCCCGCGGCAACATTGCGCGCGCCGCCGCGCACCTGGCCGAAGCCCGGGTGCTGCTCGACGAACTGGCCGATGCTGACCTGCAGCGCGTGGCCGGCCTGGCCGCACCGGCATGGCTGCCCTTGCCGAGCCTCGATCTGTTGGCGCTGCGTGCGCTGACGGCGGCGCGGCAGCGCAACGCCTTGCGTCGCTGGCTGGAGGCGTGGACGCCGCTGCCGGACAGCGATCACTGGGCGGGCTGGGCGGCGCTGCGTGATGCCGCTGTCGATGCGCAACCGGTCTGGCGCCTGGCGGGTGGCGAGCTGCAGCGGGCCAACGACCGGGTCTGGTGGCTGTCCGGGCCCTGGCTGGTGCCGCTCGATAGCGCAGCGGCGCTGCCGTTTTCGGGGGGCTCGTTGCAGCTGCCGGGCAACGGCACGCTGAGCCTCGAGGGCGCGGCCGATGCCGGTTTCTCGATCCGCTACCGCCAGGGCGGCGAGGCGTTGCGGCTCCCCGGGCGCGGACGGCGCGACCTCAAGCGCCTGCTCAACGAGGCGAAGCTGCCTGGCTTCGTGCGTGCCCGCCTGCCGCTGCTGTACCGCGGCGACGAGCTGCTGGCCGTGGCGAATCTGCCGCATCTCGCCCCGCCAGGGCTGGTGCTGCGCTGGTTGCCACTGGCGCCGACCTCGGTTTGAGCTGGTAGGGGCTTTCGGGTAGACTACGCTCCCGTCTTGATACAGCTTCTGCGGCCTTCTTCGAAAGCCGTGGCGGTTGAGCTATTGCCGCTTGTGGCAATGGCATCTTCGCTTCCCCCGGCGGCGCCGGCCGCTTAACGCAGACTTCTAGGGTTCTTATGACGCGCTACATCTTCGTCACGGGTGGTGTTGTTTCTTCTTTGGGGAAAGGCATTGCCTCGGCTTCATTGGCGGCCATCCTGGAGGCGCGGGGCCTGAAGGTCACGATGCTGAAGCTGGACCCTTACATCAACGTCGATCCGGGCACCATGAGCCCGTTCCAGCACGGCGAGGTGTTCGTCACCCACGACGGCGCCGAGACCGACCTGGACCTGGGCCACTACGAGCGGTTCATCCGCACGCGCATGACCCAGAACAACAACTTCACCACCGGCCGCGTCTACGAGGACGTGCTGCGTCGTGAACGCCGTGGCGACTACCTGGGCGCGACCATCCAGGTCATCCCGCACATCACCGACGAGATCAAGCGCCGCATCATCAAGGGCGCCGGCGACGCCGACGTGGCCCTGGTGGAAGTCGGCGGCACCGTCGGCGACATCGAGTCGCAGCCGTTCCTCGAGGCGATCCGCCAGCTGCGCGTGGAAGTCGGCGCCAAGCGCGCCATGCTGATGCACCTGACGCTGGTGCCCTACATCGCCACCGCCGGCGAGACCAAGACCAAGCCGACCCAGCATTCGGTCAAGGAGCTGCGCTCCATCGGCCTGCAGCCGGACGTGCTGGTGTGCCGTTCCGATCATCCGATCGATGTCTCCTCGCGGCGCAAGATCGCCCTGTTCACCAACGTCGAAGAGCGTGCGGTGATCAGCCTTCCGGATGCCGACACCATTTACCGGATTCCCGGCATCCTGCATGCGCAGGGCCTGGATGACTACGTCGTCGAGCGCTTCGACCTCAAGTGCGGCGGCGCCGACCTCTCCGAGTGGGATCGCGTGGTCGATGCCAAGCTGCACCCGGAGCAGGAAGTCACCATCGCCATGGTCGGCAAGTACATGGAACTTCTCGATGCCTACAAGTCTCTGATCGAGGCCATGAGCCACGCCGGCATCCAGAGCCGCACCAAAGTGAACCTGCGCTACATCGACTCCGAAGACATCGAAAACCAGGGCACCGGCCTGCTCGAGGGCGTCGACGCGATCCTCGTGCCCGGCGGCTTCGGCCTGCGCGGTGTCGAGGGCAAGATCGCCACGGTCAAGTATGCGCGCGAGAACAAGATTCCCTACCTGGGCATCTGCCTGGGCATGCAGGTCGCGGTGATCGAGTATGCCCGCGACGTGCTCGGCTGGTCCGATGCGAACTCCACCGAGTTCAACAAGGACAGCGGCCATCCGGTGGTCGGCCTCATCACCGAGTGGGCCGATGCCTCCGGCAATACCGAGGTGCGCACGGAGGCCTCCGACCTGGGCGGCACCATGCGCCTGGGTGCCCAGGAGTGCATGCTCGAGCCCGGCTCCAAGGTCTTCGCCTGCTACGGCAGCGACCGCATCGTCGAGCGCCATCGCCATCGCTACGAAGTGAACAACAACCTGCTGCCGAAGCTGCAGGAAGCCGGCCTGAAGATCACCGGCCGCTCCGGCGACGGCGCGCTGGTGGAAGTGGTCGAGGCGCCGGATCATCCGTGGTTCGTCGCCTGCCAGTTCCACCCCGAATTCACCTCCACGCCGCGCGACGGCCACCCGCTGTTCAGCGGCTTCGTCAACGCGGCGCTGGACTACAAGGCGAAGAAGGCATGAGCCAGAAGACCATCCGCGTCCGCGATATCGAGATCGCCAACGACAAGCCGTTCGTGCTGTTCGGTGGCATCAACGTCCTCGAGTCGCGTGACCTGGCGATGACGGCCTGCGAAGAGTACGTGCGGGTCACCGAGAAGCTCGGCATTCCCTACGTGTTCAAGGCCAGCTTCGACAAGGCCAACCGCTCCTCCATCACCTCGTTCCGCGGCCCGGGCCTGGAAGAGGGCATGAAGATCTTCGAGGAAGTGAAGAAGACCTTCGGCGTGCCGGTGATCACCGACGTGCACGAGCCCTGGCAGGCGCAGCCGGTGGCCGAGGTCTGCGACATCATCCAGCTGCCGGCCTTCCTCTCGCGGCAGACCGACCTGGTGGTGGCGATGGCCAGGACCGGCGCGGTGATCAACATCAAGAAGGCGCAGTTCCTCGCCCCGCAGGAAATGAAGCACATCCTGAAGAAGTGCGAGGAAGCCGGTAACGACCAGCTGATCCTCTGCGAGCGCGGCTCGTCCTTTGGCTACAACAACCTGGTGGTCGACATGCTCGGCTTCGGCATCATGAAGTCGTTCGAGTACCCGGTGTTCTTCGACGTCACCCATGCCCTGCAGATGCCCGGTGGCCGCGCCGACTCGGCCGGCGGTCGCCGTGCCCAGGTCACCGACCTGGCCAAGGCCGGCCTGTCCCAGGGGCTGGCCGGCCTGTTCCTCGAGGCGCACCCGAATCCCGACCAGGCCAAGTGCGATGGCCCCTGTGCCCTGCGCCTGGACAAGCTCGAGCCGTTCCTCAGCCAGCTCAAGCAGCTGGATGACCTGATCAAGAATTTCCCGCCAATCGAAACTGCTTGAAGCCTTGCAGCTATCTACGGAGTGTTAACAACAATGGCAAAGATCGTCGATATCAAGGGACGCGAAGTGCTCGATTCGCGCGGCAACCCGACTGTGGAAGCCGACGTGATCCTGGACAACGGCATCGTCGGCAGCGCCTGTGCGCCGTCCGGCGCCTCCACCGGCTCGCGCGAGGCCCTCGAGCTGCGCGACGGTGACAAGAGCCGCTACCTGGGCAAGGGCGTGCTGAACGCCGTGGCCAATGTCAACGGTCCGATCCGTGATCTGCTGCTGGGCAAGGACCCGGTCGACCAGAAGGCCCTGGACCAGGCGATGATCGAACTGGACGGTACCGAGAACAAGGCCAAGCTGGGCGCCAACGCCATCCTCGCCGTGTCCCTGGCCGCTGCCAAGGCTGCTGCCCAGGCCAAGGGCGTGCCGCTGTACACGCACATTGCCGACCTCAACGGCACGCCGGGCCAGTACTCGATGCCGGTGCCGATGATGAACATCATCAACGGCGGCGAGCATGCCGACAACAACGTCGACATCCAGGAATTCATGGTCCAGCCGGTCGGCGCCAAGACCTTCGCCGACGCGCTGCGCATGGGCGCCGAGATCTTCCATCACCTCAAGGCCGTGCTCAAGGCCCGTGGCCTGAACACCGCGGTGGGCGACGAGGGCGGCTTCGCGCCGAACCTGGCCTCCAACGAAGACGCCCTGGCGGCCATCGCCGAGGCGGTCGCCAAGGCCGGCTACCAGCTGGGTAGCGACGTGACCCTGGCGCTGGACTGCGCTTCCTCCGAGTTCTTCAAGGACGGCAACTACGACCTGGCCGGCGAAGGCAAGGTGTTCGACGCCGCCGGTTTCGCCGACTACCTGGCCGGCCTGACCCAGCGCTATCCGATCATCTCCATCGAGGACGGCATGGACGAGTCCGACTGGGCCGGCTGGAAGGCGCTGACCGACAAGATCGGCGAGAAGGTCCAACTGGTCGGTGACGACCTGTTCGTGACCAACACCAAGATCCTCAAGGAAGGCATCGACAAGGGCATCGCCAACTCGATCCTGATCAAGTTCAACCAGATCGGCTCGCTGACCGAGACCCTCGAAGCCATCCAGATGGCCAAGGCCGCCGGCTACACCGCGGTGATCTCGCACCGTTCCGGCGAGACCGAAGACAGCACCATCGCCGACCTGGCCGTAGGCACTGCCGCCGGCCAGATCAAGACCGGTTCGCTGTGCCGCTCCGACCGCGTGTCGAAGTACAACCAGCTGCTGCGCATCGAAGAGCAGCTGGCCGGCAAGGCGCCGTACAACGGCCGCGCCGAATTCCGCGGCTGATCTACGCGTGATGCCAAGAAGGGCGACGCGAGTCGCCCTTTTTTGTGGGCGCTGGTTGTGAATGGACGTGTCCCGGGCTGCCATCGGTTAGGGCCGGGTTCGCAGGGGGGCGCCTGCGTACCCTGCTTGCTAGAGCAGCGGGGACATTGGCTTTTTTGGCGCTTCTGGGAACCACCGCACAGACCGAAATCCCATGTCACCCATCAGACGGCTGCTTTTCAAGCATGAGCGCAGCCCCTACCATGCCCAAGATCCAACCTGCGAGCCGCTCCATGCGTAATCCCTACTGGCTGTTCATCGTGCTGGTCCTGCTGCTCGGCGGCCTGCAATATCGCCTGTGGGTGGGCGAGGGCAGCCTGGCGCAGATCAGCGGCCTCAACAAGCAGATCGAGGAGCAGCAGGGCGAGAACAAGCGTCTGCTGGAGCGCAACCGTATCCTCGAGGCCGAGGTGATGGAGCTCAAGCAGGGCATGGAGACCGTCGAGGAGCGTGCCCGCCACGAACTCGGCATGGTCAAGGAAGGCGAAACCCTCTACCAGCTCACCGAATGAACCACAATCCGACTCCCTTCTGGGTGGTGATCCCGGCCGCCGGCATCGGCAGCCGGATGGCCGCCGATCGCCCCAAGCAGTACCTGCAGCTTGGCCAGCGTACGATTCTCGAACACACCCTGAACTGCTTTCTCGGCCGGGCCGGTGTGCGTGGCATAGCGGTCAGCCTGGCCAGCGACGATCCCTGGTGGCCCGGTCTCGCCTGTGCCAGCGACCCGCGCATCAGCCGTGCCGCCGGCGGTGCCGAGCGCGCCGACTCGGTGCTGGCCGGCCTCGAACGGCTTGCCGCGCTGGGTGCTGCGGACGATGACTGGGTGCTGGTGCACGACGCGGCGCGCCCCAATCTGGCCGACGAAGACCTGCAGCGGCTGCTCGATGAACTGGGCGACGACCCGGTCGGCGGGCTGCTGGCGGTTCCGGCGAAGGACACGCTCAAGCGTGTCGGCGCCGATGGTCGCGTCGAGCAGACCGTCGACCGCCGGCCGATCTGGCTGGCTTATACGCCGCAGATGTTTCGCCTCGGAATGCTGCGTGCGGCGCTGCTCGGGGCGGCGCAGGCCGGCGCCGAGGTCACCGACGAGGCGTCCGCCGTCGAATGGCTGGGGCACCGGCCGCGGGTGGTGGAAGGGCGCGCCGACAACATCAAGATCACCCGTCCCGACGACCTGGAGTGGCTGGCACTGCGCTGGGATTCGCGCTGACATGCGCCGCAAGGCGCCCCGGGGTTGCTCCGGCGCGCCGGTAAGGCTTCGTTGCGCGACGCCTCAGAAGCGGTAGAGCGCCGCAGCACCGGTCTGCGACGGCATGCGCTCGGCCGGGACGGCGACCACCTCGCCGCCCTGTTCCAGCGTCCAGACGCTCAGTTCGTCGAGCAGGTCGGGCGTCGAGGCCTCCGCCTCGTCGACTGGCAGCGCCATGGCGGCGTCCTTGTCTGCCTGGCCCGGAATCCGCCGGTCCGCCTCCACCAGCAGGGTCGCGACGCGCCCTTCGCGCGTGGCGCGGCCGATCTCCTCGAGGCTTTCGCTGGCCAGGCCCTGGCCGCGTGACTCGCCGAAGCGCTCGAGCAAGCCCTCGAGCCGCTTGAGGTAGCGCGGCTGCATGACTCGCCAGCTCCTCTCGCGCAGCTCCTCGGGCTTGAGCAGTGCCGGATCGCTGTCGATGCCTTCGCTGAGCAATTGCGGGTTGTGGCTGAGCTTGCGGAAATGCGCCTGGTGATCGGGCAGGGCGGCGAGGATCAATGGCAGGCCCGAGCGCCTGGAATGGTGCTCGAGGATCGCCCGGTCGACTTCTCGGAAGAAGCGCTCGCGGTCGCGGTCCTGCTCGGCCTGGCGACCGGCACCACCGGCCTCGACCTGCATCGGATCGCCGCGCTCGCCGGCCCGGCTGTAACCTTGGGGGAAGCCGCTCTGGTCCTTGTCGGTCAACTCGCGGCCCAGCGCCTGCTCGAGCGTCGCGGGTACGCCTTCGGCCAGGCGCAGCTCGTCGATGCCGTCGCGGTTGCCTTCATAGAGCCGTACCGAATCCAGGGTCAACGCCAGGATCTGGTAGCGGTCGGCGGACTGGGCAATGCGCAGCAGCGGTTTGACGTGCATGCGCTCGTTGGCCACCGCCAGTTCGGTGACGCGCCGCTGCAGGCGGAAGACTCGGAAATAGTCCGGCGCGGCGAAGACGGCCAGGCCGTCCCGGCTGCTGTTCCAGAAATCGGTGTCGTCGATCAGTGCACGAAAGGGGGCGAGCAGCTGCTCGGCCGCATCGCAGTGCTGCTGCCTCAGCGAATCCTCGAGCTGACGCACCAGGTGCTTGAAGCGAATCGGGTCCTGCTCGCGTTCGGGAAAGCTGCGGTGGGTCGGCTGGTACAGCGACAGGCAGGGGCGCTGGCGCACGGCCAGCAGTTCCTTGAGGGTGTCTCGGTTCAGATCGCTTGGCATGGGACTACCTCGCAATGGGCCGGTGGATGGGCAGATCAGCGGCTGAGCTTGCCGGTGAGGTGATCGAGCGCATGCAGCATCTTCTCCGCCGCGCCGTCGACGGCCAGGTCCAGCGATTCGGCCTTGTGCGTCACCGACAGCGGCTCGTGGTGCTTGAGGCGGGCCTCGATCTGGCAGCGCTTGTCCTGCGGGCCGCTCTTGCTGCCGTTCTCGTCGTTGAGGTGAACCTCCAGACGCGTCAGGTATTCGTCGAATCGCTCCAGCTCGCCTTCCAGGGTGGCGCGCACGCGCTCCTCCAGGCCCTGGGACATGTCGATGCTGTGGTTGCTGTTTACCTGAATGAGCATGGAATTCTCCTGATGGCGTGGCTTGGCAAAAGCCGGGCGTGGAAAGCACCGGCTTTGCAGTTACGACGGGGGCGGCCGGGCAGGGTTCCACCCTCCGGGCGGATGCCGGACGGACGCGACGCCAGGCGCAGCGGCGCTCAGCGGTGGCTATATTCGGGGGCTTCGGCCAGCCCGCTCTTGAGCGTCTCGATCAGCCGTCCGACCTTGGCCGAGAGCAGTCGCCGCTGCGGATAGACGGCCCAGACGGCGGTATCCGGCGGCTGGTGGGCTTCGAGCAGGGAGACCAGGCGGCCCTGGCGCAGCGGTTCCTGCACGTAGTAGTCCGGCAGCTGGCAGATGCCGAAGCCACGCAGGGCGGCATCCAGCACCGCATGGCCGCTGTTGCAGCGCCAGTTACCCGAGGGCTTGAAATGCTGCTCGCGGCCCTCGACCTGCAGCATCCAGGTATCGCCGGTGCCGATCAGGCAGTTGTGCCGGGACAGTTCGGAGAGGGTGTGCGGGCGCCCGTAGCGTTCCAGATAGGCTGGCGCGGCGCAGAGGTACATCAGCCGCGGCGCGATGCGCGTGGCGACCAGGCGTGATTCGCCCAGGCGGCCCAGGCGGATGGCCAGGTCGAAGCCTTCCTGCACCAGGTCCAGTGTGCGGTTGGACAGCTCGATCTCGACCCGCAGCTGCGGATGCCGGGCCATGAAGTCGTTCACCAGCGGCACGATGAAGCGCTCGCCATAGGCCACCGCGGCGGTCATGCGCAGCAGGCCGGAGGGTACGCTGTTCTGGTCGCTGACCGCGAGAAAGGCGTCGTCGCGTTCCTCGACCAGGCGCTGGCAGCGGGCGAAGAAGTGATGCCCGGCATCGGTCAGCGAGACGCGGCGCGTGGTGCGGTAGAGCAGGCGCGTCTGCAGGCGCTCCTCCAGGCGCGCGACCTGGCGGCTGACGTGGGACGAAGACACGCGAAGCTTCTGCGCCGCGGCCATGAAGCTGCCCTGCTCGGCGACGGCAACGAATTCGTCCAGACCTTCCCAGCGACTCATGGTTGCCCTCGATTGTTGCCTGGCTGCATTAATGTTTTGAGGAAATGCAGATTATCCCTGACGGGCGAGAAATTACACTTGCCCGACTGCAACCCCCATCGAGAGTTAGCCCATGACCATCAAATCCCGTGCTGCCGTCGCCTTCGCCCCCAACCAGCCGCTGCAGATCGTCGAGGTGGACGTCGAGCCGCCGAAGGCCGGCGAGGTGCTGGTGCGCATCGTCGCCAGCGGCGTCTGCCATACCGACGCCTACACCCTGTCCGGCCAGGACAGCGAGGGCGTGTTCCCCTGCATCCTCGGCCACGAGGGTGGCGGCATCGTCGAGGCGGTGGGCGAGGGCGTCACCTCGGTCAAGGTCGGCGACCACGTGATCCCGCTGTATACCGCCGAGTGTCGCCAGTGCAAGTTCTGCACCTCGGGCAAGACCAACCTGTGCAGCGCGGTGCGCGCCACCCAGGGCAGGGGCCTGATGCCCGACGGCACCAGCCGCTTCAGCTACAACGGCCAGCCGGTCTACCACTACATGGGTTGCTCGACCTTCTCCGAGTACACCGTGCTGCCGGAAGTATCGGTCGCGGTGATCCCCAAGGAGGCGCCGCTGGAGAAGGTCTGCCTGCTCGGCTGCGGGGTGACCACCGGCATCGGCGCCGTGCTCAATACCGCCAAGGTGGAAGAGGGCGCCACCGTGGCCATCTTCGGTCTGGGCGGCATCGGTCTGGCGGCGATCATCGGCGCCAAGATGGCCAAGGCCAGCCGCATCATCGGCATCGACATCAACCCGGCCAAGGAGGCCGTGGCCCGCGAGCTGGGCCTCACCGACTTCGTCAACCCGAAGGACCACGCCAAGCCGATCCAGGAGGTGATCGTCGAGATGACCGACGGCGGCGTCGACTACAGCTTCGAGTGCATCGGCAACGTGCAGCTGATGCGCGCGGCGCTGGAGTGCTGCCACAAGGGCTGGGGCGAATCGACCATCATCGGCGTGGCCCCGGCCGGGCAGGAGATCAGCACCCGTCCGTTCCAGCTGGTCACCGGTCGCGTCTGGCGCGGCAGCGCCTTCGGCGGGGTCAAGGGTCGCACCGAGCTGCCGGGCTACGTGGACAAGGCGCAAAAGGGCGAGATCCCGCTGGATACCTTCATCACCCACACCATGGGCCTGGAGGACATCAACAAGGCCTTCGACCTGATGCACGAGGGCAAGAGCATTCGTACCGTCATCCACTATTGATCCGTAGGGTGGATAACGCTGTCGCCAGGCGGCTTATCCACCTCGACTGGTGGAAAACGCTTCGCGGTTTTCCACCCTACGCGAGGCCTATCCATGACCCTTGAAAACATTTCCTGCCAGAAGAGCTTCGGCGGCTGGCACAAGCGCTACCGCCACCGCTCCAGCAGCCTCGACTGCGACATGGTGTTCGCCGTCTACCTGCCGCCGCAGGCCGAGCAGGGTGCCAGGCTGCCGGTGCTGTACTGGCTGAGCGGGCTGACCTGCACCGATGAGAACTTCATGCAGAAGGCCGGTGCGCATCGCCTGGCGGCCGAGCTGGGCCTGGTGATCGTCGCGCCGGATACCAGCCCGCGCGGTGACGGCGTGCCGGACGATCCCGAAGGCGCCTGGGACTTCGGCCTGGGGGCGGGCTTTTATCTCAACGCGACCCAGCAGCCCTGGGCCCGGCATTACCGCATGTACGACTACGTGGTGGACGAGTTGCCCGCGCTGATCGAGGCCAACTTCCCGGTCTCCGAGCGCCGCGGCATCAGTGGCCATTCGATGGGCGGGCACGGTGCGCTGGTCTGCGCGTTGAAGAATCCCGGGCGCTATCGCTCGCTGTCGGCCTTCGCGCCGATCGCCAACCCAATGGCCTGCCCATGGGGCGAGAAGGCCTTCAGCCGCTACCTGGGCGAGGATCGCTCGCGCTGGCGCGAGTGGGATGCCTGTGCGCTGATCGCCGAGGCCGGCGAGCGCCTGCCGACGCTGGTCGACCAGGGCGATCGCGACGACTTCATGCTCGGCCAGCTCAAGCCCGACGCCCTGAGGAGTGCCGCCGAGGCCGCCGGCCATCCACTGCAGCTGCGCATCCAGCCGGGCTACGACCACAGCTACTACTTCATCGCCAGCTTCATCGACGATCACCTGCGCCACCATGCCAGGGCATTGCAGGCGTAGGGCGGACGATGGCGTAGCCTCGTCCGCGCATGCGGTCCGGTCAACGTTGCCGGCCGGATCGTGCGCATCACGCACCGGGCGCGTGGAAAACGCTGCGCGGTTTTCCATCCTTACGCGGTGTCGCCGCTAGGGTGGATGACGGCGCAGCCTCATCCACGCCTCTTTCGCCAACAACGGGTCGAAAAAAGGCCCGGCCGGTTTCCCGGTCGGGCCTTCCGTCGCAAGGAGCTAGAGCGACGGGTAATCGGTATAGCCTTCGGCGCCTTGGGCGTAGAACAGCTCGGGCCGCGCTTCGTTGAGCGGGGCGCCCTGGCGCAGGCGCTCTACCAGGTCCGGGTTGGCGATGTAGGGAATGCCGAACGCCACCGCATCGGCCTTGCCGTCGGCCAGCCATTGGTTGGCCTGCTCGGCGGTGAAGCGCTCGTTGGCGATGTAAACACCGCCGAACAGCTGCTTGAGCTGTGGGCCGAGGCTGTCCTCGCCGGCCTTTTCGCGGGTGCAGATGAAGGCGATGCCGCGCTTGCCCAGCTCGCGGGCTACGTAGCCGAAGGTCTCGGCGCGGTTGGAGTCGCCCATGTCGTGCGAGTCGGCACGCGGTGCCAGGTGCACGCCGACGCGGCCTGCGCCCCAGACGCCAATGGCGGCATCGGTGACTTCCAGCAGCAGGCGCGCACGGTTCTCCAGCGAGCCGCCGTACTGGTCGGTGCGCTGGTTGGTGCTGTCCTGCAGGAACTGGTCGAGCAGGTAACCATTGGCGCCGTGGATCTCCACGCCGTCGAAGCCAGCTTCCCTGGCATTCTCCGCACCCTTGCGGTAGGCCTCGACGATGGCCGGGATCTCGCCGGTTTCCAGTGCGCGCGGGGTCTCGTAGTCCTTCATCGGGCGGACCAGGCTGACGTGCCCGGCCGGCTTGATGGCGCTGGGCGCGACCGGCAGCTGGCCGTCCAGGTAGAGCGGATCGGAGATGCGCCCGACGTGCCAGAGCTGCAGGACGATCTTGCCGCCCTTGGCGTGCACGGCGTCGGTGATCTTCTTCCAGCCCTGGACCTGCTCGGCCGACCAGATGCCGGGGGTGTCGGGGTAGCCGACGCCCATCGGCGTGACGGAGGTGGCTTCGCTGATAATCAGGCCGGCGTCGGCGCGCTGGCTGTAGTACTCGACCATCAGCTCGCCCGGCACTCGGCCCGGCTCGGCGCGGCAGCGGGTCAACGGCGCCATGATGATGCGGTTGGACAGCTCGAGTTCACCGATCCGGATCGGGTCGAAGAGAGTGGGCATCGCGGTGCTCCTTGGTTGGTATTGCCGTGAATGGTGTGTCGCTCAGAGGGTTTGCTGCAGTTGCTCGACGAGTGCGCGGATCGCCTCGTCGTTGCGCCGGAAGAAGTGCCACTGGCCGACCTTGCGGCTGCTCACCAGGCCGGCGCGCTGCAGGCGGGCCAGGTGGGCCGAGACGGTGGACTGCGAGAGTCCGGCGCGCTTGCCGATCTGCCCGGCGCAGACGCCGAGCTCCAGCGGGTATTCCTGCTCGGCGAAGAAGCGCTCGGGCTCCCTGAGCCAGCCGAGGATTTCCCGGCGCAGCGGATGCGCGAGGGCCTTGATGGCATCGTCCTGCGGGGCTGGCATGGCGCTCGTCGTCCTCGTATCGCGTTGGGCCGAACTGTATATCGTCAAATGGCGATACAGGATCGATTCGCTCGATAGTGTTCATCGCCGAAGTCGATGCGTCGCACGGCTGCTGTAGAATCCGCCCCGTCCATCAACCAGGGGATTCTGCGCATGCGTATCGGCCACGGCTTCGACGTCCACCGCTTCGGCGAAGGCGATTTCATCACCCTCGGCGGCGTGCGGATCGCACACGACTTCGGCCTGCTGGCGCACTCCGACGGCGACGTGCTGCTGCACGCCCTGGCCGATGCGCTGCTCGGCGCCGCGGCGCTGGGCGACATCGGCAAGCACTTCCCCGATACCGACCCGCGCTTCAAGGGCGCCGACAGCCGCGTGCTGCTGCGCCACGTGGTCGAGCAGGTCCACGCCAAGGGCTGGAAGGTGGGCAACGTCGACGCCACCATCGTGGCCCAGGCGCCGAAGATGGCGCCGCACATCGAGGCCATGCGGGCGTTGATCGCCGAGGATCTGCAGGTCGAACCGAATCAGGTCAACGTCAAGGCCACCACCACCGAGAAGCTGGGCTTTACCGGGCGCGGGGAGGGTATCGCCGTGCATGCGGTCGCCCTGCTGGTCGCGGCATGACCGAGGACCAGCTGCTCGGGCCCCGGGCCCACGGCGGGCCCTGCGGCAGCGCGGTGCTCAAGGCGGTGGCCGAGGACTTCCAGGTCGACGAGGTGCTGGACATCCCGCTGTCCGGCGAAGGCGAACACCTCTGGCTGTGGGTCGAGAAGCGCAACCTCAACACCGAGGAGGCGGCGCGCCGCATCGCGCGCGCGGCCGGCGTGCCGCTGCGCCTGGTCAGCTATGCCGGGCTCAAGGATCGCCAGGCGCTGACCCGCCAGTGGTTCAGCCTGCATCTGCCGGGGCGAGGCGACCCGTCGCTGGAGGCCGCCGAGGACGACGCCCTGCGCGTGCTGAAGAGCGTGCGGCACCAGCGCAAGCTGCAGCGCGGCGCGCATTCGGCAAACGGCTTCACCCTGCGCCTGACCGAGCTGAAGGCCGATCGCGACGCGCTCGACCAGCGCCTGCGCAGCGTCCAGACCCATGGCGTGCCCAACTACTTCGGCCTGCAGCGCTTCGGCCATCAGGGCAACAACCTGCAGGGCGCCCGCGAGTTCGCCGGCCGGGGAGAGCTGCCGGTTCAGCGCAACCTGCGCTCGCGGCTGCTGTCGGCTGGGCGCAGCTACCTGTTCAACCGCGTGCTCGCCGAGCGTGTCGCTGAAGGCAGCTGGGAGCGCGCATTGGTGGGGGACCTGCTGGCCTTCACCGACAGCCGCAGCTTCTTCCCCGCCGGCGAGGCCGAGTGCCGGGATCCGCGCCTGGATATCCTCGACCTGCACCCTACCGGGCCGCTGTGGGGCGCGGGCGAGTCGCCCGCCGCGGGGGCCGCCAAGGCCCTGGAACAGCACGTGGCCGGGCAGGAGCCGGCCATCGCCAAGTGGCTCGCCGAGGCCGGCATGAAGCATGAACGGCGCGTGCTGCGCCTCCCCATCGGCCACTTGTCGTGGCATTATCCCGGCCCTGACATTCTGCAACTGGAATTCGTCCTGCCGACCGGATGCTTCGCCACCGCCGTGGTGCGCGAGCTGGTCAGCCTGGCAGGGCAGACGGAAATCTGATGCGTATTCTGATCGCCAACGACGACGGGGTGTATGCGCCTGGGCTCGCCGCGCTCTACGACGCGCTGGCCGACTATGCCGAGTGCCGCGTGGTGGCTCCCATCCAGGACATGAGCGGTGCCAGCAGCGCCCTCACGCTCGACCGGCCGCTGCATCCGGTGACGATGCCCAACGGTTTCATCGGCCTGAACGGCTCGCCCACCGACTGTGTCCACCTGGGCCTCAACGGGCTGCTCGAGGAGACGCCGGACATGGTCGTTTCCGGGATCAACCTGGGCGCCAACCTCGGCGACGACGTGCTCTATTCCGGCACCGTCGCCGCCGCGATCGAAGGCCGTTTCACCGGGCGCCCGGCGTTCGCCTTTTCGCTGGTGTCGCGCTCGGCCGACAACCTGCCGACCGCTGCGCACGTCGCCCGCGCGCTGGTGGAAAAGCACGACCAGCTGGACCTGCCACCGCGCACGGTGCTGAGCGTCAACGTGCCGAACCTGCCGCTGGACCATATCCGCGGCATCCGCCTGACCCGCCTCGGCCACCGCAGCCGGGCCAAGCCGCCGGTACGCCAGGCCAATCCGCGCGGCAAGGAAGGCTACTGGATCTCGGTCGCCGGCGATGTCGAGGATGGCGGCCCGGGCACCGACTTCCACGCCATCATGCAGGGCTACGTCTCGATCACTCCGCTGCAACTGGATCGCACCTTTCACGAGGCGTTCCAGGGGCTGGACCGCTGGCTGGAGGACGTCCTGTGAGCCACCGCGCGCCGACCGACCTGCTGCATGGCACCGGGATGACCTCCCAGCGTACCCGTGATCGCCTGATCCAGCGCCTGTACGAGGAAGGGCTGTCCAACCCCCACGTGCTGGAGGTGATCCGCCGTACCCCGCGTCACCTGTTCGTCGACGAGGCACTCGCCCACCGCGCCTACGAGGACACCGCGCTGCCGATCGGCCACAACCAGACGATTTCCCAGCCGTTCATGGTGGCGCGCATGAGCGAGCTCCTGCTCGCCGACGGCCCGCTGGACAAGGTGCTGGAGATCGGCACCGGTTCGGGTTACCAGACTGCGGTGCTGGCGCAGCTGGTCGAGCGGGTGTTCTCCGTCGAGCGCATCCAGGCCTTGCAGGAGCGCGCCAAGGAGCGCCTGAGCGAACTCAAGTTGCGTAATGTGGTCTTTCGCTGGGGCGATGGCTGGGAGGGCTGGCCGGCACTGGCACCCTACAACGGCATCATCGTCACCGCAGCGGCAGCCGATGTGCCGCAGGCCCTGCTCGATCAACTGGCGCCCGGAGGGCGCCTGGTGATTCCGGTCGGGGCAGGCGACGTTCAGCAACTGATGCTGATCATTCGAGAGGAAGACGGATTTTCCCGCCAATTGTTGGATACCGTTCGCTTCGTGCCGCTGCTCAATGGACCCGTGATCTGATCATTCAGCGGAAGGAAGCATGAAAAACGCTTTGTTGTTGTACGCCAAGGGCATGGCCATGGGCGCGGCCGATGTCGTCCCTGGCGTTTCGGGTGGGACGATCGCCTTCATCACCGGGATCTACGACGAGTTGCTGCGCTCCATCGCCGGCCTGCCGGGCGCGGTCGCACCTCTGCTGCGCGGACGTATCGGCGAGGCCTGGAAGCAGGCCAACGCCAGTTTCCTGCTGGTGCTGTTCGCCGGCATCCTCACCAGCGTGTTCAGCCTGGCCAGGCTGATCACTTATCTGCTGGAGCACCATCCGATCCCGGTCTGGTCGTTCTTCTTCGGCTTGATCCTGGTCTCGGTCTACCTGGTCGGTCGCGAGATTCGCCAGCGCAGCCTGCCGTTGCTGGTCGTGTTCCTCGCCGGCATCGCCTTTGCCTACTGGATCACCGTCGCCGCGCCCGTGCAGTGGGACAGCAGCCTGCTGAGCCTGTTCTTCGCCGGCGCCATCGCCATCTGCGCGATGATCCTGCCGGGGATTTCCGGCAGCTTCGTGCTGGTGCTGCTGGGCCTCTACCCGGTGGTGCTGGGCGCGGTGAAGGCACTGGATCTCGGCGTGCTGGCCGTGTTCGCCATCGGTTGCGTCGTCGGCCTGCTCAGTTTCGCCAGGCTGCTGAGCTGGACGCTCAAGCGCTGGCGCGACCTCACCCTGGGCTTTCTCACCGGCCTGATGCTCGGCTCGCTGAACAAGGTCTGGCCGTGGAAGCAGACCCTGACCTGGCGCGTCGATTCCCACGGGCAGCAGACGCCGCTGCTGGAGCAGAACCTGCTGCCAGGGACCTTCGGCGATCTCACCGGGCAGGATCCGCAGTTGCTGCTGGCGATCGCCCTGGCCGCGGCTGGTATCCTGCTGGTGCTGAGCCTCGAGTGGATCGCCGGTCGATGCCAGCCAGCCGCCCAAGGCGTCTGAACACCGATTACAACCCTGGGGAGCGAGCATTGAGGCTCATGGGCTATCGGCGGTTGTTTCGCCTGCTATCTTCGCCCGTGCTTTGCGGCACGGCACTCGTCGCCACACTGCTGACCGGCTGTTCCTCGTCGCCTACCGGCGGCGTGCAGGTGGTCGACCGTAACGGCCGGCCACCGGTGAGCAGCGGCGTCTACACGGTCCGGCGCGGCGACACCCTGTCGTCGATCGCGGCGCGGCATGGCTGGGACTGGCGCAGTCTGGCGCGGGTCAACGGCATCGGCGCACCCTACGTCATTCATCCCGGCCAGCGCATCCGCTTCTCCGGCGCCGCGGCGCCAGCTCCGGTGCGCCCGGTTGTCACTGTGGCCAAGCCTGCCACGCCGCCGGCCGCAGCCCCTGAAGTGGTGACCACGCCGGTGCCCCAGCCGCCGCCGATCAGCAAGGCGCCGGCTCCGCAGGCACCGGTCTCGGTGAGCCCCGTGACCCGCTCGGCGAGCGGTTGGGCATGGCCGGCGAACGGTCCGGTAATCGGCCGTTTTTCCTCAAACGGCAGTTTGAATAAAGGCGTTGATATCGCCGGGGAATTAGGACAGCCTGTTCTGGCTGCTTCTGATGGAACTGTGGTGTACGCCGGTAGTGGTCTGCGGGGTTACGGCGAACTTGTAATCATCAAGCACAGCGATACCTATGTTAGCGCCTACGGTCACAACCGCAGGCTGCTGGTACGGGAGGGCCAACGAGTCAAAGCCGGGCAGAGCATTGCCGAGATGGGTTCGACGGGTACCGACCGGGTGAAGCTGCACTTCGAAATTCGCCGCCAGGGCAAGCCTGTAGACCCGCTGCAATACCTGCCAAGACGTTGACCATGGCCCACCCGCGCCGCCACTGATGGGCTCGGGTTTCGTGCATGGACGCGCGTGTCATGAGCCCGTTGTCGAACTCGGAACGGGACAAGAATAATGGCACTCAAGAAAGAAGCGCTGGAGTTTGACGTCGAGGATGCGGTTTTGCTCATGGAGCCGGGCATTGATTTTGACCAGGCCGGCAAGGCGCAGCCTGCCGCCGGTGTCTCCAAGACCAGACCAGCCGCCAGACAGCACAAGTTCATCGACTACAGCCGCGCGCTCGACGCCACGCAGCTGTACCTCAACGAGATCGGTTTTTCCCCCCTCCTGACCCCGGAAGAGGAAGTGCATTTCGCACGCCTGGCCCGCAAGGGCGATCCGGCCGGCCGCAAGCGCATGATCGAGAGCAACCTGCGGCTGGTCGTGAAGATCGCACGACGCTATGTCAACCGCGGGCTTTCCCTGCTCGACCTGGTGGAGGAGGGCAACCTCGGCCTGATCCGCGCGGTCGAGAAGTTCGATCCCGAGCGTGGTTTCCGCTTCTCCACCTATGCCACCTGGTGGATTCGCCAGACCATCGAGCGCGCAATCATGAACCAGACGCGCACCATCCGCTTGCCGATCCACGTGGTCAAGGAGCTCAACGTCTACCTGCGCGCCGCGCGGGAGCTGACGCAGAAGCTCGACCACGAGCCCAGCCCCGAGGAGATTGCCAACCTGCTGGAGAAGCCTGTCTCCGAGGTCAAGCGCATGCTCGGGCTGAACGAGCGGGTGACTTCGGTAGACGTGTCGCTCGGCCCGGATACCGACAAGACGCTGCTCGATACCCTCACCGACGACAAGCCGAACGACCCCTGCGACCTGCTGCTGGACGATGATCTGTCCGCCAGCATCGACCAGTGGCTGTCGGACCTGACCGAGAAGCAGCGGGAAGTCGTGGTCCGTCGCTTCGGCCTGCGCGGGCACGAGAGCAGCACGCTGGAGGAAGTCGGCCAGGAAATCGGCCTGACCCGCGAGCGGGTGCGCCAGATCCAGGTCGAGGCCCTGCGGCGTCTGCGCGAAATCCTCGAACGGAATGGCCTGTCCAGCGAGGCGCTGTTCCACTGACGGGCGTACCACAGGCAGGTTCCGGTCGCTGCCGGAAAACTGCCTGACGCCATTGCGAGGCTGGCAGGCGGCTTGAAGGCGGCCTGTAGCCTCGTACATCCGTTCTTTGCGCTCGTGTCGCGTTGCACCTGTGCACTGCAACGCTTGCCGCGCGTAGGCCGAACGAACTAAGTCCCGGATAGCCGATCGCTCGTGCCCTTGTAAGCATTCGCTTACATCTTCTGTAGGCGAAGCGCCGCTTTAAATGTCACCTTGCGCAGGCTGCCAATGCATAACTCATTGATTACTAGGGATATTATTTCAAGTGGGTGTGGTGGTTTGCCGCAGGTCAGTCCGGGTCCTGTGGATTGCCGCAGCCCGGCCAATCATTAATATCGCCCCTGTGCTGACGGACAAGCACAGGCCAAAAGGATGTGGCCAGGAACAACCGCAGGATGCGGTTTCATCAGGACGATGAGCAGGAAACACAAGGAGCAGGGAAGAAGCAGGGCGGGGGTTAACCCCGCCCCTTTTTTTTGCCCGCAGAAAAGCGACTGCCGGCGCCGGACGCGGCGAACTGCCTGTCCGGCCGCGCGACTAAGTTCTGTAGATCAACCGAGGAGAGGCTCATGATCGGACAGAACCCTTCGGACAAGGACCCCGTGCCGGCCCCTGACGAGCTCGAGCGTAAGCCCGACGAAGCGGACGAGGATCAGCTCGACGAGGCTCTCGAGGAAACCTTCCCGGCGAGCGATCCGATCTCGCCGTAGATGAACCTCAGCGCGGCCAACCCGCCAGTGCCACCAGAATGTGTTCGCGCAGCAGGGGCGCGAGGTCGTCCGTGTGCTGCGCCGGCAGGGCCAGCCAACGGGCCTGCTCGATTTCCGCCTGGACCCGCACGTCGCCCTCTAGCCGCCCGGCAAATACCTGCGCCCGCACCCGGCGGCCCGGTTCGTTGGCGGCGGCGGCTTCGAACTCGCCCAAAACCTGTACCTGGCCTTCGCGCAGCTGGAGCGCCAGTTCTTCGTCCAGCTCGCGCTGCAAGGTCTGCCAGGACGTCTCGCCGGGCTCGCGCTTGCCGCCCGGCAGCATGAAATAGCGGCTGCCCCGCTTGCGCACTAGCAGCAGCCGGCCGCGGGTATCGAACAGTGCCGCGGTGACGATCTCGATCGGTGGCGAGGGCATGTCGGGTACCTCCAGTTGCAGCGCGACCAGCGGCTTGGTCTGCCGATAACGCTCCAGCCTGGTCTCGAGCTCGGCAGGCAGGGCGGGTGCGAGGATGAAGCCGCGGCGCTGGTAGAAGCCGATCAGTTCCGGGCGACAGAACAGCCATATCGGCCCTGGCACGCGTGCCTTCACTGCGGCCAGCAAGGCGGTGGCCACGCCGCCGTTGCGCTGCTCGGCGGCGACCAGCAGGTTGGTCAGCCAGTGGCCCCCGGCCATGGGCGTCAGACACAGGCCGGCGATGATTCCGCCGTCGCGCGCGACCCAGCAACGGGCCTGCGCGGCGATGCGTCCCCGGCTGCCATGGCTGCGGTAGAACTGCTTGAGCAGGCGCTGCTGGGAGGCGGGCAAGGGCTGGATATCGGGCACGTGCGACGGCATCACTTCGAGGCGGGGCAGCGATTCTAGCCTGCGCCGGCGGCCGGATGCAGCCGTGCTGGCCGCAGGTGGCCGCTCATCCGGACAGCGGCATCTTTGCCCGTCGGCGAGGCTCTGAAGTCGTGCAGCTTCCAACGACAGGCATAACAAGATGTTGGATATTCTCATCGTTACGGCTTTTGTTCTCTACGGTCTCGGCTCCGGCCTGCGCGCGCGGAGCAAGGCCTCGCAGAGCCTGGATGAGTATTTTCTCGCCGGGCGTACCATCAAGGGCTGGCGAGCCGGCGTGTCGATGGCCGCCACCCAGTTCGCCGCGGACACGCCGCTGCTGGTCGCCGGCCTGGTCGCGAGCGCCGGTGTATTCGCCCTGTGGCGTTTGTGGATCTACGGGCTGGCCTTCCTGCTGCTCGCCTGGCTGTTCGCCAGCAACTGGCGGCGAGCGGGCGTGCTGACCGACGCCGAAGTCACCCGGGTGCGCTACAGCGGCAAGGCGGTCGTTCCGCTGCGGCTGTTCAAGGCCGTCTACTACGGCACGGTGATCAACTGCGTTGTACTGGCCATGGTGCTGGTGGCGGCCATCCGCATCGCCGAGGTCTTCCTGCCCTGGCAGGACTGGCTGCCGGCCGGGCTGTACCAGGGCATCGCCAGCGTCATCGAGGCGAGCGGTATCCGCCTGGGCGAAAGCATCACCGGGCTCGATGCGCTGACGACCAGCACCAACAACCTGATCTCCATCGTGCTGATCCTGGTCTTCACCGCGACCTACTCGATCACCGGCGGACTGCGTGCGGTGGTGCAGACCGATGTGATGCAGTTCGCCGTGGCGATGCTCGGCACCGCCGCCTATGCCTGGTTCGTGGTGGACGCCGCCGGTGGGCTTGGTGGGCTGACCGAGCGCATCGTCGAACTCTACGGCCTGGAGCAGGCGGACAAGCTGCTCTCCTTCGCGCCGCCGGCAGGCGTGGGCGAGGCGCTGCTGCCGTTTCTGGTGATCGTCGGCATGCAGTGGCTGTTCCAGATGAACGCCGATGGCACCGGCTACTTGGCGCAGCGCAGCATGGCCTGCCCGACCGACCGCCAGGCGCGTATCGCCGGCCTGGTGTTCACCTGGCTGCAGATCCTGGTGCGCAGCCTGTTCTGGCTGGCGATCTCCCTAGGCCTGCTGGTGCTCTATCCCTTCACCCCGGCCGATGCCGCCGGCGACGGCTTCGTCGCCGCGCGCGAAGCGCTGTTCGTCAGCGGCATCGACGAGTTGCTGCCGCCGGGCATCCGCGGACTGATGCTGGTGGGGCTTCTGGCGGCGCTGGCCTCGACCGTCGACACCCACCTGAACTGGGGCGCGTCCTACTGGAGCAACGATGTCTACCGTGCGGTGGTCGCGCCGAAACTGCTCAAGCGCGAGGCCCGCGACGCCGAACTGGTGCTGGTCGCGCGCCTCTCCAACGTGGTCATCCTGCTGATCGCCATGGCCATCATGGCCAATCTTGGCTCGATCCAGACGGCCTGGTTCATCTCGCTGCTGTTCGGCGCCGGCATGGGCGCGGTGCTGGTGCTGCGCTGGCTGTGGGAGCGGATCAACCTGTATTCGGAGTTGGCGGCGATGCTGGTCTCGCTGATCACCGCGCCGCTGCTGCTGCACTTCTTCGGCACCGACCAGGAGCAGGAGTGGATACGCCTGGGGCTGATGTCGCTGATCACCTCCAGCGCGGCGATCCTTGTCACTTTCGTCACGCCGGCCACCGATGACGCGACCCTGCAGGCCTTCTATCGCAAGGTTCGGCCGTTCGGCTTCTGGGGGCGCACCGCGGCGCTGTGCGGCGACGACGGGCGCGCCCGAGCCGATTTCCGTAGCCGCGTACTGGCGGTGGTGCTGACAGCGCTGTCGCTGTACAGCCTGCTGATCGGTATCGGCCGGCTGGCCTTCCCGGCTCCGGAAGGTGGCCAGTGGCTGAGCTGGCTGTGCCTGGCTTTCGGCCTGGCGCTGCTGCCGGTCTGGCTACCCATGGCGCTGGGCAACCGCTTCGAGCGGCCGGCCGAGCCGCTGGTCGCGGAGCGCGACTGAGGCGAGCTGCCGGCCCCGGCGCCAGGCGCATCGGCAGCCTCGTGCGTGTCAGCGGGCGCTTTGCACCTGGCGGATACGCTCGGCCGGCACCCGCAGCTGGGCCAGCAGGTACTCGGCAAAGGCCGGCGTGTAGGGCTGCCGTTCGATGGCCCAGGCCATGCAGTTCAGCCAGGCGTCGCGCTCGGCTTCGCCGACCGGCCAGCGGGTATGGAACTGCGGAATGCTGATCGGGCCGAATTTCTCGGCATAGCGCCGTGGCCCGCCCAGCCAGCCGCTGAGGAAGCTGACCAGCTTCTCCTGCGCCTGGGTCAGGTCCTGCGGGTACATCGCACGGATGCCCGCGGCCTCGGGCAGGCTGTCCATCGCCAGGTAGAAATCCGCCACCAGCCGCTGCAGCCCGTCCAGGCCACCCGCTGCCTGGTAGGAGGCATCGCCCACGCCGAAGACCGGGCCTTCCTGGATACTGCTCATGCTCGACTCTCTGTTTTAGGGGGCGCAGATGATGGCGGCTTGTGCCAGATCAAGACAAGCGCGTCGATGCGGCGGCGCGCTTATCGGGCTGGGCTATGCTTCAAGTCTCGACAACAAGGGGAGGTGGCTATGCGCAAGATTCTCGTGGCTTTCGACGGTTCGGATAACGCCAGACGTGCGCTGCAATACGTGATCGACCTGGCCGGCGAGCTGAAGGCCGCCCCGCAGGTGCATGTGGTCAACGTCCAGCAGGAGCCGGTGCTCTATGGCGAATATGTCAGTGCCAGCATGATCGAGGAGATCAACAACGGCCTGATGGCGCAGTCGCGCGGCCTGCTCGACGAGGCCGCGGCCGCATTCAAGGCGGCCGGCATTCAGGCCGAGACCCACACGGTGATGGGCAACGCGGCCGACCAGGTCAGCGCGGCGGTCGGTCGGTTCGGTTGCGACACCCTGGTGATGGGGACCCGCGGCCTGGGCAACTTCACCGGCCTGGTGATGGGCTCGGTGACCAATCGCGTGCTGCACGAAGTGTCCGTGCCAGTGGTGCTGGTCAAATAGCGCCCGTGGCTGGCGGGGCAGGGCCGAAGCGGTGCTTCAGCCCTTGTCCTTGAGCAGATCGGCAAGGCCGGCGAAGGCCTTGAAGGTCTCCTGGCGACCCAGATCCGCGCCGGCGCGCGGTGCGGTCTGGTATTGCGCATCGGTGTAGCGCGCGTGCTCGTTGTCGTGGCAGTAGAGGCAGAGCAGCTCCCAGTTGGATCCGTCCTCGGGGTTGTGGTCGTGGTTGTGGTCCTTGTGATGGACCGTCAACTCGCTCAGCCGCTTGCCGGAAAACTCCCGCGCGCAACGGCCACAGACCCAGGGAAACATCTTCAGCGCCTTTTCCCGGTAGCCCTGCTCGCGCTGGCTGTAGGGAACGTCCGGCTTCTTCGTGGTCATCACGCTGCCTCCGCGTGGTTCAGCCGGCCAGGCCGACGTAGACGTTCTGCACGTCGTCGTGGGCGTCGATCGCCTCGAGGAAGGCTTCCACTTCCTCCAGCTCCGCGCCACCGAGCGTGACCGGGTTCTTCGGCCGGTAGCCGAGCTTGGCCGACTGCACGGTGAAACCGAACTCGGGCAGCGCCTTGCATACCGCGTCCAGGTCGGTGGGCTCGGTGATGAACAGGGTGGCGCCTTCGTCGGCTGCCTCGAAGTCCTGGGCGCCGGCCTCGATGGCTGCCAGCTCGGCGTCGGCACCGGCTTCTGGTGTCGCCTCGATCATGCCGACGTGGTCGAAGTCCCAGCTCACCGAGCCGGACGAGCCCAGCTGGCCCTTGCGGAACAGCACGCGGATCTCGGCGACGGTGCGGTTGAGGTTGTCGGTCAGGCACTCGACGATCACCGGGACCTGGTGCGGGGCGAAGCCTTCGTAGAGGGTGCGCTCGTAGTTGATCACCTCGCCGGTGAGGCCGGCGCCCTTCTTGATGGCGCGCTCGAGGGTGTCCTTGGGCATCGAGGCCTTCTTGGCCTGGTGCACGGCCAGGCGCAGCTTGGCATTGGTCTCCGGATCGGCACCGTTACGTGCGGCGATCATGATTTCCTTCACCAGCTTGCCGAAGATCTTGCCCTTGGCATTGGCGGCGGCTTCCTTGGGTTTGGCTTTCCACTGTGCGCCCATGGTTCATCTCGTGTGAGGGTCGATATGGCCGCGGATTCTAGACCCTTGGCGCCGTACAAGCACCTGCCGGCGAGCGATCGGCGTCGTGTTCAGGACGCTGGCTGGCTGAGCCGCTCCAGCTCGCGGCGCACCATGGCGGCGTAGGCCGGCGGGCTCAGCTGGTACAGCTCGGTGGCGACCCAGGCCAGCCAGCGCGGGCCGAGGCTTTCGCGCCGGGCCAGCAGGCGCCGGGCCTCGGCGATGGCGCGTTCGGCGTGCTGTTGGTGAAAGTCGGCGCGAGACATGGCGGCGGGCGTGGCTGCTGGAAGGTCGCCCAGCTTACGCCGCCCGGCCACCCTTGGTAAGCGTGGCGCGACGGGGTAGGCTCCGGGGCTTCACCGACCTTCGAGCACAGCCGTGGCCATCGACTTCAAACAGAGGATTTCCCGCCAGCGCCCGCATGGCAGGGTGGAACAGCCGGGCGAAGACGCGCTCGCGGCGCTCATCGACCAGCTGGAAAGCGACCGTGGCCGGATCATCAATAGCGCGGCCGTGCGCCGCCTGCAGCAGAAGACCCAGGTGTTCCCGCTGGAGCGCAACGCGGCCGTACGCAGCCGCCTGACCCACTCGCTGGAAGTGCAGCAGACCGGGCGCTTCATCGTCCGCACGCTGTACAAGCAGCTCGGCGAGCGCGCCGCGGACTATGGCCTGCAGGGTCTGGACGGCGCGCTGGAAACGCTGGTGGAAATGGCCTGCCTGATGCACGACATCGGCAACCCGCCGTTCGGCCATTTCGGCGAGTTCGCCATCGGCCAGTGGTTCGAGCACCACCTGGACGCGCTGTTCGAACAGGCCCTCGGCCAGCAGGGCGACGACGAGCTGCGTGCCCGCATGTTGCGCGACCTCAAGCAGTTCGAAGGCAACGCCCAGGCGCTGCGCCTGGTGGTGACATTGCTGCGCCTGAACCTGACCTACGTGCAGAGCGCCGGGCTGCTCAAATACGTGCGTCCGGCCTACGCACCCCGGCCACCCAAGGGCACGCCCGGCGCCTACCTGCAGAAGAAGCCGGGCTTCTACCTGTCCGAGCAGGGCTTCGTCGGCGAGCTGTACCAGGCGCTCGGCATGCAGCCCGGCACCCGCCATCCGGTGGCCTACATCATGGAAGCCGCCGACGACATCGCCTACTGCCTGGCCGACATCGAGGATGCGGTGGAGAAGGGCATCTTCAGCATCGAGCAGCTGGCGCAGCTGCTGGTCGAGCGCTTCGCCGAGCATGGCTGCCCCGACCAGCCGGTGCCGGGCAGCACCCGCAGCTTTCGCAGCATGGTCGGCTATGCGCTGGAGCGTGCGGCGCGCGAGCCGATCAACAGGAGTGGCGAGTTCTTCATCTGGCTGCGCGTCAATGTCATCCACCCGCTGGTGCAGCATGCGGCGCGGCAGTTCATCGACAACATCGAGGCGATCCACGAGGGCACCCTGGACCGCGCGCTGCTCGAGGACAGCAGCCTGCCCAACGCCATCGTCGCGACCTTCAAGGATGTGGCCATGGCCCGGGTGTTCTGCCATCCGGAGGTCGAGACCCTGCAACTGCAGGGCTATCGCGTCCTGCAGGGCCTGCTGGAGCACTACGCGCCCTTGCTGCGGGTTGCCCCGGCGACCTTCGGCCAGTTGACCGTCGGCCAGTGCCGCGAGGAGCCGCACCTGCAGATGCTGGCGCGGCGCCTGCCCAGCCTGCTGGTCAAGGCCTACCACGAGGCGCTCAGCCACCTCGATCCGGCGGCGGCCGACTGGCCGCTGTGGGAGTTCTACCTGCGCACCCGCATGTTGCAGGACTTCGTCAGCGGCATGACCGACCAGCACGCCTGGGACGAATACCGCGCTCTGCAGGTGATCTAGCAGAGCGCCGGGCACCAAAGCGAGGCATTGCCGCACGGCGCTGGTATGGCGCTTGCATTGACTCGGTGCAGTGAGTGCCGGTCAAGCGCCAACATGGCGCAGGCCGGTTTCCTCGCGAAAATTGCAACTCGTTGAAAATCAGTTACTTGGCTAGTGGTGGCGGGTCGATATCAGTGCTGGCGCAGCACGAGCCGACGCACCGCCTGGCCGGGAATGACGCATGTTGGTGCGTCGCGTTTTTCATGGTTGCCGTTTTGGTGCGATTTCCCCGGAGGCAGAACAACCCATGGAAAACCTCGATAGTGCCGTGCAGACCCTGGTGCATGGCTCCAATACCCTGTTCATCCTGATTGGCGCGGTGATGGTGCTGGCCATGCACGCGGGCTTCGCCTTCCTCGAAGTGGGCACCGTGCGGCTGAAGAACCAGGTCAATGCGCTGTCGAAGATCATCACCGACTTCGCCGTGTCGACCCTGGCCTACTTCTTCATCGGCTACTGGATCGCCTACGGCGTGACCTTCCTGGCGCCGGCCGAGCAGCTGGTGGCCGACCACGGCTACGCGCTGGTGAAGTTCTTCTTCCTGCTGACCTTCGCCGCGGCGATTCCGGCGATCATCTCCGGTGGCATCGCCGAGCGCGCCAAGTTCGGCCCGCAGCTGTGCGCCACGCTGTTGATCGTCGCCTTCGTCTACCCCTTCTTCGAGGGGTTGATCTGGAACGGCAACCTCGGTCTGCAGGGCTGGTTGGAGGCAACCTTCGGCGCCGCTTTCCATGACTTCGCCGGTTCGGTGGTGGTCCACGCGATGGGCGGCTGGCTGGCCTTCGGCGCGGTGCTGCTGCTCGGCCGGCGCAACGGGCGCTACCGCGACGGGCGACTGGTGGCGTTCGCACCGTCGAACATCCCGTTCCTGGCGCTGGGTTCGTGGATCCTCATCGTCGGCTGGTTCGGCTTCAACGTGATGAGCGCGCAGTCGCTCGAAGGCATCAGCGGGCTGGTCGCGGTCAACTCGCTGATGGCCATGGTCGGCGGCACGGCTTCGGCCTGGCTGGTCGGGCGCAACGACCCGGGTTTCCTGCACAACGGCCCGCTGGCCGGGCTGGTCGCGGTCTGCGCCGGTTCCGACCTGATGCACCCGGTGGGTGCGCTGGCCACCGGGGCGATCGCCGGAGCGCTGTTCGTCTGGGCGTTCACCGCCACCCAGAACAAGTGGAAGATCGACGACGTGCTCGGCGTCTGGCCGCTGCATGGCCTGTGCGGCGTCTGGGGCGGGGTGGCCTGTGGCCTGTTCGGCCAGCACTGGCTCGGCGGGCTGGGTGGCGTGAGCCTGGCCAGCCAGCTGATCGGCTCGGCGCTCGGCGTCGTCGTGGCGCTGGCCGGCGGCTTCGCGGTCTACGGCCTGCTGCGCGCGACCCTCGGCATTCGCCTGTCGCAGGAAGAGGAATTCAATGGTGCCGACCTGTCGATCCACCGCATCGGTGCGGTCAGCCAGGACTGAGTTCCTCCCTCGGGCCAGTGGTTCTCGACCGCTGGCCCGATGCGCGGTGTCGCTTGTCATGGCGCTTGTCTAGAATCGCGCCTCCGCCAACAGGAGCCTGCCCATGACCGCGTCCGACCACGCCCCCGACATCGATGCCCGCTATGCCTTCGCTCGCGCCCTGGCCCATGAGGCAGCGCAGATGGGCATGCAGCTGTACCGCGAACGCGGCACGCTGGTCGTCGAGCACAAGGGCGCCTACCGGCAGGACGTGGTCAGCATCGCCGACCAGCGCATCGAGCAGTTCCTGCGTGCGCGGCTGGCCGAGCGCTTTCCCGAGGACGGCTTCCTCGGCGAGGAGAGCGGGGCGGCCGACCTCGAGGCCCGCTGCGTCTGGGTGATCGACCCGATCGACGGCACCGCCTGCTTCCTGCACGGGCTGCACAACTGGTGCGTATCGGTGGGGTTGATGGTCGATGGCCGGCCGCATGTCGGGGTCATCGCCGACCCCAACCATGACGAGCTCTTCCATGGCTGCCTGGGCCGCGGCGCCTTCGTCAACGACCAGCCGCTGAAGGCCAGCGCGGCGACCCACGTCAGCGAGGGACTGACCGGTACCGGTACCTTCCACCCGCGCGGCAAGGAGCATTTCATCCCGTTCCTGGAAAAGCTGCTGGCCGAGGGCGGCATGTTCCTGCGCAACGGCTCCGGCGCGCTGATGACCGCCTATGTCGCGGCCGGCCGGCTGCTCGGCTACTACGAGACCCAGCTCAAGAGCTGGGATTGCCTCGCCGGGCTGGTGCTGGTGAAGGAGGCCGGCGGCCTGGTCAACGACTTCTTCCGCGGCGACGGCCTGCTCGATGGCAATCCCTACCTGGTCGCCTGTCCGGGCGTCTATGCGCAGCTGGCGCAGATGGTCGGCCCTTCGCTGGATACCTGAGCACGTTCGTCGGCGCCGCTTGCACGGCGGCGCTGCAGGGCGCAGCCTGATCGGACCCCGGCGCGGCAGGAGCCGAGCGGTCGCCGGGGCGTAGCCAGGGCTGATTGCGAGGTAACCACCATGAGCACGATGCAATGCACCTACCGCGACCACACCATCATCGCCGACGTCATGGAGTACCCGGGCGCACCGACGCCCTGGGCCTGTGGCTGTCGCATCACCGACCCGGCCGGCCACACCACCCGGCGCCTGCCGGTGGCGACCAACAATGGCTTCAGCAGTGACCTGCAGGTAGCCCAGCGGCTCTCGCTGGCGCATGGTCGCTGGCTGGTGGACCAGGCGCTCGACCACGGCCACGCGCTGTTTTCCAAGGCCGCTTGAGTGTCGTTGTGCCGTCATCTCCGGGCCGCCTGCGAGCGGCCCGCATTTTGTTGCATTTGCACCGGCGCAAGTCGCTTGCCGCCAACGGGCCGGCAACCGTCGGCATCGGTTCGCAACGCCGCGCCGGGTGCCGCGAACGTGCCGGCGGCGGGATGGCCGGGCATCGCCGCCGGGTGTTTTTACCCATTGCATACGCGGCCCGACAGTGGCATAGCTGGAGCCAAGGCCGACCGACAAGGCCGGCCAGTCCAGAAGCCACGGTAAGGACGACTTATGCAGATCCAGGTTCACAGCGATAACCATATCGACGGCAGTGCCCGGCTTGCAGATTGGGTGAGTGCCAGTGTCGCCAGCCGACTGGAGCGTTACAGCGATGATCTGACGCGGATCGTCGTGCACTTGAGTGACGAGAACGGAGACAAGGCCGGCGCCCAGGACAAGCGCTGCCAGATGGAGGCGCGGCCCAAGGGCCTGCCGCCGGTCTCGGTGACCCATAAGGCCGAAGCCCTGGAGCTGGCGATCGACGGCGCCATGGAGAAGCTCGACAAGGCGCTTGGCCACCAGTTCGGCAAGGCGCGCGCCAAGCGTGGCGCAGGTACGGCCCAGGAGGTGGTTTCCAGTGGCGCCAGCGATGCCCTGCTGGAGGAGGATTTCCTCGCCGACGAGCAGGCCCGCCTGGCCTGATCGACCACCCCTGACCACAGAGGGCCGCCCGCGAGGCGGCCCTTGTCGTTTCTAGTGGAGAAGTTCCGGTGGCACGGTCCCGCCGTGTTCGGCGACACGCTTGAGCACCTCGCGGTGCAGCCACATGTTCATCTGCGCCGAATCGCTCATCTTCTCCGCCGGGCAGCCCAGTTCGACTGCCAGTTCGCGGCGCGACTCCAGGCTGCTGTCCATGCCGAGCAGCTTCATCAGGTCGACGATGGAGGTGCGCCAGTTGAGGGTTTCAGCATGGCTCGCGGCCATGCCGTCGAGCTTCGCCGCGACGTCCACCTGCGACAGGCCGGCAGGTCGCGCATTCAGGTCCTGGCCGGGAGCGAGCGTGGCGTTGGAGGTGGCCGACGGCTGGTTGCCGAGGGTGGCGCCTTGTTCGCTGCTGGTGGAGGCGCTGGTGGTGGGCGTCGTGCCGGATGGTTTCTGCGCTTCGTTGGATGTGTCACCGAGGCCGAGCTTCTCTTTGATGCGGTCGAACAGACCCATGGCGTTGTCCTCATCGTCGTGGAAGGTAGAGGTTAGACCACCGGCTCGGCCAAACCATTCGCGTTGGGCATCGCGTCGAGCTGGCCGGCCGTCGCTTGCGCCGACCGCCATGCAGCAACCAGTGGCGCGCGTCGTGGAACCGCGGCGGGCAGCCGGCCCTCTATTGCTGCAAGACCACGCGGCCAGGCCGCATCGACCCCGGGAGAAGCTTATGGAACCTGTCGCCAAGACCCTCGAACTGCTGTTCGAGCAGCTCGGCCTGCCTTCGGATCAGGCCGGAATGGACGCCTTCATCGCCGAGCACTACCCCTTGCCGGATGACGTCAAGCTGACCGAGGCCTCGTTCTGGACGCCCGCCCAGGCGCAGATGCTGCGCGATGCGCTGGCCAGCGACGATGCCTGGGAGCCGGTGGTGGACGAGCTGAACGTGCTGCTGCACGAAAATCGCGACAGGGCGGGCGCCCCGCGCTGAGCACAAAGAGAAAGGCCCGGGAAACCGGGCCTTTTTTCGTTCAGTCCTGGCGGCTGGTGACTTCCAGCAGGTGGTAGCCGAACTGGGTCTTCACCGGGCCCTGGACTTGGTTCAGCGGTGCGCTGAACACCACGGTGTCGAACTCGCGAACCATCTGCCCCGGGCCGAAGGAGCCCAGGTTGCCGCCATCGCGGCCGGACGGGCAGGAGGAATGCTGGCGGGCCAGCTCGGCGAAGTCGGCACCGCCTTCGATGGCGGCTTTCAGTTCATTGCACTTGGCTTCGGTGGAAACCAGGATGTGGCGGGCGGTAGCGCGTGCCATGGGAACTCTCCTCTGCGAATAGGCCGCCGAGGCTACCGCAAACATCCGCCCTTGGCGATGGCTGCCGAGGTGATCACTGAAGGCGCAATGAAGGCCCCCGGCAGCCGCTCTTTCGGGTACTCTCGCGCGCTTTTTCAGAAGACCCGGAAATCAGCTCCCATGCTTGAAACCACTCTCGCGCAGCTCGAAACCGTCATCAGCGACCTGCTGCAGCGCAACCAGCAACTGAACGAACACTGCAGCCTGCTCGAGCAGCAGCTGCAGCAGGCCCGCGAGGAAAACGACAACCTGCAGCTCGCCGCGCTGGAACAGGAAGACCGCCAGGGCGCCACCCTGGCGCGCCTGCAGGCACTGCTCGAGCGCGCCACCAGTAGCAACGCCGCATGACCGGCGAGGTGCAAGTGCTGAAGGTGTTCGGGCGTGACTACTCGTTCCGTGCGCCGGCCAGCCAGGAGGCCACGCTGCGCGAAGCCGCGGCCTTGCTGCAGCGGCACCTGGCCGACAGCCAGCGGCAGTTCCCCAATGCCAGCGGCGACAAGCTGCTGGTGCTCACCGCGCTGAATCTCTGCGTGCCGCTGTTGCAGCAGCACGAGCAGGTGCGTGACGCCGAGCAGCGCATCGCCGCCAGCGTCGCGCGGATCAGCCGGCAGCTCGAGGCACAGGGCGGCTAGCGGGGTTCAGGCCGCGTCGCTGTCGGCCCGCGCCGGCAACCCGGGGTGACTGGCCAGGTACTGGCGCAGGCGCGCCTTGTCCTCGTCGTTGAAGGCCAGGCCGAGCTTGGTCCGTCGCCAGAGGATGTCGTCGGCCTGGCTGGCCCACTCCTCGGCGACCAGATAATCCACCTCGACGCGGTAGAGCCCTGGCCCCAGCGCCTCGCCCAGCCCGGCGCGCGAGGACACGCCGCCCAGCATGCACCAGACGCGGCTGCCATAGGTCGCCGCCCAGCGCCGCGCCAGCTCGGCATCCATCCCGCTGATCCGGTTGCCGATCTCGGCTGCCAGCCCGTCGAGCGTCGCCATCGCCTCGCCGCCCGGTAGCGGCGCCGTTGCCGTCCAGCGCCCGCCCATCCGCGGCAGGAACGGCTCGAGGTGCGCCAGTGCGGCCTCGGCCAGCTTGCGGTAGGTCGTCAGCTTGCCGCCGAACACTGAAAGCAGCGGCGCTTGCCCGGGCTCGGCGGCCAGCGCCAGGGTGTAGTCGCGGGTCACCGCCGAGGGGTTGTCCGATTCGTCGTCGCACAGCGGCCGGACGCCGGAAAAACTGTGCAGGATGTCTTGCGCGGTCGTCTGCTTGCGAAAATGCGCATTGGCGACCCCCAGCAGGTAGGCGATTTCCTCCTCGCTGATACGGACCTGCGCCGGGTCGCCCCGGTATTCGCGGTCGGTGGTGCCGATCAGGGTGTAGCGACCCAGGTAGGGGATGGCGAAGACGATGCGCCGGTCCTCGTTCTGCAGGATGTAGGCCTGCTCGCCTTCGTACAGGCGCGGCACGACGATGTGGCTGCCCTGGATCAGGCGGATGCCATAGGGCGAGCGCTGCCGCAGGTTGTCGCCGATGAACCGCGCCACCCACGGGCCGGCCGCGTTGACCAGCGCCTTGGCGCGCAGGGCGAAGCGGCTGCCGTCCGCGCGTTGCAGCTCCACATGCCAGATTCCGCCGGCCCGCCTGGCGCCTAGGCACTGCGTACGGGTGTGGATATGCGCGCCGTGTTCACGCGCGGCCATGGCGTTGAGCACCACCAGCCGTGCATCGTCGACCCAGCAATCGGAATATTCGAAACCGCGGGTGATCGCCGGCTGCAGCGCGCTGTCCTGTCCGAAACGCAGGCCGCGGGAGGCCGGCAGCTTTTTGCGCAGGCCCAGGTGGTCATACAGGAACAGGCCGGCACGGATCATCCAGGCCGGGCGCAGGTGCGGGCGGTGCGGCAGCACGAAGCGCATCGGCTTGACGATATGCGGTGCCTTGGCCAGCAGCACCTCGCGCTCGGCGAGAGCCTCGCGCACCAGGCGGAACTCGTAGTGTTCCAGGTAGCGCAAGCCACCATGGATGAGCTTGCTGCTGGCCGAGGATGTGTGGCTGGCCAGGTCGTCGCGTTCGCAAAGGAACACCGATAGTCCACGACCGGCTGCGTCGGCGGCGATACCGACACCATTGATTCCACCGCCGATCACGGCGACGTCATAAAGCTCGGAGACGGGCTGGGCAAGGTGGGGCACGGGTTCCTCCTCAATACGAAAGCGATGTTCGTTTTTGAACATGCTATTCGTAATCGAGCATTATTGAAAGCGCATCGTTTTCGAATTCGATAAACGGAAGAAGCGGGCCTGTCGTCATACGGGGGCGGTGTTTCGCCGCGTGGTTCGCGGTCACGACCGCCCACAAGTCCGGCGTACCCTGTGCATGGGGAGGACTTGTTCGCGTAGATGGCTGCCTAGCCTGCTGGCGATGCTGATCGCTTCGGCGGCCTGGCGTAAGACGCGGGAGGGCGTGCTGGTGTTCGCGGTCGAGACCGCTCCTACAGGTCCGGCGTACCTCGTGCGTGGGAGCGGACTTGTTCGCGAAGAAGGTGGCTGAACCGGTTGGCGAGGCTGATCGCTGGCACAAGACGCCGGATCGGCGTGCCGGCTGCTGTTCGCGGTCGAGACCGCTCCCACCGGTCCGGCGTACCTCGTGCGTGGGAGCGGACTTGTCCGCGAAGAGGGCTGCCGAACCTAGCCGGCGACTTCCAGGTGCACCTTGTGCCGGGCCAGCAGCTCGGCGAACACCTCGGATGGCGGGGTATCGGTGAACAGGCAGTCGATCTGCTCCAGGGAGCCCAGGCGCGTCATGGCGCTGCGGCCGAACTTGCTGGAGTCCGCTGCCAGAAACACCTTGCGTGCGTTGTGGATGATCGCCTGGGAGACGCGGACTTCCTGGTAGTCGAAGTCGAGCAGGGTGCCGTCCTCGTCGATGCCGCTGATGCCGATCAAGGCGAAGTCGACCTTGAACTGGCTGATGAAATCGGCGGTGGCCTGGCCCACCACGCCGCCGTCGCTGCGCACGTTGCCGCCGGCGATCAGCACATCGAAGTCTTCCTTGGTGCTGAGGATGCTCGCCACGTGCAGGTCATTGGTGATGATCTTCAGGTCGCGGTGGTTGAGCAGGGCGCGGGCGATGGCCTCGGTAGTGGTGCCGATATTGATGAACAGCGAAGCCTGGTCGGGGATGCGTGCGGCCATGGCGGCGGCGATGCGCTGCTTTTCATCGCGCATCTGGTGCGCGCGCTGGCTGTATGCAGTGTTCTGCACGCTGGAGTCATAGGCCGCGCCGCCGTGGTAGCGCCGCAGCAGGCCGGCCTCGCCCAGTTGGTTGATGTCGCGGCGGATGGTCTGCGGCGTGACGGCGAAGTGCCGGGCCAGTTCGTCGATGCTCACATAGCCGCGTTCGCGCACGAGTTCGAGAATGTTCTGCTGTCGGGGCGCCAGGCTCATGGGGCTTCCTTGTTCGCGGTGGTGGCGGAAGCATGCCCCAGTCTGACGTTCGATTAAAGCGCGCTTTGTTCGAATTCGCGCAATACCGCGCCTGCCTGCGACCCGGTCGCAGGCAGGCGCGGGGTGGGCTTCTCAGTCCTCGGCCCAGTTGCGGGTGCGCTCGACCGCCTTCTGCCAGCCGCGATAGAGCGCTTCGCGCTGTTCGCTTCCGCACGCCGGTTCGAACACGCGCTCGATGCTGCTCTTGCTGCGCAGTTCGTCGAGGTCACTCCAGAAACCGGTCGCCAGCCCGGCCAGGTAGGCCGCACCAAGGGCGGTGGTTTCCTTCATCTGCGGGCGTTCGACCTGGGTGCCGAGCAGGTCGGCCTGGAACTGCATGAGGAAGTTGTTGGCCACGGCGCCGCCATCCACGCGCAGGGCGCGCAGGCGCTCGCCGGCATCCTGCTGCATGGCGTCGAGCACGTCGCGGGTCTGGTAGGCGATGGATTCCAGCGCAGCACGGATCAGATGATCGACCTTGACCCCGCGGGTCAGGCCGAACAGTGCGCCGCGGGCACGCGGGTCCCAATAGGGCGCGCCAAGGCCGGTGAACGCCGGCACCAGGTAGATGCCGTTGCTGTCCGGCACCTTGGTGGCGAAGTACTCCGAATCCAGTGACTCGTTGAGTACCTTCAGCTCGTCACGCAGCCACTGCACGGTGGAGCCGCCATTGAAGATGGCGCCTTCCAGCGCGTAATTCACTTCGCCCCGCGGACCGCAGGCGATGGTGGTCAGCAGGCCGTGCTCGGACTGCACCGCCTTGGTCCCGGTATTCATCAGCAGGAAGCAGCCGGTGCCGTAGGTGTTCTTGGCCTGGCCCGGTTCGACGCACATCTGGCCGAACAGCGCGGCCTGCTGGTCGCCGGCAATGCCCGCGATGGGAATGCCGGTGCTCTGGCCCGAGCCGATGTAGGCGTGCCCGTAGATCTCCGAGGAGGAACGCACCTCCGGCAGCATCTCGCGGGGAATGTCCAGCGCTTCGAGCATCACCGGGTCCCAGTCCAGCTTGTGGATATCGAACAGCAGCGTGCGCGACGCGTTGGTGTAGTCGGTGACGTGGGCCTTGCCCTGGGTCATCTTCCAGATCAGCCAGCAGTCGACGGTGCCGAACAGCAGTTCGCCGCGGCGGGCGCGCTCGCGGCTGCCTTCGACGTGGTCGAGGATCCACTTGATCTTGGTGCCGGAGAAGTAGGGGTCGATCACCAGGCCGGTGGTCTTGCGGATGTGATCGTTCATGCCGTCGCGCTTGAGCTGGTCGCAGATCGGCGTGCTCTGGCGGCTCTGCCAGACGATGGCGTTGTAGATCGGCCGGCCGGTAATTTTGTCCCAGACGATGGCGGTCTCGCGCTGGTTGGTGATGCCGATGGCCGCCACCTGCTCGTTGCTGATGCCGGCCTGGGCCAAGGCTTCGACGAACACGCCGCTCTGGGTTGCCCAGATTTCCATGGGGTCATGCTCGACCCAGCTCGGCTGCGGGTAGATTTGCGCGAACTCGCGCTGGGCGATGGTCACCACGTTGGCGTTGCGGTCCAGCACGATGGCGCGCGAGCTGGTTGTGCCCTGGTCGAGGGCGACGACGAATTGCTTGTTCTGGTTGCTCATGGCGACGTTTCCTTAGCGAACTTTGCTGATATCGGGCTGGGCGGAGCCCATTTCGGCAGAGACCTTTTCCTTGGGTTTCGGTGCATCGCAGGCGGCCGACCCCACGCCGGGCAGGTGCCGGCAGATCAGCGCCTTGTAGCCGGCAGCGCCGAGGCAGGCGCCGAGAATCGGCGCGAACAGCGGCACCAGGAAATACGGGATGGTGCGCCCGCCGGTGAAGGCGACGTCGCCCCAGCCGGCCAGGAAGGTCATCAGCTTGGGTCCCAGATCCCGTGCCGGATTCATCGCGAAGCCGGTCAGCGGGCCCATCGAACCGCCGATCACGGCGATCAGCAGGCCGATCAGCAAAGGTGCGAGCGGGCCGCTGGGCAGGCCGTTGCCGTCGTCGGTGATGGCCATGATCATCGCCAGCAGGATTGCGGTGATCACCACCTCCACCAGGAACGCCTGGCCGAACGACAGCGAGGCATGCGGATAGGTGGAGAACACCGAAGCCAGCTCAAGGCTTTCGAGGCTGCCGCGGACCATGTGGTTCGCCTGCTCGAAATCGATGAACAGGCTGCTGTACAGCCCGTAGACCAACGCCGCGGCGCAGAAGGCACCGGCCAGCTGCGCCAGGATGTAGGCCGGCACGCGGTGCCGCTCGAAAGTGCCGAACAGCCAAAGGGCGATGGTGACGGCCGGATTGAGGTGGGCGCCGGAGACGCCGGCGGCAAGGTACACCGCCATCGACACGCCGATACCCCAGATGATGCTGATTTCCCAGAGCCCGAGGTTGGCACCGCCGAGCTTGAGCGCGGCGACGCAGCCGGTGCCGAAGAAGATGAGCAGGGCGGTGCCGAGAAATTCGGCGATGCATTGTCCCTTGAGCGTCGGGACCGTGGAGATTGTCATGCGAAGAGCCTCGTTCGTTTTTCTTGTTTTATTCCGAGCACTGCATGGGTTCGGAATTGTTCGGAAACGAAAAGCTAGAGCCAAATATCGCGGCTGTCAAAGTAAAAAATCGAACATTTTCCAGGCGGTCAGGTGGAACCAAATGACGGGTGCGCTGTCGTGCAGGCGCGCGGTGGGTGTGGGCTGCGCCTGGGGCGGTGCGGTTCAGCGCCGGCGCCGCCAGAGCTGCCAGCCCAGACGCAGGTCGTCGAGCATCGGCACGGTGGCCAGCGCCAGCAGCAGCGCGGCCAGCGGCACGCTGAAGAGGAAGCCGATCAGCTTGAAGCCCAGCGCGCCGGTCACGCCGCCGGCGAAGAAGCAGGCCACCAGCAGCGCGTTGATCAGCAGGCGCTCGCGATTGGCGCGCACCCTGGGCAGGTCTTCGCGCCGCGAGCGGTTGACGTAGAGCAGCTTGCCCAGCTCGATGCCGATGTCGGTGACCATGCCGGTGACGTGGGTGGTGCGCACCTCGGCGTTGGAGAGCTTGGTCACCATGGCGTTCTGCAGGCCCATCATGAAGCTCAGCAGCATCACCGTCAGCGGCACGAAGAAGCCCGGCACCTCCATCAGCCGCGCGCCGAGCACGCCGAAGCCCAGCAGCAGCCAGGCCTCGACCGCCAGCGGTGCGGCATAGACGCTGTGCAGGCGGCGTCGGCGGGCGTAGTTGATCATCAGCGTTGAGCACATGGCGCCGAGCACGAAGGAGAGCAGGGCGCCGAGGCCGGCGAGCACCAGCCGGTAGTCGCCCAGGGCCAGCGAGTCGGCCATCGACGAGACGATCCCGGTCATGTGCGAGGTGTACTGCTGCACCGCCATGAAGCCGCCGGCGTTGGCGGCGCCGGCGACGAAGGCCAGGCACAGGCCCAGCTGGCGATTGCTCTGCCGCGAACGGCGGCGATCGGTAAGGCGGCGGGCGTAGTTGATCGGCAAGGGCTGCTCCGCGACGGATGGCTGCAGAGGGCGCCGAGTATACGCCTGTGCTCAGCGGCCGGAGCGCTGGCCCTGGCGCACCGGGCCGCCGGAGCGTCGCCCGCCGTGCCGCGGCCGCCGTTGGCGCGACAGCTCGCGGGTGATCGCCTGGTTCAGCAGGCTGCGCTGCTCCTCGCCCTGCTCGGCCTGCGGGAAGCGGTCGGGCAGGCTGCGCGCCAGGTGCAGGTAGGTCTCGATCACGTGCAGCGAGCTCTCCAGCGAGCTCAGGTCGTTGCGCAGCAGCAGGCGCGGCAGGTCCACCGTACGGCCGTCGGCGACGCGCTTGAGCCACTGCTGGGCGGCGTGCGCGGCGGGGCCTTCGAGCCCGCCGCGGATCGGCGTGCAGGCGAAGATCCAGCGCAGCCAGAGCGGGATCTGCGGGTCGTCGATCAGGCCGATCCACTCGGCCAGCTCGTCCGGCAGCACCGAGACGAATTCGGCGCCGTAGTTGATGTTGCGGTTGAAGGTCAGCCAGGCGCGCAGCAGCGACGGCTCGTTCATCAGCTCGGAAATCGCCGCGAGGTGCTCGATGGACGGGCGCACCTGGAACTGGGTCAGGCTCACCGGGCGGTCAGGGCTGTGGAACAGTTCGCGGATGGCGCGCAGGGTCTGCGGGTCGAGGGCGGTGATGGTGCCCTCGTCGTGATGGCCGAAACGGCCGGCGCGGCCGCCGATCTGCTTGACCTCCTGGACGTTGAGCTGGCGGCTCTGCACGCCATCGAACTTCTCGTCGGTGTAGAAGCACAGGGTGTGCGCCGGCAGGTTCAGGCCCATGCCCACCGCATCGGTGGCGACCATCAGGTCCGCCTCGCCCTCGCGGAAGCGCCGCGCCTGCTCGCGACGCACCTCTGGCGACAGCGCGCCGTAGACCACCGAGACGCGCTTGCCGGTGGTCTCGAGCATGCCCTTGAGCTCGAGCACCGTCTTGCGGCTGAAGGCCACCAGCATCGAGCCCGGCTCGAGGCCGTTGAGCGTGGTGGCCCGGCGTGCCACTTCCACCGGCGACAGGCGTCGGGTGCGCTCGATTTTCAGCTGATCGCCACACAGCTCGCAGAGCGTGCGCAGCGACGGCTCGATCAGCGCCGGGCCGGTCATCAGCAGGCGCGGCGTGTAGGCGCTGACCAGCGCATCGACCCAGGCCCAGCCGCGCTGGCCGTCGGCGAGCATCTGCACTTCGTCGACCACCACCACGTCCCAGTGCTGGCTGCGAAAACGGGCGAATTCCTCCACCGTGCAGCAGAAGTGGGTCGCGCCCTCGCGGATGATCTGCTCCTCGCCGGTGACCAGCGAACAGGGCACGCCCATGGCCTCCAGGCGTTCCTGGTTCTCCAGCGCCATCAGCCGCAGCGGCGAGAGGTAGATGCCGTGCTTGACCGCCGTCATCGCCTCGATCGAGCGATGGGTCTTGCCGCTGTTGGTCGGGCCCAGGTAGGCGACCCACTGGCGGGTCAGCCGGCGCGCCGGGTACAGCTCGTGGTAGTGGGCGAAGCGCGGGTCGTTCTCCAGCAGCACGGCGAAGGCCATGCGCTCGGCATGCTCGCGGCGGGCGAGGGTGATGGCGCGGCGCAGCTTGCGCGGCTCGAGCTGGAACAGCTCGACCAGCCGCTTGTGGCCGAGCTGCTGGAGGTCGAAGTCGCCGGCGTGCTCGAGCATCAGGGCGAACTTTTCCTCCAGCGCCAGGCGGTCCTCGGCCTTGTGGCGGCGCACCTCGTCGTCGCTGAGCAGGTGCTCGTGCTTCGGCACGCGGCGCTGGATCTCCAGGTGCAGGTCGCCGTGGCGCAGCTCGACCAGGTAGCGCAGCTCGTGGCGGGTCTCGTTGAGGATGTCGATGGCGCGGGCGAGAAAGTCGTCGAGCTGGCCGATCTCCGGGCGGATGCGCGCCAGCACCCGCTGGCGCTCGTCGGCGCTCATCGCGGCGAAGGGCCGTTCGAGGATGGCCAGGCGCTCGCGTACGTGGGCTTCGACGGCCTGCCGGGCCGCCGGCTCGAAGGCCGCGCAGCGCGGACTGTCGGCCAGGCGCATGGCCCATTCCTGCGCCAGCAGGTCCTGCGCCCGGGCCAGGCAGAAGTCCTTCGGCGTGCCGAACAGGTCGACCTCGCAGCACCAGGCCTCCTGGCCGCGCCCGAGCACGCGTTCGATCAGCCCGTGCGGCGGCGGCTGGTCCAGCAGCTCGTCGACGGCGGCGGCCTGCAGGCCGAGCCAGAAGGCGCGCGCGGCGCGGCCGAGCCCGGGGATGCGGTAGCCGATGTAGGGGGTGAACCACTCCTGCTGGTGGTGGCGCTTGGCGACGAAGTCCGGATGCCGCGCCTCGGCCCAGGCGATGAAGCGGCGCAGGCGCTCCAGCCGGGTTTCCTTGTACTGCCTGCCCTCGGCCTTGGCCATGATCGATGTCCCCTGAGCGGATGGTGCGGGTGCCGTTCGCCTGCGCTGCCCGCCTGTAGTGGCCATTCTAAAGCGCCTGCGGCAGATCGTGCGCGGCGCGGCCGCCCCTGCTCATTGGGTGCGCGCGGCGGTGGTTGGTTCAGCGTCGTGCGGGGCGCCAGCCCGGGGGCGGGCACGGAACTCGCGGGCAGTTGATGCCCTCCACCGTCCATGCCTATTGAGCGCTGGCCAAACCGGCCGCGTGCCCGAACGAACGGAGCTCCCGCATGAACGCAGTGCCGCCGCCTTACCGATGCACCCCGGACGAGGAACCGGACATCACCCAGACCGATGCCGGCGAATCGGAGCCCGGCGAGGACCCGGATTTCGACGAGGCCGGCGAGGGCGTGCCCGACGCCCCGCGGGACGCGCCGGGCTGAGGGTCAGCGGCGAATGGTCCTGAGCAGGTCCTCGGGGCTGATCTGGCCGACCACGCCGGCGGTCGACCCCGGTTGCGGCAGGCCGAGGATGTGGCCCTTGATCTTGCCGACCACGTGCATCTCGCAGGGCTTGCAGTCGAACTTCAGCGTCAGCACCTCGTCGCCGTGGACCAGTTGCATCGGCGCCACCTTGGTGCGCACGCCGGTGACGCCCTTGGCCTGCTTCGGGCAGAGGTTGAAGGAGAAGCGCAGGCAGTGCTTGGTGATCATCACCGGCACCTCGCCGGTCTCCTCGTGGGCCTCGTAGGCCGCGTCGATCAGCTGCACGCCATGGCGGTGGTAGAACTCACGTGCCTTGTGGTTGTAGACGTTGGCCAGGAACGACAGGTGCGCCTCGGGGTAGACCGGCGGCGGCACGCTCTCGGCCTTGCGCATGGCGCGCGGGCGCAGGGCGGCACGGGCCTCGTCGAGCGTTTCGATGGCTTCGCGGCGCAGTGCCTTGAGCTGGGAATTGGGGATGAAGAACAGCTCCGGTGCGTCCAGTTCGACCGACTCGGCATGGTAGAGCGTGGTGCCGAGCTGGCTGAGCAGGTCCTGCAGGCCGGCGCGCGCCTGCTCGGGCTTGTTCGCCGGGCTGAAGGGGCCGTCCAGGCGAACCGAGGCGACCGCGCCTTCCTCGCTGGTGGCGGTCAGCTGCAGGCCGTCGCGGCGCAGGCTGGCCTGCCAGGCGAGGCCGATGCGGCGCTCGGCCGAGGGCCGGAGCAGCGCCTGCTGCCAGTTGTGGTCCAGGTTGCGGTTCAGCGGGTGATGCGGGCGCAGGCGCTGCAGGCCTTCAGGCAGCCCGTCGTTCGGCTCGACCCGGTAATGCAGCCAGCGCTCGCCGTCTTCTTCCTGCTCGCCGCGCGGTTCCACCACGCTGGCGCGAAAGCCGAGCACCTCGCGCTTGACCAGCACGTTGAGGCCGTCGCCGTTGGACAGCGGCTCGCGGGTGCGCACCTGGAGGTCGCGCTTGCCGACCTTGAGTACCTCGCCGACCGGCAGCCCGGTGAAGGTCGGCGAGTCGAAGGCGCCGATGTCGACCTTGCGCTCGGTGACGAAGTAATCGGTGCTGCCACGGTGGAAGGTGCGCTCCGGGTCCGGCACGAAGAAGTGCTCGGTACGGCCGCTGGAGGCGCGGGCCAGGTCCGGGCGCTCGGCGAGGATGTCGTCCAGGCGCTGGCGGTAGTAGGCGGTGATGTTCTTGACGTAGCTGACATCCTTGTAGCGTCCCTCGATCTTGAACGAGCGTACGCCGGCGTCGACCAGCTGGCGCAGGTTGGCGCTCTGGTTGTTGTCCTTCATCGACAAGAGGTGCTTCTCGAAGGCGACCACGCGGCCCTGGTCGTCCTTGAGCGTGTAGGGCAGGCGGCAGGCCTGCGAGCAGTCGCCGCGGTTGGCGCTGCGCCCGGTCTGCGCGTGGGAAATATTGCACTGGCCGGAGAAGGCCACGCAGAGCGCGCCATGGATGAAGAACTCGATGGTCGCGTCGGTGGCATCGCTGATGGCGCGGATTTCCTGCAGGTTCAGCTCGCGCGCCAGTACCAGCTGGGAGAAACCGGCCTGGTCGAGGAACCTGGCTCGCTCCAGGGTGCGGATGTCGGTCTGGGTGCTGGCGTGCAGCTCGATCGGCGGGATGTCCAGCTCCATCACTCCCATGTCCTGCACGATCAGCGCATCGACGCCGGCGTCGTAGAGTTGCTGGATCAGCACGCGCGCCGCTTCCAGCTCGTCGTCGTGGAGGATGGTGTTGAGGGTGACGAACACCCGCACATGGAAGCGATGGGCGAAGGCCACCAGCTCGGCGATCTCCGCCACGCTGTTCTCGGCGTTGTGCCGGGCGCCGAAGCTCGGCCCGCCGATGTACACCGCATCGGCCCCGTGCAGGATGGCCTCGCGGGCGATGGCGACATCGCGGGCCGGGGCGAGCAGTTCGAGGTGGTGCTTGGGCAGGGACATGGGCGCAGACCGGTCGGGGCGAAAACCGCGCATTGTAATGGCTTGGCGGCTTTTTGCAGCGACCGTTCATGCCCGGCGGCGATTGCCCCGCCGGGGCGCCTCAGGCCAGCGCGCCGAGCCCGGCCAGCAGCGTGCCGAGCAGCGGCAGCAGCAGGGCCAGGCGCGGACGGTAGGGCAGCAGCAGCACCAGGACCAGGCCGGTCAGCGAGAGCATGCCGAACCAGGCGACCGCGGCCATGGCCGGCGGCCATAGCGTGCCGGCGACCCAGCCGGCGAGGGCGAGCAGCAGCACGCCGGCCGGGGCACAGGCCCGCCGCGCCGCCGGTGGCAGGCGGGGGCTGGCGAGCTGTTTCCAGTGGCGCTCCATGTCCAGGCAAAGGCCGAGCATGCCGGCGTAGGCCAGGCTCAGGGCGAGCAGCAGGGCGGCGGCATTCATGGGATGGCTCCTGCGCAACGCGGGCGCGGCCGCGGTTGCGCGGCGGCAGCGGGGATCCTCCAGGCCGCCCAGCCGAGCAGCAGGCCGATGGCCAGGGCGCCCAGGTCGACACCCAGGCGCTGGCCATCCAGCGCGCCGCCGGTGGCCAGGTCGAGCAGCGGCAGGCCGAGGCAGAGCAGCGCGGCGCCGGCCAGCTGCTCGCGCCAGGCCGGCATCGGCGCGCGCACGGCGGCATGCAGGAAGCACAGCAGCCAGGCGCCGAAGAACGCGACGGTCTCCCAGCCGCCGCGCCGGTCCAGCTCGACGGGCAGCAGGCGGTTGGCCCACAGCAGGGCGACGCAGGCCAGGCCGAGGCCCGCCACGCTGGCGACGTTCAGCCGCTCGACCAGCTCGAGCCAGCGGCGCGGGGCCTTGGCCTGCTTGCGCAGCTTGACGGTATAGAGCACCAGCCCGCTGGCGATCATCGCGCAGCCGCCGAGCCCGCAGAAGAAGTACAGCCAGCGCATCGGATAGCCGCCGAACTGGGCGAAGTGCAGGCCGGCCAGCACCCGCTGGCTGAGCAGGCTGGTGCGCGTCGGCACCGGTGTTTGCAGCAGCTGGCCGCTGACGCCATCGAATACCAGGGCCTCGCCCTTGGTCAGTTCGATGCGGCTGCCGAGTCGCGGCTGAACGATGACGCGGGCGTCGGCCCGGCCGGGATGGTTCACCCTGAGCCCGGCGAGCATGCCCGGCCCGTAGTGCGCCTCGCCGCGCCTGACGAAGTCGGCCAGCGGCAGCAATGGCGCCGGCGCTGCCGATTGGCCTGGGCCGCGCGCCGGCTCGCTGGCCTGCATCGGCGGCGCGCCGTCGCGCAGCAGGGCGTCGCGGTCGCCGCCGTAGAAGGCATCCAGCGCCGCGGGCATGTAGATGACGAAGAAGATCACCAGGCCGGTGTAGGCGATCATCAGGTGGAATGGCAGCAGCAGCACGCCGCTGGCGTTGTGTGCGTCGAGCCAGGAGCGCTGGCCCTTGGCCGGGCGGAAGGTGAAGAACTCCTTGAAGATCTTCTTGTGGATGACGATGCCGCTGACCAGCGCCACCAGCATGGCCATGCCGGCCAGGCCCACCACCCAGATGCCGAGGTTGCGCGGCAGGTGCAGGGTGAAGTGGAAGCGGAAGAAGAAGTTGCCGCCGACGGTCTTGCGCGGTTCGAGGGGCTCGCCGCTGGCCGGGTCGATCAGGGTGCTGCCGTCGCGGCGCGGATCGCCGGCGGTCACGCCGAGCAGCGGTGCGCGCTCGCCGGGCAGCTCGATGTTCCAGCTCCCGGCGTCGGCATGCCGCGCCTGCAGCCAGCGCTGGGCGGCGGCGGCCGCGGCGGCATCGCCGGCGGGGCGCTCGATCTCCGGCTGCATCCACCAGCCGAGTTCCTTGTCGAACACCGCCAGGCTGCCGGTGAGGAAGATGGCGTACAGCGCCCAGCCGAGCAGCAGGCCGGCCCAGGTGTGCAGCCAGGACATCGATTGCGTGAAGGTGCGCGGCTTCATCCGAGGCGCTCCAGCAGGTTTGGCCAGAAGCCGAGCAGCGCCAGCGTCGGCGTCGCCACGGCGATCACCAGCGCCAGTCGGCGCAGCGGGACGCCGGCGAAGCTCCAGAGGATGAAGCCCAGGTAGAAGACGAAGGACAGCAGGGTGGCGACGATCACTGCGTCGACGCGCGGCAGCGGCAGCACCCGGGCCAGGGCCGCGGTGAAGGCATAGGTCAGCGCGTAGCCGCCGAGGATCGCCAGGGCGGTGCGCAGGGAAATCTCCAGCCAGGGGCGGCTGGGAAGGGAGAGTCGGGTCACGGCTTCAGGGGTCCGTCGCAATGGCTGTTGGTCACGAAGAAGGCCCGGCCGGGACGCGCCCGGCCTGCGGCTCAGAAGTCGACACTGACGCCCACCACCAGGCGGCGGCCGTCGAGCACCACTTCGTAGTCCTCGTTGGTGACTTCCTTGTTGGCCAGATTGTACAGCCCGGCCTTGAGGTCGACGTTGCGGGTGAGCCGGTAGACGCCACCGATGTCGACGAAACCATAGCCGGGCGTGCCCTCGGACATGCTCGTCCGGCTGATGTAGTCCGATGTCGCGCTGCGATAGTTCCCCTGCAGCCAGGCCGAGAGCCGCTCGTTCACCTGCCAGTCGAGCAGCGCGTTGGCCATGTGCCGCGGTTGCTTGTTCAGCGGCTCGCCCTTGAATTCGCCGGACTTCTGCTCGGACTCGGTATAGGTGTAGCTGGAGGTCAGCCGCAGCGCCGGCAGGATGTCGTATTCGAGCGTCCACTCCAGGCCGCGGACGACGGCCTCATCGATGTTCTGCCGGGTGCTGAGGAAGTACCAGCGCTCGCCGCCGTAGCTGCACGACCAGGCCGCGTAGTTGTTGCGGTTGGCCGTGCCGCTGGCGTCGGTGGAGCAGAAGCGGTCCTCGGCGATCTTGTCCTGGTAGAGGGTGTGGAACAGCATCAGGCTGGTGCTCAGGCCCGCCGCCGGGTCGCTGTAGTTGAAACCGAACTCGTAGTTGGTGCTGGTCTCGGGCTTGAGCTCGGGGTTGCCGATGCTGATGGCCCGGGCATGCGGCGCGACGGACTGCCAGCCGCCACCGCCGGTGGTGCCACCGAAACCCTCCGTGGCGTCGGTCAGCGACGGTTGCTTGTAGCCGGTGGACACGCCGCCCTTGAGGGTCAGTTCCGGGCTCAGGCTGTAGAGCGCATAGAGGCGCGGGGAAACCTGGCCGCCGAAGAACTCGTCGTCGTCGTAGCGCGCGCCGGTGGTTACCCGCAGGTCGTCGGTGAGGCCCCAGTCGATCTCGCCGTAGACCGCGGCGATCCAGCGGTCCATCTCGCCGACGGCCTCGGGCAGCAGGCTCAGCAGGCCGTTGTCCTCGCGCGTCAGCTGTTCTTTCTTGTAGCGGCCGCCGAGGGTGAAGACATGGTCGCCGAGGAAGTAGCTGGCCTGGGTGTTGAACGTGACGACTTCCTCCTGCTTGGTCAGCTCCTGCACGCGCTCGGAGACGTCCTTCTGCAGGTAGCTGCTGAGCTGCAGGTTGTCGTAGTGGCCGTCGTGGCTGAGGACCAGCACGTCCTTGTCGTATTCGGTGCTGCTCGCGACCGCGCCGGTGCCGGCGGCGATGCTTCTGCCCGGATGCGCGCTTTCGTCCAGGCGCGCGGCCTGGTAGCCGAGGGCGAAGCGGTTGCGCGAATCGGGGGTGAAGTAGAGCTCGGCGCCGCCCTGCCGGCGCCTGCCGTCCGGCGTGCTCGCCGCGCTGTCGTCGCCGCCGGCGAAGTCGGCTTCCTCGGTGCGGCTGAAGGCGCCGTCCAGGCGCAGGCCGAGCAGGCCCGGCAGCAGCGCGCCGGAGAGGTACAGGCTGGTGTAGTGTTCGTCGTTCTGCAGGTCGTTGAGCGAGCGGCTGTATTCGCTGGACACCGTGCCATGCCAGTCGTCGCTGCCCTTGCGGGTGATGATGTTGATCACCCCGCCCATGGCTTCGGAGCCATACAGCGAGGACATCGGCCCGCGGATGACCTCGATCCGCTCGATCGCCGACAGCGGTGGCAGGCCGATCTGCTTGCCGCCGTCGCTGCCGTTGGTGTTCACCGAGCGTCCCGCCGAGAGCGGCCGGCCGTCGACGAGGTAGAGCGTATAGCCGGCGGTCATGCCGCGGATGCTGATGTCCTGCATCTGGCCGCCGCCGGTGACATAGACGCCGGGGATATTCTTCACGGCGTCGACGATGCTGCCGTAGGCCTGCTTCTGCAGCTGCTCGCGGGTGATCACCGAGATGCTCGCCGGGGCCTTGGCGATGTTCTGTTCGTAGCCGGCGGCACTGACCACCGTGGTCGGTTGCAGCTCGAGTGCTTCGTCGGCCTGTGCCGCCGTGCAGATTGCCAGGGTGATCGCGCCTGCCAGGCGACGCCGTGTGAAAGTGGCCATTTACCGCAGTCTCCGTGAAAGCATCCATTCCCCGGGCGCCCTGTGCGCCGGTCGGTCGGGCTGGCGTGTAGCCAGGCCCTGATGGCAGCAAATGCTAGTCATTCTCATGTGTGAGTAAAGCGCATTTACAATCTATACAGCTGGCAGCAGCAGGTTTACCCGCAGCCCGGGATGGCGGTTCTCCGCCCAGATACGCCCGCCCTGCAGGCTGACCATGCCGCGGGCGATGGCCAGGCCGAGGCCGAAACCGTCGCCGCCGGGGCGCGCCGTGCTCAGCCGGGTGAACGGGCGGAACATGCGTTCGAGCTGCTGTTCGGCGACGCCCGGGCCCTGGTCGTCGATGCTCAGCCGCCATTGCCGGCCTTCGCGGCGCGCACTCAGGCAGACGCAGCCTTCGGCGGGGGAGTGGCGGATGGCGTTGCGCAGCACGTTCTCCATGGCCTGGGCCAGCGCATTGAGGTTGCCGGAGACCCGGCAGTCCGGCGGGATGTCGCTGCGGATGCGCTCGCGCGGCCAGCCGGCTTCAAAGCAGGCGTCCTCGCCGAGCATGTGCCACAGCGTCTGCACGTCCACCGGCTCGCAGGCGAGCGTGGACTGCTCGCTGTCCAGCCAGGCCAGCGCCAGGGTGTCGTCCACCAGGCGCTGCATGCCGGTGATCTCGCGTTCGACCCGTTCGCGCAGCTCGTCCGGGGGCAGCGCGCTCTCGCAGGCCACGCGCAGCCGGCTCAGCGGGGTGCGCAACTCGTGGGAAAGGTCGCGCAGCAACTGCTGCTGCTGGGCGATGGAATCGCGCAGCCGGCGTGTGAGGTAGTCGATGGCGCGGCCGAGGTCGCCCAGCTCGTCCTTGCGCGCGCTGAGTTGCAGCGGTGCCGGCGGGTCGAGGCGGTTGCCGTGCAAGGCGTTGGCCTGCCGGCGCAGGCGCTCGAGCGGTGTGATCAGCTGGCGGTACAGCAGCCAGCAGAACAGCACCGAGAGCAGCACCGGCGGCAGGTAGACCGTGGCGAACACCAGCAGCGCCTGGTGACGCCAGGGCCGCAGGCGTTCCGGCAGCTGCATGACCAGCTGCCGCTCGCCGTTCGGCAGCGGGATCACCACCATCGGCCGCGCACCGGCACGCCGGCTCATGGGGCTGTCGTAGGGGCGGGCGAAGCGCAGCAGGCGCCGGGCGTCGGCATCGGGCGCCTGCCCCGGCAGCGGTTGCAGATGGCGGTCGACCACCAGCACCAGGCCGGCCTCGCGCCGTTGCAGGTGCCCGAGCCACTCGACCAGCGCCGGCTGCCCCGCGGCGAGGGCCTGGCCGGCCTCGGCGGCATAGGCGTCCAGCTCGGCCAGCGCCGCGCCGGAAAGGAACGAGTTGCGGTAGCTGACCTCGCGGTCGATGTGGTCGCTGGCCCAGATCATCGCCAGGCAGAAGGCGGCGACCGGCAGCGCCAGGCGCCAGAACACGGAATGGCGGTTGGGCATCAGTCGGCGAGCCCTTCGAGCAGGTAGCCCTTGCCCCAGACCGACTCCAGCCGCAGCTGGCCGACCTGCTGCCGGGCCAGTTTGCGGCGGAGGTTGCAGATGTGCATGTCCAGGCTGCGGTCGTGCTGCGAATGACCGCGCCGCAGCACCTGCTGGTAGAGGAAGGGTTTGCTCAGCACCTCGCCGCGCGCTTCGTGCAGCACCTTGAGCAGGCGGTATTCGGTGGCGGTCAGGCCGAGCCAGCGGCCGTCGTGCTGCAGGTCGCTGCGTTGCTCGTCGAAGTGCAGGGCGCCGTGCACCTGGTTCGCTGCCGGCCGCCGTTCGTAGGCGACGCGCCGAAGGATCGCGGCAATCCGCACCTCGAGTTCGGCGATGCTGAACGGCTTGGGCAGGTAGTCGTCGGCGCCGCTGTCGAAGCCCTGGATGCGATGGGCCTCGTCGCCCAGGGCGGAGATCATCAGCACCGGCGTGCGGCGTCGGCCGCGCAGGCGCCGCAGCAACTCCATGCCGTCGAGCCCGGGCAAGAGCACGTCGAGCAGGATCAGGTCGAACGGCTCCCGTTCGGCCAGCGCCAGGCCGCCGTTGCCGTCGTCGGCCAGGGTCACGCGAAAGCCGCGCGCCTCGAGCGAGCACTTCAGGTGGGTACCCAGGATAGGGTCGTCTTCGATGGCAAGGAGCTGCCGCTGGGCTGGGGAGTGCATGGGCCGACCTGGCACAAATAGGAATTATTATAATTTGCAGGTCGGTGCAAACGGCAAGCACCAAGGCGCCCGGCTCAGGCGTCGCGCAACAGGTCGTGGGCGTCGAGCAGGCGCCAGGCGATCTCCGGGTGGCGTTGCAGCGCGCGGCGGATCGCGGCCGGCAGGTTGCGCCGGGTCTTGCGGCACAGGCCGGGCTGGTCGGCGAAGTCCACGGCGATGCCGCGCATGCTGCGCACTTCGCTCGCGCCCGGCGCCAGGCTCATGCGGATGCCGAGCTGGTCGAACATGCGCTGCTGCAGGTGCTCCAGCTCGGCCAGGCTGGCGACCGCCTCCAGGCGTTCGGCCAGGCGTTTCTCCTCGTGCAGGGTCAGGCGCAGGATGCGCAGGTCCGCGCCAGGCGTGGCAAGCAGCTGGTCGCGCCGGCAGGTGCAGGTGCCGGGAGGGCAAGACTGGCGGAGGGCGGGAGCGTCGGGCATGCGCGGATCATAGCCAGGCGCGGGCAAAAAAAACCCGGTTTTCGTGAAACCGGGCCAAGACCATTAGGAGTTCGAGAACGCAGTCCTCGCGATCTCGACTGGCCAGGCAGTGGGGGGAATGCCTCGCCAGTGGTTCAAGTATTAGTCCGTTTTGCGGTTCCTGCCGGCCGATGTGGCCGACGGTTAAATCGAATTGGAATACATTTCCGCAGCCTGATGCCTCATCGGCTGGCAATGTCGCGCAACAACGCCAGCGTTTCCTCGATCACCGCCGGTGTGGTGTAGAAGTGCGGCGAGAAGCGGATCCCGCCGCCGCGCAGGGCGCAGACCACCTGCTCGGCCTTCAGGCGCTCGAACAGCGCGTCGTTGGCGATGCCGTCCAGGCGGAACGTGAGGATCCCGGCACGTCGCTCGGGTGCCGTCGCGCTCAGCAGTTCGACCCCGGCGATCTGCCGCAGGCCGTCCTGCAACCAGTCCATGCGCAGCGCAAGCTCGCTGGCCACCCGCACCAGGCCGACCTCCTCGAGCAGCGACAGGCTCGCTTCCAGCGCCACGGCGCCCAGCAGGTTGGGGCTGCCGCATTCGAAGCGTCGGGCGCTGCGCGCCGGCTGCCAGTCGCTGCGCTCGTAGTCGCCGGCGTGCTCGAGCATGTGCCAGCCGTATTCGTGCAGCCTGAGCTGCGGGCGCAGGTCGCTGCGGCAGTAGAAGACGCCCAGCCCCTCGGGGCCGAGCATCCACTTGTGGCCGTCGGCCATGGCGAAGGCGCAGCGGCTCTGCTGCACGTCGAAGGGCAGGGCGCCGAGCTGCTGGATGGCGTCCACGCAAAGCAGCACGCCGCGCTGTTCGCAACCCAGGCCCAGGCGCTCGAGGTCCAGGCGGAGGCCGCTGGCGTACTGCACGGCGCTGATCGCCAGCAGGCGCGTGCGTGGCCCGCAGGCGGCGAGCAGGTCGCCCTCCGGGTCGCGGCCCTTGAGGCTGACCTGGCTGACCTCGACGCCCTGGGGCGCCAGCGCTTCCCAGACCACGCGGTTGGAGGGGAACTCCTCGTCGCTGATGACGATGCGATCGCCGGGCTGCCAGTCGAGGCCAAAGGCGACGAAGGACAGCGCTTCGGAGGTGTTCTTCACCAGCGCCACGTCGGCGCTGGTCGGTGCGTTGAGCAGGCGCGCCAGGCGCTCGCGCAGGCGGGTCTCGATCTTCAGCCACTGCGGGTAGTCGCGGGCCCCGAGGACGGCGTTCTGCTCGGCGAAGCGGCTGACCGCCTCGCTGGCGCGCCGCGGCCAGGGCGCGACGGCGGCGTGGTTGAGGTAGCGCAGGCCGGCTGCCTGGGGGAATTCGTCCTTCAGCTCGAACATTTCTCCTGTCCTCGTGCAATTCATGACCGAATAGGCATAATGAGTGCCTTCTTTTCTCTCGCCCGTCGCCATCTATGCAGACTGAACCCCGCAAGGTTCGCGAGTTTCGTCGCCGCGAACAGGAAATCCTCGATACCGCACTGCAGCTCTTTCTCGATCAGGGCGAGGACAGCGTCACCGTCGAGATGATCGCCGATACCGTCGGCATCGGCAAAGGCACCATCTACAAGCACTTCAAGTCCAAGGCCGAGATCTACCTGCGGCTGATGCTCGACTACGAGCGCGACCTCAACGCACTGTTCCACTCCGAGGCGCTGGACCGCGACAAGGAGGCGTTGTCGCGCGCCTATTTCGAGTTCCGCATGCGCGATCCGCAGCGCTACCGCTTGTTCGACCGGCTCGAGGAGAAAGTCGTCAAGGGCCACCAGGTGCCGGAGATGGTCGAGGAACTGCACCGCATCCGCGCCTCGAACTTCCAGCGCCTCACCCAGCTGATCGAGGGACGCATCGCCGAGGGCAAGCTCGAGGACGTGCCACCGTATTTCCACTATTGCGCTGCCTGGGCCCTGGTCCACGGGGCGGTGGCGCTCTATCACTCGCCGTTCTGGAGCAATGTGCTGGAGGATCAGGAGGGCTTCTTCCAGTTCCTCATGGACATCGGCGTGCGCATGGGCAACAAGCGCAAGCGCGACTAGCGTCCGGCGTCCTGCCGCGACAAGCTGGCTTGGATGCTGCATCCGTAGCGCTGCCCGCCGGATAGCCGGCACTGATGGGGATGTGAAATGCGAATTCTGAGCGTGCTGGTGGCGGTCGTCCTGCTGGCCGGCTGCATGAAGGTCAGCGACATGGCCGAAGGCACCCGCTATCACCTGCGTGATGCCGGCATCCTCGACCACAGCGAGACGCGCCGCGCCAGCAGCTGGCGGTTGCAGCCCGATTCCTTCATCTATATCGCCCAGGGGCATTTCGTGCCGCCGGGCGATGCCCACCCGCGACCGAACGTGGTGGCCGAGGTGGCCTTCGAGGGCTTCGTCGAGTATTTCCCGCTGGTACGCCGCGCACCGCAGCCGCTGGGCCTCGAGCAGGCCATGACCCAGGCTCGCGCCGCCGGAGCGCACTACCTGCTGTATACCCGCTTTGCCGCCGCGGACGACCGCATCGGCAGCTTCGACGAGCTGAACGAACAGCGCGCCGTCGACCGCCTCGGCGTCGACAGCGGCGTGGTGCAGCTGATGCTCATCGAAACCGGCACGCGCTACCTGGTCGACACCGCGCGGATTCGCAGTCGCGGCGGATTGTTGAACCTCTACGATGCCAAACCGGACCAACTTCTGGGGCCGCCGCTGCGCGACTACGCGCGCCGCCTGCTAGGGCTGGCCGAGCGATAGCGGCTTCTTCGCGAGGAGGGCTTATGAGCGATTCGGGCAAGGCCGCGGACCTGCTGGCGCAGATTCCGGCGGGCGACAAGCGTGGGCTGCCACCGGTGCACCTGTGGAACCCGCCTTTCTGCGGCGATCTGGACATGCGCATCGCCCGCGACGGCACCTGGTACTACCTGGGCACGCCGATCGGCCGGCCGGCGATGGTGCGGCTGTTCTCCAGCGTGCTGCGCCGCGACGACGACCGCTATTTCCTGGTGACGCCAGTGGAGAAGGTCGGCATCCGGGTCGACGACGCGCCCTTCGTCGCGATCCATCTGCAGGTGAACGGCGAGGGCGAGTCGCAGGTGCTGCGCTTCATCACCCAGGTCGAGGACGAGGTTGAAGCCGGCAGCGAGCATCCGATCCGCGTCGAGTTCGATCCGGCCACCGGCGAGCCGGCGCCCTACGTGCACGTGCGCGCCAACCTGGAGGCGCTGATCCATCGCAACGTGTTCTATCAGCTGGTCGAACTTGCGGTGCCGGGCGAGCGGGATGGCCAGCCGTGGTTCGGCGTCTGGAGTGGCGGTTGCTTCTTCCCCATCGGCCGCGAGGAATGAGGCCGCCGTCCTGAACGAGAAAGGCTCCCGAGGGAGCCTTTTTCTCTGCTTACATGTTGGGGTAGTTCGGTCCGCCGGTGCCTTCCGGCGCAACCCAGGTGATGTTCTGCGCCGGGTCCTTGATGTCGCAGGTCTTGCAGTGCACGCAGTTCTGCGCATTGATCTGGAAGCGCTTGCTGCCGTCGTCGTTGCTGACCACTTCGTACACGCCGGCCGGGCAGTAGCGCTGCGCCGGCTCGTCGTACAGCGGCAGGTTCTTCTCGATCGGGATGCTCGGGTCGGCCAGCCTGAGGTGGACCGGCTGGTCTTCCTCGTGGTTGGTGTTGGAGAGGAACACCGAGCTGAGCTTGTCGAAGCTGAGCTTGCCGTCCGGCTTGGGGTAGTCGATCTTCTTCACCTCGGCCGCCGGCTTCAGGCAGGCATGGTCCGGCTTGGTGTCGTGCAGGGTGAAGGGGATCTTGCCGCCGAAGATGTTCTGGTCGATGAAGTTGAACGCGCCACCCTTGATCGCGCCCCACTTGTGGATTGCCGCGCCGAAGTTGCGGCTCTTGTACAGCTCGTCGTAGACCCAGCTCTTCTTGAAGGCTTCTTCGTAACCGGTCAGCTCGTCACCACCCTCGCGGCCGGCAGCCAGCGCCTCGGCGATCGCTTCGGCGGCCAGCATGCCGGACTTCATCGCGGTGTGGCTGCCCTTGATCTTGGCGAAGTTCAGGGTGCCGGCGTCGCAGCCGATCAGCGCGCCGCCCTTGAACACCATCTTCGGCAGGCAGTTCAGGCCGCCCTTGGCGATGGCGCGGGCACCGTAGGACACGCGCTTGCCGCCCTCGAGGTACTGCTTGACCACCGGGTGGTGCTTGTAGCGCTGGAACTCGTCGAACGGCGACAGGTGCGGGTTGCTGTAGGAGAGATCGACGATCAGGCCGACCACCACCTGGTTGTTCTCCAGGTGATAGAGGAACGAGCCGCCGCTGTTCTCGTCGTCCAGCGGCCAGCCGGCGGTGTGGATCACCAGGCCCTGCTCGTGCTTGGCCGGGTCGATATCCCACAGTTCCTTGATGCCGATGCCGTAGTGCTGCGGATCGACGCTGGCGTTGAGCTGGAAGCGGTTGATCAGCTGCTTGCCGATGTGGCCGCGGCAGCCCTCGGCAAACAGCGTGTACTTGGCGCGCAGCTCCATGCCGGGGGTGTACATGCCTTCCTTCGGATTGCCCTCGCGGTCCACACCCAGGTCGCCGGTGACGATGCCGCGCACCACGCCATCGTCGTCGATCAGCGCTTCCTGGGCGGCGAAGCCGGGGTAGATCTCCACGCCCAGGTTCTCGGCCTGCTGGGCCAGCCAGCGGCACAGGTTGCCCAGGGAAATGATGTAGTTGCCTTCGTTGTGCATGGTCTTGGGGACCAGCGCGTTCGGCAGCTTGCTGGCGGCCTGCTCGTTCTTCAGCAGGTAGATGTCGTCGCGCTTGACCGGCGTATTGAGCGGGGCGCCGAGCTCTTTCCAGTCGGGGAACAGCTCGGCCAGTGCGCGCGGCTCGAACACCGCGCCGGAGAGGATATGGGCGCCTACTTCGGAACCTTTCTCGACGACGCAGACGCTGATCTCCTGACCGGCGTCGGCGGCCTTCTGCTTCAGGCGGCAGGCGGCGGATAGGCCTGCGGGGCCGGCGCCGACGATCACCACGTCGAATTCCATGTATTCGCGTTCCATAGGCTTCTCCTAATCAAGGCTGGTTTTTTATTGAGTGGCAGGCCGTGATCGTTCCGTGATCGAGCCGGGGCGGGGCGCATTATATATAGCTGCCGAAAACGGTCCAATACAAACGTTTGTTTGAATTTTCCGAAGCCTGCTAGAATCGAGCGCCTGCGGGCGATGGCGGGCCATATGCGTTGTTGACCCCGCCGCAGCGCTGCAGTCAAGATACGTGACGGTTTGCGCTCGCCGAACAGCCAGCAGGGCATCGGAACCCAGGCCACTGGCCGGTTCGCCTCGGCGAATAAATCCAATCTCCGAAGAGAACGAGGAATCCATGAAGGTTCTTGTAGCTGTCAAACGAGTGGTTGACTATAACGTCAAGGTCCGCGTCAAGGCGGACAATTCCGGCGTCGACCTCGCCAACGTCAAGATGTCGATGAACCCCTTCTGCGAAATCGCCGTGGAAGAAGCGGTGCGCCTGAAAGAGAAGGGCGTGGCCAGCGAGATCGTGGTGGTCTCCATCGGCCCGAGCGCTGCCCAGGAGCAGCTGCGCACCGCGCTGGCACTGGGTGCCGACCGCGCCGTGCTGGTCGAGTCCGCCGAGGAACTGAGCTCCCTGGCCGTGGCCAAGCTGCTCAAGGCGGTGGTCGACAAGGAGCAGCCGCAGCTGATCATCCTCGGCAAGCAGGCCATCGACAGCGACAACAACCAGACCGGGCAGATGCTCGGCGCGCTGACCGGCTACGCCCAGGGCACCTTCGCCTCCAAGGTGGAAGTGGCCGGCGACAAGCTCAACGTCACCCGCGAGATCGACGGCGGCCTGCAGACCGTCGCGCTGAACCTGCCGGCGATCGTCACCACCGACCTGCGCCTGAACGAGCCGCGCTATGCGTCGCTGCCGAACATCATGAAGGCCAAGAAGAAGCCGCTGGAAACCCTCAGCCCTGAGGCGCTGGGCGTGGCCACCACCTCCACCGTCAAGACCCTCAAGGTCGAGGCGCCGGCCGCACGCAGCGCCGGCATCAAGGTCAAGTCCGTGGCTGAACTGGTCGAGAAACTGAAGAACGAGGCGAAGGTGATCTGATGGCTATCCTGGTTATCGCTGAACACAACAACGCGGTGCTGGCGGCTGCGACCCTGAACACCGTGGCGGCGGCCGCGAAGATCGGCGGCGACATCCATGTGCTGGTCGCCGGCAGCGGCTGCGGCGCCATCGCCGAGGCGGCAGCCAAGATCGAGGGCGTGGCCAAGGTACTGGTCGCCGACGATGCGGCTTACGCCAACCAGCTGCCGGAAAACGTCGCGCCGCTGATCGCCGGGCTGGCCAAGAATTACAGCCACGTGCTGGCCGCGGCTACCACCAATGGCAAGAACTTCCTGCCGCGCGTCGCCGCCCTGCTGGATGTCGACCAGATCTCCGAGATCATCGCCGTCGAGAGCGCCGACACCTTCAAGCGCCCGATCTACGCCGGCAACGCCATCGCCACCGTGCAGTCCAGCGCACCGATCAAGGTGATCACCGTGCGCAGCACCGGTTTCGATGCGGTCAACGCCGAGGGCGGCTCGGCCAGCGTCGAGCAGGTCTCCGGCAGCGGTGATGCAGGCGTCTCCGCCTTCGTCGGCGAAGAGCTGGCCAAGTCCGACCGTCCGGAGCTGACCGCCGCCAAGATCGTCGTCTCCGGCGGTCGCGGCATGCAGAACGGCGACAACTTCAAGCACCTCTACTCGCTGGCCGACAAGCTCGGCGCCGCCGTCGGTGCCTCGCGCGCGGCGGTCGATGCGGGCTTCGTGCCGAACGACATGCAGGTCGGCCAGACCGGCAAGATCGTCGCGCCGCAGCTGTACATCGCCGTCGGCATCAGCGGTGCCATCCAGCACCTGGCCGGCATGAAGGACTCCAAGGTGATCGTCGCGATCAACAAGGACGAGGAAGCGCCGATCTTCCAGGTCGCCGACTACGGCCTGGTGGGGGATCTGTTCGAAGTGCTGCCGGAGCTGGAAAAGCTCGTCTGACCGCAGCAGTCGTGAAAGAACCCGCCGCGTGCGGGTTTTTTCATGGGCGCTCGTCGTGCGCGCCGATGATAAGATCGCCCGGCTCGCTCATCCGAAGAAGGTACCCTCGATGCGTCTTGCCGATCCGCTCAGATGGACTCTTGCGGCCCTGGTTCTCGCTTCGCCGCTGGCACTCCAGGCGGCGGGCAAGTGCGAGCGCCTGGTGGCAACCGGCACGGCGGACAACCCGCCGTTCGTCTGGCGCGATGGCAAGCGCCTGGCCGGTGCCAACGTCGAGCTGCTCGAACGCATCGCCAAGAACCTCGGCCTGAAGCTGGAGGTGCTGCATACGGGTGATGCCGGCAAGGCGCTCGAGGAAGTGCGCAGCGGGCGGATCGATATCCTGCTTGATGCGCCGTTGCAGGCGGAGCGCCTGGCCGAGATGGACTTCATCCACCCGCCGATCGCGCGCCTGGAGAGCTTCGCCTGGGTTCGCAACGAGCCGGGCTTCCTCTACGCCACGCCGGCCGACCTGCGCGGCCGCCGCGGGCTGCGCGTCGCCGGGGACAGCTTGAGCGAGGCGAGCGGCCTGCCCGATCTCAAGCCGGGCAGAGACCTGGGCCAGGCCGTGGCGGCGCTGACCCGCGGAGACGCCGACTTCGTCCTCTACGAGCGCTACGGTGCGCTGGCCCGGCTGGAGCAGCCATTGCTGGAGAAGATCCAGCGGCTGACGCCGGCTGTGGCGCGGCGTTCCATGCACCTGGCGCTGTCCCACGACTCGGCCTGCAACGACCCCTGGCTGCGTGGCCAGCTCGCCCTGCAGATGACCGAGCTGCAGGCAGCCGGCGTGCCGGAGCTACTGCTGGTCGATAACCTGGTGCGCTGGAAAGAACAGAAACCGGCCGGTGAAGCGCCGGCGAAGAACTAAGGGTTGCCTCCGTTGAACAAGCTTCTTCCTTCCGTATTCCTGGCCCTGCTGCTGTCGGCGTGTGCAAGCGATCCTGCACCCAGCGAGCAGCTGCGCCTGACCGCCGCTGCGTTGCAGCAGGCGCGGGCGATCGGCGCGACCGACGAGATCGCCGAGCTGGCCCTGGCCGAGGCGAAACTGAGCGAGGCCCGGCTGGCGATGGCCGAGGGTGATCACCGCCAGGCGCGGTTGCTGGCCGAGCAGGCCGAGCTGGATGCACGACTGGCCGAGGCGCGCGTGCTGAGCCAGAAGAGCAGCGCACAGCTGGCCGAACTCAGGCGCAGCATCGAGCGTGTTCGCGAGAAGCTGGGGAAGGTGCAATGAAAAGGATCTGTATCACCCTGCTGCTGGTCGCGGCCGGCCTCGGCGCGGGTTGCGCCGACCAGGCGCTGCGCGAGCAGCTCGACCAGGCCGCGGCGGCCTACCAGCAGGTCAGCAGCGATGCCGAGCTGGTGCGTGGCGCGCCGAGGGACGTTGCCCGCGCCGGCGAGACGCTCGAGCGTGCGCAGCGCTTCTCTCATTACATCGGCGGTGCGCAGGACGCCCGCCACTATGCCTACCTCAGCCTGAGCTACAGCGAGATCGCCCGCCAGCATGGTGCGCTGCTGGCCAACCAGCAGCAGGCGGTGCGCCTGGAGATGGACCGCGAGCGCCTGCGCCGCATGCTGCAGGACGCGCGCCTGCTCAACCTGCAGCAGGGGCAGTGGATGGAAGACCAGATGATCAGCCTGGCGGCCACCGAGACCGATCGCGGCCTGGTGATGACTCTCGGCGACGTGCTCTTCCGCGCCGGCAGCGACCGCCTCGGCCCGGAGGCCAACCGCACGCTGCTCAAGCTCGCGCATTTCCTGCAGCTCAATCCGCAGCGCCGGGTGCGCATCGAGGGCTACACCGACAGCCGTGGCCAGGCCGAGGAGAACCTGCAACTGTCGCGGGCGCGGGCGCGGGCGGTCGCCTCGGTGCTGCTGGACCTGGGGATTGCGGCCGGGCGGCTGGAAGTGCGCGGCTATGGCGAGCAGTTTCCGATCGCCGAGAACGCCTCGGCGCGCGGGCGGGCGCAGAACCGGCGGGTCGAGATCCTCTTCTCCGATGCCAAGGGCCAGTTGGCACCTGACCGCTGAGCCGCCGCGGCGGCTCTGGTACGCACTGTTGCGTCCATATCCGCAATAACTGTATTGGTGTGCTGCCAGCCAGCTGAGCTACTGTTACGGTTCAGTTGGCGGAGGCAAGGACCATGACCAATCTGTTGCTGTATCAACGTATCGCGCAACAACTGGCCGAGGACATCCGCCGCGGCGTCTACCGCCCGGGTGAGCGCGTACCCTCGGTGCGCAAGCTGAGCACCCAGCTCAACGTCAGCCACGCCACTGTGCTGCAGGCCTACGCCAACCTCGAAGACCAGGGCATGATCAAGGCGCGGCCGCAGTCGGGCTTCTACGTCCACCACACGCCGATGCTGACCGCGCCCACGCCGGACATCGCGCGGGTCGAGCGGCCCACGCTGGTGACCCGCAGCAGCATCATCAACCAGGTGCTCAGCGAGTGCCGCCGCGAGGGCCTGGTGCCCTTTGGCGCGGCGGTGCCGCATGTCGACTACCTGCCGGTCCGCGCGCTGCACCAGCAGCTGGCCAAGGTCACCCGCTTCCACAGCCCGCGCGCCTTCAGCTACATGTTCAGCCCCGGCTACGAGCCGCTGCGCCGGCAGGTCGCCATCCGCATGCGCGATGCCGGCGTGGTGGTCGCGCCGTCGGAAATCGTCATTACCCATGGTTGCGTCGATGCGCTGCAGATGTCGCTGCGCGTGCTGACCCGCCCCGGCGACCTGATCGCCGCCGAGTCGCCGACCTACTACGGCTTGCTGCAGCTGGCCGACCTGCTGGGGCTGAAGGTCATCGAGATCCCCAGCGATCCGGAAACCGGCATGAGCCTGGAGGCACTGCAGCTGGCCGCGAGCCAGTGGCCGATCAAGGCGCTGGTGCTGACGGCGCGGCTGAGCAATCCGCTGGGCGTGAGCATGCCGGACAGCCGGCAGAAGCAGCTGCTGAACCTGGCCGCGCGCTTCGATATCCAAATCGTCGAGGACGATATCTACGGTGAGCTGATGTTCGAGCAGGGCACCTACAAGGCGCTGAAGTCCAACGACCACGACGGCCGGGTGATCTACTGCTCGAGCTTCTCCAAGACACTCTCGCCGGGGGTGCGCATCGGCTGGATCATCGCCGGCCGGCATCAGGCCGAAGTCGAGCGCCTGCAGACCTTCAGCACCCATTCGGCCTGCAGCGTGACGCAGATGGCGGTCGCCGCCTACCTGGAGAATGGCGGCTACGATCGGCACCTGCGCTTCATCCGGCAGGAGTACCGCAAGAACCTCTCGGCGTTCCAGCTCGCCGTGCAGCGCTACTTTCCCGAAGGCACGCAGATGACCCGACCCAAGGGCAACTTCATCCTCTGGGTCAGCCTGCCGGCGCCGGTCAATACCCAGGAGCTGCATGTGCAGGCCCTGGCCCAGGGCATCAGCATCGCCCCCGGGCCGATCTTCAGCAACACCGAGCAGTTCAATCACTGCATCCGGCTGAACTGCGGGCTGCCGTGGAACGCCGAGACCGAGCGCGCCCTGCGCACCCTTGGCAGGCTCGCGCGCGAACTCTGCGACCAGGCGCTGGCTGCGGCGCCCGCCGGGCGCGCCCGTTGATGTGGCGACTGCCCTGGCTGCTAGTGGCGCTGCTGCTGGGCGCCTGCGACGAGCGCGCGGCGGACGACACCAGGCCGGACCGGGCGCCTGTGGCGCCTGCGGCGCAACAGCAGGCGCAGCCGGACAAGCCGGCCGAGCTGCGCATCAGCGTGCCCGCCATCGATGGGCAGACCGAAGAGAAGCCGGCCGTGGAGATCAGCCTGCCGGAGCCCGCGCCTGCGCCTGCGCAACCCGCACCGCCGCAGGAGACACCGGAGCCGACGCCGCAACCGAAGCCGGCACCGCCCGTACAGCCGGTCGAACAGGTCGAGCTGGCGGCGCCGGAGCTCGACCTGAGCCTGCCCGAGGATTGGGTCGAGGAACTTGCCGAGCCGGCGAATGCGGCAGCCGAGCCGCTGCTGCCGCCGTTGTTCGGCCCCGACGGCCAGGCGCCGGTGCAGATGAGCGGGCGCCTGATTCCCGGCGAGCAGGAAAACGAGCCGCTGATCGAGGGCGCCGAGATCCAGTTCGAAATCAAGCGCTGAGCGGTGCTCAGGCCCGTGTCGGCGTATCGACCTCGCCGTGGTCGAGCAGCATGGCCGCCAGGGCCGGCGAGGTCAGCGGCTCGCTCATGTGGAAGCCCTGTACCTCGGTGCAGCCGTCATCGAGCAGCAGTTGCAGCTGCTCCTCGGTCTCGACGCCCTCGGCCGTCACGCCAAGCTGCAGGCCACGCCCCAGCTCGATCAGCGCGCGCACGATGGAGTGGTCCTCGGCGTTGTGCTCGATGGTGCCGACGAAGCTGTCGTCGATCTTGATCACGTCGAACGGGTACTGCCGCAGGCTGCGAATCGACGAATAGCCGGTGCCGAAGTCGTCCATCGCCAGCCGCACCCCCAGCGCCTTGATCTCGTTGAGCAGCGCCAGCAGGTCGTCGCTGTCCTGCAGCAGCGCCGTTTCGGTGATCTCCAGCTCCAGGCGCTGGGCCGGCAGGCCGCTGTCGGCGAGTGCCTGGCGCAGGTCGTCGAGCAGCCGCTCGTGCAGCTGCTGCGGCGAGAGGTTGACCGAGACCACCGCATCGCCCGGCCAGCGGCTGGCGTCCAGGCACGCCTGGCGCAGCACCCAGCGGCCCAGCGCGACGATCTGCCCGCTCTGTTCGGCGAGGGCGATGAACTGCTCGGGCATCAGCAGCCCGCGGCTGGGATGCTTCCAGCGCAGCAGGGCCTCGGCGCCGGTGATGCGTAGGTTCTGGCTGCGAAAACGCGGCTGGTAGTGGATCTCGAACTGCTGCTCGAGGATCGCAGTACGCAGCTCGTCCTCGCGTTCCAGGCGATTCTGCAGGCCGCGGTCCAGCTCATGGCCGTAGAAGCGCCAGGTGCCGCGTCCATCGGCCTTGGCCTTGTACAGCGCCACGTCGGCACAGCGCAGCAGCTCGCTGGCGCTGGTGGCGTCGCCCGGTGCCGTCGCGATGCCGATGCTGGCGCCGACGAATACCTGGCTGCCCTCGAGCTGGAAGGGCAGTGCCACGGCCTGGACGATCCGTGCGCAGAGCTGGTCGATGGCCTGGCGGTCAGCCAGGCGGCCGAGCACCATGACGAATTCGTCGCCGCCGACCCGCGCGACCATGTCGTCTTCGCGGGTGCAGCGCTTGAGGCGCCGGGCGATGCCGTTGAGCACCTCGTCGCCGGCGGCATGGCCGAGGGTGTCGTTGACCGGCTTGAAACGGTCGAGATCGATGTAGAACACCGCCAGCTGCGATTCCTCGCGCTTCATGTTGGCCAGCCGGGACTCGAGGTACTCGCGCATGCGCGAGCGGTTCGGCAGGCCGGTCAGCGCGTCGTGTTGCGACAGGTAGGCGATGCGCGCCTGCGCCCGGGTCTCTTCGGTGATGTCGCTGGCGGTGCCGCGGTAGCCGGCCGGCCGGCCGTCCTGCAGCACCGGCCGGGCGACCAGGCGGCAGACGCGTTCGCAGCCGTCGGCGGCGCGGTAGCTGCAGCGCAACGGCTGGCGGGGTGCTTCGAGCCACTGCGCGAGCGCGGCGCTGTCGGTGATCAGCAGGTCGATCAGCGGCCGGCCGAGCCAGTGTTCCGTCGGGTGTCCGGTGATTTCGCGGAAGCGATCCGACAGGTAGCTCAGGCGTGCCTCGGCGTCGGTTTCCCAGATCCAGTCCGAAGCTGCCTCGGCGACATCGCGAAAGCGCGCCTCGCTTGCCGCCAGCGCGCGGCGGCTGCGATCGACGGCTGCATAGCTTTCGCTCATCAGGCGCAGGGTGCGCATCGCCTGGCGCGACAGCAGCCAGGCCAGCAGGCCGAGCCCCAGCGCGACCAGCACCAGGATCGGCAGCGCGACCCACAGCAGCAGGCGCCCCGGGCGCTCCGGTGTCCAGGTCAGCGGCAGGCGCGAGCCGTTGCCCAGGTCCAGGTTCACGCTCGGCTCGGCATGCGGCTCGGCGGGTGACAGCAGGCGCAGGTCGGCGATGCCGTAGTGGTCGCCCAGTTTGCGCAGGCGCTCTTCGTCGAGCAGGTCGACAAAGAGCACCACCGGCGCCGGGCCCGGATCGGGCTGGATGCCGCTATCCCCCGGCGTCAGGGCTGCGGCGGCGACCACCGCCGGCAGACGCTCGGCCGCGAGCAGGGCGACCGCAGCCTCTTCGTCCCCGGCGGCCTGGCGGGCCTGTTCGAGCAGCCGGTCGAGCCCGGCGCCCAGCCATTGGTGGGCGTCCAGCTGTTGCAGCTCGCCGCGCACCACGGCATAGCTGGTCTGCCCGGAGGGATGCACGACGAAGACCGCCTCGTAGCCGAAATCGGGATAGAGCGAAGGGCCGAAGTTGCTCTGCTCGAAGGCCCAGCCGATATCGGGCTCGACGCTCTTCAAGTGGACATAGGCGTCGCCCCAGAACGCGTAGTCGACGACCGAGCGCAGCAGCCAGTCGCGCTCGGTCTGCACGGCCTTTTCGGCGAGGAAGCGGTTCTGGCTGACGACATCGTCATCGATGCGCAGGGCGATGTTGACGATGGCCAGGGCGGCAGCGAGCAGGGTGAAGGCCAGCAGGCCGCTCATCGCAGGCAGGATGCGCCGGCCGAAGGCAGCGCGAATGTCGGGTGCCTGGTGTTCGGCGGCGGGATGTGCAGAGGACATGACGACGGTTCCAACGGAGCGGCGCGTATGATCGCGTCAATGAAGGCCTATTGCCATCACTTGTCGCGATCGGCCGACGTATTGCAGATATGGCTTGGATGCGAAGCCGGCCTGGGCGCAGGGAGCGGTCAGCGGTCCCGCGCGTCTTCGGCATCGGCCTTGGCGTTGCGCTCGGCGATGCGCTTCTTCTGCTCTTCGGTCAGCGGGATCTTGCGTGCGCCATCGCGCAGCAACAGCAGGCTGCCAACGATCGAGCCCAGCGCGACGGCCAGGATCAGCCAGAAATACCAGGGCATGGTTTCTCTCCAGGCGGGCGGTTGGTGGTGCCGGAAACGGCGATAGTCCGCGCACTTTACGTGGACATGCCGGGCCGGTCACCGTTTTCTGATCAAGCCTCTGCTGATTTCGACCGCAAGGCCGCGCTTTCGTCGCCCGGCGGGATTTCTGCGACAATGCCCGGCGAATTCCTCTCAAGGCTTGGCCATGACCTGTCAGACCCCCATCATCGTTGCCCTTGACTTCCCCTCCCGCGAAGCGGCCCTGGCGCTGGCCGATCGCCTCGATCCGGCGTTGTGCCGGGTCAAGGTCGGCAAGGAACTCTTTACCCGCTGCGGCCCGGCCATCGTCGAGGCGCTGCGGCACAAGGGCTTCGAAGTCTTCCTCGACCTCAAGTTTCACGACATCCCCAACACCACGGCGATGGCCGTCAAGGCGGCCGCCGAACTGGGTGTGTGGATGGTCAACGTGCACTGCTCGGGTGGCCTGCGAATGATGGCGGCGTGCCGCGAGACCCTGGCCGGGATGGGCGGCCCGGTGCCGCTGTTGATCGGCGTCACCGTGCTGACCAGCATGGAGCAGGCCGACCTGGCCGACCTCGGCCTGGACATCGAGCCGCAGCAGCAGGTGCTCCGCCTGGCCGGGCTGGCGGAGCGCGCCGGCCTCGACGGGCTGGTCTGCTCGGCCCAGGAAGCGCCGCAGCTCAAGCAGCAGTTCGCCCGCCTGCAGCTGGTGACGCCCGGCATCCGCCCGGCGGGCAGCACCCAGGACGACCAGCGCCGCATCCTCACCCCGGCCCAGGCGATGGCCGCCGGCTCCGACTACCTGGTGATCGGCCGGCCGATCAGCCAGGCAGCCGACCCGGCCCAGGCGCTGGCCGCGGTGGTCGCCGAACTGGCCTGACGCGACGCGGGCCGGCTGCGGGCCGGCCCTGGTTCAGCTCACCTTGAGGATGAGCTTGCCGAAGTTCTCCCCGGTGAACAGCTTCATCAGCGTCTCGGGGAAGGTTTCCAGCCCCTCGACGATATCCTCGCGGCTCTTCAGCTGGCCGCTCGCCAGCCAGCCGGCCATCTCGCGCATGGCCTCGGGGTAGCGCTGCACGTAGTCGGTGACCACCATGCCCTCCATGCGCGCGCGGTTGACCAGCAGCGACAGGTAGTTCGACGGGCCCCTGACCGCTTCCTTGTTGTTGTACTGGCTGATGGCGCCGCAGAGCACCACCCGCGCACCGACGGCGATGCGCGTCAGCACCGCATCGAGGATGTCGCCGCCGACGTTGTCGAAATAGACGTCCACGCCCTTCGGGCACTCGCGCTTGAGGCCCGCCGCGACATCTTCCTGCTTGTAGTCGATGGCGCCGTCGAAGCCGAGTTCGTCGACGAGGAAGCGGCACTTGTCGGCGCCGCCGGCGATGCCGACTACCCGGCAACCCTTGATCCGGGCGATCTGCCCGGCCACGCTGCCGACCGCGCCGGCCGCCCCCGAGATCACCACCGTGTCGCCGGCCTTCGGCTGGCCGACGGCGAGCAGGGCGAAGTAGGCGGTCATGCCGGTCATGCCCAGCGCCGACAGGTAGCGCGGCAGCGGCGCCTGCTGCGGGTCGACCTTGTAGAAGCCCTTCGGCTCGCCGAGGAAATAGCGCTGCACGCCCAGCGCGCCGTTGACCTGGTCGCCCACGGCGAAGCCCGGATGCTGCGAGGCGACGACCTCGCCTACGCCGAGCGCACGCATCACCTCGCCGATGCCGACCGGCGGGATGTAGGACTTGGCGTCGTTCATCCAGCCACGCATCGCCGGGTCGATGGACAGGTATTTGACCCGGACCAGGATCTGCCCCGGGCCCGGCTCGCCCAGCTCGTTCTCGACGAAGCTGAAGGTTTCGCGGGTGGGCGCGCCGACCGGGCGGGCGGCGAGCAGGTATTGCTGGTTCTTGTCGTTCATGGCGGCCTCGCGGGTTCGAAAGTGGCTGGTTTAGCCCCTCGGGCGGGGGGCTGCAAGCTCGGCCCGGCGGCGGATATGCGTCGGCATCCAGAGCGTTGATGGAGCCGGCGCGTGGCTGGCCGGGGCGGTATAAAGCTGACCGACCTGCTGTTCCCGGTCACGATCCGGGCGCGGCATGGCTTCGACATCACATAGGGATGGACAGCATGAGCATGAAATTCTCCGGCCAGGTCGCACTGGTCACCGGTGCCGGCGCGGGCATCGGCCGCGCCACGGCGCTGGCGTTCGCCGAACAGGGCCTGAAGGTGGTGGTCGCCGATATCGACCCGGCCGGCGAGGGTGTGGCCCAGGCCATCGTCGACGCAGGGGGCGAGGCGTTTTTCGCGCGTTGCGACGTCACCCGCGACGTGCAGGTCAAGGCGCTGATCGAGCAGACTCTGGCGCAGTACGGCCGGCTCGACTACGCGTTCAACAATGCCGGCATCGAGATCGAGCAGGGCAAGCTGGCCGAGGGCAGCGAGGCGGAGTTCGACGCCATCATGGGCGTCAACGTCAAGGGTGTCTGGTTGTGCATGAAGCACCAGCTGCCGCTGATGCTGGCCCAGGGCGGCGGGGTGATCGTCAACACCGCCTCGGTGGCCGGGCTCGGCGCGGCGCCGAAGATGAGCATCTATTCGGCGTCCAAGCACGCGGTGATCGGGCTGACCAAGTCGGCGGCCATCGAGTATGCGAAGAAGGGCATCCGGGTCAACGCGGTATGCCCGGCGGTGATCGACACCGACATGTTCCGCCGTGCCTACGAGGCCGATCCGCGCAAGGCCGAGTTCGCCGCCGCGATGCACCCGGTCGGGCGGGTGGGCAAGGCCGAGGAGATCGCCGCGGCGGTGCTCTACCTGTGCAGCGATGGTGCGGCGTTCACCACCGGGCACGCGCTGGCGGTGGATGGCGGCGCGACAGCGATCTAGCCGGTCGGCGCCTGGCAGGCCACCCTACCGGCTTGCCACTCGACGATCACCGTCCGTTCAGGATCAGCAGCGTCAGCACCCCGGCAATCAACCCCCACAACGCCGCGCCGATGCCGAACAGCGTCAGCCCCGATGCCGTGACCATGAAGGTGATCAGCGCCGCCTCGCGCTCGTGCGGTTGCTGCATCGCCTGGGTCAGCCCCGAGCCGATCGAGCCGAACAGCGCCAGTGCTGCGATCGACAGCACCAGCGCCGCGGGAAAGGCCGCGAACAGCGCCGCCAGGGTGGCGCCGAAGATCCCGGCGATGCCGTAGAACACCCCGCACCAGACCGCCGCGGTATAGCGCTTGCCCGGCTCGGCATGGGCCTCGGGGCCGGCGCAGATGGCCATGGTGATCGCTGCCAGGTGGATGCCGTGCGAGCCGAACGGTGCCAGCAGCAGCGAGGCGATTCCCGTCACCGAGATCAGCGGCGAGGCCGGCACCTGGTAGCCCTCGGCGCGCAGCACCGCCAGCCCCGGCATGTTCTGCGAAGCCATGGCGATGACGAACAGCGGGATGCCGATGCTGAAGATCGCGGCTAAGGAAAGCGCCGGCGTGGTCCACACCGGGACCGCCAGTTGCAGGCTCAGGCGCTGGAAATCCAGCAGGCCGCCGAGGCCGGCGATCAGGCAGCCGGCCAGCAGCGCGGCGAGCACGGCGTAGCGCGGCAGCAGGCGCTTGCTCAGCAGGTAGGTGAAGAACATGCCGAGCACCAGCAGCGGCTGGACTTCCACCGCGCGGAAGATCTCCACGCCGATGTTGAACAGCACGCCGGCCAGCAGCGCCGCCGCCAGGGATGCCGGGACGCGGCGCATCAGTCGTTCGAAGCTGCCGGTCAGGCCGCACAGCACGATCAGCGCCGAGGCGAAGATGAAGGCGCCGATGGCCTCGGCGTAGGGTACCCCCGGCAGGCTGCTGATCAGCAGCGCCGCGCCGGGCGTCGACCAGGCCACCACCACCGGGGTGCGGTAGCGCAGCGACAGGCCGATGCTGCAGATCGCCATGCCGATCGACAGCGCCCAGATCCACGAGGAGATCTGCGCCTCGCTGAGGCCCGCCGCGCGACCGGCCTGGAACATCAGCACCAGCGAGCTGGTGTAGCCGGTGAGCATGGCGATGAAACCGGCGACCACGCTCGCGACGGAGCTGTCGGCCAGGGGGCGCACGGCGGGGAGGGCTTGGCTCATGTCGATCGATTCTGCCTGGCGGTCGGAAGGGGACTGGGGCCTAGCCTAGGGGCGCTGCTGGCCGGCGTCGCGGTACAGCCGGCCGGGCAATGGGCATAACAGTCGTCGGCGCGGGCGACGAAAGGCGGCCCCTGTGCCGGGCGGCTTTGGATCTTCTGGCACCCTTGTTGCTATCTACCCCGTGCCTGCCGCGAGGCGTCAAAAAAACCGCGGCTGTGGAGGAAATAGATGAGTCAGGGTGTTCAATTCAATCGCTTGATGCTGGAAATGCGGGCCATGCAGACCGATGCCATGGCGCGTACCCGGCCGGTGGCCGAGCCGCAGCAGGCCGGTGCCCCGAGCTTCTCGGAGATGCTCGGCGCCGCGGTGAACAAGGTACACGAGACCCAGCAGTCCGCCAGCCAGCTCGCCTCGGCTTTCGAGATGGGGCAGGGCGGCGTCGACCTGACCGAAGTGATGATCGCCTCGCAGAAGGCCAGCATTTCCTTCCAGGCCCTGACCCAGGTTCGCAACAAGCTGGTCCAGGCTTATCAAGACATCATGCAGATGCCGGTGTGAGGCGGTTTGAATTATGGCTGACGCGGTGAGCAACGTTCCGGTTCCGGCAGGTGGTGGCGCAGAGAAGAAGCCGCTGCTGGGCTTGTCGTTCCTGGAGAATCTCTCCGAGATGTCCGTACTGCGGCAGATCGGTCTGCTGGTCGGCCTCGCCGCGAGCGTGGCCATCGGCTTCGCCGTGGTGCTCTGGTCGCAGCAACCGGACTATCGCCCGCTGCTCGGCAGCCTCGCCGGGATGGACGCCAACCAGGTGATGGAGACCCTCGCCGCGGCCGACATCGCCTACACCGTCGAGCCCAACTCCGGCGCGCTGCTGGTCAAGACCGACGACCTGGCGCGGGCGCGGCTGAAGCTCGCCAGCGCCGGCATCGCGCAGAACGACGGCAACGTCGGCTTCGAGATCCTCGACAAGGAGCAGGGCCTGGGCACCAGCCAGTTCATGGAAGCCACCCGCTACCGCCGCGGGCTGGAAGGCGAGCTGGCGCGCACCATCTCCAGCCTGAACAACGTCAAGGGCGCCCGCGTGCACCTGGCGATCCCGAAGAGCTCGGTGTTCGTGCGCGACGAGCGCAAGCCCAGCGCCTCGGTGCTGGTCGAGCTGTATCCGGGGCGCACCCTCGAGCCGAGCCAGGTGATGGCGATCATCAACCTGGTGGCCACCAGCGTGCCGGAACTCAACAAGTCGCAGGTCACCGTGGTCGACCAGAAGGGCAACCTGCTGTCCGACCAGCAGGAGCTCTCCGAACTGACCATGGCCGGCAAGCAGTTCGACTACAGCCGCCGCATGGAAGGCCTCTATACCCAGCGCGTGCACAACATCCTGCAGCCGGTGCTGGGCAGCGGCCGCTACAAGGCGGAAGTTTCCGCGGACGTCGACTTCAGCGCGGTGGAATCCACCTCCGAGACCTTCAACCCCGACCAGCCGGCGCTGCGCAGCGAGCAGAGCGTCGACGAGCAGCGCCAGAGCAGCCTGCCGCCGCAGGGCGTGCCGGGTGCCCTGAGCAACCAGCCGCCGGGCCCGGCCTCGGCGCCCGAGCAAGCCAACCAGGCCGCGGCGGCTGCCGGCGCGGTCGCGCCCGGCCAGCCGCTGCTCGACGCCAACGGCCAGCAGGTCATCGACCCGGCCACCGGCCAGCCGATGCTTGCACCGTACCCGGCCGACAAGCGCAAGCAGTCGACCCGCAACTACGAGCTGGACCGCTCGATCAGCTACACCAAGCAGCAGCACGGCCGCCTGCGCCGGTTGTCCGTCGCCGTGGTGGTGGACGACCAGGTCGGTCTCAACGAGGCTGGCGAAGCGGTGCGCAAGCCGTGGACGGCCGACGACCTGGCACGCTTCACCCGCCTGGTGCAGGACGCCGTGGGCTTCGATGCCAGCCGTGGCGACAGCGTCAGCGTGATCAACACGCCGTTCGTCCCCGACACCTTCGACGACACCGCGATGGAAATACCCTTCTATTCGCAGCCCTGGTTCTGGGACGTGGTCAAACAGGTGCTGGGCGTGCTGTTCATCCTGGTGCTGGTGTTCGGCGTGCTGCGCCCGGTGCTGAAGAACCTCACCACCACCGCGCAGAGCAAGCAGCTGCTGCCGGTCGAGGGGGGCGCCGAAGCGGGCGAGGGCGATGCGGTCGATGCGGCCCTGGCCAATGACCGGGTCAGCCTGAGCGGCCCGCAGAACATCATGTTGCCGAGTCCGAGCGAGGGATATGAAGCCCAGCTCAATGCGATCAAGAACCTGGTGGCCGAGGACCCGGGACGGGTGGCCCAGGTGGTGAAAGAGTGGATCAACGCCGATGAGTGACAATCGCATACCGACCAAGCTCAACAAGGTCGACAAGGCTGCCATCCTCCTGCTCTCGCTGGGCGAGACCGATGCCGCCCAGGTGCTGCGGCACCTGGGGCCCAAGGAAGTGCAGCGCGTCGGCACCGCCATGGCGCAGATGCGCAACGTGCAGAAGGCGCAGATCGAGCAGGTGATGGGCGAGTTCGTCGAGATCGTCGGCGACCAGACCAGCCTGGGCGTCGGCTCGGACAGCTACATCCGCAAGATGCTCACCCAGGCCCTGGGCGAGGAGAAGGCCGGTGGCCTGATCGACCGCATCCTGCTGGGCGGCAATACCAGCGGTCTGGACAGCCTCAAATGGATGGAGCCGCGCGCCGTGGCCGATGTCATCCGTTACGAGCACCCGCAGATCCAGGCGATCGTGGTGGCCTACCTCGACCCCGACCAGGCCGGCGAGGTGCTCAACCATTTCGATCACAAGGTGCGCCTGGACATCGTGCTGCGCGTCTCCTCGCTCAACACCGTGCAGCCGGCGGCGCTCAAGGAGCTGAACCTGATCCTGGAGAAGCAGTTCTCTGGCAATACCAGCACCAGCCGCGCCAGCCTGGGCGGGGTCAAGCGCGCCGCCGACATCATGAACTACCTGGACAGCTCCATCGAAGGCCAGCTGATGGACGCCATCCGCGAGGTCGACGAGGACCTGTCGCAGCAGATCGAGGACCTGATGTTCGTCTTCGACAACCTGGCCGACATCGACGACCGCGGCATCCAGGTGCTGCTGCGCGAGGTCTCCTCCGACGTGCTGGTCATGGCGCTCAAGGGTGCTGACGAGGCGATCAAGGAGAAGATCTTCAAGAACATGTCCAAGCGCGCCGGCGAACTGCTGCGCGACGACCTGGAAGCCAAGGGCCCGGTGCGCGTCAGCGACGTGGAGAACGCGCAGAAGGAAATCCTCACCATAGCCCGCCGCATGGCCGAGGCCGGGGAGATCGTCCTCGGCGGCAAGGGCGGCGAAGAGATGATCTGACCCGATGGCCGGCAAGGACAATCCGAGCGAACTGATCCGTGCGCGCGACGTCAGCGGCTTCGACCGCTGGGCGCTGCCGAGCTTCGATCCGGCCCAGGAGGCCCAGCCGCAACCGCTGGCCGAGCCCGAGCCTGTGGTCGAGGAGATCGCCCACAGCGAGGAGGTGCCCGTCGAGGACGTCAAACCGCTGACGCTCGACGAGCTCGAGGCCATTCGCCAGGCGGCCTACAACGAGGGCTTCAGCACTGGCGAGCGCGACGGCTTCCATGCCGGCCAGCTCAAGGCCCGGCAGGAGGCCGAACAGGCCCTGGCCGTGCGCCTGGACAGCCTGGAGAAGCTGATGGCGCAGCTGCTCGAGCCGATCGCCGAGCAGGACCGCGATCTCGAGCATTCGTTGGTCAGCCTGGTCAGCCACATGGCGCGCGAGGTGATCCAGCGCGACCTGCTGATCGACTCCAGCCAGATCCGCCAGGTGCTGCGCGAGGCGCTCAAGCTGCTGCCGATGGGCGCGGCCAACGTGCGTATCCATGTCAACCCGCAGGACTTCGAGCTGGTCCGCGCGCTGCGCGAGCGCCACGAGGAGAGCTGGCGCATCCTCGAGAATGCCAGCCTGCTGCCCGGTGGCTGCCATATCGAGACCGAGCACAGCCGCATCGACGCCAGCATCGAGACGCGCCTGACCCAGGCGATCAAGCAGCTGTTCGAACAGCAGCGCGAGAACGCCACGCACCCGCCGGCGGCCGACCTGCACCTGGACCTGGGCGGTAGCGATGCGCCTTGACCGGGTCAGTTTCGCCAAACGCCTGGCGGCCTATGGCGAGGCGGTCGCGCTGCCCGGCCAGCCGATCCTCGAGGGCCGCCTGCTGCGCATGGTCGGCCTGACACTGGAGGCCGAGGGCCTGCGCGCCGCGGTCGGCAGCCGCTGCCTGGTGATCAACGACGACAGCTACCACCCGACCCAGGTCGAGGCCGAGGTCATGGGCTTCTCCGCCGGCAAGCTCTACCTGATGCCGGTCGGCAGCCTGGCCGGCATTGCGCCGGGCGCACGGGTGGTGCCGCTGCCCAACACCGGGCGCCTGCCGATGGGCATGTCGATGCTCGGCCGGGTGCTCGACGGCGCCGGTCGCGCGCTGGACGGCAAGGGCGGGATGAAGGCAGAGGACTGGGTGCCGATGGACGGCCCGGTGATCAACCCGCTCAAGCGCCATCCGATCAGCGAACCGCTGGACGTCGGCATCCGCAGCATCAATGGCCTGCTCACCGTCGGCCGCGGCCAGCGCCTGGGCCTGTTCGCCGGCACCGGCGTGGGCAAGTCGGTGCTGCTCGGCATGATGACCCGCTTCACCGCGGCGGACATCATCGTCGTCGGGCTGATCGGCGAGCGTGGCCGTGAGGTGAAGGAGTTCATCGAGCACATCCTCGGCGAGGAAAGCATCAAGCGCTCGGTGGTGGTCGCCTCGCCGGCCGACGAGGCGCCGCTGATGCGCCTGCGCGCCGCGCAGTACTGCACGCGCATCGCCGAATACTTCCGCGACAAGGGCAAGAACGTGCTGCTGCTGATGGATTCGCTGACCCGCTACGCCCAGGCCCAGCGCGAAATCGCCCTGGCCATCGGCGAGCCGCCGGCGACCAAGGGCTACCCGCCGTCGGTGTTCGCCAAGCTGCCGAGCCTGGTCGAGCGTGCCGGCAACGCGGAGAAGGGCGGCGGCTCGATCACCGCCTTCTACACCGTACTGAGCGAGGGCGACGACCAGCAGGACCCGATCGCCGATGCCGCCCGCGGCGTACTCGACGGCCACCTCGTGCTGTCGCGCCGGCTGGCCGAGGAAGGCCACTACCCGGCGATCGACATCGAGGCTTCGATCAGCCGGGTGATGCCGGCGGTGGTCGGCGTCGAGCACCTGCGCAGCGCCCAGCGCTTCAAGCAGCTGTGGTCACGCTACCAGCAGAGCCGCGATTTGATCAGCGTCGGCGCCTACGTGCCTGGCGGCGATGCCGAGACCGACCTGGCCATCGCCCGCCAGGCCGAGATGGTGCGCTACCTGCGCCAGGGCCTGGACGAGAGCGAACCGCTGGCGGCCAGCGCGGCGCAGCTGGCGTCCATCTTCGCCCCGCGGCCGGCCTGATGAGCCCGTCGGCGCGCCGCACCGCGCAGCCTGGAGGCAGCCATGGCGCCTAGCCGGGCCGACCGCCTGGCGCCGGTGGTGGAGATGGCCGCCAAGGCCGAGCGCGAGGCGGCGCGCCTGTTCAGCCAGGGCCAGGCGCAACTGGCGCAGGCCGAGGGCAAGCTCGCCGAACTGGAGCAATACTTCGGCGACTACCAGCAGCAGTGGATGCAGCAGGGCAGCCAGGGTGTCTCCGGCCAGTGGCTGATGAACTACCAGCGCTTTCTCTCCCAGCTCGAGTCGGCCATCGCCCAGCAGCAGCGCAGCGTGGCCTGGTACCGCGACAACCTCGGCAAGCTGCGCAGCCAGTGGCAGCAGCGTCACGCCCGGGTGGAGGGCCTCGGCAAGCTGGTCGACGGTTACCTGCGCGAGGCGCGCGTGGCCGCCGACAAGCGCGAGCAGAAGCTGCTGGACGAGTTCGCCCAGCGCCTGGCCGGGCGCAAACCGGATTGACGCTTGCCGCTGCCGGCCGCGGGGTGATAAATGTTGTCGCGCTTCATTGCAGCAGCCCGCGACAGGTCGTTTGAACAGAACAGAGCGAGCCCATCCGCTGAGCAGTGAACCTGCCGCCGCCTGCGGCGCAGGTCGCCAGCTGTTTTGCATGACACAGCGAGCCAAGCCCGTCGGCGCCAGCCGGCCTGCCCATCTCGTACCGGACCAGAGGGACGCTACATGACCATTACATCCCAGCCATCGGCGGATGGTCGCGAGCTGACGATCATCATCAGCGGCCGCTTCGACTTCAACGCCCACCAGGCTTTCCGCGAGGCCTACCTGCGCCCGGACGTGAGCCCGCAGCGCTATGTGCTGGACCTGCAGGGCGCCAACTACCTCGACAGCTCGGCGCTGGGCATGCTCCTGCTGCTACGCGACCATGCCGGCGGCGACGAGGCCGACATCCGCCTGCTCAACTGCAATCCGGACGTACGCCGGATCCTGCAGGTGTCCAACTTCGAAAAGCTGTTCGTGATCGCTTGAATACCCACTACGGGCTGACCATCCTCGTCGCCGAGGACAGCCCGGTCGACCGCATGTTGCTGTCGACCATCGTCTCGCGCCAGGGCCACCGCGTGCTCACTGCCGCCAATGGCCTGGAGGCCGTCGCGCTGTTCGAGCAGGAGCGCCCGCAGCTGGTGCTGATGGATGCGCTGATGCCGGTGATGGACGGCTTCGAGGCGGCACGCGCGATCAAGGCCATGGCCGGCGACGAGCTGGTGCCGATCATCTTCCTCACCTCGCTCAGCGAGAACGAGGCGCTGGTGCGCTGCCTGGAAGCCGGCGGCGACGACTTCATCGCCAAGCCCTACAACCCCATCGTGCTGCAGGCCAAGATCAAGGCGCTGCACCGCCTGCGCCGGCTACAGGCCACGGTGCTCGAGCAGCGCGACCTGATTGCCCGGCGCAACCAGCAGCTGCTCGACGAGCAGCGCGCGGCCAAGGCAATCTTCGACAAGGTCGCCCACGCCGGCGGCCTGGATATTCCCAACGTGCGCTACCGCCAGTCGCCGCGGGCGCTGTTCAATGGCGACCTGCTGCTGGCGGCCCAGGCCCCGGCCGGGCAGATGTTCGTCCTGCTCGGCGACTTCACCGGCCACGGCCTGCCGGCGGCGATCGGCGCCATGCCGCTGGCCGAGACCTTCTACGGCATGACCGCCAAGGGCCATGCCAGCGGCGACATCCTTCGCGAGCTCAACGGCAAGCTCAAGCAGATCCTGCCGGTGGAGATGTTCTGCTGCGTGGCGCTGCTGGACATCGATTTCCATCGCCGGGTGCTGCGGGTGTGGAACGGCGGCCTGCCGGACGGCTACCTGATCCGCGCCGACGGCTCGCGGATCGCCCTGCGCTCGCGCCACCTGCCGCTGGGCGTGCTGGCCCCGGCGAAGTTCGACGGCCATTGCGAGACCTATCCGCTGCAGGACGGTGACCGCCTGCTGCTGCTTTCCGACGGCGTGGTGGAAAGCCGCAATGCCCGTGACGAGTTGTTCGGCGAGCAGCGCCTGCTCGAGGTGCTCGAGCGCAGCGCGCCGGAGCAGCTGTTCGACCGCATCGAGCAGGCCCTGGCGGCGTTCCATGGCCAGGCCCAGGACGACCTCAGCCTGGTCGAGGTGACCATCGGCGAGCCGCCGCCACGCGCGACGCCTTCCCTCGCAGCGCCGTTCGAGCCGCGCGCGCTCGACTGGGTGGCCGAGTTCGAATTGCGCGCCGACAGCCTGCGCACGGCCAATCCGTTGCCGCTGATCCTGCAGGTGCTGCTGCAGACGCAGCCGCTGCGGCCGCGGGCGGGAGCGATCTATACAGTGCTGGCCGAGCTCTATTCCAACGCCCTGGAGCACGGCGTGCTGGCCCTGGACTCGGCGATCAAGCGTGATGCCACGGGCTTCGCACAGTACTACGAACTGCGTCGCCAGCGCCTGGCCGATCTGCGCCACGGTCATATCCGCCTGCGCCTGCAGGTGCACGGCGACGAGGCCGGCGGCTGCCTGCGTATCGGCATCCGCGACAGCGGCGCCGGCTTCGACGTCGTCCGCGTGCTGGCCGAGGACTATCGCCCAGCCGGGCTCGGCGGGCGCGGCCTGCGCCTGGTCCGCCAGCTGAGCGACAGCCTCGAGCATGACGGCGCGGACGGCCTGATCGTGGAGTTCCGCTGGGGCGCTCGTGCATAATCCGGCCTTTGCCCTAAAGGAGTCGCCCGGTGTCCGACGAGCATCTGGATAGCGCCATCCTGGTCACGCTGCAGGAGGTCATGGAGACCGAGTATCCGGTGCTGCTCGATACCTTCCTGCTCGACTCCCAGGAGCGCGTGCTCAGCCTCCGGCGCGCGCTCGCCAGCGGCGACAGCGAGGCGCTGCGCTGCGCGGCGCACAGCTTCAAGGGCAGTTGCAGCAACCTGGGCGCGGTGCGCCTGGCCGAGCTGTGCTTCGCCCTCGAGGAAATGGCCCGCGACGGCCGACTGGAAGGCGCGGCGGGGTGCGTCGAGGGTATCGAGCGCGAATTCGCCATCGTCGGCATCCTGTTCCGCGCCGAGCGCCAGCGTTTCGCCTGATTGCCAGCCCTGATCCTGCCTTGTGGCCTGGCGCGGAACTTGCTGTAGCTCGTGCGGTAAGAATCTGCGAGTGCTACCCGCCATGGCCGTTTCCCCCGACTTTCTGCTGCAAACCCCTTCCGTCGATGCGCGCCCGAAGGTCGCCTCGCGTGCGCCTGAATCGGCGCGCGAGCCCGCTGACGGCGGGCGTTCCAGCTTCTCCGAGGTGTACGCTCGCGAGCGCCAGGACAAACCGGCCGAGCGGCCGGCGACAGCGTCGCGCCAAGAATCGGCGAAGCCTGCCGGGCCGGCTGGTGCGGCAGGCGAAGACAGCGCCGAAAAGCCGACGCTTGCCGCAGACGGCAAGCCGTTGCCTGCCGTCGACGAGGCCTTGCCGGACGAGCCGGTTGCCGAGGGCGAGCTCGACCCGCTGCTGCTGTTCGGCCTGGGCGGCACGCCGCTGCCGACCGTGCAGACCAGCGCCGAGCCGCTGGCGCAGCCGGGCCTGGCACTGACCGGCCTGCCCCAGGGCGTGCTGCTGCCGGGCCTGCCGGGCGAAGGCGCCGCGGCTGCCGGTGAAGGCGAGCCGGGCAACCTCGGCGCACTCGGCAAGGCTGACGCCAAGGGCCTGCCGGGCGCGACTGTCGAGCCGGCCGGCAAGCCTACCGAGGCGCTGCTGTCGCTCGATGCCGAGGCGCCCGTCGAGCCGGAGGCGGCAGCAGGCGAGGGCTTGTCGGGCGAGGTGGAAGGCGCCTTCGCCGAGCTGCTGGAAAGCGTCGAAGCACCGAAGGAGTCGCGTCCGGGCGCCAGCGAACCGTCGGCCGCACGCGTTGCCACACTGAATCCGACCCTGGCCCAGCCGCACCTGCAACCGAGCCGCCCGCCGCTGGTCCCCGGCCAGCCGGTGCAGATGCAGCAGGCCGGCTGGAGCGAGGCGGTTACCGACCGGGTCATGTGGCTGTCCAGCCAGAACCTCAAGGCCGCGGAAATCCAGCTCGATCCGGCCGAGCTCGGGCGCATGGAAGTGCGTATCGAGATGAACCGCGACCAGGCGCAGGTCACCTTCCTCAGCCCGCATGCCGGCGTGCGCGATGCGCTGGAAGGGCAGGTGCAGCGCCTGCGCGAGATGTTCGACCAGCAGGGCCTGGGGCTGCTGAACGTGAATGTCTCCGACCAGTCCGCGCGCGGCTGGCAGGGCCGCGAGCAGGGCGAGGCGGGCAGCGCCCGCGGTGCTGGGCCTGACGCCGGGGACGACGCCGAGCGGGTGGTCGGCAGCAGCGAGGTGGCCGCCAATCGTGCCGGCGGCGGCCGCGGCCTGGTCGACTTCTACGCCTGACCCGCCACCCGCGCCCCTGGCGCGGGCATCCGCCTCGTCAGCCCGGGGTTGCACAGCGCGGCATGCCTTGCTCTGCTGGGCCAGTTGGCACAGCAGTTGCTCCAAGCGTCAGCAACTGCGCTCAGCCGAGCACGATGACGGAATTTTGGCATGGCAAAGAAACCGCTCCCCCCAGGGCCGCCGATCCCCGGCGCCAGCGACGCCGACGGCAAGCGCCGGATGAAGCTGATCATCGCGATCGCGGTGGCCTTCCTACTGGCCATCGGCCTGTCGATCGGCGGGACGGTGTTCTTCCTGGGCCGCGACGAGGCCACGCCCGATGCCGCGGCCGAGCAGGCTGCCGGTGCGCCGGATGGCAAGCAAGCGGCGGTCTACGAGCCGCTGGCCCCGGCGTTCATCGTCAACTTCGCGCACAACGGCCGCCAGCGCTACATGCAGGTGAGCGTCGCGCTGATGTCGCGCGATCAATTGGCGCTCGATGCACTCAAACAACATATGCCGCTGCTGCGCAACCGCCTGGTCATGCTGTTCTCCGGTCAGGATTTCGCGGCGCTGATGACGCCTGTCGGCAAGGAGATGCTGCGCCAGCAGGCAACCAGTACCGTGCAGGAACTGGCGCAGAAGGAAATCGGCAAGCTTGCCGTCGAGCAAGTGCTGTTCACCAACTTCGTACTGCAGTAGGGGCCCGGCTGATGGCTGTTCAAGACCTCCTTTCGCAAGACGAGATCGACGCGCTGCTGCATGGCGTCGACGACGGCCTGGTGGATACCGAGAGCGATTCCGAGCCGGGCTCCATCAAGAGCTACGACCTGACCAGCCAGGACCGCATCGTCCGCGGGCGCATGCCCACGCTGGAGATGATCAACGAGCGTTTCGCCCGTTACACCCGCATCAGCATGTTCAACCTGCTGCGCCGCTCGGCGGATGTCTCGGTGGGCGGCGTGCAGGTGATGAAGTTCGGCGAGTACGTGCATTCGCTGTACGTGCCGACCAGCCTCAACCTGGTGAAGATGAAGCCCCTGCGCGGCACGGCGCTGTTCATCCTCGACGCCAAGCTGGTGTTCAAGCTGGTCGACAACTTCTTCGGCGGCGACGGCCGCCACGCCAAGATCGAGGGCCGCGAGTTCACCCCGACCGAGCTGCGGGTGGTGCGCATGGTCCTCGACCAGGCCTTCAACGACCTCAAGGAAGCCTGGCACGCGGTGCTGGACGTCAACTTCGAGTACATCAACTCGGAAGTGAACCCGGCGCTGGCCAACATCGTCAGCCCCAGCGAGGTGGTGGTGGTCTCGACCTTCCACATCGAGCTGGACAGCGGTGGCGGCGACCTGCACGTGACCATGCCCTATTCGATGATCGAGCCGATCCGCGAGATGCTCGACGCCGGCTTCCAGTCCGACGTCAGCGACCAGGACGAGCGCTGGGTCAAGGCGCTGCGCGAGGACATCCTCGATGTCAACGTGCCGCTCGGTGCGACGGTGGTGCGCCGCCAGCTCAAGCTGCGCGACATCCTCAACATGCAGCCCGGCGACGTCATCCCGGTGGAAATGCCCGAGGACATGATCATGCGTGCCAACGGCATGCCGGCCTTCAAGGTCAAGCTCGGCGCGCACAAGGGCAACCTGGCGCTGCAGGTGCTCGAACCGGTGCAGCGCTCGCGCTGACGCCCAACCCCATTTCACGCCTCGAGGACCCGCGATGGCAGACGAATACGAAAACACTTCTCCCGAGGAACAGGCGCTGGCCGACGAGTGGGCCGCCGCGCTGGCCGAGGCCGGCGACGCCAGCCAGGACGACATCGACGCGCTGCTCAACCAGGGCGCCGCGCCGAAGCCGGCCGCGCCACGCGCGCCGCTGGAGGACTTCGGCAACCCGCCTAAGGCCAACGGCCAGCCGCTCGGCCTGGAAGGGCCGAACCTGGACGTGATCCTCGACATCCCGGTGTCCATCTCCATGGAGGTGGGCAGCACCGAGATCAGCATCCGCAACCTGCTGCAGCTCAACCAGGGCTCGGTGGTGGAGCTCGACCGCCTGGCCGGCGAGCCGCTGGACGTGCTGGTCAACGGCACCCTGATCGCCCATGGCGAGGTGGTGGTGGTCAACGAGAAGTTCGGCATCCGCCTGACCGACGTGATCAGCCCCACCGAACGCATCAAGAAGCTGCGCTGACCATGCGCGTACTTGGCTTGCTCGCCCTGTTCCTCAGCCTGCCGGTACTGGCCGCCGAGCCGGCCAGCGGCATGAGCAGCGCCGACCTGGGCGCGCAGCTGTCCAAACTGCTGCTCGGCCTGCTGCTGGTCATCGGGCTGATCTTCCTGCTCGCCTGGCTGCTGCGCCGCGTGCAGCACCTCAACCCGCGTGGCCCGCAGGCCATCAAGCTGGTCTCGAGCCAGGCGCTGGGCCCGCGCGAGCGGCTGGTGCTGGTGCAGGTTGGTGGCGAGCAGGTGCTGATCGGCCTCTCGGCCGGGCGCATCACTCCGCTGCATGTGCTCAAGGAACCGGTGCTGCTGCCGGATGCCGAGCCGGCCAATCCCGAATTCGCCCAGCGCCTGATGGACCTGCTGGGCAAGGACCACAAGGACAAGAGCTGATGCTGCGCATATTGCTGACGGTCCTGCTGCTGGCCGTCGCGCCGCTCGCCCTGGCGCAGGACGCCGGCGGCCTGGTGGCCCAGGGCGACAATCCGCTGTCGATCCCGGCGATCACCCTCTCGACCGACGCCGAGGGCCAGCAGGAGTACTCGGTCAGCCTGCAGATCCTGCTGATCATGACGGCGCTGAGCTTCATCCCGGCGTTCGTCATGCTGATGACCAGCTTCACGCGGATCATCATCGTCTTCTCCATCCTGCGCCAGGCGCTGGGCCTGCAGCAGACGCCGTCGAACCAGATCCTCGTCGGCCTGGCGCTGTTCCTCACCCTGTTCGTCATGGCACCAGTGTTCGAGCGCATCAACCGCGAGGCGCTGCAGCCCTACCTGGCCGAGCAGCTGCCGGCGCAGGACGCCATCGCCCGCGCCGAGGTGCCGCTCAAGGCCTTCATGCTGGCGCAGACGCGCGAGAGCGACCTGGCGCTGTTCGTCCGCCTGTCCAAGCGCACCGACATCCAGGGCCCGGAGGCCACGCCGCTGACCATCCTCGTCCCGGCGTTCGTCACCTCCGAGCTGAAGACCGCGTTCCAGATCGGCTTCATGATCTTCATCCCGTTCCTGATCATCGACATGGTGGTGGCCAGCGTGCTGATGGCCATGGGCATGATGATGCTCTCGCCGCTGATCATCTCGCTGCCGTTCAAGATCATGCTGTTCGTGCTGGTCGACGGCTGGGGCCTGATCATCGGCACCCTGGCCGGCAGTTTCGGCACCCTCTAGGAGGCTCGTCATGACGCCCGAAGTCGCGGTCGACCTGTTTCGCGAAGGCCTGTGGATGACCGCCGTGATCGTCGGCGTGCTGGTGGTGCCGAGCCTGGTGGTCGGCCTGGTGGTGGCGATGTTCCAGGCCGCCACGCAGATCAACGAGCAGACCCTGAGCTTCCTGCCGCGCCTGCTGGTCATGCTGCTGACGCTGATCTGGGCCGGACCCTGGCTGGTGCGTGAGCTGATGGAATACACGCAGAACCTGATCACCAACATCCCGCTGATCATCGGCTGATGCTGGCGCTATCCGACGCGCAGATCGGCGCCTGGGTGGCGCAGTTCATGCTGCCGCTGTTTCGCGTCGGCGCGCTGCTGATGAGCATGCCGATCATCGGCACGCAGCTGGTGCCGGTACGTATCCGCCTGTACCTGGCGCTGGCGATCACCCTGGTGCTGGCGCCGACCCTGGGGCCGATGCCGGAGGTGGAGGCGCTGAGCCTGCGCGCGATGCTGCTGATCGCCGAGCAGATCCTCATCGGCGTGATGCTCGGCTTCGTCTTGCAGCTGTTCTTCCACCTGTTCATCGTCGCCGGCCAGCTGCTGGCCATGCAGATGGGCCTGGGCTTCGCCTCGATGGTCGACCCGGCCAACGGCATCTCGGTGCCGGTGCTCGGCCAGTTCTTCAATTTACTGGTGATCCTGCTGTTCCTGGCGATGAACGGGCACCTGGTGGTGCTGGAGATCCTCACCGAGAGCTTCGTCACCCTGCCGGTCGGCTCGGGGCTGTCGACCAACCACTTCTGGGAGGTCGCCAGCAAGCTCGGCTGGGTGCTTGGCGCCGGCCTGCTGCTGGTGCTGCCGGCGATCACCGCGCTGCTGGTGATCAACCTGGCGTTCGGCCTGATGACCCGCGCCGCGCCGCAGCTGAACATCTTTTCCATCGGCTTCCCGCTGACCCTGGTGCTCGGCCTGATCGTGGTGTGGGTCGGCATGGCCGACATCCTGGCGCAGTACCAGGTGTTCGTCGGCCAGGCGCTGGAGATGCTCCGCGAACTGGTGGGGTTGCGCTGATGAAGCTGTCTTCGTTGCTGGCGGAGGTCGCCCATGGCCGAGAATGAGAACGGCGCGGACAAGAGCGAGGAACCTACCGAGAAACGCCTGCGCGATGCCCGTGAGAAGGGGCAGATCGCCCGTTCCCGCGAACTCAACACGGTGGCGGTGACGGTCGCCGGGATCGGCGGCCTGCTGGCCTCCGGCAGCGGCCTGGCGCAGGCGCTGATGGGGCTGATGCGCGGCAGCTTCGAGCTCAGCCGCGAGATGCTCTTCGACCCGGGCAGCATGGCGTTGCTGTTGCTGGCCGGCGGTTCCCTGGCGCTCAAGGCGGTGATCCCGCTGCTGCTGGTGCTGCTGATCGCCTCGATCGCCGGGCCCATGGCGCTGGGTGGCTGGCTGTTCTCGGCCAAGGCGATGGCGCCGCAGTTCAGCCGGATGAACCCGGCCGCCGGGCTCAAGCGGATGTTCTCCACCAAGGCGCTGGTCGAGCTGCTCAAGGCACTGGGCAAGTTCCTCGTGGTGCTGCTGGTGGCGCTGGCGGTGCTGTCGGCCTACGAAGACGATCTGCTGTCGATCGCCAAGCAGCCGCTGGACCTGGCGATCATGCACAGCGCTGAGATCGTCGGCTGGTGCGCACTGTGGATGGCCTGCGGGCTGATCCTGATCGCTGCGGTGGATGTGCCGTTCCAGCTCTGGGACAACAAGCAAAAACTGATGATGACCAAGCAGGAGGTCAAGGACGAGTACAAGGATTCCGAGGGCAAGCCGGAGGTCAAGTCACGTATCCGCCAGCTGCAGCGCGACGCGGCGCAGCGGCGCATGATGCAGGCGGTGCCCGAGGCCGACGTGGTCATCACCAACCCGACGCACTTCGCCGTGGCGCTCAAGTATGACGCCGAGCGGAGCGGGGCACCGATGCTGGTGGCCAAGGGCGGCGATTTCGTCGCGCTGAAGATCCGTGAGATCGCCCAGGAGCACCGCGTCACGGTGCTCGAGTCGCCGGCACTGGCGCGGGCGGTGTTCTACTCGACCGAGGTCGACCGCGAGATTCCCGCCGGCCTCTACCTGGCCATTGCACAGGTGCTCGCCTATGTCTACCAGCTGCGCCAGTACCAGGCCGGCAGGGGCCGCCGGCCGGCGCCGCTGCACGACCTGCCGATCCCGCCGGACCTGCGCCGCGACGAGTAGGGCAACGGCAAGCCGCGGGCCAGGCTTGCCGCCGGTTGCCGCGCTTATTCGATGACGCCGCAGGCCACGCGCGCGCCGCCACCGCCGAGGGGCTGCGGATGGTCGGCGTGGTTGTCGCCGCCCTGGTGGATCATCAGCGCCAATCCCTTGATGTCGCCAAGGCTCTTGAGGCGCGGCGCCAGCAGCGGCTGGCCGGCCTTGCCGTCGGCATCGACGTAGAGCGCCGGCAGGTCGCCCATGTGGCCGTCGCCCCAGGGCTCGCCGTGCTTGCCGGCGTTCTTCGGGTCCCAGTGGCCGCCCGCGGCGCCGGCCGGGGTGGTCTTGCCGTCGATCTCGGCGGTCTCGCAGCTGCCCTTGGCATGCACATGAAAGCCATGCGCGCCGGGCTGCAGGTTGGCCAGCTGCGGACGGAACACCAGGCCGTGCTCGCTGGTCTCGATGCTGACCTCCCCAACCGACTTGCCGACGCCTTCGGCGCTGACGGCTTTCATCTTCACGCTCAGCGTTTCGGCATGGGCGGCTGCGGCGACGCAGCTGGCCAGGGCGGCAATGATCCACTTGTTCATGGCGGTCTCCTTCTTCTTTGGAAAACGGATGGGGTCAGCGTGAGACTGCCGTTCGCGACGCGGGTTCGCTGCTGCCGGCCGGCGTCTGGGGCGGGCATCGCGCTCAAGTTGGACCCCTTCTTGCTATAGCCCGGGCAGAGCGTTTCGTCGCGTCAATTTTTCTCTGTTTCCCTGGGGGCCACGTTGGATCGCACGCAACTGATCGATATGCGCAACAGCCTGACCGGTCTCGGCCGCGGCAACCTGGGCGTGCCGCTGCTGCTGCTGGTGATGCTGGGCATGATGATGCTGCCGGTGCCGCCGTTCCTGCTGGACGTGCTGTTCACCTTCAACATCGCGCTGTCCATCGTCGTGCTGCTGGTCAGCGTCTATGCGCTGCGCCCGCTGGATTTCGCGGTATTCCCCACGGTGCTGCTGGTGGCGACCCTGCTGCGCCTGGCGCTGAACGTCGCCTCGACGCGGGTGGTGCTGATCCACGGGCATGACGGTGGCAGCGCGGCCGGCCATGTGATCGAGGCCTTCGGCAACGTGGTGATCGGCGGCAACTACGTGGTCGGCATCGTGGTGTTCGCGATCCTGATGATCATCAACTTCGTGGTGGTGACCAAGGGCGCCGGACGCATCTCCGAGGTGAGCGCGCGCTTCACCCTCGACGCCATGCCGGGCAAGCAGATGGCCATCGACGCCGACCTCAACGCCGGCCTGATCGACCAGGCCGAGGCCAAGAAGCGCCGCGCCGAGGTGTCCTCCGAGGCGGACTTCTACGGCTCGATGGACGGTGCCAGCAAGTTCGTGCGCGGCGACGCCATCGCCGGCCTGCTGATCCTGTTCATCAACCTGCTCGGCGGCATGGGCATCGGCATGGCCCAGCACGGCATGAGCTTCGCCGAGGCCGGCCGGGTCTACGCGCTGCTGACCATCGGTGACGGCCTGGTGGCGCAGATCCCCTCGCTCCTGCTGTCCACCGCGGCGGCGATCATGGTCACCCGCGTGACCAGCTCCGAAGACATGGGCGAGCAGGTCAACCGGCAGATGTTCTCCTCGCCCAAGGCGCTGGCGGTCTCGGCCGCGATCCTCATCGCCATGGGCCTGGTGCCGGGCATGCCGCACTTCTCCTTCGTCGGCCTCGGCGTCCTGGCCGCGGCCGGCGCCTACTGGATCTGGCATCGGCAGAAGCGCACCGCGCAGCAGGCCGAGCAGGAGGTGCAGAAGCAACAGGAGCTGCTGCCGGCCCAGCGCGCCGCGGAAACCAAGGAGCTCGGCTGGGACGACGTGACGCCGGTGGACATGGTTGGCCTGGAGGTCGGCTACCGGCTGATCCCGCTGGTCGACCGCAACCAGGGTGGCCAGTTGCTCGGGCGAATCAAGGGCGTGCGCAAGAAGCTGTCGCAGGACCTGGGCTTCCTCATGCCCTCGGTGCACATCCGCGACAACCTCGACCTGCTGCCCAACGCCTACCGGCTGACGCTGATGGGCGTCAGCCTGGCCGAGGCCGAGGTCTACCCCGACCGCGAACTGGCGATCAACCCCGGTCAGGTCTACGGCCCGCTCAACGGCATCGCCGCGCGCGACCCGGCGTTCGGCCTGGAGGCGGTGTGGATCGAGGGCAGCCAGCGCGACCAGGCGCAGTCGCTTGGCTATACGGTGGTCGATGCCAGCACGGTGATCGCCACGCACCTCAACCAGATTCTTTACAAGCACGCCCACGAACTGCTGGGCCACGAAGAGGTCCAGAACTTGTTGCAGCTGCTGGCCAAGAGTTCGCCCAAGCTGGCCGAGGAACTGGTGCCGGGGATGATCTCGCTGTCGACCCTGCTCAAGGTGCTGCAGACCCTGCTGCAGGAGCAGGTGCCGGTGCGCGACATCCGCACCATTGCCGAGGCGATCGCCAACGTGGCCGGCAAGAGTCAAGATCCCGCCGCGATGGTGGCCGCGGTGCGCGTGGCGCTGTCGCGTGCCATCGTGCAGAACGTCGTGGGCCTTGAGCCGGAGCTGCCTGTGATCACCCTCGAGCCCCGCCTGGAACAGATATTGCTCAACAGCCTGCAGAAAGCCGGACAGGGTGTCGAAGATGGCATCCTGCTGGAGCCCGGAATGGCCGAAAAGTTGCAACGCTCGCTGGTAGAAGCCGCGCAGCGTCAAGAAATGCTCGGCAAGCCGGCGATTCTCCTGGTGGCGGGCCCGGTCCGCGCGATGCTCTCGCGCTTCGCCCGACTGGCCGTGCCGAACATGCATGTGCTGGCCTACCAGGAAATTCCGGACAACAAGCAGGTCACCATCGTTTCGACGGTGGGTCAGAATTAATCGAGGGTGCAGGCCATGCAGGTCAAACGTTTCTTCGCCGCCGATATGCGCATCGCCATGAAGATGGTTCGCGATGAGCTGGGCGCCGATGCGGTGATCATCGGCAACCGCCGGGTTGCCGGCGGCGTCGAGCTGACCGCCGTGCTCGACTACCCGATGCAGGGTGCCGCCGAGGCGAAGAAGCCGAACCCGGCGCTGGAGGCCGAGCTGCGCAAGACCCAGTCGCGCATCGCCAGCGCCCATGCCGAACTGTCCGGCGCCCGGCCGCAGGCCGTGCAGGATCGTCAACTGCTTGACGAGCCCAAGCCGGCCGCCGCCGAACCGGTTGCCGCGGCGCCGGCGCTCGACAGTCGCGCCATCGAGAGCATGTACAGCGAACTGCAGGGCCTGCGTGAGCTGATCGAAGTGCAGCTCGGCTCCATCGCCTGGGGCCAGGAGCAGAGCCGGCGCCCGCAGCAGGCCGGCCTGTGGCGGCGCCTGCAGCGCCTCGGCCTGCCGGCCGAACTGTCGCGCAGCCTGCTGGAGAAGGTCGCCACCGTCAGCGATCCGCGCCAGGCCTGGCGCATGCTGCTGGCGCACCTGGCGCAGTCGATCAAGGTCTGCAAGAACGAACCGCTGGAAGAGGGCGGCGTGATTGCCCTGGTCGGCCCGGCCGGTGTCGGCAAGACCACCACGCTGGCCAAGCTGGCGGCGCGCTACGTGCTCAAGTACGGCGCGCAGAGCATCGCCCTGGCGAGCATGGACAACTACCGCATCGGCGCGCAGGAGCAGCTCAAGACCCTGGGTCGCATCCTCGACGTGCCGGTACTGCAGATCGACCCGTCCAAGCCGCTGGCCGGCTCGCTCGCCTCGCTGGCGCGCAAGCGGGTGATCCTCATCGACACCGCCGGCCTGCCGGCCAGCGATCCGACCCTGCGCCAGCAGCTCGCCGCGCTGTCGGATCGCGGTGTGAAGTCGCGCAACTACCTGGTGCTGGCCGCGACCAGCCAGAGCCAGGTGCTCAAGGCGGCCTGGCACAACTACCGGCGCTGCGGCCTGAGCGGCTGCATCCTGACCAAGCTCGACGAGGCCGGTTCGCTCGGCGATGTGCTGGGGCTCACAATCAGCCAGCACTTGCCGATAGCCTACCTGGCCGACGGGCCGCGTATTCCCGACGACCTGCACCTGCCGCGCAGCCACCAGCTGGTCAGCCGCGCGGTCAGCCTGCAGTCGGACGAGGAGCCGAGCGAAGAGACCATGGCAGACATGTTCGCTGGCCTGTACAACGAATCCTCGCGGCGCGCCGGTTGAATGGCGCGATCGAATGAACCTGATGCGCACTTGCGGCGCATCGTCGGCCCGCTGGGCCTGCTACATATAGGCGTTTGAAAATGGGTATGCATCCCGTACAGGTGATTGCGGTGACCGGCGGCAAGGGTGGCGTCGGCAAGACCAACGTGTCGGTCAATCTGGCGCTGGCGCTGGCCGATATCGGTCGCCGGGTCGTATTGCTCGACGCCGACCTCGGCCTGGCCAACGTCGACGTGTTGCTGGGGCTGACCAGCAAGCGCACGCTGGCCGACGTGATCGCCGGCGAGTGCGACCTGCGTGACGTGATCATCCAGGGCCCGGGGGGCATCCGCATCGTGCCGGCCGCCTCGGGCACGCAGAGCATGGTGCAGCTGTCGACGCTGCAGCATGCCGGGCTGGTCCAGGCCTTCAGCGAACTGGGCGACGAACTCGACGTGCTGATCATCGATACCGCCGCCGGCATCGGCGATGCGGTGGTCAGCTTCGTGCGCGCGGCCCATGAGGTGCTGCTGGTGGTGACCGACGAGCCGACGTCGATCACCGATGCCTACGCACTGATCAAGCTGCTCAACCGCGACTACGGCATCAGCCGCTTCCGCGTGCTGGCCAACATGGCCCACGCGCCGCAGGAAGGCCGCAATCTGTTCGCCAAGCTGACCAAGGTCGCCGAGCGCTTCCTCGATGTCGCGCTGCAATACGTCGGTGCCATCCCCTACGACGAAGCGGTGCGCAAGGCGGTGCAGAAGCAGCGTGCAGTCTACGAGGCCTATCCGCGGTCCAAATCCTCGCTGGCCTTCAAGGCCGTCGCGCAGAAGGTCGATACCTGGCCGCTGCCGACCACGCCGCGCGGGCACCTCGAGTTCTTCGTCGAGCGCCTGATCAGCCCCGCAGTCGTCGGGAACCACGAATGAGAACCGCCGGATCCGCCATGTACTACAGCAAGGCTCACGAAAAGGATGCGCAGTATCGCCTGATCGATCAGTATGCCCCGCTGGTCAAGCGCATCGCCTACCACCTGCTGGCCCGCCTGCCGGCCAGCGTCCAGGTCGACGACCTCATCCAGGCCGGCATGATCGGCCTGCTCGAGGCGGCGAAGAAATACGACGCCGGCAAGGGCGCCAGCTTCGAGACCTACGCCGGCATCCGCATCCGCGGCACCATGCTCGACGAGGTGCGCAAGGGCGACTGGGCGCCGCGTTCGGTACACCGCAATTCGCGCATGGTCAGCGAGGCGATCCGCGCGGTGGAGGCCAGAACCGGGCGCGACGCTAAAGATCAGGAAGTCGCGGCCGAACTTAACATGAGCCTCGACGACTATTACGCGATTCTGGGGGACACCCTGGGCAGCCGCCTGTTCAGCTTCGATGACCTGCTGCAGGAAGGCGAGCAGGGCGAGCTGAACGAAGATGCCGGCAGCGCCCATCCGGAACCCTTTCGCGACCTCGAGGACGAGCGCTTCCAGCAGGCCCTGGCCGATGCCATCGCCAACCTGCCCGAGCGGGAGAAGCTCGTGCTGTCGCTGTATTACGACGAAGAGCTCAACTTGAAGGAAATCGGTCAGGTGCTGGGCGTCAGCGAGTCGCGCGTCAGCCAGCTGCACAGCCAGTGCGCCGCACGTCTGCGGGCGCGGCTCGGCGAATGGCGCGCCGCCTGATCGAAAGCAGTTTGCAGCGAGTGCTCGGTTGCCGAGATTTTGGGACTTACGGAGGTCGACTTGGACAAGAACATGAAAATCCTCATCGTCGATGACTTCTCGACGATGAGACGGATCATCAAGAACCTCTTGCGTGACCTGGGGTTCACCAACACCGCCGAGGCGGACGACGGCACCACCGCGCTGCCGATGCTCAAGAGCGGCAGCTTCGATTTCCTCGTCACCGACTGGAACATGCCCGGCATGAGCGGCATCGACCTGCTGCGCCAGGTGCGTGCCGACGAGCGCCTCAAGCACCTGCCGGTGCTGATGGTCACCGCCGAAGCCAAGCGCGACCAGATCATCGAGGCGGCCCAGGCCGGGGTCAACGGCTACGTGGTCAAGCCCTTCACCGCCCAGGTGCTCAAGGAAAAGATCGAGAAGATCTTCGAGCGCGTCAACGGCTGAGCAGCAACGCCGCGAGGGCACTATGACGCAAGCAGATCACGGCCTGGCAGAGTTCGAAGCAACGCTGAAGGCCAACGCCCCCAGGTTGATCGAGAGCCTGCAGCAGGGTCGCTTCGACGAAGCGACGCAGATGTTCAACGAGCTCAACCAGGCACGCAACCACAGCCTCTACCAGGAGGTTGGCAAGCTCACCCGCGAGCTGCACAACGCCATCGTCAAGCTGGAGATGGACACCTGTGCCACCGGCGGCGATCCGTCCCCGATCACCGATGCCACCGACCGGCTGTCCTATGTGGTGGAGATGACCGAGAAGGCCGCCAACCGCACCATGGACCTGGTGGAAGAGTCGGCGCCGCTGGTCAACTACGTGAGCTACGAGGCCCAGAGCCTGACCGCCGACTGGCAGCGCTTCATGCGCCGCGAGATGGACGCCGAGCAGTTCCGCGGCCTGGTCAAGCGCATCGACCAGTACCTGCAGCGCAGCATGAACGACGGCAGCCAGCTGTCGCAGAACCTCAGTGAGATCATGCTCGCCCAGGACTTCCAGGACCTGACCGGCCAGGTCATCAAGCGTGTCACCCGGCTGATCACCGACTTGGAAAGCAACCTGCTCAATCTCGTGCTGATGGCCGGCCAGGTCGACCGCGTCGCGGGTATCCAGCATGACCGCGACGCCATGCGCGCCGAGCAGGAACAGAAAAAACAGGAAAAAACGCTTTCCCACGGTGAAGGTCCGCAGATGCATGCCGATAAGCGTGAGGACGTCGTGTCAGGACAGGACGACGTGGACGATCTGCTTTCGAGCCTGGGTTTTTAGGGGAACAGGAATATGAGCTTCGACGCCGATGAAGAAATCCTCCAGGACTTCCTGGTAGAGGCCGGCGAGATTCTCGAATTATTGTCTGAGCAGCTGGTGGAGCTGGAAAGCAGCCCCGACGACATGGCCTTGCTCAATGCGATCTTTCGCGGGTTCCACACCGTCAAGGGCGGGGCAGGCTTCCTGCAACTGCACGAGCTGGTCGAGTGCTGCCACATCGCCGAGAACGTCTTCGACATCCTGCGCAAGGGTGAGCGGCGCGTCGATTCCGAGCTGATGGACGTGGTGTTGCAGGCGCTGGATGCGGTCAACGCCATGTTCAGCCAGGTGCGCGAGCGCGTCGAACCGACGCCGGCGTCCCCCGAGCTGCTGGCGGCACTGTCCCGGCTGGCCGAACCGGCCGGCGCCGAGGAGCCAGCCGCCGCGGTGGCAGCGAGCGCGCCGCCGGCCGCCAGCGTGGCCGATTCGGTCGACAGCGAGTACGAGCAGCTGCTCGATGCCATTCAGCCGGCCGCCGAGAGCGCCGACAGCCAGGGCGCCGCGGCCGACGAGATCACCGACGACGAGTTCGAGGCGCTGCTCGACCAGTTGCACGGCAAGGGCAGCTTCAGCGCTGCGCCGGCCGCGGCTGCCCCGGTCGCTGCCAGCGTTGCGCCGGCCGGCGAGGTGGCCTCGGGTTCCGACGAGATCACCGACGAGGAGTTCGAGGCGCTGCTCGACCAACTGCACGGCAAGGGCCAGTTCGACCCCGCGGCCAGTGCGCCGGCGCTCGAGGCGGCGGCCGAACCCGCGGCCGCGCCCAGCGACCAGATCACCGACGACGAATTCGAAGCGCTGCTCGACCAGCTGCATGGCAAGGGCAAGTTCGAGCCGGCCAGCGTAGCGGCCGAGGCAGTTGCAACGCCGGCACCGGCCAGGCCTGCCGCACCGGCCGCCAGGCCGGCGGCGAGCAAGGCTGCGAGCGAGGCGCCGGCGCGCAGTGCACCGGCCCCGGCAGTGGAGAAACCGGCCAGCGAGGCGGAAACCACGGTGCGGGTCGATACCGCGCGGCTGGACGAGATCATGAACATGGTCGGTGAGCTGGTGCTGGTGCGTAACCGCCTGGTGCGGCTGGGTGCCAGCAGCGGCGATGAAGCCATGGCCAAGGCCGTGTCCAACCTCGACGTGGTCACCGCCGATCTGCAGAGCGCGGTGATGAAGACCCGCATGCAGCCGATCAAGAAGGTCTTCGGGCGCTTCCCGCGGCTGGTCCGCGACCTGGCGCGCAGCCTGAAGAAGGAGATCAACCTCGAGCTGGTGGGCGAGGACACCGACCTTGACAAGAACCTGGTCGAGGCGCTGGCCGACCCGCTGGTGCACCTGGTGCGCAACGCGGTCGACCACGGCGTCGAGACCCCCGAGGAGCGCGAGGCCGCCGGCAAGCCGCGCACCGGCCGCGTGGTGCTGTCGGCCGAGCAGGAGGGCGACCACATCCTGCTGATGATCACCGACGACGGCAAGGGCATGGACGCCAACGTCCTGCGCGCCAAGGCGGTGGAGAAGGGCCTGCTGGACAAGGACGCCGCCGAGCGGCTGAACGACCTGGAGTGCTACAACCTGATCTTCGCCCCGGGCTTCTCGACCAAGACCGAGATCTCCGACGTCTCCGGCCGTGGCGTGGGCATGGACGTGGTCAAGACCAAGATCGCCCAGCTCAACGGCACGGTGAACGTCTTCTCGCAGAAGGGGCAGGGCTCGAAGATCGTCATCAAGGTGCCGCTGACCCTGGCGATCATGCCGACGCTGATGGTGATGCTCGGCAACCAGGCGTTCGCCTTCCCGCTGGTCAACGTCAACGAGATCTTCCACCTCGACCTGTCGCGCACCAACGTGGTCGACGGCCAGGAGGTGATCATCGTCCGTGACAAGGCGCTGCCGCTGTTCTACCTCAAGCGCTGGCTGGTCCAGGGCGCCGCGGACGAGGAGCAGCGCGAGGGCCACGTGGTGATCCTCAGCGTCGGCAACCAGAGCATCGGCTTCGTCGTCGACCAGCTGGTCGGCCAGGAAGAGGTGGTGATCAAGCCGCTGGGCAAGATGCTCCAGGGCACGCCCGGCATGTCCGGCGCGACCATCACCGGGGACGGCCGCATCGCGCTGATTCTCGACGTTCCCAGCATGCTCAAGCGCTACGCGCGCCGGGCCTGATCAGTTGGGCGGCGGCCTGCGGGCCGTCGCCGCTAGGAGTGTTTATGGCAGTCAAGGTCCTGGTGGTCGACGACTCCGGCTTCTTCCGCCGCCGCGTCACCGAAATCCTCTCCTCGGACCCGGCAATCCAGGTCGTCGGCACCGCCAACAACGGTCGCGAGGCGATCGACCAGGCGCTGGCGCTCAAGCCCGATGTCATCACCATGGACTACGAGATGCCGATGATGGACGGCATCACCGCGGTACGGCAGATCATGCAGCGCTGCCCGACGCCAGTGCTGATGTTCTCCTCGCTCACCCACGAGGGCGCGCGGGTGACCCTCGACGCGCTGGACGCCGGCGCAGTCGACTACCTGCCGAAGAACTTCGAGGACATCTCGCGCAACCCGGAGAAGGTCAAGCAGTTGCTCTGCGAGAAGGTCCACACCATCTCGCGCAGCAACCGTCGCTACAGCGGCTTCGCCCAACCCGCAACTGTCGCCGCGCCGGCTGCGCTGCGCAGTGGCGCGCCGACATCCGCGCCCGCCGCTGCCCCGCGTGGCGCCGCGCCGAGCCCCAGCCAGCCGAGCCCGCGGCGCAAGGCCTACAAGCTGGTCGCCATCGGCACCTCGACCGGCGGCCCGGTGGCGCTGCAGCGCGTGCTGACCCAGCTGCCCGCCGGCTTCCCGGCGCCGATCGTGCTGATCCAGCACATGCCGGCGGCCTTCACCAAGGCCTTTGCCGATCGTCTCGACAAGCTCTGCAAGATCAACGTCAAGGAAGCCGAGGACGGCGATCAGCTGCGCCCCGGCCTGGCGCTGCTGGCGCCCGGCGGCAAGCAGATGATGGTCGACGGGCGCGGCTGCGTGCGCATCCTGCCCGGTGACGAGCGGCTGAACTACAAGCCCTGCGTCGACGTGACCTTCGGCTCGGCCGCCAAGGCCTACCAGGACAAGGTGCTGGCGGTGGTGCTCACCGGCATGGGCGCCGACGGCCGCGAAGGCGCGCGCCTGCTCAAGCAGAGCGGCAGCCAGGTGTGGGCGCAGGACGAGGCGAGCTGCGTGATCTACGGCATGCCCATGGCGATCGTCAAGGCGAACCTCAATGACGCGGTCTACGGGCTCGACGACATCGGCCGGCATCTGGTCGAGGCCTGCATCTGAATGAAGGCCTGCCTGTAGATGGACGTGCTCAGCCTTATCGGCCTGATCCTCGCGTTCGTTGCCATCGTCGGTGGCAACTTCCTCGAGGGCGGGCATATCTCCGCGCTGCTCAACGGCCCGGCGGCGCTGATCGTGCTCGGCGGCACGCTGGGCGCGGTGCTGCTGCAGACGCCGGTCGCGGTGTTCATGCGCGCGGTGAGCATGGTGCGCTGGATCTTCTTCGCGCCGCGCATCGACATGCTCGGCGGCATTTCCCAGGTCACCGCCTGGAGCAATACCGCGCGCAAGGAAGGCCTGCTCGGCCTGGAGCCGGTGGCCGAGGCCGAGCTCGATCCATTCGCCCGCAAGGGCCTGCAACTGCTGGTCGATGGCGCCGAGCCGGAAGTGATCCGCGGCGTGCTGGAGGTCGACCTGTACACCCAGGAGAGCCGCGACCTGCGCGCCGCCAAGGTCTACGAGAGCATGGGCGGCTACGCGCCGACGGTGGGCATCATCGGCGCGGTGATGGGCCTGATCCACGTGATGGGCAACCTCGCCGACCCCAGCCAGCTGGGCAGCGGCATCGCCGTGGCCTTCGTCGCGACCATCTACGGCGTGGGGGTGGCCAACCTGCTGCTGCTGCCGATCGGCCACAAGCTCAAGAGCCAGGTGCAGCGGCAGACCACCTATCGCGAGATGCTCCTGGAGGGCGTGCTGTCGATCGCCGAAGGGGAGAACCCGCGTTCCATCGAGATGAAGCTGCAGGGCTTCATCGACTGAGGTAAGCCACCATGCCGCGCCGCCGCGCCGTCGAAGAGCACGAGAACCACGAACGCTGGCTGGTCTCGTACGCCGACTTCATCACCCTGCTGTTCGCCTTCTTCGTGGTCATGTACGCGATTTCCTCGGTCAACGAGGGCAAGTACAAGATCCTCTCCGAGTCGCTGGTCGGTGTGTTCAGCCAGCCGGACCGCTCGGTCAAGCCGATCCCCATCGGCGAGGAGCGGCCGCGTACCACCGAGCCGTCGGTGTCCCAGGTCGACGAGCCGGCGGCCGATTCGCTGCTCGAGCAGAATGCCGGCGATCCGTTGCAGGACATCGCCCAGAGCATGCGCGAAGCCTTCGGCGAACTGATCGCCAACCAGCAGCTGACCGTGCGCGGCAACGAGCTGTGGGTAGAGATCGAGCTCAACTCCAGCCTGCTGTTCTCCAGTGGCGATGCGGTGCCCAGCGACGAGGCCTTCGCGCTGATCGAGAAGGTCGCTCGGATCCTCGCGCCCTACGACAACCCGGTGCACGTCGAAGGCTTCACCGACAACCAGCCGATCGCCACCGCCAAGTATCCGACCAACTGGGAACTGTCCGCGGCGCGCGCCAGCAGCATCGTGCGCATGCTCGCCGCCGACGGCGTCGCAGCCGGGCGCCTCGCGGCGGTGGGCTACGGCGAGTTCCAGCCGGCGGCCGACAACGCCACGGCCGAGGGCAGGGCGCGCAACCGCCGGGTGGTGCTGGTGGTGTCGCGCAACCTGGATGTCCGGCGTAGCGTCGCCGGCATGGGCGCCAATGGGCGAAGTGGCATGCAAACTGCACCGACCGCCGCCAGGTAGCGCCTGCGCGCTGCAGTCGTCAATTCCTCGTCGTTGCTTGTGGGCGCCCGCTAATCCGGCGCCCGGTTCGAACCGGATGGGTGCGTGAAATGAGAGTCTGGGCGGTAGCCAATCAGAAGGGCGGAGTCGGCAAGACCACCACCTCGGTGGCCCTGGCCGGCCTGCTGGCCGATGCGGGCAAGCGGGTCGTGGTGCTGGATCTCGATCCGCACGGGTCGATGACCAGCTATTTCGGCCATGATCCCGACAGCCTGGAGCACAGCGTCTTCGATCTGTTCCAGCACCAGGGCACCGTGCCCGAGGGGCTGCCCTGGCAGCTGCTGCGGTCGACCAGTCACGAGCGCATCTCGCTGCTGCCCTCGAGCACCGTGCTCGCCACCCTGGAACGCCAGTCGCCGGGGCAGAACGGGCTCGGCCTGGTGATCGCCAAGAGCCTGTCGCAGATGTGGCAGGACTTCGACTACGCGATCATCGACAGCCCGCCGCTGCTCGGCGTGCTGATGGTCAACGCGCTGGCGGCGAGCCAGCAGCTGGTGATCCCGGTGCAGACCGAGTTCCTCGCGCTCAAGGGCCTGGAGCGGATGGTCGGCACCCTGGCGATGATCAATCGCTCGCGGCGCCAGCCGCTGCCCTACGTGATCGTGCCGACGTTGTTCGACCGCCGCACCCAGGCCTCGATGAATACCCTCAAGGTGCTGCGCAACGCCTACGAGGCACAGCTGTGGCCGGCATTCATCCCCATCGACACACGCCTGCGCGATGCCAGCCGTGCCGGTGTCACGCCTTCGCAGTTCGATCCGGGCAGCCGCGCGGTGCTGGCCTACAAGGCGTTGCTCAAGTACCTGCTGGCGCAGCAGGCGACCCCGCAGGTCGCCTGAGGTGGCGATGAACTGCCGCCGCGGGCGCTCAAGTTCGTCTTGCCGCCGGCCGATAGCCTGTCACGAAATCTCTGTTGCGGACTGATTCCATGAATCGCCCTGTCATCGCCGAAACCCGCACCAACCTGGCCTTGCAGACCTACCTCGACGCGTTGCTGCAGGACGCCACCGAGGCGCCGGCGCCCGCGCCGGCGGAGTCGGTGACGCTCGACGAATTCCAGGCGGCGGTGCTGGAGGAACAGCAGCGTGACCAGCAGCGCGATGTGCCGCCACTGGTCATCGTGGCGCCTCGCTCCGAGATCCCGGTGCCGGCGCCCGTGCTCGATATGCCGACGTTGGCGCCGGTGGTGCCGATCGTCGAACCACGTCCGGAACCGCTTGCCGGGCCGCTCGAGCCGAAGCTCGACGGTCAGCCGGACTGGGCGCGGCAACCGTTCGAATGCCTGCTGTTCGATGTCGCCGGGCTGACCCTGGCAGTGCCGCTGGTCTGCCTGGGCTCGATCTATCCGCTCGATGGCCAGGAGCTGACCCCGCTGTTCGGCCAGCCCGACTGGTTCCTCGGCATCCTGCCGAGCCAGGCCGGCAACCTGAAGGTGCTGGACACCGCGCGCTGGGTGATGCCCGACCGCTACCGGGACGACTTCCGCGAGGGGCTGCAGTACGTGATTTCCGTGCAGGGCTATGAGTGGGGCCTGGCGGTGCATCAGGTCAGCCGTTCGATCCGCCTCGATCCGAGCGAGGTCAAGTGGCGTACCCAGCGCACCCAGCGGCCCTGGCTTGCCGGCACGGTGATCGAACACATGTGCGCGCTGATGGATGTCACCGCGCTGGCCGAACTGATCGCCAGCGGCGCGATCCGCCAGCTGCGCCCGCATATCGGCAAGGCGCACTGAGCCATCGAATATTTCGCGGGCCTTGCCCGCACCCGATAGAACGACCGCCATTGCGGTTCTGGAGAAGGTGAGACCTATGAAAATGACCTCCGCGCAGGGTGCCGAAGATCCGGTATTGCAGTGGGTGACGTTCCGACTGGACAACGAGACCTACGGCATCAACGTGATGCAGGTCCAGGAGGTGCTGCGCTACAGCGAGATTGCACCGGTGCCGGGTGCGCCGAGCTACGTGCTGGGCATCATCAACCTGCGCGGCAACGTGGTGACGGTAATCGACACCCGTCAGCGTTTCGGCCTGGCGCCGGCGCCGGTCACCGACAATACTCGCATCGTCATCATCGAGGCCGACCGCCAGGTGATCGGCATCATGGTCGACTCGGTGGCCGAGGTGGTCTACCTGCGCCAGTCGGAGATCGAGACCGCGCCGAACGTCGGCAACGACGAGTCGGCCAAGTTCATCCAGGGCGTGTGCAACAAGAACGGTGAGCTGCTGATCCTGGTCGAACTCGACAAGATGATGAGCGAAGAAGAGTGGGCCGAGCTTGAGAGCATCTGATCGATGTTGATCCTGTCGCTGGTCGCCTCCGTCGTGGCCCTGGCCGTGGGCTGCCTGGGGCTGCTCGGCTTCTGCCTGTGGCTGTTGCGCCAGCAGCGCCGGCAGGCCGAGGAGCAGGCCAGGCGCGATGTCGCGCGCGACCGGCGCATCAAGGAACTCGCCCAGCAGCTCGAGGTGTTCGCCGAGGGCAGCATGCGCATGGGCGAGCGTGTCGACGCGCTCGACCGGGTGCTGGCACCGCTGCCCGAACGCCTGGTCCAGCTCGAACAGCGCGACCCGAACAACTTCTCCTTCTCCCAGGCGGCCAAGCTGGTCGGCATGGGCGCCAGCGTCGACGATCTGACGCAGTCCTGCGGTCTCTCGCAATCGGAGGCCGAGCTGATGAGCAAGCTGCACAAGGCGCGCAACAAGCCCTGAACCGCCGGTCCCGGCCGCGGAACCGTGGCGCTGCCACGCCCTCGAATCCACGTCTGCCATTGATTCGCTTGCGCCCGCGGGGGCGGAGGAGGGGCGATGCTGCGTGCTCTGGTATGCGTGTTGCTGGCGCCGGCCCTGGCCTTGGCCGGCGAAGCGCCCGAGGCGGTGGAGGGTGCCCTGACGGTCAACGTGCAGCAGGCCCGGCAGCTGCACGAGCTGGGGGCCGTGTTCATCGACGTTCGTCCCGAGCGCGAGTGGCGCTGGGGGCATGTCGAGGGGGCGTTGCACCTGGACCTGGCGAGCCGTTTCGGCGACCTGGCCGACCGCGGCCTGCCGCGCCAGGTGCCGCTGGTGGTCTATTGCGACAGCGAGGTCTGCGCCAGCAGCGCGGCGGCCGCCCGCCTGGCGGTGGCCTGGGGCTACCGCCAGGTCTTCTACTTCCGCGAAGGTTATTTCGCCTGGCAGCTGGCGGACTTCCCGCAGGCCAAGGGGCTGGGCGAGCCGGCCTATTTTAGCGCGCTGGCCCGCTGAGGCTCAGTGGCTGTGCCGGTTGCGTCTCGGTCGCCGCGAAACCCGGCGGGCACTTGCCCTTGAGGTACCAGGCGAAGGCGATGATCTCGGCGATGGTGCGGTACAGCGCCTCGGGAATCGCATCGCCCAGTTCCATGCGCGCCAGCAGGCGAACCAGGTCGGCGTTCTCGTAGATCGGCACCTCGTGTTCGCGGGCCAGGGCGAGGATGGCCTCGGCCAGCTCGTCGTCGCCCTTGGCGGTGAGGGTCGGGGCGTTCAGTCCGTCGTAGCTCAGCGCGATGGCCTGCCGGGCGTTGCTGTCGGTCATGCGGTTTCGTCCACGAAGCGTTGCTCCAGCGAAGTGCGCGGGCCCTGCGGCGGCATGCCCTGGCGACAATCGAGTTTGCCGACCTGCAGGCCGGCGGCGAGCAGACGGTCGCGCAGGTTCGCCAGCTCGGCGCTGATCAGCCGGGCTGTCGCCTCACGCTCGGCCCACAGCTGGCTGGACAGGCTGCCGCGCTGGAGCTGGGCTTGCACCTGCAGCGGGCCGAGCGGGGCGAGGTCGAAGGCCAGGTCGACGCGCCAGATCGGCTCGGCCTGTTCCTTGCCGGAATCACGTTGGGCTGTCTCGCGCTGCAGCTTGATCTGCAGCGGGATGATGTCCTGGCGATCGCGCATGGGCAGCTCCAGCTGCCAGGTGGTCAGCTGGTTGCCGTCGGGCAACTGCTGCGACTGCGCCAGGCTCGCCAGTTGGTGCGTCTGCAAGCGGGAAACCGCCGCGGCGGCGAGCTTGAGCAAGGTCTCCAGGTCGGCTTCGCCGTCCATGCCCGGCGGCAGCCGGGCGCCCAGGGGAAAGGCCAGCGCCAGCTGCTGCGCACTGGCCTGGCCAAGCGCACCCAGGGCCTGGCGGGCGAAGGCGGGGAGTGCCTGGCCGAGGCCGGCACTCGCCTGGGCGGCCAGTTGCGTAGTGGCACCCGGCTGGCTCGGCAGCTGCGCCAGCAGGCGCAGCAGTTGGGCCTTGATGTCGGCGGGCGGGCTGCCGACCTGGCCGGCCAGCAGTCGTGCCTCGAGAAACGCGCCGCTGGCGGCGATGGCTTGCGCCAGCGCCTTGGCATCGCCCAGCTGGGCGACCTCCGGCACCAGGCCGAGCAGTTGCGCCGCCGGCGCGCGCAGCGACTCCGGCAGGTTGCCGCCGAGGCCCTGCAGCAGGCGGAACACGCCTTCGAGCGAGGCCTGCCGGCCCTGCTGGCTCGCCAGCTGGCGGGACAGCTGCAGCTGGTCGAGCAGGCCGGTCAGCGGTACGAAGGCCAGCGCTTGGCCGCCCTGGACCTGGGCCGAGAGCAGGCTGCCGAGTGCCAGCGGCTTGCTCGACTCGATCAGCAGGGTCTGCCCGGACAGCGGCGAGTTGAGCAGCTTCAGGGCAATCTGGAAGGACGGCCGGCCGCTGGCGTCGGTGGTCTGGCCGCTGCCGACGACCTTGCCCTGCAGCAGCGTGCCGGCCGGCAGCAGGTCCAGGTCCAGGCTCTGCAGCGGCTGGGCGCGGCCGGGTTGCAGGTGCGCCATCAGGCGGCTGTCGGAGAGCGCGGCGACCGCATAGCTCGCCCCGGGCAGCACCGGTTTAGGGCTGCTCGCCTCGAGGGTGGTCTGGCGGCCGTTGTCCTGGGTCAGGCGCAGCACCAGCTGGAAGCTTTGCACCGCCTCCCTGACCGAGATGACCTCCGCCTGCGCCGTTTCGCCCGCCGCGAGCAGGCCCTGCATGGGCTGCAGCAGGCGTAGCGCGAGGTCCACCGCGGCGGTGCTGCCGCGTGTGGCCGCGGTTGGCGCAAGGGCCGGGACGCTCTTGATCTCAGTCATCTTCCCCTCAAATGCGCTTACAACCTTTAACCTTCGCCACCCTCGGTATCGCGGCTTGGCATGTATAATCGCGACCGCCCGGCTGGCCGCCAAATTATAGCGGCCGGGCCTTATTCATCTTGAGGTGCCGCCAGCGTGACAACCCCTTTCCTCGAAGCCGTGGCGCTCGCCTGCGAGCGGGATTGGCGTCTGCTGTTCGACGGCCTCGATCTGCGCCTCGAGCCGGGGGATATGCTGCAGGTCGCCGGCCCCAACGGCAGTGGCAAGACCAGCCTTCTGCGCCTGCTCTGCGGGCTGATGCAGCCGACCGCCGGCCAGGTGCTGCTCAAGGGCGCATCGCTGCAGGCCCAGCGCGGCGAGCTGGCGCGCAACCTGCTGTGGATCGGCCACGCCGCCGGCATCAAGGGCCTGCTGACCGCCGAGGAGAACCTGGCCTGGCTCTGCGCGCTGCATCAGCCGGCCAGCCACGAGGCCATCTGGCAGGCCCTGGCCAGCGTGGGATTGCGCGGCTTCGAGGATGTTCCCTGCCACACCTTGTCGGCCGGCCAGCAGCGCCGCGTCGGCCTCGCCAGGCTGTACCTGTCGCCGCCGCCGCTGTGGATCCTCGACGAACCCTTCACCGCGCTGGACAAGCACGGCGTCGCCCAGCTCGAGGCGCACCTGGCGCAGCATTGCGAGGCCGGCGGCATGGTGGTGCTGACCACCCATCACAGCCTGGCGCAGATGCCGTCGGGCTACCGCGAACTGGATCTAGGGCAGCGCGCCGCATGAGCAACGTCTTCACGCTTCTGCTGGCCCGCGAGAGCCGCCTGCTGTTCCGCCGGCCGGCCGAGCTGGCCAACCCGCTGGTGTTCTTCGCCATCGTCATCGCGCTATTCCCGCTGGCGGTCGGCCCCGAGTCGCAACTGTTGCAGAGCATTTCCCCCGGGCTGGTCTGGGTCGCCGCGCTGCTGGCCGTGCTGCTCTCGCTGGACGGGCTGTTCCGCAGCGATTTCGAGGACGGCTCGCTCGAACAGTGGGTCGTTTCGCCGCACCCGCTTCCGCTTCTGGTGCTTGCCAAGGTGCTGGCACACTGGGCGTTTTCCGGCCTGGCGCTGGTGCTGCTGGCGCCCCTGCTCGGCCTGATGCTGGGCCTGCCGCTGCGGACGCTGCCGGTGCTGCTGCTGTCGCTGCTACTGGGCACGCCCATCCTCAGCCTGCTCGGCGCAGTCGGCGCCGCGCTGACCGTCGGTCTCAAGCGAGGCGGGTTGCTGCTGGCCCTGCTGATCCTGCCGCTGTACATCCCGGTGCTGATCCTCGGTAGCGGGGCGCTCCAGGCGGCGCTGCAAGGACTGCCCGCTGCCGGCCATCTGTTATGGCTGGCCAGCCTGACCGCGCTGGCGGTTACTCTGACCCCCTTTGCGATTGCCGCTGGCCTGAGAATCAGCGTCGGCGAATGAGGTTTTTCGACAGCCGGAGGCCCTGCGGCCTCCCCGAGCGATGAGTCTAGCGATGAATTGGACGTGGTTTCACAAGCTGGGTTCGCCCAAATGGTTCTATGAGATCAGTGGCCGCTGGCTGCCGTGGCTGGCCTGGGCAGCGCTGCTGCTGATCGCCGTCGGCACCGTCTGGGGGCTGGCTTTCGCACCGCAGGACTACCAGCAGGGCAACAGCTTTCGCATCATCTATATCCACGTGCCGGCCGCCTTCCTCGCCCAGTCGATCTACGTGATGCTGGCGGTGGCCGGCCTCGTCGGGCTGGTGTGGAAGATGAAGCTGGCCGATGTCGCGCTGCAGCAGGCCGCGCCGATCGGTGCCTGGATGACCTTCATCGCGCTGCTGACCGGGGCCGTCTGGGGCAAGCCGACCTGGGGCGCGTGGTGGGTCTGGGATGCCCGCCTGACGTCGATGCTCATCCTCCTGTTCCTGTACTTCGGTGTGATTGCGCTGGGCCAGGCAATCAGCAACCGTGACAGCGCGGCCAAGGCCTGCGCGGTGCTGTCGATCGTCGGCGTGGTGAACATCCCGATCATCAAGTACTCGGTCGAGTGGTGGAACACGCTGCACCAGCCGGCCACGTTCAAGGTCACCGAGAAGCCCGCGATGCCGGTGGAGATGTGGTTGCCGCTGCTGGTGATGGTGATCGGCTTCTACTGCTTCTTCGCCGCGGTGCTGCTGATGCGCATGCGCCTCGAGGTGCTCCGCCGCGAGGCCCGCAGCAGCTGGGTGAAGTCCGAGATCAGAACGCTGGTGGGGAAAGACGCGTGAACTTTTCATCCTTCGCCGATTTCATCGCCATGGGCAACCATGGCCTGTACGTCTGGACGTCCTACGGCATCAGCCTGGCGGTCCTGCTGCTCAACGCCGCGCTGCCGTTGCTGGCGCGCCGGCGCTATCTGCAAGAAGAGGCGCGTCGTCTGCGCCGGGAGGAAATGAAGTGAATCCGGTGCGCAAGAAGCGGCTGTTCATCATCCTGGCGATCCTCGCCGGCGTGGGCATCGCCGTGGCCCTGGCCCTGTCGGCCCTTCAGCAGAACATCAACCTCTTCTACACGCCCAGCCAGATTGCCGCCGGCGAAGCGCCGCAGGGCACGCGCATCCGCGCCGGCGGCCTGGTGGAGCAGGGCTCGGTCGAGCGCAGCAGCGATTCGCTGGGCGTGTCCTTCCGGGTTACCGATGGTGCCAGCACGGTGACCATCCGCTACCAGGGCATCCTGCCGGATCTGTTCCGCGAAGGGCAGGGCATCGTCGCGCTCGGCCGGGTCAACGAACAGGGCGTGCTGGTGGCCGACGAGGTGCTGGCCAAGCACGACGAGAACTACATGCCACCGGAGGTCTCCCAGGCCCTGGAGAAGAGCGGCATGATGAAGCACTACGAGGGCGGCAAGCAGGAGTACCAGCAATGATCCCGGAGCTCGGCCATCTGGCGATGATCCTGGCGCTGTGCCTGGCCGTGGTGCAGGCGACCCTGCCGCTGATCGGTGCCTGGCGCGGCGACCGGCTGTGGATGGGCCTGGGGCAGCCGGCGGCCTATGGCCAGTTCGTCTTCCTCGCCTTCGCCTTCGCCTGCCTGACCCAGGCATTCATGGTCGACGATTTCTCCGTCGCCTATGTGGCGCAGAATTCCAACAGCGCGCTGCCCTGGTACTACAAGTTCAGCGCCGTGTGGGGCGCCCACGAGGGCTCGCTGTTGCTGTGGGCCTTCATCCTCTCTGGCTGGACCTTCGCCGTGGCGATCTTCTCGCGCCAGCTGCCCGAGGACATGCTGGCGCGCGTGCTCGGCGTGATGGGCCTGATCAGCGTCGGCTTCCTGCTGTTCCTCATCGTGACCTCCAACCCCTTCACACGCCTGCTGCCGCAGTCGCCGAGCGACGGCCGCGACCTCAATCCGCTGCTGCAGGACTTCGGCCTGGTGGTCCACCCGCCGATGCTCTACATGGGCTACGTCGGCTTCTCGGTGGCCTTCGCCTTCGCCATCGCCGCGCTGCTCGGCGGCCGGTTGGACGCCGCCTGGGCGCGCTGGTCGCGGCCCTGGACCCTGGTGGCCTGGGCCTTCCTCGGCGTCGGCATTGCGCTGGGCTCATGGTGGGCCTACTACGAGCTCGGCTGGGGCGGCTGGTGGTTCTGGGACCCGGTGGAGAATGCCTCGTTCATGCCCTGGCTGGTCGGCACCGCGCTGATCCACTCGCTGGCGGTGACCGAGAAGCGCGGCGTGTTCAAGAGCTGGACCGTGCTGCTGGCCATCGCCGCGTTCTCGCTGAGCCTGCTGGGAACCTTCCTGGTTCGCTCGGGGGTGCTGACCTCGGTGCATGCGTTCGCCACCGATCCGGCGCGCGGCGTGTTCGTGCTGGTGTTCCTGCTGCTGGTGGTCGGCAGCTCGCTGACGCTGTTCGCCCTGCGTGCACCGGTGGTCAAGAGCCAGGTGGGCTTCGGCCTCTGGTCGCGCGAGACGCTGCTGCTGGTCAACAACCTGCTGCTGGTGGTTGCCACCGCGATGATCCTGCTCGGCACGCTGTATCCGCTGCTGCTCGACGCGCTTTCCGGCGCCAAGCTGTCGGTCGGCCCGCCTTACTTCAATGCCATGTTCGTGCCGCTGATGGGCGCGCTGATGGTCGCCCTGGCCGTCGGCGTGCTGGTGCGCTGGAAGGACACGCCGCTCAAGTGGCTGCTGGGCATGCTCGCGCCGGTGCTGATCGCCAGCGTGGTGCTCGGCGGGCTCGGCTCGCTGCTCTTCGGCGACTTCAACCTGGCCGTGCTGGCGGTCTGCCTGCTGGCGGCCTGGGTGCTGCTGGCATCGGTGCGCGACCTGCTCGACAAGACACGTCACAAGGGCCTGCTCAAGGGTATGCGCAGCCTCAGCCCGAGCTACTGGGGCATGCACCTGGCGCACCTCGGTCTGGCCGTCTGCGCGGTCGGCGTGGTGCTGACCAGCAACCAGAGCGCCGAGCGCGACCTGCGCCTGGCGCCCGGTGAGTCCCTCGAACTGGGCGGCTACCACTTCATCTTCGAAGGGGCGGTGCATCACGAGGGGCCGAACTTCACGTCCGACCGGGCGACCATCCGGGTGCTCGACGAAGGACGCGAGATCGCCACGCTGCACCCGGAGAAGCGCCTGTACACGGTGCAGCAGATGCCGATGACCGAGGCCGGGATCGACCCGGGCTTCACCCGCGATCTCTATGTCGCGCTCGGTGAGCCGCTGGGCGACGGCGCCTGGGCGGTGCGGGTGCATATCAAGCCGTTCGTGCGCTGGATCTGGCTCGGCGGCCTGCTGATGGCCCTGGGCGGTGTGCTCGCGGCGAGCGACCGGCGTTATCGAGTGAAGGTGAAGACCCGCGTGCGCGAGGCGCTGGGCCTGGCTGGACAAGGAGCCTGATGTGAGACGACTGTTGCTGTTGCTGCCGCTGGCGATCTTCCTGGTGGTGGCGGTGTTCCTCTACCGCGGGCTGTTCCTCGATCCGTCGGAGCTGCCATCGGCCCTGATCGGCAAGCCCGTGCCGGCCTTCTCGCTGCCGTCGGTCGACGACGAGCAGCGCCTGTTGACCCAGGACGATCTCAAGGGCAAGCCGGCACTGCTCAACGTCTGGGCGACCTGGTGCGTCGCCTGCAAGGTCGAGCATCCGGTGCTCAACGCGCTGGCCGAGCAGGGTGTGGTGATCCACGGCGTCAACTACAAGGACGACAACGCGGCGGCGCTGAAATGGCTGCGCGAATTCCACAATCCCTACCAGCTCGACATCCGTGACGAGCAGGGCTCGCTGGGGCTCGACCTCGGCGTCTATGGCGCGCCTGAGACCTTCCTCATCGACCGCCAGGGGGTGATCCGCCACAAATTCGTCGGGGTGATCGACGAGCGCGTCTGGCGCGAGCAGCTGGCACCGCTGTACCAGGCGCTGGTGGACGAGAAATGATGCGCTCGCTGGTTGCGACCCTTGGCCTGCTGCTGAGTCTGGCCGTCCACGCCTCGATCGATACCTACGAGTTTCGCGACGAGGCCGAGCGCGAGCGCTATCGCACCCTGACCGAGGAACTGCGCTGCCCGAAGTGCCAGAACCAGAACATCGCCGACTCCAACGCGCCGATCGCCATGGATCTGCGCAAGGAAATCTTCCGCATGCTGGAGGAGGGCCAGAGCAACGAGCAGATCGTCGACTACCTGGTCGCGCGCTACGGTGACTTCGTCCGCTACCGCCCACCGGTGACCCGCACGACCCTGCTGCTCTGGTACGGCCCCGCGGCGCTGCTGGTGCTCGGCTTCGGCGTGCTGATCTTCGTCATCCTGCGCCGCCGTCGCGTGGATAGCGCGCCCGCCGCCCAAACCCTCACCGAAGCCGAGCGCGAGCGCCTGGCCTCCCTGCTGGACAAGAAAGAACCATGATCGATTTCTGGATAGCTGCCGGCCTCCTGCTGCTGGCGGCCCTCGCCATCCTGCTGCTGCCCATCCTGCGGGGACGCAGGGTCCAGGCGGAAGAGGACCGCACCGCGCTCAACGTCGCCCTCTACCAGGAGCGCCTGGCCGAGCTGGCGAGCCAGCACGACGCCGGCATGCTCACCGAGGCGCAGTACCAGGCCGGCAAGGCCGATGCCGCACGCGAGCTGCTGAGCGATACCGAGGATGCCGAGCCGCGGCGCAGCGGCCGGCTCGGGCGTGGCGTGCCGCTGGTCGCCGCCTTGCTGGTGCCGCTGCTCGGCTACGGCCTGTACCTGCATTGGGGCGCCAGCGACAAGCTGCAGTTGGCTCGCCAGTTCGCCGAGCAGCCGCGCTCGATGGAGGAAATGGTGACGCGCCTCGAGCAGGCGGTCGAGGCGCAGCCGGATTCGGCCGAAGGCTGGTACTTCCTTGGGCGTGCCTACATGAGCCAGGAACGCCCGGCCGACTCGGCCAGGGCCTTCGAACGGGTGATCGCGCTGGCCGGGCGCCAGCCGGAGCTGCTCGGGCAGCTGGCCCAGGCCCGTTACTTCGCCGGCGAGCGCCAGTGGAACGACGAATTGCAGGCACTGGCCGACGAGGCGCTCCGTGGCGACCCGAACGACGTCACTACCCTCGGCCTGCTCGGTATCGCGGCCTTCGAAGAGAAGCGTTACGCCGATGCCATCGGCTTCTGGGAGCGGCTGGTCGCTACCCTGCCGGAGCAGGACCCGTCCCGCGAGGCGATCCAGGGTGGCATCGCCCGCGCCCGCCAGGAACTCGGCGATGCGGGTCCGGCGACGGCGGCCAAGCCCGCGGCCGCGCCGGCGGAGGCGGTTCAGTTGAAGGTGCAGGTCCGGCTGGCGACCGAGCTGGCGGACAAGGTCAGCGCCGAGGACAGCGTGTTCGTCTTTGCGCGTGCGGTCTCCGGCCCGGCGATTCCGCTGGCGGTCAAGCGTATCCGCGTGGCCGATCTGCCGGCCGAACTGACCTTGGGCGATGCCGACGCGATGATGCCGCAGCTCAAGCTGTCGAATTATGCCGAGGTCCAGCTGACCGCGCGGATCTCGCGCGAAGGCAATGCAACCAAAGGGCAGTGGATCGGTCAGAGCGAAGTGCTGAAACCGACTGCGCAGGCGGGCGACATCCGTCTGGTCATCGACAGTCCCGAGGGGCAATGAGGCGCAAGACGCGCGTGGTGAGCATCATGGGCAAGCAAAGGAAAGCCGCCTGGCTGGGGCGGGGCGGGGCGATCGCGGGGATGGCGCTGCTGCTGAGCGCCTGTGCCGGAACACCCTATGATCATCGACCGGCGCCCGAGCCGTCCCGGCCGATCCCGCGCAGCGCTCCCAGCGGCCCGGTCATCGCACCTCCGCCGATCCAGACCCCGCAGGCACCGCGCGCGCCCAGCGTGCAGCGCAGCCACCCACGCTATGCGCCGCCGCCTTACGGCAGCGCCCACTGGGACAATCGCCTTGGCGTCTACGTGGTCGAGGGCACCGAGCTGTTCTACCGCGACCGTCTCTACTATCGCTGGGATGGCGACTGGTTCTGCGCCGGCCGCCCCGATGGTCCCTGGGAGCCGGTGGCGCCGCCGAGCGTACCGCCCGGATTGCGCGGCCACCGTTGAGCGCGCCGGCTGGCACGTTCGGCCCATCTGCCGCTAAAGCCGCGCCCGGTGATGCCGATAAGGAAAGTGTCCGCGCTCGCTACCGAGCGCGGCCCAGCCACTGAGTGCATCGGAGTCGATCGTCATGAATGCTTGCGTCAAACGTCTCGAGGAAACCGGCAGCGCCTTGCGCAGTGCGCTGGCGAACCAGGACTGGGCGGCGATCAGCATGCTCGATCGCGAGTGCCGGCTGGCCGTCGAGCAAGCCATGCACGAGCCGCAGCGCGACGAGGCGCTGGTACGCCAGAGCATGCAGGCGTTGCTCGATCTGTACCGCGACCTGGTCGGCAGCTGCCAGAGCGAGCAGCGGCGGATCGCCGCCGAACTGCTGCAGCTCAACCAGTCCAAGCAGGGCGCCAAGGTCTATCAGTTGTTCGGCTGAAACGCCGATAGCGTTTCCCCTCGCGGCGCAATGTCGCACTCCAGCCTGCGGGCCCTGGCCCAGACATGACGGAACTTTCCTGCCCCTGGCGGCGACCTAGTTAGAGAGGGTGCGCCGCGCGTGCAATATCCCTGCAATTCGTGGTCTTAATCGCTGTAATTTTGACTGGTTTGCAACCTGGTCCGGCTTTGCGCGATAGCTGCACGATCAGCGCTGCCGCTCACTCATCTGCTGTGCACATCTACACCTTTAGCCGAAGTGGTCTGTCAGTAATTTGACTCGGTTCTCTTTTTCTAATTAACTAGCGGCTCGCTGCCGATGGTGATCGTCCTCAGGGATTCGAGCGCAGGCATCCTCCCAGAAATCAGGGCCCTATAAACAAGATGTGGCGTGATACCAAGATTTTGTTGATAGACGATGACTGTGATCGTCGGCGCGATATGACCGTCATCCTGAGCTTTCTCAGCGAGGACCACCTGACCTGTTCGAGCGCCGACTGGCGCAACGTGGTTGGCGAGCTGGAGTCGACCAGCGGCATCCTCGCCGCGCTGGTCGGCCAGGTCGACGCCCGCGGTGGTGCCGCCGAACTGCTCAAGCAGCTGGCGCAATGGGACGAGCAACTGCCGCTGGTCCTGCTCGGCGAGCCGGCGCCCGCGGAATGGCCTGAAGAGGCGCGGCGCCGGGTGCTGACGAGCCTGGAAATGCCGCCGAGTTACAACAAGCTGCTCGACTCGCTGCATCGGGCGCAGATCTATCGCGAGATGACCCAGGCCAAGGGCCGCGGTCGGCAGCGCGAGACCAACCTGTTCCGCAGCCTGGTCGGCACCAGCCGCGCTGTGCAGCATGTGCGGCAGATGATGCAGCAGGTTGCCGATACCGATGCCAGCGTGCTGATCCTCGGCGAGTCCGGTACCGGCAAGGAAGTGGTCGCACGCAACCTTCACTACCATTCCAAGCGCCGCCAGGCGCCGTTCGTGCCGGTCAACTGCGGCGCGATACCGGCCGAGCTGCTGGAAAGCGAGCTGTTCGGCCACGAGAAGGGCGCCTTCACCGGCGCGATCACTGCCCGGGCAGGGCGCTTCGAGCTGGCCGAGGGCGGCACGCTGTTCCTCGACGAGATCGGCGACATGCCGCTGCCGATGCAGGTCAAGCTGCTGCGCGTGCTGCAGGAGCGCACCTTCGAGCGCGTCGGCAGCAACCGCACCCAGCAGGCCGACGTGCGGATCATCGCGGCGACCCACAAGGACCTGGAGAAGATGATCGAGGAGGGGACCTTCCGCGAGGACCTCTACTACCGCCTCAATGTCTTCCCCATCGAGATGGCGCCATTGCGCGAGCGCGTGGAAGACATTCCGCTGTTGCTCAACGAGCTGATCTCGCGCATGGAGCACGAGAAGCGCGGTTCGATCCGCTTCAACTCGGCGGCGATCATGTCGCTGTGCCGCCACGACTGGCCGGGCAACATCCGCGAGCTGGCCAACCTGGTCGAGCGCATGGCGATCATGCATCCGTACGGGGTCATCGGCGTCATGGAGCTGCCGAAGAAGTTCCGCCATGTCGACGATGACGACGAGCAGTACGCCAGCGCCATGCAGGACGACCTCGAAGAGCGCGCGGCGATCAACGCGCCGATGGCCGTCGCCGATGCCCACGCGATGCTGCCGGCCGAGGGGCTGGACCTCAAGGAGTACCTCGGCAACCTCGAGCAGGGCCTGATCCACCAGGCGCTGGAGGATGCCGGCGGAGTCGTGGCGCGCGCCGCCGAGCGGCTGCGCATCCGGCGCACCACGCTGGTGGAGAAGATGCGCAAGTACGGCATGAACCGGCGCGAAGACGAAGCAGCCGAATGATCCTCTGCAGGTGACCGTTCGCCGGTCACCCCGCTGCCTGCGGCCGGCAAGGCACGAACATTGCTCCAGGTTCCCGGACGTTCCATTTCTTTGACGGAGCCGAGCGGAGCCGTGACCACAGCCGCCAGCCACGCAGTTGCCCATCCCCCGAGCGCCACGCCGCCTGAACAGGCGCTGGAAGAGCTGGCACGCCTGTCGCGGCAGCTCGACATTTCCTACGGCCAGGTCGAGGCGCGGGTCGCCGAGCTGACCGGCCAGCTCGAGGCCGCCAGCGCACAGCGCCGCCAGGATATCGCCGAGAAGGCCCGCCTGGCGCAGCGGCACCAATACCTGCTCGACCTGCTGCCCGGCGGCGTGGTGGTCATCGACGGCCAGGGCGTGATCGACGAGGCCAACCCGGCCGCCCACGAGCTGCTCGGCGGCGAGCTGGTGGGCCGGCTCTGGCGCGAGGTCATCGCCCGCTGCTTCGCGCCGCGCGGTGACGATGGCCATGAGGTTTCCCTGCGCGACGGCCGCCGCCTGTCCATCGCCACCCGATCGCTGGGCGACGAGCCAGGCCAGCTGGTCCTGCTGACGGACCTCACCGAAACCCGGCGCCTGCAGGACCAGCTGTCGCGTCATCAGCGCCTTTCCTCGCTGGGGCGGATGGTCGCGTCCCTGGCGCACCAGGTGCGTACGCCGCTGTCCGCGGCGCTGCTGTATGCCAGCCATCTGCAGCAAGGTGGCCTGTCCGACGAGCAGCAGCGACGTTTCGCCGAGCGCCTCAAGGCGCGCCTGGGCGACATGGAGCGCCAGGTGCGTGACATGCTGGTGTTTGCCCGCGGCGACCTGCCGCTCGGCGACCGCCTGGGCCCGGCCGAGCTGTTCGACGCCCTGCGCGAGGCCGGCGAACCGCTGGTCGAGGGCTGCCAGCTGCGCTGGCAGTGCGACGCCGGTGCCGGCGAGCTGTTGTGCAACCGCGAAACCCTGGTCGGTGCGATCTGCAACCTGCTGGAGAATGCCCGGCAGGCCGCCGGCGAGCAGGCCCGTCTGAAGGTGCATGCCTATCGCCGCGGCGACGAGCTGCGCCTGTGCATCAGTGACAACGGCCCGGGTATCGAGCCGGCTGTACTGGCGCGGCTGGGCGAGCCCTTCTTCACCACCCGTGCGGCCGGAACCGGGCTTGGCCTGGCCGTGGCCATGGCGGTCGTCCGAGCGCATCACGGCAGCCTGCGGCTGCGTTCGCGGCTTGGCCGCGGTACCTGCGTCCAGCTCCGCCTGCCGCTGTTGTTCACGCAGGTGCGTGATGAGCGCTGAGGCCATGGTCCGCATCCTGCTGGTCGAGGACGACGCGGCGTTGCGCGAGGCGCTCGGCGATACTCTCGAGCTCGCCGGCTACGATTACCACCCGGTCGCCAGTGCCGAGGCGGCGCTGGCAGCGCTCGATACCCAGCGTTTCACGCTGGTGGTCAGCGATGTGAACATGCCGGGCATGGATGGCCACGGCCTGCTGTGCAGCTTGCGCCGCCAGCATCCCGGGCTGCCGGTGATCCTGATGACTGCCTTCGCCGAGGTGGAAAAGGCGGTCGAAGCCATGCGCCAGGGTGCGCTGGACTATCTGGTCAAACCCTTCGAGCCGGCTCGGCTGCTGGCGCTGATTGCCCGTCATGCCGGTGCTGGCGTCCGGTCGCCGGCCGATACCGGCCCGGTCGCACGCGAGCCCGCCAGCCTGCGCCTGCTGGCGCTCGCCGAGCGGGTGGCGCGCAGCGATTCGACGGTGCTGATTTCCGGGGAGTCGGGCACCGGCAAGGAGGTGCTGGCGCGTTATGTCCATGAGCGCTCGTCGCGCGCCGAGCGGCCGTTCGTGGCGATCAACTGTGCGGCGATCCCGGACACCATGCTCGAGGCCACCCTGTTCGGCCACGAGAAGGGCGCCTTCACCGGTGCGCTCACCGCGCAGCCGGGTAAGTTCGAGCAGGCCAACGGCGGCACCCTGCTGCTGGACGAAATCTCCGAGATGCCGCTGGCGCTGCAGGCCAAGCTGCTGCGTGTGCTGCAGGAGCGCGAGGTGGAGCGGGTCGGCGGACGCCAGCCGGTGCTGCTGGATATCCGCATCCTGGCCACCACCAACCGCGACATCCAGGCGGAAGTCGCCGCCGGCCGGTTTCGTGAGGATCTTTTCTATCGGCTCTCGGTGTTCCCGCTGAGCTGGCCGCCGCTGCGCGAGCGGCGCGGCGACATCCTGCCGCTGGCCGAGCGGCTGCTGGCCCGGCATGCGGCGCGCCAGGGGCTGGAGCGGGTGCGGTTGTCGGAACAGGCCGGCCGCAGCCTGGTCGAGCACGACTGGCCCGGCAACGTGCGCGAGCTGGACAACGCCATCCAGCGTGCGCTGATCCTGCAGCAGGATGGCGTGATCGAGGCGGCCGACCTATTCCTCGGGCGCGCGCCGCTCGTGCCGGAGCCTGCCGCTGCCGAAGCGGTCGCCGCCGCGCCGGCGAGCCCGCTGGGCGATGACCTGCGACGGCGCGAGTACCAGCTGATCATCGATACCCTGCGCGCCGAACGCGGGCGGCGCAAGGAGGCGGCCGAGCGCCTGGGCATCAGCCCGCGCACCCTGCGCTACAAGCTGGCGCAGATGCGCGACGCCGGGCTGGACGTCGAGGGCGAGCTGTTCGGCTGAGCCCGTTTCCCTGGCCGGTGATACGCTTGCGCGACTCGACATCTGGAGATCGGCTTGTGAACGAGGCTTTCTGGCATGAGCGCTGGTCGCGCAACGAAATCGGCTTTCACCTGAGCGAGGTCAACCCCTACCTGCTGCGCTACTGGTCGTCGCTCGGGTTGCCTGACGGGGCACGGGTGCTGGTGCCGCTGTGCGGCAAGTCGCTGGACATGGCCTGGCTGCTCAGTCAGGGCTTTGCGGTGCTCGGCGTCGAGCTCAGCGAAAAGGCCGTGCGCGCCTTCTTCGACGAGCAGGGGCTGGTGCCCGAGGTCGAGCCCGCGGGTGCCTTCCTGCGCTTTCGCGCCGGTGCGCTGGAAATCCTCTGTGGCGATATCTTCGCCCTGACAGCCGAGCAGGTTGCCGGCTGCACGGCGGTCTACGACCGCGCCGCGCTGATTGCCCTGCCGCCTGATGCCCGCGCGCGCTATGCCGGACACCTCGGCGAGCTGCTGCAAGCGCCGGCCCGGCAGCTGCTGATTACCATCGAGTATCCGCAGGAGCAGATGGACGGGCCGCCGTTCTGCGTCGCCGAGGCGGAAGTGTCGAGTCTCTACGGCCCCGGCTGGCAGATCACCCGGTTGCTGCGTGAGGATGTGTTGCAGCAGAACCGCAAGTTCCTCGAGCGCGGGCTCGGCAGGCTCGAGGAGTGCGTCTATCGGCTGGAGCGGCGGTGAGCGGTGCCGCGTCGGTTAAACAAAAAGGGCGACTCGCGTCGCCCTTTTGCGTGCAGCCGGTGATCAGCCGCGCTGGCGCAGTGCCTCGATGCGGTCGTCCAGCGACGGGTGGGTCATGAACAGGCCGGCCATGCCGTGCTTGAGCGCACCGTTGATGCCGAATGCCTTCATGCTGTCGGGCATCTGCACCGGCACGCCCTGTTCCACCTGCAGCCGGCGCAGGGCGCCGATCATGGCTTGGGTGCCGGCCAGCTGGGCGCCGGCTTCGTCGGCGCGGTATTCACGTTTGCGCGAGAACCACATGACGATGATGCTGGCGAGAATGCCGAGCACCAGTTCGGCGAAGATGGTCGCGACGAAGTAGCCGATACCCTGGCCTTCCTCGTTCTTCAGGATGGCCTTGTCGACGAAGTTGCCGAAGATGCGCGCGAAGAACATCACGAAGGTGTTCACCACGCCCTGAATCAGCGCCAGCGTCACCATGTCGCCGTTGGCCACGTGGCCGATTTCGTGAGCGAGCACGGCGCGCACCTCGTCCGGCGAGAAGCGCTCGAGCAGGCCCTGGCTCACGGCGACCAGCGCATCGTTGCGATTCCAGCCGGTGGCGAAGGCGTTCGCCTCGTAGGCGGGGAAGATGCCGACCTCCGGCATCTTGATGCCGGCCTCGCGCGACAGTTGCTCGACGGTCTGCAGCAGCCACTGCTCGTGGCGGGTGCGCGGCTGGCTGATGATCTCGGTGCGGGTGCTCATCTTGGCCATCCACTTGGAGATGAACAGCGAGACGAGCGAGCCGGCGAAGCCGAACACGGCGCAAAACACCAGCAGGCTGCCGTAATTCTGGCCGGTGTAGCGGTCGACCCCGAGAACCTTCAGGGTGATGCTGGCGATCAGCAGCACCGCGAGGTTGGTGGCCAGGAACAGGAAAATGCGCATCATGTTGCGGCTGACTCCAGCGGAAAGAGAGAACGATAGGCTATATAAGGCCCGGTCCGGGGCGATTCAACCGAGCGACTATTTCAAGCTATGTCGCTTGCCGGGGCCGAGCCAGACGCGGCGGCAGGGCGAAACAACCAGCGCGACAGCGCGGCGATCCGCTCGCTGTCGCTATCCCTGAGGGCCTGGCGCAACTGGTGCGCCAGGCTGCCGTTGACGCGGCTGACGCTGGCCGGCAGCAGGGCGTCGTGGGCAGCGCCGGGAACGGGGCTGGTCAGGCGCAGGAAGCCCTTTTCGCTGAGCACGGCCTGGTCGAGCGCCTCGAAGCGGATGGTCGTCTCGAAGCGCAGGTAGCCTTCGTCGGCCAGCCACAGCAGCGCGCCGAGGCAGCCCTGGTGGCGCTTGCTCGGCAGGCCGAATTCGTCCGGCTCCTCGCGGCCGATCAGGTCTTCCACGTAGAGCGCGATCTTGCGCGGAAAGGCCTGGTAGAGCGCCAGCAGGCCTGCGGCCGCATCGCGGTAGAAGTCGTCGATGTGCAGGTCCATGCCGGCTACTGCTGGTAGGTCCGCAGGAAGTTGCCGATGCGGCCGATGGCCTGCTCCAGGTCGTCGACCCGCGGCAGGGTGACGACACGGAAATGGTCCGGCCACGGCCAGTTGAAGGCGGTGCCCTGGACGACCAGCAGCTTCTCCGAGAGCAGCAGGTCGAGGACAAACTTCTCGTCGTTGTGGATCGGACAGATCTTCGGGTCGATGCGCGGGAACGCGTAGAGCGCGCCCATCGGCTTGACGCAGCTGACGCCGGGGATGTCGTTGAGCAGTTCCCAGCTGCGATTGCGCTGCTCGAGCAGGCGGCCGGGCGGCAGCACCAGGTCGTTGATGCTCTGGTAGCCGCCCAGTGCGGTCTGGATCGCATGCTGCGCCGGCACGTTGGCGCACAGGCGCATGTTGGCGAGGATATCCAGGCCTTCGATGTAGCTCTGCGCCTTCTGCTTCGGGCCGGAGATAGCCACCCAGCCGGAGCGGAAACCCGCCACGCGGTAGGACTTGGACAAGCCGTTGAAGGTCAGGCAGAGCACGTCCGGCGCCAGCGAGGCGGTGGAAACGTGCACGGCGTCATCGTAGAGGATCTTGTCGTAGATCTCGTCGGAGAAGATCACCAGGCGGTGCTGGCGCGCCAGCTCGACCATGCCCTCGAGCACTTCCTTCGGATATACCGCGCCGGTCGGGTTGTTCGGGTTGATCAGCACCAGAGCCTTGGTGTTGGGCGTGATCTTGGCCTTCATGTCCTGCAGGTCCGGCCACCAGTTGGCCTGCTCGTCGCACAGGTAGTGCACCGGCTTGCCGCCGGCCAGGCTCACGGCGGCGGTCCACAGCGGGTAGTCCGGGGCCGGGATCAGCACTTCGTCGCCGTTGTTCAGCAGCGCCTGCATGGACATGACGATCAGCTCGGACACGCCGTTACCGAGGTAGATGTCCTCGATGCCGACGCCTTCGACCTGCTTCTGCTGGTAGTACTGCATGATCGCCTTGCGGGCGCTGAACAGGCCTTTGGAGTCGCTGTAGCCCTGGGCGGTCGGCAGGTTGCGGATGACGTCCTGGAGAATCTCCTCGGGGGCCTCGAAACCGAACGGCGCCGGGTTGCCGATGTTCAGCTTGAGGATGCGATGGCCTTCCTCTTCCAGGCGTTTGGCGTGCTTGAGCACCGGCCCGCGAATGTCGTAGCAGACATTGGCGAGCTTGTTCGATTTGCTGACCTGCATGATTCCAGAATGTCCCGAAGTGACGCGCGCCTGATCCGGACGGGGCCGCGCTGGTTGAACCCGGGCGCCTTGGCAGCGTGAAACCCCGCTGCCAGACTAGGCGTCGAAGAAGGAACGCATCATACGTGTGGCCCGATGGACGGAAAAGGTACAGATCGGGCTTTTTTCCACAGACGAGGTGTATCGATGGAAAAGCTGGACAAGCCGCTCGAGGTCTGGCGCGCCGAGCTCTCCGACGAGCAGTTCCGCATCTGCCGCCTGGGCGCCACCGAGCGTCCCTTCACCGGTCGCTACAACGACACCAAGACCCCCGGCACCTATCGCTGCGTCTGCTGCGGCGAGCCCTTGTTCGATTCGTCGAGCAAGTTCGATTCCGGCTGTGGCTGGCCGAGCTACTCGGCACCGGTCAACGCGTCGGCGGTCAGCGAGTTGGACGACTTCAGCCACGGCATGCACCGCACCGAGGTGCGCTGCGCCCGTTGCGCCGCGCATCTGGGCCATGTGTTTCCCGACGGCCCGGCGCCGACCGGGCTGCGCTACTGCATCAATTCCGCCGCCCTCCAATTGGAGCCACGCGAGGCCTGACGGCCGGGGGACATCATGCACGATGCGCTTTTCGACCTGCCCTGCGTCACCATCGACGGCGCCAACCGCACGCTGGCGGACTATCCGGCCAAGGTCCTGCTGATCGTCAACACCGCCAGCCAGTGCGGCTTTACCCCGCAATACAAGGGGCTCGAGCAGCTCTGGCGGAGTTACCGCGAGCGCGGGCTGGTGGTGCTCGGCTTTCCCTGCAACCAGTTCGGTGCCCAGGAGCCGGACGCCGAGCCGGAGATCGCCGCGTTCTGCGAGCGCCGCTTCGGTGTCAGCTTTCCGTTGTTCGCCAAGGTCGAGGTCAACGGCAGCGATGCGCATCCGCTGTTCGTCGAGCTGAAGAAGCGTGCGCCGGGCTTGCTCGGCAGCAAGGCGATCAAGTGGAATTTCACCAAGTTCCTGGTGGCCGACCAGGGGCGCACCGTGCTGCGCTTTTCCTCGCGTACCGCACCCGAGGCACTGGCCGCGGAAATCGAAAAGTACCTCTGACGCGCCTGGTGCGCGTCATTCCCGAATCAAGCCGGAGTGATCGGATGGATGCCGAACTGAAAGCCTTCCTGCAACGTGCCGAGGCACTGCTGGCACGGGTCGAACCGCTGTTGCCGGCGGCGGCGCCGGCGCTCGACTGGAGCCAGACGCTGGCGGCGCGCTGGCATCGCAGCGGGCAGGGCGGCTACCTGAGCCCGTTGCAGATGAGCCTGGACCTGTCGCTGGCCGACCTGATCGGCGTCGATCGCCAGCGCGAGCTGCTCGAGGCCAACACGCGCCAGTTCGTTGCCGGCCTGCCGGCCAACCACACGCTGCTGTGGGGCGCGCGCGGCACCGGCAAGTCGTCGCTGATCCGCGCGCTGCTGGCCAGCTACGCGGCTGACGGCCTGCGCCTGGTGGAGATCGAGCGCGACCACCTGGCCGACCTGCCGCGCGTGGTCGAGACCCTCGCTCGCGAGCGTTTCGCCTTCATCCTGTTCTGCGACGACCTGTCGTTCGAGGCCGGTGAGGGCGACTACCGGGTGCTCAAGAGCGTGCTGGACGGCTCGCTGGAGCGTGCTCCGGAGAACGTGCTGCTGTACGCCACCTCCAATCGTCGCCACCTGGTGCCCGAGCGCCAGAGCGACAACGAGAACTGGCAGATGGTCGACGGCGAGCTGCACCCCGACGAGGCCGTCGAGGACAGGATCGCGCTGTCCGACCGGTTCGGCCTGTGGCTGTCGTTCTATCCGTTCAGCCAGCCGCATTACCTGGATGTAGTCCGTCACTGGATCGACGTGCAGTCGGTCCGGGTGTCGCTGCAATGGGCGTGGGACGAGGCGCTGGAGAAGGAGGCGATCCGCTGGGCGACCGCCCGCGGCAATCGCAACGGACGCTGCGCCTACCAGTTCGCCCGGCAATGGGTCGGCAGGCAGCTGCTCGCGTCTGCCCGCTGACGCCGCGCCGCCGGTCGCGACGCGGCGTGCTCCTTAGGCGCCGGCTGCTGCGGCCATCTCGATGAGCTTGGCATTCATGCGCTGTTCGCCGGGGAGCAGGCTGGCCAGCGTCGCGCCGGACTTCATGCGCGCATAGTGGGCGGCGAGTCGCGGCCAGCGTGTGTCGTCCAGGACCTCGCCGCCGTGTTCCATGTTGACCAGCTGGCTGGCGATGGCGATGTCGGCCATCGACAGGCGGTCGCCGACGAAGTGCTGCCGCTCGCCGAGCTGCTGCTCCAGATAATCGAAGTGCCGCGGCAGCTTGTCCAGCAGCGCGTCCTGCACCGCCTGCTCGTTGCAGGGCTGGCCGGCGCTGGGCTTGAGGATGCGATTGCGGAACACGGTGAAGGTGCACAGCGGCGCCAACTCGTAGTCGGCGTACTTCTCCAGCCAGCGGATGCGCCCGCGCTCGCCTGCGTCGCTGCCATAGAGCGGCGTGGCCTGCGGGCGGCTTTCCTCCAGGTACTGGCAGATCACGCTCGAGTCGGCCAGGCTCAATTCGCCGTCCTTCAGCGCTGGGATGCGGCCGAGCGGGTTGAGCTGCAGGTACCACTCCGGCGGCGAGAAGGGCATCACCATTTCCAGGTTGTAGTCCAGGCCCTTCTCCAGCAGGCAGAGGCGAACCTTGCGCACGAAGGGCGAGAGCGGGGCGCCGAATAGGGTGAGCGACATCGTTGTTGTTCTCCTTGGTCGTCAGGCACGCGGGTCAGTAGACATTGTTTTTCTTCCACAGATCGTCATCGTCGAAGCTCTTCATGCCCTCGGCGAGCACGCTTGGCTCGTCGGCCGGGGGCTTGTCGTGCTTGAGCACCAGTGCGTCGGCGTGGGCCAGCGCCGCCTCGAGCTGGCGCAACTGGCTCTGGTACTCGCCGGGCGAGGGCTGCTTGCGGATGTAGTTGATGGCACGCTCGAACGCCAGCCGTGCGCGCTGCGGCAGGTTCTGCTGCAGCGCCTGCCTGCCGAGGGCGTTGAAGTAATCGATATGCAGGCGGACCAGCAGGTGCTGGACCTCGCGCACCCAGCGCCGGGCTTCGTCCTGGGCCAGCAGGCCTTCCCTGGCTGCGCGCACGATCTGCGCGTGCAGGTCCTCGAGCATGAAGCGGGTTTCCTTGGCCTGCGCCTCGCTGAGAATCTGCCTTGGCGGGTTGCGCACCTCGATCGGCTCGCCCTTGTGCAGCTCGGCCTGCAGGCCCTGGAGACGGTTGCGCAAGGCCTCGTTGCCTTTGTCCAGCTTGAGCAGGCGCTCGCCGGCGGCGAGTTCCAGGCGAGCCAGCAGCGCCTTGAGCTCGGCGGACATCAGCTGCCCGGGGAAGGTGTCGGACAGCTGCTGGCAGCGCTGGCGACGGTCGCTCAGCTCGGCCTTCAACCTGGCCTTCTCCAGCCGGTTTCGCTCGACCAGTTGGTTGATGTAGACAATCACCAACAGAAGCAGCACGCCGCCTGTGACCAACCCTGCAATCATGACTGGGGACACGAGTGACTCCTTGCCGAGGGGCTTTTTGCCTTCGAGTGTAAAGGCTGGGATGGCAAGCTGATACCGCTGGCGGCTGGAAGGGCGGTGCTAAAAATTTTTTCGAAACAAGGGGTTGACGGTCCGATTGGGCGTCCATAGAATGCGCGCCACTTGCAGCGATAACCGCGAAGCGGAAGCGGCAAGTTAGTGGGATCGCTTGATGATTCAAGGGGTTCCGGGCAATGTCCCCTTCGTCTAGTGGCCTAGGACACCGCCCTTTCACGGCGGTAACAGGGGTTCGAGTCCCCTAGGGGACGCCAAATCTGCGGGAATAGCTCAGTTGGTAGAGCACGACCTTGCCAAGGTCGGGGTCGCGAGTTCGAGTCTCGTTTCCCGCTCCAAATTCAGTCAGTCGACCAACGACTGGCACAAAAAATCGACCGAAAGGTCGCTTTTTTCGTTTCTGGCGCCTGTGCTTGAAACGTGCCTTTCGCGCCCGGGCGCAGCCCGTGCCGGGCCTCAGGTGTACTTGGTGAAGATGCTGCGCACGCGCTCCAAAGCTTCGTCCGTGGCCTGGCCGCCATCGGCCAGTGCTTCTTCCAGCAGGCAGGTCAGCATCAGCCGATAGCTCTTCTCCAGCGCGCTGCGCGCAGCGGAAAACTGCTGGGCGATGGCTTCGCAGTCCTCGCCGCGCCTGATCATCGCCTGGATGCCCCTGATCTGCCCCTCGACCCGTGCCAGGCGCTTGAGCATTGCCTGTTGTTGCTCGGGCAGCTTGGTGGGCTCGTCATTCATCTGTCTTCATCCTGGCGATTCAGGGCAGGCGCGGTGGCCTGCATGATAGTCATTAGCATCGCGCATCCTAACGAGACTCCTGGCCGATGGCTATGGCCACGTTGACACGCGTGGCGTCTAACGATATATATATTAATATATTGTTTTTGGTGAAACTGTTTGATGTCCTCCACGCCGTCACTCGACATGGCGCAGCTGCGTACCAACGCGGCCGCTGCCGGCCAGTTGCTCAAGGCGCTGGCCAATCCGGATCGCCTGTTGCTGCTCTGTCAGCTTTCGCAGGGTGAGCGCAACGTCAGCGAACTGGAGGCGATGCTCGGCATCGTCCAGCCGACACTGTCCCAGCAGCTGGCCGTGCTGCGTCGCGAGGGGCTGGTCGCCACTCGCCGCGAGGGGAAGCAGATCTACTACCGGATCAGCAGCGAGCCGGCGCTGGCAGTCATCGAAACACTCTATCGACAGTTCTGCGGAGGCGAGAAATGACCATCGATTGGGCTGGCTTCACCCCCTGGCCAGCGCTGGCCGGCGGAGCGCTGATCGGGCTCGCGGCGGCGCTGTTCGTGCTGCTCAACGGCCGCATCGCCGGTATCAGCGGCCTGCTTGGTGGCTTGCTGGAGCGCCACACCGAGGGGCGGGCGGAGAAGGCCCTGTTTGTGCTCGGCCTGGTGCTCGCGCCGCTGGCATGGGTGCTGTTTGCGCAACTGCCCGAACCGGACTTCCAGGTCGGCTGGCTGGGCACGCTGGTCGCCGGCCTATTGGTGGGCATCGGTACCCGCTATGGCTCCGGTTGCACCAGTGGGCATGGCGTCTGCGGCCTGTCGCGTCTGTCGCCGCGCTCACTGGCGGCGACCCTGGCCTTCATGGCGGCCGGTTTCGCAACCGTCTTTGCGCTTCGTCATCTTTTCGGGGGTTGAACATGCGCAAACTCACTGCATTCGTCGCCGGCCTGGTGTTTGGTTTCGGCCTGCTGCTGTCAGGCATGGCCGATCCGGCCAAGGTGGTCGGCTTCCTCGACCTGGCCGGTAGCTGGGACCCGTCCCTGGCGCTGGTGATGGCTGGTGCGATCGGAGTGGCGCTTCTGCCGTTCACCTGGGCCAGGCGTCGCGAGCGCAGCCTGCTCGGGGCGCCGATGGCGCTGCCGCGCAAGCGCGAGCTGGATGGACGGCTGATCGGCGGCAGCCTGCTGTTCGGGGTCGGTTGGGGCATCGCCGGCATCTGTCCGGGGCCTGCGCTGGCGCTGCTGGTGACCGGCTACTGGCAAGTGCTGCTGTTCGTGTTCGCCATGCTCGGCGGCATGGCGCTGTTTTCCGCGCTGGAACACCGGCGCAACCACTGACCCGGGGAGGTCATCATGAAAAGCAATGTCGGAATGGTCGATCGTACGCTGCGGATCCTGGTCGGACTGGCGCTGATCGCGCTCAGCCTGACGGGCGTGATCGGGGCTTGGGGCTGGATCGGCCTGCTGCCCCTGGCCACGGGCATCTTCCGCGTTTGCCCTGCCTATTCGTTGCTGGGCATCAGCACCTGCGGACGCAAGGCCTGAAGGTCCAGGGCCGTCGACCAGGCGGTCGACGGCCCTGCCATCACTCAGTAGCGCATCTGCAGGTCGATGTGCACCGCTTGTGCACCGACCTCGAAGGCACTGTCGTCGAATCCCGGCGGCCCCATCACCTTCGGGTTGTTGGACAGGGCGTAGCCCTCGGTGGGGAACATGCCGAGGCGCCTGTCCAGTTCGCCGTTGCCGTTCTCGTCGTGGTAGGCCATGACCGCGTAGCGCCCGGGCGGTAGCGCGTCGAACACCACCGTAACCTCGCCGGCGGCGGCCGGGACCTTCTTCGTCACGTAGGCCAGGCGTTCCTTGCGAAAGGTCTTGGGCTCGGCATAGACCCCGACGCTCAGTTGGCCGCGCTCGTGCTCCACACCCTGCAGCGTCACCCTGAGTTCCTGCGCCTGGCCGGCGCCGGCTGCCATGGCGCCCAGCGCGCCGATCATGAGGATCGCTCGTTTCATCATTGCTTGCGGTTCCAGTCGTTCAGTCGAAATCGATTCCGGCCGGCCTGGCCACGGGCATCTGCGCGGCGCACCAGGCATCGAAGCCGCCGGCCAGCGAGGCAACCTGCAGGTATCCCATGTCCTTGAGTGAGGCGGCCGCCAGCGCGGCGCGCCCGCTGGTCTTGCAATAAATAAAGATAGCCAGGTCGCGGGATTCGAGTTCCGGCATGCCGGTGAGCTTGAATTCCAGCACGCCACGTGGAATGTTCACGGCGCCGGGTATATGCCCGGCAGCGTATTCGTCGGCCTCGCGGACGTCGATCACCACATCGGCCGCGTTGATCGCTGCCTGGGCATCGTTGAGGGTGACTTCGTGGATTCGGCTCCTGGCCTGCTCGACCAGATCATGGGCGGTTCGCATGGTGGGTTCCTCGGTGGTGCTCCGGAGTGGGCGAGGGCGTGCCCGCCGTTCCGGGCGATTCGGTTGTGCTGGCCGGGTCCAGGCAGGCCAGCGCCTCGTACTGGCTGATGAATACCTGGCCGCCGAAGTGTTGCAGGAAGGACGCGCGGCGCAGTTGATCCATCACCGGTCCCTTGACCTCCGACAGGTGCAGCTGGATGCAGGCCGCATGCAGGCGCAGGGCGATGGCTTCGAGGCTCTCCAGCGCGCTGGCGTCGATGAGGTTGACCCCCGAGCACATCAGGACCAGGTGGCGCGTCCGCGGACGGGCCTCGACCAGCGCGGCGACGCGATCTTCGAGGTAGCGGGCGTTGGGGAAGTACAGGCTCTCGTCGACGCGTACAGAGAGCACCGACTCGCTCTGCTGCACGGCAAATCGTTCGACATTGCGAAAGTGCTGCGTGCCGGGCAGCAGGCCGACCACGGCGATGTGCGGTTGGCTGGTGCGCCAGAGGAACAGCAACAGCGACAGCCCGACGCCGAGCAGGATGCCGGCCTCGACGCCGATGGTCAGCACGCCGAGCATGGTGGCGATCATCGCGCTGGCGTCCTGGCGCGAATAGCGCCAGGTGCGCCTGAGCGCGCCGAGGTCGACCAGGCTGAGCACTGCGACGATGATGGTCGCCGCCAGCACCGCATGCGGCAGGTTGCGGAACAGCGGGGTGAAGAACAGCACGGCCACGGCGATGCCGATCGCGGTCAGCGCCCCAGCGAGTGGGGTTTGCGCGCCGGCGTCGAAGTTCACCACCGAGCGGGCGAAGCCTCCGGTGACGGGGAAGCCGCCGCTGAATGCCGCAGCGATATTGGCGCTGCCGAGGGCGACCAGTTCCTGGTTCGGTTCGATGCGTTCGCGCCGCTTGGCGGCCAGCGTCTGGGCCACGGAGACGGATTCGACGAAGCCGATCAGGCTGATCAGCACGGAGGCCGGCAGCAGGGTCTCGGCAAGCTGCAGGTCCAGGGTCGGCAGGCTGAAGGGCGGCAACCCGCCGGGGATCGCGCCGACCACCTTGACGCCTTGCTCGGCCAGCCCCAGCAGGCTGACGGCAGCGATCGACAGCAGCAGCGCCAGCACCGGGCCGATGCGTGCCAGGGTGCTGGCCAGCTCCCGGCGCATGCCGAGCGTCATCAGCCAATTCGAGGCGGAACGACGCATCAGGTAGAGAAAGCCGAGGCTGGTGGCTCCGATCGCGAGGGTCGGCCCGTGCAGCTGCGGCAGGCCGGTGACCAGGTTGCGCAGCAGCGTCTGGGCGTTGTCGCCTTCCAGGGCGATGCCGAGGATGTGCTTGAGCTGGCCGAGGGCGATCAGTACGGCCGAGGCGCTGATGAAGCCCGACGTCACCGGGTGGCTGAGGAAGTTGGCGAGAAAGCCTAGGCGCAGCGCTGCCATCAGCAGCATGAACAGGCCGGAGAGTGCGGCCAGCAGCAATGCGGCGCCGGCCTGTTCGGCGCTGCCCGGGGCGAACAGCGGGGCGATGGCCGTGGCGGTCATCAGCGAGACCACGGCGACCGGCCCGACCGCCAGGGTGCGGCTGGTGCCGAACAGCGTATAGGCCAGCAACGGCAGGATGCTGGCGTAGAGTCCGGAGACCGGCGGCAGCCCGGCGAGCATGGCGTAGGCCAGGCTCTGCGGAATCAGCATCAGGGTGACGATCAGCGCCGCAATCAGGTCCTTGCCGGCCGTGCTCCGGTCATAGCGGCGCAGCCAGGTCAGGCACGGCAACAGGCGGCTGGCGCGCATCACCGCTGGCTCCGCTGCGGAGCGCCGACGGGCGCCGGCGTGGCCATTCAGAGCACGTCCAGCGGGATCTTCAGGTAGCGGGTGCCGTTGTCCTCCGGCTCCGGCAACTGGCCGGCGCGCATGTTGATCTGCACCGACGGCAGGATCAGCGCCGGCATGCCGAGGCTGGCGTCGCGCTCGTGGCGCATGGCGACGAACTCGTCCTCGCTGATGCCGTCGTGCACATGCACGTTGCGCTGACGTTCCTCGCCGATGGTGGTCTCGTAGAGAAATTCCTCGCGCCCCGGCGCCTTGTAGTCGTGGCACATGAACACGCGGGTGAAGTCCGGCAGCTGGAACAGCCGCTGGATCGAACGGTACAGGGTGCGTGCGTCGCCGCCGGGAAAGTCGCAACGGGCAGTACCGTAGTCCGGCATGAACAGGGTGTCGCCGACGAAGACGGCGTCGCCGACCAGGTAGCTCATGCACGCCGGGGTGTGCCCGGGCGTGTGGATGGCCATGGCCTGGAGTCCACCGATGCGGAAGGTCTCGCCGTCGGCCAGCAGGCGATCGAACTGGCGGCCGTCGGTGGCAAAGCCCGCGCCGGCATTGAACAGCCGGCCGAAGGTCTGCTGGACCCGGGTGATCTGGTCGCCGATGGCGATCTTCCCGCCCAGTTGATGGCGGATGTAGGCCGCGGCGCTCAGGTGGTCGGCATGGACGTGGGTCTCGAGCAGCCACTGCACCTCCAGGCCCTGCTCGCGCACGTAGGCGATCAGCCGGTCGGCGTTCTGGTGCGAGGTGCGCCCCGAGGCCGGGTCGTAGTCCAGCACCGGGTCGATCACGGCGCAGGCGCGTGTCTGGGGGTCGCTCACCACGTAGCTGTAGGTGAAGGTGGCGGTGTCGAAGAAGGCTTCGATATGGGCGTACATGGCGACCTCGTCCTGATACCCGCGGGGGTATGTTTCGAGTCAGATGTTAACCGGATATTTGGTTATATGCTTAGTCGTATTTGTTATTAATGGCTTGGAAGGCTCTGGCTCGCGGTCATTAGCCCGGTATCTGGCTGTCGCTGAGAATGCGCCCGTCCACCAATTCGACAGTCCGGCTGCAGTCGGCGGCCAGCCGAGGATCATGGGTGACCACCAGCACCGCGCAGCCGAACTGGTCGTTGATGCGATGAAACAGCTCGAACACGCTCTGCGCCGTACGACTATCGAGGTTGCCGGTGGGTTCATCGGCCAGCAGCAGGGGCGGGCGGGTGACCAGGGCGCGGGCGATCGCGACGCGCTGTTGCTGGCCGCCGGACAGCTGGGTGGGCTTCTGTGCGGCGAAGCGCGCCAGGCCGACCTCCGCGAGCAGGCTGTGGGCCAGTTCGACCTGCTCGGCGCCGGGGCGGCCCTGGCGGATCATCAGCGGCATCAGCACGTTGTCCAGCACGCTGAAGGCGGAAATCAGGTGATGGAACTGGAAGACGAAGCCGATGGCCTGGTTGCGCATGTGCGTGCGCGTCGCGTCATCGGCGGCGCGAGTCGGCTGGCCGAGCAGGTAGAGCTCGCCCGCGGTTGGCGTGTCGAGCAGGCCGATGATGTTCAGCAAGGTACTCTTGCCCGAGCCGGACGGGCCGATCAGCGCGGTCAGCTCGCCGCGCTGCAGACGCAGGTCGATGCCGTGCAGCACCTCGGTCTCCAACGCGGTGCCGAGGTTGAATGACTTGCGCACCTCGGCCAGGCGCAGCACCTCGTCGTCGGTTGGTGGGGCGGGGCGTACGTCAGACATAGCGGATCGCCACGGCCGGGTCATAGCGTGCCGCCCGGCGTGCCGGCGCGGCGGCGGCGAGCACGCCGGTGACGGTGGCCACCAGCATCGCCAGCGGGACCAGGGTCGGGTCCACGGGAATCACGAACAGCCGCGGGCCGAACAGGTTGAACACCTGCACCAGCGCCCAGCCGACGCCGCCGCCGCAGGCCGAGCCCACCAGCCCGAGCAACCCGCCCTGCAACAGGAATATCCGCAGGATCTGCCCGCGCGGGCTGCCCATGGCGCGCAGGATGCCGATCTCGCGGGTGCGCTGCACCACGCTGACGGCCAGCACGCTGGCGATGCCGAAGGCCACCGAGATGCCGACGAAGACGCGGATCATCTCGGTGGTCATGCTTTGCGAGGCGAGGGCGTTGAGCAGCTGGCCGTTGGTGGCCATCCAGCTTTCCGCGCGCAGGCCGGTCAGGCGCGCCAGCCGTGCGGCGATATGCTCGGCCTCGAACAGCTCGCCGATGCGCGTGTCGATCACGGTCACGCCGCCGGGCAGGTCGAGCAGCGTCTGCGCCTGCTTGAGGTCCAGGTAGACGTAGCGCTCATCCAACTCGCGCACCCCCAGGCGGAAGATGCCGGCGATGTCCACCACCGCCTCGCGGCCCTCGCCGGCGTCCAGGCGCAGCTTGTCGCCCAGGCTCAGGCCGAGGTCCTCGGCCAGTTCGGCGCCGATCACCGCATCGCCCGCGCCGACCCGCAATTCGCCGGCGATCAGGTCGTTGGCCAGCGGGATGATGCGCTGGTAGCGCTGCGGGTCGATGCCGATCAGCGCTACCGAGGCGCGCGCCACGCCGCGGCGGGCGATCGCCGGGCCGCTGATCACCGGCGACACCGCCAGCACGTCGCGGTCCTGGTCGAGCGCATCGCGCACCTCCTGCCAGTTGAGGATCGAGCGCAGGCGCTGCGCTCGCGGGTTCTCCAGGCGCAGATCGTGGCTGCCGGGTTCGGCGGGCAGCACGCGGTTGACCTCGTCGGGCGGCAGGATGCGGATGTGCGCCTGGGTGCCCAGGGTGCGCTCGATGACGTTGGCCTGCAGGCCGGTGATCAGCGCGGTGATGAAGACGATGACCGCCGAGCCGACGGCGATGCCGAACACGATCAGCAGGCTCTGCATGCGGTTGTCCAGCAGGAAGCGCAGGGCGATCCGCCATTCGGTCCACAGCGAGTCGGCCAGGCGCATCGTCAGCGCTCGAGCGAGGGCAGCGGTTGCAGGCGCACGCGTACCCGCTGGCCGGGCTCGGCATCCTCTGCCAGCACTCGGTCGCCGGCATCGAGCCCGTCGACGATTTCGCTCATGGCGCTGCCGAGCAGCCCGAGGCGCACGCTGGTGCGCTCGACACGACCGTCGCGCACGCGCAGCACGTCGGCCTGCGCGCCATCACGGCGGCGCAGCGCGTCGTTGGGCAACACCAGCGCCTGCTCGCGGCGGCCGGTCTCGATGTTCACCGAGACGGTCATGCCCTGGCGCAGTTCGACGGCATCTTCGAGCAGCTCCAAGTGTACGTCGATGGTGCCACGGCCCGGGTCGACGCTGGGCGCGATGAAGCTCACCCGCGCGGTGAAGGCACGCGCCGGGTAGGCATCGGCGATCACTGCGGCCTGCTGGCCGAGCGCTACCGGCGCCAGATTCTTCTCGTCCAGCGGCAGGAGGATCTCGCGGCTGTCGGCGCGGCTGATCTCCAGCAGCGTGTGCCCGGGCTGGACCAGGTCGCCGGGCTCGACGTTGCGGGCCTGCACGATGCCGTCGAACTGGGCATGGATGCGCGTGCGCGCCAGTGCCGAGCGAGCCGCCTCGAGGCGCTGCTCGAGGATGCGCTCCTCGCTGCCGCCCGTGGCCAGGGCCTGCGCAGCCAGGCGCGCGCGGTCGCGCAGCAGGCGTGCGGAAACCTCGGCGCGCCGTGCCTGCTCCAGGGCTTCGGCCGAGAGCAGCTGGCGCGCCGACAGCTGTTCGCGTCGCTGGCGCTCGCGGCGTGCCTGCTCGAGGCTGCTCTGCGCATCGGCGAGGGCGGCCTGGGCCTGCGGCCGGCTGGAGTCGACCAGCTGGCGCAGGGCGGCTTCGGCCTCGCGCAGGCGCGCCTGCTGCTCGTCGTCGCGCAGCTCGATCAGCAGGTCGCCCTGGCGCACCGGATCGCCTTCGCGCACGTGGCGCGCGGCGACCACGCCGGTGATCTCGCTGCCGACCAGGGCGATGGACTGATGGTCCACCTCGCCGCTGGCCACCACGCGCTGCACCAACGGACGTGTCTCCAGTTGGTAGGCTGTCAGCAGCGGGCCGCGCCACTGCTGCCAGGCGATCCAGGCGACCGCGAGCACCACGAGCGAGACGAGCAGGTAGGCGGGGCGAAGCGCTTTGGCGAGGGGCAAGGGGGACGACTCCTGAGGATGCGGCGCCGCGAATACACGCAAGCTTAAGGTCAAACCGAGGCGGTGGTACACCGCGGGCATGGCGACATGCTGTCTGCCCAGCAGGGCGGCGTCGCGTCTATCGGGGCCATAGGCGGATTGCCCGCAGGGCCGCGGCTACAATAGCGCCAACGCTCACCGCAAGGCAGTCTGACATGGCAAACACCCCCAGTCCCGTTTCGACCCTGCGCTCGGCCTGGATCGCCCAGGCCCAGGCCAGCCCCTGGATCGCGGCCGGGCTCGGCGGCTCGCTGCTGGCAGTGCTCGTGCTGCTGCTGGCCAGCGGCTACAACGCCCTGGACAACGGCGACCAGGGCAATCTGCGCTACGCCCTCGGCGGTGGCACAGCGGGGTTCGCCGCGACCACTCTCGGCGCGCTGCTGGCCATCGGCCTGCGCAGCGTGTCGCAGCGGGCCCAGGACAGCATGCTCGGCTTCGCCGCCGGCATGATGCTGGCGGCGTCATCCTTCTCGCTGATCCTGCCGGGGCTGGCGGCCGGCGAGGAAATCTTCGGCAGCCGCGTGCTCGGCGCGGCCAGCGTGGTGGTCGGGCTCGGCCTCGGTGCCTTGCTGATGCTCGGGCTGGATCGCTTCACCCCCCACGAGCACGAGAGCACCGGCCCCTGCGGGCCCGACTGCGACCGGATCAACCGGGTCTGGCTGTTCGTCTTCGCCATCGCCCTGCACAACCTGCCCGAAGGCATGGCCATCGGCGTGAGCTTCGCCGATGGCGACATGCGCGTCGGCCTGCCGCTGACCACCGCGATTTCCATCCAGGACATTCCCGAAGGGCTGGCCGTGGCCCTGGCGCTGCGCGCTGTCGGCCTGTCGGCGCTGGCCTCGGCACTGGTCGCCGGGGCATCGGGGCTGATGGAGCCGCTCGGGGCGCTGGTCGGCATGGGCATTTCCACCGGCTTCGCAATCGCCTATCCGGTGGCCCTCGGCCTGGCGGCCGGGGCGATGATCTTCGTGGTTTCCCACGAGGTGATCCCGGAGACCCACCGCAACGGCCACCAGACGCCGGCGACCATCGGCCTGATGATCGGTTTCGGCGTGATGATGTTCCTCGACACCGCGCTCGGCTGAGCGCGCTTCAGGGCGCGGTCTGCATCACCAGCTCGACGCGCCGGTTGCGCGCCCGCCCGTCGGCGGTGGCGTTGTCGCCGAGCGGCCGGGTCTCGGCGAAACCGGTGGCGCTCATCCGCGTCGCGGCGATGCCGTTGAGCTGCAGGTAGCGCACCACGCTGCTGGCGCGGGCTGCCGACAATTCCCAGTTCGACGGAAAGCGCGCGCCGCTGATTGGCACATCATCGGTGTGGCCTTCGACCAGGATGCGGTGGCCGCCGGCGGCCAGCGTCGGTAGCAGGCGGTCCAGCACGTCCAGGCCGGCATCGGCCAGTTCGGCTTCGGCCGAGGCGAACAGCAGCTCGCTGCTGATGCGAAAGCTGACGCTGCCCTGGTTGACCACCACCTCGATGTCCTCGCCCAGCGCCTGCGCCCACGCCGCCTCCGGCGCGGCCGGCGCCGGCTGTGCGATGCCGGCGATGATCGGCTGCAGCGGTGCGGCATCGGCGGCGGGTGCGACGGGTGCTGCGCCCGCGGCGCTGGCGGCCGTCACCGGCGCCCGTTCGCCCTGGCCGGCCAGCGCCAGCAGCACCACGAGCATCACCAGCAGCAGGGTGATGGTGTCCAGGTAGGTCAGCAGCCAGCCTTCCTGCTCCTCCTCGCGTGGCGGTTCGACGTGCCACTTGCCGAAGCGGCCGCCGCCGCTGCCCGATCCGTTCATCTCAGGCCTGCTCGGTGCGTGCACGAGAGGCCGGGCGCGCGGTCTTGCCGTCGCGGATCTCGTCGTCATGGTGGGCGATGAACGACTTGAGCGTCTCGCGCATGTACGCCGGGCTGCGCTTGTTGCACATCATCGAGACGCCCTGCATCACCAGGTTCATCAGCGCGACACGCTGCTCGGTGCGCCGCTCGAGCTTCACCGCGACCGGCTTGAGGATCAGGTTGGCCAGCAGTACGCCGTAGAAGGTGGTCATCAGCGCCACCGCCAGGCTGCGGCCGATTTCCGCCATGTCGCCGCTGCCGAGCAGGAACATCAGGTTGATCAGCCCGACCAGCGTGCCGATCATGCCGAACGCCGGCGCGTAGCTGGCCATGGCACGGAACAGCTGCGCCTCGGCGGCTTCGCGGGCGCGCAGGCGGGCGATGCGCCACTGCAGCAGGTCGATGATGTCCTCTTCCGGGGTGTTGTCGATGACCAGTTGCACGCCGGTGCGCAGGAAGGGGTTGCCGACCTGCTCCAGCGCCCGCTCCACCGCCGGCAGGTCGCCGCCGATCCACAGCCGGGAGATCTGCACCAGTTCCTCGAGGTCCTGGCGGGTGTACAGGCGCTCGTTGCGCAGCACCGTCCAGATCAGGCCGAACACGCGCATCACCTCGCGCAGCGGGTAGCTGATGAAGGTTGCCGCCAGGGTGCCGACCAGCACGATGCCGAGGCTGGGCAGGTCGATGAACAGCGCCGGGTCGCGCGCGGCGAAAAGCATCACCACGGCCAGCAGCGCGACGCTGGCGAGAATGCCGATCAGGGTGGACGGGTTCATGAGGGCTCCGGAGCGAACGGCGCCCGCAGGCGCGTGGGATCATCCGGAGATTCGGCCGGCAGCCGGGCAACTTTAGCCCGGCGCCATGCGGAAGGCTGCCCCGGGTGGGCCGCCTCAGAGGTGTTCGAGCAGGCGCCGCGCGGCTTCCTGGCCACTCAGCCAGGCACCTTCGACCCGGCCCGACAGGCACCAGTCGCCGCAGGCGTAGATGCCCAGGCCGGCATCGGCCAGCACGCCCCATTCGTGGCTCTGTGCCGGGCGCGCGTAGAGCCAGCGGTGGGCGAGGGTGAACGCCGGGGCCGGCAGCACGCAGTCGATCAGCTCGGCAAAGGCGCCGTGCAGCTGTTCGATGATGGCTTCGCGCGACTGGTCCAGGTGCTGGCGGCTCCAGCTGCTGGAGGCATGCAGCACCCAGGTGTCCAGCTGGCCCCCGCGGCCGGGCTTGCTCGAATTGCGGGCGAACCAGTCGAGCGCCTCGCCGCGCACGAAGCAGCCCTCGACCTCGGTGGCCAGCGGCTCGGCGAAGCCCAGGGCGACCGCCCAGGTCGGCTCCATCGCCACGCTGGCGGCCACCGCGGCGAGCTTCGGTACACCCGCCAGCAGCGCGCTCGCCTGGGGCGCCGGGGTGGCGACGATGACCTGGCTGAACGGCCCGTGGCTGGTGCCGTTGGCATCGACCAGCGTCCAGTTCTCCTCGCCGCGGAAGGCCTCGGTGATACGGCAGCCGAAGGTGACCGGCAGCTCGCCGAGCAGGCCGCGGGTGATGGCGCTCATCCGCGGAACGCCCACCCAGCGCAGCTGCTCGTCGGTCGACGGGCTGAGCTGCCCGTCGTGCGCCTGGTACAGGCGCGGCGACCAGGGGCTGGCCCAGCCCTCGGCCTGCCATTGCTGGATGACGTCGGTGAAGCGGCGGTCGCGCGCGGTGAAATACTGGGCGCCCAGTTCGAAGGTCGTGCCCTCGGCGCTCTTGCTGCCCATGCGGCCGCCGCTGCCACGGCTCTTGTCGAACAACTGCACCGCCTGGCCTGAGTCATGCAGAAGCCGGGCGGCCGACAGCCCGGCGATGCCGGTACCGATGATGGCGATGGGAGCCTTGCTCATGAATTACCTCTTCGCTGGTGACGCTGCGTACGGATGAATGCGCGGCGCTAGCATCAATATATGACCGCTGTACGAGCCTGATGCTCATCCTCGAACAGACCGCCCGTCCTTGCCTAGGGGGCGATGGTATAAACAGCCCAACGGCCGCTCTGCCGAAGTGTGCCGCAGCGCATGCCGGCGGCTGCAAGCAGAGGTTGTAAGTTGAAGCCAAGCCGGTACAATGGCGCCGCTCGCCGCAAGGCGGGTTCGTTATGGTGGCCCTGCCGGTCCCCCCGCAACGATCAGCCGTGAACCCGGTCAGGCCCGGAAGGGAGCAGCCGCAGCGGTGACATTGTGTGCCGGGGTGTGGCTGGTGGGGTCACCTCCATAACGCCTTCTCGAATTACCCCTTCTTCTTTGCATTCATCGGTCTTTGTCGGCCGGTGAGCTGTTCGCATATCCTTACGCCCCTTTCAGACTGCACGCCTGGCGCGTGGCATCAGGAGCGACTCGTGTCGGTAAAGGCCAGCTGGGACATCTTCTGCGTCGTGGTGGACAACTACGGCGATATCGGCGTGACCTGGCGCCTGGCGCGGCAGCTGGTCGCCGAATACGGCCAGCGGGTGCGGCTGTGGGTGGATGACCTGGAGACCTTCGCACGCCTGTGTCCCGGCGCCAGCGCCGAGGTGGCGCAGCAGTGGCAGCAGGGCGTGGAGATCCGCCACTGGTCGCAGCCATGGTGCGCTGCCGAGCCGGCCGACGTGGTCATCGAGGCCTTCGCCTGCAACCTGCCGCAGCCGTACATCAATGCCATGGCCGCCAGTGGCCGGCGCATCCTCTGGCTGAACCTCGAATACCTGAGCGCCGAGGACTGGATCGTCGGCTGCCATGCGCTGCCGTCGCTGCAGTCCGGCGGGCTGCAGAAGTATTTCTTCTTCCCCGGCTTCGAAGCGACCACCGGCGGCCTGATCCGCGAGGCTGACCTGCTCGCCCGGCGCGACGCGTTCCGCAGCGGCGGCCAGGACGCCGAGGCGTTCCTCGCCAGCCTCGGCGCCAGCCGGGTAGCCGGTGCGCGGCTGTTGTCGCTGTTCGCCTACGAGAACGCCGCGGTGGCCGGCTGGCTGGATGCGCTGGCCGAGGACGCGCGGCCCAACCAGCTGCTGGTACCGGAGGGGCGGGTGCTGGCCGATGTCGCCGCCTGGCTCGGCGAGGCGAAGCCGGCCGCCGGCCAGCGCTTCGTGCGCGGCGCGCTGACGCTCGATGTGGTGCGCTTCATGACCCAGGAGGAATACGACCAACTGCTCTGGTGCTGCGATTTCAATGCGGTACGCGGCGAGGAGTCGTTCATCCGCGCGCAGTGGGCGGGGCGACCGCTGGTCTGGCACATCTATCCGCAGGAGGACGATGCCCACTGGGTCAAGCTCGAGGCCTTCCTCGACCTCTACTGCCACGGCCTGACGCCGCCGGCCGAACAGGCGCTGCGCGGGTTCTGGCGTGCCTGGAACGGTGGCGCGGGTAGCGCCGAGGCGTGGCGTGGCCTGCTGGAGCACTGCGACGAGCTGCTCGGCCATGCCGAGCAGTGGACGGGCAAGCAGGTGGCCAATGGCGACCTGGCCGGAAAACTGGTGTTCTTCTACAGCGATTGGCTATGATGTGCGGCCTGTTTTTTGTCTCCCATCTTCTTCGGATATTCGTATGAAAACCGCACAAGAGTTTCGTGCCGGCCAAGTGGCCCTGATCAACGGCGAACCCTGGGTCATCCAGAAGGCCGAATTCAACAAGTCCGGCCGCAACGCTGCCGTGGTCAAGATGAAGCTGAAGAACCTGCTCAACGGCCAGGCCACCGAAACCGTGTACAAGGCCGACGACAAGTTCGAGCCGGTCATCCTCGAGCGCAAGGAAGTGACCTACTCCTACTTCGCCGACCCGATGTACGTGTTCATGGACACCGAGTTCAACCAGTACGAGATCGAGAAGGAAGACCTCGGTGACGCGCTGAACTTCGTCGAAGACGGCATGCAGGACGTCTGCGAAGCGGTGTTCTACAACGACCGCGTGATCTCCGTCGAAATGCCGACCAGCATCGTGCGCCAGATTGCCTACACCGAGCCGGCCGTGCGCGGCGACACCTCGGGCAAGGTGATGAAGACCGCCAAGCTGAACAACGGCTACGAGCTGAAGGTGGCCGAGTTCTGCGACATCGGCGACTACATCGAGATCGATACCCGCACCGGCGAGTACAAGTCCCGCGCCAAGGTCTGAAGACCGAGCGCTCGAGACGCAAGAAGCCCGGCCATCGTGCCGGGCTTTTTCTTGCCTGCTCGCCAGGCACCTCCTGGCGGCTGTTGCCCCGTCCAGCCGCAGGCCGGGCGGGGCGATTGGGCTCAGGCGGCGCGCAGCTGCTTGAGCGTCTCGGCGATCATGAACGCCAGTTCGAGCGACTGGTCGGCGTTGAGCCGCGGGTCGCAGTGGGTGTGGTAGCGATCGCTGAGGCCGGCCTCGGTCACCGGGCGCGAGCCGCCGATGCACTCGGTGACGTTCTGCCCGGTCATCTCGATATGGATGCCGCCCGGGTAGCTGCCCTCGGCGCGATGCACCTCGAAGAACTGCCGCACCTCGGCGAGGATGCGCTCGAAATCGCGCGTCTTGTAGCCACTGGAGGCCTTCATGGTGTTGCCATGCATCGGGTCCGAGCTCCAGAGTACCTGGCGGCCCTCGTTCTGCACCGCGCGGATCAGCCGTGGCAGATGCTCCTCGACCTTGTCCGCACCCATGCGCACGATCAGGTTCAGGCGGCCGGAGTCGTTGTCCGGGTTGAGGATATCGATCAGGCGGATCAGTTCATCGCTGGCGATGCTCGGCCCCACCTTGACGCCGATCGGGTTGCCCACGCCGCGCAGGAACTCGACGTGCGCGCCGTCGACCTGGCGGGTGCGGTCGCCGATCCAGAGCATGTGCGCCGAGCAGTCGTAGTAGTGGCCGGTGAGGCTGTCCTGGCGCACGAAGGCCTCTTCGTAGTTCAGTAGCAGCGCCTCGTGGGCGGTGAAGAAGCTGGTCTCGCGCAGTTGCGGTGCGCTGTCCAGGCCGCAGGCGCGCATGAAGCGCAGGGTTTCGTCGATGCGCGCGCCGAGCTGGTGGTACTTCTCGGCCAGCAGCGAGTTGGCGATGAAGTCCAGGTTCCACTGGTGGACCTGGTGCAGGTCGGCGAAGCCGCCCTGGGCGAAGGCGCGCAGCAGGTTCAGCGTGGCAGTGGACTGGTGGTAGGCCTGCAGCAGGCGCTCGGGGTCCGGCACGCGGCTGGTGCTGTCGAAGCCGATGCCATTGACGATGTCGCCGCGGTAGGCCGGCAGGCTCACGCCGTCGATGGTCTCGCTGCCGGCCGAGCGCGGCTTGGCGAACTGGCCGGCCATGCGCCCGACCTTCACCACCGGGCAGCCGGCGGCGAAGGTCATGACGATGGCCATCTGCAGCAGCACCTTGAAGGTGTCGCGGATCTTCATCGCGGAGAACTCGGCGAAGCTTTCGGCGCAGTCGCCGCCCTGTAGCAGGAAGGCGCGGCCCTGGGTGACCTCGGCGAACTGCCGGCGCAACTCGCGGGCCTCGCCGGCGAACACCAGCGGCGGCAGTGCGGCCAGGTTCTGCTCGACGCGCGCCAGGTGGGCGGCGTCGGGGTATTCGGGTTGTTGCTCGATGGGCTTTTCGCGCCAGCTGGACGGGCTCCAGGAAGTGTTCATGGTCGTTCCGGGTCAGAAGAATGCGGGGGATGTTAACGCAACGGCCCGGCGCTCGCTGATAGCCGATACCTATCGCTTGCTAAGATGCGCCGTCTCGAGGAGGGCGCAGATGCACAGAGAAGAACGGCTGCTGGCCGAGGTGACCGACGAATATGGGCTGATCCGCGTGCTTGAGGTGGGCGACTACCGCTTTCTCGAGTTCGGCGCCGAGGTCGAGCAGAGCTGCGTGTTCAGTGCCGATCCGGCCTGGCTGGAATATGACTACACCCGTGCCATGCTGCTCGGCGCGCTGGCCCACGAGGCACCGGAGACTGCGCTGTTCCTCGGCCTGGGCGCCGGCAGCCTGACCCAGGCCTGCCTGAAGTACCTGCCGCTGGAGGATGTCGAGGCGATCGAGCTGCGCCCGGCGGTGGTCGAGCTGGCGCGGGCCCACCTGGGCCTGGCCGACGACCCGCGGCTGTACATCCGCATCGGCGATGCGCAGCAGCTGCTCGACAGCGCGGAAACGGCGGACCTGGTCTTCCTCGATCTCTACACCGACAGCGGGCCTGCCGCCGCGCACCTGGCTTGGGACTTCCTGCGCCGCTGCCAGGCCAAGCTCAATCCCGGCGGCTGGCTGGTGATCAACCAGTGGGGCACCTCGGAGAACAAGCCGCTCGGCGCGGCGCTCCTGCGCGGGCTGTTCCATCGCCATTACTGGGAGTGCCCGGTCGCCGAGGGCAACGTGGTGCTGCTGGTGCCGGCCGACCTGCAGCAGACCCTCGACCGGGAATGCCTGCAGGCGCGCGTCGAGGCGCTGGCGCCGCGGCTGGGCTATTCGCTGCAGGCGCTGCTCGACGTCCTGCGCCCGGCAAGCTGAGGCGCACCAGCCTGGGGCTCGCCTCGAAGGCTTGGTGCGCCTGGCGCACGCTTTCGGTGCGCGCTCTGCCGTTTGCGCGGGAAGCGGCGCCGTAGAGCGGCTGCGCTGGGATTGTGGCCGGCTAATTGCAAAGTGCCAGCTCTGCATTCTACGGCGACAAGGAGCTGCCCGTGCCCTCACTCAAAAGCGAACGCATGCATCTTTCGGCCGGCGAGCGACGCTGGCTGCCCTGGTTCGGCCAGACCGGCAAGCTTGCGCTGGGCTGGTCCTGCTGGCTGAACCGTGGCGTCTATCCGACCGTCGAAAACGTCTTCGCAGGCATCGCCGAGACCCGCGTGCGGCTGCTCGACCATTGGGTCGCCGCCCACTGGCAGCACCTGGCCGATATGGTGGCAGGCCTGGGCGAGGAGGCCATCCGCGCCGACGCCGCGACCCTCGAAGGCAAGCGCGCTCAGTTGCCGGACATCGCCGAGCTGTTCCTGGTCGACCCCGCTGGTTGCGTGATCGCCTCGACCTGCGCGGCGCAGGTGGGCCAGCGGGTCGATCCGCGCGCACTGGCCGAAGGGCTGCGGCGGCCATTCCTGCACGGCCCCTACCGCGACCCGGTGACGCTGCGGCTGGGGCCGACCACTTCGCGCTTCCACGACAGCGTCACGCTGATGTTCTACCAGCCGCTCGAAGCCGGCGGGCGGGTGCTCGGCTGCCTCTGCGCACGGGTGCCCAACGACGTGCTCGGCGACCTGATCCAGCGCGAGGCCGGGCACATCTATCCCGAGTCCGGCGACAACTACCTGTTCATGGTCGAGTCGCGCTTCGACCGCGGCATCCTGCCGGGCACCGCCTTGTCGCGCTCGCGCTTCGAGGACGCCACCTTCAGCCACGGCGAGAACCTGAAGAGCGGCGTGCATACACGCTGGGGCACGGTGCGCGTGCAGGCGCACACCGAGCTGGAGCTGCGCTTCACCGACCCGGCCACCGGCCAGTTGCACCCGGGGGTGCGCGAGACCATCGCCCAGGGCGACAACCTCTTCGTCAGCTATCCCGGCTACGCGGACTACCGTCACATCCCGGTGGTCGGCAAGGGCGTGACCTTCCAGCTGGCCGGCTCGCCCGACCGCTGGGGCATGATGTGCGAGGCCGATTTGCAGGAGGTCTACCGGCGCCGCTCGCTGTCGGTCGGGCTGATGCGTACCTACCTGGCGACGGTCACCACGCTGTTCTGCCTCGGCACGCTGCTGCGCACCTTCAGTGGCCTGCCGGAACCGGCGCTGGTCCTGCTCGAGGCGCTGCTGCTGGCCGCCGGCGCCACGCTGTTCGCCGCCTGCGGCCCGCGCCGGCTGGCCGCACGCATGCAGGCGCTGACCGGGGTGATCCGCACGCTCGCCGAAGGCGAGGGCAACTTGCGCCAGCGTGTCGACACCCAGCGCATGCCGCGCGACGAGAGCGCCGAGCTGGGGCGCTGGCTGAACAGCTTCGTCGACAGCCTGGACACGGTGGTCGGCGAGGTGATCCACGTGTCGCAGCATGTGCGCCAGGACAACGAGCTGATGCTGCGGCGCAGCGGCGAGGCGGGGCAGACCACGCGCGAGGTGGCCGATTGCATTCATCAGCTGCTGGTGCTGGTCGAGCAGCAGCTGGGCGAGATCCAGCAGGCCTCGATGACCGCCGAGCAGATGAAGGCGGCGATGGACGAGGTGGTCGCGCGCGCCCGCGAGCGCTTCGAGACGGTGCGCCAGGGCACCGAGTCGATCCGCGACGTGGTGTCGCGTTCGGCGCGCAGCGTCCAGCAGCTCGACAGCCGCATGTCCGAGATCGACGAGATTGTCGGGCTGATCAGCGACATCACCACCCAGACCAACCTGCTGGCGCTCAACGCGGCCATCGAGGCGGCCCGTGCCGGCGAGCACGGGCGCGGCTTCGCGGTGGTCGCCGGCGAGGTGCGCTCGCTGGCACAGCGCACCGCCGGCGCCGCCGAGGATATTCGTCGCAAGGTCGAGAGCCTGCAGGCCGAGACCCGCCAGGCGGTGTCGTTCATGGAAGGCGGCGTGCGCGATGTCGACGCCAGCCTCAGGCTGACCGAGGAGGCGACGTCGGAAAACCTCCACCTGCACCAGGCTGTCGAGCGCATGTTCGAGATCATCAAGCAGCTCAACGAGCGCAGCCTGCACTACGGCCAGACCATCCGCGGCGTCGACCAGGCCTCGGGCGAGATGGGCCAGACCCTCGGTGTGCTGCAGGACAGCGCCGAGCGTGTCCGGCATACCGCCGGCAAGCTGCAGCAGTTGGTCGGGCGCTTCCGCGTCAGCGCCGCCAACGAGGGGCGGCCGGCCGACCTGCGTGGCTCGCTCGGCTGAGCGTCGCTGCCGCCAGGCGCGCGGGTGGCCGAGGCCAAGGCCGCCCGCTCGGTGCCCCGCGCTGCGAGCCCGGCGGCCGTTGGCCCGCGCTTATGCAAAATACCGCACAGGCCCGCGTTTATTCCGGTATAGTACGCGCCGGCTGAAACCCAGCCTGCGTTCAGGTACTGCAACACACGAAGCGCCGCTTCGGCTGCTGTTCGCCCCGCGCGAACTATCCTTGACGATTCATCATCCATACGTTTTCGCAACCCCGCCGACCAGGCTGCCAGGGTGACCTTCGGGTTTTGCACGGCATGCGCAGCTTCGGAACATGGGTCTTGCGGAGCATCAGAGACAAGACCCATGACCCAGGAAATCGGCGGCTTTGCCGCACTCGGTATTCATTCCGCTGTTCTGGCTGCGATCAGCGCAGTCGGCTATGAAGAACCGTCCCCCATCCAGGCCCAGGCGATCCCGGTGATCCTCGACGGCCACGACATGATCGGCCAGGCGCAGACCGGCACCGGCAAGACCGCGGCCTTCGCGCTGCCGATCCTGTCGAAGATCGACCCGGCCAAGCGTGAGCCGCAGGCACTGATCCTCGCGCCGACCCGCGAGCTGGCGCTGCAGGTGGCCACCGCGTTCGAAACCTACTCCAAGCAGCTGCCGGGCGTCGGCGTGGTCGCCATCTACGGTGGCGCGCCCATGGGCCCGCAGCTCAAGGCGATCCGCCAGGGTGCGCAGATCATCGTCGCCACCCCCGGCCGCCTGGTCGACCACCTGAGCCGTAACGGCGAGCTGCTGTCGACCATCCGTTTCCTGGTGCTCGACGAAGCGGACGAGATGCTCAAGCTCGGCTTCATGGATGACCTCGAAGTGATCTTCGAGGCCATGCCGGAAAGCCGCCAGAGCGTGCTGTTCTCGGCGACGCTGCCGCATTCGATCCGTGCGATTGCCGAGAAGCACCTGCGCGAGCCGAAGCACATCAAGATCGCGGCCAAGACGCAGACCGTCGCGCGCATCGAGCAGGCCCACCTGATGGTCCACGCCGACCAGAAGATCCCGGCCGTGCTGCGCCTCTTGGAAGTCGAGGACTTCGACGCGCTGATCGCCTTCGTGCGCACCAAGCAGGCCACGCTGGACCTGGCCGCTGCGCTGGAAGCCAAGGGCTACAAGGCCGCTGCACTCAACGGCGATATCGCGCAGAACCAGCGTGAGCGCGTGATCGAGTCGCTCAAGGATGGCCGCCTGGACATCGTGGTGGCCACCGACGTCGCCGCCCGCGGCATCGACGTGCCGCGCATCACCCACGTGTTCAACGTCGACATGCCGTACGACCCGGAATCCTACGTGCACCGCATCGGGCGTACCGGCCGTGCCGGCCGCGATGGCCGCGCGCTGCTGCTGGTCACCCCGCGCGAGCGGCGCATGCTGCAGGTCATCGAGCGCGTCACCGGGCAGAAGGTCGCCGAGGTGCGCCTGCCCGATCCGCAGCAGGTGCTCGATGCGCGTATTCGCCGGCTGACCGAGAGCCTGCGGCCGCTGGTGGCCGATGCCGAGGCCAGCCATGGCGAACTGCTCGACCGGCTGATCGCCGACATCGGCTGCTCGCCGCGTGCGCTGGCCGCCGCGCTGCTGCGCAAGGCCACCAACGGCCAGGCGCTGACCCTGGCCGAGGTGCAGAAGGAGCAGCCGCTGGTGCCGGTCGGCGGCCCGCGCGAGCGCTCCGACCGCTCCGATCGCGGGGAGCGTGGTGAGCGCTCCGAGCGTGGCGACCGTGAGCGTCGCGCGCCGATGCCGCTGGCCGAAGGCCGCGTGCGCTGCCGGACCGCGCTGGGTGCGCGTGACGGCATCGCCGCGCGCAACCTGCTGGGGGCCATCCTCAACGAAGGCGGCCTGGCCCGCGAAGCCATCGGCCGCATCCAGGTGCGCGACAGCTTCAGCCTGGTCGAGCTGCCGGAAGAGGGCCTGGAGCGCCTGCTCGGCAAGCTCAAGGACACCCGCGTCGGCGGCAAGCAGCTCAAGCTGCGTCGCTACCGCGAGGACTGATCCGCAGCGGTTGGAAAAAGGCGAGCCTCGGCTCGCCTTTTTCGTTTCTGGACTGGGGGGTGTGGTCGGCGGATATCCGACCGTTGAGCAGGGTCAAATACGCAACCTTGCCGTTTTCGGGCTAGGACTAAAAGAAGAGCTACACCCCGGCTCGCTCGCGCGAGCCTGTGTCTGTCGGGCGCTTTGGTGGGAGGCCAGCGCGGGTCGTGCGGTTGCGGCGGCCGGGCCTCGGGTTGGTATGGGTACGCCTGAAGGACAGGGGGTTCCACAGCGCTGCAACCTGACAGACAGAGGTAACGCCATGAGTGCCGCATCCGTTTATCCCGTGCATCCGGAGGTGGCTGCCCGGTCGCTGACCGATGAAGCCACTTACAAGGCCCTGTACCAGCAGTCGGTGATCAACCCCGAAGGCTTCTGGCGCGAGCAGGCGGCGCGGCTGGACTGGATCCGCCCGTTCAGCGAGGTCAAGCGGACCTCCTTCGACGACCACCATGTCTCGATCCAGTGGTTTGCCGACGGCACCCTCAACGTGGCCGCCAACTGCCTGGACCGGCACCTGGCCGAGCGCGGCGACCAGGTCGCGATCATCTGGGAGGGCGACGACCCTGCCGAGCACCGCGAAATCACCTACAGGGAGCTGCACCGCGAGGTCAGCAAGTTCGCCAACGCGCTGCGTGGCCAGGACGTGCACCGCGGCGACGTGGTGACCATCTACATGCCGATGGTGCCCGAGGCGGCGGTGGCGATGCTCGCCTGTGCCCGCATCGGCGCGATCCATTCGGTGGTGTTCGGCGGCTTCTCGCCCGAGGCGCTGGCCGGGCGCATCATCGATGGCCAGTCCAAGGTGGTGATCACCGCCGACGAGGGCATCCGCGGCGGCAAGAAGGTGCCGCTCAAGGAGAACGTCGACGAGGCGCTAACCAATCCGCGTACCAACTGCGTGCAGAAGATCATCGTGGTCCGGCGCACCGGCGCGGACATCCGCTGGCACCGCAACCGCGACGTCTGCTACGACGACCTGATGCGCGTCGCCGGCGAGACCTGCGCGCCGAAGGAGATGGGCGCCGAGGAGCCGCTGTTCATCCTCTACACCTCAGGGTCCACCGGGCGGCCCAAGGGCGTGCTGCACACCTGCGGCGGCTACCTGCTGTACGCCGCGCTGACCCACGAGCGGGTCTTCGATTACCGTCCGGGCGAGATCTACTGGTGCACCGCCGACATCGGCTGGATCACCGGGCACAGCTACCTGATCTACGGCCCGCTGGCCAACGGTGCGACCACGCTGATGTACGAGGGCGTGCCCAACCACCCGGACGTCACCCGGGTGGCGCGGATCATCGACAAGCACCGGGTCAACATCCTCTACACGGCGCCCACCGCGATCCGCGCGATGATGGCCAAGGGCCAGGCCGCGGTCGAAGGCGCCGACGGCTCGAGCCTGCGCCTGCTCGGCACGGTGGGCGAGCCGATCAACCCCGAGGCCTGGCACTGGTACTACGAGACGGTCGGCCAGTCGCGCTGCCCGATCGTCGACACCTGGTGGCAGACCGAGACCGGCGGCATCCTCATCAGCCCGCTGCCGGGAGCTACCGCACTCAAGCCCGGCTCGGCGACGCGGCCATTCTTCGGCGTGGTGCCGGGGCTGGTGGACAACCTCGGCAACCTGCTCGAAGGGCCGGCCGAGGGCAACCTGGTGATCCTCGACTCCTGGCCAGGGCAGGCGCGCACGCTGTACCGCGACCACGACCGCTTCGTCGACACCTACTTCAAGACCTTCCGCGGCATGTACTTCACCGGCGACGGTGCGCGCCGCGACGAGGATGGCTACTACTGGATCACCGGGCGGGTCGACGACGTGCTCAACGTCTCCGGCCACCGCCTGGGCACCGCCGAGATCGAGAGCGCGCTGGTGGCGCACGCGAAGGTCGCCGAGGCGGCCGCGGTGGGTGTGCCGCATCCGCTCAAGGGGCAGGGGATCTACGTCTTTGTCACGCTGCTCTCGGGCGTCACGGCGGACGACACGCTGCGCGACGAGCTGTGCCGCTGGGTGCGCCGGGAGATCGGGCCGATCGCCGTGCCGGACGTGATCCAGTGGGCGCCGGGCCTGCCCAAGACGCGCTCGGGCAAGATCATGCGCCGCATCCTGCGCAAGATCGCCACCGACGAGTACGACGCCCTGGGTGATATCTCGACGCTCTCCGAACCGGGCGTGGTGCAACAGCTGATCGCCGATCGGCAGGCGCTGGCGCAGGGCTGAGCCGGCGCCGCGCGCGAAGCTACTGGTTGGCCGCCGGCTTGGCCTGGGGCATGCCGGCGACGCTGAGCTCCGGCAGCTGGCCGCCGATGAACTCGACGCTGCGGGTGGGGAAGGCGAAGCTCACGCCCAGTTCGCGCAGGCCATCGAGCAGGCCGAGATTGATCTCCTGCTGGGCGTCCATGTACTGGTTGTAGTCCGAGGTCTGCATGATATAGACGACCTCGAAGGTCAGCTGGCTGTCGTCGAAGGCGAGGAAATGCGCGCGGTCGAACCTGGCCTGCTCCACTCCGTCGATGATGCGCTTGACCAGTTGGCCCACCGCGCGAACCTTGTCGCTCGGCGTGTTGTAGGTGATGCCGAACTTGAAGACGATCCGCCGGGTGTTCATGCGCTTGTAGTTGTGCACGATCTGCCGGAGCAGGTCGGCGTTGGAGCAGACCACCTGTTCGCCGCTCAGCGAGCGAATGCGCGTGCTCTTCAGGCCGATGTGCTCGATGTTGCCGGCAACCTCGCCGAAGACCACGAAGTCGCCGATCTCGAACGGCTTGTCGATGCCGATCGACAGCGAGGCGAACACGTCGCTGAGCAGGGTCTGCACCGCCAGGGCGATGGCGATGCCGCCGACCCCGAGGCTGGCGACCATGGCGGTGATGTTGACCCCCAGGTTGGCGAGGATCGACAGCAGCATCATGGTCCACACCACGATGCGCAGCATGATGCCGATGATCGTCGTGGTCACCGGATTGCGCGCCTTGCCGTCGCGGGTCAGGCTGTCCATCCACAGGCGCACCGCGGTGTCCAGCCAGAGGGCGATCTGGAACGCCAGGGCGATGAACCAGCCATGGGACATGGTCAGTTCCCAGCGCGGCGGCAGCTCCACCACCTTGAGCCCGATCAGCAGCGAGAAGGCGAACAGCAGCAGGTTGCTGGTGTGCTCGAGCATCTCCGCGGCGATTGCGGTGAAGCCGCTGCGCGATTCGCCCGCCATGGCGCGCAGGCGCCGCTTGATCAGCGCCAGGGCGCTGCGCAGCAGCCAGAAACTGACGAAGGTCACCGCGATCACGATGGCGGCGTTGATCCACAGGGTGTCGTCCAGCAGCACGTCCCAATTCATTGCCTCGAACCTCCAGGCGGCCAGGTGTGGGGTGAAAACCAAGGGTGCGTGCCGCGACCGTGCCCTTGCGGGCGAGCGCTTGTGGATTCGCGGGAATCGACCGGATGAATGCGCCGGCGCAGCGGGCAACCGGTGCAGGCCCACAGGCTCCATCGGAGGCTGTAGCCGACAGGGTGATGGAGCAGGACGCACCCAGAGTTTCGGGTGCCAGGCCGCGGATAAGTTCAATCGGCGGGCCGGTGCAGGGCCCTGCCGCGCGCCTTAGTCGGCGTCGACCAGCGGGGCCAGCTCGCTGTAGCCGCCGGCGTTGATCACCTGGCGGTAGCCCAGCGACTCCAGCAGCTGCTGCGCTTCGCCGGCGCGGCGGCCGGTGCGGCAGTAGAGCACCACCGGGGCGTCCTTGTCGGGCGCCACCTCGGCGATCTGCGCGGCAAGGTCGGCGGTCTCGATGTTGAGCGCGCCGGGCAGGGCGCCGTCGGCGAATTCCTCGGGGGTGCGCACGTCGATCAGGGTCGCGTCGGGGTGTTCCAGCGCCTGCATGGCGGCCGCTCGCTCGGCTTCGCCGGCAGCAGCGGGGAGGCTCAGCAGGCTCGACAGCAGGGCGGCAAGTAGCAGTTGGCGCATGGTGGTTACCTTCTGGAACGCTCAGCCGAACAGGCGGCTGAGATTGGGCAGAATCAGCACGACAGCCGTGGCCAGCAGTATAAGCGTCGCCTGCCGGACTTTCTTGTGTTTGAACATGGCTCGGCCCTTCATTGTTATCGATGCGCGACAGGCGCCAGAGGCCGCGGCAGAGCGGCGCATCGGTTGTTGGCGGGATGCCGGCGCCGCCCTGTGGGGCGGCTTTCGGTCGCTGATACCGGCCTGGATCCGTCCGTGTGTTACTGGCTGGTCGAGCAAGTTTTGTACCGCAGGCTCGACCGTTGGGGCGGCCTGCGACCTTTTGCACTCCCGGGCGCCTGTCGCTGTCCATTTGACAGATGCACCCAGGAGACGACCTCATGACCAGGCCAACCTTCGTTTTACCCCTGATGCTCGCCGCCGCCATCACCGGCCCGGCGGCTGCCCAGGATGCCGAGCCCTCGCTGCAGCAGGAGCGCGAGCGTATCGGTGCCGAACTCACCGAAAGCCGCGAGCAGACCGGCCGCGATATCAACGAGATCCGCGAGCGCCCGCTGGATGATTCCAACCGCCTCGACGAAGGGACGCGACCCTTGCCGGGCCAGCCGCGCGGCAGTGGCAGCACGGTGCGCCAGCCGGAGCGACCGGTGGCGCCGGCCACGCGCAGCGAGCCGGGCCGGCCGTTGACCACGCCACAGCCGGGCGGCGCCGACCAGCTCCCGGGCACGTCGGGCAATGGCGGCGCAGCCTCGGGGGCGGGTGGTGCGGCCACCGGCGGCCCGCAGGGTGGTGGGGCCGATCGCTAGTCCCGCTCGCCGGGGCCGAGAAACGAGCGCAGGATGCGCCCGAGCAGGGCCATGGCGTCTTCGCTCTGCGGCGTCCATGGGTGGCCGTGGTTGAGCCGGGCGCAGTGGCCGAAGCGCCGGCTGGCCGAGAAGATCGGCCCCGGCGCCAGGCTGATGCCCTGGGCCAGCGCCAGGCGGAACAGCTGCAGCGAGTCGACCTGCTCGGGAAACTCGAACCAGAGAAAGTAGCCGCCGGTGGGGCGGGTCACCCGTGTCTGCCGCGGGAAGTGCCGTGCCGCCGAGGCCAGCATGGCGCCCTGCTGCATCTCCAAGGCATGGCGCAGGCGGCGCAGGTGGCGGTCGTAGCCGCCGTGCTGCAGGTAGTCGGCGATGGCCGCCTGGGCCGGCACCGAGGGCGACAGCGTGGTCATCAGCTTCAGCCGGCTGATCTGCTCGGCATGGCGCCCGCCGGCGACCCAGCCGACGCGATAGCCCGGCGCCAGGCTCTTGGAAAAGGAGCCGCAGTGCATCACTAGGCCGTCGCGGTCGAAGCTCTTCACCGGCCGCGGCGGCTGCTGGCCGTAGTACAGCTCGGCGTAGACATCGTCCTCGATCAGCGGCACCTGGTGGCGCTGCAGCAACTCGTAGAGCGCCGCCTTGTTCGCTTCGCTCAGGCTGGCGCCGAGCGGGTTCTGCAGGCTGCTCATGATCCAGCAGGCCTTGATCGGCAGGCGCTGCAGGCTGTCGGCCAGCGCCTTGAGGTCGATCCCCTCGCGCGGGTGCACGGGGATTTCCACGGCCTTGAGCTTGAGCCGCTCGAGCACCTGCAGGCAGGCGTAGAACGCAGGCGACTCGATCGCCACCAGGTCGCCCGGCCGGGTCACGCATTGCAGGCAGAGGTTCAGCGCTTCCATTGCGCCGTTGGTGATGACCAGCTCCTCCATCGGCAGCAGCACGCCACCGGCCATGTAGCGCAGGGCAATCTGCCGGCGCAGGTCGGGGTTGCCGGCGGTCATGTCGGCGATGACCTCGTGCGGCGACAGTGTGCGCAGGCCGTGCGCCATCGAGCGCGCCAGGCGTGCCAGCGGAAACAGGTCGGGGCTGGGGAAGGCCGAGCCGAACGGCACCGTCTGCGGGTCCTTCAGCGAGCCGAGCACGGAGAACACCAGCTCGCTGACGTCGACCTCGGTGGTCTGCGGCGCCAGGCTGCCGGGTTCCGGCTCGGGCAGCGGGCGCTGGGCGTGCTCGCGGACGAAATAGCCCGAGCGCGCCCGCGCCTGGATCAGCCCGCGATCCTCCAGCAGGTAGTAGGCCTGGAACACCGTGGAGGGGCTGACGCCATGCGCGCGGCTGGCGTGGCGCACCGAAGGCACCCGCTGGCCGGGCGCGAGCACGCCGCTGCGAATCAGCTCGGCAATTTCGTCGGCAAGTTTCTCGTAGCGCTTCATGCGGGCCCTGCTGGAACAGGCGGACGGCCGACACTCTACGTCGACCGCCGCGTCGGTGGAATGCCGGGCGCCTCAGCGCGCCGGCGCGATGAAGGTGCTGTCGGTCACCACGCGACCCTCCGGCGCATCGAGCGGGACCACCTCGAAATACAGCGGGCGGGCGCTGCCCTTGCCGTCTTCCACCAGCCGCGCCACGCTCACCGGTACGTCGCGGATCTCCCCTGCGGCCAGGCGCAACTCGCCGGGGCCCTGCAGCGCCAGCCCGTCCGAGTCGGTCAGGGCGATCAGGTAGCGCTGCGGGGCCTGCGTCTTGTTGATGACCTTCAGGCTGTAGATGTTCTCGATCTGGCCGGCGGCATTCTCGCGGAACAGCCCGCGATCACGCGTCACGTCCAGCGACACCAGCGGCCGCGCGGCCAGCGCCCAGGCGAAGGCGCCGATCATTAGCAGCAGGGCGGCGGCATAGCCGACCAGGCGCGGTCGCAACAGGCGCGTGCGTTCGCCGGCCAGTTCGGCTTCCGAGCCGTAGCGCACCAGGCCGCGGGCGTAGCCAAGCTTGTCCATGACGCTGTCGCAGGCGTCGATGCAGGCGGCGCAGCCGATGCATTCCAGCTGCAGGCCGTCGCGGATGTCGATCCCGGTCGGGCAGACTTGCACGCACAGCGTGCAGTCGACACAGTCACCCAGCCCCTGCGCCTGGGCGTCGCTGTCCTTGCGCCGGGCGCCGCGGGGCTCGCCGCGGGTCGCGTCGTAGGCGATGGCCAGGGTGTCGCGGTCGAACATCACGCTCTGGAAGCGCGAGTAGGGGCACATGTCGCGGCAGACCTTCTCGCGCAGCCAGCCGGCGTTGAGGTAGGTCGCGGCGGTGAAGAACGCCACCCAGAACGCGCTGGCGCTGTCCAGGCGCAGGCCGGCGAGGTCGGCAAGCAGCGGGCGGATCGGCATGAAGTAGCCGACGAAGGTTACCGCCGTGGCCAGGGCGATGCCGAGCCAGAGCCCGTGCTTGGCGGTGCGCCGAGCCAGCTTGGCGGCCGACCAGGGCGCGGCGTCGAGCTTCAGGCGCTGGCCGCGGTCGCCTTCGCTGACCTTCTCGGCCCACATGAACATCCAGGTCCAGACACTTTGCGGGCAGGCGTAGCCGCACCACACGCGACCGGCGAACACGGTGATGGCGAACAGGCCGAAGGCGCAGATGATCAGCAGCGCCGAGAGCAGGACGAAATCCTGCGGCCAGAAGGTCGCGCCGAAGATGTGGAACTGGCGGCCTTGCAGATCCCAGAGCACCGCCTGGCGACCGTTCCAGTTCAGCCAGGCGGTGGCGAAGAACAACAGCATCAGCGCGCCGGCGCCGAGCAGGCGCAGGTTGCGAAAGCGTCCGCGGAAGCCGCGGGTGTGGATCGGCCCGCCGGCCTGGGCCGGGGTCAGGCGTACGGGGCGCCGGGGGTCGAGCGTCTCGACGGCCCGTACGGGGATTCGATCGTTCATGGGGGTATCCATCAGGCAGTTTCGGACGCGCGCATCTTCGGCCAGCCGCTGTTTGCATTACAGACTCAGGTTGCGCTGCAAAAAGCGGATCAGATGGCGGCGCGGTGTTTTCCGGGAGCGGCTGATCCGGCTTTTTCCGACGTGACTGAGGCTGTCTGCCGGGCGTGCCCTGCGGCATAGTGGCGGGTCGCGCCGGGCCTGCCTCGGCGCGAGCTGGACAGAATAAGGAGAACAACGGTGTTGAAAGGCCTTTTCGTGCTGGTACTGCTGCAACTGCTGGGGGCGACCGCCAGCGCGCTGTGGTTGCCGATGCTGCCCGGCCCCATCATCGGGCTGATGCTGTTGCTGGTCGGACTGATGTTCCGCGGCAGCGTCCCGGAGCCGCTGCAGCAGGCGGCGGCCGTGCTGCTCAAGTACCTGCCGCTGCTGCTGATGATCCACGCCGCGGGCATCATGACCAGCTATGAGCTGCTGCTCGGCGAGCTGGGTGTGGTCATGGCCGCGCTGCTGGCCTCGCTGCTGGTGACCATCCCGGTGTGCGGCTGGCTGCTGCAGTTCCTTGCCAGGCGCATGGGAGCGATGGACAAATGAGCGCCTGGCAGAGCTTCATCGAACATCCGCTGTTCGCCATCGGCCTGACCCTGCTGGCCTTCCAGGCCGCCGTGGCGCTCTACCAGCGCAGCGGCTGGCTGGTGCTGCAACCGGTGCTGGTGGGCATGCTGCTGATCGTCGCGGTACTCGTCCTGTGCGGCATCGACTACCGCGACTACCGCCAGGATGCCGAGCCGATCGCCTGGCTGCTCGGCCCGGCCACCGTGGCCCTGGCCGTGCCGCTGCGGCAGAACCTGGCGCGTATCCGCCAGCTGTTCTGGCCGATCGTCATCACCCTGGTGGTCGCCGGCGTGCTGACCGTCGCGGTGACGCTCGCCATCTGCTGGCTGCTGGGCGCCAGCGATGCCCTGGCCATGAGCCTGGCGCCCAAGTCGGTGACCATGCCGATCGCCATGCTGGTGGCCGAGCAGATCGGCGGCGTCGCCGCGCTGGCCGCGGTGATGGTGATGCTCACCGGCGTGATCGGCACCGCCCTCGGGCCGCTGCTGCTCGGCCTGGCGCGCGTCGAACACCCGGCCGCCCGCGGCTTCAGCTACGGCCTCAACGCCCACGCCATCGGCACCGCCCACGCCCTGCAGGAAAACCAGGAATGCGGCGCTTTCGCCGCCCTGGCGATGAGCCTGCTGGGCGTGGTCACCGCCGTGCTGATGCCCTGGTTGCTGGGCTGAGCCGTCCGGCCTGACCGGCGGGGCGAACGGTCGTTCGGTCGAACCCTCCAAATTCAGACTGGACGACTGATAAGCGAGGCGAGCCATGGCCAGCGAGAAAGCATCGGACCCGATCATCCCCGGCAGCCCCGAGCTGCCGGGCCGCGGGCGTACCGACCTGAACCCTAGCGACGAGGCGGGCATCGACGAACTGCCCGGCAACGAAGGCAACCTCCCCCGCGAGCGTGGCGACGACACCAGGCTGCCGGATACCGACCCGGATAACGCGGAGAGGGAGGGCACTCCCGGCCCGCGCTGAGTCCTGGGTTTTCCCGGCACAAAGAAAAAGCCCCTGAGTCGCGAAACTCAGGGGCTTTCGATGTGGCGGTGAGGAAGGGATTCGAACCCTTGATACGGTTTCCCGTATACACACTTTCCAGGCGTGCTCCTTCAACCACTCGGACACCTCACCGGATCTCGACGGGCTGCTGTCCGTCGAGGCGCGCTAATTTAGCCGAACGAATTTTGAATGGCAAAAACTTTTTGAGTTTTTTCATGGATTTATCCGGCTGTGGCGACCGGTGCGGGCAAGCGCGTGGGCCCCTCGTGCGGCGCTCGGGCTGGCGGGGGAGCGTGCGCGAACGGCGGCGAACAGGGCGCGAAACGTGACCCGGCGGTCAGTCACGGCGCTTTACCGGGCTCTTTCGGCTGGGTAACGTCGGCGCACCCAAAACAAGACCCACCAAAGGACGCCGCCATGAGTGAGCTGATTTCGTACCAATTCGACGACGGCATCGCCACGTTGACCCTGGCCAACGGCAAGGTCAACGCCTTGTCGCCGCAGATGTTCGAGGCGCTCAATGCCGCGCTCGACCGCGCCGAGCAGGAGCGGGCCGTGGTCATCCTCACCGGCCAGCCCGGCATTCTCTCCGGCGGCTACGACCTCAAGGTGATGACCTCCAGCGCGGAAAATGCCATGGCGCTGGTGGCCACCGGTTCGCGATTCACCCGGCGCATGCTCGCCCATCCCTTTCCGATCATCGTTGCCTGCCCGGGGCACGCCATCGCCAAGGGCGCCTTCCTGCTACTGGCGGCGGACTACCGGATCGGCGTGGAGGGTGCCTTCCACATCGGCCTGAACGAGGTGCAGATCGGCATGACCATGCACCACGCCGGCATCGAGTTGGCGCGTGATCGCCTGGACAAGGCCGCCTTCCAGCGTTCGGTGATCAATGGCGAGCTGTTCGACCCGCAGGCGGCCGTGCAGGCCGGCTTCCTCGATCGCGTGGTGCCGAGCGGCGAGTTGCTGGACGTGGCGCGCGCCGCCGCCGGTCAGCTCAAGCGCATCAACATGGTGGCGCACCGCAATACCAAGCTGAAGGTGCGCAAGGCGCTGCTGGAGGCGCTGGATAATGCCATCGAGCTGGACCTTCAGCATTTCGGCGCCTGAGCGGCAGTTTTTTTCCGGCGACCGCGCTATCGGGGTGGTCCTGCGTTTACACTGCGCCCTGTAACGCCCCGCCGACGGCGGGGCGTTTTCGTTCCTATCTCGACGCATCGCAGGAGAGCCCGATGTCCACCCCGCATATCCCGGTTGAACGTGCCGATTTCGATCAGGTCATTGTTCCGAGCTTCGCCCCCGCCGCCTTCATTCCGGTGCGAGGCGAGGGTTCGCGAGTCTGGGATCAGAGCGGCCGAGAGCTGGTGGACTTCGCCGGTGGCATCGCGGTGAACGCGCTGGGGCACGCGCACCCGGCACTGGTTGCGGCGCTGACCGAGCAGGCCGGCAAGCTGTGGCATATCTCCAACATCTTCACCAACGAGCCGGCCCTGCGCCTGGCCAAGAAGCTGGTGGCGGCGACCTTCGCCGACCGGGCGTTCTTCTGCAATTCCGGCGCGGAAGCCAACGAGGCTGCCTTCAAGCTGGCGCGTCGCTATGCCCATGATGTCTACGGGCCGCAGAAGTTCGAGATCATCTCGGCGCTCAACAGCTTCCACGGGCGTACGCTGTTCACCGTCACGGTCGGCGGCCAGCCCAAGTATTCCGATGGCTTCGGTCCGAAGATCGAAGGCATCACCCATGTGCCCTACAACGATCTCGACGCGCTGAAGGCGGCGATTTCCGAGCGCACCTGCGCCGTGGTGCTGGAACCGATCCAGGGTGAAAGCGGCATCCTGCCGGCCGAGCAGGCCTACCTCGAAGGCGCTCGCGAGCTGTGCAACCAGCATGGCGCGCTGCTGATCTTCGACGAGGTGCAGACCGGCATGGGCCGTACCGGCGATCTGTTCGCCTACATGCATTCGGGCGTGGTGCCGGACATCCTGACCAACGCCAAGAGCCTGGGCGGCGGCTTCCCCATCGGCGCGATGCTGACCACCCACGAGATCGCCGCGCACCTGAGCGTGGGCACCCACGGCACCACCTACGGCGGCAACCCGCTGGCCTGCGCGGTGGCCGAGACGGTGCTGGATATCGTCAATACCCCGCAGGTGCTCGAAGGCGTCAAGCAGCGTCACCAGCGTTTCCGCGCGCGGCTGGAGCAGATCGGCGAGCGCTACGGCGTGTTCCGCCTGGTGCGCGGTCGCGGCCTGCTCATCGGTTGCGTGCTCAGCGATGCCTGGAAGGGCAAGGCGGGAGCCTTCTGCGCCGCGGCGGAAAAACAGGCGCTGATGATCCTGCAGGCCGGCCCCGACGTCGTGCGCCTGGCGCCGAGCCTGATCATCGACGAGGCCGACATCGACGAGGGCCTGGACCGGCTGGAGCGCGCCGTCGCCGCCCTGGTGCAGGCCTGATACACGACCGGAGCGGCCCTGCCGCTCCTTCACATTGCGAGAGAGCGATTCCGATGAGCGACAGCCTGCAACTGATTCTGGAAGATACCGACGGCACCCAGCTGGTGACCTCCTGCACCCGTTTTGCCGTGATGTGGCAGGGCCGCGAAGTGTGGATCCAGCAGGTCGGCAACGACCAGCTGATGATCGGCGTGGACGTGGAGGAGGGCGATACCGAGTACGCCAACCTGCTGCTGCGTCCGCTGGCGACCAACCTGGTCAGCCTGGAGCTGGAAATGGAGCCGATCGAGGCCGATGACGACGGTCACGTCCACGGGCCTGACTGCAACCACTGAGGTCGCAACGATCTCCGTGCCGGTGACGCGCACATCCTGGCCGTCACCGCGGGCTGAAATACCGCCCGGCCCGGCGCAATGCGAAGCGTGTTGCGCCGGGCCTTCTCCTTCGGCGGGCCCGGCCGCTGCCCACCGTGCGCTATGTCAGTTTCCGCCGGTCAAGCCGAACACCTTGAGGATGAAGGCGTACTCCAGCGCCACGTCCTTGAGCGCCTGGTAGCGACCGCTCATGCCGCCGTGACCGGCGCCGAACTCGGTCTTGAGCAGCAGCAGGTTGTCGTCGGTGCGGGTGGCACGCAGCTTGGCGACCCACTTGGCGGCCTCCCAGTACTGCACGCGGCTGTCGTTGTAGCCGGCCACGGCCAGCAGCGGCGGGTAGGCCTGGGCGCGGACGTTCTCATAGGGCGCATAGGCGCGGATGCGTTCGTGCACCTCGGGCTGGTTCGGGTCGCCCCATTCGTCGTACTCGGTCACGGTCAGCGGCAGGTCGGCGTTGAGCATGGTGTTGAGCACGTCGACGAAGGGCACCTCGGCGATCGCCGCACCGAACAGATCCGGACGCAGGTTGAGCACGGCACCGATCAGCAGGCCGCCGGCACTGCCGCCGCTGATGGCCAGGCGTGGCGAGGTGGTGTAGCCGTCGGCCAGCAGCTGCTCGGCGCAGGCGATGAAGTCGCTGAAGGTGTTCGGCTTGTGTTCCAGCTTGCCGGCGCGGTACCAGGCCTCGCCCAGATCGCCGCCGCCACGCACATGCGCGATGGCGAAGACGAAGCCGCGGTCGAGCAGCGACAGCCGCGCGTGGGAGAACCAGGGGTCGAGGCTGTGACCGTAGGCGCCGTAACCGTAGAGGTATAGCGGTGCGGGCTTGCCGAAGCTGTCGCGGCGGCCGACCAGGCTGATGGGAATCTGCGTACCGTCCTGGGCGGTGGCCCAGATGCGCCGACTTTCATAGGCGTCCGCATCGAAGGGACCTTCCACCGGGGTTTCCTTGAGCACCGCCTGCGTGCCGTCGGCCAGGGTCAGCTGGCGGATCTGCGCCGGGCGATTCAGCGCCTCGTAGCGCAGGCGGATCACCGTGCTGGTGAATTCCAGTGAGTTCTGCACGTGCAGGCTGTAGGCCGCATCGGGCAATTGCAGGCGATAGGGTTGGATGCCCTGCGGTCGTACCTCGATCACCGGCAGGCCGCTCTCGCGCAGGGTCAGAGTGATTGCCTCGGCGTTCAGGCTGACATCCTCGAGCATCACCGCATCGTCATGCGGGACCAGCTCCTGCCAGTGCTCGCGGCCTGGCTCGGCCTCGCTGGCGTGATAAAGGGCGAAGTTGATGCCCGCCTGGTTGCTGCGGATCAGCCAGCGCCACTGGCCTTCGTACAGGCCATGATCGGGGAAGTACTCGTGATCCTCCTGGCGCGGTGCCAGGCAGGTCCAGCTGCCCTCCGGCTGGTCCGCCGACAACACCCAGGCTTCGCTGGTGGTCTTGCTGTGGGAAAGGATGACCAGCTGGCGCTCGGAGCTGGCGCGGTAGCAATGCACGAAGAAGCGCCCGTCCGGGTCGTGATAAACCTCGCTGCTGTCCGTATCGCCAAGGCGGTGGCGGTAGATCCGGTGCGGGCGGTGGGTGTCGTCCAGCTCGCCGTAGAACAGGGTCTGGCTGTCGTTGGCCCAGGTCATGCTGCCGTCGCAGTTGTCGAAGGGCAGCTCTGTTATCGCGTCGCTGGCCAGGTCCTTGACGTAAAGCCGGTAGATCTCGTCGCCTTCGCGGTCGAGGCTGTAGGCGAGCTTGCCGTGGTCCTGACTGACGCTGAATGCGCCCAGCGAGAGGAAGCCGCCACCGGCCAGCTCGTTGGGGTCGAGCAGCAGCTGTTCGGCGCTTTCATCGACGTTCAGCGAACCATCCAGCGGGCGCGGGCAGCGGTAGTGCCGCGGATACTCGTCGCCCGCGGTGGTGCGCTGGTAGTACAGCCACGGGCCCCAGGGGGCGGGCAGTGACAGATCGGTTTCGCGGATGCGGCCCTTGATCTCCTGGAACAGCGTCTCGCGCAGGTCGGCCTGGTCGGCGAGCTGTTCCTCGAGATAGGCATTCTCCGCCTTGAGGTGGTCGAGGACTGCCGGGGTGTCGCGATTCTCCAGCCAGCGATAGGGATCGGCGCCGGTGTCGGTGCGGGCGATGGGGGGACGGGACATGCTCGGGCTCCGAAACGAGTATGGGGCGGGCGCCTGGGGCGGCGCATGGTGGGTGCAGTGTACCTGCTGGTCCGTGGATGCGTTGTCCAGCCGGTGGCCATGCGCACCAGCGGCCGCAGGCTGTGCATGGGCCACCCTGCGACCGCGATCGGTCCTCTGAATGGCAGGCCATCGCTGTCGGGGCGTGACCGGCCGGTCGCGCCGAGGCGCATGGATGCTGGGCTGGCGAGGCAGGTGTGCGACCGATTGACAAGGCAGCGCTTTTCCCCGATGGTGTGCCGACCCAAATCAAACGGGCGTATGAATCGAGCGTTTGTCAGCGCATCGCCGATTGCCCGATGTATCGTGTCGGTGGGTGTCGTCGCCGCGAGGCGTGGTCGCAGTAGACCGAAGACGTGCGGCACGTAACGTTCAGCTTCCATTCCTGGAGATCAGTTGATGATTTACGAAGGTAAAGCCATCACGGTTAAGGCTCTTGAGAGCGGCATCGTCGAATTGAATTTCGACCTCAAGGGTGAGTCCGTCAATAAATTCAATCGCCTCACTCTCAACGAACTCCGTCAGGCGGTCGACGCCCTCAAGGCCGATGCATCGGTCAAGGGCGTGATCGTCACCAGCGGCAAGGACGTGTTCATCGTCGGTGCCGACATCACCGAGTTCGTCGACAACTTCAAGCTGCCCGACGAGGAGCTGGTCGCCGGCAACCTCGAAGCCAACAAGATCTTCAGCGATTTCGAAGACCTGGGCGTACCCACCGTGGTCGCCATCAACGGCATCGCCCTGGGTGGCGGTTTCGAGATGTGCATGGCTGCCGACTATCGCGTCATGTCCACCACCGCCAAGGTCGGCCTGCCGGAAGTCAAGCTGGGCATCTACCCGGGCTTCGGCGGCACCGTCCGCCTGCCGCGCCTGATCGGTGTGGACAACGCCGTCGAGTGGATCGCCTCCGGCAAGGAAAATCGTGCCGAAGACGCCCTCAAGGTGCACGCGGTCGATGCCGTCGTCGCTCCGGAGAAACTGCAGGAAGCTGCCCTGGACCTTGTCAAGCGCGCCATCTCCGGCGAGCTGGACTACAAGGCCAAGCGCCAGCCGAAGCTGGACAAGCTCAAGCTCAACGCCATCGAGCAGATGATGGCCTTCGAAACCAGCAAGGCGTTCGTGGCTGGCCAGGCCGGCCCGAACTACCCGGCCCCGGTCGAAGCCATCAAGACCATCCAGAAAGCCGCCAACTTCGGCCGTGACAAAGCGCTGGAAGTCGAGGCTGCCGGCTTCGTCAAGCTGGCCAAGACCTCGGTTGCGCAGAGCCTGGTCGGCCTGTTCCTCAGCGATCAGGAGCTGAAGAAGAAGGCCAAGGCCTACGACAAGCAGGCCCGCGACGTGAAACTGGCTGCCGTACTCGGCGCCGGCATCATGGGTGGCGGCATCGCCTACCAGTCGGCCGTCAAGGGCACGCCGATCCTGATGAAGGATATCCGCGAAGAGGGTATCCAGATGGGCCTGGACGAAGCCTCCAAGCTGCTCGGCAAGCGTGTCGAGAAGGGCCGTCTGACGCCGGAGAAGATGGCGCAGGCGCTCAACGCGATTCGTCCGACCATGTCCTACGGCGACTTCGGCAATGTCGACATCGTCGTCGAAGCCGTGGTCGAGAACCCGAAGGTCAAGCACGCCGTGCTGGCCGAGGTGGAAGGGCACGTACGCGAGGACGCGATCATCGCCTCCAACACCTCCACCATCTCCATCAGCTACCTGGCCCAGGCGCTCAAGCGTCCGGAAAACTTCTGCGGCATGCACTTCTTCAACCCGGTGCACATGATGCCGCTGGTTGAGGTGATCCGCGGCGAGAAGACCAGCGAAACCGCCATCGCCACCACCGTCGCCTACGCCAAGAAGATGGGCAAGAGCCCGGTCGTGGTCAACGATTGCCCGGGCTTCCTCGTCAACCGCGTGCTGTTCCCGTACTTCGGCGGCTTCGCCCGCGCCATCGCCCACGGTGTCGACTTCGTTCGCGCCGACAAGGTGATGGAGAAGTTCGGCTGGCCCATGGGCCCGGCCTACCTGATGGACGTCGTCGGCATGGACACCGGCCACCACGGCCGTGACGTGATGGCCGAAGGCTTCCCGGATCGCATGAAGGACGATACCCGTACCGCCGTCGATGTCATGTATGACGCCAATCGCCTCGGCCAGAAGAATGGCAAGGGCTTCTACGCCTACGAGATGGACAAGAAGGGCAAGCCGAAGAAGGTGGTCGACCCTGAGGCCTACGAGCTGCTCAAGCCGGTCGTTGCCGAGACGCGCGAGCTGTCCGACGAGGACATCATCAACTACATGATGATCCCGCTGTGCCTGGAAACCGTGCGTTGCCTGGAAGACGGCATCGTCGAGACCGCTGCCGAAGCCGACATGGGCCTGATCTATGGCATTGGCTTCCCACCCTTCCGTGGTGGTGCGCTGCGCTACATCGATTCGATCGGCGTCGCCGAGTTCGTCGCGATGGCCGACAAGTACGCCGACCTGGGCCCGCTGTACCACCCGACCGCGAAGCTGCGTGAGATGGCCGCCAACGGCCAGCGCTTCTACGGTTAATCGAGGGAGAGAGAATTCATGAGCCTGAATCCAAGAGATGCAGTCATCGTCGACTTCGGTCGCACCCCGATGGGGCGCTCCAAGGGCGGCATGCACCGTAACACCCGCGCCGAGACCATGTCCGCACAGCTGATCGACGGCCTGCTGGCGCGCAACCCGAAGATCGACCCGGCCGAGGTCGAGGACGTGATCTGGGGCTGCGTGAACCAGACCCTCGAGCAGGGCTGGAACATCGCCCGCATGGCCTCCTTGCTGACCCGCATTCCGCACACCAGCGCCGGCCAGACCGTGAGCCGCCTGTGCGGTTCGTCCATGAGCGCGCTGCACACCGCCGTGCAGGCCATCCAGACCAACAACGGCGACGTGTTCGTCGTCGGTGGCGTGGAGCACATGGGCCACGTCAGCATGATGCACGGCGTCGACCCGAACCCGCAGCTGTCGCTGCACGCGGCCAAGGCGTCGGGCATGATGGGCCTGACCGCCGAGATGCTCGGCAAGATGCACGGCATCACCCGTGAAGCCCAGGACCAGTTCGGCTACCGCTCGCACCAGCTGGCATGGAAAGCGACTCAGGAAGGCAAGTTCAAGGACGAGATCATCCCGATGGAAGGTCACGACGAGAACGGCTTCCTCAAGGTCTTCGACTACGACGAGACCATTCGCCCGGAAACCACCCTCGAAGGCCTGGCCGAGCTCAAGCCGGCGTTCAACCCGAAGGGCGGCACCGTGACCGCCGGTACCTCCTCGCAGATCACCGACGGTGCGTCCTGCATGATCGTCATGTCGGCCCAGCGCGCCAAGGACCTCGGCCTGCAGCCGATGGCCGTGGTTCGTGCCATGGCACTGGCGGGCGTGGACCCGGCGATCATGGGCTACGGCCCGGTTCCGTCGACCCAGAAGGCCCTCAAGCGTGCCGGTCTGACCATGGACGACATCAGCCACGTCGAGCTGAACGAAGCCTTCGCTGCACAGGCCCTGCCGGTGCTCAAGGACCTCAAGCTGCTCGACAAGATGGAAGAGAAGGTCAACCTGCACGGCGGTGCGATCGCCCTGGGTCACCCGTTCGGCTGCTCCGGTGCGCGCATCTCCGGCACCCTGCTGAACGTGATGAAGCAGAACAACGGTACGCTGGGTGTCGCTACCATGTGTATCGGTCTGGGCCAGGGGATCAGCACGGTCTTCGAGCGCCTCTGAGCCGCGCTGACTGACAGCCGCGATCGACTGGGCTAGGCTGTCGCCAGTCGTTCGTCGCTGTACGAATGCCGTTGAGTCATCAAAAGCCGGGGGCTACCTTCCCCGGCTTTGCATTTCTGGAGGTTCGCATGCAGGTCCAGCCAGGGCGCTATCGTCACTACAAGGGGCCGGAATATCGGGTGTTCGCCGTGGCGCGTCATTCGGAAACCGAGGAGTGGATGGTGTTCTACCAGGCGCTGTATGGTGATCAGGGGCTGTGGGTCCGCCCGCTGTCGATGTTCGTCGAATCGGTCGAGGTCGATGGCAAAAGCGTGCCTCGTTTCGCCCTGGTCGAGGCCGAGCCCGGCCGTTTCTGAGCGTCCCGGGCGGTCGGTTGCGCGGCGCTGGCCGCTTGACCTTGCCGCCATCGCCACTATATATAGCGGTGCTTTTCCGGCAGGGAGGTCACCGGGTCCGCATGGCGGCTCGACACGGCGACCGGCCCGGCAAGGTCCCGCACGACCTGCCACGCGGTTCGCCCGAGCACTCCGGGCGGCGCATTCCGGGCTTCGCAAGCTCGCCTTCGTTCACTTCTCGATTCAGGAAATCTCCTCTCCATGGGTAAATCGCTGGTCATCGTGGAATCACCGGCCAAGGCCAAGACCATCAACAAGTACCTGGGCAACCAGTACGTGGTGAAGTCGAGTATCGGCCACATCCGCGACCTCCCCACCAGCGGCTCGTCCAGCAAGGAGCCGGCCAAGCGCGGCAAGTCGGCCGAGACCTCGGCGCTGTCGCCGAAGGAGAAGGCCAAGCGCCAGCTGTTCGCCCGCATGGGCGTCGACCCGGAGCATGGCTGGAAGGCCAAGTACGAGATCCTCCCGGGCAAGGAAAAGGTGATCGAGGAGCTGCGGCGCCTGGCCAAGGAAGCCGACACCATCTATCTCGCAACCGACTTGGACAGGGAAGGGGAGGCCATCGCCTGGCACCTGCGCGAATCCATCGGCGGCGACGACGAGCGCTACAAGCGCGTGGTGTTCAACGAGATCACCAAGAAGGCCATCCAGGAGGCCTTCTCCCAGCCGGGCGAACTGGACATCAACCGGGTCAATGCCCAGCAGGCGCGGCGTTTCCTCGACCGCGTGGTGGGCTACATGGTCTCGCCGCTGCTCTGGGCCAAGATCGCCCGCGGCCTTTCGGCCGGGCGCGTGCAGTCGGTGGCGGTCAAGCTGGTGGTCGAACGTGAGCGCGAGATCCGCGCCTTCGTCCCGGAAGAATACTGGGAAGTGCACGCCGACCTGGCCACCGCGCAGCAGGCCAAGGTGCGCTTCGAGGTCGCGCGGCAGAACGGCGAGGCCTTCAAGCCGCTGAACGAGGCGCAGGCCAATGCCGCGCTGGCCAAGCTCAAGGGCGCCAGCTACACGGTTTCCAAGCGTGAGGACAAGCCGACCAGCAGCAAGCCGTCGGCGCCGTTCATCACCTCCACGCTGCAGCAGGCGGCGAGCAATCGCCTGGGCTTCGGCGTGAAGAAGACCATGATGATGGCTCAGCGCCTGTACGAGGCCGGCTACATCACCTACATGCGTACCGACTCGACCAACCTGTCGGCCGATGCGCTGGCCATGGCCCGTGGCTTCATCGAAAGCGAGTTCGGCAGCCAGTATCTGCCGGAGAAGCCCAACCTCTATTCGAGCAAGGAAGGCGCCCAGGAGGCCCACGAGGCAATTCGCCCGTCCGACGTCAACCTGCGGCCGAACCAGCTGTCGGGCATGGAACGCGATGCCGAGCGCCTCTACGAGCTGATCTGGCGCCAGTTCGTCGCCTGCCAGATGCCGCCGGCGCAGTACCTGTCCACCAGCGTCACGGTCAGCGCCGGCGAGTTCGAGTTGCGTGCCAAGGGCCGCATCCTCAAGTTCGACGGTTACACCCGGGTGATGCCGCAGCAGAGCAAGACCGGCGAAGACGACGTGCTGCCGGAGATGAAGCAGGGCGAGGCGATGAGCCTGCTGGCACTCGACCCCAGCCAGCATTTCACCAAGCCCCCGGCGCGCTATTCCGAAGCGAGCCTGGTCAAGGAGATGGAGAAGCGTGGTATCGGCCGGCCATCCACCTATGCGGCGATCATCTCCACCATCCAGGATCGCGGCTACGTGTCGCTGCACAACCGTCGCTTCTACGCCGAGAAGATGGGCGAGATCGTCACCGAGCGCCTCTCCGAGAGCTTCGAGAACCTGATGGACTACGGCTTCACCGCCGGCATGGAAGAGCATCTGGACGACGTCGCCCAGGGCGAACGCGAGTGGAAGCACGTGCTCGACGAGTTCTACGGTGACTTCCGCCGCAAGCTCGAGGTGGCCGAGTCGCCGGAAAACGGCATGCGCGCCAACCAGCCGACCCTGACGGATATCCCGTGCAAGGTCTGCGGCCGGCCGATGATGATCCGTACCGCCTCGACCGGCGTGTTCCTCGGCTGCTCCGGCTACAGCCTGCCGCCGAAGGAACGCTGCAAGTCGACCATCAACCTGATTCCCGGCGACGAAATCGCTGCCGACGACGAAGGCGAGTCCGAATCCCTGGTGCTCTTGGGCAAGCGCCGCTGCCCGATCTGCAGCAACGCCATGGACGCTTACCTGGTCGACGAGAAGCACAAGCTGCACATCTGCGGCAACAACCCCGACTGCAGCGGCTATGAGGTCGAGGAAGGCCAGTTCCGCATCAAGGGCTACGAAGGCCCGAGCCTGGAATGCGATAAGTGCGGTAGCGAGATGCAGCTCAAGACCGGTCGTTTCGGCAAATTCTTCGGTTGCACCAACGCCGAATGCAAGAACACCCGCAAGCTGTTGAAGAACGGCGAGCCGGCGCCGCCGAAGATGGATGCGGTGAAGATGCCGGAACTCAAGTGCGAGAAGGTCGACGACACCTACGTGCTGCGTGACGGTGCTTCCGGGCTGTTCCTTGCCGCCAGCCAGTTTCCGAAGAATCGCGAGACGCGGGCGCCGTTGGTCAGCGAGCTGATCCCGCATCGCGACGAGATCGATCCGAAGTACCACTATCTGCTCGACGCACCGCAGAAGGATTCCGAAGGCCGGCCGGCGGTGGTGCGTTTCAGCCGCAAGACCAAGGAGCAGTACGTGCAATCCGAGGTCAACGGCAAGCCCACCGGCTGGAAGGCCTTCTTCGACGGCAGCCGCTGGAAGGTCGAAGACAAGGGTTGAGCCGCCGTGCAGGGCTTCCGCCAGGATGCGGACGGGAGCCCGCATGGGTTGGCTTGGACCGGCGAGCGGTTCATTCTTGCGGAAACTGTTGCTTGGCGGAGGCGCCAGATGGCCCACGAACGCTACACCCGTACCAACCAGAAGCTGTTCTTCGCCGGCCTGGCCCTGGAGAACTGGCGTAAGGCGGAGTCGCTCGGCAGTCTCGGTGCCCAGGGCCAGATCCAGGCCGAGCGCGAGGCCGTGCTGTTCCACCTCTATGGCGCCGTGCTCGGTCTGTGCCATGAGATCGCCGGTTTCTACCGTTCGCCCGGCGCCGACGCGCCGCGGGCCGAGGCCTTCCTGACCCGGCAGATGCTGGAACAGGCGCCCAGCCAGGAACTGGCCGAGCTGGTCGAACTTGCCGAGCAGGCCGATAGCTGGCTGGCCGAACTGTTGTCAGCCTACGCGGCGCTGTTCGAGCCGCCGCGTGCGCCGGCCAAGGTCAAGGTCGACCCCAGGCAGCCGCTGATCGAGGCGGTGAACGTCGACGAGGACCAGCCCGAACCGCTACCGCATGCCGAACTGGAGCGCTGGCGCCGCAACGTCAAGGACCTGGCCCTGCGCTTTCGCGAGACGATGACCGAATGGTGAGCCTGGCCGTGGCAATGCCACGGCGCCGTGCTGGTCGTCGCTAGGCGGCCAGGCGCACGGCCTTCCACACGGGCCGATCGGGCGCCGGGTTGTCGCTCTCTGCCCGGCAAGCCTTTAATCGTGGCGGGTGGCTGGTACAATGCACGCTTTTGTTCGAGAGCCAAGTTTCCAATGCCTACGTCTTTTCTAGAGATTGTCGAGATGCCCGATGGGCGCATCGTGCTCCGTCGCGCCGAAGACGAAGAGGTGCTGGTCACGCTGGACTTCTCCGAGGACGCCAGGCTGTTCCTGCAGGGGCAGCATGTCGAGGTGGCCAAGGCGATGTTCAATCTCGGTGTGCAGATGGCCGGCCGGATGGCCGAAGGCGAGTTCGATCAGGGGGATGAGGCGCCGCGCGTCCTGCACTGACGGCTAGCGGTGATCGGCACGTTCCCTGTGCCGGAAGCGAATCAGCAGCCCAGGCGTATGTTCAGGCTGCGCGCCTCGCCGAGGCTGGCCGCCGCACGCAGACGGTTGCGCTCGGTGTTGCTGAGCTTGTCCTGCCAGGTGATCACGGTGTGGCTGCAGCCCGAGCCGAGTGCCTTGCAGGCCAGCTCCAGTGGGGGCTGGCCGTTGCGCGGTTGCAGCAGTATGACCCGCTGCCGGTTTAGGCCGCTGTCGCGCAGCCAGGTACCTGATAGCGAAGCCGGCGGGGCGATCAGGGTCAGCCAGCGCTTGTCGTCTGCCTCGCTGAGCTCGCGCAGTATCGGGGTCAGCAGCAGGTGGCAATGATCGATGCTGCCGCTCAGGCTGAGCTCGCTGAGACTCTCGGGGCGGACCGAGTAGGCAGGCGGCGCGGAACACAGCGGCAGGGCGCGCTGGGCGATCACGCCTTCGAAGAGCGACAGCTGCGGTCGCGAAGTATCGGAACGGTACTGCATCATCCTTCTCCTGTTCAGCGACGGATCACGCCGACACTCAATCCCTCGATGACCAGCTCCTGCTGTTCGAGATCGACCTCGATGGGCGCGAACTCAGGGTTCTCTGCCAGCAGCCAGACCTTCTTGCCCTCGCGCTTGAACCGCTTGACTGTGACTTCATCGCCGACTCGAGCGACTACCACTTGGCCGTTGCGTGCTTCGCGGATGGTGTGCACCGCCAGCAGGTCGCCGTCGAAGATGCCGATGTCCTTCATGCTCATGCCGCGCACGCGCAGCAGGTAGTCGGCCTTCGGATGGAAAAACGCCGGGTTGATCTGGCAGGATTCCTCCACGTGTTCCTGGGCCAGGATCGGCGCACCGGCGGCAACCCGGCCGATGATCGGCAGGCTGCCCTCGTTGGCGGCCGGCTCCAGGTCCGGAATGCGAATGCCGCGGGAGGCACCGGGCGTCATCTCGATGGCGCCCTTGCGGGCCAGGGCCTTGAGGTGTTCCTCGGCGGCGTTGGGGGATTTGAAACCGAGCTCCTGCGCGATCTCCGCACGGGTAGGGGGGTAGCCATTATCCTCCAGGCAGCGCTTGATGAATTCGAGGATCTGAGACTGGCGTGGCGTGAGCTTGATCATGGCGGTCTCTGTTCTTTTATACAGTGCCTGGGATTATATACAGTGATCCGGTCTTGGCAATCGCCGGCCGGCTGTCCGTCCCGCGGGGCTCGGCTTGCGACAACGAGGCGCGTCGCTGGCAATATTCCTGGTTGACTTGGTTCAGGGCGAAACGTAAGTTTCAAACACCTGTTTGTTTCTCGGAGGGGGCATGGCGCAGTCGGAAACAGTTGAGCGCATTCTCGATGCTGCCGAACAGCTGTTCGCGGAAAAAGGCTTCGCCGAAACCTCGCTTCGTCTGATCACCAGCAAGGCCGGGGTGAACCTGGCAGCGGTGAATTATCACTTCGGCTCGAAGAAGGCGCTGATCCAGGCGGTGTTCTCGCGCTTCCTCGGGCCGTTCTGCGCCAGCCTGGAGCGCGAGCTGGACCGCCGCGAGGCCCTTGCCGACCGGCCCGACACCCTCGAGGACCTGCTTGGCCTGCTGGTCGAGCAGGCTCTGGCGGTCAAGCCGCGCAGCGGCGACGATCTCTCCATCTTCATGCGCCTGCTCGGGTTGTCCTTCAGCCAGAGCCAGGGGCACCTGCGGCGTTACCTCCAGGACATGTACGGCAAGGTGTTCCGCCGCTATATGCTGCTGGTCCACGAGGCCGCACCGGCATTGCCGCCGATCGAGCTGTTCTGGCGCGTGCACTTCATGCTGGGGGCCGCGGCCTTCAGCATGTCCGGGATCAAGGCGCTGCGCGCCATTGCCGAGAACGATTTTGGCGCGCGGACCTCCATCGAGCAGGTGATGCGCATGATGGTGCCGTTCCTGGCGGCGGGCATGCGTGCCGAGACGGCCATCGCCGGCACGCCGCTGGCCGAGGCGCAACCGCTGGCCCGGCGCAACGCCGTCGCCGTGCCGGCCAAGGGCTGAGTTCAAGCCGGCTGCGGCATCGGCTAAGCTTGGCGCCCATGACCGATCTCGATTTTCTCCTCGTTTCCATCGCCGACCAGCAGCTCTACGGTTTCACCGCAGGTGAGCTGCGCTGTCGCCTGCCGGTGTCGACGGCGCGCAACGGCGCCGGCGAGCGCAACGGTTCGGGTTGTACCCCGCGCGGGCTGCATCGGGTGCGGGCGAAGATTGGCGAGGGACTGCCCAGCGGTGCGGTGCTGCGTGGCCGGCGCTGGACCGGCGAGGTCTGGTCAGCGCAGTTGCACGCGCAGTTTCCCGGGCGCGACTGGATCCTCAGCCGCATCCTCTGGCTGAGCGGCTGCGAGCTGGGCATCAACCGGCTTGGCGCGGTCGATACCTTCAGGCGCTACATCTATCTGCATGGCACGCCGGACACCGAGCCGATGGGCGTGCCGCTTTCCCATGGCTGCATCCGGTTGCGCAACGCCGACCTGATCAGGCTGTTTTCCCAGGTGCCGGTGCACTGTGCGGTTCGTATCGACGAAGCCGCCTATCCCCAGTGGGCCGATGCCGCACTCGAATAAGGATTCATCGTCCATGCAAGGTTCTCTGATGCTGGATATCGGCGGCACTTGGCTCACCGCCGAGGACCGCCAGCTGTTGCGCCAGCCCGAGGTCGGCGGGTTGATCCTGTTTGCCCGCAACATCGAGCATCCGCGGCAGGTGCTCGAGCTGACCCGGTCGATTCGCGCACTGCGGCCCGACCTACTGCTGGCGGTGGACCAGGAGGGCGGGCGTGTGCAGCGGCTGCGCCAGGGTTTCGTGCAACTGCCGGCGATGCGCGATATCGCCTCCTGCGCGGGAGCCATGGAGCTGGCACGTGCCTGCGGCTGGCTGATGGCCAGCGAGGTGCTCGCCGTGGGGCTCGATTTCAGTTTCGCCCCGGTGCTGGACCTCGATCACCAGCGCAGTGCGGTGATCGGCAAGCGCGCCTTCGAGGCCGACCCGGCGCGAGCCGCCGAACTGGCCGGCGCCTTCATCGAGGGCATGCATGCGGCGGGCATGGCGGCGACCGGCAAGCACTTCCCCGGCCACGGCTGGGCCGAGGCCGATTCGCACGTGGCGATTCCCCGCGACGAGCGCAGCCTGGCGAGCATCCGTGCGCAGGACCTGCTGCCGTTCCAGCGCCTGGCCGGCGAGCTGGATGCGGTGATGCCGGCGCACGTCATCTATCCGCAGGTGGACGAGCAGCCGGCCGGGTTTTCCCGTCACTGGCTGCAGACGATCCTCAGGGGCGAGCTCGGGTTTACCGGGGTGATCTTCAGCGACGATCTGTCGATGGCCGGCGCGCATGTCGCCGGCGACGCCGCGGCGCGCATCGAGGCGGCGCTGGCCGCCGGTTGCGACATGGGCCTGGTGTGCAACGACCGCGGCGCCGCCGAACTGGCGCTCGCGGCGTTGCAGCGCCTGCGCGTCCAGCCTGCGCCGGCGCTGCGCCGCATGCGCGCGCGGCGCAGCGTTGCGCTGGACTACAAGCAGGACCCGCGCTGGCTGCACTCGTTCGGCATGCTGCGAGCGGCCGGTCTCGTCTAACTCTTGCAAGGATCACCATGACCGTTCATGCCATCATCGGCGGCACCGGGCTGACCGAACTCGACGGCCTGGCCCTGCGCGTCGCCCAGCGTATCGAGACGCCCTACGGCGAGCCCTCGGCCGACATCCTGCGCGGCGAGTTCGCCGGCCGCGAAGTGCTCTTCCTGGCCCGCCACGGCCAGCCGCACCGCATCCCGCCGCATCAGGTGAACTACCGGGCCAACCTCTGGGCGCTGAAGCAGGCCGGTGCTCAGGCCATCATCGCGGTGAATGCGGTGGGCGGCATCCACGCCGCTATGGGGACGGGCCATTTCTGCGTGCCGCACCAGATCATCGACTACAGCTACGGGCGAGCGCATACCTTCTTCGAAGGCGATATCGAACACGTCACCCACATCGATTTCAGCCATCCCTACGACCAGGCCTTGCGCGAACGGCTGATCGCGGCGCTGGCCACCGAAGGTGTCGCCTGCAGCAGCCACGGCGTCTACGGCTGCACCCAGGGCCCACGCCTGGAGACCGCAGCCGAGATCGCCCGCATGGAGCGCGACGGCTGCGACATCGTCGGCATGACCGGCATGCCCGAGGCCGCATTGGCGCGTGAACTGGAGATTCCCTACGCCTGCCTGGCGCTGGTGGTCAACCCGGCGGCCGGCAAGTCCGGCGGGCTGATCAGCATGGCCGAGATCGAGGCGGCGCTGGCGGGGGGGATCGGCAAGGCGCGTGCGGTGCTGGCGCGCATCCTGGGCTGACGGGGCGGGTGGCAACACGGCTGTCACGCCGGGGCGCGACACTGGCAAATTGCGGCGTGCCCATTGCGGCTGGCAGGCCGCTTGCTACACTGAGCCGTCCTCTGGAGTACCTGGAATGTTCGATCAGCGACGCACAATAACAATATTCAGAACCGTGCTATTGCTGAGTCTGCTCGGCTCGCTCGCCGGCTGTTCGACCTGGTTCAGCAGCAACTTCATCGACCCCGACGTCAGCCTGAGCAAGGTCGAGGTGGTCAAGGCGCGGCTGCTGGAGCAGCAGTTCCTGCTGCGCTTTCGCATCGACAACCCCAACGACCACAGCCTGCCGGTGCGCGGCCTGCGCTACAACGTGCACCTCAACGAGGTGGAGCTGGCCAAGGGCGAGTCCAGCGGCTGGCTGACGGTGCCGGCCAACAGCTTCGAATACTACGAAGTGACCGTGCATACCAATCTCTGGAAGCACATGAAATACATCGTGCGCCTGCTGGAAAAGCCGGACCGGCCGATCCGCTACAGCCTTGACGGGCAGCTCAAGACCGGCCTGATGCTCGGTCGCCCGGTACAGATTTCCACCCACGGGGAGATCATCCCCGGCAACTTCATCCCGGAGTAACCGCAGCAAATGACGCAGCAACCCCACGTACACGGCCCTGACTGCAATCACGATCATGAGCACGGCCATGAACACCACGTGCACGGCCCGCATTGCAACCACGGCCACGAGCCGGTGCGCAATCCGCTGAAGGACGTCGGTCGCAACGACCCCTGCCCGTGTGGCAGCCAGAAGAAGTTCAAGAAGTGCCACGGCGCCTGACCGCCCCATGTCGACCCTTGCGCTCGTGCTGCTGACCCTCGCCCTGCTGGTGGTCGTTGCCCTGGCCGGCTACGCGCTGTACCTGTGGCGGCGCGTCTGGCGCCTGCAGCGCGAGCAGCAGCAACAGCTGGCCAGGCGTCATCAAGCCCTGGCCGAGGACCTGCGCATCCTCGCCGGCAGCCTGCTCGACGAGCAGCTGCCGCTGATCGAAGGTGCGATCCGCATCAAGGTGCTGCTCGACCACTACGACCCGGCGCTCGGGCAGGACCCGCGCTGCCACGTGTTCCAGACGCTCTACCAGGCGACCGAGCAGGTGCCGACCCACGAGGCGTGGAAGGCACTGGAGCGTAGCGAGCGGCGCCGGCACGAGGCGAACTTCAGCGCCCTCGAGCTCAAGCACAAGGCCGAGGCGCGCCGTTGCGCACGCTGGCTGCTCGACGAGGCGCTGGCACGCACCGATCACGCCGCCTGATCCGCAAACGCCGAAAACTGTCTATCACTTAACTGCCGTCTGCTTGCATCGCAAGGAGTCCTCATGTCGTTGTGCCCGCGTTTCCCACTGCTTGGCCTCGCGCTGGGCGTCGTGCTTGGCCTGGCTGGGTGCCAGGCCTACCTGGACAACCGCTACAGCGCCAGCGTCGCGCCCGAGCACGGCGTGCAGCCGCTCACCGGTCTGGCCCAGAGCGTCAGTGTGCGCCGCAACGCCCTGGGCATGCCGCTGATCGAGGGCTCGTCGCTGCATGACGCGCTGTTCGCCATGGGCTACGTGCACGCCAGCGACCGGCTCGGGCAGATGGTCAGCCTGCGCCTGATGGCGCAGGGGCGCCTCGCCGAGATGGCCGGCCCCGGCGTGCTGGACATCGACCGCTTCATGCGCGCGGTGAACCTGCGCCAGAGCGCCGAGCTGTTCTACCGCCAGGCCTCGCCGCGTATGAAGAAGATCTTCGAGGTCTACGCGAGGGGCGTGAACGCCTACCTGTATCGCTACCGCGACCGCCTGCCGATGGAGCTGGCGGCGTCCGGCTATCGTCCCGATTACTGGAAGCCGGAAGATTCCGTGCTGGTCTTCTGCCTGCTCAACTTCGGCCTGTCGGTCAACCTGCAGGAGGAGATCGCCGCCCTGGCCCTGGCGCAACAGGTGGGCAGCGACAAGCTGGGCTGGCTGCTGCCGACCTATCCCGACGAACCGCTGCCGTTCGACGAGGCCGCCAAGCTGGCGGGGCTCAAGCTGGGCGGGCAGGTCCCGGGGCTCGGCAGCGTTGCCGAGGTCACCCGGCGGGTCGCCGACTTCAACATGCTCGGCGTCGCCGCGTCGAACAACTGGGCCATCGCCGGCAGCCACGCGCGCAGCGGCAAGCCGTTGCTGGCCAACGACACCCACCTGCCGCTGTCGATGCCCTCGTACTGGAATTTCATGCAGATCCGCTCGCCGAAGTTCCAGGCCGCCGGCGTCTCGGTCGCCGGTGTACCGGCGGTGGTCGCCGGCTTCAACGGCAAGCTCGCCTGGGGCATGACCATGGTGATGGGCGACAACCAGGACCTCTACCTCGAGCAGGTGCGCCGCGAGGGCGACCGCCTGCTGTACCTGGCCGACGGGCGCTGGCTGCCGGCGCAGGTACGCCACGAGACGTTCTTCATCAAGGGGGCGCGACCGGTGCGCGAAACCCTCTACGAGACACGCAACGGCCCGCTGCTCAACTCCGTGCTCGGCGAGCGCAAGCATCCGCTGCAACCGCTGCAGCTGCAGAGCGGCTACGGCCTGGCGCTGAAGACCACCCTGCGCGAGGCCGACCAGTCGCTGGATGCCTTCTTCGACCTGTCGCGCGCAGGCTCGGTCGAGCAGGCCTTCGAGGCGAGCAGCCGCATCGGTGCCATGCCGTTGAACATGGTCTTCGCCGACGCTCACAGCATCGGCTGGCAGGTCACCGGGCGTTTCCCGAATCGCCGCGAGGGCCTCGGGCTGGTGCCTTCGCCGGGCTGGGAAGGACGCTACGACTGGGACGGCTTCGCCGATCCGATGCTGCACCCCTACGACCAGGATCCCGCCCAGGGCTGGCTGGGCACGGCCAACCAGCGCAGCGTGCCGCGCGGCTATGGCATGCAGCTGTCCAGTTCCTGGTACTACCCCGAACGCTACGAGCGGATCGCCGAGCTGGCCGGCCGCGGGCGGCACGACATGCGCAGCATGATCGCCATGCAGTACGACCAGCGCACGCCGTTCGCCGCCAAGCTCCAGGCGATGCTGCAGGGCCCGGGCATGGCGCAGCCGCTACAGGCGGCGATCGCCGCGCTGCCGGCAGAAGCGCGCGGGCGTGCCAGGGAGGCATTGCGCCGCCTGCTGGCGTTCGATGGCAACCTGGCCGCCAGCTCGGCCGATGCCGCACTGTATGGCGCCTTCCTGCACGAGAGTGCGCGGCAGACCTTCCTCGACGAGCTGGGCCCGGAGGATGGCGCGCCCTGGCGCGCGCTGCTGCAGGCGGCGAGCCTGTCCTATTCGGCACAGGCCGACCACCTGCTGGGCCGCGACGACAGCCCGTTCTGGGATGACCAGCGCACGCCGCAGGTCGAGGACAAGCCCGCCATCCTCGCGCGCAGCCTGGCGGCGGCGGTGAGCCTGCTGGAAACCCGACTCGGGCCGGATCGCCAGGCCTGGCAGTGGGGCAAGCTGCATCGCTACCACTGGCTCAGCGGCGCGACGCAGCTCGCGCCCTACATGCCGGCGGGACAGCGCCGCGGCATCGAGGCGCTGGACGGCTACCTGAACCGCGGGGCCTATCCGGCGGGCGGCGACCATTCCACGCTGAACGTCTCGGCCTACCACTGGGGCGCGGACTTCGATACCTGGCTGGTTCCGGCGATGCGCATCGTCGTCGACTTCGGGCGCGACGAGCCGATGATCGGCCTGAACAGCTCGGGGCAGTCCGGCAACCCGGCCAGCGCGCACTACGCCGACGGCATCGACGCCTGGCTCAAGGGCGCCTACCAGAGCTTCCCGATGCAGCCGGCCAACCTCGACAAGGTCTATGGCACGCAGCGTCTGCTGCTGACCCCGGCACGCTGAACCGCGTTCAGCCCGGTACCACCTCGAGCACGCGGATGCGTTGCGGCTCGGGGTAGTGCCAGTGCACATCGACATCCCACAGCCGGGCGCCATAACGGCGTTCGGCCGGCGGGCGCTGGTACGCCGGCCGCGGGTCCTGCGCCAGGCACTGTTCGATCAGCTCGACCAGCGGCTCGCCCAGGCGCCGGGCATGCTCGCCGGCCTGCGCCAAGGCAGCCGCCGACCACTCGACCGCGATGGGGGCAGGAGGCGCATCGGCGATGGCGTTGTGCGCCTGCTCGACGATATCCGCGTAGGGCACGTAGGGCTTGATGTCGAGTACCGGCGTGCCGTCGAGCAGATCGATGCCCGACAGATGCAGCCGGCCCGGCTCCACACCGTCGAGCCTGACCACCGACTGGCCGATGCCGTTGGGTCTGTGGGTCGCGCGGGTGGCGAATACGCCGAGCGTGCGATTGCCGCCGAGTCGCGGCGGTCGCACCCGCAGCCTGGGTTTGTCCTCGAGGGCCTGGTGGAAGAGAAACAGCAGCCAGACATGGCTGACCTGTTCCAGCCCGGCGACGGCCTCGCCCGTGTCATAGGGCGGCAGCAGTTCCAGCACGCCACGTGCCGCGGGCGCCAGGCTGGGCTGGCGCGGGATGGCGAACTTCTCCTTGAAGCAGGAGCGCAGGATGCCGACGGGACTGACGCTGTGGAGCATGACGATGACCGGCTGGAAGCGGGGAGCGCGATGATACGCCGCCCGTGTCCGCCTTGCGCGGCCGCGGGCGATGACTCAGAGGCCGAGCAGCCGCGCCACGTAGTCGGCGTCCTTGTCGCCACGGCCGGAGAGGTTGACCAGGATGTGCTGGTCGCGGCCCAGCGTCGGCGCCGCGCGCATCGCCCAGGCCACCGCGTGGGCGCTTTCCAGCGCCGGGATGATCCCTTCGGTGCGCGACAGGCGCATGAAGGCGTCCAGGCATTCCCGGTCGGTGACCGACTGGTAGCTGACCCGGCCGATGTCCTTCAGGTAGCTGTGCTGCGGGCCGACGCCGGGGTAGTCCAGGCCCGAGGCGATCGAATGCACGGCGGCCGGATTGCCCTCGGCGTCTTCCAGGACGTAGCAGGCCATGCCGTGCAGTTCGCCGGGCTTGCCCACCGATAGGGTTGCGGCGTGGCGGCCGGGCACCTCGATGCCTTCGCCGGCCGGCTCGATGCCGACCAGCTGCACCGCGTCATCGTTGAGGAAGGCGGTGAAGATGCCCATGGCATTGGAGCCACCGCCGACGCAGGCGGCGACCTGATCCGGCAGCCGCCCGTGCTTGGCGAGGAACTGCTCGCGCGCCTCGCGGCCGATGATCGACTGGAAGTCGCGGACCATCTTCGGGAACGGGTGCGGGCCGACCACCGAGCCGATGGCGTAGATGAAGTTGTGCGGGTCCTTGAGGTATTCCTCGAAGGCGCTGTCCACCGCCTCCTTGAGCGTTGCCGCACCACGGGTGACCGGCACCAGCGTGCAGCCGAGGATCTTCATCTTGGTGACGTTGGGATGTTCCTTCTCGATATCCACCTGGCCCATGTGGATCTCGCAGGGGATGCCCACCAGCGCGCAGGCGGTGGCCAGGGCCACGCCATGCTGGCCGGCGCCGGTCTCGGCGATCACCTTCTGCTTGCCCATGAACTTGGCCAGCAAGGCTTCGCCCAGGCAGTGGTTGATCTTGTGCGCGCCGGTGTGGTTCAGGTCTTCGCGCTTCAAATGGATCTGCGCGCCGCCGAGCTGCTCGGAGAGGCGCCGGGCATGGAAGATCGGGCTCGGCCGGCCGACGTAGTCGGCGAACAGCGCCGCCAGTTCCTGCTGGAAATCCTCGCGCTGGCGGATCTCCTCGTAGGCCAGGTTGATGTCGTCCATGGCCTGCTTGAGGTGCGGTGGCACCAGCTGGCCACCGTAGGGGCCGAAGTAGCCGTTTGCGTCGGGCATGGCGGTGAAGGCAGGGGTGGACGACATGATCGCTCTCTCGTGACGGTTGAGGCCTCGGCGCGGCGCTGCCGCCGGGCAGGAAAGCGTCAGATAGTAGCGATTGGCAGGCAGTGGCGAAACGCCGCGGCGGTGCCGGGCGCGCCGCCTTTTGTCGCATGGACGGTGCGCTGTGGCGCAGCTCGCAGGGTGGGCTTCAGCCCACCGGAGCGGAGGTCAGCCAGGCGTGTACGAGCTGAGCAGACCGGGTTGCTGGGCTGAAGCCCACCCTAACAGGCGATCGGCTCAGATGGTCTCGGCCCAGAGGTCGTACTCGTCGGCATTGGTCACCCGTACGCGGACCATGTCGCCCGGCTGCAGGGGCTGGTCGCTGTCGACGTAGACCATGCCGTCGATCTCCGGGGCGTCGGCCCAGGAGCGGCCGATGGCGCCGTCCTCGTCCACTTCATCGATCAGCACATCCAGTTCCTTGCCGATCTTCAGCTGCAGGCGCGCCGCGCTGATGGCCTGCTGGTGCGCCATGAAGCGGTCCCAGCGCTCCTGCTTGATCTCGTCCGGTACCGGTTCCAGGCCCATGGTCTCGGCCGGTGCACCGTCCACCGGCGAGTACTGGAAGCAGCCGACGCGGTCGAGCTGGGCTTCGGTCAGCCAGTCGAGCAGGTACTGGAAGTCTTCCTCGGTCTCGCCGGGGAAGCCGACGATAAAGGTCGAGCGGATGGTCAGCTCGGGGCAGATCTCGCGCCACTGCTTGATGCGCGCCAGGGTCTTGTCCTCGAAGGCCGGACGCTTCATGGCCTTGAGCACCTTCGGGCTGGCGTGCTGGAAGGGGATGTCCAGGTACGGCAGGATCTTGCCGGCGGCCATCAGCGGGATCACGTCGTCGACGTTGGGGTAGGGGTAGACATAGTGCAGGCGCACCCAGACGCCCATCTTGCCGAGCTCCTCGCACAGCTCGAGCATGCGCGTCTTGACCGGCCGGCCGTCCCAGAAATCCAGCTTGTACTTGAGGTCCACGCCATAGGCGCTGGTGTCCTGGCTGATCACCAGGATCTCCTTCACGCCGGCCTTGACCAGGCGCTCGGCTTCGCTGAGCACATCGCCCACCGGACGGCTGACCAGCTTGCCGCGCATCGACGGGATGATGCAGAAGCTGCAGCTGTGGTTGCAGCCTTCGGAAATCTTCAGATAGGCGTAGTGGCGCGGGGTGAGCTTGATGCCCTGCGGCGGCACCAGGTCGACGAAGGGATCGTGCTCGATGCTCGGCGGCACCACTTCGTGCACCGCGTTGACCACCTGCTCATACTGCTGCGGGCCGGTAACCGCCAGCACGCTGGGGTGCACGCCGCGGATGTTGTTCTCGTCCACGCCCATGCAGCCGGTGACGATCACCTTGCCGTTCTCGGCGATCGCCTCGCCAATGGCATCCAGCGATTCGGCCTTGGCGCTGTCGATGAAGCCGCAGGTGTTGACCACCACCACATCGGCATCCTCATAGGACGGCACGATCTGGTAACCCTCCATGCGCAGCTGGGTGAGGATGCGTTCGGAGTCGACCGTTGCCTTCGGGCAGCCGAGCGAGACAAATCCTACGGTAGGGGCGTTTTTCGACATGACGGGCCGGCCTCGGTGATGCGGCGGGAAAAATGGCGCGAGAGTATACAGCGATTTCACCCGGGCCGATGCGGTGACCGGCCACTGGCCATGCCGGTCGTCCGGTCGCTCAGGCTTGCTGCCGCAGCAGGTGCCCCGGCGGGGCCTTGAGCAGGAACAGCAGCGAGTCGAACACCGAGTGGATCAACGAACTTCGCTCGCCGGGGTTCTGCAGGCACTCGTAGAGCAGGCCGCTGACGGCGCTCTGCAGCAGCGCCTCGGCGGCTTCCAGATCCAGCGTCGCCGGCAGCTGGCCGCTCGCCACGGCGTGCGCCAGCAGCGCCTGGATCTGCCCCATGAAGTGGCCGCGCAGCCGCGCCAGGCCCTCCTGGATCACCGCCGAGCGGGTCGCCGTGCCCTGCAGCAGCATGATTCCCGACAGTTGGCGCGAGACCTCGCTGTGGACCGTCTTGTGGAGCGCACCGGCCAGCCAGGCCCAGGACTGCGCGAGGTCGAGGCGGGGTGGAATCGCCTGCTGCAGCGGGATGGGCAGCTCGTCGAACAGCGCACGCAACAGGGCGTCCTTGTCCTTGAAGTGCCAGTACACCGCGCCGCGGGTGACACCGGCAGCCCTGGCTACCGTTTCCAGCGCGGCGTTGCCAACGCCTTCCTGCCAGAACACATCGTTGGCGGCCATGAGAATCTTTTGGCGGGTCGCTTCTGCTTCGGCGGCGGTTCGTCTGGCCATCCTTGGATTTCTCAGGCGGTTTGCGCGGTGCGCCGGCCGATGGCCCGCTCGACCTGCTGCTTGCAGTCCTGCAGTGCCTGCTGGAACGACTCCCGGCGGGTTACCAGCCGGGCGGTCGGTGCGACGACCGCGATCGAGTAACGGCCCAGGTAGGTATCGAGCGGGACCGCGGAGGAACTCAGTCCCTCGATCAGCTCGCCATGCTCCTCGGCGACCGTGCCGGCACGGATCTGCCCGAGCTGTTCGAGCAGCACGGCGCGCTCCGGCGTGCAGGGCGTCAGCATCGGCAGCGGGTCGGGCAGCAGCTGCTGCAGGCTGTCTTCCGGCAGTGCCGCCAGCAGGGCCTTGCCGCTGGCCGTCGCGTAGGCCTGCGCCTTGATGCCGATGGGGAACACCACGCGTAATTCGCGCTCGGCCACCACGCGATCGACCACATAGGCCTTGTCGCCGACCAGCGTGCTGACGCAGACCGATTCGTCCAGCTGCTCGGAGAGTTCGAGCATGTAGGGCTTGAGCAGCGTGATGATGTCCGTCTGGGTCTGGCTGATCAGTTGCCCGAGCGCCGGCCCGAGGCGGAAGCCGCCGCCGGGGCCGAGGGTCTCGACCAGGTATTCGGCCTCCAGCGCGGTGATGATGCGCTGCACCGTGGAGCGGGGCAGGTCGACGATCTGCGCGATGGCCGCCAGGCTCAGGCCCTGCGGGTTGCTGCCCAGCGCCCGCATGATTGCGCCCGCCCGGGCGATTACCTGGATACCGGCCTGTCGACCAGCATCGCCGGCCTGATCTGTCTGCGTCATAGGTCCTCTGATTGTGCCGAGCCCACTGGGGTGGCACGCATTTTCCAGCAGCTTCGCGGCAGTGAACAGGCATTCGTGACAGCGGATCGCCAAGGCGTGCAGCCGTCCCGTTTCCGTCCTGTTACATATCCGGGTTGTTTGCTCTGAATTGCATAGTGATACACTGAACCGTATTGCGGTACAAACCTTTCGTGCATCAGGGAGAAAAACAGGTGATTCACCGGAAAGCTAAATTGCGTGCGGGGCACTCCGTCGCGCTGGCGACGCTGCTGCTGGCTGGTTGCGCAGAGCCGGATAAGGCGCAGACCGCGCCGTCGGCACCGGAAGTGGGGGTCTATCGGGTCGAGGCACAGCCGTTGACGCTGACCACCGACCTGCCGGGGCGCACCAGCGCCTATCGCATCGCCGAGGTCAGGCCACAGGTCAGCGGCATCCTGCAGCGGCGGCTGTTCACCGAAGGCACGGAAGTGCAGAAGGGCCAGCAGCTCTACCAGATCGATCCACGCACCTATGAGGCGGTGTTGGCCCGCGCCGAGGCCAACCTGACCACCGCGGAGAACCTGGCCAGGCGCTACGAGCGGCTGCTCAAGACCAACGCGGTCAGCCGCCAGCAGTACGACGATGCCATGGCGGCCTGGAAGCAGGCGCAGGCGGAAGTGCAGGTCGCACGCATCGACGTGCAGTACACCAAGGTGCTGGCGCCGATCTCCGGGCGCATCGGCCGCTCGGCGGTGACCGAGGGGGCGCTGGTCACCAACGGTCAGGCCCAGGAGCTGGCCACCGTGACCCAGCTCGATCCGATCTACGTGGACGTCAACCAGCCGATCACCAAGCTGCTCGGCCTGCGCCGCGCGCTGGAATCCGGCCGCCTGCAGAGTTCCGCTGACAACCAGGCCGAGGTCAGCCTGACCCTGGACGACGGCAGCGCCTATCCGTTGCCCGGTACCCTGAAATTCTCCGAGGTGAGCGTCGACCCGACCACCGGCTCGGTGACGTTGCGCGCCGAATTCCCCAACCCGGACCGCAAGCTGCTGCCCGGCATGTTCGTGCATGCGCTGCTCAAGGAAGGCACCCAGCAGAACGCCATCCTCGTGCCGCAGCAGGCGGTCAGCCGCGATGCGCGCGGCGTGCCCAGCGTCTGGGTGGTCAAGCCGGACGACAGCGTCGAGCGGCGCGAAGTCGAGACATTGCGCACCGTCGGCAATGCCTGGCTGATCGGCAAGGGCGTCGCCGATGGCGAACGGGTCATCACCGAAGGCACGCAGCGGGTACGCAGCGGTATCACCGTCAAGCCGGTGGCGGCCAGCAACGTCAGACTGGTCGCCGAGTTCGCTCCGAAGACCGACGCCGTCGCCAACTGAGGAGCAAGCCGTACATGTCCCGTTTTTTCATTGACCGGCCGATCTTCGCCTGGGTGCTGGCGATCGTCGCCATGCTCGCCGGCGCGTTGTCGCTGGTGAAAATGCCGATCAGCCAGTACCCCAACATCGCCGCCCCGGCCGTGGCCATCGCCGTGTCCTATCCCGGCGCCTCCGCGCAGACCGTGCAGGACACCGTGGTCCAGGTCATCGAGCAGCAGCTCAGCGGCCTCGACGGCTTCCGCTACATGTCCGCGGAGAGCAATTCCGACGGCAGCATGATGATCATCGTGACCTTCGAGCAGGGCACCAACCCGGACATCGCCCAGGTGCAGGTGCAGAACAAACTGCAGCTGGCCACCCCGCGTCTGCCCGAGGAGGTGCAGCGCCAGGGCCTGCGCGTGGTGAAGTACCAGAAGAACTTCTTCCTGATCATCGGTCTGGCCGATACCACCGGCAAGATGAGCAACTTCGACCTCGGCAACCTGATCGCCTCGCAGCTGCAGGACCCGATCTCGCGCATCGACGGTGTCGGCGACTACCTGCTGTTCGGCTCGCCCTACGCCATGCGCATCTGGCTCGAACCGGCCAAGCTCAACAGCTACCAGCTGACGCCTGGCGACGTCGCCAATGCCATCCGCGAACAGAACGTGCAGGTGTCCTCCGGCCAGCTCGGCGGTCTGCCGACGCTCAGCGGCGTGCAGCTCAACGCCACGGTGCTGGGCAAGACGCGCATGACCACGCCCGAGGAGTTCGAGGAAATCCTGGTCAAGGTCAAGGCCGACGGCTCGCAGGTGCGCGTCAAGGACATCGCCCGCGTCGAGCTGGGTGCCGACAACTTCTCCATTTCCAGCAAGCGCAACGGCGAACCCTCGGCGGGCCTGGCGCTGCGCCTGGCTTCCGGCGGCAACCTGCTGGAGACCGTGGCCGCGGTGAAGGCCGCGATGGAGAAACAGAAGGCCTACCTGCCCGAAGGCGTCGAGGTGGTCTATCCCTATGACACCACGCCGGTGGTGGAAGCCTCGATCAGCTCGGTGGTGCACACCATCATCGAGGCGGTGGTGCTGGTGTTCCTGGTGATGTACCTGTTCCTGCAGAACTTCCGCGCCACGCTGATTCCGACCCTCGCGGTGCCGGTCGTGCTGCTCGGCGCCTTCGCGCTGCTGCCGTACTTCGGCCTGAGCATCAACGTGCTGACCATGTACGCGATGGTGCTGGCCATCGGTCTGCTGGTGGACGATGCCATTGTGGTGGTGGAGAACGTCGAGCGCCTGATGCACGAGGAGGGCCTGTCGCCGCTGGAAGCCACGCGCAAGTCGATGGGGCAGATCCAGGGTGCGCTGGTCGGCATCGGCCTGGTGCTGTCGGCGGTGTTCGTGCCGATGGCCTTCTTCGGCGGTTCGGCGGGGATCATCTACAAGCAGTTCGCCGTGACCATCGTGCTATGCATGGGCCTGTCGGTGCTGGTCGCGCTGATCTTCACCCCGGCGCTGTGCGCCACCATCCTGAAGAAGCCCAAAGGCGACGCCCACCACGAGAAGAAGGGCTTCTTCGGCTGGTTCAACCGCACCTTCGAGCGCGGCACCACCCGTTTCGAGCGCGGTGTCGGCGGCATGCTCAAGCACCGCGGGCGCTACCTGCTGGCCTTCGTACTGATCACTGCCGGCACCGGCTACCTGTTCACCCAGATTCCCAAGGCCTTCCTGCCCAACGAGGACCAGGGCCTGATGATGGTGGAAGTGCGCATGCCGGTTAACTCCTCCGCAGAGCGCACCGGTGCGGTACTTCAGCAGGTGCAGGACTATCTGAAGGAAGAGGAAGGCGAGCTGATTCAGCACGTGCTGACCGTCAACGGCTTCAACTTCGCCGGTCGTGGGCAGAACTCCGGCCTCGGTCTGGTCATGCTCAAGGGCTGGGACCAGCGCGCCGCGCAGGGTCAGGACGTGTTCAGCATCGCCGAGCGCGCCAACGCCCATTTCGCGACGATCAAGGACGCCACCGTGATGGCCTTCGTGCCGCCGGCGATCCTGGAAATGGGTAACGCGATGGGTTTCAACCTTTATCTGCAGGACAACGCCGGCGTCGGTCATGCGGCATTGATGGAGGCGCGCAACCAGTTCCTGCAACTGGCCGGCGAGCATCCGAAGCTGCGCGCGGTGCGCCCCAACGGCAAGGACGACGAGCCGCAGTTCCAGGTCAACATCGACGACGAGAAGGCCCGCGCGCTGCAGGTCAGCATCGCATCGATCAACCAGACCATGTCGGCGGCCTGGGGCTCGATGTACGTCAACGACTTCATCGACCGCGGCCGGGTCAAGCGCGTGTATATCCAGGGCGAGGAGACCGCGCGCATCACGCCGGAGGATTTCGACAAGTGGTACGTGCGCAACGCCCTCGGCGAGATGGTGCCGTTCTCGGCCTTCGCCACCGGCGAATGGACCTTCGGCTCGCCCAAGCTGGAGCGCTACGGCGGCATCTCCTCGGTGGAAATCCTCGGCGAACCGGCACCGGGCTACAGCACCGGTGACGCGATGATCGCCATCGCCGAGATCATGCAGCAGCTGCCGTCAGGCATCGGCCTGAGCTACACCGGCCTGTCCTACGAGGAGATCCAGACCGGCGACCAGGCGCCGATGCTCTACGCGCTGACCGTGCTGATCGTGTTCCTCTGCCTGGCGGCGCTCTACGAGAGCTGGTCGGTGCCGGCGGCGGTGATGCTGGTGGTGCCGCTGGGCATCCTCGGCTCGGTGCTCGCCACGCTGTTCCGGGATCTCACCGCCGACGTCTATTTCCAGATCGGCCTGATGACCACGGTCGGCCTGTCGGCGAAGAACGCCATCCTCATCGTCGAGTTCGCCAAGGACCTTTATGAGAAGGAAGGCATGCCGCTGGTCCAGGCGGCGGTGCACGCGGCGCGTCTGCGCCTGCGCCCCATCGTCATGACCTCGCTGGCGTTCACCTTCGGCGTGCTGCCAATGGCCCTGGCCAGTGGCGCCGGCGCCGGCAGCCAGCATTCGGTGGCGACCGGGGTGGTCGGCGGGATGATTACCGCCACCGTGCTTGCGGTGTTCTTCGTGCCGCTGTTCTACGTGGTGGTGGTCAAGCTCTTCGAGGGCCGCAAGAAGCCGCACGCCGTTGCCGAAGCCGAAGGAGAAACCGCATGAAGTTCAAGCCTTTGACCCTCGCGGTTGCCCTGGCACTGGGCGGCTGCAGTCTGATCCCGCAGTACGAGCGACCGCAGGCGCCGATCGAGGCCGACTGGCCGCAGGGCGCGGCGTACGATCAGGCGGAGCAGGGCGACACGCGCGCGGCCGATCTGCGCTGGCAGGAGTTTTTCCGCGACGCCGCGCTGCGCGAGCTGATCGGCGTGGCGCTGCAGAACAGCCGCGACCTGCGTCAGGCCGCGCTGAACGTCGAGGCCTACCGCGCGTTGCACCGCATCCAGCGTGCCGAGCTGTTCCCCGGCGTCGACGCGGGCGGCAGTGGCAGTCGCCAGCGCCTGCCGGACGACCTCTCGCCGACCGGCGAGGCGGGTATCCAGAGCCGCTATGACGTGGGGCTGGGCGTATCCTACGAGCTGGACGCCTTCGGCCGCATCCGCAGCCTCAGCCGCGCCGCGCTGGAGCAGTACCTGGCCAGCGAAGAAGCCCAGCGCAGCGTGCACATCGCCCTGGTCGGCGACGTCGCCACCGCCTATTTCGCCTGGCGCACCGACCAGGCGCTGCTGGGGCTGACCGAGGCCACGCTGGAAAGCTACCGGCAGAGCCTGTCGCTGATCGAAGCCAGTGCCGAAGCCGGCACCGCCTCGGAGCTGGACGTGCGCCAGGCGCGCACCCTGGTCGATCAGGCGCGTACGCAAAAGGCGCTGTATACCCGGCTCATCGCCGAGGATGCCAACGCCCTGCGCCTGTTGCTGGGGGCGGCGATTCCGCGCGATCTACCGGCTGGTGGCAAGCTGCAGATGGATACGCTGGCCGACTTCCCCGCCGGGCTGCCGGCCGATCTGCTGCTGCGTCGCCCCGACATCCGCGCCGCGGAGCACCGCCTGCTGGCCGCCAACGCCAACATCGGCGCGGCGCGCGCGGCGTTCTTCCCGAGCATCAGCCTGACCGGCAGCGCCGGCACCGCCAGCAGCGAACTGGACGGTCTGTTCGACGGCGGTTCCGGCGCCTGGAGTCTGGTTCCTCGGATCAACCTGCCGATCTTCACGGCCGGGCGGTTGAAGGCCAACCTCGACTACGCCGAGATCCAGAAGGACATCCACGTCGCGGCTTACGAAAAGGCCATCCAGACCGCCTTCCGCGAAGTCGCCGACGGCCTCGCCGCGCGCGGTACCTACGACGAACAGGTACAGGCGCAGAGCGATCTGGTCGACAATAACCGCGCCTACTACCAGCTGGCCCGCCAGCGTTACGACGAGGGCGTGGACACCTACCTCACCGTGCTCGACGCCCAGCGCCAGCTGTTCGCCTCCCAGCGCCAGCTGCTCAGCGACCAGTTGCTGCAGCTCGAGCGCGAGGTGCGGCTGTACAAGGCACTTGGCGGTGGCTGGCATCCAGCCGAGCCGCTCGCTGCCCGCCATTGAGCGCAGGGGCCGCGGCCCCTGCCTTGTTCCATCCAGACCGAAGAAGGAGTCTGCCCTTGAGATTCGAGTTGTTGCTGCCCGGCGCCCTGGCGCTGGGGCTGGTTGCATTCCCCGCCCATGCCACCGAGCTGTCCGTCGCCCTTGGCGCGACGGGGCAGGGCGACACGACCATCCGCACCGCCCTGGCGCTGGAATGGAACAAGCACTGGTGGCAGAGCGCGACAGGCCGCCTGGGTGGCTACTGGGATACGGCATACACCTACTGGGACGGCGGTGACGAAGCATCCGCCGCCCACTCGCTGTCGTTCAGCCCGGTGCTCACCTATGAATTCGCCGGCTTTCGCTACACGCCGTATGTCGAAGCGGGCATCGGCGTGGCGCTGTTCTCCAAGACCGATGTCGGCGAGCAGCAGCTGGGCTCGTCGTTCAACTTCGAGGACCGTCTCGGCCTCGGCCTGAGGCTGCCCGGCGAGCGCACGCTGGGCCTGCGCGCGATGCACTACTCCAACGCCGGGCTCAAGCAGCCGAACGACGGCATCGAGTCCTACTCGCTGTTCTACAGCCAGGCGTTCTGAGGGGCAGCCGCTCCTGGCACCTGTGCGATCAAGTCGAGGCGGTTCGGTCTGCCTTGACGGTCGCCGGCGCCGCCAGGCGCTTCAGACGAAGCGCCGGCTGCTCCACCAGTTTCCATGACAGCACGGCGAAACACAGCGTGATCGTCAGGCTGAGCAGGGCGAAGAGCGGAATGCTGAGCTGTGCGCCTAACCAATGCATGATCAACTGCTGCACCGGGAAGCCGAAGATGTACATGCCGTAGGAAAAATCGCCATGTTTGCCGAAGTTGGCCAGCCCCGGAATGGGCAGATAGGCGAAATAGATGACCAGATACGGCAGCGTGAACAGGTGGATGATGAACCAGCTGGCATGACCTAGGGCGAGCAGGGAGCCGGCCAGGCAGGCGACCGCAATACGGCCATCCCAGGGAACCGACTTGCGAATCATGTACAGCGCGGAGCCGGCGAGGAAAAACATGCCCAGGCGCGAAAGCTTGACCAGGGTGACGCTTTCGATACCCAGCATCGGGAGCAGCACGAAGTGCGCCACTGCAAAGGCCGCGAGCGCCAGCATGATCATGCTCCCGCGCAGCAAGCGAAGAATGCCGAGCGCCAGAATGCCGCAGTACATCAGGCCCTCGAGCGGCAAGGTCCAGAACGAACCATTGACCACTTCCGGGAACGGATTGCCAGAGAACACGCCTGGCAGATCATAGCTGGTCACCATGAACAGATTGCTGAGGAAAGCAGCTGTCTGCGGATGGGTGAAATATTCCGCCAGCGGCAATTGGGTGGCCAAGGGACCGATGATCAGCACGGCAAATGCGACGGAAAAGGCCAGCCCGGGAAATATGCGCAGGGCGCGCTTGAGGACGAAACCGACGTTGCTGCTGCCGTGGAGGTAGGACGCGGTGATCAGGAAGCCACTGATGACGAAGAAGGCATCGACAGCCAGATCGGCGACATCGGTGTGCCCGGTGAAATGTCGCAGCGGTTCTTCCGGCAGGCGGCCGCTGAGCCAGTAGCTGTGCCCGACCAGGACAAGGCAGGCGGCGACGAAGCGCAGGAAATCGAAGTTGTTGTTTCTGGAACCAAAGGTCATCTGTTTCATGAGAGTGCTCCTTGCGAGTGAAGGCTGCGGTGACTTCCCTGCGTGGCAGCTCGCAATGTTCGAACGGATGATCTGTTGTTTGGTTCACATTTTTTTACATTCTTCCTGTTCTTCGACCCGCAGTCGGCGTTCGCGTTTCTGGGTGTCGCACATAGGCAGTGGCGCCCCGATGGGCGCTGGCTGGCCCAGGTCCGCACAACCACGCACCGCAACCGAGGAAGGAGCGCCGTCGATGCAAGCCATTACTCCCGGCAGGTTCTTGCCGTTGCTCAGTGGCTCATGAGGTTATCGATCGCATCCGGTTTGTCGTGCGCGGCGAAGCGGTCGACGATGGTGGCGCTGGCTTCGTTCAGGCCGAGCACGGTGACAGCCGTGCCTTCGCGCCGGAATTTGAGGACCACCTTGTCCAGCGCGGCGACTGCAGTGATATCCCAGAAATGAGCCCGGTTCAGGTCGATGGTGACCTGTTCCAGTGCTGCCTTGAAGTCGAAGGCGTTGACGAACTTGTCCGACGAGCTGAAGAACACCTGGCCCACCACCCGGTAGGTGCAATGTCGACCGCTTGCGTCGATATCGGCGCTGATATGCAGGAAATGGCCGACCTTGTTGGCGAAGAACAGCGAGGCAAGGAGCACTCCCGCGAGAACACCGTAGGCCAGGTTGTGGGTTGCCACTACCACCATGACCGTGACGATCATGACGATGTTGGTCGAAAGCGGGTGCTTGCGCAGGTTGCGTAGCGAGTCCCAGCTGAACGTGCCGATCGACACCATGATCATCACCGCCACCAGGGCGGCCATCGGTATCAGGCTGACCCAGTCGCTCAGAAAGACCACCATCAGCAGCAACACGACGCCAGCGACCAGCGTCGACAGCCGCGTGCGCCCGCCGGACTTCACGTTGATCACCGATTGGCCAATCATCGCGCAGCCAGCCATGCCGCCGAACAGGCCGGAAAAGATGTTGGCAACGCCCTGGCCCTTGCACTCGCGGTTCTTGTCGCTGCCGGTGTCGGTCAGGTCATCGACGATGGTGGCGGTCATCAGCGACTCGAGCAGGCCCACCACCGCGAGTGCGGCGGCGTAGGGAAAGATGATCGCCAGCGTCTCGAGGTTCAGCGGCACCTCGGGCCAGAGGAAAACTGGCAGCGTATCCGGCAATTCGCCCATGTCGCCGACGGTGCGGATATCGAGACCGAGGTACACCGCCACTGCTGTCATCGACAGGATGCAGACCAGCGGCGAGGGGATCACCTTGCCGACCTTGGGTACGTAGGGAAACAGATAGATAATGCCCAGGCCCGCCGCGGTCATCGCGTAGACATGCCAGCTAACCCCGGTCAGTTCCGGCAGTTGGGCCATGAAGATGAGGATGGCCAGCGCATTGACGAAGCCGGTCACGACCGAACGCGAAACGAAGCGCATCAGCGAGCCCAGCCGCAGGTAGCCGGCGCCGATCTGCAGCACCCCGCACAGCAGGGTGGCGGCCAGCAGGTATTGCAGGCCGTGCTCCTTGACCAGCGTCACCATCAGCAATGCCATGGCGCCAGTGGCGGCGGAGATCATCCCCGGCCGGCCACCGACGAAGGCGATCACCACCGCGATGCAGAACGAGGCGTAGAGGCCGACCTTCGGATCGACGCCGGCGATGATCGAGAATGCGATGGCTTCCGGGATCAGCGCCAGCGCAACGACGAGGCCTGCAAGCACGTCGCCGCGGAGGTTGGAGAGCCAGGTTTGTTTCAACGAATGCAGCATCGGATGTCCCAGGGCAATGGATCATGCGGCACGGGCCAGTGCTGGCCGGGGCGGCGGATCGGTTTCGAATTGTGATTCAGGTTGGCGTTTGCCGCGGCTGTCTGGGCGACGCGCAGCAAGAAGCAGCCGCCGACAGGTCAGCTGGCTGGAAAGGGGCAGCACGGTGGGCTATGGCGGCGTAGGCAGCCAGCGGTGGAGCAGGGTCGGCATGAGCGATTGGGGAGGTTGCGAGTCACGATCGGGGCGCGAGTGTAACGCAGCGGGCCCGCCCTCGCGACCCGCTGTCGCAGGGCGACCCCTGGTGACCGGTTAGCCTGCGAGCCGGTGAGCGCCCTGTTCGCTCAAGGCGTCGATCAGCTGCGCAAGGTCGGCCGACCACTCGACGGTATCCAGGCCGAAGCTGGTCTCGAAGCGGCTGCAATCGAGCACCGACCAGGCTGGCCGGCGGGCTGGCGTCGGGTATTGGCTTGTCGGAATGGCCACGAGCTTCGGTATCCGCTGTATCAGTCCGGCCTGTTTCGCTTGACGAAAGATTTCGCAGGCAAACGCATGCCAGGAGCAGGGCGAGCGTCCGCTGTAGTGATACAACCCCCACGCCAGTTCCCCGCCAGTGACATGACGATGCGCCAGCTCGAGGAGGACCGAGGCAATCCGCTCGGCGCTGGTGGGGCAGCCGATCTGGTCGTCGACTACCCGCAGCTCGGGCCTGGCGCCCAGGCGCAGCATGGATTTGACGAAGTTGCCGCCATGTTCGCCGTAGACCCAGCTGGTACGAAGGATCAGGTGTCTTTCCAGGCGCTGTGCAACGGCACGCTCACCCTCGAGCTTGCTGGCGCCATAGACCCCGAGTGGGGCCGTGCGGTCGCTTTCTTTGTAGGGGCTGCGGGCCTGACCATCGAACACGTAGTCGGTGGAGAGATGGAACAGCGGTATCGCGAGCCCGGCGGCGGCCCCGGCCAGCAGCGCTGCGCCGTCTCGGTTGACGGCATAGGCGAGCCGGGCATTGCCTTCGGCGGCATCCACCTGGGTGAACGCTGCCGCATTGATGATCAGACCCGGGCGCAACCGCTCGACGGTTCGCTGCACCTGCCGGGCATCGGTCAGATCCATTTGCTGGTGAGACATGCCGATGACGTCCAGCCCGCGCGCCTGCGCTTGTGTCGTCAGGCTGCGACCGATCTGCCCGGTGGCTCCGCAGACAAGGATCTTCAATTGGCATTCCTCGCGGTACTGGTTTCTCTCGAATCCATGGGAGTGCCGGCAATCGAGAACGTTCCGCGACATGCAGTTTCGACAAGGTTGCCTATATAGTGCGTCGCCGCGCAGAACCGCCTCGTCTCCTGGGCTGCCGGTAGCTGCACAGACCCGCCGGAGAATCATCGCATCATGACCATCGCCATCATCATTTTCGTCGTCACCATCGTCCTGGTGATCTGGCAGCCGCGCGGGCTGGGCGTCGGCTGGAGCGCGAGCCTCGGCGCGCTGCTGGCGCTGGCCGCCGGGGTGGTGCAGCTGGCCGACATTCCGGTGGTCTGGGCCATCATCTGGAACGCCACCGGCGCCTTCATCGCGATCATCGTCATCAGCCTGCTGCTCGACGAGGCAGGCTTCTTCCAGTGGGCCGCGCTGCACATGGCGCGGCTGGCCGGCGGCAGCGGGCGGCGGTTGTTCGTCTACTGCGTGCTGCTCGGCGCGGCGGTGTCGGCACTGTTCGCCAATGACGGCGCCGCGCTGATCCTCACCCCCATCGTCATCTCCATGCTGCTGGCGCTGCGCTTTTCGCCGGGGGCGACCCTGGCTTTCGTCATGGCTGCCGGCTTCATCGCCGATACCGCCAGCGTGCCGCTGGTGGTGTCGAACCTGGTCAACATCGTCTCGGCGGACTTCTTCGGCATCGGCTTCGCCCGCTACGCCTCGGTGATGCTGCCGGTGAACCTGGTCAGCGTCGCCGCGTCCCTGGCGGTGCTGCTGTTGTACTTTCGCCGCGACATCCCGGCGCGCTTCGAGGCCGCCATGCTGCACGAACCGGCACTGTACGTGCGCGACCGCGTGACCTTCCGCGTCGGTTGGGTGGTGCTGGTCGTGCTGCTGCTGGCGTTGTTCGGGCTGGAGCCGCTGGGCGTGCCGATCAGCCTGGTGGCGGCAGTCTGCGCCGCCGCGCTGCTGGTGGTGGCCGGGCGCGGGCAGGTGATCTCCACGCGCCGGGTGCTGCGCGGCGCGCCCTGGCAGGTGGTGGTGTTCTCGCTGGGCATGTACCTGGTGGTCTACGGCCTGAGCAATGCCGGGCTGACCGACCACCTGACCGCGGCGCTGGAATTCTCCGCCGGCTACGGCGTGTTCGGCGCGGCGCTGGGCACCGGCCTGCTCACGGCGCTGCTCTCGTCACTGATGAACAACCTGCCGAGCGTGCTGGTCGGCGCGCTGGCCATCGACGCCACGCAGACCACCGGCGCGGTGCGCGAGGCGATGATCTACGCCAACGTGGTCGGTTGCGACCTGGGCCCGAAGATCACGCCGATCGGCAGCCTGGCGACGCTGCTCTGGCTGCACGTGCTGGCGAGCAAGGGCGTGCGGGTGAGCTGGGGCTACTACTTCCGCGTCGGCATCGTGCTGACGCTGCCGGTGCTGCTGGCGACCCTGGCCGCGCTGGCACTGCGCCTGTCGCTCTGAGCGCGATCGGCGCTCAGGGCGCGTCGCCGGCGACCGCCAGGCGGTTGCCACCGGCCTGCCGTGCGCGTTGCAACGCCTCGTCGGCCTGCTTGAAGACCTCTTCGGGGCTTTCGCCGTGGGCCGGCCAGGCCGCCACGCCGAGCGATAGCGTGACGCCGCCCAACGGCCCCGGCGGCAGCGCTTCGACGGCCTGGCGCAGGCGTTCGGCGACCCGGCTGGCCGCCGCGGCGTCGGCCTCGGGCAGCAGCAGGAGGAATTCGTCGCCGGCGCAGCGGCAGGGCAGGTCGCCAGGGCCGGCGCAGTTGCGCAGCTGTTCGGCGACCTCGCGCAGCAGTGCGTCGCCGCGCTCATGGCCCAGGTTGTCGTTGAGCTGGCGGAAGTGGTCGATGTCCAGGTCGATCACCGCGAAGGGCTGTTGCTCGGCGCGCAGCTGTTCGATGCTGGCGGTCAGGCCGCGGCGGTTGCGCAGCCCGGTCAGCGGGTCGAGCTGAACCTCGAGGTTGAGCTTGCCGATCTTCTGGTGCAGTAGGCTGGCGCCGATCAGCAGGGCGCGCCTGAACTGCGCCGCCTCGAAGTACCAGGGACGCACCCGGCGCAGGCGCTCCAGCGCTTCCGGGGCGTCCAGCTCCGTGGCTGCGCCGGCGAGCTGGCGCAGCGGGCGGACCAGCAGGCTGGCGAGCAGGCCGACCAGCAGCAGGGTGAGCAGGGCCATCGGCGCGGTCTCGCCCAGCACCTCCAGCATCAGTCCGTCCAGTTCGCGCAGGGTCACCTCGGTGGGGCGCTGGGCGACCACGCCCCAGCCGCTGCTGGGGACCATGGCGTAGCCGGCGAGCATGTCCATGCCCTGGCTGTTGATCAGCCGGCGGCTGCCGTTCTCGCCCCAGAGCACGGCATCGATCACCGAGTTGGCGCCGACCACGGTGCCGAGCCGTTCCAGCTGCGGGTGGTAGAGCAGGCGCCGCTCGCGGTCCACTACATAGATGTAGGAGCCGTCCTTGTAGAAGTGTTCGCCGAGCAGCGCCGACAGCGCCCCGCCGCGCTTGAGATGAACCGCGCCGCCGATGTAGCCGAGGTACTTGCCGGCGGGGTCGAACACCGGCTGGGAGATGAATACCGTCAGGTGGTCGCGGCTGGAGACGTAGGGCGCGCTGACCAGCGCGCGGCGTTGTTGCAGGGCTTCGCGGCTGCCGGGGTTGTCCAGCCGCTCGCCCTTGAGGTAGCGCGAGGCCGGCGACGCGGCGCGGACCACGCCGCTGGCATCGACCACCAGCACGGTGTTGAAGCGGCGCACCTGCATGCGGATGCGCCGGGCCTCGTCCTGCAGCGCCTGGTCATCGCCGAAGCGGCTGGAGATCTGCCCCGAGGAATAGCCGAGCTGCTGGCGCGAGTTGGCGAAGAACTCCTCGGTGATGTCCGCCAGCTTGGTGGCGTAGACACGGTTGGCCTCCAGGGTACTGTCGATCAGCATCTGGCGCTGGACCTGGAAGCTGGCATACAGGCCGATGGCTAGCGCGGCGAAGGTCGCCAGTACCGCGAGCAGAACCACCGACCGTCCCAGGTCGATGCGAAACATCCGTGCAAAAGGCATGACTACTCGTTTCTGGATACAACAGACGGTCATGTTAGGGGCTTTGGCGGCTTAGCTCCAGCCAGCGGCCATGCCTGCGGTCAGACGGCGAAGGGCAGCCCGGGGTTGGCGGAGGGCTGTTCGTCGTCGCGGCGCGTGGCATGGTCCAGCTCGCCGATGGCTCGCCGCGTCGCCGGCTGGCAGCTGTCGCGGTATTCGCTGGGGGTGCAGCCGGTGAACTGCTTGAAGGCGCGGGCGAAATACGACGGATCGCGAAAGCCCGCGGCGTAGCCGATGCTGGTGATCGGCATCTGGCTGTTGAGCAGGCGCTGCTTGGCGAATTCCATGCGCTTGTGCTGGATGTAGTCGACGTAGCCGAGGCCGAGCGATTCCTTGAACAGCCGGCTGAAGCGCGACGGTGTCATCTCGCAGAGTTCGGCCAGCTCCTTTTGCTCGATGTTGTCTCGGTAGTGCGCCTCGATATGGCGCAGTGCCGGCGCCAGGCGCTGGTATTTGAGCGAGGGCGCGGCCAGGCGGATGCTGTCGGGCAAGGTCGGCCGGTGGTCGACGCGCTGGTGGCAACCCTGGCGGCGCAGCTGGCAGAGCTGCTCCAGGCAGGTGCGGTAGCGCGCCAGCTCGGCGGGCTCCAGCGGTAGCACGAGGTATTCCCAGATGCGCGCCCGCATCGCCCAGACCGCCAGTTCCTCGGAGTGCTGCACGGTGAACATGGTGATCGGCACCGAGGGCGCCAGGCGCTTGAGTTCCAGGGCGAGGTTCAGGCTGCGCGAGTCGGGCTGGTCGTAATGCAGGCAGAGCATGTCGACGCCGCAGCCATCGCCGATCGACTCCGCCGGCACCAGGCGGCAGTGGTAATCGCTGAAGCGGCGCATCAGCTCGGGTGTCGAGTGGTCGTGGGTCAGGTCGACCCAGCGCAGCACCGGGTACATCGCAGTGTCGGACATCAGGCTCGCTCGCTTGCAACGACGCGCTGAGTATTGGCCAAGTGCCATCCGTTACCAGGTATTAATCCTGATTAAAGATCAAAACTTCTTGGCGCGCGCCAGCAAAGTGCCATTGCTGGGGTTCTCGCCCTGCGCGCGGATTAGTCCTTGGTTGAGGGGAGCAGAAAAATCCTAGCGATCGGCAATTGGCTCCTAACCCGCCCCCCGGGTAGCTCACTAGGCTCGAATCAGGCAACGCGCTGGTGCGTTACCGCTCGGGACAATCACACGAAAGGTGAGCGACATGAAAATTCAGGCAATCAAGGAAGCAATCGGCCGGTTCGCCCGGGACGAGGAAGGCTTGACGATGGTGGAGTACGCCGTGGCGGGTGGGTTGATCACGCTAGCCGCAATTGGTGCGTTCACCAGCCTTGGTACGGCTGTGGCGGAGACGATCCAAGGAATCGTCGATAAGTTGGATCCTCCGGCTTAATGGCCTTGCTACTGATCCCCCTGCTATTGGCCGCGCTGGTCAGCGACCTCTGGCGGCGCCGTATTCCCAACACGCTGGTACTGCTGGGAATCGCCGTGGCGCTCGGGGGGCAGTACCTCACCGGTGGCCTGCCGGCTCTGGGAAACGGCCTGCTCGGCATGCTGGTCGGCTTCGGACTGTTCCTGCCGCTGTACGCCTTCGGCGGCATGGCAGCCGGCGATGTGAAGCTGATGGCCATGGTCGGCGCCTTCCTGACCCCGGCGCTGGCGCTGCAGGCGACCGCGGCCAGCCTGGTCGCCGGCCTGGCCTGTGCGCTGCTGCTGGTACTGGTGCAGGGCCAGGCGGGGCAACTGCTGACACGTTACTACCTGATGGCGCGGACCGGGACCTACCTGCGGCCGCAGCAGGGGGAGGTGGCCGCCCGGCCGTTCCCCTACGCGGTGGCCATCTGCCTCGGAACCGCGGTGACCGGCATCTGGCAAACCATTGCCTGAGGATACGGCTATGCAGGATGCAAACCTCGATGCACAAGCGCCGAGCCTGCGCGAACTCGTGCAGCGCCTGGCACCGCCGCCGCGCAGCATTGCCGATACGGGCCTTGGCGAGCAGTTCCTCGCCGACCTGCTGGGCAAGCACCTGCTCGATGCCGGCGCGCTGGACCTGCCGCGCATGGCCTCGCGCCTGGCCCTGCCGGGCGTGGTGCTCGACGAGGTGCTGGCCGGCCTGCGCCGCGATGGCCGCGTCGAGGTGCTTGGCGTCGGCCAGGGCCAGGCGTTGCGCTTCGGCCTGACCGAGCGTGGCCGCCAGGCCGCCCGCGACGCCCTGCAGCGCAGCGGCTACCAGGGGCCGGCGCCGTTCCCGGTGGATGCCTACCGCAGCCTGCTGCGCCTGCAGAGCGTGCACCACGCGCGGGTAGATCACGCGGCGATCCGCCTGGCGATGCGCGATGCGGTGCTCACCGAGGACATGCTCGACCGCCTCGGCGTAGCGCTCAATTCCAGCCGCGCGCTGATGATCTACGGCCCGCCCGGCAGCGGGAAGACCTTCGTCGCCAGCCGCCTGATCCGCCTGTTCGAGGAGGCGATCTGGATTCCCCATGCGATCGCCGTCGACGATGCCGTGGTGCCCATCCACGACAGCCAGATCCACCGCCGCCTCGACAGCGGCCCCGAGCAGAACGACCTGCTGCTCGGCGAGGGCATCGACCGTCGCCTGCTGTCCTGCCTGCGCCCGCAGGTGCGCGTCGGCGGCGAACTGAAGATGGACCAGCTGGACATCCGCCACGACCCGGTGAGCCGGCTGTACCACGCGCCGCTGCAGCTGAAGGCGGCCAACGGCCTGTTCGTGATCGACGACCTCGGCCGCCAGCAGATGCCCGCCGAGGAAGTCTTCAACCGCTGGATCGTGCCGCTCGAGGAGCAGTTGGACTTCCTCAGTTTCGGCGGCGGCCGCCACTGCAGCCTGCCGTTCGACGTGCTGCTGGTGCTGTCGACCAACTTCAACCCGCTCGACCTGGCCGACAACGCCTTCCTGCGGCGCATCGGCCACAAGCTGCGCTTCGACTACCCGGACGCCGCCGACTTCGAGCGCATCTGGCGCATGGCCGCGGCGCGGCTTGAGCTGGCGTTCGACGCCGGACTGTTCGGCTACGCGCTGGACGCGCTGTACCGGCCCTCGGCGATCCCGCTGTCGCCCTGCCATCCGCGCGACCTGCTCGGCATGGCCAGCGACCGGCGGCGCTACCTGGACGGCGGCGGCGGGCCGACCCGCGAGGACCTCGCCTGGGCCTGGCAGAACTACTTCATCCGCAACGACAGTGAACAAGGAGAGCAGCCATGGGCTCGCGCAACGTCGGTCTAGTCGCACTCTCGCTGGTCCTGGGGCTTGGCGCCGCCTGGCTGGCCAACGGCTGGCTGAACAACCGGCTGCAGGCCGCCCCGGACGACAAGCAGCGCGACGTGGTGGTCGCCACCATGGAGATTCCCTTCGGCCAGATGATCGAGGCGCGCCAGCTGGCGCTGGTGCGCATGCCGCGCGACACCGTGCCCGACGATGCCTTCGGCGCGGTCGAGGAGGTGACCGGCAAGATCGCCACCTTCGGCCTGCTGCGCGGCGACATGCTGCGCCAGCCGCGGGTCGCCGAGCACCTGGGCGGCAGCACCCTGGCCTCGCTGATCGACAAGAACAAGCGTGCCGTCTCGGTGCGCGTCGACGATGTGGTGGGGGTCGGCGGCTTCCTCCTGCCGGGCAACCGCGTCGACGTGCTGGCCACCCGCCGGGTGGGCAACGGCGAGGAATCCCAGGCCAAGACCATTCTCGAGGACCTGCGCGTGCTGGCCGTCGACCAGACCGCCAGCACCGACAAGACCCAGCCGGTGGTGGTGCGCGCGGTGACCCTGGAGATGGACCCGGCCGAGGCGGAGAAGCTGGTCAAGGCGATGAGCGAGGGCCAGCTGCAACTGGCGCTGCGTAACCCGCTGGACAACTCGCGCAAGCCCGCCGAGGCGGTCCCGGTGGCGCAGCCGGTGGCTACCGCACCGCGCCCGGCGCCCCGGCGCGTGCCTGTCGAGGGGGCAGGCGTGACCGTCATCCGTGGCACCGACGTGAACAGAGTCAAGTTGTAGCTCGCTCGGCGCCCGCCGCGGGCGGGCCGGAAGAACAAGGAGAACTGCCATGAAATCAGTGCGAACCGCCACTGCCGTCGCCCTGTTGCTGCTGGCCGGCGCGGTGCCGGCGCTGGTCGCCGCCGCCGAACCACAGCCGGCCGTCAGCGCGGCTGCCGTGGTCAACGGCAACGGCGTCAAGGTGCCGATCTACCAATCGCGGGTCATCACCACCCGGGCGCCGGTCAAGCGCATTTCGGTGGGCAACCCGGCCATCGCCGACATCCTCATCACCACACCGACCCAGCTGTACCTGCTCGGCCGCTCGCTGGGCAGCACCAACGTGCTGCTGTGGGATGCGCGCGACCGCCTGATCGACACCCTCGAGCTACAGGTGGTGCACGACCTCGGTGGGCTCAAGGCCCAGCTGCACGAAATCCTGCCCAAGGAGTCCATCGAGGTCACCAGCGCCCAGGGCGCCCTGGTGCTGCGCGGCCAGGTCAGCAGCGCGGCGGCGATGGACACCGCGCTCAAGCTCGCCACCAGCTACGCCGCGGCCAGCACGCCGCAGGCCGACGCCGGGCGCGGCGGGGCCGGGGCCGAGCGGCCCAAGGCCAAGGCGCCGGAGGTGATCAACCTGATGAGCGTCGGCGGCAGCCAGCAGGTGATGCTGGAGGTGAAGGTCGCCGAGATGCAGCGCAACCTGTTCAAGAACCTCAACGTGCGCTTCAACGCGCTGGACTTCGGCTCGTCCTCGCGCTGGTCCAGCGGCGGCTTCAACGGCGGTGCGGGCCTGGGCATCAACGAGGACGGCCTGCTCGACCCGACCACGCTGTTCGGCGACGGCAAGGGCATCTTCGGCCAGTTCCTCTCCGACGAGTTCCTCTTCAACGTGGTGCTCGAGGCCTCCAAGGACAACGGCAGCGCCAAGGTGCTGGCCGAGCCGACGCTGACCACGCTCACCGGCCAGCAGGCCGAATTCATCTCCGGCGGCGAGTTCCCGGTGCCGATCACCGAGGACGACGGCATCACCATCGAATACAAGGAATTCGGCGTCGGCGTGAAGTTCCTCCCGGTGGTGCTCGATTCCGGGCGCATCAACCTCAACCTCAACGTCTCGGTCAGCGAACTCTCCAACACCAACTCGCTGGTGCTCGACACCGGCCTGCAGAGCGTGCTGGGCGACGGCGTGACCCAGGTCATTCCCTCGCTGACCAAGCGCAGCGCGCAGTCGACCGTGGAGCTGCGCGACGGGCAGACCATCGCCATCGCCGGCCTGATCAGCGAGAACAGCCGCGACTTCGTCAGCCGCTTCCCCGGCCTGGGCGACCTGCCGGTGCTGGGCATGCTGTTTCGCAGCCAGCAGTTCGTCAATGGCGAGACCGAGCTGGTGATCCTCGTCACGCCGCACCTGGCCAAGCCGGTGGACGCCCGCGCGGTGCGCCTGCCGACCGACGATTTCGTGCCGCCGAGCGACCTGGAGTTCTACCTGCTGGGCAAGACCAAGGGCAGCCAGCCCGGGCGTAGCGTGCCGGTCAGCCTGGGGGTCAGCGAAGGGCGTTTCGGTCATGACCTGCAATAACGGGAGCCACGCCATGAAAGCCATCCTGCTTCTGGGCAGCAGCCTGCTGCTCACCGCCTGCATGAGTTACGACGAGGCGCGCGTCGGGCCGCTGGGCAGCACCGTCCAGGCGGTGCACTACCAGCAGATCGCCGACCCGGTGCTGGCCGCCAACCCCGGCGAGCAGATCCCGCCGGCGCTCGACGGGCCGCTGACCGAGCGCGTGGTCAAGGGCTATCGCGAAGCCAGCGGCGACGCGAAGCAGGTGTCCGAACCGATCCAGATCCGCTTCGAGCGCTGAGGCCAGGCGACCATGAACAGCCTTCCTGCACGGCCTGCATGGCCAGTCCGCCAGCGCGGCGCGGTGATGCTGCTGGTGACCATCGCCATGCTGGCGATCCTGGCGATGGGCGCCCTGGCGCTGGATGGCGGCCACATGCTGGTGAACAAGGCGCGCCTGCAGAACGCGGTGGATGCCGCGGCACTCAGTGGCGCCAAGACCCTGCAGCAGATGAGCGGCGCCAGCAACGCGGCGAGCCAGACCCGCGCCGCGGCGCTCGACACCCTGGCGCTGAACGCCCAGGCCGCCGGCAACGGCGAGCTGGCGCAGGCGCTGGCCGAGGGCGGCACCGGCTTTGCGCTGGTGGAGCTGGCGACCAGCGTCTACGGGCCGTTCTCCTACCCGGGGCCGCTGGCGGCGCGCTACGTGCGCGTGTCGGTGCCCAGCGAGCGGCTGCAGGGTTTCTTCTGGCCGATCCTCTCGGTGTTCTCCGACCAGCCGCCGGAGAAGGCGGTCGCCGCCATCGCCACGGCCGGGCCGAGCCCGACCAGCCCATGCAACATCGCGCCGCTGATGGTATGCGGCAACCCCAATCAGTACGACCCGGATAATGGGCTGTTCTGGGGCTACAGCTTCGGCGGTCTGGAGGTGCTCAAGGGGGCGGCTGGCAACGAGTCGGCCATCGGCCCCGGCAATTTCCAGCTGATCCGCCTGGGCGATAGCAGTGGCGCGGCGGATGTCCGCGAGGCGCTGGCCGGCGGTATCTCCCAGTGCAACAGCGTCGGCGAGTCGGTGGAAACCGAGCCGGGCAACACCGTCGGTCCGGTGTCGCAGGGCTTCAACACGCGCTTCGGCCAGTACAGCGGCTCGCTGTCCAGCAGTGCCGCCAGTTATCCGCCGGATCTGGTCACCGACTACAGCTCGCCGCGAATGACCTACAACGACGGCACCGGCAAGGCGGAGTATGAGGGCCGCGAGGTGAGCGCCAGCAATGGCGACCTGAGCACTTCTACCACGGCGCTGCTGGACTACAACGACTGGCAGCGGCGCGTGGCCGGATGCCCCAGCGGCTGTCGCAACGACGGCGTGTTCGAGCGGCGCGTACTGAAGATCGTGGTCGGTAACTGCACCGGCGCCTCTGGCGGGCAGACCTCGGTGCCGGTACTGGGCTTCGGTTGCTTCTTCCTGGTCCAGCCGCTGCCGACCGGCACCGGCAACCAGGCGCAGATATTTGGCCAGTTCATCCGTGAATGCGAAGGCGACAACGTGCCGGACATCAATCCGGTGGAAGACGCCGGCCCGCAGATCATCCAGCTGTACAAGACCTATATCGACAACACGCGCACGCCCAGCGACGACTCCTGAGGGGAGGCCAGCATGCAAGCGATCAAGCTTCCGGCGGTTCGTCGCCAGCGCGGCCTGGCGATGGTCGAGTTCGCCATCACCGTGCCGCTGCTGCTGCTCCTGCTGCTGGCCTTCGGCGAGCTGGGACGCCTGCTGTTCCAGTACAACGAACTGGTCCAGGCCAGCCGCGACTCCAGCCGCTACCTCTCGGCCCAGGCCTGGAACCGCACCCTCGGGCGCATCGACCTGAACGCCGGGTTGCTCGCGCAGACGCGCAACCTGGCGGTGTACGGCAGCCCCTCGGCCAGCGGCGAGCCGCGCCTGCAAGGGCTCGACGGCGAGGCCGTGGAGATCGCCCCGGTCGGTGCCAACCATGTGCGGGTGACGCTGCGCTATGCCTACCAGCCGGTCATCGGCAACGGCCTGCCGGCGCTGGTCGGCGAGGCGATCCCGCTGCAGCTGACCCTGCAGGCCAGCACCGTGATGAGGGCGCTGTGATGAATGCGAGGCGGATGCGCGGGGTGTACCTGGTGGAGTTCGCCATCGTCGGGCTGCTGTTGTTCGTCGTGCTGTTCGGCGCGCTGGAACTCGGCCGCCTGGCCTTCACGGTCAACGCGCTGAACGAGACCGTGCGCCGCGGCGCGCGCCTGGCCGCGGTGTGCGACATCAGCGATCCGCGCGTGCTGCGCCGGGCGATGTTCAACGCAGCCGACAGCGATAGCACCACCAGCAGCCTGATCGGCGGGCTGGACAGCTCGCAGATGAGCCTGAGCTACCTGGACGCCAACGGCAGCCCGGTCGCCAGCCCCGGCACGGCCACCGGCTTCGGCCAGATCCGCTACGTGCGCCTGCGCGTGGAGGGCTTCGTCTTCGACCTGCTGATCCCCGGCATGCAGCAGGCGCTGACCCTGCCGGCCTTCGAATCGACGCTGCCCAGGGAAAGCCTGGGCCGCCAACCCGACGCCAATGAAGTACCGGAGATAACGCCATGCTGAAACTCGTCGACGGCGACGCAGCGATACGGCCCGACGTCCATGCCCTGCAGCTGTTGATCAGCGGGCGTGACGCGCAATCGCTCGCCAGTTTCAAGGACATGGCCCAGGGCCTGCCCGGCTACCGCATCAGCACCCGGCTGGTGAGCAACGGCCACACCGACCCGCTGTATGGCGTCGACCCGTTGCCCGACGTGCTGGTGCTGCACCTCAGCCAGCTGTGGCGCGACGAACTCGGCGCGCTGCTGCAGCGCGAGCGCGGGCGCCGGCCGCCGCTGCTGATCTGCGGCCCGCTGGAGAACCGCGAGGCGGTGCGCCTGGCCATGCAGGCCGGCGCGCGCGACTTCCTGCCCGAGCCGGTGGTGCCCGGCGAGCTGCGCGCCGCACTGCTGCGCCTGGTGACCGAGACCCGCAGCGGCGCGCAGCACGGCGGCCGGCTGATCGCGGTGATCAACGCCAAGGGCGGCTCCGGTGCCACGCTGATCGCCTGCAACCTGGCGCACCAGCTGAGCATCCAGGGCGGCAAGAGCCTGCTGCTGGACCTGGACCTGCAGTTCGGCAGCGTCGCCCATGCCTTCGACGTGAGCCCCGCCCACGGCCCGGTGGATGTGCTGCAGCGCGCCGACAGCCTCGACGGCGTGGCGCTGCACGGTTTTTGCAGCCACTTCAGCGGCACCCTCGACGTGCTCGGCGTGCGCAGCGGCGAGCTGTGCCTGAGCCAGGACGTGCCGCTGGAACAGCTCGAGACGCTGCTGGACCTGGCGCGCAACAGTTACGACTGGACGGTGGTCGACCTGCCGCGGCACATCGACCACCTCACCGGCGTCACCCTGGAAAAGGCCGACCGGGTGTACCTGGTGCTGCAACAGAGCGTCGGGCACCTGAAGGACGCGGCGCGCCTGTGGCGCATCCTGCGTGACGACCTCGGCGTGCCGGCCGGGCAGATCGAGGTGGTGGTCAACCGCTACGAGAAGTCTGCTCCGGTGAGCCTGCGTGACATCGGCGAGGCGCTGCGTTGCGAGCGGGTGGTGACGTTGCCCAACGACTATGCCGTCGCCAGCGAGAGCCAGAACGCCGGTATCCCGCTGGAGCTCAAGGCGCCGCGCGCGGCGATCACCCGCGGCATCCGCCAGTTCGGCCAGCAGCTGGTTGGCGAGCAGCACAGGGATGACAGCCTGTTCAAACGCACCATCGGCCGACTGTTCAGGGGGTAGACCATGTTGAGCGAATTTCGCAGCCGTCTGCAGCGCGCTGCCCGTCCCGCGGCCGAGGCCGCCACCACCGCGCCGGCGCCGGACGCCGTGCAGGGCATGGCCTGGGAGGCCGAGACGCCCGAGCAGCCATACCAGACGCGCAGCCAGCTGAGCCCGCTGGAAAGCGACTGGCGCGAGCGCATCTACCAGTTGCTGCTCAAGGTCATGGACCTGTCGCTGCTCGACTCGCTGGAGCCGGCCGAGGCGAGCCGGCAGATCCGCGAGATCTGCCAGCGCCTGCTCGACGAGCAGGCCGCGCCGGTGAGCCTGGCCGCGCGCCAGGCGATCATCGCGCAGATCAGCGACGAGGTACTGGGCCTCGGCCCGCTCGAACCGCTGCTGGCCGACACCACCATTTCCGACATCCTGGTCAACGGCCATGCCTCGGTGTACGTCGAGCGCCACGGCAAGCTGCAGCGCACCGACGTGCGCTTTCGCGACGACCGCCACCTGCTCAACATCATCGACCGCATCGTCTCGTCCCTCGGCCGGCGCATCGACGAATCCTCGCCGCTGGTGGACGCGCGGCTGAAGGACGGTTCGCGGGTCAACGCGATCATCCCGCCGCTGGCCATCGATGGGCCGAGCCTGTCGATCCGCCGTTTCGCCGTCGACCTGCTCAACGCCGACGCGCTGGTGCAGATGGGCACCCTGACCCCGGCCATCGCCCTGGTGCTCAAGGCCATCGTCCGTGGCCGGCTCAACGTGCTGGTCTCCGGCGGCACCGGCACCGGCAAGACCACCATGCTCAACGTGCTGTCGAGCTTCATCGGGCACAACGAGCGCATCGTCACCATCGAGGACTCCGCCGAGCTGCAGCTGCAGCAGCCGCATGTGGTGCGCCTGGAGACGCGGCCGGCGAACATCGAGGGGCGCGGCGAGATCAACCAGCGCGAGCTGGTGCGCAACGCTCTGCGCATGCGCCCGGACCGCATCGTCATCGGCGAGGTGCGCGGCGGCGAGGCGCTGGACATGCTGGCGGCGATGAACACCGGCCACGACGGCTCGCTGACCACCATTCACGCCAACACCCCGCGCGATGCCCTGGGGCGGATCGAGAACATGGTCTCGATGACCGGCGCGACCTTTCCGATGAAGGCGCTGCGCCAGCAGATCGCCTCGGCGATCGACGTGGTCATCCAGCTCGAGCGCCAGGAGGACGGCCGGCGGCGGTTGGTCAGCGTGCAGGAGATCAACGGCATGGAGGGCGACATCATCACCATGACCGAGATCTTCACCTTCGAGCGGCGCGGCATCGGCGAGGGCGGCGAGGTGCTCGGCGAGTATCGCCCCACCGGCATGGTACCGGCGTTCCGCGAGAGCCTGGCCAAGCGCGGCATCGACCTGCCGCTGACGTTGTTCCGCCCTGACTGGATGGAGGCCATGCAGCCATGAACGGGTTGTCCGGCGAGTTCCTGCTGATCTTCCTCGGCATGGTCTTCCTGGCGGTGTTCCTGCTCAGCCAGGGGGTGACGATCCCGGTGTTCGGCGAAGCCGGCAAGGTGCGCAAGCGCATCCGCGAGCGCCTGCGCATCCTCGAGCACGGCGGCTCCGGCGAGAGCCTGCAGTCGCTGCTGCGGCAGAAGTACCTCAAGCGCCTGTCGCCGCTGGAGGCCCGGCTGGAACAGCTGCCGGGCATGGAACGGCTGGGGCGGATGATCGAGCAGGCCGGGCTGCATCACCTGGCCTACCGGGTGGTCGCGCTCGGCCTGCTGCTGGCGCTGGCCGCGGCCGCCGGCATCTGGCTGCTGACCCAGCTCTGGTGGGCCGCGGCGGCCGTTGCGCTGGCGCTGTTCTGGGTGCCGGTGCTGCACATCGGCCGTGCGCGTGCCCAGCGCTTCGCCCGCTTCGAGGAAGGCCTGCCCGATGCGCTGGACGCCATGTGCCGCGCGCTGCGTGCCGGCCACCCGTTCAACGAGACCCTGCGCCTGGTGGCCGACGAGCAGAAGGGCCCGGTGGCCGAGGAATTCGGCCTGGCCTTCGCCGACATCGCCTACGGCAACGACGTGCGCCGGGCGATGCTCGGGCTGCTCGAGCGCATGCCGAGCATGACGGTGATGCTGCTGGTGACCTCGATCCTCATCCACCGCGACACCGGCGGCAACCTCACCGAGGTGCTCGAGCGCCTGAGCCGCCTGGTGCGCAGCCGGTTCCGCTTCCAGCGCAAGGTGCGCACGCTGTCGGCCGAGGGGCGCATGTCGGCCTGGGTGCTGATCTCGGTGCCCTTCGTGCTGGCCGCCGGGATCATGCTGACCACGCCCGGCTACCTGCCGATGCTGGTCAACGAGCCGCTGGGGCGCAAGCTGGCGCTGGCCGCCTTCGTCGCCATGCTGCTGGGCATCTTCTGGATCCGCCGCATCGTGCGCATCCAGGTCTAGGGGAGGGGAGCGCCATGGACTACCTGCTGAGCCTGATCAGTGCATCGGTGCAGGACGAGGCGATGGTGCGGCTGATCTTCAGCCTGGCCATCGGTGCCAGCGCGGTGCTGGTGTTCGCCGCGCTCGGGCTGGTGGCGGCCGGCCTGCAGGATCCGGTGCGCCGGCGCCTGCTGGCGATCCGTCGCAGCCAGGGTGGTGCGGCGATGCCGACCCAGGCCTCCGGCGGCCTGCAGCTGCTGGTTGCCCAGCTGGGCCAGCGTTTCGTCGCCAGTGACGAGGCCGCGCCCAGCGCCACGCGCCTGCGCCTGATCCAGGCCGGTTATCGCTCGCTCTCCGCGCCACAGCTGTACTGGGCCTGGCGTCTGCTGCTGCCGCTGTGCCTGTTCGGCGCCGCGATCATGGCGCTGCCGCTGCTCAGCGGGCTGTCGCTGCTGCAGGTGATCCTGCTCGCGGCGGTGCTGGCCGGCGCCGGCTGGCTGCTGCCGGCGATGGTGGTGGACAAGCGCCGGGCGGCGCGGATCAACCGGCTGCGCCAGGCCTTCCCCGATGCGCTGGATCTGATGGTGGTGTGCGTCGAGTCCGGCCTGGCGCTGCCCCAGGCCATCGAGCGCGTCGCCGAGGAACTGGCGGTCAGCCACGGCGAACTGGCCGAGGAGCTGGCGCTGGTCAACGCCGAGATCCGCGCCGGCATCTCCAGTGCCGATGCGCTGCGCAACCTCGCCGAGCGCACCGGGCTGGAAGACATCGGCGGGCTGATCAGCCTGCTGGCACAGAGCATCCGCTTCGGCAGCAGCGTGGCCGACACGCTGCGCATCTACGCCGAGGAGTTTCGCGACCGGCGCACCCAGGCGGCCGAGGAGCAGGCGGCGAAGATTGGCACCAAGCTGGTCTTCCCGCTGATCTTCTGCCTGTGGCCGAGCTTTTTCCTGGTGGCCATCGGTCCGGCCATCATCGGTGTACTCAAGGCATTCGGGAGGCTGTGACATGAAAAGGCTCGCACTATTGCTGGCAGTGAGCGGCGCGCTCGTCGGCTGCCAGAGCTTCGACGCGCCCCAGGGCATGCGCTCGGTGTACTCGGGCGACAACTCGGTGCTCTACCAGGTGCGCAAGCAGGCCGGCAGCGCCGACCAGGCGATGCAGCTGGCCGACATGGCCTACCGTGGCGGTGATCTCGACCAGGCGCTTTACCTCTATCTGCGCACGCTGGAACTGGAACCCAAGCGGCATGCGGCGCTGGTGGCGGTCGGGCGCATCCACCGCGAGCGCGGCAACAGCCAGCTGGCGGAGATGGCGCTGAACGAGGTGCTGCAGAAGGCGCCGGACGACATCGAAGCGCTGGCCGAGCTGGGCCTGTTGCGCCTGGCGCAGCGCGACAGCGGGGCAGCGCGCAGCCTGCTCGAGCGGGCGGTGCGGTTGGACCAGCAGCGGCTGGGCGCGCCGGCACCGGAGGCTGCGCTGTCGCCGGCGGGACTGTCGGTAGACAAGGCCTCGCCAGTGCGCCTGTACAACGCCCTCGGCGTGCTCGCCGACCTCGGCTCGGCCTTCGCCGAGGCCGAGGGCTACTACCGCCTGGCCCTGCAGATCGACCCGCGCTCGCCGCTGGTGCAGAACAGCCAGGCCTATTCCTACTACCTGGCCGGGCGCTGGGACGCCGCCGAGCGCCTGTACCGGCGCGCCATCGACCAGTCGCCAGGCTACTCGCCGCTGCTGCGCAACTTCGGCCTGCTGCTGGCGCGTGCTGGCCGCTACGAGGAAGCCATCGCCACCTTCGAGCGCAGCAGCAATCGCGCCGAGGCCAGCAACGAGGTGGGCTATATCTGTCTGGTCGAGGGCCGGCTCGACGAGGCCGAGCAGTTCTTCCGCAGCGCGCTGGAGCTGTCGCCGGGGCACTACGCGGTTGCGGCGGGAAATCTGGAGCGGGTCGGCCAGCTACGCCGGTTGCGCCACCTGCAGGCGCCGGCCGACGAGCTCGCCGCACGCGTCGCGGTGGACGGGGCGAGCTACTGAGAACAGAAACGAAAAAGGCCACTCGATCGAGTGGCCTTTCGTATTTGGTTGCGGGAGCTGGATTTGAACCAACGACCTTCGGGTTATGAGCCCGACGAGCTACCAGACTGCTCCATCCCGCGTCTGTGGGGCGGCATTCTACAGCCTGAAGGCTACCTGTCAACCCGTCGCGCCGAGAAAAGTCATTCCGGCTCAGGTACTTAGGCCGGAAACGAAAAAGGCCACTCGATCGAGTGGCCTTTCGTAATTGGTTGCGGGAGCTGGATTTGAACCAACGACCTTCGGGTTATGAGCCCGACGAGCTACCAGACTGCTCCATCCCGCGGCGTGCATTCTACAGACCTCAGCCGGGATGTCACGCAGAATATGAAGCGCGTGTGACGACCGGTCGGTGCAGCGGGCAGGGCAGGCCCGGTTTCACGGTGCGCCTGGTCCGGCCGAGGCTGGCGCCGGCGGGCGATGCGCAGCATGCCCCAGAGCATCGCCATGGCGGCCGACAGCCAGCCCAGCAGCATTGCCACGATCATCAGCGCAGGTGCCATCTTCTCGTCTCCGTGAGTTGTCTCGTCCGTGGAAAATGGACCCCGCGGCGCCGGGAGGGTTCAGATTGCCATCGGTCCGGCGAGCGGCGTGCCCGCGCACTTTGGCCGAGGCGCGCTGCCAAACTTGAATGGGCAAGAGGGAGGACGCAGCCATGCGAGCGCCACGATGTCTGATTGCCGGGCTTTGCCTGCTGCTCGCCACGGCCGTCCAGCCGGCGCTGGGCGGCGACCTGCTGGCGCAGAGCAGCGACGGTGCGCCGGTCGATCGTGCGGCCGGTAACGGGTCGATGGGGACCGGCGAGGGCATCCGCCGGCTGGAACCGCAGCCGGACGAGGCGCATGACGCCGCCCGGCGCGAGAACCGGCCGCGGCGCTCGACGCCGAGCATCGAGGAGCCTGGCCATGGCGGCAACGAGACCGACATGGAGCATCGCCGCCGGCCGCGGCTGGGCGATGACCGCGAGCGCTGACGACGGCCGATCGATGGCTGCGCAAAAGGGCGGCGAATCCTTACAATGCCGGCCCCTTTTCGATGGTGGCCATCCTTCATGCAGATCGCCCTGGCGCCGATGGAAGGCCTGGTCGACGACATCATGCGCGACGTGCTGACCCGTGTCGGCGGGCTGGACTGGTGCGTGACCGAGTTCATCCGGGTCTGTGATCGACTCCTGCCCGAGAGCAGCTTCCACAAGCTGGCCCCCGAGCTCGCCGTCGGTTCGCTGACCCGTGCCGGCACGCCGATGCGCGTGCAGTTGCTCGGCTCCGATCCGGCCTGCCTGGCCGACAATGCGGTGCTTGCCTGCAGCCTCGGCGCACCGGCGATCGACCTCAACTTCGGTTGCCCGGCCAAGACGGTGAACAAGTCGCGCGGTGGCGCCGTGCTGCTCAAGGAGCCCGAGCTGCTGCACGCCATCGTCCGCGAGGTGCGCCGCGCGGTACCGGCCCCGATCCCGGTGACGGCCAAGATGCGCCTGGGCTACGACAGCCCGGACGGCGCGCTGGATTGCGCCCGCGCGCTGGCCGAGGGCGGTGCCGGACAGCTGGTCGTGCATGCGCGCACCAAGCTCGACGGCTACAAGCCGCCGGCGCACTGGGAATGGGTGGCGCAGGTCAAGGACGTGGTCGCGGTGCCGGTGCTGGCCAACGGCGAAGTCTGGACGCTGGACGACTGGCACCGTTGCCGGGCGGTCAGCGGGGTCGATGACGTGATGCTCGGCCGCGGGCTGGTGTCGCGACCGGACCTGGCCCGGCAGATCGCCGCCGTACGCGCCGGTCTGCCGGTGCAGGAGATGAGCTGGCAGGAACTGCTGCCGCTGATCAGCGACTTCTGGCGACAGGCGCGGCGCAAGCTGGCGCCGCGCTACGCGCCCGGCCGGCTCAAGCAGTGGCTGGCGATGCTCACGCGCAGCTATCCGCAGGCGGTGGAGCTGTTCGCCGTGATCCGCCGAGAGAATGACTGCCTGCGCATCGACCGGTTGCTCGGCGTCGAGAGTGTCTCGCCCGAGCCGGCGGCCGATCGGTGTGGCTAGGCCCAGGCTCGTCGCAAGCGGCCCGTTGAACAGGCCAGGCGGGGCGCCAACTAGCGCCCGCCGCTGATATCGAGCAGCGCGCCGCTGGCATAGCTGGCCTGGTCGCCGGCCAGCCAGAGCACGGCTTCGGCGATCTCCTCGGGTTGGCCGCCGCGGCCCATCGGCACGCTGGCGCTGACGCGGCGGACACGGTCCGGCTCGCCGCCGCTGGCATGGATCTCGGTATGCACCACGCCGGGACGCACGGCGTTGACCCGGATGCCTTCGGCGGCCACTTCCTTGGCCAGGCCGATGGTCAGGGTGTCGATCGCGGCCTTCGCGGCGGCGTAGTCGATGTACTCGTTCGGCGCGCCCAGCCGGGCGGCCACCGATGACAGGTTGACGATGGCGCCACCGCGGCCGCCGTGCGAGGTGGCCATGCGTCGTACCGCTTCGCGCGCGCAGAGGAAGCTGCCCACCACGTTGGTGGCGAAGACCCGCTGCAGCCGCGCGGCGTCCATCTGCTCCAGGCGCATCTGCCGCTCCAGCATGCCGGCGTTGTTGACCAGCACGTCGAGGCGCCCGTACTCGCGGTCCAGCGCGGCGAACAGCGCCAGCACCTGCTGCTCGTCGGCGACATCCGCGGCGACGGCGATGGCGCGGCCGCCGGCCTGGCGGAGCTCCTCGACCAGCCGCTCGGCGGCGTCGGCGCGCTGGTGGTAGTTCAGGCACAGCGCGTAGCCCTGGCGCGCGGCCAGGCGCGCGGTGGCGGCGCCGATGCCGCGGCTGGCGCCGGTGATGAGCATGACTTTTTCCATGGTTGCTCCCGATGAACGGTGCTTCGGCGTGCTCTTGAAATCCGCCGAGCGGTGCCTATCTAGATGACCGTGGGATGCCGAAGTCGGGTCCCGCCAATCACTCGCTGAAATTCAGGAGATACGAGCATGACCACGTTTTCCATGGCTCCGCTGTTCCGCCAGTCCGTCGGCTTCGACCGCTTCAACGACCTGTTCGAGTCGGCGCTGCGCAACGAGACCGGCAGTTCCTACCCGCCCTACAACGTCGAGAAGCGCGGCGATGATCACTATCGCATCGTAGTCGCTGCCGCCGGCTTCACCGAGGCGGATCTCGAACTGCAGGTCGAGCGCGGCGTGCTGACCATCTCCGGCGGCAAGCGCGACAAGGACGCCGACCAGGTGACCTACCTGCACCAGGGCATCGCCCAGCGCGGCTTCAAGCTGTCGTTCCGCCTGGCCGACCATATCGAGGTACGCAACGCCGCCCTGGCCAACGGCCTGCTCAATATCGACCTCGAGCGCATCGTGCCGGAGGAGGCCAAGCCCAAGCGCATCCCGATCAACGGCGAGCGCCCGGCACTGCAGGGCTGAGCGACACGAGCAAGAAGAAGGGCGCCTGCGGGCGCCCTTCCTGTTAGCCAGTCCGGGCTCAGCGGCTGGTGACGATGTCCCCCCGGGTCGAGTCGACGATCGCCAGCAGCTCCTGCTGTTCGGCCGCCGGCACCTGGTGCTTGGCCAGCACCTCCTTGAACAGCTCGACCATGCGCTCCCACTCGCTCGGGCTGATGTTCAGCGCGGCGTGGGTTTCCTTCATGCCGCGTCCCTGGTAGATGCAGGGGCCGCCGGTGGCGGCGCAGACCATGGAACTGACCCGGTACTTCAGGTACGGCGCCGGGACCCGTTTGCGTGCTTCGTCGATCGCCGGGTTGGCGTTGAGCTGTGGATCCGGCACGAGCACGTCGATGAAGTCACTGACCACCACGGTGATCGGTGCCAGGCCGCCGAGGCGCTCGTAGAGCGTCGGCTGTGCGGCAGCGTCCTCGGCCCAGGCGGTCGGGGCACCGAGCAGCAGGGCGACCAGCGCGACGCCGCTCGACCTTGCGATTGCATGGAGCATGTTCACCTCCAGGCTGCAGCGCGTGCGCCGCCACGCCACGCAGACGGCTTTCTGACCGCGACGCCGATCAGCATCCGGGCCTGCGCCCGGACAATCGCGAACCGTCTCGTTTCACTATAGTTGCCCCCCGGGCGCGCCGGCGGTTTCAGCAGTCCGCGGCGCCGGCCAGCAGGGCGCGGAAGAGTTCGAAGGGCAAGGGCTTGCTGAACAGGTAGCCCTGGTAGCGGTGGCAACCCTGTCGCTGGAGCATCTTGAGCTGCGCGGGCTGCTCGACGCCCTCGGCGACCACCGACAGGTTGAGGCCGTCGGCCATGCTGACGATGGCGCGGATGATCTGCGCATCGTTGCCGTCGACCAGCGCATCGCGCACGAACGACTGGTCGATCTTCAGCTCGTCCACCGGCAGGCGCTTGAGGTAGGTGAGCGACGAATAGCCGGTGCCGAAGTCGTCCATGGCGAAGCGGACGCCCAGCTGGCGCAACCGGCGCATCTTGGCGATGGTGTCGTCCAGGTTCTGGATGACGATGCCCTCGGTGATCTCCAGCGTGATGGCCTGCTGCGGCAGCTCGCTGCGCCCCAGCGCCCTGGCGACCCGCTCGACGAAGTCCTGCTGGCGGAACTGCCGCGGGCTGATGTTGACGCTGAGGCTGAACGCGGCGGGGTCCACCAGGCCCTCGGCGTGCAGGCATGCGGCGATCCGGCAGGCCTGCTCGATCACCCAGTCGCCGACCTCGATGATCAAGCCGCTTTCCTCCAGCACGGCGATGAACGAGGCCGGCGACTGCATGCCCTGCTCTGGGTGGCGCCAGCGCAGCAGCGCCTCGGCGCCGATGATGCGGCCGTCACGGGCATCCACCTGTGGTTGCAGGTGCAGCTCGAACTCGTCGCGCGCCAGTGCCTGGCGCAGGTCCTGCTCGAGCCGCAGGCGGGTGCTGGCGGCGTCCTGCATGCTGGAGTGGAAGATCTGGATGGCGTTGCGCCCGGCATCCTTGGCGCGATAGAGGGCGATGTCGGCGCGCTTGAGCAGGTCGGCCGGCGAGTCGCCGTGGTCGGGAATCAGGGCGATGCCGATGCTCGGCGTGACGCGCAGTTGCTGGCCGTCGAACAGCATCGGCTCGGCGAGCAGCTGGCGCAGTTTCTCGGCGACCGAGCGGACATGCAGGATGACTTCCGCGCGCCGGCCTTCCAGGCCGGTGAGCAGCACCACGAACTCGTCGCCACCCAGGCGCGCGACGGTGTCTTCCTGGCGCACGCTGGCCTCCAGGCGGGCGGTGATCAGCTTGAGCACCGCATCGCCGACCGGGTGGCCGAGCGAGTCGTTGATGTGCTTGAAATGGTCGAGATCGAGGAAGAGCAGGGCGCCGCGCATGTCGTGGCGCTTGAGCAGCGCGCTCTGCTGGCTGAGACGGTCCATCAGCAGCGTGCGGTTGGGCAGGTTGGTCAGCGGGTCGTGGTAGGCCATGTGCAGCACCTGCGCCTGGGCGGCCTTGAGCTGGCTGATGTCGCGTGCGGTCAGCAGCAGGCACTGCTGGCCGTTGAGTTCGATGGGCTCGGCCGAAACCTCGATGTGGCGGCTCTGCCCGCTGCGGTCCAGGGCGAGCATTTCCATGTTCCTGACCCGGCCGTCCCGGCGTAGCCGCTGCATCAGCAGCTCGCGTTGCCCGCCCTGCCACAGCGCGAGCTCGGCGGCGGTGCGGCCGATGGTTTCCTCCGGGCGATAGCCGGTGAGCCGGTGGAAGCCGTCGTTGACCTCGAGGAAGCGCCCGCTGTTGCGCTCGGTGATGGTGATGGCGTCGGGGCTGGCGCGAAAGGCGGTGGCGAAGCGTGCCTCGCTGGCGCGCAGCGCCGCCTCGGCCTGCTGGCGCGTGGTGATGTCGCGGAAGGTGGTGATGATGCTCAGCCGCCGCTCGATGCGGATGAAGCGCGACGACACCACGCAGGTGAGGATGCGCCCGTCGCGCGTGCGGAACTGCACCTCGGCGTTGTCCAGGCCGTGCTGGTCGCGCAGCTGGGCATAGAGTTCGGCGCGGCGCCGCTCGTCCAGCCAGAAGCCGATCTCCGGCGCGCTGCGGCCGACGATCTCCTGTGGCGCCCAGCCGAAGGTCTCGCAGAAGCTGGGGTTGACCTCCAGGAAGCGGCCGTCGCCGATGCGGGTCAGGCAGATGGGGTCGGGGCTGGCCTGGAACAGGGTGGCGAACTTCTCCTCCGAGGCGCTCAGGCGCTGTTCGCGCTGCACCCGCTCGCTGATGTCCATGATGATGCCGGCCATGCGCTGCGGCCGGCCGGCGGCGTCGCGGTAGAGCTTGGCCGTACTTTCCAGGTGGCGGGTCTGGCCGTTCGGTCCGGTGGCGCGGTAGGTGACCTGGTATTCCTGGCGCTGCCCGGCGAGCAGTTCCTGGTAGACCTGGCGCATCCGCCGCCGGTCCTCGTCGGCCACGCAGGCGAAGAAATCCCGGAACGGTCCGTGGTACGGCCCGCTCGTCACGCCCTGCAGATCCGAGGCGCGCGCCGAGGCGTAGAGGGTGTTGTTCGGAATGTCCCAATCCCAGGTGCCCAGGCGGACCGATTCCAGGGCCAGCTGCAGGCGCTCCTGGCTGTCGCGCAGCGCCTCGGCCTGCCGATGCTGCTCGGTGCAGTCGTGCGCCACGCCGACATACACCGGGCCCTGGGCGGTCTGGTGGCGCTGGCCGGTGATCTCCAGCCAGCGCAGCGAGCCGTCCGGCCAGCGCACCCGGTGCTCCAGGCGCAGGTGCTCGAGGGCGTTGCGCACCGCGGATTCGAAGGTCGCGGCCACGACCGGACGATCGGCCTCGGGAACCAGTTGCAGGTAGTCCAGGCCCTGCGAGCCCAGCGCCTGGTCATCGAGGCCGAACAGCGCCTGCGCCTGGCGCGACCAGATCACCCGGCCGCTGTGCAGCTCCCAGGACCAGACGCCGAAGCGTGCCTGGCCGAGCACCGCGAGCAAGGATTCGCTGTCCTGCCAGGGCTGTTCGTGGGGAGCGGGGATGTAGGCCTGGATGCGTGGGCGCGGCGGACGGGGTTCGTCGGTGCCAGGGGGCGGGACGCGGGGATCGTCGGTCATAGGGTACGTCTGTTCTTGTTATGCCGCCGACGTTATCGCCTGCCCGCCGGCTCATGCAAGCCGCCGCTCGGCGTCCAGCAGCGCCATGAAGGCGCGCGCGGCGTTGGACAGCGTCCGCTCGTCGTGCCGGATGTAGCCCAGCTGGCGTGCCAGCTGCACGCCCGGCAACGGCAGGCTCACCACCTGGGCATCGAGCATGGTGCGCGGCAGTACGCTCCAGGCGATGCCGATCGAGACCATCATCTTGATCGTCTCCATGTAGTTGGTGCTCATGGCGATGTTCGGCGTCAGCCCTTCGCGCTCGAACAGGCGTTGGGCGATGTGGTGGGTGAAGGTATTGCCGCCAGGGAACACTGCAGGGTAGCCGGCCACGTCCGCCAGGCTGACATCCGCCTTGCTCGCCAGCGGATGCTCCGGCGCGACGACGAACTCCAGCGGGTCGTCCCAGACCGGCATCGCGCGCACCGGCGCGCTGGTATGGGGCGCCAGGGTGATCACCGCCAGCTCTGCGCGGCCATGCAGCACTTCTTCATAGGCCACCTCGGAGTCGAGGAAGCGGATGTCCAGGTTGACCCCCGGATGACGCCGGGTGAAGGCGCGCAGCAGGGGCGGCAAGCGGTGCAGGCCGATGTGGTGGCTGGTCGCCAGGCTCAGCCGGCCGGCGATCTCGCCGTTGAGGTTGGTCAGTGCGCGGCGGGTGTCATCCAGCACGTTGAGGATCTGGTAGGCGCGCGGCAGCAGGGCGCGGCCGGCCTCGGTCAGGCCGGTCTCGCGGCCGAGGCGGTCGAACAGCCGCACATCGAGCTGCTGCTCCAGCGCCGCGATGCGCTTGCTGACCGCCGGCTGGGTGAGGTGCAGGCGCTCGGCCGCCAGCGAGAAGCCGCCGGTTTCGGCGACGGCGATGAAGGCGTTGAGGTTGGCGAGGTCCACGGATTTCCTCCTGGCGGGGCGAGCGTTTGGATTCCTTTGTGGAATCGAGTGGATGAAAAATATGAATTTGAGTAATTCCCTGCAAGTCCCTAGGATCGCCCATAAAGCGCAAGGGCTATTCGCCCGGCATAGAACCTAGATGAGGAAAGTCCGATGGCCGGCAAGACGCTGTATGACAAGCTCTGGGAAATGCACGAGGTCAAGCGCCGCGACGATGGTTCGTCGCTGATCTACATCGACCGCCACATCCTCCACGAGGTGACCTCGCCGCAAGCCTTCGAAGGCCTGCGCCTGGCCAATCGCAAGCCCTGGCGCATCGATGCCAACATCGCCACCGTCGACCACAACGTGCCGACCACCCCCGACCGCAAGGCCGGTGTCGATGCCATCGCCGATGAAACCTCGCGCATCCAGGTGCAGACGCTGGACGAGAACTGCGATGACTTCGGCATCCTCGAATTCAAGATGAACGACATCCGCCAGGGCATCGTGCATGTCATCGGCCCGGAGCAGGGTGCGACCCTGCCGGGCATGACCGTGGTCTGCGGCGACTCGCACACCTCGACCCACGGCGCCTTCGGCGCGCTGGCCCACGGCATCGGCACCTCCGAGGTCGAGCATGTGCTGGCCACCCAGTGCCTGATCGCCAAGAAGATGAAGAACATGCAGGTGCGCGTCGAAGGCCAGCTGCCGTTCGGCGTGACCGCCAAGGACATCGTGCTGGCGGTGATCGGCAAGATCGGCACCGCCGGCGGCACCGGCTACGCCATGGAGTTCGCCGGCAGTGCCATCCGCGAGCTGTCCATGGAAGGCCGCATGACCATCTGCAACATGTCCATCGAGGCCGGCGCCCGCGTCGGCATGGTGGCGGTCGACGAGAAGACCATCGCCTACGTCGAGGGGCGCCCCTACGCGCCGAAGGGCGAGCAGTGGGAGCAGGCCGTGGCGCAATGGCGCGACCTGGTGTCCGATGCCGATGCGCAGTTCGACGCGGTGGTCGAGTTGAAGGCCGAGGAGATCAAGCCGCAGGTGTCCTGGGGCACCTCGCCGGAGATGGTCCTGGCCGTCGACGAGCGCGTGCCGGACCCGGCCGCCGAGGCCGACCCGGTCAAGCGCGGCTCGATCGAGCGCGCGCTCAAGTACATGGGCCTGGCCGCCAACCAGCCAATCACCGAGATCAAGCTGGACCGTGTGTTCATCGGCTCCTGCACCAACTCGCGCATCGAGGACCTGCGTGCCGCCGCCGAGGTCGCCAAGGGCCGCAAGGTCGCGGCCAACGTCAAGCAGGCGCTGGTGGTGCCGGGCTCGGGCCTGGTCAAGCAGCAGGCCGAGCAGGAAGGGCTGGACCGCATCTTCATCGAGGCCGGCTTCGAATGGCGCGAGCCGGGTTGCTCCATGTGCCTGGCGATGAACCCGGACAAGCTGGGCAGCGGCGAGCACTGCGCGTCCACCTCCAACCGCAACTTCGAGGGGCGCCAGGGCGCCGGCGGGCGGACCCACCTAGTCAGCCCGGCGATGGCCGCGGCTGCCGCGGTGACCGGTCACTTCATCGATGTACGCGAGCTGATCCAGGCCTGAGGAGACGAGACATGAAAGCCTTTACCCAACACACCGGCCTGGTCTGCCCGCTCGATCGCGCCAACGTCGATACCGACCAGATCATTCCCAAGCAGTTTCTCAAGTCGATCAAGCGCACCGGCTTCGGCCCGAACCTGTTCGACGAGTGGCGCTACCTGGACGAGGGCATGCCCGGCCAGGACTGCTCGCAGCGCCCGCTGAACAAGGACTTCGTGCTCAACCAGCCACGCTACCAGGGTGCCAGCGTGCTGCTGGCGCGCGAGAACTTCGGCTGCGGCTCGTCCCGCGAGCACGCGCCCTGGGCACTGGACGAGTACGGCTTCCGCGCGATCATCGCGCCGAGCTTCGCCGACATCTTCTTCAACAACAGCTTCAAGAACGGCCTGCTGCCGATCGTGCTGAAGGAAGAGGAAGTTGACGCCCTGTTCGCACAGGCCGAGGCCACCGAGGGCTACCGGCTGACGGTCGACCTCGCGGCGCAGACCGTGACCCGTCCCGACGGCGTGCAGTACCGCTTCGAGATCGATGCCTTCCGCAAGCACTGCCTGCTCAACGGCCTGGACGACATCGGCCTGACGCTGCAGAACGCCGAGGCGATCCGCGCGTTCGAGCAGCAGCACAAGGCGCGCAGCCCCTGGCTGTTCGGCGCGATCAAGTAACGCGGTGAGGGTAGGGTGGATGACGCTTCATCCATCCACCTTGCAGGGTTTTCGGTGGATGAAAAAAGCGTCATCCACCCTACAAAAAATAGAGGAACGCAATGAGCAAGCAGATTCTGGTTCTCCCGGGCGACGGCATCGGTCCGGAAATCATGGCCGAGGCGATCAAGGTCCTGCAGCTGGCCAACGACAAGTTCGGTCTCGGCTTCGAGCTGAGCTACGACGAGCTGGGCGGCGCGGCAGTGGACAAGTACGGCGTGCCGCTGGCCGATGAGACCCTCGAGCGGGCCCGCGGCGTCGACGCCATCCTGCTCGGTGCCGTGGGCGGCCCGAAGTGGGACAAGATCGATCCGGCCATCCGCCCCGAGCGCGGCCTGCTGAAGATCCGCTCCGAACTGGGGCTGTTCGGCAACCTGCGCCCGGCGCTGCTCTATCCGCAACTGGCCGAGGCCTCCTCGCTCAAGCCGGAAATCGTCGCCGGTCTGGACATCCTGATCGTGCGCGAGCTGACCGGCGGCATCTACTTTGGCAAGCCGCGCGAAAGCAAAGTGCTAGAGAACGGCGAGCGCATGGCCTATGACACGCTGCCGTACAGCGAGAGCGAGATCCGCCGCATCGCCAAGGTCGGTTTCGACATGGCCATGGTGCGCAACAAGAAGCTCTGCTCGGTGGACAAGGCCAACGTGCTGGCGTCCAGCCAGCTATGGCGCGCCGTGGTCGAGGAAGTGGCCAAGGACTACCCCGAGGTCGAGCTGTCGCACATGTACGTGGACAACGCCGCCATGCAGCTGGTGCGCGCGCCCAAGCAGTTCGACGTGATGGTCACCGACAACATGTTCGGCGACATCCTGTCGGACGAGGCTTCCATGCTCACCGGTTCCATCGGCATGCTGCCGTCCGCCTCGCTGGATGCCAACAACAAGGGCATGTACGAGCCGTGCCACGGCTCGGCGCCGGACATCGCAGGTCAGGGCATCGCCAACCCGCTGGCGACCATCCTCTCGGTCTCCATGATGCTGCGCTACAGCTTTGGCGAGACGGCGGCTGCCGACGCCATCGAGCGTGCCGTCAGCGATGTGCTCGACCAGGGCCTGCGCACCGGCGACATCTGGTCCGCCGGCTGTACCAAGGTCGGTACCCAGGGCATGGGTGATGCGGTAGTCGCGGCGCTCGCGAAGTTGTAATCTTTCTGGCCCGTCTTGGCGGCGGGCCACTTTATTTATAGGTGTAGTCAGTGATGAAACGTGTAGGTCTGATCGGTTGGCGCGGCATGGTCGGTTCCGTGCTCATGCAGCGAATGCTGGAAGAGCGTGACTTCGACCTGATCGAGCCGGTGTTCTTCACCACCTCCAACGTCGGCGGCCAGGGCCCTGCCATCGGCAAGGAAACCGCCCCTCTGAAGGACGCCTACAGCATCGACGAGCTGAAAGCGCTCGACGTGATCCTGACCTGCCAGGGTGGCGACTACACCAGCGAAGTCTTCCCCAAGCTGCGCGAAGCCGGCTGGCAGGGCTACTGGATCGATGCGGCCTCGGCGCTGCGCATGCAGGACGACGCGGTGATCGTGCTCGATCCGGTCAACCGCCGGGTGATCGACCAGCAGCTCGATGCGGGAACCAAGAACTACATCGGCGGCAACTGCACCGTCAGCCTGATGCTCATGGGCCTTGGTGGCCTGTTCGAGGCCGGGCTGGTCGAGTGGATGAGCGCCATGACCTACCAGGCCGCTTCCGGCGCCGGCGCGCAGAACATGCGCGAACTGATCCGCCAGATGGGCGTGATCAACGCCGCGGTATCCGACGAGCTGGCCAACCCGGCGAGCGCGATCCTGGATATCGACCGCAAGGTCGCCGAGACCCAGCGTGGCGAGGCCTTCCCGGTGGACAACTTCGGCGTGCCGCTGGCCGGCAGCCTGATTCCCTACATCGACAAGGAGCTGCCCAACGGGCAGAGTCGCGAGGAATGGAAGGCCCAGGCCGAGACCAACAAGATCCTCGGTCGCTTCAAGAGCCCGATTCCGGTCGACGGCATCTGCGTGCGGGTAGGCGCTATGCGCTGCCACAGCCAGGCGCTGACCATCAAGCTCAACAAGGATGTGCCGATTTCGGACATCGAGGGCCTGATCAGCCAGCACAACCCCTGGGTGAAGCTGGTGCCCAACCATCGCGAAGACAGCATGCGCGAGCTCAGCCCGGCCGCCGTGACCGGTACGCTGACCGTTCCGGTAGGGCGCCTGCGCAAGCTGAACATGGGGTCGCACTACCTGGGCGCCTTCACCGTCGGCGACCAGCTGTTGTGGGGCGCTGCCGAGCCGCTGCGTCGCATGCTGCGGATTCTGCTCGAGCGCTGATTCCGGCGGCGGAGGCGCACCCTCGGTGCGCTCCGCCAGCAGCAGGAAAGGCCTGGGTCCGGTTGCCGGACCCAGGCCTTTTCATTTTCCGGGTCCGGCCGCCCTCGGCGCTTCGTCGCTTCGGCAAGCCGATCGATCACAGTCGGCGGGCATTCGGGTACAGTGCCGCACCAGTTCGAAGGAGAGTTGTGCGTGGTCGATATCGCAATCGTGGGGGCTGCCAGCCTGGAGGCGGAAGCGCTGGTGGAATTGCTGCAGGAGCGGGACTTTCCGGTTGGCGCGCTGCACCTGCTCGACAGCGGCGATGCGCTGGGGCAGTCGCTGGCATTCGGTCAGCGCAACCTGCGCATCCGGGATGCGGCCGCGTTCGATTTCTCAGGCGTCCAGCTGGTCTTCGTCGCGGCGACGGTTGCCGATGCCGCCGTGCGCGAGACGCTGAATCGGCTGGCCTGCGACGTGATCGACCTGGCCGGTGCGCTCGAGCCTGGCGCTTCGGTCTGTGTCCTGCCCGGCGTGCGCGAGGGCAGCGTTGCGCAGATGCCAGTGCCGCGGCGCGTGCGCTGCCCGGGCACCGTTGCGGTCGCGCTGGCCACCGCGCTGGCGCCGCTGACAAGGCGGGCAACCCTGCGCCGGGTGGTGGTGACGGCCTGCCTGCCGGTTTCGGTGCGCGGACGTGGAGGCGTCAAGGAGCTGGCTCGGCAGACCGCCGAGCTGCTCAATGCCCGGCCGCTCGAGCCTCGTCTGTTCGATCGCCAGGTGGCGTTCAATCTGCTCGCCCAGGCAGAAACTCCGGACGAGCAGGGGCATGCTCCGGCCGAGCGCCGGCTGTCTGGCGAGCTGGCGGAGTTGCTCGAGCTGCCCCGCTTGTCGGTCTCGGCGACCTTCGTCCAGGCGCCGGTATTCTTCGGCGAGAGCCTGAGCGTATCGCTGCAGTTCGAGCATCCGGTCGAGCTGGCGTTGCTGCACGAGGCGCTGGAAGCCACGCAGGATGTCGAGTTGAGCGAGGCCGGGGACTATCCCACCGCCGTCGGTGACGCGTTGGGGCAGGATGTGATTTGCGTCGGCAGGCTGCGTTCCGGCGTCGCCGATCCGTGCGAAGTCAATTTGTGGATTGTGTCTGATAACGTGCGAAAAGGCGCGGCACTCAATGCCGTGCTGTCGGGCGAGTTGTTGATAAAACACTATCCGTAAAAGATACTTGCCCGGAAATTCGAAGAACTATTCTAGCTGTTGGCGCTGGAAAGGCTTATCACTGTTGGGGGCGCCAATGCGGCGCGGGCAGTGGCTTTGAGACCCTTCTCGAAGTTCGAGAAAAGGATAAACAAGGGAAGTAGATAATGGTTCGGGTTCGAAATCTGGTGCTGGCAATCGCAGCGGCTACGGCGCTGACCACCGAAATGGCCTACGCCCTGGGGCTTGGCGAGGTAGCGCTGAAGTCATCGCTGAATCAACCGCTGGTTGCGGAGATCGAACTGCTCGATGCCAAGAACCTTGGCCCCGGTGAAGTCATTCCCGCGCTGGCTTCGGTCGAAGATTTCAATCGTGCCGGTATCGATCGCCAGTACTTCCTGACCGATCTCAAGTTCACCCCGGTCGTGCGGCCCGATGGCAAGAGCGTGATCCAGGTTTCCTCCAGCAAGCCGGTGCGCGAGCCGTACCTCAATTTCCTGGTCGAGGTCGTCTGGCCGAGCGGGCGCCTGCTGCGCGAGTACACGCTGCTGCTCGATCCGCCGCTCTATTCGCCCGAGACCGTGGCGGCCGTGGCCCCGCAACTGCCGATTGCCGCACCGCAGCCGGCGCCTGCCACCGCTCCACGCGCCAGCACAAATCCCACAGCGGTGCGCCCGACTCCGGCGGCAGCCGCGCCCGCCACGGCCCAGGCGGGCAACGAATACCGGACCACTACCGACGACACGCTGTGGCAGGTCGCCGAGCAGGCCCGTCGCGGCGGATCCGTGCACCAGACGATGCTGGCCATCCAGGATCTCAATCCGGGTGCCTTTATCGACGGCAACATCAACCGAATGAAGAGCGGCCAGGTGCTGCGGCTGCCGACCGACGAGCAGGTGAGGGCGCGCAGCCAGGCCGAGGCCATCGCCGAGGTGGGCCGGCAGAATACCGCCTGGCGCCAGGGGCGCAGTAGCGTTGCCGCGGCACGCCAGATGGATGCCACCCGCCGCACCACGGCCGGCGATGCGCCGGCGCGCAGCGAGAACCGCGACAATCTCCGCCTGGTAGCCGCCGATGCAGGCAAGTCGATCGCAGGCTCCGATACCGGTGCCGGCAACGAGGTCGCCGCGTTGCGGGACAAGCTGGCCGTGACCCAGGAGAACCTCGACTCCAGCAAGCGCGAGAACGCCGAGCTCAACGATCGTCTCAGCGATCTGCAGGGCCAGTTGGACAAGCTGCAGAAGCTCATGCAGCTCAAGGACGACCAGCTCGCCAAGCTGCAGGCGCAGCTGGGCGGCGAAGGGCAGGCCGGCGCAGCCGGGCAGCCGGGGGAAGCGTCGCCGGCCGCGGTCGAGCCGGCCCGCGAGGCCGAGCCTGCAACGGCTGGCTCTGCTGAGGCTCCGGCAGACCAGAACCCAAGCCAGCCGGAGCCTGCTGTAGCACCGGCCAAGCCCGCTGCCAGCGAGGCGCCGCGCGCGCCGGAAGCCCCAGCCAAGCCGGCGGCCAAGCCTGTCCCGAAGCCCGCTCCCGCTCCGGTGGAGCGCGGTTTTTTCGACCAATACACTGACAACCCGCTGCTGCTAGGCGTGCTGGGTGGCAGTGCGTTGCTGCTGTTGCTGGTTGGGCTAATGGCCTTGTCGCGGCGAAACGCCATGAAGGAGGCCGAACTCCAGGAAAGCCTGCTGGCCGAACGCGAAGACGACCTTGGGCTGCCTGCCAGCAGCTATCCGGCCGAGCCAGTGGATCTCGGCCAGCCGGTCGCTGTGAGCGAGGTCGCGCAGTCGGTTGCCGAGCCGCTGGCTCCGGCGACTGCCGACCCCCTGGCCGAAGCCGACATCTATATCGCCTATGGGCGCTTCAACCAGGCGGCAGAGCTGCTGCAGGCCGCGCTCAATGACGAGCCGCAGCGTACCGATCTGCGCCTGAAGCTGATGGAGGTCTACGCCGAGCTTGGCGATCGCGAAGGCTTCGCCCGCCAGGAGACCGAGCTGCGCGATATCGATGCCGTCGGCAGCCACGCCCAGATCGAACAACTGAAATTCAAGTACCCGGCCATGGCGCTCGGCGCGGTGGCTGCCGGCGCGGCGGCATCCCAGAGCGAGCTGGACAGTCTCGACCTCGACGACCTTCAGCTCGATGATCTGCCGGCCGCCCCAGGTCAGGATCTGGATGACGCCTTCGACCTCAGCCTTGATGACCTGGATGCCGAGCTCGAAGCGCAGGGCGGCGGCAATGCCGACCTCGACGGCGGGCATGGCGCTTTCGCCGAGCCCGAGGCGAGCGATTTCACTGCCGAGCAGCCGACGCCGGCTGCATCGGAGCTCGACGACTTCTCGTTCGATCTGCCGGCCGAGCCTGCTTCCCGGCCGGTCGCCACCGATGAGCTGGATGACCTTTCCTTCGACTTCGCCAGCGATTCGGACTCGGCCAGCTCGCCGGTGGGCCAGGAACAGCCGGCTGCGCAGGCCGACGCTTCCATCGGCGAGGGTTTCGATTTCGGCCTGGTCGACGAGCCGAAGGAGGCCGGTGCATTGTCCGACGAGTTCGATCTGTCCCTCGACGACCTCTCGCTGGACATGGACGAGCCTACCGCTTCGTCCTCGCCGGAGCTGGATGTTGCCGCTTCCCATGAGCCGCCCGCAGAGCAGCCACCGGTACAGTCGGAGGTTCGACCGGATGAGCCGGGGCAGGGCGCAGCGGTGACGCAGGAAGAGGATTTCGACTTCTTTGCCGATACCGACGAGGCGACCACCAAGCTGGATCTCGCCCGCGCCTATATCGACATGGGGGACGCCGAGGGCGCTCGCGACATCCTCGACGAGGTGCTCGCCGAGGGCAATAGCGCCCAGCAGCAGGAAGCACGTGAAATGCTCGCCAAGCTGGCCTGAAATGGAAGCACGGGTAACTGAACAGACGGCAGCCGACTCGGCTGCCGTTGCCGTTTCCAGGATCGCCCTGGGAGTCGAATACAAGGGCGCCAGGTATCGCGGCTATCAGCGGCAGGTCGATGGCGTGCCCTCCGTGCAGCAGGCCCTGGAAGAGGCGCTGACGCGGGTGGCGGGCGGCCACCAGGTCAGCCTGAGCTGTGCCGGCCGAACCGATGCGCTGGTGCATGCGAGCGGCCAGGTCGTGCATTTCGATACCGACGTGGAGCGTACGCCGCATGCCTGGGTGATGGGGGCGAACGCGAACCTGCCCGCGGATATCAGCGTCACCTGGGCGCGCGAGATGCCGGCGCATTTCGATGCACGATTCAGTGCGATGTCGCGCCGCTACCGCTACGTGATCTACAACGACCTGATCCGCCCGGCACACCTCGCCGAGGAAGTGACCTGGAACCATCGCCCGCTGGATCTGGCGCGGATGCGCGAGGCAGCGAAATGCCTGGTGGGCACGCACGATTTCAGCGCCTTCCGCGCCAGGCAGTGCCAGGCCAAGTCACCGGTCAAGACGGTTCATCATCTCGAGCTGCTCGAGTCCGGCCGGCTGATCGTCATCGACATTCGTGCCAATGCCTTCCTGCATCACATGGTTCGCAACGTCGCCGGGGTGCTGATGACCATCGGCGCCGGCGAGCGGCCGGTCGACTGGGCGCGCCAGGTGCTCGAGTCACGCCGCCGGGAACTGGGCGGCGTGACGGCGCATCCCTACGGGCTCTATCTGGTTCACGTCGAGTACCCCACGGAGTTCCTGCTGCCGGAGCGCTACCTGGGGCCGCATTTCCTTTCCGGCCTGCCGGACTGCATGGCCATCCGCGCCTAGCTTAGGCGAGGGCACGCTGGCGCCGCCTCGCGTCACGACTGGCGTGGCAGGTGCCGCCCCGTGCTTGCAGGCGAGGCCGCATTTGTTACCATCGCCGATCATTTGAGGTGGCGCGCTTGAACGTACGCAGCAAGATTTGTGGCATCACGCGGGTCGAGGACGCGCTGGCCGCGGCCGCGGCCGGCGCCGATGCGATCGGCCTGGTCTTCTACGCGGCCAGCCCGCGCGCGGTAAACATCGCCCAGGCCAGGCGTATCGTCGCGGCACTGCCTCCGTTCGTGACCAAGGTGGGGCTGTTCGTCAATGCGAGCCGCTGCGAGATCGGCGAGGTGCTCGACGCGGTCTCTCTCGACGTCCTGCAATTTCACGGCGATGAAACGCCCGAGCAGTGCGAGGGCCATGGCCGCCCCTGGTTCAAGGCGCTGCGCGTCGGCGAGAGTGAGGGGCTGGCCGAGCGGATCCAGCGCTATCGCAATGGCTGCGCCATCCTGCTGGACAGCTACGTGCCTGGAATCCCGGGCGGTACGGGGGAGCGATTCGACTGGAGCAGCATTCCCGCCGACCTGCCGCTGCCGTTGATCCTGGCCGGCGGACTGACGGTGGACAACGTCGGCCAGGCCATCGAGCAGACCCGCCCCTATGCGGTCGATGTCAGCGGTGGCGTCGAGCTGGAGAAGGGCATCAAGGATCCGCGCCGGGTTCAGGAGTTCGTCGCCCGGGTGCGTGGCATGTGACGCTGACACGGCGGCGACCGTCCAGTAACGAGTCGCCGCTTTCGGTACTGTTTTTCATCGGGTTGAAAGGCCCTCGACGGCGCCAGACGCATGGTGCCGCATCGGCGAAGAGGATCGAACGCTCGTCCTGCTTCGAAAAGAATCTGCCTGGGCATGTGAGCATGCCGATATCAAGTTTTGGAGAACAACAAGCATGAGCAACTGGCTGGTAGACAAGCTGATCCCCTCTATCATGCGCTCCGAGACCCGCAAAAGCTCGGTCCCGGAAGGCCTCTGGCACAAATGCCCCTCCTGCGAGGCCGTGCTGTATCGCCCCGAGCTGGAAAAGACCCTCGATGTCTGCCCCAAGTGCCAGCACCACATGCGTATCGGTGCCCGTGCCCGTCTGGACATCTTCCTCGATGCCGAAGGGCGCGAGGAGATCGGCGCCGAGCTCGAGCCGGTGGATCGCCTCAAGTTCCGCGACTCGAAGAAGTACAAGGACCGCCTGGTCGCCGCGCAGAAGCAGACCGGCGAAAAGGATGCCCTGATCGCGTTGCGCGGCACCCTGTTCAAGGCCCCGGTCGTGGCCTGTGCCTTCGAATTCTCCTTCATGGGCGGCTCCATGGGCGCCATCGTCGGCGAGCGTTTCGTCCAGGCGGCCAACGTCGCCCTGGAACAGCGCTGCCCGCTGGTCTGCTTCTCGGCCTCCGGCGGCGCGCGGATGCAGGAAGCACTGATCTCGCTGATGCAGATGGCCAAGACCTCCGCCGTGCTGGCACGCATGCGTGAAGAGGGGCTGCCGTTCATCTCCGTGCTCACCGACCCGGTCTACGGCGGCGTCTCGGCCAGCCTGGCGATGCTCGGCGATGTGATCGTCGCCGAGCCCAAGGCGTTGATCGGCTTCGCCGGCCCGCGCGTGATCGAGCAGACCGTGCGCGAGAAGCTGCCCGAAGGCTTCCAGCGCAGCGAGTTCCTCCTTGATCACGGTGCCATCGACCTGATCATCCCGCGTGCCGAGCTGCGCTCGCGCCTGGCGCGTCTGCTGGCGCAGATGCAACGCCTGCCCAGCCCTGTCGAGCCGACCCAGGTCGCCGCCAGCGCATGAGTCGCAGCCTTGCCGACTGGCTGAGCTACCTGGAGCAGTTGCACCCGAGCGCGATCGACATGGGCCTCGATCGCATCCGGGTGGTCGCCGATCGCCTGGGGCTCGAGCGTCCCGCGGCCAAGGTCGTGACGGTGACCGGGACCAACGGCAAGGGTTCGACCTGTGCCTTCCTTGCCGAGCTCATCGCCGCGCAGGGCTTGAAGGTCGGCGTCTACAGCTCTCCGCACCTGCTGCGCTACAACGAACGGGTGCGTATCGGCGACCAGCAGGCCAGCGATGCCGAACTCTGCGAGGCGTTCGAGACTGTCGAGCGGGCGCGGGGCGAGGTGTCCCTGACCTACTTCGAGATGGGCACGCTTGCCGCGTTCTGGCTGTTCCAGCGCGCCGGGCTCGATGCCGTTGTACTGGAAGTCGGGCTTGGCGGCCGGCTGGATGCGGTCAACCTGCTCGATGCCGACGTCGCGGTCATCACCAACGTGGGGCTGGATCATGCTGACTGGCTTGGCGATACCCGCGAAAGCGTGGCCTTCGAGAAGGCCGGCATCCTGCGCACCGGCAAGCCCGCGGTATGCGGCGACCTGCAGCCACCCCAGCCGCTGCTCGAGCGCGCGGCCGAGCTGTCGGCGCCATTGCTGCTGCGTGGTCGCGACTATGACCTGGCCATCGGTGGCGAGGCCTGGAGCTGGCGCGGTGTCGGGGCCGACGGCGCGCTGATCGAACTGCATGACCTGCCGCTGTGCACGCTGCCGATGGAGAATGCCGCGCTGGCCCTGCAGGCGTTCATCATGACTGGCATCGCCTGGAGCGCCGACCGTGTGCGCCAGGCGATCGGCGTGACGCGGCTGCTCGGCAGGCTCGACCGGCGCCTGGTGTGCTGGAACGGGCGCGAGGTGCCGCTGATGCTCGACGTGGGGCACAATCCCCACGCCGCAGGGTATCTGGCGGCGCAACTGGCCGAGCGGCCGCTGTCGGGGCGTCGCCTGGCGGTGTTCGGGCTGCTGGCGGACAAGGATCTGGATGGCGTGATCGAGCCGCTGTTGCCGGCGATCGCCCACTGGGCGGTGGCGACGCTGCCGACCAGTCGCTCACGCAGTGCGGCACAGCTGCGCCAGGCCCTGCTTGAGCGGGGCGCCTCGGTGAGCGAACATGCCAGCATCGCTGCCGCCCTGGAAGCCCAGTGCGCCCAGGCCGGGCAGGGCGATGAAATCCTGCTGTTCGGATCCTTCTACTGCGTGTCCGAAGCGCTGGACTGGCTCAATCGACGCTGAGGTGGCATGCCCATGCTGGACAGGGGTCTCAAGCAACGCATGGTGGGGGCGCTGGTATTGATGGCGCTGGCGGTGATCTTCGTGCCGATGCTGCTCAGCGGCAAGAACGAGCAGCGCCCCGTCGAGGTGGATGCGCCGCCCATGCCCGCTTCGCCCGCGGCCACCGCCGAAACCTCGCCCCAGGAGCTTCGCCCGGGCTCGGTACCGGAAGGCTTCGAAATCATCGAGGACGAGCCTGGCCAGGCGCAGGCAGAAGCCATGCCGGCCGACGCCGCACCGGCGCAACCGGCCGAGCCTGCGGTGCCGGACAGCCCGCCGCCGGTAACCGCCTCGCCGACGGCCCCTGCGCCGGTACCTGATCCCGCATCCGGAGCCGAGCAGCGTCTGGACGCGGCCAACCTGCCGGTTAGCTGGTCGGTACAGCTGGCCAGTCTCTCCAATCGCCAGAGCGCCGAAGCCCTGCAGGCCAAGCTGCGGGCCCAGGGTTACAACGCCTATGTGCGTACCGTCGACGGCATGAACCGGGTGTTCGTCGGGCCGTTGATCGAGCGCGCCGAGGCCGGCAAGCTGCGCGATCAACTGCACCGCCAGCAGAAGCTCGATGGCTTCGTCGTGCGCTTCACGCCCGAATCGCGCTGAGGCGATGGCGATGCAGGGAGGGGCGCTTACGCCGTGCCGGGGCTGTCTGGTAAACTCCGCGGCCTTTCCCTCTCTTGCTTGAAGATTTCGTGGCCTTTACCTGGGTTGACTGGGGCATCATCGCGGTCATCGCGGTCTCCAGCCTGATTAGTCTGAAACGGGGCTTCGTCAAGGAAGCGTTGTCGCTTTTGACCTGGATCGTCGCCGGTGTAGTCGCCTGGATGTTCGGCGGGGCCTTGTCGCACCATCTGGAAGAATTCATCGCCACCCCATCGGCTCGAGTGATCGCCGCGTGCGCGATTCTCTTCGTGGCAACGCTGCTGGTCGGCGCGCTGGTCAACTTCCTCATCGGCGAGCTGATCCGGGTGACCGGTCTTTCCGGCACCGATCGCTTTCTGGGCATGGTGTTCGGCGCGGCCCGGGGCGGTCTGCTGGTGGTCGTGCTCGCCGGGCTGGTCAGCCTGGCCCCGGTTCACGAGGACCGCTGGTGGCAGGAATCGGTGCTGCTGCCGCATTTTCTGATGGTCGCCGACTGGTCGAAGAATCTGATACTCGGTATCAGCAGCCAGTGGCTGGCCGGATCGCTCAACGAAGCCGGTTGAGTCCTATTATCACGGAGGCGCGATCTGCCGCGTTTCCGGCTCCTGTAGAAACTGAGAGGTTCCTTGCATGTGTGGCATCGTCGGCATCGTCGGTAAGTCGAACGTCAATCAGGCGCTCTATGACGCGCTTACCGTGCTGCAACACCGTGGCCAGGATGCGGCGGGCATCGTGACCAGCCATGACGGCCGCCTGTTCCTGCGCAAGGACAACGGCCTGGTGCGCGACGTCTTCCAGCAGCGCCACATGCAGCGCCTGGTCGGCAACATGGGCATCGGCCACATCCGCTATCCCACAGCCGGCAGCTCGAGTTCCGCCGAGGCGCAGCCGTTCTACGTCAACTCGCCGTACGGCATCACCCTGGCGCACAACGGCAACCTGACCAACGTCGACCAGTTGACCAAGGAAATCTACGAGTCGGACCTACGCCATGTGAACACCAATTCCGACTCCGAGGTCCTGCTCAACGTGTTCGCCCACGAGCTGGCCGTGCGCGGCAAGCTGCAGCCGACCGAGGAAGACGTCTTCGCCGCCGTAAGCAAGGTGCACGAGCGCTGCCGCGGTGGCTACGCCGTCGTCGCGATGGTCACCGGCTACGGAATTGTCGGCTTCCGCGACCCGAACGCCATCCGCCCGATCGTCTTTGGCCAGCGTCACACCGACGAGGGCGTAGAGTACATGATCGCCTCCGAGAGCGTGTCGCTGGACGTACTGGGCTTCACCCTGATTCGCGACCTGGCGCCCGGCGAGGCGGTGTACATCACCGAAGAGGGCAAGCTGTTCACCCGCCAGTGTGCGCAGAACCCCACCTATGCACCCTGCATCTTCGAACACGTCTACCTGGCGCGTCCGGACTCGATCATGGACGGTATCTCGGTGTACAAGGCGCGCCTGCGCATGGGCGAGAAACTCGCCGACAAGATCCTGCGCGAGCGCCCGGACCACGACATCGACGTGGTCATCCCGATTCCCGATACCAGCCGTACCGCGGCACTGGAGCTGGCCAACCGCCTGGGTGTGAAGTTCCGCGAAGGCTTCGTCAAGAACCGCTACATCGGCCGTACCTTCATCATGCCCGGCCAGGCAGCGCGCAAGAAATCCGTGCGGCAGAAGCTCAACGCCATCGAGCTGGAGTTCCGTGGCAAGAACGTGATGCTGGTGGACGATTCCATCGTGCGCGGCACCACCTGCAAGCAGATCATCCAGATGGCGCGCGAGGCCGGGGCGAAGAATGTCTACTTCTGCTCGGCCGCACCGGCAGTGCGTTACCCGAACGTCTACGGCATCGATATGCCCAGCGCCCACGAGCTGATCGCCCACGGCCGCAGCACCGAGGAAGTCTGCGAGCTGATCGGTGCCGACTGGCTGGTCTACCAGGACCTGCCGGACCTGATCGAGGCGGTCAGCGGTAGCAAGAAGATCAAGATCGACAATTTCGACTGCGCGGTATTCGACGGCAAGTACGTCACCGGCGACATCGACGAGGCCTACCTGAACAAGATCGAGCAGGCGCGCAACGACGCGACCAAGGTCAAGGCCAATGCGGTGAGTGCCATCATCGACCTGTACAACACCAACTGAACCCAGGTGACCTGCCGCGGTGACGGCAGGCGAAGTGAGGGATCGAGCATGACCAACGAATGGGACGCCGGGCGCCTGAACAGTGACCTTGACGGCGTCGGGCTGGATACGCTGGCGGTACGCGCCGGCCAGCGGCGCACCCCCGAGGCCGAGCACGGCGAGCCGCTGTTTTTCACCTCCAGCTACGTCTTTCGCAGCGCCGCCGATGCGGCGGCATGCTTCGCCGGCGAGGTGCCCGGCAATGTCTATTCGCGCTACACCAATCCCACGGTGCGTACCTTCGAGGAGCGCATCGCGGCGCTGGAAGGCGCCGAGCAGGCGGTCGCCACTGCTTCGGGCATGGCGGCCATCCTGGCCATGGTGATGAGCCTGTGCTCGGCCGGGGACCATATCCTGGTCTCGCGCAGCGTGTTCGGCGCGACCGTTTCGCTGTTCGACAAGTACTTCAAGCGCTTCGGCGTGGAAGTCGACTATGTGCCGCTGACTGACTACGAGGCCTGGCGCGCGGCCTTCAAGGCCAATACCCGGCTGGTCTTCGTCGAGTCGCCGTCCAACCCGCTGGCCGAACTGGTGGATATCGCGCGGCTGGCCGAACTGTGCCATGCCAAGGGCGCGCTGCTGGCGGTAGACAACTGCTTCTGCACGCCGGTCCTCCAGCAACCGCTGGCGCTGGGCGCGGACCTGGTCATCCATTCGGCCACCAAGTACATCGACGGCCAGGGTCGCTGCCTGGGCGGCGTCGTCGCCGGGCGCAGCGAGCACATGAAGGAAGTGGTCGGTTTCCTGCGCACCGCCGGCCCGACCCTGAGCCCGTTCAACGCCTGGGTGTTCCTCAAGGGCCTGGAAACCCTGCGCCTGCGCATGCAGGCCCATTGCGCCAGTGCCCAGGCGCTGGCCGAATGGCTGGAGCAGCAGCCGGGCGTGCAGAAGGTGTTCTATGCGGGGCTGCCGAGCCATCCGCAGCACGACCTGGCCAGGCGCCAGCAGAAGGCCTTTGGCGCGGTGCTGAGCTTCGAGGTGGCCGGCGGCAAGGAAGGCGCGTGGCGTTTCATCGACGCGACGCGGCTGATCTCGATCACCGCCAACCTCGGCGACAGCAAGAGCACCATCACCCATCCGGCCACCACCACCCATGGCCGCCTGAGCCCGGAAGACCGGGCCAGGGCCGGCATCAGCGACAGCCTCGTGCGGATCGCCGTCGGCCTGGAAGAGCTCGACGACCTCAAGGCCGATCTCGCCCGTGGCCTGGCGGCCCTTTAAGAGGGCCTGACCGCGAGCCCTGCCGGCTCGCGGTTCCCGCTGCGGCGGCCCGCCGGTCGCCGTGCTACTGCTCGCCGATCCGCAGGACGATGCCGTCCAGGCGCTGTTCGTCGGAAAGCCGCTGGCGCAGCCGGTTTGCCTCCGCGCGATCGGCGACCGGGCCGACATAGACCTGGGTCATCGCGTTGGCATCGCGCAGGAACACCGGGTAGCCCTCCGAACGCAGTCGCTCCTGCATGGCCTGGCCGGTGTTGCGGTTGCTCACCCTGGCCACCTGAATCGCCCAGCCTTGCGCCTGCAAGGCGCTTGTCGCCGGCTGCGTTGCGCCGGGAGTGGGGCTGGCGCCGGCGCCGTTCGCGGCTGCCGGCGCGGCGCGCAGGTCGATTGCCGGAGCCGGCGTGCCCTGGCCGTCGAACAGCCGAGTCGGATCGGCCGGCAGGATGCTCGGAACCCCCGAGTCCGACTCGATGATCCGGATGTCGCTGTACTTCTTGCCTGACAGCGCCGCGAGGCCGGCGCGGTCGCGCACCACGGTCGGGCGCAGGAACACCATCAGGTTGCGCTTGACCCGGGTTTCCTCGGTGGAGCGGAACAGCCCGCCCAGCAACGGGATATCGCCGAGCAGCGGCACCTTGGAAGCGGTGCGGGTGACGTCGTCCTGGATCAGCCCGCCGAGCACGATCACCTGGCCGTCCTCGGCGAGGATGGTGCTCTTGATCGAGCGCTTGTTGGTCACCAGGTCCACGGCCTGGGCGGCCAGGGTGGCGCTCGGCGCGATCGAGGAAATCTCCTGCTCGATCTGCAGGCGCAGGGTCGCGCCCTCGTTGATGTGCGGGGTCACCTTCAGGGTCACGCCGATGTCCTGGCGCTCGATGGTCGTGAAGGGGTTGTTGGCGCCGGCCGAATCGGTCGTGTAGCTGCCGGTCTGGAAGGGGACGTTCTGGCCGACGAGGATCTCCGCTTCCTGGTTGTCCAGCGTCAGCAGGCTCGGCGTCGACAGCAGGTTGCTGTTGCTGTTGGACGACAGCGCGGTGATCAGCGCACCGAAGCTGCGGGTTCCCACGCCGATGATCGCGCCGTCGGGCAGGTTGCTGGGGATCTCGTTCTCGTTGATCGCGTTGAGCACGCTGCCGATGCTGATGCCGGTGTTGCCGAAGTTCACGCCGCCGGCACCGCCGGTGCTGCCGCGGGCATCCACCGCCCACTGCACGCCCAGCGCATCGGCGATGTCGCCGGAGACCTCGACGATGGCCGCCTCGACCATCACCTGCGCCCGTGGCACGTCCAACTGGCGGACGATGCTCTCGAGCATTCCCACCAGCTCCGGATCGGCGAGCAGCACCAGCGCATTGAGGCTCTCGTCGGCGCGGATGAGGATCTGCTGGTTGCGGCTGGAGGTCGTGGCGGCGCTCTCGCCTTCGGCCGGTGCGGCCAGGCCCTCGGAGATGTCGCCGAGCGTCTCGGCCAGCGACTTGGCGTCGTTGTGGCGCAGGCGGATCACCCGGGTATTGGCCGAGCGGGTGGCAGGGGAGTCGAGCGACTGCGCCAGTGCGGCCATCTTGCCGCGTGCTTGTGCCGGGCCGATGAAGATCAGCCGGTTGGTGCGCGAGTCGGCGATGATCTGCAGGCCGGCGGTGGTCTTCGCCTCGCCGCGCAGCAGGGAGTTGCGCAATACCTCGGCGATGTCCACCGCCCAGCCGTGACGCAGGTTCAGCACCGTGTAGTCGTCGCTCTCGGTGCGGTCGAGCTGGCGTACCAGATCCCGGACGCGGGCGATGTTGGCGCTGCGATCGCTGATGATCAGTGCGTTGGCCGAGCCGACCGCGGCCAGGTGGCCGTACTGCGGGATCAGCGGGCGGATCAGCGGGATCAGCTCGGTGGCCGAGGTATGCTGGACCTGGATGACCTGCGTCTCGAGCTGGTCGCCACCGCTCGGTCCGCCGCCGGCTTCGGTCTTCGCCTCGGCATTCGGCACGATGCGCACCACATCGCCCTGCGACAGCACGCTGAAACCATGGGTGGCCATCACCGAGAGGAACAACTGGTAGACATCCTCGGTGCTCAGCGTGGCGTTGGAGACGACCGTGACCTGGCCCTTCACCCGCGGATCGACGATGAAGGTCTGGCCGGTGAGCTGGCTCATCTGGTCGATGTAGGCGCGGATGTCGGCATCCTTGAGGTTGATCGTCCAGCCATCGGTCTGGCTCTGGCTGGGCTCGATGCCCGGTTCTGCCGAATGGGCCGGCAGTGACATGCCGGCGAGCATGCCGGCGGTGGCCAGCGCAATAAGCGGGCGAGTGAGAAGCGGCGACATCGTTCAGTCTTCTTCCATAGGCTGGTCGTTGGGTGGCGTGCCCTGCGGCTGGTCGATCGCCTGTTCGAGCTGCTGGCGCAGCGCTTCCATCTGCTGCTGCATTTGCTCGGTCTCGGCGTTCGGAACGTCGGCGGCGGGCGCGGGCATCTCCGGCACGTAGGCGGGCGAGCGGCTCTTGGGGAATGCCAGTTGCTCGATCCGTCCGTTGCGCATGATCTGCACGCCATCGGCGCTCACCTTGTGCAAGGTAACGCCTTGCTCGAGCGCCTCGCCGGTGAACAGCAGGCGCGGCGGTTGGCCGTCGAGCTGGAGGATGGCGCTGGAGCGTGCCGGATCGGCGCTGACGAAGCTGCCGTGCAGCGTCAGGTTGCTCGCGACGCTCGGGCCCGCTGCCTGCGTGGCGAGTATCGGCGTGCCGAACACGCGTTGCAGGTGCTCCACGTCCGGGCTGGCCAGCGGCGTGGCCTGCTGGGCGTCGGCGCCGTCGGCAGGGGCGCGCGTCAGCACCAGCCATTCACTGATCCGGCCACCCAGGTAGAGGGCGAACAGGCCAAGCAGGGCGATGCTGAGCAGTATCGGTAGGTATTGTCGGTACCTGCGCAAGACATCAGGCAAAGACAAGCGTTACTCCTTGGCCTTTATGGTTCTGATCTCCGTCCAGTCTCGATGCGCGGGTTTCGGCCCCCATCTGTGCAGGGACAGCAGCATGAGCCAAGAGTGCCCGATAAAGATGACAACAAAGATGCCGTTGGCAGTGGACCCTTATCACAATAAAAAAATTCAACGCCAGTGTTGACTTACCAGCGAGGCGCCAGTAAATTGCGCGCCTCGCAAGGCGAACGGCTGATTAGCTCAGCTGGGAGAGCACCTGCATCACACGCAGGGGGTCGGCGGTTCGATCCCGTCATCAGCCACCACCTTTGCGAAATACGGACGAAAGTCCGGCCGACGCGCAGCGGTAGTTCAGTCGGTTAGAATACCGGCCTGTCACGCCGGGGGTCGCGGGTTCGAGTCCCGTCCGCTGCGCCATATATCTCCTCCTTGGTGACAAAAGGATGGAACAAGAGAAGCTGCCAAGGGCAGCTTTTTTTGTGCCTGCAGAAAAATCTCCGGAATATTGGCGGAACATCCCTCGGTGCCGAGGGTTGTCCTCGGCTCGCGCCATCCACGAGCCTGCCGATCGAATGGCCAGGCCCGCGGAGATCCGTTGTGGATCAGGCAACGTGCAAGGTGGGCCGCATTATCGGCCGGCTCAGCGGCAGACGAATACCTGCCTGGCACCGCCACGCGGCAGGCGATTGCGTCCAGGCAGGCCGTGCAGGTGCTGGCACCACTGGTCGCGGACAGTCGCGGCGGGCGCGGGGCTGGTCGTTTCGCGGGTGGCTGCAGCGGCCTTTTCCGCCTTCGCCGCGGCGCGTAGCTCGGCAAGACTCGGCGTCCTGCGTACCGGCTCTGGGGCGGCCTTTTCAACCGAGCGCAGGCAGAGCTTGCAGGAAACCTGGCCGACCGAGGGTGTGTGGCTGAGGTTGGATCCGGTGCGGCCGCAGGCAATGCCCTCGGGCGACACGGCGTAATGAAGTACCAACGTGTTGTCTCCTTCGTTTTCGGGGGCGCGGATTCTACACGCCCGCATCGGGATGACAACCGAGGCGGATGGCGGCTGATTCGGGCCGCCACAGCTACCTGCCGCGGATGCGACCGGGCAGGATCACAGTGCGCGCAAGCGGCGAGCCCCGCCTCAGCGCTTGGCCTGGGCGAGGGTCGCGTAGTCGGCGGTCAGCGCTTCGAGTTTCTGCAGCAGGGAGTCACTGGTGGTGACGATCACGGTCGGCACGTAGCGCGACTGTTCGGCCAGCTGGAAGCCGGCGCGGGCGAAGCGCCATTGATTGCCGATCTGCTCGAGGCGCTGGTTGATGGTCGCGGAATTCTGCTTGGCGCCGCGCAGCTCGGCCAGGCCCTGGTCGAACTCTTCCACCGCGGTGACGAATTCGCGCTCCAGGCCGGGCTCGGGAAGGTTCCAGCTCAGCGCCAGGTAGAGCATGGCGATGCGCTGGCTGAGCATGCGCAGCCGGCCGCTGCGGTTGACCAGGTGCCCCGCCGGGGTGCCGTTGTGCTGTTCGATCCGCTGCACCAGGCTCTCGCTCTGGGCCAGGAAGCGCTCGGCCAGGCGCAGCACCTCGAGCGAGCTTTCCTTGTCCGGCTTGCCGAGGGCGCGTTCGCGGAATTTCAGCCAGGTGCCGGAGGCTTCGTCCACCGCGCCGCGGATGGCGGCGTTCGGCGCATAGTCACCGAGCAGGGCGCTGTTTTCCTCGACGCTGGCGACGCTGCTGTCGAGCTGGGTCATCGCCAGCTCGGCTCGGGTTTCGGTGCCGATCATCAGGTAGCTCTTGGCGACGCGTTGGCTGAGCATGCGCTGCTGCCCGGCGCGGTTGATGGCTTCGGCATCGTCGAGGGCGGCTTGGCAGGGCAGGGCGCCCAGCGTCAGGCAAAGCGTGAGCGACGCGAGCAACGGGGAACGGATCATGTGGCCTCCTGGCGTGGTAGTCGGCGCGCAACCCAGGCGGGACGGCGCGAAAAACGCGGCAGACGATAGGAGGCTGGAGCGTATGGGAAATGATGCGAATCAAGTGGCATCGAGCCGAAAGAGGTATGCCTAGGCCCGCTCCGTGGACCTTCGGCGGACGCCAGCCCGCGCCGGTGCTGGCTTGACCGGGCGCGGCGTGACCGGGCGGTCGATCTTCGATTCTGTGGGCTGGGTCTCACCGTGCTGGCGGGCGTTGCGGCGGGTCTCAGCCCTGTTTGGTCGGGTCCTGCGGTTTGTCCTGGCGCTTGCCCTGGCGCAGGGTCAGAGCGTGGCCGGGTTGTTGTAGTCGACGCTGCGGGCGGTGCGATCCCGCTCGGCGGCGCGATAGTCCAGGACGGCGCCGATCACGCCAAGACTGAGCAGGGGCTGAAACGCTCGGGTAGCTGGCCATCGCTGAATTCGCGGGGTGGCTGAAGCCCCGAATATCGGGTCGCCCGGCCCGTTTTCACGCGGGGCGCCGTGCGCAGCAGGCAGACCATGTGTCGCATTGGTCATCGTACAACCGCTGGGCTATGATGAGGCCTGACTTCGCTTACAGGACGGGGATATGGACCCACAGAGCGCTCAACCGCGCATTCGCCGGCGCAGCCTCGCGCAGGAACTGGTCAGCGAGCTGTCGCAGCAGATTCGCGACGGCGTGCTCAAGCGTGGCGACAAGCTGCCCACCGAGTCGGCCATCATGCAGGCCCAGGGCGTCAGCCGCACGGTCGTGCGCGAGGCGATCTCGCGGCTGCAGGCCTCCGGACTGGTGGAGACGCGCCACGGCATCGGCACCTTCGTGCTCGACACGCCGAACGCCACGGGGCTGCGCATCGATCCGGCGACGGTCGGCACGCTGCGTGACCTGCTGTCGATCCTCGAGTTGCGCATCAGCCTGGAGGTGGAGGCCGCCGGCCTTGCCGCGCAGCGGCGCAGCCCGGAGCAGTTGGCCGGCATGCGGGGGTTTCTCGACAAGCTGCGCGAGGCGACGGCACGTTCGAGCGATGCCGCCGCGTCGGATTTCCAGTTCCACCTGCAGATCGCCGAGGCGACCGGCAACCGCTATTTCACCGACATCATGAATCACCTGGGCACCGCGCTGATTCCGCGCAGCCGCGTCAATTCGGCGCGCCTGGCGCACGACGACCAGGAGCATTACCAGGCGCGGCTGGGCCGCGAGCACGAGCAGATCTACGAAGCCATCGCCCGGCAGGATGCCGAATCCGCCCGCGCCGCCATGCGCCTGCACCTGACCAACAGCCGCGAAAGGCTGCGCCAGGCCCACGAGCAGGCCGAGACGACCAGCTGAGCCGGATCAGTCGCGGCGGTAGGTCAGCAGCACGATACCCGTCACCACGATGAAGCCCCCGAGGATCTGCCCGGGGGCGAGCATCTGCCCCAGCACCAGCCAGCCCATCACCAGCGTGGCCAGCGGTTCGATGTTCATCACCGGGGCGTTGCGCGGCATGTCCAGGCGCGGCACCGACATGAACAGCGTGATGAAGCCCGTTCCGTAGAGCAGCACCAGTACGCCGAGGGCGAGCCAGCCGGTGTGGCTGGCCGGCGTGTCCAGCCCGCCCGGCAGCAGGTCGCTGGCGCCGGCGAGCGAGGCGCTGCCAAAGACGATGGCCATGGTCAGCAGGCTGCGCAGCGAGCCGCGCAGCTGCGAGAGCCGGTGGTCGGTGATCCACAGCGCGCAGGCGAAGGCGCAGGCGCCGGCGAAGGCCAGCGCCACGCCAAGCAGCCATTGCGGGCCGGCCTCGGCGCCGCGCAGGCGCGCCGGCACGTCGAGCACGAACAGCAGGCCGACGAGGATCAGCCCCATCAGCCCCGCCGTGCGTGCGCTGGGCCGGCTGCCGCCCAGCGCCCAGGTCAGCAGTGCCAGCAGGATGGGAAACACATTGGCCACCAGCAGCGCCAGCGCCACCGGGATCCGCGCCACCGCCGAGTACAGGCACAGGCTCTGCACGGCGATCAGCAGGCCCAGCAGCAATTGCCAGCGGCCGCTGCCGGCGGGCAGGCGCACGCCCTGGCGCTGCCAGGCGACCACCGCGGCCAGCGCCAGCAGGGTGCCGCCCGAGCGCATCAGGATCGCCAGCAGCACGCCGGCGCCGTCATCGAAGGCGACGCGGGCGGCGACGTGGTTGCCGGCGAAGGCGCAGCCCAGGCAAAGCAGCGTCAGGACGGCCAGGTGGCGGGGCAGTGGGGCAGGCGAAGCGACAGGCTGGGTCATGCGTCGGTCAGCGGCAGGAGTGGAGACGCCAGCCGCGAGGGCTGGCGTCGGGAGGGCCGGGCGCCAGCTTACAGCACGGCGCTGGGCAGCCAGAGCGAGATCATCGGGATGTAGGTCACCGCCATCAGCACCATGAACAGCGCGGCATAGAACGGCAGCAGCGTGCGCACGGTGGCCTCGATGCTGACCTTGCCGATCGCCGCGCCGACGAACAGCACCGCGCCCACCGGCGGGGTGATCAGGCCGATCCCGAGGTTCACCAGCATGATCATGCCGAAGTGCACCGGGTCGACGCCGATACCGGTCACCACCGGCATCAGGATCGGCGTGAGGATCAGGATCAGCGGCGCCATGTCCATCAGCGTGCCGAGCATCAGCAGCATCAGGTTGATGCACATGAGGATCACGTAGCGGTTGTCCGACAGGGTCAGGAAGGCCGTAGTGATCTTCGCGGGGATCTGCATCAGCGTCATGATGTAGCCGAAGCTCGCGGCGAAGGCGATCAGGATCATCACGATCGACAGCGTGCGCACCGTGCGGTGCATCAGCTTGGGCAGCTCGCGCCACTTGTAGTCGCGGTAGACGAACATGGTGACGAAGAAGGCCCAGAGCACGGCGATGGCCGCCGATTCGGTGGCGGTGAAGACGCCCGAGAGGATGCCGCCGAGGATGATGACCATGGTCATCAGGCCCCACATCGCCTCGACGCAGATCTTCAGCGCCTGGCGCAGCGGGATCACCTCGCCCTTGGGGTAGTTGCGCTTCTTGGCGAAGAACAGGCACATGCCCATCATCACTGCGCTGAGCAGCAGGCCCGGGCCGATGCCGGCGACGAACAGCGAAGCGATGGACACCGTGCCGCCGGCCGCCAGCGAATAGAGCACCGAGTTATGGCTGGGCGGCGTCAGCAGGGCCTGCACCGAGCCGCTGACCGTGACCGCGGTGGAGAACTCGCGCGGGTAGCCCTTCTTCTCCATCTCCGGGATCAGCACCGAGCCCACCGAGGCGGTGTCGGCCAGCGACGAGCCGGAGATGGCGCCGAAGAAGGTCGAGGCCATGATGTTGACCAGCGAAAGCCCGCCGCGCACGAAGCCCACCAGCACCCCGGCGAAGGCCACCAGCCTACGCGACATGCCGCCTTCGGCCATGATCGCCCCGGCCAGCACGAAGAAGGGGATGGCCAGCAGGGAGAATTTGTTGATGCCGCCGGCGATCTGGATCATCACCGCGTCGAAGGGGATCTCGATCCACCAGGCGCCGATCAGGGCGGAAAGGCCGAGGGCGTAGGCCACCGGCATGCGTACGGCAATCAGCAGGGCGAAGCTGCCGAGCAGGATCAGGGCGTCCATCAGACGGCCTCCGCGCTGTCGTCGACCCGCTCGAAGTCGACCGCGCGGCGGCGGCTCTGGTCTCCGAGGAAAAGTCGTTCGAGGATGAAGATCAGGGTCAGCAGGCCGCCGACCGGGATGGGTGCATAGGTGATGCCGACCCGCAGCGTCGGCAGTGTGCTCACGTACTGGTTCCAGGTCGCCATGCACAGGCTGGTGCCCCAGATGGTCATGAACAGGCAGATGATCGCCATCAGCACCTGCACCAGCACCGTCACGCCGCCCTGCATCGAGGCCGGCAGGCGGTCGGTGCACATGGTCACCGCCATGTGTGCGCAGGCGCGGTAGCTGGCCGCGGCGCCGATGAAGGTGAACAGCACCATCAGCAGGATGGCCACCGGTTCCGGCCAGCCGGCACCGGTGCCCAGGACGTAGCGCGCGAAGATGCCCCAGGGAATGATCAGGGACATGACCGCGACCGACAGCCCGGCCACCCAGATGCAGGCCATGTAGATCAGGTCGTTGATGCGCAGAATCGTGTTCTTCATGAAGGCTCACCACGCCCGTGGCGACCGGCCGGAGCCGAGCGCCGCGGGCTTTCAAGTCGCGTTACTGGACGGCTTCGATGCGCTTGATCAGCTCGGCGTAGGGCGCGCCGTACTTCTCGCGGATCGGCGCGGTGGCGTCGAAGAAGGGCTTCTTGTCGACCTCGATGAACTCGACCCCGGCCTCCTTGAGCTTGGCTTCGCTGGCCGCGGACTTCTCGTCCCACAGCTTGCGCTCCTCGAACTGCGCTTCCTTGGCGTACTTCTTCACCGCCGCCTGCTGCTCGGGGGTGAGCTTGTTCCAGGTGCTCTTGGAAATCACGATCGGCTCGGGAAGGATCAGGTGGCCGGTCAGCGAGTAGTGCTTGGCGTTGCGGTAGTGGTTGTGCTCGAGCATGGTCGGCGGGTTGTTCTCGGCGCCGTCGATCACGCCGGTCTGCAGTGCGCTGAAGATCTCGCCGGTGTCCATGGCGATGCCGTTGGCGCCCAGTGCGTTGAAGGTGTCGATGAACAGCGGGTTGCCCATCACGCGGATCTTCATGCCCTTGAGGTCATCCAGGCTGCGCACCGGCTTCTTGGTGTAGAGGTTGCGCACGCCGCCGTCCATCCAGGCCAGGCCGACCATGTTGAATTCGGAGTGGGTGATCTTGTCGAGGATCTCCTGGCCGATCTCGCCATCGATGACCTTGCGCATGTGCGCGTGGTCGCGGAACACGAAGGGCATGTTGAACACGTTGACGTCCGGCACCACCGGGCCGAGCGTGCCGAGGCTGACGCGGGTCATCTGCACGGCGCCGATCTGCACCTGCTCGACGACTTCCTTTTCCGAGCCCAGCACGCCGCCGGCGAACATGCGGAACTTGAGTTCGCCGCCGGTGGCCTCCTCGATCTTCTTGCCCATGTTTTCCTGCGCGACCACGGTCGGGTAGCCGGCCGGGTGGATCTCGGCGATCTTCAGCGTCATCGCCGCCTGGGCCAGGCCGGTGAAGGACAGCGCCACGGGCAGGGCGGCGGCGAGCAGGGTGCGTTTGAAGTTCATTGGTGACTCTCCGTTTGTTGTTGTTGTCGGGGTGCAGCGAACGCCGGGCCGGGCCCGGCTGGAATTCAGGCAGCGAACGCGGGTTCCTCCAGGCCGCGCACGCCGGCATCGAGGGCGAACAGGCCGCCGGCCAACGGTTGATCGGCGAGGTCGCCGGCCGGGCGGATCGAGGTGACGAACAGGGTGTCCAGGCGCGAGCCGCCGAAGGCGCACATGGCCGGTTTCTTCACCGGCACGGCGAGCGAGCGATCCAGGCGGCCGTCCGGGGTGAAGCGGTGGACCAGGCCGGCATCGTTGCCGCAGATCCAGTAGCAGCCCTCGGCATCCACCGCGGCGCCGTCGGGGCGGCCGGGATGGGCCTTCATGTCGACGAACAGGCGGCGGTTGTGCGGCGTGCCGCTGTCGCTGTCGTAGTCGAACGCCCAGATCGCCTGCACGCTCGGGTGCGAGTCGGACAGGTACATCGTGCGGCCATCCGGGCTGAAGCCCAGGCCGTTGGGGACGATGAAGCCGTCCAGCCGCGGGACGAGCGTGCCGGCCGCGCCGTCGTAGCGATAGAGCGCGCCGGCGGGCACGCCGGCGGCCATCTCCAGCAGCATGCTGCCGGCCCAGAAGCGACCCTGGCGGTCGCAGCGGCCGTCGTTGAAGCGCATCGCCGGATGGGCATGCTCGACCCTGGCCCGCGGCGTCGCTGCCAGGTGGCCATCGTCTTGCGGCTCGAGCTCGAACAGCCCGCTCTGCATTCCCGCCAGCCAGCGGCCGTCACTGCCGCGGGCGATGCAGGCGAGCATCTCCTCGCCGGTCCAGCGGCGGATTTCGCCACTCGCAGCCTGCCAGCGCAGCAGCGTGCGGTTGGGGATGTCGACCCAGTACAGCGCCTGTTCGACGGGGTGCCACACGGGGCTTTCGCCGGTGGCGCAGCGTACGTCGGCGATCAGTTCTGCTTGGCTGGCCACGGGCGTCTCCCTGGTCGGTGCGGATCGGATGTTCGGTCAGTCGCCGAAGGGGCCGGCCTGGACGAAGGCGCCGCCGTGGTAGAGCCCGGCCGGGTCGTCCTCGGCGTAGGGCGGCTGCGCCTCGACCTTGGCGCGAAAGGGCTCGGAGCTGTCCTGCGGCTGGAAGCCCAGGTGCGCGGCGAGATGGTTGTCCCACCAGACGTCGCGGTTGGCCGACACACCGTAGACCACCGTGTGGCCGACCTGCGGGGTGAACAGCGCGCGGCCGATCAGCTCGGTGAGGTCGCGGTAGCTCAGGTAGGTCGAGAGCATCCGGCGGTTCTGCGGCTCGGGAAACGACGAGCCGATGCGGATGCTGACGGTCTCGATGCCGTAGCGATCGTGATAGAAGCTCGCCAGATCCTCGCCGTAGGATTTCGACAGGCCGTAGTAGCTGTCCGGGCGGCGCGGGGCGTGGGCGTCGATGGTTTCGCTCTGCCGGTAGAAGCCGACCACGTGGTTGGAACTGGCGAAGACGATGCGGCGGAGGCCGTGGCGGCGCGCCGCTTCGTAGATATGGAAGGTGCCGCGGATGTTGGCCTCGAGGATTTCCTCGAAGGGTCGTTCGACGGAGACGCCGCCGAAATGCACGATGGCGTCGACGCCGTCGCACAGGGCCTGCACGCCAGCCTTGTCGCCGAGGTCGCAGGGCTGCACTTCTTCGTGCGGCCCGGCGGCAGGCGCCATGGGGGCGATGTCGGAGAGGCGGATGATCCGCGCATAGGGGCGCAGCGTCTCGCGTAGGACCTGGCCGAGGCCGCCTGCCGCGCCGGTGAGCAGCAGGCGGCCGAGCGTGGGAATGGGGGTGGTCGTGCTTGTCATCGGGGCGTGCCTGTCGTTTATTGTTTTGTTGTCATCGGTTGTCGGATGACATGGAGTAAATAACAGCATCTGCTACCGCATATGTCAACAGCCTGAAAGTCGTATTTTGCCTGGCGTCTTGCCGGCGGCAAGCGTCACTTGCACGTGAAGTGCAGGCTGTGCGCGGGCGGCGTGACCCAGCCGGCGATGGGCGGCAGCGTCCAGTGGCGATCCGCACAGGCTGCGTGAGACTTGTTTGGTTGTATGATGACAAGCGAAACATATCCCTGTATCGGCGAGCGACCGCATCCTGCTGGAGGTAAGCATTGATGAGCAAAACCCGCGGCAGTTCCCGCCCGGGCACCAGCCCGACGCTGATCGATGTGGCCAGGGTGGCCGGCGTTTCGCCGATCACCGTGTCGCGCACCCTCGGCCGGCCCGAGGCGGTGGCGCCGGCCACGCGCCGGCGGGTGCTGGAGGCGGTGCGCGCCACCGCTTACGTGCCCAATCTGGCAGCCGGTTCGCTGGCGTCCAGCCGCAGCCGACTGGTGGCGATCTTCCTGCCGACCATCGCCAATTCCATCTTCGCCGATACCGTGCAGGCATTGACCGAGCGGCTGGCCGCCGCCGGCTACCAGACCCTGCTCGGGCTGACCGGCTACAGCCTCGAGCAGGAGGAGGGCCTGCTCGAGGCCGTGCTCGGACGCCGGCCGGACGGCATCGTGCTCACCGGCACCGAGCACAGCCAGGCCAGCCGTGAACGCCTGGCGCGGGTCGGCATTCCGCTGGTGGAAGCCTGGGACCTCTGCGCCAAGCCGCTGGACATGCTTGTGGGCTTTTCCCATGAGGCGGTTGGCCAGGCGGTCGCGCAGTATCTGCTGGGCAAGGGTTACCGGCGCATATCGCTGGTCAGCCTTGACGATCCCCGTGGCCTGCGCCGCTGCAACAGCTTGATCGCGACACTGGCAGGGCACGGCGTGGCGCCGCTGGCCACGGCGCTCCTGCCGGCACCGGCGACCCTCGCCGTCGGTCGTGAGGGGCTTGCCCGCCTGCTCGATGCGGGCGCGGCCGGCGAGGTGGTGGTGTGCAGCTCCGACACCCTGGCCCAGGGTGTGCTGGCCGAAGCCGCCAGCCGCGGCGTGCGCGTGCCGGACGACCTCGCGGTGATGGGCTTTGGCGACCTGTCCTGCGCTGCGCATTGCCATCCGCCGCTGTCCACGGTGCGCATCGACGGTCCGCGCATCGGCAACGCGATCGCCGAGGCGCTGCTGGCGCGCATCGCCGAGCCGGCGCTGGCGCGCACGCCGTTGCGCCTGGACGTGGGCTTCGAGTTGATCGAGCGCGGCAGTGCCTGAGCCGTCGCTCAGAGCTGCCTGACCAGCGCCGCGGTGAGGATGCCCGCGGCAATCGCCGGCAACGGCTTCTTCAGCACCAGCATGGTCACTGCCGTGGCCAAGAGCGCCAGCCGGGCGCCGGCGTCGCCCTGCCATGCCATCGGCGCGAGGATCGCCACCAGCACCGAGCCGGACATGGCGGTGATGAACTGCCGGACGCGGTCGCCGATGGGCACGAAGGCCATGACCATCACGCCGCCCCAGCGCGTCGCCAGGGTCACGGCGGCCATGACCAGCACCAGGACCAGAGCACCGTAGCCTGTCGCATCAAGATTCACGCTTCTTCTCCGTCCACAGCAGCCCGGCCAGGCCACCGGCGAGGGCACCTACCACCACGTGGCTGTTCTCCGGCAGGTAAAGGAAGGCGAGCAGCGAGGCGCTGGCGGCGACGCTCCAGATCACCAGCATGCGCAGGTTCTTCTCGCCGCCGACCACCATCGCCAGCAGGAAGCAGCCCATCACCATGTCCAGGCCCAGGCGCTTGGGATCGCTGACCGCACTGCCGAAGTGGATGCCCAGCCAGCTGCCAACCACCCAGAACGACCAGAGCGCCAGGCCACCGCCGAGCAGCAGGCCGAAGCCGGGGCTGCCGCGGTTGAAGGCCTGCATGGCCATCGCCCAGTTGGCGTCCGAGGCGATCAGCATCACCCCGTAGCGCCGCCCCGGCGGCAGCTGGCGCAACCAGGGGTAGAGCGTCGCGCCCATCAGCAGGTGGCGCGCATTGATGGCGAACACCGTGACCATCAGGGTGAACAGCGGCACCTGCGTGCCCCACAGCTCCAGCGCGGCGAACTGCGAGGCGCCGGCGAACACCAGCGCACTCATCGCCAGGATCACCGAATCATCCAGCCCGGTCTGCACCGCGGCGAGGCCGAAGGCGGCACCGAACAGGGTGACGAAGATGGAGATCGGCGCCAGCTGGCGAAAACCGGCCCAGACCATGTGTCGGTCGAAATGATGCAGATCGGTTGCTGCGTCGGTCATGCCCGAGTCCTCCAGGTGGCAGCGTCGGATCGACGACGCCCATTCAATGTCCGGCCAGCCAGATTAGGGGGTGTTGCTGCGACGGAACAGCGCAGTTGGCGTCTGATCGGGCGGTACAGATTCATCCGGCGGCCATCGACGATGCAGTCAACCCGTGGCGATGCCGTCTATCGACCGCGCTGGCATCGCCAGTGCTTTGGGGTGTCGTTGGGCGCTTCTGATTCTGCAGTTGCGATGGGCTGCTGACGGCCAGAAGGAGACACTCCCCATGTACTAGGCAAGCCGGGGGCGATTCAAAGCCACTTGATCAAGCATCTCCCGAAGGGACGCGTTAGCCGCTAAGCTAGCCCCGGAAGCATTGACTCAGGCTCTACGCGATACTTCAACGAGCCACACTAAGGGGCTGCTCCCGCACAACTTAATACACATCGTTAATGCGAGCCAGCCAAATAGCACTAAACCCCCGCCCCTTGAACCCTTAACAGGATAAGATTAAGGAAGATATTGATGTTAAGGCTTACACTTGCTTTTACTGTTTTTCTTATCATTAGCGACATGATCGCAACAGTCTCATTTCTATCTGCCGAGATCAAGGTCGCACTCTATTCGGTGTTAGTAATTATCATTGGTTATGAGGCTTATGCTTTTTGGTATTTCCACAACGAGAAATTTCTGAAGTTAAAGAATGGCATAAAGAAGCACGCGGAAGACTGCAATGATCTCAATCACCACATTGAAAATTTGAAGAGCACGCAGCTTGACATTAATTCATACGACTACGGCCACGGCAGTCTTCACGATACAAGCAGATACCTATTCAAGCGATTGGAGTGGGCCAAATCTACAAAAGATGCCAAAGTACATCATTGCTCCGCCAGCGTGTGCAAAGCTGCCAATGACCAGCCGTTCAAATATCTTTGCAAATACTTTGACATTAGCGCCAACGAAAATACGCTCTCACACCTTGAGACAGCGCTGAACAACTACCTTGCAGCGTATCAAGGAAAGGCCCTGCTGGAGCAGGAACGCAACCGACTCATGCTGAGCCTGACAGGCCCGATACCATCAATGTTCTACATTCTGAATAAACAGCGTTTAGCTAAGGAACTCGGCTTTGAGCCTGTCAGCCTAGTCGATATAAATTTCCAAGCCTACAAATTTCAGTACGTTTCCTCTGGCGGCAATAGTTCTTATGAGGTAACAATAGTATTAGACATGGAAAATCTAGAGAGATTCATCAAGTATCTTGGTGACATTGTTCGATTTAGAAATAGCATCAAAGGTCAAAGAGCATTGATGACCCCGCAGCTTCGAGAAAAAATTAAGCAAAGAGACAATTACACTTGTCAAATATGCGGGGCCTCTTCGCTCAATGAAAAGAACCTGTTAATTGAAATTGATCATGTTATTCCAGTCTCCAAGGGCGGCACTACAATAGAGGGTAACTTGCAAGCTCTATGCTGGCGCTGCAATCGTACGAAGGGAGCAACACTAACCACAAGCAGTAATGCATTCTTCAGTCAGCCTAAGTATTATTGAAGCTCAACGTCAGCCTCGTCTAGCGCATGCACGAGGAGCATGAACAAACCGTGTGTGAATCGTATCTGGCATTGAAGAGGCCTTCAAACCTCAATACCGAGCTTTCGAAATTTCACCGTTGGCCCTCGGGATCAGTCAGAGTTCGGCCCAAAGCAAGCTGCGCTCGAAAGCCTTCAGGAGCATCTCTGTAAGCTGGCACTAACCCCGGATTGAGCCTATGCGTGGGGGCTGTTCGTCCAGACGAAACTCTTGATTGCGCGTCCAGAGCCAGAGGTCGCAAAAGCCATGCAGGAGTTTATGTCGACCAAAGCTGTGAAGGCCTACCTGATCGGGGCTTCAAAGAAGATGCTCTCGGCATATTGGCAGCCGCTGCCATGGACAAAACTGCTCAGTAACATTGAATAGTCCGTAAAAACGTAGAGCTTCGCGAAGCTCACTGCTGAAGGCTTGGTCATTTGCGGAACAGTCCGCTTTTGACCGTCAGCAGCCGCTCCCAATCGGTATCCCACCCACCCTTGAATGATTGCGCAATCATCGTAGCCTGACTCGGGCTGTCCATTTCCGGCGGCCCTGCGGGCCGTCGGTTTCTTCATACCGAGGAGGCTCCATGACCGACCAACCCGTCATTACCACTGCCGACGACGACCGCATCGCCTGGCTGTGCCTGCGCTCGGTGGCCTTGCCGCTGGCCAACCCGATCAGCGACGCCAAGGTGCTCACCGGGCGGCAGAAGTCGATGACCGAGATCGCCATCCTGATCGCCGAGATCGAGACCCGCGAGGGCCATCGCGGCCTGGGGTTCAGCTATACCAAGCGCGCCGGTGGCCCCGGCCAGTTCGCCCACGCGCTGGAGGTGGCGCCGAACCTGCTCGGCGAGAACCCCAGCGACATCGCCCGGCTATGGGACAAGCTGTGCTGGGCCGGCGCATCGGTGGGGCGCAGCGGGCTGGCGACCCAGGCTATCGGTGCCTTCGACGTGGCGTTGTGGGATCTCAAGGCGCGCCGGGCCGGGCTGTCGCTGGCGCGTCTGCTCGGTGCCCATCGCGACTCGGTGCGCTGCTACAACACCTCCGGCGGCTTCCTGCATACGCCGCTCGAGCAGCTGCTGAGGAACACCGAGATTTCCCGGGACAAGGGCATCGGCGGCATCAAACTCAAGGTCGGCCAGCCCGACTGGACGCTGGACCTGCACCGCGTCGGCACGGTGCGCCAGCACCTGGGCGAGGCCTTCCCGCTGATGGTCGATGCCAACCAGCAGTGGGACCGGCCGATGGCGCGGCGCATGTGCCGGCGCCTGGAGCCCTTCGACCTGGTCTGGATCGAGGAGCCGCTGGACTGCTACGACGCCGAGGGGCATGCCGAGCTGGTGCGCCAGTTCGATACGCCGATCGCCACCGGCGAGATGCTCACCAGCCCGGCCGAGCATTGGGAGTTCATCCGCCAGCGCGCCGCCGATTTCCTCATGCCCGATGCGCCAAGGGTCGGCGGCATCACGCCGTACCTGCGCGTGCAAACCCTCGCCGAGCAGGCCGGCATGACCCTGGCGCCGCACTTCGCCATGGAGTTGCATGTGCACCTCGCCGCGACCCACAGCCGCGAACCCTGGGTCGAGCATTTCGAGTGGCTCGAGCCGCTCTTCGAGGAGCGCCTGGAGATCCGCGACGGGCGCATGCTGGTGCCGAACCGGCCGGGGTTGGGTCTTACCCTCAGCGAGCGGGTCGCGGGCTGGACGGTGCAGCAGGCCGAGATCGGCCAGCGCGCTTAGGCATGGCTGCCGATCCGTCCTGCGGTGACGCCGATGGCAGGTCCTGGCGCTGGATCGGCGGCGGGCCTTCGACAATGTCGCCGGCCGCCTGGCGCACGGCATCGCGCGCGGCCTCCAGCGCCGGGTTGTCGTTGTCATCGCGCCAGGCCAGGTGCAGTTCGGCGCAGATGCCCGGCGGCAGCGGCAGTTCACGAAAGCACACCTGCTGGAAGCGGATCGCGCTGGCCCCGCGCGGCACCAGCGCCAGGCCGAGGCCAGCGTTCACCAGCGAGAGGATGGTCAGCGTCGAGCCCAGCGACTGCACGTAGTCGGGCTGGATGCCGCTGGCGCGGAACAGCCCGGTGTGCAGCTCGTTGAACGGCTGCCAGGCGCCGTGGGCATAGAGGATGAACGGCTCGCCGTGGAGCATTTCCAGGGTCGGCGCCGGATGCTGCGCCAGCGGGTGCCCGACCGGCGCGGCCAGCACGAAGGGCTCGCGCAGCAGGCATTCGCTGACCAGCCCCGGCTGCTGCAACGGCTCGCGCACCACCGCCAGGTCGACCCGGCGCCCGCGCAGAGCCTGCAGCTGTTCGAAGGTGGTGGTTTCCAGCAGGTTGATGGCCACGCCCGGCCGTTCCCGACGTATCTGTGTGATCGCGCGCGGCAGGAAGTCGTAAACCGCGCTGGCCACGAAGCTGATGGTCAGCGAGCCGCTCTCGCCCAGTGCAGCCAGCCGCGCGCCTTGCGCCGCGCGGTGGGCCTGGTCGAGCAACGCCTGTGCCTCGACGAAGAAGGCGCGACCGGCGGCGGTGAGCGCCACCGAGCGCGTGCTGCGGGTGAACAGCGCCACGCCGAGCTGATGCTCCAGCAACTGGATCTGCCGGCTCAGCGGCGGCTGCGTCATGTTCAGGCGCTCGGCGGCACGGCGGAAATTCAATTCGCTGGCCAGGGTGGTGAAGCAGCGCAGCTGGGCGAGTTCGAACATTGATCCGTTCCTGGTATCAATCGAGTGCGATAATGAATTGGACCGTATCAATCCGCAGAGGGATTATCTAGCGCATCCCCAGATTGGCGAAACGGCGGCACGAATGAGCGACTTCTATGAAGCGGACCGCATCAGCTGGATCGGCCTGCGCGCGGTAGAGCTGCCGCTGGCCCGGGCGGTCAGCGATGCCAAGGTTGCCACCGGTCGCCAGCAGCCATTGGATGCGGTCAGCCTGCTCATCGTCGAGCTGCAGACGCAACAGGGCCATAAGGGGCTGGGCTTCAGCTACAGCCTGCGTACCGGCGGACCGGCGCAATACATTCATGCCCGCGAGCTGGCGCCGCTGCTGCTCGGCGAAGACCCCAACGACATCGCCCGTTTGTGCGGCCGGCTGGGCTGGGCCAGCGCCTCGATCGGCCGCTGCGGCCTGGCGCTGCAGAGCATCGCCGCCTTCGACACCGCACTGTGGGACCTCAAGGCGCGCCGCGCCGGGTTGCCGCTGGCCAAGCTGCTCGGCGCCCAGCGCGATGCGGTGCCCTGCTACAACACCTCCGGTGGCTATCTGCAGGCGCCCATCGAGGAGGTCATTGAGCGCGCCGAGGCTTCGCTGGCGCGCGGCATCGGTGGCATCAAGCTCAAGGTCGGCCAGCCGAACCGGCGCGAGGACCTGCGCCGCGTGCGGGCGCTGCGCGAGGCGCTGGGGGCGGATGTGGCGCTGATGGTCGACGTCAACCAGCAATGGGACCGCACCACCGCACTGCGCATGGGGCGCGCGCTGGAGGAGCTGGAGCTGGCGTGGATCGAGGAGCCACTGGATGCCCACGATCTGGACGGCCATGCCGCCCTGGCCGCGCAGCTGGTCACCCCGGTCGGTAGCGGCGAGATGCTCGCCAGTGCGGCCGACGCCTGTGCCTTCGTCGAGCGCGGCGCGGTGGATGTGATCATGCACGACGCCCCGCGTATCGGCGGCATCACCCCGTTCCTGCAGGTGGCCGAGGCGGCGCGGCGACGCGGGCTGGTGCTGGCGCCGCATTTCGTCATGGAGTTGCATATCCACCTCGCGGCCGCCTACGAACACGTGGCCTGGGTCGAACACTTCGAATGGCTGGAGCCGCTGTTCGAGGAGCGGCTCGAGATCAGTGGGGGCTGCATCCAGGTGCCGACCCGGCTCGGACTGGGGCTGAGCCTCAGCGAGCGGGTGGCGGGCTGGACGCTGGCAAGCGATGCGTTCGGTCGGCGCGGCTGAGCCAAGCCCTCCTCCGGCCGGAAGAGGGGCGTCGGTTCAGGTACGCAGGGCCTGGGCGATGGCACCGCTGCGTGGCCGCACGGCGCTGTACAGCTGCCAGAGCACGAAGGCCAGGGCCAGGCCGAGGAAGGTCGCCGCGATGGGGTTGCTGACGAAGGCGGCGAAGTTGCCATCGGACAGCATCAGGCCGCGGCGCAGGTTGGTTTCGGCCATCGGCCCGAGGATGAAGCCGATGATGAAGGGCGCGACCGGCATGCCCGCCTTGACGAAACCGTAGCCGAGCAGCCCGAACAGCAGGATCGACCAGACGTCGAACAGCCGGCTGGAGAGGCCGAACGCGCCGACCACGCAGAGCACCAGGATGATCGGCAGGAGGATGTGCTTGGGCACGTCGAGCAGCTTGATGAACAGGCGCAGGCCGTAGAACTCCATGAACAGCATCATCACCGAGGCCACCAGCAGCGCGGCGAAGATGGTGTAGACCAGCGGGCCCTGGCTGACGAACAGCAGCGGGCCGGGCTGGATGCCGTGGATCAGGAAGCCGCCGAGCAGGATCGCGGTGGTGGTGTCGCCGGGAATGCCCAGAGTCATCAGCGGCATCATGGCGCCGCCGATGCCGGCGTTGTTCGCCGTCTCGCTGGCGACCACGCCGCCGATGTTGCCCTTGCCGTAGGTTTCCGGCTGCTTGGCGCGCTTCTTCGCGACGATGTAGGAGAGCAGGTTGGAGGTGCCGGCGCCGATGCCCGGCAGGATGCCCACCGCCAGGCCGATCAGGCCCGAGCGGCTGGCGTTGGGCAGTTCCTGGCGGAACTCCCTGAGCGAGAAGCCGAAGCCCTTGATGTGCTTCATGCTCACCGAGCCGGCCTTGCTGCGCGCGGCGTGCCGCCCGGTTTCGGCGAGCTTGATGACCTCGGCGACGGCGAACATGCCGATCATCACCGTGAGCATGGAGAAGCCGCCGTTCAGTTCGCTGAGGCCGAAGGTGAAGCGGCGCACCGCCTCCACCGGCGCGATGCCGACGGTGGACACGGCGATGCCGAGGGTGCCGGCGAACAGCCCCTTGACCATCGAGCCGGCCGACAGGGTGGCGATCAGCGTCAGGGAGAACACCGCGATGGCGAAGTATTCGTGCGGGCCGAAGCTCAGCGCCACCTTGGCCAGCTGCGGGGCGATGAACATCAGCGCGATGATGCTGAAGATGGTGCCGAGAAAGGAGAACACGATGCCAACGCCGAGCGCCTTCACGCCCAGGCCCTGCTCCATCAGCGGGCCGCCGTCGAACACCGTGGCGATGGACGATGGTGTGCCGGGAATCTTCAGCAGGATCGCCGAGATCAGGCCGCCGGATGTGGCGCCGATGAACAGGGCGACCAGCAGCGACAGGCCGGCCTGCGGACCCATGGTGAAGGTCAGCGGCAGGCACAGGGCGACCGCCATGGTCGCGGACAGGCCGGGCACGGCGCCGAACACGATGCCGACGGCGACGCCGAGGAACATCAGGATCAGGATGTTGAGCGAGAAGACGGCACCGAAGCCTTGCTGCAGTAATTCGAGCATGGTCGATTCCTCAGAGGAAATTCAGCAGGCCGGCGGGCAGCAACAGATCGAAGGCCTCGCGGAACAGCAGATAGATGACGATGGACGTGACCAGCGCGATGCCCGCATAGGGCAGGTGGCGGATCTTGCGATCCACCGGCGTCAGCACGATGAACTGCAGGTACAGGTAGAGCGTGGTCATGATGGGAAAGCCCACCGGTCCCAGCAGCACCACGTAGAGCAGGATCAGGCCGAGGGTCTTGAGCACCGTGGCGGGCTCGATCACGCTGGCCTTGGCGTCGTCCGCCTCGGTGGCCGGCGGCGGCGCGGCGCCACCGAAGGCGCTGGCCAGTTGCAGGACGCCGAACAGGCAGAGCAGGGCGGCCAGCAGGAAGGGCAGGGTGGCGGCGTCGATGCCCTCATGGCCGGGCAGGCGGTAGGCCAGCGCCAGGTAGGCGATACCGGCGCCGAGCATGGCCACGCCGATGGTCAGTTCTTTCTTGTTCGCAGTGGTCATGGCAAACCTCCGTACGCGAAGAGAAGCGGCCAGCCGGCTCGTGCGGCCGGCTGGCGTTGCGTCGGGTTTATTTCTTGGCCTGACGCAGCTCGTCTCTGAACTGCATGAAGTCTTCGCGGGTCTTGGCCAGGATCTGCTTGGCCTCGTCGGTGCCGTAGTAGGCCACCGGCTGCTTGAACTTCTTCAGGTCCTCGGCGTACTCGGGGATTTCGGTGATCTGCTTCATCACGTCGGCCATCTTCTTCACGATGGCCGGGTCGGTGCCCTTCGGGAAGGCCACGACGTAGGGCTTGTCCATGGTGATGTCCAGGCCCTGCTCCTTGAGCGTCGGCACGTCACCGAGCATGGCGTTGCGCTCGGTGTTGGGCTGGCCGAGGGCGACCATCTGCCCGCCGCTGACGTAGTCCTGCACCGAGCCGTAGGTGATCGCGCCCAGGTCCAGGCGACCGCCGAGCATGCCCACCACGCGGTCGGAGACGGTGCCGCCGTCGACCATCTTCAGCTTGGCGCCGGTGAGCTTCTCCAGCATCAGGCCCTGGATGTGCGAGAAGCTACCCATCTCGGTGCCATAGGTGATGCTGCCCGGCTTGGCCTTCGACTTGTCGATCAGGTCCTGCATGCTGGTCACGCCGGACTGCTTGGAGGCGACGAACACCGTGCTCTTGTCGACGCCGGCGATGCAGGACACGTCGAAGGTCTCGTAGCTGTCCTCGGTGAGGCCGGCAACCTCGTTGACGATCAGCTGGCCCGGGTGGGTGAAGAGGATGGTGTTGCCATCGGCCGCCGCGCCCTTGACCTGCTCGGCTGCAAGGGTGCCGCCGCCGCCGGCGATGTTGGTCACCACCATGCTCTTGCCGGTGATCTGGTTGAAGTACTTGGCCATGGTGCGGGCATTGAAGTCGGTGTCGCCACCAGGGTTGGCGATCACCACCACCTGCACGGGGCGGGTCGGCCATTTCACCTCGGCGGCCATCGTGGTGGTTGCAGCGGCGAGACCGGCGATGCCGACGAGGGCGGAAAGGAGGGAGGCGCGGAATATTGTTTTCATTGGAGTTCTCCGGTTTGGGGCTTGCGGGTTCAGGTATTGCGGCCGAGGCTGGGTTTCTTCGGGTCGTAGGTCCAGCCAGGCACCAGGTAGCGCATCGCCATGGCGTCGTCGCGGGCGCCGCTGGCGACCTGCTTGTACAACTCGTGGGCGGCCATGATCCGGTCCATGTCCGGCTCGATGCCCAGGCCCGGGCGCTCGGGCACGCGGACCTGGCCGCCGACGATCTGCAGTGGCTCGCGGGTCAGGCGCTCCTGGCCCTCCTGCCAGATCCAGTGGGTGTCGATGGCGGTGATGCGCCCCGGTGCGGCAGCTGCGGCGTGGGTGAACATGGCCAGCGAGACATCGAAGTGGTTGTTCGAGTGCGAGCCCCAGGTCAGGCCGAACTGCTCGCACATCTGTGCCAGGCGCACCGAGCCCTGCATGGTCCAGAAGTGCGGGTCGGCCAGCGGGATGTCCACCGATTCCAGGCGCAGCGAGTGGCCCATCTGCCGCCAGTCGGTGGCGACCATGTTGGTGGCGGTGGGAATGCCGGTGGCGCGCTTGAACTCGGCCATGATCTCGCGGCCGGAATAGCCGTTTTCCGGGCCGCAGGGGTCCTCGGCGTAGGCCAGCAGGTGGCCCTGGCCCTTGCACAGGGCGATGGCTTCGTCCAGCGACCAGGCGCCGTTGGGGTCGAGGGTGACGCGGGCATCGGGGAAGCGCGCCTTGATCGCGGCGATCGCCTGCATCTCCTCCGCGCCGCGCATCACGCCGCCCTTGAGCTTGAAGTCGGCGAAGCCGTAGCGCGCATGGGCGGCCTCGGCCAGACGGGCGATCGCATCAGGGGTCAGCGCCTGCTGATGGCGCAGGTGGTACCAATCCTCACCGGTGCTGGCCAGATAGGGCAGGTCGGTGCGCTGGCGATCGCCTATATAGAAGAGGTAGGCCAGCATCGGCACCGCGTCACGTTGCTGACCGCTGCCCAGCAGCTCGGCCACCGGCACCTGCAGGTGCTGGCCGAGCAGATCGAGCAGCGCGGCCTCGACCGCGGTGATCACGTTGTCCAGGCGCAGGTTGATCTCGTGCGGCTGGCGCAGCACGGCGGCCTCGGCTTCGGAGGTCACCTCGTGGCGGGTCGCCGGCGGGGTGCCGGCGGCATTGCCGGCAATGGCATTCCGCAGACGGTTGAGTGTGCGGTTGTAGAGGCCGATCGGCTGGTCGATGACCAGCGGCCGGCAGCGCTCCAGTGCCTGGCGGATGCCTTCGCCACCGGGTACTTCGCCGATGCCGGTGTTGCCGGCATCGTCGGTGAGCAGTACCAGGTTGCGGGTGAAGTAGGGAGCGTGGGCACCGCATAGGTTGAGCAACATGCTGTCGTGGCCGGCCACCGGGATGACCTGCATGCTCTGGACGCGGGGCGTTGCAGCGGGTTGCTGGCTCATCGCGCCTGGCCTCCGTTGCCGGCAGCCAGGTTCGGCGCGTCGAAGGGCCGGGCTGCGCGGCAGCCGTGGGCATCATCGGCAGCCGGCGGCTGCGCAGGGGTCGGGCGGTAGCGGAACATGTCCGGGGCCTCGCTTTGTTGTTGTGGTTATAGGTCGTCGTACGACATTGGCGATTTTTTACAGCCCGACTCGGCAGCTGTCAAACGAAATCGTCATCGTCATTCAGGACCGCAGGCGGCCGCCTGCCGAGCCGATCCGGCGGGCGCACACAGTTAATGCGCGCAACCGGTCGAGTGGAGCGGAGCAAGCTTTCATTCAGCTTTCAGGACGCGGAAAAATCGCAGCGAAAAAACGGTTGGACTATTCGTAGTTGTACGATAACGTATCTCAAGGCTGATGCCCGCGATCCTCCTCAACACCTACCCAGGATGTCGAATAATGAATCCACAAGAATTGAAGGCCATCCTTTCCTCCGGCCTGCTGTCGTTCCCGGTCACCGATTTCAACGCGCAGGGTGATTTCGACCGCGCCGGCTACGTCAAGCGCCTGGAGTGGCTCGGGCCGTACGGCGCCTCGGCGCTGTTCGCCGCCGGTGGCACTGGCGAGTTCTTCTCGCTGGAGCCGCGCGAGTACAGCGAGATCATCAAGACCGCCGTCGATACCTGCGATGGCACGGTGCCGATCCTCGCCGGCGTCGGCGGGCCGACCCGCCTGGCCATCCAGATGGCCCAGGAGGCCGAGCGCCTGGGGGCCAAGGGCCTGCTGCTGCTGCCGCACTACCTCACCGAAGCCAGCCAGGAGGGCGTTGCCCGGCACGTCGAGGAGGTCTGCAAGTCGGTGAACATCGGCGTGGTGGTCTACAACCGCAACGTCTGCCGCCTGACCGCGCCGCTGCTCGAACGGCTCGCCGAGCGCTGCCCGAACCTGATCGGCTACAAGGACGGCCTGGGCGACCTCGAGCTGATGGTGTCGATCCGTCGCCGCCTCGGCGACCGTTTCAGCTACCTCGGCGGCCTGCCGACCGCGGAAGTCTATGCCGCGGCCTACAAGGCACTGGGCGTGCCGGTGTATTCCTCGGCGGTGTTCAACTTCATTCCGAAGACCGCCATGGATTTCTACAAGGCCATCGCCCGTGACGATCATGAGACCGTCGGCAAGCTGATCGATGACTTCTTCCTGCCGTACCTGGACATCCGCAACCGCTGCAAGGGCTATGCGGTCAGCATCGTCAAGGCCGGCGCCCGCATCGCCGGTCACGACGCCGGCCCGGTGCGCGCGCCGCTGACCGAGCTCAAGCCCGACGAGTACGAGCGCCTGGCGGTGCTGATCGAGGCCCAGGGCGCGCAGTAAGCGCATGGGGGCCGCGGCCGTCCATACCGCGGCGCCCGCCATTCGCCGTCATCGGTGCGCATGGCGCACCCTACGACCCGTGACAGGAGAGACCATGAGCAAGCGCTACGACAACTACATCGACGGCCAGTGGGTCGCCTCGGATCGCTACCAGGCCAACGTCAACCCCTCCGACCTGTCGGACTTGATCGGCGAATACGCCCAGGCCGATGCCGCCCAGGTCGAGCAGGCCATCGCCGCCGCCCGCCGCGCCTTCCCGGCCTGGGCCAGCTTCGGCATCCAGGCGCGCGCCGATGCGCTGGAAAAGGTCGGCCTGGAAATCCTCGCCCGCCGCGAAGAGCTCGGCACGCTGCTGGCCCGCGAGGAGGGCAAGACCCTGCCGGAAGCCATCGGCGAAGTCGCCCGTGCCGGCAATATCTTCAAGTTCTTCGCCGGCGAGTGCCTGCGCCAGGCTGGCGAGACGCTGCAGTCGGTGCGCCCCGGAGTCGGCGTCGAGGTCACCCGCGAACCGCTGGGCGTGATCGGCCTGATCACCCCCTGGAACTTCCCCATCGCCATCCCCGCCTGGAAGATCGCTCCGGCGCTGGCCTTCGGCAACTGCGTGGTGATCAAACCGGCCGATCTGGTACCGGGCTGCGCCTGGGCCATCGCCGAGATCATCTCCCGGGCGGGCTTCCCGGCCGGCGTGTTCAATCTGGTGATGGGCCGCGGTCGTGAAGTCGGTGAGGCCATCGTCAATGCCAAGGATGTCGACGCCGTGAGCTTCACCGGTTCGGTTGGTGTCGGTCGCGGTATCGCCCAGGCCTGCGTGGCGCGAGGCGCCAAGGTGCAGCTGGAAATGGGCGGCAAGAACCCGCAGATCGTGCTGGACGATGCCGACCTCAACGTTGCCGTCGAGCTGTGCACCCAGAGCGCGTTTTATTCGACCGGCCAGCGCTGTACGGCGTCGAGCCGCATCATCGTCACCGAAGGCATCTACGACCGCTTCGTCGAGGCGATGGTCGAGCGTATCAAGAAGATCAAGGTCGGCCCGGCGCTGGAGCAGGGCGTCGACGTCGGCCCCGTGGTGTCCGAGGCGCAGCTGGAGCAGGACCTGCGCTACATCGAGATCGGCAAGCAGGAGGGCGCGCGCCTGGCCTGCGGCGGCGAGCGGGTCAAATGTGGCACCGAGGGCTACTTCCTGGCGCCGACGCTGTTCGTCGACAGCAACCCGAGCATGCGCATCAGCCGCGAGGAAATCTTCGGCCCGGTGGCCAACGTGGTGAAGGTCAAGGATTACGACGAGGCGCTGGCCATGGCCAACGACACCGAGTTCGGCCTGTCCGCCGGTATCTGCACCACCTCGCTGAAATACGCCAACCACTTCAAGCGCCACGCCCAGGCCGGCATGGTGATGATCAACCTGCCCACCGCCGGGGTGGATTACCACGTGCCGTTCGGCGGTCGCAAAGGCTCGTCCTATGGCCCGCGCGAACAGGGTCGCTACGCCCAGGAGTTCTACACCACGGTGAAGACCACCTACATCGGCTGATGTTGAAAGCCGGCCGAAAGGTCCGGCAGCAAGACTGCGTCACGGCGCCCCCGGTGGGCGTCGCATCCCCACAAGAACAACAGAGGGACACCCATGACCACCGCCATGTCGGGCACGCCCCGCATCACCGAACTCACCGTCGTGCCCGTCGCCGGGCAGGACAGCATGCTGATGAACCTCAGCGGCGCCCATGGGCCCTGGTTCACCCGCAACATCCTCATCCTCAAGGACAGCGCCGGCCACGTCGGCGTCGGCGAAGTGCCGGGCGGCGAAGCCATCCGCCAGACCCTCGACGATGCCCGCGCCCTGCTGGTCGGCGAACCGATCGGCCAGTACAACGCGCTGCTCGGCAAGGTGCGCCGCGCCTTCGCCGACCGTGACGCCGGCGGCCGCGGCCTGCAGACCTTCGACCTGCGCATCGCCATTCACGCCGTCACCGCGCTGGAGTCGGCGCTGCTCGACCTGCTCGGCCAGCACCTCGAGGTGCCGGTCGCCGCCCTGCTCGGCGAAGGCCAGCAGCGTGACGAAGTGGAAATGCTTGGCTACTTGTTCTTCGTCGGCGATCGCAACAGGACCGACCTCGGCTACCGCGACGAATCCAACTCCGACGACGCCTGGTTTCGCGTGCGCAACGAGGAGGCCATGACACCGGAGCGCATCGTCCGCCAGGCCGAGGCGGCCTACGAGCGCTACGGCTTCAAGGACTTCAAGCTCAAGGGCGGCGTGCTGCGCGGCGAAGAGGAAGTCGAGGCGATCCGCGCCCTGGCCCAGCGCTTCCCCGACGCCCGCGTGACCCTGGACCCCAACGGCGCCTGGTCGTTGGACGAAGCCATCGGCCTGTGTCGCGACCTGCATGGCGTGCTGGCCTATGCCGAAGACCCCTGCGGTGCCGAGAACGGCTATTCCGGTCGTGAAGTGATGGCCGAGTTCCGCCGCGCCACCGGCCTGCCCACCGCGACCAACATGATCGCCACCGACTGGCGACAGATGAGTCACGCGGTGTGCCTGCACTCGGTGGATATCCCGCTGGCCGACCCGCACTTCTGGACCATGGCCGGCTCGGTGCGCGTGGCGCAGATGTGCGCCGACTTCGGCCTGACCTGGGGCTCGCACTCGAACAACCACTTCGACATCTCCCTGGCGATGTTCACCCACGTGGCGGCCGCCGCGCCGGGTCGCGTCACCGCCATCGACACCCACTGGATCTGGCAGGACGGCCAGCACCTGACCCGTGAGCCGCTGAAGATCGTCGGCGGCAAGGTCGCGGTGCCGCAGAAGCCGGGGCTGGGCGTCGAGCTGGACTGGGATGCCCTGGAGCAGGCGCATGCCCACTACCAGGAGAAAGGGCTGGGTGCCCGCGATGACGCCATCGCCATGCAGTACCTGATCCCCAACTGGACCTTCAACAACAAGAAGCCGTGCATGGTGCGCTGAGGCGCGCTCGCCAGGCGGGCTCCGGTGGACGGCTTCGGCCGTCCGCCGTCCGAGGTCGGCCATGCATGGCATCCTCGGCGATCGCCGAACAGAACAATAACCGGACCCCAACCGGAGCAGACATGAGCGAAACCGTGCAACTGATTCCCCACCAGAATTCCCCGCGCTGCATCCGCCTGAACGAGGCGGACAACGTCGCCGTGGTGGTCAATGACGGCGGCGTGCCGGTCGGTGCGCAGTTCGAGGGCGGGCTGGTCACGGTCGAGGCCGTTCCGCAGAGCCACAAGGTCGCGCTGGTGGACATCGGTGAAGGCGAGCCGGTGCGCCGCTACGGACAGATCATCGGTTATGCCCTCGAACCCCTGCGCCGTGGCAGCTGGGTCAAGGAAACCCAGTTGCGGATGCCCAGCGCACCGCCGCTGGACAGCCTGCCGCGCGCCACCGCCGTGCCGGCCGGGCTCGACCCGCTCGAGGGCTACACCTTCGACGGGTACCGCAACGCCGACGGCACCGTTGGCACGCGCAACATCCTCGGCATCAGCACCACGGTGCAGTGCGTCACCGGCGTGTTGGAGCATGCAGTCAAGCGCATCCGCGACGAGCTGCTGCCCAGATACCCGAACGTCGACGACGTGGTCGCCCTGACCCACAGCTACGGCTGCGGCGTGGCGATCAACGCCCGCGACGCCTACATCCCCATCCGCACCGTGCGCAACCTGGCGCGCAACCCGAACCTCGGCGGCGAAGCGCTGGTCATCAGTCTCGGCTGCGAGAAACTGCAGGCCGAGCAGGTGATGCACGAGGGCGATCCCTCGGTGGACCTGCGCGACCCCTGGCTGTACCGCCTGCAGGAGTCGAACAGCGGCTTCGGCGAGATGATCGAGCAGATCATGGCGCTGGCCGAAACGCGGCTGAAGAAGCTCGACCAGCGCCGCCGCGAAACGGTGCCGGCCAGCGAGCTGATCCTCGGCATGCAGTGCGGCGGCAGCGACGCCTTCTCCGGCATTACCGCCAACCCGGCGCTGGGCTATGCGGCCGACCTGCTGGTGCGTGCCGGGGCCACGGTGATGTTCTCGGAGAACACCGAGGTGCGCGATGCGGTGTACATGTTGACTGCCCGCGCTGAAACGCCGGAGGTCGCCGATGCGCTGATCGCCGAGATGGACTGGTACGACCGCTACCTGGAGCGCGGCGCCGCCGATCGCAGCGCCAACACCACGCCGGGCAACAAGAAGGGCGGGTTGTCGAACATCGTCGAGAAGTCCCTGGGTTCCATCGTCAAATCCGGCAGCGGCGCCATCAACGGCGTGCTCGGGCCGGGCGAGCGGGTCGAGCGAAAGGGCCTGATCTTCTGCGCCACCCCGGCGTCCGACTTCGTCTGCGGCACGCTGCAGCTGGCGGCCGGGATGAACCTGCACGTGTTCACCACCGGCCGCGGTACGCCCTACGGCCTGGCCATGGCGCCAGTGGTCAAGGTGGCGACGCGCACCGAACTGGCCGAGCGCTGGCCTGACCTGATCGATATCGACGCCGGGCGCATCGCCACCGGCCGCGCGAGCATCGAGGAACTCGGCTGGGAACTGTTCCACTACTACCTGGACGTCGCCAGCGGCCGCCGCAAGACCTGGGCCGAACGGCACCGCCTGCACAATGACCTGGTGCTGTTCAACCCGGCGCCCATCACCTGAAGGAGACGGCCGTGGACGACGCACTGCTCCAGCGCCTGCACGCCGTGCTCGGTGATGCCGGCCTGCTGCGCGACCCGCAGCGCATGGCGCCCTATCTCAGCGACTGGCGCAACGCCTACCGCGGCAAGGCCGCGGCGGTACTGCGCCCGGCCAGTACCGACGAGGTCGCCGCGGCGGTGCGCCTGTGCCAGCAGGCCGGCGTGGCGCTGGTGCCGCAGGGCGGCAATACCGGCCTGTGCGGTGGCTCGATCCCCGATGCCTCGGGCGAGCAGCTGGTGCTGTCGCTGACGCGCATGCAGCGCATCCGCGAGCTGGACGTGCACAACGACACCGTCACCGTCGAGGCCGGGGTGATTCTCGCCCGGCTGCAGCAAGCCGCCGCCGAGGCCGGCCGGCTGTTCCCGCTGTCGCTGGGCGCCGAAGGCAGCTGCACGGTCGGCGGCAACCTGGCGACCAATGCCGGCGGCACCGCCGTGCTGCGCTACGGCAACATGCGCGAGCTGACCCTTGGCCTCGAGGTGGTGCTGCCGGACGGGCAGATCTGGAACGGCCTGCGCGGGCTGCGCAAGGACAACACCGGCTACGACCTCAAGCAGCTGTTCATCGGTGCGGAGGGCACGCTGGGCATCATCACCGCGGCGGTGCTCAAGCTCTATCCGGCGATCCGCAGGCGGGCCACCGCCTGGGCGGCGCTGGCCGATGCCGAGTCGGCGGTGGCGCTGCTCGGCACCCTGCGCGGGTACTGCGGTGAGCGCCTGAGTGGCTTCGAGCTGATGTCGCGGCAGAGCCTCGACTTCGTGCTGCGTCATCAACCCGGCAGCGTCGATCCGTTCGATACGGCCTATCCGTGGTACCTGCTGGTCGAGCTGAGCGACCCGGCCGCCGCTGCCGCCCTCGACGAGACATTGCAGGTCGCGCTGGGCGAGGGCGTCGAACTGGGGCTGCTGCAGGACGCGGTGATCGCTTCCAGCCAGGCCCAGGCCGCCGCGCTCTGGCGGCTGCGCGAGGGCATATCCGAGGCGCAGAACCATGAGGGGCCGAGCCTCAAGCACGATATCAGCGTGCCCATCAGCAGCATCCCGGCGTTCATCGCCGGCACCGGCGCCCGGTTGCAGGAGGCGCTGCCCGGCGTGCGGATCGTCTGCTACGGGCATGTCGGCGACGGCAACCTGCACTACAACCTGAGCAAGCCGCCGGGCATGAAGGATGCCGCTTTCCTGGCGCAGGCGCCGCAGCTGACCGGGCAGGTGTTCGACGCCACGCTGGCGCTGAACGGCAGCATCAGCGCCGAGCACGGCCTCGGCCAGGCCAAGCGCGAAGCCGCCCGGCACTACAAGAACCCGCTCGAACAGACGCTGATGCGCGCACTCAAAGACACCTTGGACCCCAAGGGGCTGATGAACCCGGGCAAGGTGCTGTGAACCGGCTCAGCGAGGAGAACACCATGGCTTATCTGCTGCAGGTCGCGCCGCTGTCGGCGCGGCTCGATCATGAACTGGCCAGCCGCTACGACATCCTGCCGCTGTGGCAGGCCGAAGCCGCCGCGCGCCTGGATGAGGTGGCCGAAGCGATCGAAGTGGTGGTCACCGGTTCGCGCTTCGGCTGCTCGGCCGAGCTGATGGCACGGCTGCCGGCGCTCAAGTCCATCGTCAGCTTCGGCGTCGGCTACGACCCCATCGACGTGCCGGCGGCGCAGGCCCGTGGCATCGCCATCAGCAACACGCCGGAGGTGCTCAACGACTGTGTCGCCGACCTCGCCATGGGGCTGATCATCGACGGCCGCCGGCAGCTGAGCCGCGCCGATCGCTTCGTCCGTGCCGGCGGCTGGCTGAACGGCAACCTGCCGCTGGCGCGCCGGGTCACCGGCAGCCGTCTCGGCATTCTCGGGCTCGGCCGCATCGGCCTGGCGGTGGCCCGCCGCGCCGAGGGCTTCGCCATGCCGGTGCGTTACCACAACCGTCGGCCGCTCACCGACTGCCCCTACGAATATGCCGGCAGCCTGGTGGAGCTGGCGCGCTGGGCCGACGTGCTGCTGCTGACCTGTGTTGGCGGTCCTCAGACCCGCGGCCTGGTGGACCGCGACGTGCTCGACGCGCTTGGTCCGGAAGGGCTGCTGGTGAATGTCGCGCGTGGTTCCGTGGTGGACGAGCCGGCGCTGGTCGAGGCGCTGCAGGCCGGCCGCCTCGGCGGCGCGGCGCTGGACGTGTTCGCCCAGGAACCCAAGGTACCCGAGGCGCTGCTGGGCATGGACAACGTGGTCCTGCTGCCGCACATCGGCAGTGCCACCCGGGAAACCCGCGGTGCAATGGAGGACCTGGTGCTGGCCAATCTGCAGCGCTGGCTCGCCGAGGGGCAGCTGGTGACGCCGGTCTGATTGCCGGGGCCCGTCTTGGCGCCGGCCCCTTGTGGAGCGGACTTGACCGTGAACGCCTGCGCGAGCGATTCGCGGTCGAGACCGCTCCCACGCGCCTGCGGTGCGCTGGAGGGGAGCTGTAGGGTGGATGGCCGAAGCCATCCACCGCAGGCACTGCGCGGTGGAAAAGCGCTGTGCGCGTTTTCCACCCTACGGCTGACGCCAGACCTGTGGGAGCGGTCTTGACCGCGAAACCCTGCGCGACCGATTCCCGGTCGAGACCGCTCCCACGCGCCCGCGGTGCACTGGAGGGGAGCTGTAGGGTGGATGGCCGAAGCCATCCACCGCAGGCGCTGCGCGGTGGAAAAGCACTGCGCGCGTTTTCCACCCTACGGCTGACGCCAGACCTGTGGCAGCGGTCTTGACCGCGAAACCCGGCGCGACCCCATTCGCGGTCGAGACCGATCCCACGCGCCCGGTGCGCTGGAGGAGAGCTGTAGGGTGGATGGCCGAAGCCATCCACCGGCGGCGCTGCGCGGTGGAAAACCGCTGTGCGCGTTTTCCACCCTACGGCTGACGCCAGACCTGGTGGGCGGTCTTGACCGCGAAACCCTGCGCGGCCCCATTCGCGGTCGAGACCGCTCCCACGAAAAGGTGTGCGGACTCGCCATCGACGAGGAGACGACATGCTTGCGTTCGACGAGCTCTACCTTGCCCGTAACGGTTTCCAGCTCGCGGTGTGCCCGGCGCTGGGCGGGGCGATCACCCGTTTCGCCTTCGAGGGCTTCGATCTGCTGCGGCCCTGGGATGGCGGCGAGCAGGTGCGGCGCACGGGCTGCTTCGTGCTGGCGCCTTATTCCAACCGGGTCGCCGCGGGTCGCTTCGACTTCGACGGCACCTCGCATCGGCTGCGGCGCAACTCGGCCGATCACGCCTTGCCGATCCATGGTGTGGCCTGGAAGCGGGCCTGGCAGCTGGACGAGCAGGGTGCCGATCACCTTCTGCTGAGCCTGGCGCACGAGCCGAGCCAGGGCGAGAACGCCGCGGACTGGCCGTTCGCCTTCCACCTCAGCCAGCGGCTGCAGCTGCTGGACGATGGCCTGGCGCTGGAACTCAAGCTGCACAACCGCGACAGCCGGCCGATGCCGGCGGGGCTCGGCTGGCACCCGTACTTTGCGCGGCATGCCGGTGTCGAGCTGCAGTTCGCCGCCGAGGCGGTCTGGCTGGCCGACGAGCAGCAGCTGCCGCTGCGCCAGGCGGCGATTCCGGCTGGCTGGGATTTCAGCCAGTTGCGCGCCGTGGACGAGCCGGGGCTGGACAACAATTTCGCCGGCTGGAATGGCCAGGCCCGGCTCCGCTGGCCGGCACAGCGGCTGAGCCTGGCGATCGAGGCGGGCCCCGGGCTGCAGTATCTGGTCGTCTACACCCCGCCGGTGGCCCAGGGCCTCATCGCCGTGGAGCCGGTGTCGCACGCCAATGGCGCGCTCAACCGGGGTGGTGAAGGGCTGGAGATCCTCGCGCCGGGGCAGGTGATGATCCGCGAATGCCGGCTGCGTGTGCGGCGCGCCTGATTGCACCGACGCAAGACCGTGGGTTCGGCGCAGATGGCTGCTGCATGGCACGGGGTGCTGCGAACGACACCCGCAAAAAGGCCCGTCCGGGGACGGGCCAAGGCGCGAGACTGCAACCGAACGAGGAACGGTGCGCGCGCTTACAGGATGGACAGCGGGTAGTTGATGATCAGGCGGTTCTCGTCGAACTCGGTGCTGCTGTAGTCGCGGCGGATGCTGGAGTTGCGCCACTTGATGTTGAGGCTCTTCAGCGGGCCGCTCTGCACGGTGTAGGCCAGCTCGCTCTCGCGGCCCCATTCCTTGCCGTCGTCGCGCGCGCCGACCTCGATGTTGTCGCCGCTGATGTAGCGGTTCATCAGGGTCAGGCCGGGGATGCCGACCGCGACGAAGTTGTAGTCGTGGCGCAGCTGCCAGGAACGTTCGTTGCGGTTGTCGTAGGCCGAGTTGAAGGAGTCGTTGGCCAGGGTGCCGCCGCTGGTGCCGTTGACGCGCATCCAGCCGCTGTCGCCGCTGACCTTCTGCAGGCCGACGTAGAAGGTGTTGCCGCCGACCTGCAGGCCGAACAGGCCGGAGTAGGTCTTGTTGTCCAGGTCGCCGGCCAGCGCGCTGCCTTCTTCCTTGCCGGTGAAGTAGCCGAGGTTGGCGGTCAGTGCCAGGCCTTCGCCCAGCGGCTGGGTATGCAGCAGCTGGAAGTAGTTCTGCTGGTAGATGTCCTCCAGCCGTGCGTGCCAGGCGCCGACCTTGGTCTTGGCGCCGAGCTCGTATTCGCCACCGACGAAGTTGAAGCGGTCGGAGCCGGCGCCGCCATAGAACATGTCTTCCATGCTGGCGTCGTCGCGCGTGCTGTTCTGGCGGAACTGGCCGCCGAGCAGGGTCAGCTTGTCGATCTCCTTGGAGGTGAGCATGCCGCCCTGGAAGGTCTGCGGCAGGGAGCGGCCGTCGTCCGCGCGCAGGATGGGCAGTACCGGCATCATCTCGCCGACCTTCAGCTCGGTGGCCGAGACCTTCATCTTGGCGGCGACGGCCAGGCGGCCGAAGTCGTCCGCCGGATGCCGGTCACCGGCTGCGTCGTGCACCGGCAGCAGGTTGGTGCCGTAGGTGCCGCCGCCGCCGTCGAGCTTGACTGCGAGCAGGCCCAGGGCATCGACGCCGAAACCGATCGGCCCCGGCGTGTAGCCGGACTGCAGGTTGAGGATGAAGCTCTGGGTCCATTCCTCGGCCTTGCCCTGCGGGTAGTCGCTGTCGACGAAATTGCGGTTGATGTAGAAGTTGCGCAGGTTCAGCGAGGCGGAGGCGCCGTCGATGAAACCTTCGGCGGCCTGGCTGGCTGCCGGCAGGCCGAGGGCGAGCGCGGCGCTGGCGGCCATCACGGCCGTGGCAAGGGCGTTGCGTGGGATCATTGTTGTTGTTCTCCCTGGAGGTGTTGTGGCCGCCAACGCACGGGTGGCGGCAGCGATGCGGGCAAGCCCGCGGTCGTATGTGGAGGTCTTCAGTTGTCATACGACATGGCGAATTATGCCGAGCAAGCCAGGCTTGTCAATCTCGTCTTTCAAGCTGTTATGCCTGAAGTGCCCGTGGATTGGGCATGCAAGATATTAATTTTCGATGCAAGAGCGGCTCTTGCGATGTGTTGTCGTAGGATGACCTCGAGCATTTCGGCCATGCAGGGGTTAAGCCCGCAGGCCACTCGGTATTTTCTCAGCCGCTTCTCACCGTGGCGTACCGCTGGCGACAGCGCTACGGCGGCGGGTGCTGGGCAATGCTGGGACGGTTGTCTGATCTCGGCTGCTACTTTCTGTCGCAGTGGCGCATTTGCCCTTCAAAAAACGCGCGCCGCTGTCGATATGCCCAGACAACTGGGCAGGCGAATGCCCCGTGCCGGCGGTGTGATCCGCCGACTACCGATCACGATGTGTCCCCGGTCCTGCTTGGTGCCCGGGGTCGTTGGAACGAGGTGTGCAACGTGCTGCTCAGAAACATTCCCCTGCGCTTCAAGCTGGCGCTGATCCTCCTGCCGCCGCTGGTTGGCTTTCTCTGGCTGGCCGGGCTGTTCGTCAGCGACCACTACCAGACCCTGCGCGCCATGCAGGGCACCGTGGTGGCCAGCGAGACGGCGCACAAGGTCAGCCAGCTGATCACCCGCCTGCAGCGCGAACGCGGTGCCAGCGGCCTGTTCCTGGGCAGTGCCGGCAGCGTGATGAAGAACCGCCTGCCGCTGCTGCGCCGCGATACCGACGAGGCCTTCGCTGTGTTGCGCCAGTTGGCCGGGCAGGGCAATGGCCAGGTGGGCAAGGCGCTGGTGGCTGCGGACGGCTTGCAGGCGCTCCGTGGCCAGGTCGACGGGCTGGCGATCGACGGCCGCGAGTCCGGGGCGCGCTTCACCGAGGTCATCCAGGCGCTGATCGGCTTCACCTACGAGCTGGAGCTGGGCGTGGTCGACGTCGAGCTGTCCGAGGTGCTCGGCGCGCTGAACCAGTTCATCGAGATGAAGGAGCGGGCCGGCCGCGAGCGGGCGCTGCTCGGCGTGGCCTTCAACCAGGACCGCCTCGATGCCGCGCTGCTGTCGAATTTCACCCGCAACCTCGGCGAGTTCTCCGCCTACCAGGACACCTTCCGCCGGCTCGCTGACGAGGCCTTCGTCCGCGAGCTGGATGCGGCGTTGCAGCAGCCCGGCTCGCAGGAGGTCGCGCGCCTGCAGCGCAAGGCGTTAGAGGTCGCGCTCGGCGAGCCGCTGGGCGTCAAGCCGGACGCCTGGTTCGAGCTGGCGACCCAGCGCATCGACCTGCTCAGCCAGGTCGAGGAGGGCCTGGGGCAGAGCGTCGGCGAGCTGGCGGTTGCCGCCTACGAGCGGGCACGGGCCGCGCTTTGGACCGCGATCGTGCTGGTGCTGGCGGCCCTCGCCGTGGCCTCGCTGCTGTCGTACCTGATCATTCGCAACATCAACCAGGCGGTGGAGGAGGTGAACCACACGCTGCTGGCGCTGGCCGGGCGCAACCTCACCGCCCGCGCCAGCTACCAGGGCCAGGACGAGTTCGGCCTGATCTCCGGCAACCTCAACGCTATGGCCGGCGAGCTGACGCAGATCGTGCAGGAGATCGGCAGCGCCACCGGGCAGCTGGCCACTGCCGCCGAGGAATGCTCGGCGGTGACCACCCAGACCAGCCAGAGCGTGGAACGCCAGCGCGAAGGCACCGAGCAGGTGGTGACCGCGATCAGCCAGATGAGCGCCACGGTGCGCGAGGTCGCGCGCAGCACCAGCGACGCCGCCGAGCTGTCGCAGCAGGTCAACCTCAGCACCGTGCAGGGCAAGGACGAAATCGAGCGCACCATCGCGCTGATCCGCCAGCTGTCCGGCCAGGCCGAGCAGACCGCCGGCATCATCGGCGACCTCAAGGGCGAGACCGATTCGATCTCCCGCGTGCTCGACGTGATCCGCGACATCGCCGAGCAGACCAACCTCCTGGCGCTGAACGCGGCCATCGAGGCGGCGCGGGCCGGCGACCACGGGCGCGGTTTCGCCGTGGTGGCGTCCGAGGTGCGGGTGCTGGCGCAGAAGACCCAGGAGTCCACCGGCGATATCCAGCAGATGATCGCCAAGCTGCAGGCCGGCTCCGAGCGGGCCGCGCGCTCCATGCAGGAAACCCTCGGCACGGTGCAGGCCGGCGCCGAGAACGTCGGGCGTGCCGGCGAGTTGCTGGCGCAGATCGCCGACGGGGTGGCCGGCATCAGCGACCGCAACATGCAGATCGCCTCGGCCACCGAGGAGCAGAGCCTGGTCGCCGAGGACATCAACCGCAACGTGCTGGAGATCAGCGACGTGGCGATCCAGGTCAGCGCCGGTGCCGAGCAGACGGCGATGACCAGCCTGGAGCTGGCGCGCCTGGCCGAGCAACAGCAGCAGCTGGTCGGTCGCTTCCGCGTCGCCTGACGCCTGATCGCCTGGCGCCGGCGCCGGGTCGCCGGCCGCCGGCCGTTGGGCACGACCCCGGACGGGCGCTGTCACAGCGACAGGTCGTCCGTCGAGGTCCGCATGATCGAGTGGGTCATCCAGAACCAGCCACTGATCACCCTGGTCATTTCCGCCAGCACGCTGCTGGTGTGGGTGTTCTACGCGCAGTTGCTGCTGCGCAACTTCCAGCGCCAGCGCAAGCCGAGCCTGATCATCAACCGCGGCGCGGGGCAGGGCCTGGGTGCGCTCTGCCTGGTGTCGAACATGAGCGCCGAGCCGATGTTCATCAACCAGCTGGTGGTCTGCGTCGAGAGTTCCGAGGGGCCGCTGGAGGTGGATGTCACCGATATCCGCCAGAGCGTCGGCGACGATGCGACGCCCGAGCTGGCGGTGCACATGACCACGCACCAGGGGCCGCTGCGCAGTGGCGACTGCATCCATGTCGGCACCTTCCGCGGCATGCTGCGGCGGGTGGCCGAGCGACATGGCATCGAGCTGGACGGCGACCGGCCGCTCGGCGACATCCTTTTCCACGGTCTGGAGGTGCGTGCCGTGGCCTTCTACGGCCCGGAGCGGCACCCGCTGGGCGTGGTGCGCCGCTTCCGCCTGCTCGACCTGGCCAGCCCCGAGTGCCGGCTGCTGCCCGAAAGCCCCTACACCCGCCAGCTGAGCTCGCGTCGCGAACGCCGCCAGGTGCGCCGCTGGCTGTCGAAGTCGATCGAGTAGCCGGCCGCGCCGTCATGCCGCGCGGCGATTGGCGGCCCGGCACTGCACCCTCGCGGCTGCGCGCTGTCACTTGTCGTGGAATGCACATCGACCGCAGGGTGCGAGCCGCTGACGAGGAGTCGTTTTCATGTTCGGTTTGGAAGCTCTGGAGCTTGCGCGAATCCAGTTCGCCTTCACGATTTCGTTTCACATCATCTTTCCGGCGATCACCATCGGGCTGGCCAGCTACCTGGCGGTGCTCGAAGGGCTCTGGCTGAAGACCCGACGCGAGGTCTACCGCGACCTGTACCACTTCTGGCTGAAGATCTTCGCGGTCAACTTCGGCATGGGCGTGGTCTCGGGCATCGTCATGGCCTACCAGTTCGGCACCAACTGGAGCGCCTACTCGGAGTTCGCCGGCAGCGTCACCGGGCCGCTGCTGACCTACGAGGTGCTCACCGCGTTCTTCCTCGAGGCGGGCTTCCTCGGCGTCATGCTGTTCGGCTGGAACCGCGTGGGGCCGGGGCTGCACTTCTTCGCCACGCTGATGGTGGCGCTGGGCACGCTGATCTCGACGTTCTGGATCCTCGCCTCCAACAGCTGGATGCATACGCCCCAGGGCCACGAGATCATCGATGGCGTGGTGGTGCCGGTGGACTGGCTGGCGATCATCTTCAACCCCTCGTTCCCCTATCGCCTGGCGCACATGGCGGTTGCCGCGTTCCTCGCCACGGCCTTCTTCGTCGGCGCCTCGGCGGCCTGGCACCTGCTGCGCGGCAACGACCACCCGGGCATCCGCAAGATGCTCTCGATGGCGATGTGGATGGCCCTGCTGGTGGCGCCGGTGCAGGCGGTGATCGGCGACTTCCACGGGCTGAACACGCTGGAGCACCAGCCGGCGAAGATCGCCGCCATCGAGGGGCACTGGGACAACTCGTCGGGCGAGCCGACGCCGCTGCTGCTGTTCGGCTGGCCGGACATGGAAGCCGAGCAGACCCGCTACAAGCTCGAGATTCCCTACCTGGGCAGCCTGATCCTCAAGCACAGCCTGAGTGAGCCGATCCCGGCGCTGAAGGACTTCCCGCCCGAAGACCGGCCCAATTCGACCATCGTGTTCTGGTCGTTCCGTCTCATGGTCGGGCTCGGCCTGCTGATGATCGCCACCGGCCTCTGGAGCCTGCTGCTGCGCCGCGGCGACCGGCTCTATCAGTCGCGACCGTTCCTGCGCCTGGCCCTGCTGATGGGGCCGTCCGGGCTGCTGGCGATCCTCGCCGGCTGGTTCACCACCGAGGTCGGCCGCCAGCCCTGGGTGGTGTATGGCGTGATGCGCACCGCCGATGCCGTCTCCGATCATGGCGCGGGGCAACTCGGCCTGACCCTGGCGATGTTCGTGCTGGTGTACTTCGCGGTGTTCGGCGTCGGCATGCTCTATGTGCTGCGCCTGGTGGCCAAGGGGCCGGTGCCCTTCGAGGGACGGCAGACCGGCGCCGGCGGCTACGGCCAGCCGCGCACGCCGCTGCGGCCGATCTCGGCGGCCGACGAGAACCTCGAACACGAGCACGGCGACCATCTGGGCGAGAGGAACTGAGCATGGGCATCGATCTTTCACTGATCTGGGCCGTCATCATCATCTTCGGGATCATGATGTACGTGGTCATGGACGGCTTCGACCTGGGCATCGGCATCCTCTATCCGTTCGTTGGCGACAGCGCCGACCGCGACGTGATGATGAACACCGTGGCGCCGGTCTGGGACGGCAACGAGACCTGGCTGGTGCTCGGCGGGGCGGGGCTGTTCGCCGCCTTTCCGCTGGCCTACTCGGTGGTGCTGTCGGCGCTCTACCTGCCGATCATCTTCATGCTCATGGGGCTGATCTTCCGCGGCGTCGCCTTCGAGTTCCGCTTCAAGGCCAGCAAGCGCCGCCAGCATATCTGGGACAAGGCCTTTATCGGCGGCTCGCTGGCGGCGACCTTCTTCCAGGGCGTGGTGCTCGGCGCCTTCATCAACGGCCTGCCGGTCGAGGGCCGTGCCTACGCCGGCGGCGCCATGGACTGGCTGACGCCGTTCTCGCTGTTCTGCGGCCTGGCGCTGGTGGTGGGCTACGCGCTGCTGGGCAGCACCTGGCTGATGATGCGCACCGGCGGCGACCTGCAGAAGCGCATGCACGACCTGGGCGTGCCGCTGGTCTGGGCGACCCTGCTGATGATCGCCATCGTCAGCCTGTGGACGCCGCTGGCGCACCCGGACATCGCCGAGCGCTGGTTCAGCCTGCCGAACCTGTTCTGGTTCATGCCGGTGCCGATCCTGGTGGTGCTCTGCACCCTCGGCCTGCTGCGGGCGATCAAGCGCTACGCCAACTACCAGCCGTTCCTGCTGACCCTGGCACTGATCTTCCTCGGCTACAGCGGCCTGGGTATCAGCCTGTGGCCGAACATCATCCCGCACCAGGTGGACATCTGGGAGGCCGCCGCGCCGCCGCAGAGCCAGGGCTTCGCGCTGGTCGGCGCGCTGCTGATCCTGCCGATGATCCTGATGTACTCGGCCTGGAGCTACTGGGTATTCCGCGGCAAGGTCAGCGCCGAGGACGGCTATCACTGAGCAGGAGGAGCCATGTTCGATCGCGACCCCGAACCGCAGCGCCCGCTCTGGCAGCGCATGGCCTGGCTGGTGCTGATCTGGTCGGCCAGCGTGCTGGCGCTGGCGGTCGTTGCCTGGCTGCTGCGCCAGGCCATGACCGCCGCCGGGCTGACCGCCTGACTGCTGCACCAGGCGCAGGCGCGGCGGCCGCGCGCTGCACCGATGGGCGGCATGATCCTCGTCATTTGTCGGTAAGACGGCCCGAATAAGCTGGCACGAACCTTGGAGACAAGACTGCCAGCCCCGGTGCGGCACCCGACAAGAACGAGGACAAGACGATGGACGATTACCAGGACGAACTACTCGAATGGCGCGCGGCCGAGCAGGATGACCCCGATTCGGCCGAGGATGCCGTCGAGCTCTGACTAGCCCGCGCGCCGCTGCGCGCGGCGGTAGTCACCCGGCGTCTGCCCGCTCCAGCGGCGAAAGGCCCGCTGGAAGGCTTCGGCCGAGGAAAAGCCGAGCAGCCAGGCGATCTCGCCGAAGGCCGAATCGGTATCGCGGATATACGCCATCGCCAGGTCGCGGCGCGTCTCGTTGAGGATCGCGCGGTAGCTGGTGCCTTCTTCCTCCAGCTTGCGCCGCAGCGTCCAGCCCGGCATCTGCAGGCGCGCGGCGATCTGCGCCAGCGTCGGCTCCTGGCCCTTGAGCAGCGGGCCGAGCAACCGGGTCACCCGTTCCCGGACGCTGCGGGTGCGGGTCAGGCGTTCGAGTTCCGCTTCGCACAGCTGCACCAGGTGCCGCCAGGTGCCGGGGCAATGTTCCGGGTTGCGCAGCGCCAGCGTCGCGCGGTCCAGGTGCAGCGCATTGCCCGTGGCGGTGAAGCTGACCGCGCGGCCCAGCAGCGCCTCGTAGCGCGCGGCATAGCCGGGATCGTCGAACTCGATGCACACCGTCGTCGGCACCAGCGCCTGGCCCGCGAGGCGGCGCAGCACGACCAGCCAGCCGGCCAGCACGGTGTCGACCACGAAGCGGTTGTAGGCGTTGTACGGGCTGATCGAATAGAAGCGCAGCCAGGCGCCCCCGGCGTCTTCCGCGAAGCTCGAGCTGCCGCGGTAGTTGGCGGCATACAGCGGCTCGAAGCGGATCAGCGCGCGGGCCGCCTCGCGCACGTTGGGCGCCTGCATCGCGGTGATGCCGGCCAGCCCCAGTTGCGCCGGCTTGCGCAGGCGCGCCATGTCCAGCCCGAGGGCCGGATCGCCGGCCAGCTGCATCGCGGCATGGCCCAGGCGCATGTAGCGCGGGATCGACAGCCGGCCGAGCGGCTCGGCGAGGCGTTCGGCATCCAGTCCGTAGGCGTCGAGCAGCGGCTGCGGGTCGATCGCCCGTTCGCCCAGCGCGTCCGCCAGGCTGTGCACGAAGCCCACCGACAGGTCGCCCAGGCGCACCGGACGGCGCTTCATTGCGGCGCCGGCAGCCACAGGTTGCTGATCCGTACCGGTTGGCTGTGCGACTGGCTGGCCGCCCGGCGCGGCGAGCCGAGCAGGTTCCAGGGCATGCCCAGGGTGCGCACCGCGACGTGCGGCAGCGCCGGCTCGGGCGCCACGCCGCAGCTGGCCAGCGCATCCTCCGGCGCGCCGGGGATCGCCAGCAGCGCCGCGCCGGCCGGTGGCGCCTGGCGGTAGGCGTCGCAGCCCAGCTGCACGGCGAGCGGCCCGGCGGCGGTGTCGAGCAGGCTCGTACGGGGTTCGTCCGGTGCCGCGCTGTAGCGTTTCTCGTAGCGGCCCAGGGCGTGCTTGTACTGCAATGCGCCGAGCGGCCGGCCCTGCGGGTCGAAGGTCAGGCTGACCTGGCGCAGCGGGCCGTCGCCGCTGCGTAGCCGGCCGTCGTCCAGGCGCGGCTCGGGCAGGACGATGGAGCCGGCCACCAGGGTCACGCTGAATTCGCGGGCCAGTTCGCCGAAGATCGCCTGGTAGTCCGCCGCCATGCGCTCGGCCTTGAGCAGCAGCACCGCCTCGGTGCGCCGGTCGTCGCGCCGGTGGCCGTCGAGCAGCGCGCGCAGGTAGTCCCATGGATTGCTCAGGGCCATCCACTGCATGGCATCGCGCAGGGTGCGCGCTTGCTGCACCTCGGGCTTCTCGCCGAGCGCGAACAGCCCGGTACCGACGTGCTCGGGCAGCACGACCACGGTGCTGGCCGTCAGCAGGCCGGCCTCGCGCGCCTGCTCGAGGTAGGTGGCGAACTTCAGCTTCAGGCGCTGGCGGCTCTGGTAGTCGGCCGGTTGCAGGCGGGTCTCGATGCCGATCAGGTTGCCCGCGCCGGCAGGTGTGCCGCGGCTTTCGATCGGCAGGGTGCGCAGGTCGGACAGCAGCGGGCCGCTGCGGCGGTCGCCGGACCAGTCGAGGTAGATCACCAGGGCCGCGATGGCCACCGGCACCAGCAGGAGGAACTTCAGTCGGGCAAGCATCGGCGTTGCAATGAGGTCGGAGCGAGAGGCAAGCCTAGGCAAAGCCTCGGACGATGCCAAGCGCTTTGCGCGTCAGGGTCATAAAGTTGTCAGTTTCGATCATTGAGCGGGCCGGCCTGCGTGGTTATCGTCCGGCCATACCGATCGCGTCCCACGAGGCGCGCCTAGCCATGAGGACTGACCATGACCGCCTTCCCGAACCTGCTGGCCCCGCTCGATCTGGGCTTCACCACGCTGCGCAACCGCACCCTGATGGGCTCCATGCACACCGGGCTGGAGGAGATGCCCAACGGTTTCGAGCGCATGGCGGCGTTCTTCGCCGAGCGCGCACGCGGCGGCGTGGGGCTGATCGTCACCGGCGGCGTCGGGCCGAACGAGGAGGGCTCGGTGCGCGCCGGCGCGGCCAAGCTGTCGACGCCCGAGGAAGCCGAGGAGCACAAGGTGGTCACCCAGGCGGTGCACGAGGCGGGCGGCAAGATCTGCCTGCAGATCCTGCATGCCGGGCGCTATGCCTACAGCCCGAAGCTGGTCGCGCCGAGTGCGATCCAGGCGCCGATCAACCCGTTCACCCCGCGCGAGCTGGACGAGGCGGGCATCCAGAAGCAGATCGACGACTTCGTCAACTGCGCCTCGCTGGCCCAGCGCGCCGGCTATGACGGCGTCGAGATCATGGGTTCGGAGGGCTACTTCATCAACCAGTTCCTGGTCGCCCACACCAACCACCGCGACGACCGCTGGGGCGGCAGCTACGAGAACCGCATGCGCCTGCCGGTGGAGATCGTGCGCCGCGTGCGCGAGGCAGTGGGCGCGCAGTTCATCATCATCTATCGCCTGTCGATGCTCGACCTGATCGAGGGCGGCAGCACCTGGGACGAGGTGGTGGCCCTCGCACAGGCCATCGAGCAGGCCGGGGCGACGCTGATCAACACCGGCATCGGCTGGCACGAGGCACGCATCCCGACCATCGCCACCAAGGTGCCGCGCGCGGCCTTCACCAAGGTCACCGCCAAGCTGCGCGGCGCGGTGGGCATCCCGCTGATCACCACCAACCGCATCAACACCCCGGAGGTGGCCGAGCAGGTGCTCGCCGAGGGCGATGCGGACATGGTGTCGATGGCCCGGCCCTTCCTCGCCGACCCGGAGTTCGTCAACAAGGCCGCGGCCGATCGCAGCGACACGATCAACACCTGCATCGCCTGCAACCAGGCCTGCCTGGACCACACCTTCAGCGGCAAGCTCACCAGCTGCCTGGTCAACCCGCGCGCCTGCCACGAGACCGAGCTGAACTACATCCCGACCACCCAGGTCAAGCGCATCGCGGTGGTCGGCGCCGGGCCGGCGGGCCTCGCGGCAGCGACCGTGGCGGCCGAGCGCGGCCACGAGGTTACGCTGTTCGACGCCGCCGGCGAGGTCGGCGGGCAGTTCAACGTGGCCAAGCGCATCCCCGGCAAGGAAGAGTTCCACGAGACGCTGCGCTACTTCCGCAAGCGCATCGAGGAGACCGGCGTGAAGCTGCGGCTGAACACGCGGGTCGCTGCCGGCGAGCTGCTTGCCGAGGGTTTCGACGAGATCATCCTAGCCACCGGCATCGTGCCGCGGGTGCCGGAGATCCCCGGGATCGCGCACCCGAAGGTGATCGGCTACCTGGACGCGCTGCTCGAGCGCAAGCCGGTCGGCCCGCGGGTGGCGGTGATCGGTGCCGGTGGGATCGGCTTCGACGTCTCGGAATTCATCACCTACGACGGCCACTCCACCAGCCTCGACCGCGAGGCGTTCTGGAAGGAGTGGGGCATTGACCTGGGCCTCGAGGCGCGCGGCGGCATCGCCGGCATCCAGCCTGCACCGCATGCCGCCACGCGGCAGGTCTACCTGTTGCAGCGCAAGCGCTCCAAGGTGGGCAGTGGCCTGGGCAAGACCACCGGCTGGATCCATCGCACCGGGCTGAAGAACAAGCAGGTGCAGATGATCAGCGCGGTCGAGTACCTGAAGGTCGACGACGACGGGCTGCACATCCGCATCGCCGATGGCGAGCCGCAGCTGCTGCCGGTCGACACGGTGATCCTCTGTGCCGGCCAGGAGTCGCTGCGCGAGCTGCAGGCGGCCCTGCTCGAAGGCGGCGCCCGGGTGCACCTGATCGGCGGCGCCGATGTCGCCGCCGAACTCGATGCCAAGCGCGCGATCGACCAGGGCTGCCGCCTGGCCGCCCAGTTGTGATCCGCCAGCCCCGCTGCGGCGGGGCGTTTTCCCGCTGCGCGCCGCTTTAGCCAAGCCCATCGCATTTCCCGAGACCGTTCGGCCGCGCGCGTTGGCGCGAGCCGGGGCGCTGCCAACCGAATCACATTGCCCGCTTCGGCTTTTCTCCTAAACTTGGCGCTTCCAACCGCAGCCGCCGGTCTTCCGGCGCGCCGTCAACGAGAATGCCGCTCCGTCGGGCGGACGAGGATGCCGAGCATGCAGAACAAACCGCAGATGGTCGAAGCAGTGGTGTTCTTCAACGACCGCGGCATCTGCAAGGAGATGCTGTTCCCCGAGTTCGAGGCCGTGCTCGACGGGGTGGTGAACCTGCAGGAGTTCGCCGACCGGCAGATGCGCGCCGTCTTCCTGCTGATCACCCCGCGCCTGCTGATCCGTGCCGCGGTGTTCTTCTGCATCGATTTCCACGAGGACGGCGCGGCCGACCGGGGCTGGAACATCCCGCTGCGCCAGCTGGCCGATCGTACCGGTCGCGGCCCGGACCTGGGCGCCGGGCCGATCCGCCTGGCCTGCCGCAGCCAGTGCCCGGTGTCCTGGCAGCAGATGCACCTGTGGGACCCGCGCCTAAAGGATGCCGACAACGAACTCACCCAGCTGCGTGACCGCATCGCGCGCAACCAGCTGGGCCTGCTGATCGAAGAGGAAGTGGTGCCGCCGGTGGCCACCGAGCGCCTGCAGATGGTCGCCGAGGACGCCTGGTACGCCGGGCGCCAGGCGCGCCCGGCCGAAGCCACGCTGGCCGACCAGGAGCAGCGGCAGAAGGCCGCGCTGCTGATCAAGCAGCAGCGCCAGCGCATCGCCAACCTGGAGCGCCAGCGCGAGGAGGAGGGCGCCCGCCTGCGCGAAGCGGCCAGCGCACAGCAGGAACAGCTCCACGAGCAGCTCAGGGAACTGCAGCGCAAGCTGCAGGAGCAGCAAGCGCTGAACGCCAGCCTGCATGCGCAACTGGCCGCCGAGGTCGAGCACTTCCAGAAGGCCCGCGACGAGATGGGCGCCCAGCTGCGGGCGCTGGAGCTGAACGGGCAGCAGGAGGCCAGCGCCCTGCGCGAGCATTCCGAGCGCGAGACCGAGTCACGCGTCGCTGCCGCGGTGGCCGAACTCAAGGAGCAGGTCGCCATCCGCGACGTGGAGCTGGCCTATCGCAACGAACTCGATGCCCAGCTGGAGGAGGAGATCGCCCGCCTGACCCGCGAGCGCGACGAGCTGGCCGCGCAGGCCGAGGGCATGCTGCTGGTCGAGAAGCTGGCCCAGCAGGGCGTTGCCTTTACCGCCTACCACCCCGGCATCGGCCACCTGACCCTGTCGCTGCAAGACATCCAGCGCTATCACGAGAACCCGACGGCCTTCGTCGCGGCGCGCTGCAACGTGCCGGAAGAGCAGTACCGCCAATGGCTGCAGCACTACCAGCAGCCCGCTTGCGTGGCGGCCCTGTCCAGTGGCGAGCGCTGCGCCATCCCGCTGGACAAGATCGACTCGCCGAGCCGATTCGTCATCGGCGTCTCCAACTGCTGCGCGCGTCACAAGGTGGCCGAGCAACGCACCGGTAGCTGATGCCCGACTCCCTGCTCCGTCAGCTCGCGGCGGCCGCGCCGCTGCAGCCGCTCTCGTTCGACTGGCTGGCCGGCACTGGCGTCGAGCTTGCCGCGTGGCGCCTGGACCTGATCGACCCGCAGCTGTCCGGCAACAAGTGGTTCAAGCTGGTCCACCATCTCGAAACCGCGCGCAGCGCCGGGGCGCTCGGCCTGCTCAGCCTGGGCGGCCCACATTCCAACCACCTGCATGCGCTGGCCGCCGCCGGGCGCCGGTTCGGCCTGCGCACGGTCGGCCTGCTGCGCGGCGAGCCGCAGGACACCCCGACCGTGCGCGACTTGCTCGAGCAGGGCATGACCCTGCACTGGCTGGGCTACGGCGGCTATCGCGCCCGCCATCAAGCCGGCTTCTGGGCGCCCTGGCAGGCACGCTATCCGGATCACCTGTGCATTCCCGAGGGCGGCGGCGGACTGCCCGGCGCGCTCGGCTGCGCGATGCTGGCGCGCACGCTTGGCGCGCGCGTCGGCGAGCTGGGCTGGGACGACTACCACGGTTGCTGGCTGGCCGTCGGCAGCGGCACGACCCTGGCCGGGCTGGTGATCGGCGAGGCGGGTCGACACCCGGTCTACGGTGCGCTGGCCGGCCCCGGCGAGCACGGCGTGGCATGCGAGGTCGCACGACTGCTGGAGGAGGCCGGGCAGGCGGATGCCGGTTACCGGCTGGTCGAGGCGTGTCGCCAGGGCTTCGGGCGCTTCGACGCGCAGCTGGCCGGCTTCATGCGCGAGGCAGAACGGCAGGGCGGCGTGCCCCTCGAGCCGGTCTACACGGCCAAGGCGCTGCTGGCGCTGCGTGAATGGATCGCCGCCGGGCGCTTCGCCGCGGGCAGCCGGCTGGTGTTCCTGCATACCGGCGGCCTGCAGGGGCTGCGTGCCGCCGCCGGCGCACTCGCGGCGTTCTAGCTAGCTGCCGAGGGGTACCAGCAGCGCGCCGAAGCCGGCCCCGGCCAGGACCACCAGCCACGGCGGCAGTCGCCAGCGCATCAGCGCCAGCAGCGCGACGCCCGCGGCGAGCAGGTCCAGCGGGCCACCGACGGCGCTCTTGAATACCGGGTCGTAGAGCGCGGCCAGCAGCAGGCCGACCACGCTGCAGTTGACCCCGGCCAGGGCGCCGCTCGCCGAACGATTGCTGCGCAGCCGGGCCCAGAACGGCAGTGCCGCGTAGACCAGCAGGAACGACGGCAGGAAGATCGCGACCAGGGCGACGGCGGCGCCGCGCCAGCCGCTGGGTTCGATATCCAGCGAGGCGCCAAGGAACGCGGCGAAGGTGAACAGCGGGCCGGGCACCGCCTGGGCGGCGCCGTAGCCGGCCAGGAAGCGGTCGGCATCGAGCCAGCCGCTGCCCACCACCTCGGCCTCGAGCAGCGGCAGCACCACGTGGCCGCCGCCGAACACCAGCGCGCCGGCCCGGTAGAAACCGTCGACCACGCGCAGCACGTCTGTCTCGGAACCCGCGGCCAGCAATGGCAGGACGATCAGCAGGCCGGCGAACAGGGCCAGGCAGGCGAGCGCGGTGCCCGTGCCGATATGGCCTGGCAGCGGTGCCGGCGCGGTGACGCTGCCCGGGCGAAACAGCAGCAAGCCGAGCACGGCGCCGGCGGCGATCACCAGCACCTGATTCCAGACACCGGGCAGTAGCAGGATCAGCGCGGCGCTGGCCAGGGCGATGGCGAGCCTCGGCAGGCTGGTGCACAGGCTGCGGCCCATGCCCCAGACGGCCTGGGCAACCACCGCGAGGGCGATCACCTTCATGCCGTGCACCAGGCCTTGGGGCAGGGCGCCAGGCCAGGCGGCGAGACCGATCGCCAGCAGCGCCAGCAGCAAAGCCGAGGGCAGGGTGAAGCCCAGCCAGGCGGCCAGCGAGCCGCGATAGCCACCGCGCAACAGGCCGATGGCCAGGCCGACCTGGCTGCTGGCCGGGCCGGGAAGGAACTGGCACAACGCGACGAGATCGGCGTAGGCGCGCTCGTCGAGCCAGCCCCGGCGCTCGACGAACTCCTGGCGGAAGAAGCCGAGGTGGGCGATCGGTCCGCCGAACGAGGTCAGGCCCAGGCGCAGGAAGATCAGGAAGACTGCCCAAGGAGTGGCTGCTGGCGCGAGCCGCGTCGACATTTCGCTGCACCTCGGGATGGGAAAAGGACGGGGCAGGTTAGTCCGTGTCGATGACAGGATAAAGACGCTGCCCTTCAGCCGGGCCAGCCATCGGCGACGAGAAACAGCCGCTCCTGCTCGACCCAGGCGTCGCCGGCCGCCGGGGCCAGCCGCACCATCAGCTGCGCCGGGCTGTCATGCTCGCGCTCGGCCAGCCAGGCGTCGAGGCGTTGCGCTCTCCACAGCTGGTCGCCGGCCAGTCGTGCCGAGGCGAGCCAGCTGGCCCGCGGCAGCGGTTGCCAGAGGGCATCCGGTGCGCTGGCCTGCAGCGCCGCCCAGGCCTGCCGCGGCAGCCAGCGGCCGGTTGGATGCGCCGGGTTGGCCCCGGCCGGGCCGCTGCAGCCCGCCGGCCACGGGTGGAACAGGTAGCCACCGAGCCAGTAGCGGCTCTGCACCGGTTCGGCGGTGATTTCCGCCAGCAGCTCGCGCGCATCCGCCGCGCCGCCCAGCGGTAACTGGTGCGCATGCAGATGCTCGAGCTTGAGATCCAGGCGGTCGCGGCTGTCGGGGCCGAGCCAGCGCTGGTGGGCGCGGCTGTCGCCCGCCAGGCCGAGATAGAACTTCACCGCCAGTTCCAGGTGAAAGACACCCTCGGCATCGCGCAGCAGCAGGTCGAGCTCGCCCAGGGTGTGCCCGGCGCGACGCACCGGCAGGTTGGCCGCCAGCAGCTCGACGTCCGGCGCATGGTGCAGGGCGAACTGCCAGAGCCGCTCGTAGTAGAGGCCCAGGCGGCGAATGCTGTGCCGCGCGAGCCAGTCCTCGAGCGCGGCCGGCTGGGCGTCGAGCTGGCGCAGCCAGTCGGCCAGCAAGGCCGGCGTCGCCATCCAGCAACTGGCCGTCAGCGGATGACGCTGCGCCAAAGCCTCGCCCAGCAGCGGCTGGGATAGCAGGGCCCAGGCCAGATCGCGAACCTGTGGGTGGGTCAGCTCGGCATGGATTTCGTCGAGGCAGAGGGACGTCATGCCAGCAGCATAGCTGCCCCGGGTGTTTGCTGCCGCTCCGGCGTTTCCCCATAATCCCGGGAACCTTGCGGAAATCTGCCGCGCCTGGCGCGTCTAACTTCGCAGCTACCAGCGAGCATCGCCCGGCCCGGCGATCTGCGCATCGACAAGGCCCTGGCCCACCGCCACGCATACAGGGAACCGCAATGGAGCAATTCCGCAACATCGGCATCATCGGCCGCCTGGGCAGCTCCCAGGTCCTGGACACCATCCGCCGGCTGAAGCGGTTCCTGGTCGAGCGCCACCTGCACGTCATCCTCGAGGAAAACATCGCCGAAGTGCTGCCCGGCCACGGCATGCAGACGTCCTCGCGCCAGCGCCTGGGCGAGGCCTGCGACCTGGTCATCGTGGTCGGCGGCGATGGCAGCCTGCTCGGCGCGGCCCGCGCCATGGCCAAGCACCGGGTGCCGGTGCTGGGGATCAACCGCGGCAGCCTGGGCTTTCTCACCGACATCCGCCCGGACGAGCTGGAAGAGAAGGTCAGCGAAGTGCTCAACGGCCAGTACACGCTGGAGAACCGCTTCCTGCTCGAGGCCCACGCGCGGCGCAACGAGGAGCCGATCGGCGCCGGCGACGCGCTGAACGACGTGGTGCTGCACCCGGGCAAGTCGACGCGGATGATCGAGTTCGAGCTGTACATCGACGGCCAGTTCGTCTGTTCGCAGAAGGCCGACGGCCTGATCGTCGCCACCCCGACCGGCTCGACTGCCTATGCGCTGTCGGCCGGCGGCCCGATCATGCATCCGCGCCTGGACGCCATCGTCATCGTGCCGATGTACCCGCACACGCTGTCGAGCCGGCCGATCGTGGTCGACGGCAACAGCGAGCTGAAGATCGTGGTGTCGCCGAACATGCAGATCTACCCGCAGGTCTCCTGCGACGGGCAGAACCACTTCACCTGTGCGCCGGGCGACATCGTCACGGTGCGCAAGAAGCCGCACAAGCTGCACCTGATCCACCCGCTGGATCACAACTACTACGAGGTCTGCCGCACCAAGCTCGGCTGGGGCAGTCGCCTCGGCAGCGGGGATTGATCGCCATGGGCCGCCATCATGCGCATTGACCCCGAGCGAAGTTACGACCTGATCGGCGACGTGCATGGCTGCGCCCATGCCTTGGCGCGCCTGCTCGAAGGGCTCGGCTACCAGCGCCAGGGCGGTGTCTGGCGGCATCGCCGGCGGCAGGCGATCTTCCTTGGCGACATCATCGACCGCGGCCCGCACATCCGCGAGGCGCTGCACCTGGTGCGCGAGATGGTCGAGCAGGGGCAGGCGCTGTGCATCATGGGCAACCACGAGTTCAGCGCGCTGGGCTGGTACATGCCCGCGCCGCCGGGCAGCGGCCGGCAGTTCGTGCGCGAGCATTCGCCGCGCTACGCCATGCTGCTGGGCGAGACGTTCCGCCAGTTCGAGCACCGCCAGGAAGAATGGCGCGATTTCCGCGAATGGTTCTACCAGCTGCCGCTGTTCCTCGAGAACGAGCGTTGCCGGGTGGTACATGCCTGCTGGGACGGCGAGGTCATCGACCAGCTGCGCCCGCGGCTGACGCAGGGGCGCATCGACCCCGAGCTGCTGCGCGAGGCGGGGCTGGAGAACGGCTTCGTCGGCAAGGCCATCGACCGCCTGCTGCGCGGCACCAGCATGCCGTTGCCCGACGGCCTGACGCTGACCAGCGAGGAAGGCTTCGTGCGCAGCTTCTTCCGCACCAAGTTCTGGGAAGAGAACCCGCGCACCTACGCCGACGTGGTGTTCCAGCCCGACCCGCTGCCCGCCGAGGCCTCGCGCCGGCTGCTCAGCGAGCAGCAGAAGAGCCGCCTGTTTCTCTACGGCCCGGACGAACCGCTGCTGTTCATCGGCCATTACTGGATGCGCGGCCGGCCCGGCGCGCTTCGCCACAACCTGGCCTGCCTGGACTACAGCGCGGTGAAGAACGGCAAGCTGGTGGCCTACCGGCTGGACCGCGAGGAGCGGCTCGACCCGGCGAAATTCGCCTGGGTGGATGTGGAACGCTAGGAGAAGCCGTTTGCCAGTCGAAGCCTTGCGCCTGCCGTTGTCGCAGGACCTCAGCGGATTCCTCGCCCTGTTGCGTCGCCTCGGCGTGCCCTGCCGCGTCTCCGAGGAGGGCGACCAGCAGGTGCTGCGGGTGCCGGCCGAACTGGCCGAGCAGGTGCGCGAACTCTACGCCCGCCAGCCGCAGGGCGAGACGGCGCCGGTGCCCGAGCGGCCCGCGGCGCGCGGCGGATTCCTTCGCGCGCTGCGGGCCAGCCCGCTGACCAGCGCGGTGCTGCTGCTGACGCTGGTCGTCGCGGCGCTGACCCAGCTGGGCGGGAACTTCGCCATCATCCGCTGGCTGAACTTCGTCGACTTCCGCATCGAGGGCGACTACGCCTACTTCGCCACGCTCGGGCAGACGCTCGACGCCGGCCAGTGGTGGCGCCTGCTGACGCCCATGCTGGTGCACTTCGGCATCCTCCACCTGGCGATGAACGGCATGTGGTACTGGGAGCTGGGGCGGCGCATCGAGTCGCGCCAGGGCGCCATGATGCTGCTGGGGCTGACCCTGCTGTTCGGCCTGGTCTCCAACTTCGCCCAGTACCTGTTCGGCGGGCCGGGGATCTTCGGCGGGCTGTCCGGCGTGCTCTACGGGCTGCTCGGCCATTGCTGGCTGTTCCACAAGCTGGCGCCGACCCCGGCCTACCGCCTGCCGCCCGGCGTGGTGGTGCTGATGCTGGTGTGGCTGCTGGTCTGCCTGAGCGGGCTGGTCGAGGTGCTCAGCTTCGGCGCCCTGGCGATCGCCAACGCGGCCCACGTCGGCGGGCTGGTCGCCGGCTGCATAAGCGGCATTCTCGGCGGGTGGCTGGCACGCAGGAGATAGCCGCCGGCCGGGTGCCTTGCCCGCCGCCGAAGGCTTGAGGCCCGCGGCGGCTTATTCCGCTAGAATGGCCGCTCGTTTCCCCGGGAGTCGGCCATGTCGTCCTTTATCGAAGCCATCGAAAACATCACCCCTGAAATCTACGAGAACCTCAAGCTGGCCGTCGAACTCGGCAAATGGGGCGACGGGCGCAAGCTCACCCAGGAGCAGAAGGAAACCTGCCTGGCGGCGATGATCGCCTGGGAGCTGAAGAACCTGCCCGAAGAAGAGCGCACCGGCTTCATGGGTGGCCAGGAATGCGGCTCCAAGAGCAAGAAGGCCGAGGCCCCGGTCGACACCAGCCTGTTTGCCCCCGCCTCGGGGACGCGCCACTGATGCAGGAACTCGGACGCGGCGCCCTCGACAAGATGGCCGTCGAACTGGGCGCCACGGCCCAGTACCACTTTCGCCTGGGCGACAGCCGGGTGCCGGTCAATCCGTTGATCGGCAAGCCGGTGCGGCTCGAGTACCTCGGTGCGATCCACTGCACGCACTGCGGACGCAAGACCAACAAGAGCTTCAGCCAGGGCTACTGCTACCCCTGCTTCAAGAAGCTGCCGCAGTGCGACACCTGCATCGTCAGCCCGGAAAAGTGCCACCACGAACTGGGCACCTGCCGCGATCCTGACTGGGGCACGCAGTTCTGCATGACCGACCACGTGGTCTACCTGGCCAACTCGTCGGGCATCAAGGTCGGCATCACCCGCGCGACCCAGCTGCCGACCCGCTGGCTCGACCAGGGCGCCAGCCAGGCGCTGCCGATCCTGCGGGTCGCCACGCGGCAGCAGTCCGGGCTGGTCGAGGATCTGCTGCGCAGCCAGGTCGCCGATCGCACCAACTGGCGCGCGCTGCTCAAGGGCGACGCCGAGCCGCTGGACCTGCCCGGCATGCGCGAGCGCATCTTCGAGGCCTGCGCCGAGGGCCTGGACTACCTGCAGCAGCGCTTCGGCCTGCAGGCGATCCAGCCGCTGCCGGATGCCGAGGTGGTGGAGATTCGCTACCCGGTCGAGGCCTATCCGACCAAGGTGGTCAGCCTGGATCTGGACAAGACGCCGGTGGTGGAGGGCACGCTCAGAGGCATCAAGGGTCAATACCTGATCCTCGACACCGGCGTGATCAACATCCGCAAGTTCACCGCCTACCAGGTGGCCGCCAGCAGCGTGGCGTAGGGTGGAAAACGCGCGAAGCGCTTTTCCACCACGGCCTGACGCCGGCTGCCAGGCCCAGGCCGCTGCCAGCGCCGGGCCCAAGCCAGGCTCGAGGGTGAGCGGGGTGGAGCAGCCGCGTGGAAAAGGCTTCGCCGTTTCCCACCCTACAAGTCGCCCGCGACAGACGTTAAGCTCGAGGCATTGCGGCCCGGCCCGAGGGCTGGTGCCATCGCCACTTTCCCGCTTGAAGCTTGCCGCTTGAAGCTCAGCCGACGAGGTTCCCATGCGCACCGAACAACCGAAAGTCATTCATCTCAAGGACTACCAGGCGCCCGAATACCTGATCGACGAGACCCACCTGACCTTCGAACTGCATGAGGACCGCACCCTGGTGCACGCGCAGCTGGTGATGCGGCGCAACCCGCAACAGCCAGCCGGCAAGCTGCCGCCGCTGGAGCTGCATGGCCAGGAACTGGAGCTGATCTCGCTGGCGCTGGACGACCGCGAGCTGGGCCTGGGCGACTACCAGGTCAGCGCCGATACCCTGACCCTGCAGCCGACCGCCGAGCGCTTCGTCATCGACAGCAGCGTGGTGATCCACCCCGAGCGCAACACCGCGCTGGAGGGGCTGTACAAGTCCGGCAAGATGTTCTGCACCCAGTGCGAGGCCGAGGGCTTTCGCAAGATTACCTACTACCTCGACCGCCCGGACGTGATGAGCACCTTCACCACCACGGTCAGCGCCGACAAGCAGCGCTATCCGATCCTGCTGTCCAACGGCAACCCCCTCGCCAGTGGCGAGGAAGACGACGGCCGGCATTGGGCGACCTGGGAAGATCCGTTCCGCAAGCCGGCCTACCTGTTCGCCCTGGTGGCGGGTGACCTCTGGTGCGTGGAAGACAGCTTCACCACCCTGAGCGGTCGCGAGGTGGCGCTGCGCATCTACGTCGAGCCGGAAAACATCGACAAGTGCCAGCACGCCATGGACAGCCTGAAGCGCTCGATGAAGTGGGACGAGGAGGTCTACGGCCGCGAGTACGACCTGGACATCTTCATGATCGTCGCGGTCAACGACTTCAACATGGGCGCCATGGAGAACAAGGGCCTCAACATCTTCAACTCCAGCGCCGTGCTGGCGCGCGCCGAAACCGCCACCGATGCCGCGCACCAGCGGGTCGAGGCGATCGTCGCCCACGAGTACTTCCACAACTGGTCGGGCAACCGGGTGACCTGCCGCGACTGGTTCCAGCTCTCGCTCAAGGAAGGCTTCACGGTCTTCCGCGACGCCGGCTTCTCCGCCGATATGAACTCGCCGACGGTCAAGCGCATCGAGGACGTCGCCTACCTGCGCACCTACCAGTTCGCCGAGGACGCCGGCCCCATGGCGCATTCGGTGCGCCCGGAGTCGTTCATCGAGATCTCCAACTTCTACACCCTGACCGTCTACGAAAAGGGTGCCGAAGTGGTGCGCATGATCCAGACGCTGCTCGGCAAGGACGGCTTCCGCAAGGGCAGCGACCTGTACTTCGAGCGCCACGACGGCCAGGCGGTGACCGTCGATGACTTCGTCAAGGCGATGGAGGATGCCAATGGCGCCGACCTCAGCCAGTTCAAGCGCTGGTACAGCCAGGCCGGCACACCGCGCCTGGCGGTCAGCGAGGAATACGACGCGGCGGCGCAGACCTACCGCCTGACCTTCCGCCAGAGCTGCCCGCCGACTCCGGGCCAGCCGAGCAAGCAGCCCTTCGTGATTCCCGTCGAGCTGGGCCTGCTGGCCGCCGACGGCAGCGACCTGCCGCTGCGCCTGGAAGGCGAGGCCGCCGCGCAGGGCCGCAGCCGGGTGCTGGCGGTGACCGAGGCCGAGCAGAGCTTCACCTTCGTCGATGTCGCCGAGCGCCCGTTGCCGTCCCTGCTGCGCGGCTTTTCCGCGCCGGTGAAGCTGGAGTTCGCCTACGACCGCGACCAGCTGATGTTCCTCATGCAGCACGATTCCGATGGCTTCAACCGCTGGGAAGCCGGGCAGCAGCTGTCGGTGCAGGTGCTCGGCGAACTGGTCGGCCAGCACCAGCGCGGCGAAGCCTTGGCGATGGACGAGCGCCTGCTCGCTGCACTGCGCACGCTACTGGGTAACGAGAGCCTGGATGCGGCGATGGTCGCCGAGATGCTCTCGCTGCCGAGCGAGGCCTATCTCACCGAACTCGCCGAGGTAGCCGACGTCGATGCCATCCACGCGGCCCGCGAGTTCGCCCGCCGGCGCATCGCCGAGGCGCTGTTCGAGCCGCTCTGGCAGCGCTACCAGGCCAACCGCGCGGTGTCGCGTGCCACGCCCTACGTTGCCACGGCCGAGCACTTCGCCCGCCGCGCGCTGCAGAACATCGCGCTGTCGTACCTGATGCTCAGCGAGAAGGCCGAGGTGCTCGAAGCCTGCCTCGAGCAGTTCGACCAGGCCGACAACATGACCGAACGCCTGACCGCGCTGGCCGTGCTGGTCAATTCGCCGTTCGCCGCCGAGCGCGACCAGGCCCTGGCGGCCTTCGCCGAGCACTTCAAGGACAATCCGCTGGTCATGGACCAGTGGTTCAGCGTGCAGGCCGGCAGCCCGCTGCCCGGTGGCCTGGAGCGTGTGCGGCACCTGATGAACCACCCGGCGTTCACCCTGAAGAACCCGAACAAGGTGCGCGCGCTGATCGGCGCCTTCGCCAACCAGAACCTGGTGAACTTCCACCGCGCCGATGGCTCGGGCTATCGTTTCCTGGCCGACCAGGTCATCACGCTCAACGCGATGAACCCGCAGATCGCCTCGCGCCTGCTCGCGCCGCTGACTCGCTGGCGCAAGTACGATGCTGCGCGCCAGGCGCTGATGAAGCACGAGCTGGAACGCATCCTTGCCTCGGGCGAACTGTCCAGCGACGTCTACGAGGTGGTCAGCAAGAGCCTTGCCTGACGGCCAGGGAACCGGCGCAGAAGGCCGATCGCGTCCCGCGGTCGGCCTTTTTTGCATCTGCAGATCGGTGCCGGGGCCCCGCCAGCCATGGGCTGGAGCGTTAACAAAACATAACGTCGCGCCAATTGTACGGCTTGGGGAAAGCTGGCTAGATGGCCCTGCCTGGTAAAAACCGGGACTTACCTAAATAAGAATAAAGGGGGTATGTATGCGTGAGCCCGTTTCGCGGCGCACACCGTTCGGCCACGTTCCGGCCAGCGCCCGCCAGGGGGCCTTCGGCCTCGTCGGCGCACTTTCGCTCTGCGCGACGATCTCGCTTGCGTTGCTGGGCGCCGCTCCCGCCCAGGCCCAGGCGGTGGCCGATCCGCAGATCCGCTATTCCATCGAATCACGCAAGGCATCCTCCAGCCTGCTGCTCGACGTGGCCAGGGCCGGCGACCGGCTGGTGGCGGTCGGCGATCGCGGGCACGTGCTGTATTCCGACGACGAAGGGCGCAACTGGACGCAGGCCAAGGTGCCGACCCGGCAGATGCTCACCGCCATCTACTTCATCGACGCCAGCCATGGCTGGGCCGTGGGCCACGATGCGCTGATCCTCGCCACCCGCGATGGCGGCCAGAGCTGGACGGTGCAGTACGAGGAGCGCGAGCGCGAGGCGCCGCTGCTCGACGTCTGGTTCGGCGACACGCGGCACGGCCTGGCGGTCGGCGCCTACGGGGCGCTGCTCGAGACCACCGACGGCGGGCAGAACTGGGAAGACGTCAGCGACCGCCTCGACAACGAGGATGGCTTCCACCTCAACGCCATCGCCCAGGTCGGCGAGAACGGCCTGTTCATCGTCGGCGAGATGGGCGGCATCTACCGCTCGCGTGATCGCGGGCAGAGCTGGGAAGCGCTCGAATCGCCCTACGACGGCTCCTTCTTCGGCGTGCTCGGCGGCAACGACCCCGAGGTGGTGCTCGCCTACGGCCTGCGCGGCCACCTGTTCCGCTCCACCGACTTCGGCGACAGCTGGCAGCAGATCCGCTTGCAGAACGGCGGCGGCAATCCGCTGGAGGCCGGCCTGGCCGACGGCAACCGCCTGGCCGACGGCCGGGTGGTGATCGTCGGGCACGGCGGCAGCGTGCTGACCAGCGCCGACCAGGGCCGTACCTTCACCTATCACAGCCGGCCGGATCGACTGTCCCTGGCCGGTGTCATCGCAGACAAGCAGGGCAACCTCGTCCTCGTCGGCCAGGGTGGCGTACGCCTCGCCACGCCGACCGGCGCGGAACTGGCGCAACAACAATAAGCAAGCCGGGAGTTCTCCACGCATGAGCCAACATCAGCAACGACCGGCGTCGCTCCTCGAGCGCCTGGTATTCAACAATCGCCCGGCGGTGATCTTCATCTGCCTGCTGATCAGCATCGTGCTGTTCTACCAGGCCGCCCAGGTGCGCCCGGAAACCAGCTTCGAGAAGATGATCCCGCTGGGGCATCCCTACATCCAGAAGATGCTCGAGCATCGCAACGACCTGGCCAACCTGGGCAACACGGTGCGCATCTCAGTCGAGGCGACCGAGGGCGACATCTTCACCAAGGAGTACATGGAGACGCTGCGGCAGATCCACGACGAGGTGTTCTACATCCCCGGGGTCGACCGTTCGAACCTCAAGTCGCTGTGGAGCCCGAGCGTGCGCTGGACGGCGGTCACCGAGGAAGGCTTCGCCGGCGGTGAGGTGATTCCGCAGACCTATGACGGCTCGGAACAGAGCCTCGAGGACCTGCGCGACAACGTGCTGCGCTCCGGGCAGATCGGCCGCCTGGTGGCCAACAACTTCAAGTCGAGCATCGTCGACGTGCCGCTGATGGAGTCCTACCCGGACCCGGAAGACCCCAGCCGGCAGATCAAGCTGGACTACCAGCAGTTCTCCCATGAGCTGGAGAACAAGATCCGCGAGAAGTACCAGGCGCAGAACCCGAACGTCGAGGTGCACATCATCGGCTTCGCCAAGAAGGTCGGCGACCTGATCGACGGGCTGGTGGGCGTGGCGCTGTTCTTCATCGTCGCGATCGGCGTCACCTTCCTGCTGCTGCTGTGGTTCACCCGCTGCGTGAAGAGCACGGTCGCGGTGCTGGTCACCACGCTGATCGCCGTGGTCTGGCAGCTCGGCCTGCTACACACCCTGGGCTTCGGGCTCGATCCCTACTCGATGCTGGTGCCGTTCCTGGTATTCGCCATCGGCATTTCCCACGGCGTGCAGAAGATCAACGGCATCGCCATCGCCTCGGGGCAGACCACCGACCCGCTGGCCGCGGCGCGCATGGCCTTCCGCCAGCTGTTCGTCCCAGGCATGGTCGCGCTGCTGTCCGATGCGGTGGGCTTCGTCACCCTGCTGCTGATCGACATCGGCGTGATCCGCGAGCTGGCCATTGGCGCCTCGCTGGGCGTCGCGGTGATCATCCTGACCAACCTGATCCTGCTGCCGGTGACCATCTCCTACCTGGGCATCAGCCAGAAGGCGATCAAGCAGAGCCGCGAGGAAGCCGCCAAGGACCATCCGTTCTGGCGCGCGCTGTCGAACTTCGCCAGCCCGACGGTGGCGCCGATCTCCATCTGCATCGCCGTGCTGGCGCTGGCGGGCGGCCTCTGGTACGGGCAGAACCTGAAGATCGGCGACCTCGACCAGGGCGCGCCGGAGCTGCACCCGGATTCGCGCTACAACCTGGACAACGACTTCGTCATCAGCAACTACTCCACCAGCTCCGACGTGCTGGTGATCATGGTCAAGACCGCGCCGGAAGGCTGCTCGCACTACGACACGCTGTCGGCCATGGACGAGCTGATGTGGCGCATGGAGAACACCGCGGGCGTGCAGTCGGCGGTGTCGATGGTCACGGTGGCGCGCCAGGGCATCAAGGGCATGAACGAGGGCAGCCTCAAGTGGGAGACGCTGTCGCGCAACCCGCACGTGCTGAACAACTCCATCGCCCGCGCCGAAGGCATGTACAACAGCGACTGCTCGCTGGCACCGGTGCTGGTGTTCCTCAATGACCACAAGGCCGAGACGCTGGACCACGTGGTCGCCACGGCCCGCGAGTTCGCCGAGGAGAACAACCGCGAGGGGCTGGAGTTCGTGCTTGCCGCCGGCAATGCCGGTATCGAGGCGGCGACCAACGAGGTGATCGCCGAATCCGAGATCACCATGCTGATCGCGGTCTACGCGGCGGTGAGCTTCATGTGCCTGCTGACCTTCCGCTCCGTCGCGGCGACCCTCTGCGTGATCCTGCCGCTGGTGCTGACCTCGATCCTCGGTAATGCGCTGATGGCCTTCATGGGCATTGGCGTGAAGGTGGCCACCCTGCCGGTGATCGCCCTGGGCGTGGGCATCGGCGTGGACTACGGCATCTACATCTACAGCCGCCTGGAGAGCTACCTGCGCCAGGGCATGACCCTGCAGGAAGCCTACTACCAGACGCTGAAGTCGACCGGCAAGGCGGTGGTGTTCACCGGAATCTGCCTGGCCATCGGCGTGGTGACCTGGGTGTTCTCGGCGATCAAGTTCCAGGCCGACATGGGCCTGATGCTGACCTTCATGTTCCTCTGGAACATGGTCGGCGCGATCTGGCTGCTGCCGGCACTGGCGCGCTTCCTGATCAAGCCGGAGAAGCTGGCCGGCAAGGTGGGCGGTCCGGCGCTGGTGAACTGACGGCAGGTCGCGCAGGACCGGAGGCCCGCATCGAAGGATGCGGGCCTCTTTGCTTTCCAGCAGGGTCACTCAAGGCATAAGGCAAAACGCCCCGAGCAGTCGGGGCGTTTTGCCTGCAGGCCTCGCGCTCAGAGCGCCGCGAGGCCGGCCTGCTGCACCAGTTCCAGCAGCGGCTGCGGGTAGACGCCAAGGAAGAACGCCAGCAGTGCGATCGCCAGCAGCATCACGCCACCGGCACGCTGGCCCCAGTCGAACGGCGCATCGTGACGGCGCAGCCCCGGCTCGACGAGAAACAGCGTGACCATCACCCGCAGGTAGTAATACAGGCCGATGGCGCTGCCGGCGATGAGCGCACCGATCAGCCACCACTGGCGCGACTCGACACCGGTGGCCACCACGTAGAACTTGCCGATGAAGCCAGCCGTCAGCGGAATGCCGGCCAAGGACAGCATCATCACCGTGAGCACCGCGGTCAGGTACGGCCTGCGCCAGAACAGCCCGCGGTATTCGTACAGCGCATCGGCATCGCGGCCCTGGAAGGGGCTGGACATCAGGGTGATCACGCCGAACGCACCGAGGCTGGTGAGCACGTAGGTGGCCAGGTAGACGCCGATGGCCTCCACCGCCAGGCCGTCGCTGGCGATCAGTGCCACCAGCAGGTAACCGAAGTGGGCGATGGAGGAGTAGCCGAGCAGGCGCTTGAGGTTGCTCTGGTTCAGCGCCAGCAGGTTACCGCCGAGGATCGAGGCAATGGCGATCAGGCCCAGGGCATCGTTCAGCCAGCCGCCGCTGGTGGCCGGCGAGAGCTGGTAGAGGCGCAGCAGCACGGCGAACACCGCGACCTTGCTGGCCGTGGCGAGGAATGCCGAGACCGGCGCCGGCGCGCCCTCGTAGACGTCCGGCGTCCACAGGTGGAAGGGTACCAGCGAGAGCTTGAAGCCAAGGCCGATCAGCATCAGGCCGATGCCGGCCTGCACCAGCGGCGAGGCGCCCTGGGCGGCGAGGCTGGTGCCGATCTCGACGAACACCAGGCTGCCGGACTCGGCATACATCAGCGCCATGCCGAACAGCAGGAAGGCACTGCCGGCGGCCGACAGCACCATGTACTTGATGCCGGCCTCCAGCGAGCGGCGGTTGAAGAAGGCGTAGGCCACCAGCCCGTAGACCGGCACCGAAAGCAGTTCCAGGCCGATGAACAGGCCGGCCAGGTGCCGTGCGCAGACCAGCACCAGGCCGCCGGCCGCCGACAGCAGCATCAGCAGGTAGAGCTCCTCGCGGTTGCCGGGGAAGCCCTCGGCGCCGGGCTTCTCACCCAGGTAGGCATGCGCCAGGGTCACGCAGGCAAGCGTCGCCAGCAGGATCAGCGCCATGTAGAAGTAGGCAAAGCTGTCGAGCTGCAGCAGCGTGGTGACCTGCAGCGCCAGCGGCTGGTGGGCGACCGGGATCGAGAGCAGCGCGAGTACCAGGCCCGCGGCGCTGAGCACGAAGCTCAGGCCATGGTTGCGCCGCCAGGCGATGGCCAGCATCACCACCACCAGGGTGGCGCTGACGATCAGCAACGGCAGCAGGGCGATGAAGTGTTGTGCAGTGAATTCCATAGCGCGACTACCGGGCCGAAACGAGAGGGGAGAGGGCGGATCCGATCCACTGCTGCACACCGTTCATGGTCGCCAGCGAGGTGTCGAAGACCGGCTGCGGATAGACGCCGAGCAGCACCAGCAGTGCGGCGAGCAGCAGGATCATGCCGACCTCGCGGGCGTCCATGCCGGCCAGTGCGGCGTCGCTACGGGCCGGGCCGAAATGTGCGCGATGAACCATCGCCAGCGAATAGATCGAGGCCAGCACCACGCCGAACGTCGCCATTACCACCACCCAGGGCGCCTGGGCGAAGGCACCGAACAGCACGACGAACTCGCCGACGAAGTTGCCGGTGCCCGGCAGGCCGAGCGAGGCGGCGGCGAAGAACAGGCTCAGCGCCGGCAGCCACGGCAGCCGCGACCAGAGGCCGCCCATCTCGCGCAGGTCTCGCGTATGCAGGCGCTCGTAGAGCTGGCCGCAGAGGATGAACAGCGCGGCAGCCGACAGGCCGTGGGCGATCATCAGCACCACCGCGCCTTGCAGCGCCAGCTCGCTGCCCGAGTAGATGCCGATCAGCACGAAGCCCATGTGCGAGATGCTCGAGTAGGCCACCAGGCGCTTGATGTCGCTCTGCGCGAACGACAGCAGGGCGCCGTAGAAGATGCCGATCAGGCCCAGCGCCATGGCGATCGGGGCGAACTCCACCGAGGCATTGGGGAACAGCGGCAGGGCGAAGCGGATCATGCCGTAGGCGGCGGTCTTGAGCAGGATGCCGGCCAGGTCGACGGAGCCTGCGGTCGGCGCCTGGGCGTGGGCGTCGGGCAGCCAGGCGTGCAGCGGGACGATGGGAAACTTCACCGCAAAGGCGATGAAGAAGCCGAGCATCAGCAGGTACTCGATCGCCGGGTCGAGCTGGGCCTTGAGCAGCAGGGCGTAGTCGAAGGTCAGTACCCCGGTGTTGCTGTAGTTGACCAGCACCAGGCCGAGGATGGCGACCAGCATGATCAGGCCGCTGGCCTGGGTATAGATGAAGAACTTGGTCGCCGCGTTGATCCGCGAACGCTTGTTCTCGTTGGAGCTGTGACCCCAGAGCGCGATGAGGAAGTACATCGGCACCAGCATCATTTCCCAGAAGAAGAAGAACAGGAACAGGTCGAGCGCGAGGAACACGCCGACCACGCCGCCGAGGATCCACATCAGGTTGAGGTGGAAGAAGCCGACGTGGCGCTGGATCTCCTTCCACGAGCAGAGCACCGAGAGCACGCCGAGCACGCCGGTGAGCAGCACCATCAGCAACGACAGGCCGTCCAGCGCCAGGTGCAGGTTGATGCCGAAGCGCTCGATCCAGGCGTGCTTGAATTCCAGCGGCCAGCTGGCGGCGGCGTCCGGGCGCGGGGCGAAGCTGTAGTCACCCGAGCCCCACAGCCAGAGGCCGAGGCCGAACAGCAGGGCCATGGTGAACAGGGCGATCCAGCGCGGCAGGGTCTGGTCGAAGCGCTCGACCAGCCAGCAGAGCAGGCCACCGATGAAGGGAATCAGGATTAGCCAGGGCAGAATCACGATTGATGGTCCTTAGGCAAGTCAGAGCAGAACGATGCCGAGCAGTAGCACTGCTCCGCCGACGAGGGACGCCGCATACCAGCGCAGCCGGCCGTTTTCGCTGCGGCTAAGCAGCGTGTGGCTGCCCTGCGCGGTGCGTGGAACCAGGCCGATGGTGGCGTCGATCGGGTCGCGCGCCAGCAGCCGGCAGAGCAGCAGGTAGGGCTGCACGAAGAGCTTGTCGTAGAGCCAGTCGAAGCCCCAGGCGGCATACCACCAGGCACCCAGCAGACGGCCAGGGGCACTCTGCGCGACGGCATTGACCAGCCTGCGGCGGCCGAGAAACAGCAGCGCCGCAAGGACGATGCCGGCCAGGGCGATGGCGCCGGAGGCGATCTCCAGGCTGTGCTTGGCCTCGCCACCGGCATGGCCGATGCTCTCGGGCAGCACGCCGGCCAAAGGCGGCACGATCCAGGCTCCGATGAAGGTCGACAGCACGATCAGCACGGCCAGCGGCAGGTTGTGGGCCAGGCCGTGGCCGGCATGCGCCTGGGTCTTCGCCTCGCCGTGGAAGGCGGTGAAGATCAGCCGGAAGGTATACAGCGAGGTCAGGAAGGCGCCGGCCAGGCCCGCATATAGCAGGCCCTGGTGGCCGCTGGCGAAGGCTTCCCAGAGGATCTCGTCCTTCGAGTAGAAGCCGGCGGTGACCAGTGGCAGCGCGGCCAGCGCGCAGCCGCCGACGACGAAGCTGGCATAGGCCAGCGGCAGCTTCTTCCACAGCCCGCCCATGTTGAAGATGTTCTGCTCGTGGTGGCAGGCGTGAATGACCGCACCGGAGGCGAGGAACAGCAGCGCCTTGAAGAAGGCGTGGGTCATCAGGTGGAAGATCGCCGCGTCCCAGGCCTGCACGCCGAGGGCGAGGAACATGTAGCCCAGCTGGCTCATGGTCGAGTAGGCGAGGATGCGCTTGATGTCGGTCTGCACCAGCGCAGCGAAGCCGGCCAGCACCAGGGTCACCGCGCCGACCAGGCCGACCAGCTCGAGCACTTCGGGCGCCAGCAGGAATAGGCCGTGGGTGCGGGCGATCAGGTACACGCCGGCGGTCACCATGGTCGCCGCGTGGATCAGTGCCGACACCGGAGTCGGGCCGGCCATGGCGTCGGCCAGCCAGGTCTGCAGCGGCAGCTGGGCGGACTTGCCCACCGCGCCGCCGAGCAGCGCGAGGGTCGCCAGGGTGATCCACAGGTCGCCTTCGGCGAAGCGCTGCGGCGCCAGTGCCAGCAGTTCCTGGATGTTCAGCGTGCCGAGCTGGACGAAGAGGATGAACAGGCCGAAGGCCATGAACACGTCACCCACGCGGGTGACGACAAAGGCCTTCATCGCCGCATTGCCGTTCTTGCGCTCCTTGAAGTAGAAGCCGATCAGCAGGTACGAGCACAGGCCCACGCCTTCCCAGCCGAAGTACAGCAGCAGCAGGTTGTCGCCGAGTACCAGCAGCAACATGCTGAAGATGAACAGGTTGGTGTAGGCGAAGAAGCGCGAGTAGCCTTCCTCGCCGCGCATGTACCAGCTGGCGAACAGGTGGATCAGGAAGCCCACGCCGGTGACCACGCCGAGCATGGTCAGCGACAGGCCGTCCAGGTGCAGACCGATGTCGGCGCGAAAGCCCGCGACATCGAGCCATTGCCAGAGCAGCTGGGTATGCGCGCCAGCGGCGGGCGGCGCGACATTGAACTGCCAGATGATCCAGGCGCTGGTCAGGGCCGAGAGGCCCACCGAGCCGACACCGATGATCGCCGCGAGGTTTTCCGACAGCCGCCCACGCGAGAAGGCGAGCAGGAAGTAGCCCAGCAGCGGGAACGCGAAGGTCAGGGGTAGTAGGTTCATCCGTGCATCTCGCTTGCGGCGTCGACGTCGAGGGTGTTGAAGCGGCGGTACAGCTGCAGCAGGATCGCCAGGCCGATGGCCGCCTCGGCCGCGGCCAGGGTGATCACCAGGATGAACATGATCTGCCCGTCCGGCTGGCCCCAGCGGCTACCGGCCACCACGAAGGCCAGGCCCGCGGCGTTCATCATGATTTCCAGGCTCATCAGCATGAACAGGATGTTGCGGCGCACCATCAGGCCCACCAGGCCCAGGCAGAACAGCACGGCGGCGACGGCCAAGCCGTGTTCGAGCGGTATGGCTTGCATGGCTTACTCCTTCGCCTCGTGACGGCCCAGGTGATAGGCGGCGACCAGCGCGCCGAGCAGCAGCAGCGAGGCCAGCTCGACGGCCAGCAGGTAGGGGCCGAACAGGGCGATGCCGACCTCCTTGGGGCCGACGCTGGTTGCGGCCAGCGTGGCGTTGCTCGGCTCGCCGAACAGCACGTAGAGCAACTGGGCGAGCAGCGCCGCAGCGAGCAGCGACGGGCCGACCCACACGCCGGGCCTGAGCCAGGCGCGTTCCTGCTGCGCTACCGCCGGGCCGAGGTTGAGCATCATCACGACGAAGACGAACAGCACCATGATGGCGCCGGCGTAGACGATGATCTCCAGCGCGCCGGCAAAGGGGGCGCCGAGGGAGAAGAAGCACATGGCCACCGCCAGCAGCGAGATGACCAGGTAGAGCAGGGCATGCACCGGGTTGCTGGCGCTGATCACCCGCAGGGTGGCCACCACCGCCGCGCCGGAGGCGAAGTAGAAGGCGAATTCCATCAGAGACTCCTGGCGCGCTGGAAGGCTGGATCGAAAGGCGTCATGGCAGCAGCCCCTTGACGTTGATCGGCTCGGCCTCGGCCTGGGCCGCGCCCTTGGGCTTGCCGGCGATGGCCATGCCGGCGACGCGGTAGAAGTTGTAGTCCGGGTTCTTGCCGGGGCCGGAGATCAGCAGGTCTTCCTTTTCGTAGACCAGGTCCTGGCGCTTGTACTCGCCCATCTCGAAGTCCGGCGTCAGCTGGATCGCGGTGGTCGGGCAGGCCTCCTCGCACAGGCCGCAGAAGATGCAGCGCGAGAAGTTGATGCGGAAGAACTCCGGGTACCAGCGGCCGTCCTCGGTCTCGGCCTTCTGCAGCGAGATACAGCCGACCGGGCAGGCCACCGCGCAGAGGTTGCAGGCCACGCAGCGCTCCTCGCCGTCGGGGTCGCGGGTCAGCACGATGCGACCGCGGTAGCGTGGCGGCAGGTAGACCGGTTCTTCGGGGTATTGCAGGGTGTCGCGCTTGCGGAAGGCATGGCCGAAGACCATCACCAGGCTGCGCAACTGGGTGTAGGTGCCGTGCAGCACCTCGCCGATGTACTTGAACATTGCGTCCTCTCCTTACTGCGCGGCCAGCACGAGCGCGCCGGTCACCAGCAGGTTGATCAGGGTCAGCGGCAGGCAGAACTTCCAGCTGAAGGCCATCACCTGGTCGTAGCGCGGCCGCGGGATCGAGGCGCGCAAGAGGATGAAGACCATGATGAAGAAGCCGGTCTTGAGCGCGAACCAGAAGAACGACAGCCAGGGCAGCGTCTCAAGGAACGGGCCGTGCCAGCCGCCGAAGAACAGCGTGGTCAACAGCGCAGAAACCAGCACGATGCCGATGTACTCGCCGACGAAGAACATGCCCCACTTCATGCCCGCGTACTCGATGTGATAGCCGTCGGCGAGCTCCTGCTCGGCCTCGGGCTGGTCGAACGGGTGGCGGTGGGTCACCGCGACGCCAGCGATGAAGAAGGTCGCGAAGCCGAGGAACTGCGGGATGATGAACCACAGGTGCTGCTGCTGGTACTCGACGATGTCGCGCATGTTGAACGAGCCGACCTGGGCGACGATGCCCATCAGCGACAGGCCGAGGAACACCTCGTAGGACACCGTCTGCGCCGAGGCGCGCAGGCTGCCGAGCAGGGCGAACTTGTTGTTGCTCGACCAGCCGGCGAAGAGCACCGCATACACCGTCAACCCGGCCATGGCGAAGAAGAACAGCAGGCCGATGTTCAGGTCCGCCACGCCCCAGGTCGGGGTCACCGGCACCACGGCGAAGGCGATCAGCAGCGAACTCATCGCCACCACCGGCGCCAGGGTGAAGATCGGCTTGTCGACGAAGGGCGGCGTCCAGTCTTCCTTGAAGAACATCTTCAGCATGTCCGCGGCGAGCTGGAACAGGCCGAACGGGCCGACCCGGTTCGGGCCGTAGCGGTCCTGCCAGAGGCCCAGCAGGCGGCGTTCGACGAAGCTGAGCAGTGCGCCGGCGACCACCACCACCAGGAGGATGACGATGGCCTTGAGCACCTGGACGATCACGGCGATGAGTTCGGGCGTGAGCCAGCTCATTGGGCAGCCTCCTCGAGTGCGGTGACGGTCGCGCCGGCGAAGGCCGCGGGGACGCCCGGCAGGCCGACGGGCAGGCCGACCAGCCCGAGCGGCAGGTCGTCGAGGACGCGCAGCGGCAGACGCAGGCGCTGGCCGCGCAACTCGAAGCTGAGCAGCGCGCCCTCGTTCACGCCCAGGCGTGCGGCCTCGGCGCCGTTCAGGGCCACATAGGGCTTGGGCATGCGCGCCTGGATCGGCGCGGCCAGGGCCGAGGTTTCGTCGCTGCCGAACAGGTGATGGAGGGCGACCGCCTGCCATTGGCCGCGAGCCGGGGCGAAGGGCGCGTTGACCGCGAACCAGCCCAGGCGGCCGCTGCCGGCGGGAATCAGGCGCACGCCGGGATCACCGGCGCGCAGGTGGCCGCCGACCTCGTCCTGGAACTTGTTCCAGGCCTGTGGCGAATTCCAGCCCGGGGACCAGGCGAAGGGAATCTGCTGCCGGTCCTCGGCGCTGCCGGCGTAGCCTTCCATGGAAAAGGCGAAGGCCGAATCCGGGTCTTGCGGCTGGCGCGGCTCGTGCACGCTGATGTTGGCCCGCATCGCCGTGCGGCCGCTGTAGCGATGCGGCTCGCGGGCGAGCTTCAGGCCCTTGATGCGGAAGTCCGCCTTTGGCGCGGCGTTGCGGATGCCGGCCAGCTGCGGATGGGCGGCGGCGCAGGCCTCGGTGACCTGGTCGAGCTGCGTCCAGTCCACCGGGCGGTGCTGGCGCGTCGAGTGCAGCGCATGCAGCCAGCGCCAGCCTTCGCGCACGCGGATGTCGGCGTTGTAGTAGCTCGGCTCATAGACCTGGAAGAAGCGCTGCGCGCGACCCTCCTGGCTGACCAGGGTGCCGTCGCCCTCGGCGAAGCTGGCCACCGGCAGCAGCAGGTCGGCGCGCGCGGCGGTCTCGGTCTGCTGGTGGTCGGCGACGATGACTACCTGGGCCGCATCCAGCGCGGCATCGACGGCAGCGCGATCCGCGCGGCGGTAGAGGTCGTTCTCCAGCACCAGGACGGCGCTGGCACGGCCATCGACCAGCGCGCGCAGCGCGGCGTCGAGCGAGCGGTCGGCGCTGTCGCCTTCGAGCATCAGCGCCAGGCCCAGGCTGTTGGCCTCGGGCACTACCAGGCTGAGCGAGCCGGCCTTCGCGCGGTTGGCCAGGGCCTGGGCGATGTTCGCCGCGGCTTCGATCAATGCGCGCGAGCCGAGCGAAGCGCCGGAGACCACCAGCGGGCGCTTGGCCGCGAGCAGGGCCTCGGCGATGCGCCCGGCCAGTTGCCGCGCCTCCTCGTCGAGCCCTTCGACGGCCGGGGCGCTGGGGTCGATGGCATGGGCAACGGCGAAGCCCAGACGGGCCAGGTCGTCGGGTGCGGCCTGGACCGTTTCGCAGGCCACATCGTCCAGCCGCGTTTCGCTGACGCTGGCGATGAACAGCGGGCTCAGCGCGTGCTGGGCGACGTTCTGTACCGCCGCCTGGTGCCACTCGGGGATCTTCGCCTGGGCGGCGATCTCGGTGGCCTTGCCCTTGACGGACTGGCGCAGGGCCAGCGCCAGGCGCGCGGCGGTCTGGGTCAGGTCTTCGCCGAGGACGAACACCGCATCGTGTTCCTCGACCTCGCGCATCGACGGCGTCGGCAGCGGGCCGTCGCGCAGGATGTCGCGGACCAGCAGCAGGTTCTCCAGCTCGGCGGCGGCGATACCGGAATAGAAGTGCTCGGCGCCAACCAGCTCGCGCAGGGCATGGTTGCTCTCCAGGCTGGCGCGTGGCGAGCCGATGCCGATCAGGCGATGGCGGGCCAGCAGGTTGGCGGCCTTGTCCAGGGCGGCGTCTACGCCCAGCACCTGGTTCTCCTTGACCAGCAGCGGCTGGCGCGGACGGTCCTTGCGGTTGACGTAGCCATAGCCGAAGCGGCCGCGGTCGCAAAGGAAGTAGTGGTTGACCTCGCCGTTGAAGCGGTTCTCGATGCGGCGGATCTCGCCGTAACGCTCGCCGGGGCTGATGTTGCAGCCGGCCGCGCACTGCTGGCAGATGCTCGGCGCGAACTGCATGTCCCACTTGCGGGTGTAGCGCTCGGAGTGGGTCTTGTCGGTAAACACGCCGGTCGGGCAGACCTCGGTGAGGTTGCCGGCGAATTCGCTCTCCAGCACGCCGTCCTCGACGCGGCCGAAATAGACGTTGTCATGCGCGCCGAATACGCCCAGATCGGTGCCCCCGGCGTAATCCTTGTAGTAGCGCACGCAGCGGTAGCAGGCGATGCAGCGGTTCATCTCGTGGGCGATGAACGGGCCGAGCTCCTGGTTCTGATGGGTGCGTTTGGTGAAGCGGTAGCGGCGCTTGTTGTGGCCGGTCATCACCGTCATGTCCTGCAGGTGACAGTGGCCGCCTTCCTCGCACACCGGGCAGTCGTGCGGGTGGTTGATCATCAGCCACTCGACGACGCTGGCGCGAAACGCCTTGGCTTCCTCGTCGTCGATGCTGATCCAGGTTTTGTCGGTCGCGGGGGTCATGCAGGACATGACGAGGCGACCGCGGGTGTCGTTCTCGTCCTGGTACTGCTTGACCGCGCACTGCCGGCAGGCGCCGACGCTGCCGAGCGCCGGATGCCAGCAGAAATAGGGAATGTCGAGACCGAGCGACAGACAGGCCTGCAGCAGGTTGTCCGCCCCGTCGACCTCGTAGGCTTTGCCGTCTACGTGGATGGTGGCCATTGGATCTTCTTCTTGCCCGCAAGGCGGGCCAGGCTAATGGGAAAGGCTTGGCCGGTGGCGCCGGCAGGCGAGGCAATGGCCTGGGCCAACTTCTCGCCGACGCGTGCGCTCACCGGATCGATCTCAGCTACCGAGGGCCGGCTCGGGGCGGGCGTTCGCCTGTCGGGCGACGCCGGCCTCGAACTCGTCCCGGAAATACTTCACCGCGCTGCCCAGCGGCTCGACGGCACCCGGTGCGTGGGCGCAGAAGGTGCGCCCCGGGCCGAGGAAGTCGACCAGCTGCAGCAGCGTGGCGATGTCCTGCTCGCTGCCCTGGCCGCGCTCGAGCGCACGCAGGATCTTCACGCTCCAGGGCAGGCCGTCGCGGCACGGGGTGCACCAGCCGCAGGACTCGCGGGCAAAGAACTCCTCCATGTTGCGCAGCAGCGACACCATGTTCACGGTCTGGTCGACCGCCAGCGCCAGGCCCGTGCCCATGCGTGTGCCGACCTTGCCGATGCCGCCGGCGTACATCTGCGCCTCGAGATGCTCGGGCAGGAGGAAGCCGGTACCGGCGCCGCCGGGTTGCCAGCACTTGAGCGTATAGCCGTCGCGCATGCCGCCGGCGTAGTCTTCGAACAGCTCGCGGGCGCTGATACCGAACGGTACTTCCCAGATGCCGGGGGTCTTCACCTTGCCGGAGAAGCCCATCAGCTTGGTGCCCATGTCGTCGCTGCCGGGGCGGGCGAGGGTCTTGTACCAGTCCACGCCGTTGCCGATGATCGCCGGCACGTTGCACAGCGTCTCGACGTTGTTCACGCAGGTCGGCTTGCCCCAGACGCCGACGGCGGCGGGGAAGGGCGGCTTGGCGCGCGGGTTGGCGCGGCGGCCTTCGAGCGAATTGATCAGTGCGGTTTCTTCGCCGCAGATGTAGCGCCCGGCGCCGGTGTGCACGAACAGCTCGAAATCGAAGCCGCTGCCGAGGATGTTCCTGCCGAGCAGGCCGGCGGCCTTGGCTTCCTCGATGGCGCGGTTGAGGTTGCGCGCCGCGTCGACGTACTCGCCACGCAGGAAGATGTAGCCGCGGTAGGCCTTCAGCGCGCGGGCGCTGATCAGCATGCCCTCGACCAGGAGGTGCGGCAGCTGCTCCATGAGCAACCGGTCCTTCCAGGTGTTGGGCTCCATCTCGTCGGCATTGCACAAGAGGTAGCGGATGTTCAGCGATTCGTCGGCGGGCATCAGGCCCCACTTCACGCCGGTGGGGAAACCCGCGCCGCCGCGACCCTTGAGGCCGGATTCCTTGACCTGCTGGACGATGTCGGCCTGGGCCATCTCGGCCAGCGCCTTGCGTGCGGCGGCGTAGCCGTTCTTCTGCTGGTATTCCTCGAGCCAGACCGGCTGGCCGTCGTCGCGCAGGCGCCAAGTCAGCGGATGGGTTTCCTCGTGGCGGGCGGCGCGGTTGGCCGGGCCGAGGGAGGCGAGCGCTCGGGTCATGGGTAGGCCTCCAGCAGGGCGGCGACGCCGGCGGCGCTGACGTCGCCGTAGGTGTCGTCGTCGATCATCAGCGCCGGGGCCTTGTCGCAGTTGCCCAGGCAGCACACCGGGATGAGGGTGAAGCGGTTGTCGGCGGTGGTCTGGCCCGGCGCGATGCCGAGCTGCTGCTCGATGGCGCCGAGGATCGATTCGTGGCCGCCGATGTAGCAGGTCATGCTGTCGCAGACGCGGATGATGTGGCGCCCGACCGGCACGCGGAAGATCTGGCTATAGAAGGTGGCCACGCCCTCGACGTCGCTCGCCGGAATGCCGAGCAGCTCGCCGATGGCATCGGCGGCGCCATCGGGCACCCAGCCGCGCTGCTTCTGCACGATCTTCAGCGCCTCGATGCTGGCCGCGCGCGGGTCTTCGTAGTGGTGCATCTCGTGCTCGATGGCCGTGCGCTCGGCGTCGCTGAGAACGAAACGGTCGGTCTTGATAAGCGTGCTCATATCAGCGGTCCACGTCGGCCATGACGAAATCGATGCTGCCCAGGTAGGCGATCAGATCCGCGACCATGCTGCCGCGGATCACCGAGGGAATCTGTTGCAGGTGCGGGAAACTGGGCGTGCGGATGCGCGTGCGGTAGCTCATGGTGCTGCCGTCGCTGGTCAGGTAGTAGCTGTTGATGCCCTTGGTCGCTTCGATCATCTGCAGGCTTTCGTTGGCCGGCATTACCGGGCCCCAGGAGACCTGCAGGAAGTGGGTGATCATGGTCTCGATGTGCTGCAGCGTGCGCTCCTTCGGCGGCGGCGTGGTCAGCGGATGGTCCGCCTTGTACGGCCCCTCGGGCATGTGCTTGAGGCACTGCTCGATGATCCTGAGGCTTTCGCGCATCTCGCCCATCTTCACCATGCAGCGGTCGTAGGCATCGCCATTGGCGGCCAGCGGTACCTCGAACTCGAAGTGCTCGTAGCCCGAATACGGCCGCGCCTTGCGCAGGTCGAAATCCAGCCCGGTGGCGCGCAGGCCGGCGCCGGTGACGCCCCATTCCAGCGCTTCCCTGGTGTTGTAGGCGGCCACGCCGATGGTGCGCCCGCGCAGGATGCTGTTCTTCAGCGCCGCCTTTTCGTACTCGGCCAGGCGCTTTGGCATCCAGTCGAGGAACTCGCGCACCAGGCGGTCCCAGCCACGCGGCAGGTCGTGGGCGACGCCGCCGATGCGATACCAGGCCGGGTGCATGCGAAAGCCGGTGATCGCCTCGATCACCTTGTAGGCGCGCTGGCGGTCGGTAAAGGTGAAGAACACCGGCGTCATGGCGCCGACGTCCTGGATGTAGGTGCCCAGGTACAGCAGGTGGTTCTGGATGCGGAAGAACTCGGCCATCATCACGCGGATGAAATCGACGCGCGCCGGCACCTTGATACCGGCGAGCTTTTCCACCGCGAGCACGTAGGGCAGGTTGTTCATCACCCCGCCGAGGTAGTCGATGCGGTCGGTATAGGGGATGAAGCTGTGCCAGCTCTGCCGCTCGGCCATCTTCTCGGCGCCGCGGTGGTGGTAGCCGATCTCCGGCACGCAATCGACGATTTCCTCGCCGTCGAGCTGCAGGATGATGCGGAAGGCCCCGTGTGCCGAGGGATGGTTCGGGCCGAGGTTGAGGAACATGTAGTCCTCATGCTCGCTGCCGCGCTTCATGCCCCAGTCCTCGGGCTTGAAGCGCAGGGCTTCCTGCTCCAGGTCCTGCTTGGCGGCGTTCAGCGCGTAGGGGTCGAACTCGGTGGCGCGCGCCGGGTAGTCCTTGCGCAGCGGGTGGCCTTCCCAGGTCGGCGGCATCAGCATGCGCGCCAGGTGCGGATGGCCGCGGAAGTCGATGCCGTACATGTCCCAGACTTCGCGCTCGTACCAGTTGGCGTTGGGCCAGATGGACGTGGCAGTGGGCAGGCTGAGGTCGCTTTCCTGCAGTGCCACCTTGATCATCACGTCGCTGTTACGTTCCAGCGACATCAGGTGGTAGAACACGCTGAAGTCGGCATCGGGCAGGCCCTGGCGGTGCGTGCGCAGGCGCTCATCGACGCCATGCAGGTCGTAGAGCATCACATAGGGCTTGGCCACCTGGCGCAGGAAACCGAGCACGTCGAGCAGGCGCTCGCGCGGCACCCAGAGCACCGGCATGCCGGTCAGCGACGGCTGCAGGGTGAAGGTCTCGGCGCCGAAGCGCGCGTTCAGTTCGACGACGATATCCTGGTCGTCAGCCTTGTAGGGCGGGATGTACAGAGCACGGTCTGCAGTCATGGTCTCGGTCGCTATGGGTCAACGTCGGGGTGCGAGCGGACCTTCCCCGGAGGGAAGGCGGGGCAGGGCTCACACGTCGTCGGGGCTGCGCAGGTTGGTAACCTGGATGCGCTGTTCGCGTCGCTGTTCCTTCTGCGAGGGCATCTCGGCACGGTAGATGCCTTGATCGCCGACGACCCAGGACAGCGGTCGACGCTCCTTGCCGATGGATTCCTGCAACAGCTGCAAGCCTTGCAGGAATGCCTCGGGGCGGGGCGGACAGCCCGGTATGTACACGTCCACGGGGAGGAACTTGTCGACCCCCTGAACGACCGAGTAGATGTCGTACATACCACCGGAGTTGGCGCACGAACCCATGGAAATGACCCACTTGGGCTCGAGCATTTGTTCGTAGAGGCGCTGGATGATCGGCGCCATCTTGATGAAGCAGGTACCGGCGATGACCATGAAGTCGGCCTGGCGCGGCGAGGCACGGATCACCTCGGCGCCGAAGCGGGCGATGTCATGGGGCGCGGTGAAGGCAGTCGTCATCTCCACGTAGCAGCACGACAGGCCGAAGTTGTACGGCCACAGGGAGTTCTTGCGCCCCCAGTTGACCGCATCGCTCAGCACGTCCTCGAGCTTGCCCATGTAGATGTTGCGATGGACTTGTCCTTCTAGCGGGTCGGCAACCGTCTCCTGCTGGCCGACCGGATAGCGGTCGACGACCGCATCCGGATCGATCCGGGTGAGTTTGTATTGCATGTGAAGAGCCTCATTGTTTTAGCTTCGCCTGCCGCGCACGACGGCTCGCCGGCGCCCAGTCGAGCGCGCCGATCCGCCACAGGTAGACAAGACCCGCCAACAGAATTGCTATGAATACGGTAGCTTCAATGAGGCCCGCCCAGCCGCTTTCGCGCACCGAGACAGCCCAGGCAAACAGGTAGAGCGCTTCGACGTCGAAGATGACGAAGAGCATGGCGACCAGATAGAACTTCGCCGACAGGCGCAGTCGCGCACCGCCCGTGGGGACGATGCCGGATTCGAAGGGTTCGTTCTTGCTGCGCCCCCAGGCCTTGCTGCCAAGCAGGCTGGATACGCCGAGCATGAAGGCGCAGAGGCCGAAGACGCCGAGGAGGAAGACTGCAAAGCCCCAGTGATGGGCCAGGGTTACATCAGGCATGCCGGGCTCCTTAAAGGAACGGCTTGTATATGTCCAGTTTGCGACTGCGGCGATGCGTCGCAACTATTGATGGCCGGGCATTCTATGCGCAGCGAAAAAGTAAGTACATGTTTCTGTATGAATCTTATTGAAGTATTTTTCTTGGCTCATTGATCTAGGCAATAAGGCCTAGACCCTTCGGCGGAGGCCTGGGGCCGGGCCGCGGGGCCTGGCGCCGAATCGGCCGCCGGCACCTGCACAGCGTAGTCGCTGCCGGCCGACCCGAAAGTAGTAGTGACGAACGGGGCGCTGCCCCCGGGGCTGTACGCCTGGCCCAAGCATTGACAGCCCCCGCGCGGCTTGCCTAAAGTCTCGCCCATGCGCCGATTTAGTCAGCTACTTGCGGGGCGCCTGGAACCAACCGGTTCCGAAATACCGCTAAAGCGCTGGTTCCGGTGAAGCCTCCCACCGCTGCCCAGCGGAACACGCGAGGCGGAATCTCCCAAACGCATGAACGCATCCCACGCACAGCTTCGCCTGGCCCCCATCACCAGCGGGCTCATTCGCTCCAATCCCAAGGTTCTTCTCGGTGGTTCCCACCAACCTTCGCTGCTGCGCTACCTCGACGGCTGGCCGCGGCGCAACAGCAAGTCGCACGCACTGCTGATCCAGTTTGCCGCAGCGGACGAATCGCTCTGTCGCTTCGCCGACGACAGCTTCGACCTGGCGGTGATCCAGGCGCCGCCGGCCGAGCGGCTGGAGGAGTTCGTCCGCGAGCTGACCCGCGTCGCTCGCCAGGGGCTGATCACCCGCCGCTGAAGGCTGGCGCCGTGCAGGCGCCGGCCGATCGCGCCTGTTAGGCTTGCCGCTATCGCGGCAGCCAACGGAGCGCGCCATGACGCGTATCGCCACCCTGACCCTCAACCCGGCCATGGACCTGGCCGTCAGCACGCCGCGCGTGGCGGCCACGCACAAGCTGCGCTGCAGCGAGCCGCGGCACGACCCGGGCGGTGGCGGAATCAACGTGGCGCGGGTGGTGCAGATCCTCGGTGGCGATTCGCTGGCGGTCTACCCGGCCGGCGGCCCCTTCGGCGAGATGCTGCGCCGCGCGCTGGACGGACTGGGCCTGGCGCACCTGCCGGTGGCGATTGCCGGCGATACCCGCGAGAGCTTCACGGTCGACGAGCGCGAGACCGGCCTGCAGTACCGCTTCGTGCTGCCCGGCCCGCGGCTGACCGAGCAGGAACGCCTCGGCTGCCTGGCGGCGCTGCGCGGGCTGCACCCGGCGCCGGGCTACCTGGTGGTCAGCGGCAGTTTCACGCCGGGTATCGGTGCCGAGTTCTACGAGGAGTTGCTGGCGCTGGCCGGGCAGGTCGGTGCGCGGCTGGTGGTCGACCTGTCCGGAGAACCGCTGGCCTACGCGGCGCGGCGCGGCGGTGCCTATCTGATCAAGCCGAGCCTGAACGAACTGGCCACGCTGATCGGCCGGATGCCCGCGGGCGAGGCCGATCAGGCTGCGGCGCTGCGCGAGCTGATCGCCGTCGGTGCTGCCGAGATCATCGTCCTCTCGCTGGGTGCCGAGGGCGCGCTGTTCGCCACGGCTGACCGGCTCGAGCGGGTGGCGTCACCGCAGGTGCCGGTGGTCAGTGCGGTGGGCGCTGGCGACAGCATGCTCGGGGCTATCGTGCATGCCCTGGCCGAGGGTCGCGAGCTGGGCGAGGCGGTGCGCTACGGCGCGGCCGCCGGCGCGGCGACGGTGATGCGCCCGGGTACCCAACTGTGCCGGCGCGAGGAGGTCGAGCGGCTGTTTCGCGGCGCTTGACACCACTCAGCCGGCGATGGCGACAGTCTCCAGCGCCTGCAGCGCGGCCGCCTGCCCGGCCACCTCGCCGATGACCAGGATGGCCGGGCTCTTCAGCGCGAAGGCACGGGCATCCTCGTGCATCGTCGCCAGGGTCGAGCGGCAATCGCGCTGGCCCGGCAGCGAGGCGTTCTCGATCATCGCCACCGGCGTCTCCGGCGCCAGCCCGCCGGCCAGCAGCCCGGCGCGGACCTGCTCAAGGCGGGTCACGCCCATGTAGACCACCAGCGTGGTGCCGCTCTGCGCCAGCGCCGACCAGTGCGGGTCGCTGTCATCCTGGGTATGCGCGGTGACCAGCGTGACCCCCCGGGCGACGCCGCGGTGGGTTAGCGGAATGCCGCAGCGGGTGGCCCCGGCGAGCCCGGCGGTGATGCCGTTGACCAACTCCACCTCGACGCCGTGGGCGGCCAGCCACTCGGCTTCCTCGCCGCCGCGGCCGAAGATGCAGGGGTCGCCACCTTTCAGGCGCACCACGCACTTGCCCTGGCGCGCGTAGCGCAGCATCAGCCGGTGGATGAAGGCCTGCGGCGTGGAGCGGCAGCCGCCGCGCTTGCCCACCTCGATCACCCGCGCCTGCGGACAGTGGACCAGCACCTCGGGGTTGACCAGGTCGTCGATCAGCACCACCTGGGCCTCGCCCAATGCGCGCACCGCCTTGAGCGTCAGCAGCTCGGGGTCGCCGGGGCCGGCACCGACCAGCCAGACTTTTGCGTTCATCCTCTTCCTCCCGCCCGGCAGCACCGGGCCAATCGTGATCAGGCGCTCTCGGCCAGTGGCTGCTGGACCAGTAGCCGCTTGATTTCCGGAACGCAGGAGCCGCAGCTGGTGCCGCAGCCCAGGGTCCGCTTGAGTCCGTCCAGGTCCAGGCCGCGGGCGATACCGGCGCAGACGGCCCCACGGCCGACGTTCAGGCAGTTGCACAGCGTCGGGTCGGCGGCCAGGGTCGCCCCGGGCGGGGCGCTGAGCGGGGCGAGCAGCCAGCGGCGCAGGTCAGCCTCGACGCTGCCGCGCTCCCACACGCCCTTGAGCCAGTCGCGCGCGGCGGTTTCGCCGGCCAGGCGCAGCGCCAGCAGGCGGCCGTCCTGCAGGCGCACGCGCTTGCCCACCCCGCGACGTGGGTCGTCATAGGCCAGCACCGGGCCCTGCAGCAGGCCGAGCCGGCGGTCGATAGCCTCCAGCAGCGCGGCAGGCGGTGCGGTCGCGGCGGCGGCGCGGATCACCAGCGCGGCGCGCTCGCGGCCGGCCAGCGCGAAGCTGGCGTAGGCGAAGCCGTCGAACAGCGGGCGCAGGGCGTCCAGGTGGCGCTGCACCGGGCCTTCGACCAGGGCGAAGAACTGCCACGACAGGTCGATGCGCTCGACGGCCACGGCGGCGTGCTTGAGTTCCGGCTGGCGCGACAGCGGATCGCAGGCCGGCGAACTCAAGGCGTTGACGCCCAGGCCCGCGAGAAAACGATCGCCCCAGTGCATCGGCAGGAACGCCTGGCCCGGCTGCAGGCTGGCATCGGCCTGTACCGGCAACACCAGGCTGGCGCGGCGGCTGCGCACCCGCACCAGGTCACCGTCGGCCAGCCCCTGGCAGGCGAGGTCGTCCGGGTGCAGGCCGAGCAGGGCCTGCTCGACGTGGCCGAACAGCCGGGCGGCGGTGCCGGTGCGGCTCATGCCGTGCCACTGGTCGCGCAGGCGGCCGCTGTTCAGGATCAGCGGGAAGTCGGCGTCGGGGCCTTCGGCCGGCAGGCGGAAGGCGTCGGCGACGAAGCGGGCGCGACCCGATTCGGTGGGGAAGCGACCGTCGGCGTACAGCCGCGGCGTGCCCTGCCCGCTGGCGAGCCGGAATGGCCACTGCTGCGGGCCGAGGCGCTCGAGCAGGGCGCGCGACAGGCCGCTGTAGTCCAGGTCGCGCCCGGCGGTGAGCGGGCGGTACTCGTCGTAGAGCTGCTCGGCGCGCTCGAAGGCGAACAGGCTCGGCTGGCCGGGGCGCAGCCGGCGCTCCAGGCGGCGGGCGAAGTCGCAGGCGATGGCCCAGTCCGGGCGCGCCTCGCCGGGCGCCGGGATGGCGGCGCGCACCGGGCTGATGCGCCGCTCGGAGTTGGTCACGGTGCCTTCCTTCTCGCCCCAGCTGGCGGCCGGCAGCAGCAGGTCGGCATGGCGACAGGTCTCGGTGGTGGCGAAGGCCTCCTGCACCACGACGAAGGGGCAGGCGGCCAGCGCCTCGTGGATGCGCGCCTGGTCCGGCAGCGACTGCGCCGGGTTGGTGCAGGCGATCCACAGCGCCTTGATGCGCCCGTCGCGCACCGCCTCGAACAGCTCGACGGCGGTCAGCCCCGGCGTCTGCGGCAGCCGCTCGACGCCCCAGTAGGCGGCGACTTCGGCACGGTGCGCGAGATCGGCCGCATCGCGATGGCCGGGCAGCAGGTTGGCCAGGGTGCCGGTCTCGCGGCCGCCCATGGCGTTGGGCTGGCCGGTCAGCGAGAAGGGCCCGGTGCCGGGTCGGCCGATCTGCCCGGTGGCCAGGTGCAGGTTGATCAGCGCGCTGTTCTTCGCGCTGCCGGCGGTGGACTGGTTCAGGCCCATGCACCAGAGCGAGAGCAGGCTCGGCGCCAGGCCGATCATTCGGGCGCAGGCGAGCAGTTGCTCGACGCGGATGCCGCACAGCTCGGCGACCCGCGCCGGGGTGAAGTCGCGCACCAGCGCCTCGAGCGCGGCGAAGCCTTCGGTGTGCGCGGCGATGAAGGCGCGGTCGGTCCAGCCTTCGCGCAGCAGCAGGTGCAACAGGCCGTGGAACAGCGCCACGTCCGAGCCGGGGCGCAGCGCCAGGTGCAGGTCGGCCAGCTCGGCGGTGTCGGTGCGCCGCGGGTCGACGACGATGACCTGCATGCCCGGGCGCGCGGCCTTGGCCGCTTCCAACCGGCGGAACAGCACCGGGTGGGCATAGGCCATGTTGCTGCCGGCGATCAGCACCACGTCGGCCTGCTCGAGGTCCTCGTAGGAGCAGGGCGGAGCGTCGGCGCCGAGGCTGCGTTTGTAGCCGACCACCGCTGAGGACATGCACAGCCGCGAGTTGGAGTCGATGTTGTTGGTGCCGACCAGCGCACGGGCCAGCTTGTTGAAGGCGTAGTAGTCCTCGGTCAGCAGCTGGCCGGAGACGTAGAAGGCGACGCTGTCCGGGCCGTGCTCGGCGATGGTCTCGGCGAACACGCTGGCGGCATGCTCCAGGACCGCGTCCCAGTCGCAGCGGCTGCGCGCCAGGGTCTTGCCCAGGCGCAGCTCGGGGTAGCGCGCACGGGCGTCGCGGTCGCCGGTCAGGTGCAGCGTCGAGCCCTTGCTGCACAGGCGGCCGTGGTTGGCCGGGTGCTCCGGGTCGCCGGCGACGTTGTGGATGCGCTCGCCGTCGTGCTCGATCAGTACGCCGCAGCCGACGCCGCAGTAGCAGCAGGTGGAGGCAGTGGTGCGCATGTCCGTGCTCATGGCGCGACCTCGCCGGCGGCCGCGGGGGCGAGCGCGCCGAACATCAGCAGGTCGCGCACCTCGCCGATGCGCTGGCCCTCGCGCAGCTGGCGCAGGTACCAGGCGCTGTCGGCGGTGTCACCGTAGAGGCAGGCGCCGACCAGCACGTCGTCCTTGATCACCAGCTTCTTGTAGACGCCCTCGAACGGATCGCTGAGGGTGATGGTCTCGCTGCCGTCGGCGCCGCTGAAGTCGCCGGCCGAGAACAGTTCGATGCCGGTCACCTTGAGCCGCGTGGCGGTCACCGAGCCGGGGTAGCGCACGTGGCCGAGCCGGGCCAGGTGGTTGGCGCAGACGCGCGCCTGCTCGTAGAGCGGGGCAACCAGGCCGTAGGCGACGCCGCGATGGCTGGCGCATTCACCGACCGCATAGATGCGCGGGTCGAAGGTCTGCAGGGTGTCGTCGACCAGGATGCCGCGTGCGCAGGGCAGGCCGGCCGCCTCGGCCAGGCCGGCGTTGGGGCGGATGCCGGCGGCCATCACCACCAGTTCGGCCGGCAGCGTCTCGCCGCTGGCCAGGCGCAGCGCGGCGACCCGGCCCTGGCCGTCGTCCAGCAGGGCCTCGGTCTGCGCCGCCAGGCGGAAGGTTAGGCCGCGCGCCTGCAGCGTCTGCTGCAGCAGTTCGCCGGCGGTGCGGTCGAGCTGGCGTTCCAGCAGCCATTCGCCCAGGTGCACCACGGTCACCTGCATGCCGCGCCGGGCCAGGCCGTTGGCTGCCTCCAGGCCGAGCAGGCCGCCGCCGACGACCACCGCGTGGCGGTGCGTGCGGGCGGCCTCGAGCATGGCCTGGGTGTCGGCGATGTCGCGGTAGCCGATCACGCCGTCCAGCTCGTTGCCCGGCACCGGCAGGATGAAGGGGCTCGAGCCGGTGGCGATCAGCAGGCGGTCGTATTCGGCCTCGCTGCCGTCGTCGGCGATCACCCGCCGGCGCGCGCGGTCGATGCGCACCACCTGGCGCCCCAGGCGCAGGTCGATGCCGTGGTGGCGGTACCATTCCAGGTCGTTCAGCACGATGTCGGCGAAGCCCTGTTCGCCGGCCAGCACCGGCGACAGCAGGATGCGGTTGTAGTTGGGGTGCGGCTCGGCGCCGAACACAGTGATGTCGTAGAGCGCCGGGGCCAGGGCAAGCAGTTCTTCGAGGGTGCGCACGCCGGCCATGCCGTTGCCGATCACCACGAGTCTGGGTCTGTTCATGTCGGTCTCCGTCTGCGGTCGTCAGGCGAAAAGCAAAAAGGCGTCCCACCGGTTGCCCGGTAGGACGCCTTTGTCCGTATCCCGTCGAAGGGAGCGCCTGTGCTTCGCCGTTGAAGGGCAGGCGTGATGTCTGTGCCTCGGCCATTGCAGATGCCGTGCCAGTTGTGCGAAAGCCGCACCGCTCGGCGCCCAGAGCCATGGCGGGCAACCGTATTGGGTGCGGCCTGTGCCCCCTTTGGGGGCGCTCAGGCGCAGCCCTGGTGCGCTCAGCTGCTGAGCGCCAGGACCACCAGCAAGCCGAGGTTGGCCAGCAGCGAGAGCAGCGCCAGGCCGCGCCAGACCTTCAGCGGCTCGCGTTCGAGCAGCGGTCGGGGCGCCTGGCGCAAGGCCCGGCGCTCGCCCTGCTCGAGCTGCAGCAGCCAGTGCTCGGCGGTTTCGAAGCGCGCCTCGGGGCTGGCCGCTACGCCCTGCAGCAGCAGTTCGTCGAGCCAGGCTGGCAGATCCGGCCGGTAGCGGCTGGCCGGCAGCGGCTGGCCGAAGCGCGGTCGCTGGAAGGGTTCGACCTCGCCGTAGGGGTAGTGGCCGGTGAGCAGGCGGTAGAGGGTGACGCCGGTGGCATACAGGTCGCCGGCCGCACTGGGCGGCGCGCCGCCGAAGGCCTCGGGGGCGAGGTAGCTCGGCGTGCCGGGCAGCGCGTGCGGCGGGTCCTGCGACAGGCCGGGACAGTAGGCCAGCCCGAAGTCCAGCAGGCGCAGCTCGCCGTCATCGCCTTCGTGCAGGTTCTCCGGCTTGATGTCGCGGTGCAGGATGTTGCGCCGGTGCAGCAGGCCGACCGCGCGGATCAGCCGCGGCGCCAGCGCCAGCCAGTCGGCCAGCGGCAGTGGGCCTTCGCGCTGCAGGCGCTGTTCGAGCGTGCGGCCGGGGTACTCGCGCTGCACGTAGTACAGGTGCTGGCGCTGCCCCAGGGCATGCAGTTCCGGCACGCTGCGCCCGGCCACCCGGCGCAGGAACCATTCCTCCTGCAGCAGGGCCGGGCCGGCCTCGGGCTCGTCGTGGCGGCTGGCCGGCAGGGTCTTCAGCAGCCAGGGCTGGCCGGCGCCGTCGTGCACGCGGTAGAGCAGCGACTGGCGCGACTCGCCCAGCAGCGCCTCGACCTGCCAGCCCTCGAACGCCTGGCCCGGCTTGAGCGGCGGTGGCAGCGGCCACTGCGCGAGCTGGGCCAGGGAATCGGCCAGCGCCGCTGCAGGCAGGGCGTCGATGCGCACCAGCAGGGCGCTGGCGTTGTCCTGGCTGCCCTGGCGGTGGGCCAGATCGACCAGCCGGCGCGCGGCGACCGGCAGCTGCGGCTCGTCGCGCAGCAGATTGACGATGTCGGCCTCGGCCAGGCTCGCCCAGACGCCGTCGCTGAGCAGCACGAAGCAGTCGCCGGCCTGCAGCTCGCCGTCCCGGTAATCGACCACCAAGTGCTGGTCGAGGCCCAGCGCGCGCCGCAGCACATGCTGCATCTGCGGCTGCTCCCAGACGTGGTCCTCGCTGAGTCGTTCCAGGCGGGCACCGTCCCAGCGGTAGGCGCGGCAGTCGCCGACATGCGCTAGGGTGTAGCGCCGCCCGCGCAGCACCAGCGCGGTGAGCGTGGTCAGCAGCGGCTGGCCGCCGCCGTTGGCCTGCAGCCAGCGGTTATGGGCGACCAGGATGCGATCCAGCGCATGCGCCACCGCCCAGGTTTCCGGCGTGGCGTAGTAATCGAGGGCAAGGGCCTGCAGGGTCGCGCGGGCCGCCAGGCCGCCATCGGCGCAACCGCTGACACCGTCGGCCAGGGCGACGAGAAAGCCCTTGCTCGCCGCCAGCGCGGGCGCCGGCGTGACGACGCGCAGGGCGTCCTGGTTTTCCGCTCGCGGCCCGGTGGCACTGGCCTCGCCGATGGTCAACTGCAGGGGCATGAGAAGGGTCCCGTCAGCGGGTGGGGAACGAGGGTGCGCATGGCGCACCCTACACCATGCGCCTAGACCCGCGCCGCGGTCACTGCCGCCGAGCCCCAGGTGGTGCGCCAGCGGCGCTTGACGCCCTGCAGGCCGAACCAGGCCAGCACGCCGAGGCTGGCGAACAGCCAGAGACCGAGCTGGTAGTCGCCGGTGGACTGCTTGACTGCGCCGAGCCCGGCGGTGAGCAGGAAACCGCCGATGCCGCCGGCCATGCCGACCAGCCCGGTCATCACGCCGATCTCCTTGTAGAAGCGCTGCGGCACCAGTTGGAACACCGCACCGTTGCCGGCGCCCAGGCTGAGCATGGCGACCACGAACAGGGCCAGCGCAGCGGTCGCGCTGGGCAGGTTGAAGCCGACCGCGGCGATGCAGATGGCCGCCACGGTGTACATCCCCAGCAGCGCGCGAATGCCGCCGATGCGGTCGGCCAGGGCGCCGCCCAGCGGCCGCAGCAGGCTGCCGGCGAATACGCAGGCGGCGGTGTAGTAGCCGGCCTTGACCGGGTCGAAGGCGTACTGGTCGTGGAAGTAGCCGGGCAGGGTGCTGGCCAGGCCGAGGAAGCCGCCGAAGGTCACGCTGTAGAAGAACATGAACCACCAGCTGTCGCGGTCGCCGAGGGCCTTGAGATAGTCGGCCACCGACTTGGGCGCGGGACGGTTCGGCGCGTTCTTCGCGGCGCAGGCAAAGATCGCCAGGGTCAGCGTCAGCGGGATCAGCGCCAGGCCGAAGACGTTGTTCCAGCCGAACATCGAGGCCAGCACCGGGGCGAACAGCGCGGCCAGCACGGTGCCGGAGTTGCCCGCTCCGGCGATGCCCATGGCCTTGCCCTGGTGCTCGGCCGGGTACCACTGCGAGGCCAGCGGCAGGGCGACGGCGAAGGAGGCGCCGGCCATGCCGAGGAACAGGCCGAGCAGCAGCGCCTGGCCGTAGCTGTGCACGCCGAAGAACCAGGCGACGAACAGCGCGACGATCACCACCACCTGGCCGAGCAGGCCGGCGGTCTTCGGCGAGGTGCGGTCGGCAAGCATGCCCAGCACCAGGCGCAGCAACGCGCCGGAGAGGATCGGCGTGGCAACCATCATGGCGCGTTGCTGGGTGGTCAGGCCCAGGTCGGCGGCGATCTGCACGCCCAGCGGGCCGAGGACATACCAGACCATGAAGCTCAGGTCGAAGTAGAGGAAGGCGCTGAACAGGGTCGGCGTATGGCCGGCTTTCCAGAAACTCGTTTTCATCGTTCGGTTCCAGTTTGGGGCGGAGCGGCCGGGTGCTGCTTCCGCAAGTGGCACATCGATCAACGCGGCCCCGGCATCGGGGCGAAAACGAAAAAGGCGCCGCAACACGCCTGCCTGGGCAGGGTGGTGCGACGCCTTTGTCTGTGTTCGGTAGCCGCCGTTGGCTGCCGACAGCAAGTGTTCAGCAGGAAGCGTGCCAGGCTTCGGTCAGTGGCCCAGCAGGTCGTTCATCGCGATGATCTGCTCGGCCACCTGGATCAGCTTCTGCTGGCGACCCATGGCCTGGCGGCGCATGAGCGTGTAGGCCTCTTCCTCGTTGCAGTCGCGCATCTTCATCAGCAGGCCCTTGGCCAGTTCGATGCGCTTGCGATCGGCCAGCTGCTGCTCGCGCGCCTGCAACTGGGCACGCATCGCCTGGTCGCTCTCGAAGCGGGCCATGGCCACCTCGAGGATCGGCTTGAGCCGCTGCGCCTGGATGCCCTCGACGATGTAGGCGCTGACGCCGGCGCGTATGGCCTGGCGCATGGCGTCGGGGTTGTCGTCGTCGGTGAACAGCACGATCGGTCGCGGCCGGTCGCGGCTGACCATCACCACCTGCTCCATGACATCGCGCCCGGGTGAATCGGTGTCGATCAGCACCACGTCGGGGTGGATCGCCTCGACGCGTTCGGGCAGGTCGATCAGCGGGCCGTTGTCGTCGATGACCTCGAAACCGGCGTCGATCAGCGCACTGCGCAGGCGGCCGACCTTCTTCGGCGTGTCGTCTATGAGGAGAATTCGCAGCATGCCGTACGCCTCTCAGCTCAACGGGGCCAGGGCCGGTTCGGCCAGGGCGTGCAGGGCGAAGCTGCGCGCATAGGCGGCCGGGTCGCAGCCATCCCAGCGGCTGCCGTCGAGCAGCTGGCAGCTGCGCATCGGCGAGCCTGGCACGCCGATGCCGAGCGCGCTGGCGGCCTCGCGGTAAAGCGCGGTCTGCTGCACGGCCGCGGCCACGGCGAGGTAGTCCGGGTCCTCGCGCAGCAGGCCCCAGCGGCGCAGCTGGGTCATGAACCAGAGCGCGTCGGACTGGTAGGGCATGTTCACCGCGCCGTCGGCGCAGAAGCGCAGCGGGTGGGCGTCCTGCCAGGCGTTGCCGAGGCCGTCGCGGTAGTCGCCGAGAAAGCGCGGGGCGATGGCGGCGAGCGGCGCGCCGACGTACTCGGGCGCGGCGATCAGCTGCGCGGTGCTGCGCCGGTTCTCGTCGCTCTGGTCGATGAAGCGGCTGGCCGCCAGTACCGCCATGATCAGCGCGCGGGCGGTGTTGGGGTACTGCTCGACGAAGGCGCGGGTGCAGCCGAGCACCTTCTCCGGGTGGTCCGGCCAGATCGCCTGACTGCTGGCGAGGGTGAAACCGGTCCCCTCGGCCACCGCCTGCGCGCCCCAGGGCTCGCCGGCGCAGAAGCCGTCGATGCGCCCGCTGCGCAGGTGGCCGACCATCTGTGCCGGCGGAACCACCAGGGTGCGCACGTCGCGCAGCGGGTGGATGCCATGCGCGGCCAGCCAGTAATACAGCCACAGGGCGTGGGTGCCGGTGGGGAAGGTCTGGGCGAAGGTCAGGCGTGCACCGCTTTGGCGCACACAGCGGCGCAGCGCCTCGGCATCGGTCACGCCGGCGTCCTTCAGCGTGGCCGACAGGTTGATGCTCTGGCCGTTCTGCGACAGGCCCATGAGCACGGCCATGTCCACCGGTGCGCTGCCGCCGATGCCCAGGTGCACGGCATAGATCAGGCTGTAGAGGCCCTGGGCGGCGTCCAGCTGGCCGTCGAGCAGGCGGTCGCGCAGCGCCGACCAGGAGTGCTGCCGGCGCAGGTTGAGGGTCAGCCCGTACGGCTGGGCGAAGCCCTGGGTGGCGGCGACGATGAGCGAGGCGGCGTCGGTCAGCGCCATGAAGCCGAGGTTGAGGCTGCTCTTCTCGGGGGCGTCGCTACCGTTGACCCAGGCGAGGGCATCCGGGCGGACAGGGGCAGGAAATTCGTTCATGAAGTCGGCCTTGTCGAATGTGCACGCGACCGTCGCACGCTGCCCTCGCACGGGCAGTCGGCCGGTCGGGATGGCCGAAGCAAGCGATATGCCAGGGCCGTGCCCTGGCGACACAGTCAACGTGGATACAACGGCGGCAGGGCGCTCTGTTCGCCTTCGGCGGCCGGTGCCTGCAGCGGCGGCAGCGTGCGGATCGCCTGCCACAGGGCCTCGCCCTGCCAGCGCTGGCCGGCCTCGCTGTAGAGCGCGCCGTTGAGCCCGTCGAGCGCATCGGACAGCGGCACGTAGCGGGCGGCCATGTCGGCCAGGGTCTCCGGCTGCTGGCGCGCCCAGGCGTCCAGCGCCTGGCGGGTGGCCTGGGTGTCGTTGGCCTGGCAGGCGCGGCGCAGGTCATCGAGCAGGCTGCGCGGGGTGGGCCCGGCCGGCGCGCTGCGTGGCACCGCCGGCTGCTGGCGGGCGCGCCACCAGAGGCCGAAGCCGAGCAGGGTGGTCAGGCCGAGCAGCAGGGTGCTCAGCTGCCAGGGCCAGACGCGCCGGGCCGGCGCCGCCGGCTGGCGGGTGTCGGCGGCGGCCAGCGGCGCCTGCTCCAGCAGCGGATTCTCGGCAACGGCGAGGCTGCGCCCGGCCAGGCCGGTGCGTTCGAGACGGTCCGTGTCGACATTCCACCAGACCACCTCCACCGGCGGCAGGCCCAGCGAGCCGGGGCGGGTCGGCACCAGCGCCTCGCGGTCCTCGCGGCTGCCGGTGACGCCGTTCTGGCTGATCTCGTCGCCCAGGCCTGGCTGGTCCGGGTAGCGCCGCAGGCCGTCCACGCCGGGCGCGCCGAGCGGTGGCAACTGGCTGCTGACCAGCCCGTCCGCCTTGAGCAGCAGGCTGCGGGTCAGCGAGTCGCCGACCTGCACCTGGTCCGGATCGCCGTTCCAGGCCTCGACCAGGGTCAGCGATCGGGCCGGCAGCCAGGGCGCGTCCTGCGGGTAGTCCGCGGGCCTCGGCATGACCTGCAGCGGAATGCTCGGCGACTTCACCTGGGTCGAGCGCCCGGGGCGCGGCCCGCGCAGTGCATAGTCGTCGCCGCTGGCCACGGTGGTCGCGCTGAACAGCTGGCTGGGGATCTCGACCTGCCCGCTGGTCTGCGGGAAGACCGCGTAGCGCACCTCGATCACGCCGTGGCGCACGCCGTTGATGTCCTTCTCGTAGGTACGTGGCTCGCCGAGCCGGCGCACCAGCGCGTCGTTCATCTGCAGCGGCGAGAGGGTGCTGTCGTCGTACAGCGACACCGAGTGGTAGATGCGCAGGGTGAGGATCACCTGGGCCTGCACGTAGACGCGCTCGCGGTCGACGCTGGCATCGATGAACACCGGCGCCAGCGCGCCGCCGTCCTGGCTGCCGCGAGCCTCCTGCACGTAGAGGGTGATCGGCTCGCTGCGCCAGTCGCCGAGGCTGAGCGAGGGAATCACCAGGTAGCCGGTACGCCGCGGGCGCAGGGTGGTCAGCCAGCGGGTCACCGCCTGGGCCTCGCCGCCGGCGTTGGACAGGTTGTTCAGCTGGCGGGTGTCGAACACCTCGAACAGCTCGTCCAGCGGCTGCAGGTCGGGGCGTCCGAACGTCGCCGCGTCGCGGGTCTCCAGGGTCAGCTCGAGGGTCTCGTCGAGGCTCAGGCGCGTGCGATCGACACTGGCGACCAGCCCGGCGGCATGCGCGCCGGCGGCTGTGCAGAGCAACAGAAGGAGGGCCAGCAGACGGGTCATCGGGACGGTTCCTGGTGCTTGCGTTGTTCGTAGAGGAATTTGCGCCGCAGCAGCTCGCCGGGGTCGTCCGGGATCTGCCTGAGCCACTGTTCGGCGGCCTGGCCGCGCTCGCTGATCGGCGCCGTGCGACTGCCGGCCGGTGCGGCGTCCCGGGCCGGCGCGCTGTCTGCGCGCGCCTGCTCGGCCTCCGGCGCACTGGGCTGGCCACTGGTGGTGTTGGCCGCCTGGGTGCGGTTCTCGGGGGCGGAACCGCTGGCGCTCTGCCCGTTGTCGCCGGCCTGGGGCCGGGCCTGCTCGCGGCCCGGCTCGCCCTGTTCGGCGGCTTCCTTGCGCTGGCGCAGCAGCGCCTCGACCAGGGCCTTGTTGCGTTGCGCCGGCTGCAGGTCGGGCTCGCGCTCCAGCGCCTGCTCGTAGGCCTCCAGGGCCGCTTCCAGCGCCTCGTCGCGGGCCAGCGCGTTGCCGCGGTTGTAGTGATCGGCCGCCGTGTCGCCCTCGGCGAAGCGCTGCGCCGCGGCGGCATGGTCGCCCGCGCGGTACAGCGCGATGCCCTGCCAGCGCAGGTCGCTGAAGCGCTCGGCGGCCTCAGCCCCGCGCCCTTCGTCGAGCAGCCGCTGGCCCTGTTGGTCGGCGCGTAGCCACAGGTCGCGCCATTCGAAGGCGCTGGCGTCGGGCGCCTCGACCAGCAGCAGGGCCAGGCCGAACAGCCAGCCGCGGCGCCCGGCGCAGGCGGCCAGCAGCAGCAGCGGGAGCAGCAGCCAGTAGCCTTGGTCCAGCCAGGCGTCCAGGCGCACGCTTTCCGGCTGGCGGACGATCGCGCCGCTGCGGTCGAGCAGACCGAGGCCATCGAGGTCGGCGCTGTCCAGGCGTGCCCGCCGGTAGCGGCTGCCCAGCTCGGCGGCCAGCTGGCGCAGGCCGCCGTCGTCCAGGCGCGGCATGAGGATGGCGCCGCTGGCATCCTTGACGAAGCCGCCATCCTCCGCGGCGATCGGGGCGCCTTCGGGGGTGCCGACGCCGAGGATCAGCAGGCGCGGCCCCTGGTCGCCGAGCCGCCGGACGATGGCCTCGCGTTGCGCCGCCTCGACGCCGGTGCTGATCAGCAGCAGCCGGCCGCGGCCCTGGGCACCCTGGTCGAGCAGCGCCAGGCCCTTTTCCAGCGCCAGGTCGGCGCGCTGGCCGGGTTCGGGCATCAGCCCCGGCTTGACCGCCTGCAGCAGGTTGGCGGTGGTGGCCAGGTCGTCGGACAGCGGCACCAGGGCGTGGGCGCTGCCGGCGAAGACGATCACCGCGGTCTGCGCGTCGGCGCGCGCGGCGAGCAGGTCGAGCAGCTTGCGCCGCGCCTGGTCCAGGCGGGTCGGTGGCACGTCGCCGGCGAGCATCGCCGGGGTCATCTCCAGCAGCACCACCAGCGGGTCGGCGCGCTTGAGGCTCGGCTGTTCGAGGCGTTCCCAGCTGGGGCCCAGCAGGATCAGCAGCCCGAGCAGCCAGGCGAGTGCGAGAAGGGCCCAGGGCAGGCGGCTGTGGCGCAGCCGGCCGCGGGTCAGCAGCGCGGCGTGGAAGGCTTCGGGCAATAGGCGCTGCCAGCGCCCGACCTCGCGCTGGCGGTGCCACAGGCGCCAGAGCAGCCAGGCCAGCAGCGGTATCGCCAGTAGCCACCAGGGGCGCAGCAGATGGGGCATCAGCTCGTTCATCGGCCACGCTCCCGGCGCCAGGCCAGCCGCGCCAGCTGCGCCTGCCACAGGTGCGCGGCGACCAGCAGCAGGCTGATCGCCAGGGCCGCGGCCAGCGGCCAGGCATGCAGGGGTTCGGCGATGCGCGCGCGGGTCGGCGTCTGCGCGGCGGGTTCGAGGCGGTCCAGGGTGGCACCGACCGCTTCGAGCTCCTCGCGGCTGCGGGCGCGGAAATAGCGGCCGCCGGTGGCCTCGACGATGGCGTGCAGGGTGGGCTCGTCCAGTTCGACGCCCGGGTTGAAGCCGAAGCGGCTGAGCACCCCGGCCTGCTCCGGGTCGGCACCGATGCCGATGGCGTGCACCTTGACCCCCGCCTCGGCAGCCAGCTGGGCGGCGACCAGCGGCTCGACCTGGCCGCCGTTGTTGGCGCCGTCGGTGACCAGCACCAGCACGCGGCTCGGCGCCGGCCGCTCGCGCAGGCGCTTGACGGCCAGGCCGATGGCATCGCCCAGGGCCGTGTTGCTCCCGGCGATGCCGACCACCGCCTCGTCGAGCCAGGTGCGCACGGTGCGGCGGTCGAAGGTCAGCGGCGCCTGCAGGTAGGCCTTGCTGCCGAACAGGATCAGCCCGACACGATCGCCCCGGCGCTCCTCGATGAAGTCGCCGAGCAGGCGCTTGACCAGCTCCAGGCGGCTGATGTCCTCGTCCTGCCAGCGCATGTCGGGGTAGTCCATGGAGCCGGACACATCCACCGCCAGCAGCAGGTCGCGCCCGCTGGTGGGCAGCGGCAGCGGCTCGCCCAGCCATTGCGGGCGCGCCGCGGCGAACAGCAGCAGCAGCCAGACGGTGAGGTAGGGGACCTGCTGGCGCCAGCCGGGCAGGGCGATCCATGCGCGGCGCCCGGCGATGGCTTCCAGCTCCGGCAGGAAGCCGACCTTGAGCGCCGCCTCGCCGTTGTCGGCGGCCGGCAGCAGCCAGCGCAGCAGCCAGGGCAGCGGCAGCAGCAGGAAGACCCACGGCCAGGCGAGATCAAACATGCTTGCGGATCCAGATCTCGACGGCCTGCTCCAGCCCGTCGATGGCCTTGTCGTCGAGCCGGCACTGCGGGCGGTAGCTGCCCTCGACCAGCACCATCCAGCGCGTCAGCCCGGCCGCCGGGCAGCGGTTGTCGAGAAACGCCAGCCAGGCCCGGCCGCTCAAGGTGTGCGGGTGGTCGGCCGGGTAGCGGGCGCGGCACAGCCGCTTGAGCAGGGCGTTGAGCTGCTGCAGCCAGTCGTTGGCCGGCTGCCGGCCATAGGGCTTGGCGAGCCGCGCCAGCTCATCCAGCGCGGCCTGGCGCCTGGGCTCCAGCGGGGTTTCGCCGGTCGCCGCCGGTCGCTCCCGGCGGCGCAGCCGATGGCGGGCGCGCCAGAGGCCGGCCAGGCCCAGCAGGAACAGCACGGCGAGCAGCCACCAGCCCGGTGCCGGCGGCCACCAGGAGACGGCCGGTGGCAGGATCGGCGGGGCCAGCTGGTCCAGCGGGTTCATGCCGGCGCGCCCGGGCGCAGGCTCAGGTGCTGGCGCAACTGCTCGACCAACTCGCCCTGGGTGTCCAGCGGCATCAGCGGCACGCGCAGGCGGTCGGCCAGGCGCTGCCAGCGCGCCTGGCGCTCTTCACCCTGGCGGTGGTAGCGCTGGCGCAGGGCGGCGTCCTGGGTGTCGAGCTCGAGCCGCGCCGGACCCTGGGCGAAGCGCAGCAGGCCGGCGGCCGGCAGGGCGTGGTCGAGCGGGTCGAACAGCGGCAGCAACAGCAGGTCGACATGCCGCGCCAGCAGGCTCAGCTGCTGCTCGGCGGCTTCGCCCAGGGTGCGCTCGTCGCAGAGGATCACTGCCAGGCTGCCCGGGCGCAGCACCTCGCGGGCACGGCGCAGGGCCAGGGAAAAGGCTTCGGCTGGCAGCGGCGTGGCGCAGTCCAGCGCGCGGTTGGCGCGGGCCAGGCGGTCGAGCAGCTGCAGCAGGCTCTGCTTGTTGCGCCGCGGCTTGATCTCGTGGGTTTCGCGGCTGCCGAAGACCAGCCCGCCGACACGGTCGTTGTGGTGCAGCGCCGCCCAGCCGATCAGGCTCGCGGCCTGGGCGGCCAGCACCGACTTGAATACCCGGCCGCTGCCGAAGAACAGCCGGCGGCTCTGCTCGACGACGAGGAAGATCGGCCGCTCGCGCTCCTCGTGGAACAACTTGGTGTGCGGCTCCTGGGTGCGCGCGGTGACCCGCCAGTCGATGCTGCGCACGTCGTCGCCGGCCTGGTAGACGCGCACCTGGTCGAAGTCCACGCCACGCCCACGCAGCTTCGAGTGGTGCAGGCCGATCAGCGGGCTGCGCCGGTGCGGGGTGGAGAACAGCGGGACTTCGCGCACGCGGTGGCGCAGTTCGATGAGCTCGGCCAGTTCGACATGCACGCCGCTGCCGCCCGGTGGCGCGCTGCCAGCGGCGGGGCTGGACGCCTGGGCGTGCATCTCAGGCCACCGCCACCACGTCGAGGATGCGCTGCAGCACGCGGTCCTGGTCGATGCCGGCGGCCTCGGCCTCGAACGAGAGGATCAGGCGATGGCGCAGCGTATCGAACAGCATCGCCTGGATGTCCTCGGGGCTGACGAAGTCGCGTCCGGCCAGCCAGGCGTGGGCGCGGGCGCAACGGTCCAGCGCGATGGAGCCGCGCGGGCTGGCGCCGTAGGCGATCCATTCGGCGAGCTCGGCGTCGTACTTGGCCGGGGTGCGCGTGGCCATGATCAGTTGCACCAGGTATTCCTCCACCGCATCGGCCATGTACAGGCCGAGGATTTCCTTGCGCGCGGCGAAGATCACCTGCTGGCTGATGCGATGCTCCGGCGCGGTCTCGCCGTGGATGGCTTCGCCACGCGCCTGCTGGAGGATGCGTCGCTCGACGGCGGCGTCGGGGAAGCCGATCTTCACGTGCAGCAGGAAGCGGTCGAGCTGTGCCTCGGGCAGCGGGTAGGTGCCTTCCTGCTCGATGGGGTTCTGCGTGGCCATGACCAGGAACAGCGGCGGCAGGTCGTAGGTGCTGCGCCCGACGCTGACCTGGCGCTCGGCCATGGCCTCGAGCAGCGCCGACTGCACCTTGGCCGGGGCGCGGTTGATCTCGTCGGCCAGCACCAGGTTGTGGAAGATCGGCCCCTGCTGGAACACGAAGCTGCCGGTTTCCGGGCGGTAGATCTCGGTGCCGGTGATGTCGGCAGGCAGCAGGTCGGGGGTGAACTGGATGCGGTGGAACTCGGCCTCCAGGCCCTCGGCGAGTTCCTTGATGGCGCGGGTCTTGGCCAGCCCCGGCGCGCCTTCGACGAGCATGTGGCCGTCGGCGAGCAGGGCGATCAGCAGGCGCTCGATCAGGCGGTCCTGGCCGAGAATCTGGCTGGACAGAAACTGTCGCAGGGCGACGATCGCTTCACGGTGATCCATCGTTTCGCTACTTCCGGAAGACGGCTGCGGGGAGCCTCGGCAATGCCTCGCGCGACCGCTGGCACGCGGCTGCGGCAATCGGGCCCGGGCGAAGGCCGGGGGCGTCACTTTACTGCATTTGCCGGGGGCTAGACTAACCTTGAACCTTCGCCCTGTGGCGCCAGTCACTACCGGCGATCCCTTTCTTCTCGCAGTCGCGGAGCCCTAAATGGCGTTTTTCACAGCCGCCAGCAAGGCCGACTTCCAGCACCAGTTGCAGGCGGCCCTGGCACAACACGTGGATGGTCCTCTTCTTGCCCAGTTGGGCCTGTTCGCCGAGCAGTTCTTCGGCATCGTCGCGCTGGGCGAGCTCAGCGAGCGGCGCATGACCGACCTGGTCGGCTCGACCCTGGCCAGCTGGCGCCTGCTCGAGCGCTTCGATCCGGCCAGCCCGGACGTGCTGGTGTTCAACCCCGACTTCGAAAAGCACGGCTGGCAGTCGACCCATACGGTGGTCGAGGTGCTGCACCCGGACATGCCGTTCCTGGTGGACTCGGTGCGCATGGAGCTGACCCGCCGCGGGCTGAGCATCCACACGCTGCAGAACTGCGTGCTCAACGTGCGCCGCGACGCCGAGGGCGCGCTGCTCGAGCTGCTGCCCACCGATGCACCGCCGGTGGCGGGCGGCCGCGAGTCGCTGATCTTCATCGAGATCGACCGCTGCGCGAGCACCGCCGAGCTGCGCGAGCTGGAGCAGGCGCTGCAGGCGGTGCTGGGCGACGTGCGCCAGGTGGTGGCCGATTTCCCGGCGATGAAGGCGCGCGCCGAGCAGGTCCAGGCGCAACTGGAGACGGTCAACCTGGCGGTCGATCCCGAGCAGCTGCAGGAAATCCGCGACTTCCTCGGCTGGCTGGCCGACGACCACTTCACCTTCCTCGGCTACGAGGAATTCACCGTGCATGAGCAGGACGGCAACGCGCGCATCGTCTACGACGAGGACTCGCTGCTGGGCCTGTCGCGCACGCTACGCACCAACCTCGGCGACGACAACCAGGCGCTGACGCCGCAGTCGCAGGCCTACCTGCGCGAACCGCTGCTGCTGTCGTTCGCCAAGGCGGCCACCCAGAGCCGCGTGCACCGCCCGGCCTACCCGGACTACGTGTCGGTACGTGAATTCGACGCCGCCGGCCAGGTGGTGCGCGAGTGCCGCTTCATGGGGCTGTTCACCTCGTCGGTCTACACCCAGAGCGTGCGGCGCATTCCCTTCATCCGGCGCAAGGTGGACGCGGTGCTGGCGCGCGCCGATTTCGGCGGCTCCACCCACCTGAGCAAGGAGCTGGCCCAGGTGCTCGAGGTGCTGCCGCGCGACGAGCTGTTCCAGGCCGCCACCGACGAGTTGTACGAGAACGCCGTGGCCATCGTGCAGATCCAGGAGCGCAACCGCCTGCGCCTGTTCCTGCGCTTCGACCCGTACCGACGCTTCTGCTACTGCTTGGTCTACGTGCCGCGTGACAGCTACTCGACCGAGACGCGCCTGAAGATCCAGCAGGTGCTGGTCGATCGGCTGGACGCCAGCGGCTGCGAGTTTTCCACCTACTTCTCCGAGTCGGTGCTGACGCGGGTGCAGTTCATCCTGCGCCTGGACCCGAACCGGCCGATCGAGGCGGACCCGCAGCGCCTCGAGCAGGAAGTGATCCAGGCCTGCCGCAGCTGGCAGGCCGAGTACGCCGCGCTGATGGTCGAGCGCTTCGGTGAAGCCCAGGGCACCACCTTGCTCGACGAGTTTCCCAAGGGCTTCCCGGCCGGCTACCGCGAGCGCTTCACCGCGCAGTCGGCCACCGTGGACATGCAGCACCTGCAGAGCCTGAGTGCCGAGCGGCCGATGGTGATGAGCTTCTACCAGCCGATCAGCGCCGCCGAGCGGACCCTGCACTGCAAGCTCTACCACCTCGACACGCCGCTGCCGCTGTCCGACGCGCTGCCGATCATGGAAAACCTCGGGCTGCGCGTGCTCGGCGAGTTTCCCTACCGCATGCGCGACCGCAGCGGCCGCGAATACTGGATCCACGATTTCGCCTTCACCTATGCCGAAGGGCTGGAAATCGACCTGCTGGAGATCAACGAGCCGCTGCAGGACGCCTTCATCCACATCAGTCGCGGCGACGCCGAGAACGACGCCTTCAACCGCCTGGTGCTGAGCGCCGGGCTGACCTGGCGCGAAGTTGCGCTGCTGCGGGCCTACGCGCGCTACCTCAAGCAGATCCGCATGGGCTTCGACCTGGGCTACATCGCCAGCGCGCTGCTCAACCACACCGACATCGCCCGCGAGCTGGTGCGGCTGTTCAAGATGCGCTTCTACCTGGCGCGCAAGATGAGCGAGCAGGACCTGGCCGACAAGCAGCAGCGCCTGGAGCAGGCCGTGCTCGGCGCGCTGGACGAGGTGGCAGTGCTCAACGAGGACCGCATCCTCAGGCGCTACCTGGCGCTGATCAAGGCGACCCTGCGCACCAACTTCTATCAGCCCGATGCCGGCGGCCGGGCCAAGGACTATTTCAGCTTCAAGTTCGACCCGCGGCAGATCCCGGAGATGCCGCGGCCGGTGCCGATGTTCGAGATCTTCGTCTACTCGCCACGGGTCGAGGGCGTGCACCTGCGCGGCGGCAAGGTCGCCCGCGGCGGGCTGCGCTGGTCCGACCGCGAGGAGGACTACCGCACCGAGGTGCTCGGGCTGGTCAAGGCGCAGCAGGTGAAGAACGCGGTGATCGTCCCCGGCGGTGCCAAGGGCGGCTTCATTCCGCGGCGCCTGCCGGTCGGGGGCTCGCGTGACGAGATCCAGGCCGAAGCCATCGCCTGCTATCGCATCTTCATCAGCGGCCTGCTCGACCTGACCGACAACCTGAAGGAGGGCCAGGTGGTGCCGCCGGCCGGCGTGGTGCGCTACGACGAGGACGACCCCTACCTGGTGGTCGCCGCCGACAAGGGCACCGCGACCTTCTCCGACATCGCCAACGGCATCGCCGCCGACTACGACTTCTGGCTGGGCGATGCCTTCGCCTCCGGCGGCTCTGCCGGCTACGACCACAAGAAGATGGGCATCACCGCGCGCGGTGCCTGGGTCTCGGTGCAGCGTCACTTCCGCGAACGCGGCATCGACGTGCAGCGCGACAGCATCACGGTGATCGGTATCGGCGATATGGCCGGCGACGTGTTCGGCAACGGCCTGCTGATGTCGCAGACGCTGCAACTGGTCGCCGCGTTCAACCACCTGCACATCTTCATCGACCCCGATCCAGACCCGGCAGCCAGCTTCGCCGAGCGCCAGCGGCTGTTCCAGTTGCCGCGCTCGTCCTGGGCCGACTACGACGCCAGCCTCATCTCGGCCGGCGGCGGGGTGTTTGCGCGTTCGGCCAAGCGCATCCTGATCAGTCCGCAGATGAAGGCGCGTTTCGCCATCGAGGCCGACCAGCTGACCCCGGCCGAACTGATCCATGCGCTGCTCAAGGCGCCGGTCGATCTGCTGTGGAACGGCGGCATCGGCACCTACGTCAAGAGCAGCACCGAGGCCCACGCCGATGTCGGCGACAAGGCCAACGACGCGGTGCGGGTCAACGGCAACGAGCTGCGCGCCAAGGTGGTGGGCGAAGGCGGCAACCTGGGCATGACCCAGCTCGGCCGGGTGGAGTACGCCTTGCACGGCGGGGCGAGCAACACCGACTTCATCGACAACGCCGGCGGCGTGGACTGCTCGGACCACGAGGTCAACATCAAGATCCTGCTCAACGAGTTGGTGCGCGCCGGCGACATGACCGGCAAGCAGCGCAACCAGTTGCTGGCCGAGATGACCGAGGCGGTCGCCGAACTGGTGCTGCACAACAACTACAAGCAGACCCAGGCGCTGTCCCAGGCCGAGTTCCGGGCGGCCGAGCGGGGCGGCGAGTACGTGCGCCTGATCGCCGCGCTGGAGGCCGACGGTTTGCTTGATCGCACCCTCGAGTACCTGCCCAGCGACGAGGCGCTGGCCGAGCGCAGCAACCTCGGCAAGGGGCTGACCCGGCCGGAGCTGTCGGTGCTGATCTCCTACAGCAAGATCCAGCTCAAGGATGCGCTGCTGCATTCGCGCGTGCCGGACGACGACTACCTGGCGCGCGAGATGGAGACGGCCTTCCCGGTGCTCTTGGGCGAGCGCTACCGCGAGGTGATGCGCCAGCACCGTTTGAAGCGCGAGATCGTCTGCACGCAGATCGCCAACGACCTGGTCAACAACATGGGCATCGCCTTCGTCCAGCGCCTGAAGGAGGCCACCGGCATGAGCGCGGCCAACGTGGCCGGCGCCTATGTGATCGTGCGCGACATCTTCCACCTGCCGCACTGGTTCCGGCAGATCGAGGCGCTGGACCACCGCATCCCGGCCGAGCTACAGCTGCGCCTGATGGACGAGCTGGTGCGCCTCGGGCGGCGGGCGACCCGCTGGTTCCTGCGCAACCGGCGCGGCGAGCTGGATGCGGCGCGCGACGTGGCGCACTTCGGCCCGCGGGTCGCGGCGCTCGGGCTCAAGCTCAACGAACTGCTGCAGGGCTCGACGCGCGAATTCTGGGAGGCGCGCTACCAGCGCTACGTCGAGGCCGGTGTGCCGGAACTGCTGGCCCGACTGGTCGCCGGGACCAGCCACCTGTACACGCTGCTACCGGTGCTCGAGGCGGCCGACGAGACCGGGCAGTCGCCGGTCGAGGTGGCCACCGCCTACTTCGCCGTCGGCGATGCGCTGGACCTGCCCTGGTACGGCCAGCAGCTGACTGCGCTGCCGGTGCAGAACAACTGGCAGGCGCTGGCGCGCGAGGGCTTGCGCGACGACCTGGACAGCCAGCAGCGCGCCATCACCGTGTCGGTGCTGCAGTTCGAGACCGGCGCGGGCACGCTGCACGAGCGCCTGGAGCGCTGGCTCGGTCAGCGCCACGAGCAGGTCGCGCGCTGGCGCTGCATGCTGGCCGACCTGCGCGCGGCCACGGTGGCCGACTATGCGATGTATGCGGTTGCCAGTCGCGAGCTGCAGGACCTGGCCCAGGCCTTGCCGCTACGCGAGCCGGCGTGAGGGGCGCCGGCCGGGGGTGACTCCGGCCGGCACAGGCGGGGCCGCTCAGTCGTGCTGCGCGGGCTCGCCACGCTTGAAGCGGGTGATCTGCGGCAAGCCCTTGAGATAACGGATGAAGTCTGGCGCACCGGCTGCCTTGAGGCCTTCGCCCAGGGCGTTGGCCACCGGCTGGCTGCGCTCGAGCAGCAGCAGTTCGGAATTGTTCGGCTGGCGCAGCAGCGAGAGCCGCGCATAGGGCACCTGGCTTTCCAGCAACAGGGCCATGAACTGGCCGTCGCTCCAGGCCTGTGCCGGCATGGTCAGTGCGTGGTACTGCTCGTCCAGCGCGCGGATGCCGCTGCGCTCCAGCCGATAGTCGACCAGTTGCACCGGTGCGCTCAGGTCCAGGCCGCGTAGCCGTGCATAGGCGATTGCGCAGGCGAAGGCATCGGCGTGGTGCTCGCCGCTCCAGTACAGGCGCTCGCCGAGCCAGCTGGCCTGGCGCAGCTCGACCGGCGCGCAGCGCGGAAAACCGGGCAGCGCCGAGCCGATCGCGCGCAGGAAGTCGTTGTAGCTGATGATGCGTACGCGCCGTGCGCCCGGGCTGGCAGCGAGGGCTTCGAAGCTCCGGTGGTACTGGCCGTCCTGCGGCTGGGCGCAGATGCCGTCGACCTGGCGCAGGTCGAGCGCAGCGAGGCTTTCGGTTTCCTTGCGGATCAGCCGGCAGAGGGCCGCGTGGGCGCGCGCCTTGTCTTCCTGCACCGGGCCGGACAGTGCGCCCCTGGGCAGCTCGACCAGGCGATGCAGGCAGGGGCCGTCCCCCCAGAAAATGCTCGGTTCGGGCTCGGGCAACTGGGTGAAGGGCAGGCTCAGCGAACCGGCGCGCTCCAGCATGTCGCGCGATGGCGATGGGCCGAGCCCCAGGCGTTGGGCCAGCCGAGCGATATGGGCGGTCAGTGAGGGCATGGTTTCCGACAGGCTGATCATGATGCGTGTGCTCGCACAGCTCCGGCCGGAGTTTGGCAGAGCGGGCGGCAATCTGCATCCGCTTTGCGCGGTGCCCGGGCCTGCGGGCGCCCGGCAATGCCCGGACGGATGCCTGCCGCAGCCCGTGGCTGTGGCACTATCGTTGCGACTGTCACCGAGGAGCCTCCATGCCGACTCTTGTGCTGGATATCGCGTTGCCTGCCGAAAAGCTGCTGGCGGTCTACCAGGGACAGGCCAATCGGGTACTGCTGCGCAGCCGCGATGGCCGGCGGGTCAGCCTGCCGGCCGCTGAGCTGCGCCGCTTTCTGACGCGCGACGGCGTGTTTGGTTCCTTCGAACTGGTGTTCGCCGAGCAGGGTCGGCTGCTGGGATTGCGCAGGCTTTCCTGATCGCGCGGTGGTGCCTGCCGGTCGGCTTAAACCCCATGCCGGCTGCTATACTCGCGGCCATCGTTCCCTCCCCAGGATATTAGGCTGCGTATGTACAACCTGGCCCGCCAGCTGCTGTTCAAGCTTTCTCCCGAGACATCCCACGAACTGTCGCTCGATCTGATCGGCGCAGGCGGTCGCCTGGGCATCAACCGGCTGCTGTGCAAGGCGCCGGCGAGCCTGCCGGTGCGGGTGATGGGGCTGGACTTTCCCAACCCCGTCGGGCTGGCGGCCGGCCTGGACAAGAATGGCGAGGCGATCTGCGGGCTTTCCCAGCTGGGCTTCGGCTTCATCGAGATCGGTACCGTCACGCCGCGGCCACAGCCGGGCAATCCCAAGCCGCGGATCTTCCGCCTGCCGGAGGCCGAGGCGATCATCAATCGCATGGGCTTCAACAACAACGGCGTCGACGCCTTGCTGGCGCGCGTCGATGCGGCCGGTTTCCGCGGCGTGCTGGGGATCAACATCGGCAAGAACTTCGACACGCCGGTCGAGCGTGCCGAGGATGACTACCTGCTCTGCCTGGACAAGGTCTACCACCAGGCCAGCTACGTCACGGTCAACGTCAGCTCGCCTAACACTCCGGGGCTGCGCAGCCTGCAGTTCGGCGACTCGCTCAAGCACCTGCTCGATGCCTTGCGGCTGCGCCGCGAGGACCTGGAGATCGAGCACGGCAAGCGCGTGCCGCTGGCGATCAAGATCGCGCCGGACATGAGCGACGAGGAGATCGCCCTGGTCGGCGAGGCGGTGTTCCAGGCCGGGATGGACGCCATCATCGCGACCAATACCACCCTCGGCCGCGAGGGCGTCGCCGGGCTGGCACATGCCGACGAGGCGGGCGGGCTGTCCGGTGCGCCGGTGCGCGACAAGAGCACCCACACCGTGAAGGTGCTGGCCGAGACCCTGGGCGGGCGGCTGCCGATCATCGCGGTCGGCGGCATTACCGAAGGGCGGCATGCCGCCGAGAAGATCAAGGCGGGCGCCAGTCTCGTTCAGCTCTATTCGGGGTTCATCTACAAGGGGCCGGCGCTGATTCGCGAGTCGGTCGATGCCATCGCGGCGCTGCGTGCCGAGAAGGGCTAGGCCCGGCGGCCTGGCCCGGAAGGGGCTCCGTCTGGAGCCCCTGGGCTTCTAGCCCGCCGCCCGGGTGGGGCGTGCTTGAAAAAAGGTTGGGGTGTCAGGTCAGGTCAGCCGACCGCGTGAAGTTGATTCAGTCGATGCAGACCGGCGGTGCCGGTCAAGCCATCCCAGTTGTCGCCGCGGCCCTCCCGCCAGCCGTTCAGCCAGGCCTGCCGGGTGTTGGGATGATTGAAAGGACACATGTCGCGGGACTTGCCATGAATACCGTGTTGATAACCGCGCAAGAAAGCTCGTTCCATCGGATCACGCTTGAGTCTTCTCATTGGGTGTTGCCCTCAGTGGTTGACTGGTGTTCCTGGTGGTCTCCTGGTGAGACCTGGCAGGCGGGCTGCCAGTGAAGCTCGCTGCCGGCGTGGCGAGCTTCGCCGGACTCCATTGCGGAGCCGACCTGGGGCCAGTTCTAACCCATGGATTCCGGGGCGGGAACGATCGTTTTGTCATAAGTAGGTAACAGATCTATGGTTCTGCCCATAAGCCGGACCAGCACCGCGGCGCGACAGCCCTGGCCTACGGGCTGACGGCCGATTTCAGCTTCTCTTGCCCGACAGGGCGCAGTCATTTACTGGAAATTTCATGAGCACACGGCACGAACTCATCCTCACCTGTCCCAAGGGCCTCGAAGGCCTGCTGCGTGACGAGGCGCTCGGCCTCGGCCTGGAGGAGGTACGCGAGCAGACGGCGGCGATCCGTGGTGTCGCCGAGCTCGAGGTGGCCTACCGGCTCTGCCTGTGGTCGCGCCTGGCCAACCGGGTGTTGCTGGTGCTCGCGCGCTTTCCGGTTGCCGACGCGCAGGCGCTGTATGACGGCGTGCGCGCGGTGGACTGGAGCGAGCACCTGGCCGCCGACGGCAGCCTGGCGGTGGAGTTCAGCGGCCGCGGCTCGGGCATCGACAACACCCATTTCGGTGCGCTCAAGGTCAAGGACGCCATCGTCGATGCCCTGCGCAGGCCGGACGGCACGCGGCCGGGCATCGACAAGCTGAACCCCGACCTGCGCGTGCACCTGCGCCTGGACAAAGGCCAGGCTGTGCTTTCGCTGGACCTGTCCGGCCACAGCCTGCACCAGCGCGGTTATCGCCTGCAGCAGGGCGCCGCGCCGCTGAAGGAGAACCTCGCCGCGGCCATCCTCCTGCGCGCCGCCTGGCCGCGCATCGCCGCCGAGGGCGGCGCCCTGACCGACCCGATGTGCGGGGTGGGCACCTTCCTCGTCGAGGGCGCGATGATGGCCGCCGACATTGCGCCGAACCTCAAGCGCGAGCGCTGGGGCTTCAGCGCCTGGCTCGGCCATGTGCCGGCATTGTGGGCACGGCTGCACGCCGAGGCCCAGGCGCGAGCCGAGGCGGGCCTGGCCCGTACGCCGTTGTGGATCCGTGGCTACGAAGCCGACCCGCGACTGATCCAGCCGGCGCGCAACAACATCGAGCGGGCCGGGCTGGCGGAGTGGGTGAAGATCTACCAGGGCGAGGTGGCCACCTTCGCGCCGCGCCCGGACCAGAACCAGAAAGGCCTGGTGATCTGCAACCCGCCCTATGGCGAGCGCCTGGGTGACGAGGCCAGCCTGCTGTATCTCTACCAGAGCCTCGGCGAGCGGTTGCGCCAGGCCTGCGAGGGCTGGGAGGCGGGCGTCTTCACCGCGGCCCCGGAGCTGGGCAAGCGCATGGGCATTCGCAGTCACAAGCAGTACGCGTTCTGGAATGGCGCGCTGCCGTGCAAGTTGCTGCTGCTGCGCGTCACCCCGGACCAGTTCGTGATCGGCGCCAAGGCGGCCGAGACGACCGCCAGCGAGCCTGTGAGCGAGGTACGCCTGAGCGAAGGCGGGCAGATGTTCGCCAACCGCCTGCAGAAGAACCTGCGCCAGCTCGGCAAATGGGCGGCGCGCACCGGTGTGGAGTGCTATCGCCTCTACGACGCCGACATGCCCGAATACGCGCTGGCGGTCGATCTGTACCGCGACTGGGTACATGTGCAGGAATACGCACCGCCGCGCTCGATCGACCCGCAGAAGGCGCAGGAGCGCCTGCTCGATGCGCTGGCCGCGATTCCCCAGGCGCTGAACATTCCGCGCGAGCGCATCGTGGTCAAGCGACGTGAACGGCAGAGTGGTACGCGCCAGTACGAGCGCCAGTCCAGCCAGGGCCAGTTCCTCGAAGTCGCCGAGGGCGGCGTGAAGCTGCTGGTCAACCTGACCGACTACCTGGACACCGGGCTGTTCCTCGACCACCGTCCGCTGCGCCTGCGCATCCAGCGCGAGGCGGCGGGCAAGCGCTTCCTCAACCTGTTCTGCTATACCGCGACGGCCACCGTGCATGCTGCCAAGGGCGGCGCGCGCAGCACCACCAGCGTGGACCTGTCCCGGACCTATCTCGACTGGGCGCGGCGCAACCTCGCGCTGAATGGTTTCTCCGAGCGCCAGCGTCTGGAGCAGGGCGACGTGATGGCTTGGCTGGCCGAGGATCGCGGCGAGTACGAGCTGATCTTCATCGACCCGCCGACCTTCTCCAACTCCAAGCGCATGGAAGGCGTGTTCGATGTCCAGCGCGACCACGTGGCCCTGCTGGACCTGGCCATGGCGCGCCTGGCTGCCGGCGGCACGCTGTATTTCTCCAACAACTTCCGCAAGTTCGCGCTGGACGAGGGACTTGCGGCGCGCTATCGCGTCGAGGAGATCAGCGCCAGCACGCTGGACGAGGACTTCCGGCGCAATCCGCGCATCCATCGCGCCTGGAAGTTCCAGGCACGATGAGGCGGGCCGTCAGCGTTGCGCGGTGCGGTCGCCGCGCTCGCGGGCGAGACTGACCAGCACCTGGTCGAGGATCGACGAGGCGCCCCAGGGCCGCGGGTGGTTGAGGATAGCGACCACGGCCCAGGTGTTGCCGTCGCCGTCGCGGCTGTAGCCGGCAATGGCGCGCACCGTGTTCAGCGTGCCGGTCTTGATGTGGGCCTTGCCGGCCACCGCGGTGTTGCGCAGGCGCTTGCGCATGGTGCCGTCGATCGCCGCCAGCGGCATCGAGGAGATGAATTCCGCGGCGTAGGGGCTGCGCCAGGCCGCCTGTAGCAGGCCGGCCATCTCGCGCGCGCTGATGCGCTCGTCGCGCGACAATCCCGAGCCGTTCTCGATCACCAGGTGCGGCGAGATCAGGTTCTTCTTCGCCAGCCACTGCCGGATCACGCGCTGCGCGGCCTTGGCATCGTCGGCGTCGGCCTCGTTACGGAACTGCGCGCCCAGGCTGAGGAACAGCTGCTTGGCCATGGTGTTGTTGCTGTACTTGTTGACGTCGCGGATCACCTCGACGAGATCCGGCGAGAAGGCGCGGGCGATCAGCTTGGCATCCTTCGGCACCTGGGCCACGCGGTCGTGACCCTGGATGCTGCCGCCCAACTCGTGCCAGATGGCACGCACGGCACCGGCGGCGTAGCGCTGGTGGTCGAGCAGCGAGATGTAGGTCTGGGTCTTGCAGCCGGCTGCGAGCTTGCCGCTCACCACCACGCTGACGCTGCCGTCCTGCTCGATGGGGTTGAACAGCACGTCGGGCCAGCCGGGGCACTTGGCGGCCGGCAGCGGCTTGACGCGGTTGTCGATCTGCACGCTGGCGATCGGCGGCTCGACCGTCACATTGACCGTGCCGCCGTCATTGCGCACGACGAAGCGCAGCGCCTTGAGATTGACCAGCAGCGAATCGGGCTCGACGAGGAAGGGCTTGTTGGAGTCGCCGCCGTCGTCATCGAACTCGGGCAGGTCCGGCTGGACGAAATGGCTGCGGTCCAGCACCAGGTCGCCGGTCACCGTGCGCACGCCGTTGGCGCGAAGGTCGCGCATCAGCAGCCAGAGCTTTTCCATGTTCAGCTTCGGGTCGCCGCCGCCCTTGAGGTACAGGTTGCCGTTCAGCGTGCCGTCGACCAACGGGCCGTCGGCATAGAACTCGGTCTTCCACTGATGGTTGGGGCCGAGCAGTTCGAGCGCGGCGTAGGTGGTGACCAGCTTCATGGTCGAGGCCGGGTTGACCGAGACGTCGGCGTTGAAATAGGTCGGTGCGCCACTGCCGTTGAGCGGCAGCATCACCAGCGACAGCGCCTTGCTGTCGATCTTGTTGGCCTGCAGCGCCTTGGCCACGCTGGCCGGGAGCGCCTGGCTGGCCGGGGCGGCGACTGCCGGGGCGGCCAGCGGCACGGCCAGGGCGATGGCTGCCAGGGTGCGAAGAAGGGTTTTGCAGCGTGCGCCTGCCGGACGCACGCGATGAGCTGCTTTCAGGGACATGTTTCCCACTGCTCCAAGGGAAGGTGCGGGCATTATGCTACGCCCTCCGCGGCGACATGCGACGGTCCGATAAGCGTAGCTGGCGCCAGGGCCACTCTGCAAAACGGCATGTGCCCCTGCCGGCGTTCGCACCCTCGGGCCGATGCTGCTAGAGTGCGCGCCGTCATTCCCGCAAACCAAAGGATCAACCATGGCTACCAACCGTTCGCGACGCCTGCGCAAGAAACTCTGTGTCGACGAATTCCAGGAGCTTGGCTTCGAAGTCACGCTGAACTACCGCGAAGGTATCGACAGCAAGGCGGTCGATGCCTTCCTGCAGGGCTTCCTGCGCGACGCGATCGAAGGCAATGGTCTGGGTTATATCGGCGGTGAGGACTACGGTTTCGTCTGCCTTGCCCGCCGCGGTTCGGTCAACGAGGAACAGCGCCAGCAGGTCGAGGCCTGGCTCAAGGACCGCGCGGAACTCGCCGAGTACCAGGTCAGCCCGCTGATGGACGTCTGGTACCCGGAAAACCCCATCAGAGCCTGATTTCCGGGCGCTCGTCCTCCGCTGGCCCAGGTTGCCCGGCGTCCTTCGACGCCGGTGCGCGGGCCAGTAGCCAGCGGCGCAGGCCGTGCATGACCAGCGTCACCAGCAGCGCCAGGCCGACGCCGATCGAGGCGTTGATCAGGCGCACCTGCGGCAGGTTCCAGTCCTGCGCCAGCGTCTCGGCTAGCAGCAGGAACCCCAGCGTCGTCTGCAGCACGAACAGCCCGTAGTGGTGCGCCTGGAACGCCCGGCCCAGCACCACCAGCGGCAGCAGCACCATCACCATCATCGGCGGGTCGGCCAGGCTATGGCCCAGGTAGATCAGGATGGCTGCGGCCACGAGGATCGCCAGGCAGGCCTGGATGGCCCGCACCACGCTGCGCTCCACATCCATCTGCAGGCTGGTGAACACGGCCAGGGTCAGCCAGTAGCCGCGCGGCAGCTGCGCCAGGTTGACGATCAGGCCGCCCAGGGCACAGGCAATCACGTAGGACATTGCATGCACGCGCCACTGCCGGATCGGTGTGCGTCGCGCATGACGATGCAGCACCCGCACCAGCCGGCCCAGGCGCGGCATGTACGGCCACATGCGCAGGCCGTGCATGCCGCGCAGGCCGAAGGCGAGCAGCGTGACCCACAGTCCGCCGAGGGCGAACAGCATGGCGATCGCGGCCGGATTGTTGAAGTCGGCGACGCCATACTGGCCTTGCCCCAGGCACAGGCAGATCGCCAGGCCGATGCCCAGCTTGCCGGCCTCGGCCCCGTAGCGTTGCAGCCAGGCCAGCAGCAGCGCATAGAAGGCGAACAGCCCGAGGCTGATCAGCGGATGGGTTGCCGACCAGAAACCCAGGCCCGCCGAGCAGGCGCCGAGGGCAATCAGCAGCAGCATGCGCAGCATGCCGAAGCGATGCAGCGGGTTGGCCTTGGCGGCCTGGAAGGCACCTACCGTGGCCCAGAGGAAGCCCGGGTGGCCGCTGAACAGGCCGAGCAGCAACGGCAGCGCGCAACCGAAGCCGGCGACCAGCGCGGCGCCCCAGGCGGGGCGGCCGGGTGTCCATTGCAGTGTCTGGCTGAACAGGCGCTTCATGGTGGTCAGACCGGGCTGGAGCGGCCGGTCATTTCGCCAGCCATCTCGGTGGCGTAGCTGTCGGTCATGCCGGCGATGAAATCGATCATGCGCAGGAAGGACTGATACAGCGGCAGCTTCGCGTCCGGTGCGCCGCGCCCGAGCAGGTCCAGGATGCGCTGGTTCTTGAATGACAGGCTGCGCCCGCGATGTTGCTCCAGCGCGGCGCCGCAGAACGCGTTGAGCAGGATCTCCAGGGTGGTGTAGGCGCCGATCTCGTGCAGCGTCTTGCGCTTGTCCTGGAAGATTTTTTCCCGCGCCAGGGTCTTGGCCTGCAGCACGCAGCGCTTGGCCGGCCCGTGCAGGTGCTCGACCAGGTCGCCGGCCAGCGTGCCGGCCAGCAGGTTTGGCTGCTGCTCGACGAAGGCGCGCGCCGCCGCGTTGGTCAGGTGTTCGATGGCCTTGCCGCGCAGGATCGCCAGCTTGCGCCGGCGCGAGTCCCGCGGGCCGAGCTGGCGGTAGGTCTCCGGCAGGTCGTCGCCGACCAGGTCCAGCAGCAGGGCTTCGACCTCGGCGTAGTCGAGCAGCTCCATCTCCAGCCCGTCTTCCAGATCGATCAGCCCGTAGCAGATGTCATCTGCGGCCTCCATCAGGTACACCAGCGGATGACGCGCCCAGCGCTGGTCGTCGATGCGGGGCAGGCCGAGGCGGGCGGTGATCTGCTCGAGCAGGGCTTGCTCGTTCTGGTAGCAGCCGAACTTGTGCTTCTTGTAGCCGAGCGCCTCGGCGTGGCGGGAGGTCCAGGGGTATTTCAGGTACGCGCCGAGGGTTGCGTAGGTCAGCCGCATCCCACCGTCGAACTGGTGGTATTCGAGCTGGGTGAGGACGCGAAAGCCCTGGGCATTGCCTTCGAAATTGAGAAAGTCGGCGCGCTCGGCATCGTTCATGTCGTCGAGCCAGCCCCGTGCCGCTGCCTGCTGGAACCAGTAGCGAATCGCGTCCTCGCCCGAGTGGCCGAACGGCGGGTTGCCGATGTCATGGGCCAGGCAGGCCGATTGCACGATCATCCCCAGGTCTGCCGGGCTGCACCATTCGGGCAAGGCCTCGCGCAGCACCTCGCCGACACGCATGCCGAGCGAGCGGCCCACGCAGCTGACTTCCAGCGAGTGGGTCAGGCGGGTGTGGATATGGTCGTTGCTCGAGACCGGGTGCACCTGGGTCTTGCGGCCGAGGCGGCGAAAGGCGCCGGAGAAGATGATGCGGTCGTGGTCCTTGTGAAACGGGCTGCGCCCCAGCTCATCGGTGCCCTGGGTCGGCTTTCCGAGCCGTTCGCGGGTCAGCAGGGTATTCCAGTCCAAGGACGCTCTCCATCTCGCTACAGCAGTCGGGCAACGCTACCACAGTCGCGCGCCGGTGCGGTGCCGCTCAGCCTTTTGGCTAAGCGGCACCGTTCACCAGTTTCCGATGACGCTGGCTATGGTGCCTTGATCTTGCGTCGCAGTATCTGCTGGCCCTTGATGATCGGGTACAAGGTGATGCCGATGCGGGCGAGGGTGCCGAAGCGCCCGAGCCGCTTGCCGAAGAGAAAGAGCAGGGCGGTGGCAACCGCGATCATGGGGCTCTTGCCCGGGTGGCGCGTTTCGTCCGGCTCGCGGTCGCGGCCGAACAGACCCTGTACGTAGTGCAGCGGGCTCGCCAGCGGGCGGGCATGGTAGCGCAGCTGTTGGCGGTGCATTTCCATGCGCAGGCGTACCAGGTCCTTGCGCATCTTGAGGTCGGTGGAACTGCTCAGCGGTGGATTCATGGCAGCAGTCGCTCCCGGTCGCGGGCTATTTCCTCGAGGGTCGCCTGGAACGGCGTGGCGGCTTCCTTCGCCAGGCGGATCGCGCGGCCGATGCACAAGGCCATCAGCACCGCGTAGATCCCGCAGAGCGACAGGATCGCCGCCATGCGATGGGTCTCCCAGAAGACGATCACCACCGCCGCCGAGAGGCCCACTAGTACCAGAAGGCCGAGGATCAGGCTGACCCCGGCCAGCAGGAACAGGCGAAAGGTGCGGGACTTCTCTTCCTGGAACTCGATGCCGAGCAATTCCAGGTGGCCATGCAGCAGATCGACAAAGGCTCCGCCCAGTTTCTTCAGCGATGGCTTGGGTGCTTCTTCGCCTGGTGAGGCATCCATTGTCCGCCTCCGCTCAGCGACGAGTGATCAGGCCCAGTAGAAAGCCGACCCCCGCAGCGATGCCGACCGACTGCCAGGGGTGGGTCTGCACGTATTCCTCGGTGCACTGCATGGCGGCCTGGCTCTGTTCGCGCAGGGCGCCCTCGCGCTCCTTGAGCGTCTGGCGCGCGCGGGCGATGTTCGCGTTGATCTTGGCGCGCAGCTCTTCGGTCTGGCCGCCGGCCGATTCCTGGGTGTGCTTGAGCAGGCGCTCGGTGTCGGCGATCAGCGTGTGGAATTCCTCGATGAGTGCGTTCTGCGCGTTCTGCAGGTTGCGCCGATGGGCGTCCTTGTCGATCACCGGGCGCGAGGCGCCGGTGTCGCCTGCCATGTTCTGCTCGAAGGGGCTGCCGTTGGTGGATTCGATGGTCATCTTCCGCTCCTGATGAAATGGACTGTCGTCGGGGCTAACTGTTTCGAGCATAGCCTCGGTACAAGGTTCCCGTTTCGCTGCGGCGGTATTGGCGGGCGGGCAATAGGTCGCAGTGGAGCTGGAAAAAGTCGTATTTTGCGCGCCGCAGAAAAAGAAAAACCCGCCGAAGCGGGTTTTTCCTATCACGCGAGATGCATTACATCAGCGGGATGGTGTAGCTGACGATCAGACGGTTTTCGTCCAGATCGTTTGCGGTGCCGTTGCTGCGGAAGGTCGCGTTACGCCATTTGACGTTCAGGTTCTTCAGCGCGCCGCTCTGGAAGGTGTAGGCGAGATCGGTATCACGCTCCCATTCCTTGCCTTCCGATACGCCCGAGCGCTCGAAGTTATCGCCAGTAATGTAGCGAGTCATCAGAGTCAGGCCGGGAATACCGACAGCAGCGAAGTTGAAGTCGTAGCGAGCTTGCCAGGACTTCTCGTCAGGATTGGCGAAGTCGCCGATCTGTACGAAGTTAACCAGGTAGGGGTCGATGTTGCCGCCGACGTAGGCGAAGCCGGTGTCGCCGCTCATCTTCTGGTAACCCAGGCCGAAGCTGTGGCCGCTCAGCGAGTAGGTGACCATGGCACCGAATGCCTTGTTGTCGACATTGGTGTTGCCGTCATCGGTAGAGCGCTGGTAGCGAAGATCGGTCTTCAGCGACTGGCCTTCTGCAATAGGCAGTACATGGATCAGGTTGACAGCGTGCTGCTTGTAGTTGTCTTCCAGATTGCTGTAGTAGTAGCCCGCGGTCAGATCCTTGGTCAGTTTGTACTGGCCACCCAGGAACACGAAGCTGTCAGCTTCGGTAGCGCCGTTAATGCCTTTGCCTGAGTTGTTAACGCTCAGATCTTCATAGTCGCTCGACGCACGATTGTTGATTTCGTCGAGGTAACCGACGTCCAGCGTCAGACCGTCGATCTCGTTGGAGACCAACTGCGCGCCGCGAGTAACAGCGGGGAGCAGGCGACTGTCGCTAGTAGCGATAGCCATGTTTTTCGGCTGCAGAGTGCCGACTTTGAGAACGCTGTTGGAAAGCTTTGCTTTGGCGGTCAGACCGACCTCAGAGAAATCATCCGCAGCAGAATCACCTTCACTAGGAAGCAACTGGGAGCCGTTGCCGTCGCGGCCGGCGCCGGAATCAAGCTTGACGCCCAGCAGGCCCAGAGCATCGACGCCGAAGCCTACGGTACCTTCGGTGTAGCCGGATTCGACACGGAGCAGGAAGCCTTGTGCCCATTCTTCCTGCTTCGACTGCGAGGCGCCTTCCTGACGGAAGTCACGGTTAAAATAGAAATTACGCAGTTCCAGACCAGCTTTGGTGTCTTCGATAAAGGCAGCCTGGGCCAGGGTCGGGATTGCGAGTGTTGCTCCCAGAGTGGCCAGGGCCACGCCCCGGGCGATGGGGGTCTTGAGCATTTCTTATTTCTCCTCGTTGGATGATGCTCTGAATCGCTCTTTACGGCGCCGTGAAATAAAACATTACGTAGCGCCTTCAACCTTTAGACTTTAGTCTTCAAGGCGCTGCAGTCAACGTGCTAGACGCTTTCGCGCCCTGTCTTGCCCACGTTGGCCACACAGGCAGCGGACCTGATGGGTCATGCCAAACGCTTTGCCCGGCAATCTGTCGTTGCCTGAGGCAGCCGGTATCCTATCCTTTTGTTTCTGGCGAGTCGAACCTGCGTCTGTGTCGCACCTCTTTGCTGCGCTGGACGTCACGAATTTCAATAAGTCTTGTCTGGAAGTTCGGCTATTTGCCGTTCCAATTACTGGTAAGACCAATTTTGAGGGAAGCTGGCAATGCTGCCGGAGTGTCAATTGTTCGGAACCCTGGGATGCCACCTGTGCGAGCAGGCAGAGGGCTTGCTGATGCCGCTGGTGGAGCGGGGATTGCTCGTCGAACTGCTAGACATTGCCGAGGACGAGCGCTGGGTCGAGCAATACGGCCTGCGCATTCCGGTGCTGCGTCGTGTCGATACCGGTGCGGAACTCGAGTGGCCGTTCGAACTGGAACAGGTCGTTCCCTTTTTGCAGGAATAGAGCAGATCTTTTTCTGCGGGCAAAAGAAAACCGGCCATTGAGGCCGGTTTCTTTTCTCGCCGAGTGGCGAGCGGGATATGGTCGGAGCGACTGGATTCGAACCAGCGACCTTCTCGTCCCGAACGAGACGCGCTACCAAGCTGCGCTACGCTCCGTGGAATGGCGCGCATTCTACAGAAAAAGTTTTGTTCGACAAGAGGTTAACGAAAACTTTTTTGCGCGCCGTTGGATCGAGCGGAGTGCAGCCGCGGCTCGCGCGGTTCGGTCAGAGTTCGCGCACCGTCCGCACGCGGTCCTTGTTGACCTTGCCGGGTTTGCCGTCCAGTAGTTCGTATTCGTAGAAGCCCGATTCGTCATCGTACTCGGGCGTGTCCAGCGTCTGGATTTCCCGGCCATCGTTGAGGGTGATGACGCTGGGGCTTGAGCAGCCTGCCAGTAATGCGAGCCCGGCGGCCGCCAGGCACATGGAGAGAGAGGGGCGCATATCCGTTCCTTCTATGGTCGGTTTTCCGTAGTTGGGACGGCCTGCTGCGCGCTCAAGTTCCCTCATGTGGTGCGACTTGCCGTAGCAGTTCGGGACTGTTCAGGTTCGCCAGGCGCGGATCGTCTGGTGCCAGGTCGAGCGCTATGCAGCCTTGCGCCAGCAGTGCCTGCCTGGGGCTGCGCACGCCCTGCTGCCAGAGCGCGTCGATCGTCCCCCGGAGGCCGGTGGGAATCACGCAGAACAACGGCTCCCATTGGCCATTCTGGCGCACCATCAGCGGGGCGTCGGGCGCCTGCCGTGCACGTTGCTGCATGTGGGCGAGCAATGTGGTGTCGATCAGCGGTGTGTCGCAGGGCACGACCAGCAGCTGTCGATGACGAGCCGCCGCCAGCCCGGCGCGAATGCCGGCCAGAGGGCCGGGAAAGCCTTCTTCATCGTCGCTCACGAGCCTGTCGGCGAAGCGTGCATAGCGTGCCTGGTTGCGGTTGCAGGAAATCAGCAGGTCGTCGGTGAGCGGGCGTGCCGCGCTGCAGATCCAGTCGACCAGCGGCCGGCCGCGCCACTCGACGAGGCCCTTGTCGCGGCCGCCCATGCGCTGTCCGCGACCGCCGGCGAGGACCAGGATCGAAATTGGCTGACAGTCGGCTGTATTCATCTTTTTCCTTTCAAGGCCCGGTCCAGGGCGGCTGGTTGTTGCGGCGGCAGGCGCACGGATGATCGGCGGCACCTCTCGACGGGGGCGAGGTTAAACAAAGCCATCATCGGGTTGTCTATCTCCACCACCTGGCTATCTCGGCCGGGTGCCGTCTTCGTTTTGCCCATCGAACAAGGAGAACAAACGATGAAGGAGAGAAACGTCTGGGTCGACTATGCGAAAGCGATCGGGATCATCCTGGTCGTATACGGGCACGTGGCGCGCGGCGTCTTCAATGCTGGCCTGCCCATGGATGAAGCCAGCTACACGCTCGTCGACAGCATCATCTACAGCTTCCACATGCCGCTGTTCTTCTTCCTGTCCGGCCTGTTCTTCTACGACTCGCTGGTCAAGCGCGGCAAGGGTGGCCTGATCATCAACAAGGTCGATACCGTCGTCTACCCGTTCATTCTCTGGTCGTTGCTGCAGGGCTTCATCGAGGTCGGGCTGTCCAACTACACCAACGGCCAGGTGACCGCCGGCGAGGTGCTGTCCCTGCTGTGGATGCCGCGGGCGCAGTTCTGGTTCCTCTATGCGCTGTTCCTGGTGTTCGTGGTCTGCGCATTCGTCTACAGCAAGGCGGACCGGCGCCATTTCCTTCCGCTGCTGGTGCTGTTCGGCGTGCTGTTCGTTTTCCAGAAAGACCTGGTGACCGAGGGGCCGCTGCGTTTCATCCTCGGCAACACGGTGTTCTTCGCGCTCGGCGTCTGGTTCAACGAGGTGAAGGCGTTCTTCCTCGCGCGCTACGCGCAGTTGGCGGCGTTCTTCGGCGTGCTCTTCGTGATCGGGCAATACCTGTTCCATGTCACCTACGGTCTGAACTACACCGTCGGCGGCTTGCCGGTGCTGGCGCTGGCCACCGTGTCGATCTTCTTCATGGTCGCGCTGTCGATGTGGCTCGGCCAGTTCCGCGTCGACTGGCTGCTGTTCATCGGGGCCTCGTCCATGACCGTGTACCTGATGCACATCCTGGCCGGTAGCGGTGCCCGGGTGATGCTCAGCAAGTTCATGGGGATCGACTCGATTCCGGTGCATCTGGTGGTCGGCACGCTGGTCGGCCTGCTGGCGCCGTTGGTGGCGCAGCTGGTCATCACACGCTTCAACCTGTCCTTCCTGCTGGCACCGCCCAGGCTGGTGTCTGCTACGAACCTGCGCATGCGCAAGGCGATGGCCCAGTAGAGGGCGAGGCCGGGTCGACGATGTCGGCCCGGCTTCGCGGGATGCCTGTCGGTTAGCCGCAGTGGATGCGCTCGATGATCAGCGAGTCGTCGGTATGCAGGTTCAGCCGTTGCGAGTCGTACTCGAGCGTGACCACGTCATCCGGGCGCAGCAGGCGAGCGCGTTGTGCGCCGGCCTGCTTGCGTGCGCTGTCGAGCAGTTGCGGCGTCGCGGTTTGCCCGACCAGGCTCTGCACCGCCTCGGCATTGCAGCCCTGGCTGCCCGCAGGTGTTGTCGAATCGGGGGAAGATGTGCAGGCGCTGACGGCCATCACGGCGAAAATCGGCAAAAGGTGCTTTGCTGTCAAATGCATGGATTATTCATCCTTTACTTCAAGGCAAGGGGTGAGGACGGAACCGAAACTGTGGGCTGGTCGTCCACAGAAAGGTGGACCTTCGCTGTAAAAGAAAAAACCTCAAAAGGAGTTTCGCTATGTTCACTTCCACTCTTCTGAAGCGCGTCGCTGCAGTAGCGCTGATGTTGCACTCGCTGATGATCATCCAGATCCCGCAGGCGCAGGCCTCGATGATCGGCACGCAGGAAATTCTCGCGGAGCACCAACAGCAGGTCGATCGTGAGCAGTTGCTCGGGATGCTGGACGACCAGGAGGTGCAGAAAAAGCTCGAGTCGATGGGTGTCGATCGTGCCCAGGTGGAGAAGCGCATCAACAGTCTGACGCCTGCCGAGCTCGCCCAGTTCAATCAGCAGCTCGATAGCGCGCCCGCGGGTGCTGGTGTGGTAGGCATCATCGTGCTGTTCCTGGTGATCTTCATCATCACCGACATGCTCTGCGCCACGAACATCTTCAACTTCGTCAACTGCGTCAACCGTTGATCCGGCTGGCGCTCCTGCTGTGCGTGACCGCCGTGCTCGGCGGCTGCGCACAGCGCATGCTGCAGATCGATGAGGGTCAGCTCCCGGCCCACGTCGAGCTGACCGAGGTTCCCTTCTTTCCCCAGGAAGACTACCAGTGCGGCCCGGCTGCCCTGGCGACCATGCTGACCCAGCGCGGGATAGATGCCGGTCCGGACGAACTGGTCGATCAGGTGTACTTGCCGAAGCGCAAGGGTAGCCTGCAGGTGGAGATGGTTGCGGCAGCCCGGGCAGCCGGCTTGCTGGTGTATCCGTTGCAGCCTCGGCTGGAGGCGGTGCTTGCCGAGGTCGCGGCCGGCAATCCGGTGCTGGTGCTGCAGAATCTCGCCTTCGACAGTTGGCCCCAATGGCATTTCGCGGTGATGGTGGGTTACGACCTGGCGACCCAGCAGGTCATCCTGCGTTCCGGCACGACGAAGCGATGGGTCGGAAGCTTTGCCCAATTCGAGCGCTCCTGGGCCAAGGGTGAGCGTTGGGCTGTCGTGACGGTGCCTGTCGACCGGCTGCCGGCCACGGCGCAGGAGCTCACCTGGCTGCGCGCTGCCAGTGATCTCGAGCAGACCGGGCGGGCGTCGCTGGCGAGGCAGGCCAATCGGACCGCTGCCGAGCATTGGGGCGGGGCGCTGTCCTGGTTCGCCCTGGGCAACAGCCACTATGCGGCGCAGCAGTACTCGCAGGCGGAGGGAGCATTCCGCCGTGCGCTCGACCGCGACCCGGAGTTCGCGCCCGGCTGGTACAACCTGTCCCAATTGCTGGGCGAGCAGGGCTGCGACGTGCAGGCGCAGGCAGCGCTTGCCTGTGCCCGCAGGCTTGCGCCGCGGCAGGAGATGTCTGGCGGGCTGCCGTCAGTGCGCCGGTCGAGCCAATCCTGCTCTCGCCTTCCGGCCTGCCCGGTGCCCTGAGCGGCGGGCGAGACGGTGCTGCACGCCTCGCTGCCGGGCTCAGAAACCGAGCCGATCGCGTAGCGAATAATAGAACGCGCCCAGTGCGCTGATCGGGGCACGAAAGCGCTGCCCGCCTGGGAAGGGGTAGTGGCGTAGGCCGGCGAAAGCATCGAAACGCTCGGCTTGCCCGCTGATGGCCTCGGCCAGCACCTTGCCGGCAAGGTGCGTGTAGGTCACCCCGTGCCCGCTGCAGCCCTGGGAATAGTAGATGTTGTCGCCAAGCCGGCCGACCTGGGGAAGTCGCGACAGGGTTAGCAGGAAATTGCCCGTCCAGGCGAATTCGATTTTCGTCTCGCGCAGCTGGGGGAAGGTCGCCAGCATCTTCGGGCGGATGATCGCGGTCACGTCGGCCGGATCGCGGGCGCCATAGACCACCCCGCCGCCATAGATAAGGCGTCGGTCGGCCGAGAGCCGGTAGTAATCAAGCAGATAGTTGCAGTCCTCGACGCAGTAGTCGTGTGGCAGCAGGGCGTGTGCGATCTCCTCGGGCAAGGGTTCGGTGGTGATGACTTGCGAGCCGCAGGGCATCGATTTTGCCGCAAGCTCCGGGACCAGGTTGCCGAGGTAGGCATTGCCGGCGACGACGATAAAGTCGGCTCGTACCTGCCCCTCTGGCGTGTGGACGGTTGGGCGTGCGCCTCTTTCGATGCGAATGGCCGGCGAGTGTTCATGAATGCGTCCGCCCAGGCTTTCCACCGCCGCCGCCTCACCCAGGGCGAGGTTCAATGGGTGGATGTGGCCTCCCTGTCGGTCCAGCATGGCGCCGACGTAGCGATTGGTGGCGACCTCGCGCTGAACGGCATCGGCGTCCAGCAACTCGAGGTGCTGGTAGCCATAGCGCTCCCAAAGCGCCTTCTGCGCTTCGAGGTGTTTCATCTGCTTCGCCGTCAGGGCGGCAAAGAGTCCTCCGTCCTTGAGGTCGCAGGCGATCGCGTAGCGTTCGATTCGCTCGCGGATGATGCGCGCACCCTCGAATGCCATCGCACCGATCAGCTCGGCCTCCCGGGTGCCGGTGCTGCGTTCGATGGTGTCGAGGTCACGGCTGTAGCTGTTGACGATCTGGCCGCCGTTGCGCCCGGATGCCCCATAACCGACCCGGGCGGCCTCCAGCACGACGACTCGGTAGCCGCGTTCGGCCAGAAAGAGCGCCGCGGACAGGCCGGTGTAGCCGGCACCTATAACGCACACGTCGGTGTCGACACATTCCTGCAGTTGCCGGCGTTGCGGCGCGGTATTGGCGGAGGCGGCGTAGTAGGAGGGCGGGTAGGCGGTGTTCATGATCGCGTGTCGTCCGTTGTTTATATTTGACGCGATACTAGCCAGGCCTTTGTGCAACTGCCAATGGGTGTATGGAAAGCGCGTGTCGAAAATGAAAAACAAAAAAATTCAGGGGTTTAGCGAAAAAAGTGCTTGACGCACTTCGGCGGATCTATAGAATGCGCACCCAACGGAGGCACATAGCTCAGTTGGTTAGAGCACCACCTTGACATGGTGGGGGTCGTTGGTTCGAGTCCAATTGTGCCTACCAAATCAAAAAGGGTCGCGAAAGCGACCCTTTTTTTTGGCTTGCTTGCCAGCGTCCGTCCTTTCTGGAAGCATGCCGAGCCCTTTTTCCAGTGACTTCGGTCCGCTTCGGTGCCTCGAGCGCCTGCCAATGTGCGGCAGGCTGTGCGGCGGATCGCTTTACTGGCTCATCCCAACCCACGTGGCCTTTGGTAGGGGTCACCACTAGGAGAGGACGCCATGCCCATCATCACGCTTCCTGACGGCAGTCAGCGCACGTTCGATCATCCCGTCAGTGTCGCCGAAGTGGCGCAATCCATCGGTGCGGGCCTGGCCAAGGCGACGCTCGCCGGCAAGGTCGACGGTCGCCTGGTCGACGCCTGTGATCTGATCGAGCGGGACGCCACGCTGCAGATCATCACCCCGAAGGATGAGGAAGGGCTGGAGATCATCCGGCACTCCTGTGCCCACCTGGTCGGGCATGCGGTCAAGCAGTTGTACCCGACGGCGAAGATGGTGATCGGTCCGGTCATCGACGAGGGCTTCTATTACGACATCGCCTACGAGCGCCCCTTCACGCCGGACGACCTGGCTGCCATCGAGCAGCGCATGCGGGAGCTGATCGACAAGGATTACGATGTCATCAAGAAGATGACTCCGCGCGACGAGGTGGTCGAGGTCTTCCGCGCGCGTGGCGAGGACTACAAGCTGCGCCTGGTCGAGGACATGCCCGACGAGAAGGCGATGGGGCTCTACCACCACGAGGAATACGTGGACATGTGCCGTGGTCCGCACGTGCCCAATACGCGCTTTCTCAAGGCATTCAAGCTGACCAAGCTGTCCGGTGCCTACTGGCGCGGCGACGCCAAGAACGAGCAGCTCCAGCGGGTATACGGCACGGCCTGGGCCGACAAGAAGCAGCTGGCAGCCTACATCCAGCGCATCGAAGAGGCCGAGAAGCGCGACCACCGCAAGATCGGCAAGCGACTGGATCTGTTCCATACGCAGGAAGAAGCGCCCGGCATGGTGTTCTGGCATCCCAATGGCTGGACGCTCTACCAGGTGCTCGAGCAGTACATGCGGCAGGTGCAGCGCGAGAACGGCTACCTGGAGATCCGTACCCCGCAGGTGGTCGATCGGGTGCTCTGGGAGAAGTCCGGCCACTGGGCGAACTATGCAGAGAACATGTTCACCACCGAGTCGGAGAGCCGCGACTACGCCATCAAGCCGATGAACTGCCCATGCCACGTGCAGGTCTACAACCAGGGCTTGAAGAGCTATCGCGAGCTGCCCCTGCGTCTCGCCGAGTTCGGCGCCTGCCATCGCAACGAGCCGTCGGGTGCGCTGCACGGCATCATGCGCGTGCGCGGTTTCACCCAGGACGATGCGCATATCTTCTGTACCGAAGAGCAGATGCAATCGGAGTCCGCAGCGTTCATCAAGCTGACGCAGGCGGTCTATGCCGACTTCGGCTTCAGTGATATCCAGCTCAAGCTGTCGACCCGTCCGGAAAAGCGCGTGGGTTCCGATGAGCTGTGGGATCGTGCCGAGGCGGCGCTGGCTGCGGCGCTCGACAGCGCGCAGCTGCCCTATGAGCTGCAGCCGGGCGAGGGTGCTTTCTACGGTCCGAAGATCGAGTTCTCGCTCAAGGATTGCCTGGGGCGCGTCTGGCAGTGCGGTACGCTGCAGCTGGATTTCAACCTGCCGATCCGCTTGGGCGCCGAATACGTCAGCGAGAACAACGATCGCCAGCACCCGGTGATGCTGCATCGGGCGATCCTGGGGTCGTTCGAGCGCTTCATCGGCATACTGATCGAGCATTACGAAGGGGCCTTCCCGGCCTGGCTGGCGCCAACCCAGGCGGTGATCATGAATATCACCGACAAACAGGCTGATTTCGCGCTGGAGGCCGAGAAGGTGCTCTCCCAGGGCGGCTTCCGTGTCAAGGCTGACTTGAGAAACGAGAAGATCGGCTTTAAAATCCGCGAGCATACTTTGCTCAAGACACCCTATCTCTTGGTTATTGGGGATCGGGAAGTCGAAACACGATCCGTTGCTGTGCGCACCCGCGAAGGCGTCGATATGGGCTCCATGCCGCTCGAACAGTTCGCCCAGCTGCTCGCACAGGCGGTTTCCCGGCGTGGTCGCCAAGAATCGGAGTAATGACTATTAAGCGTGAAATGAGACAGGATAGAAGAGCTCAGCCCAAGGCACCGATCAACGAGAACATCACTGCGCGCGAAGTGCGCCTGATCGGTAGCGACGGCGAGCAGATTGGCATCGTCTCGATTGATGAAGCGTTGCGTGTCGCCGAAGAGGCAAAGCTGGACCTGGTGGAGATTTCCGCGGATGCGAATCCCCCGGTCTGCCGGATCATGGATTACGGCAAGCACCTTTTCGAGAAGAAGAAGCAGGCTGCTGCTGCGAAGAAGAACCAGCATCAGCAACAGATCAAAGAAATCAAGTTTCGTCCAGGGACGGAAGAAGGGGATTACCAGGTAAAGCTACGCAACCTGGTACGTTTCCTTGAAGATGGGGACAAGGCCAAGGTTTCCTTGCGATTCCGCGGCCGCGAGATGGCTCACCAGGAGCTGGGGATGGAACTGCTCAAGCGGGTCGAAGCTGACCTGATCGAGATTGGTACCGTCGAACAGCATCCCAAGCTGGAAGGACGCCAGCTGATGATGGTCATCGCTCCCAAGAAGCGTAAGTAACCTCCCGGGCACTGGCAGGCCTGATGGTTGACTGTTGTTATTGAATGCGGAGTACGAACATGCCAAAGATGAAAACCAAGAGTGGTGCTGCAAAGCGCTTCAAGAAGACTGCGAACGGCTTCAAGCACAAGCACGCCTTCAAGAGCCACATCCTGACCAAGATGACCACCAAGCGTAAGCGTCAGCTGCGCGGTTGCTCGCAAGTGCACCCGTCCGACGTTGCAAAAGTGGAGCGCATGCTGCGCGTTCGTTGATCCGGTCAAGACTCAGAGGAATAACTCATGGCTCGTGTTAAGCGTGGCGTCATCGCTCGTCGCCGTCACAAGAAAATTCTGAAACTCGCCAAAGGCTACTACGGTGCGCGTTCGCGCGTATTCCGCGTTGCCAAGCAGGCGGTGATCAAGGCTGGCCAGTACGCCTACCGTGACCGTCGTCAGCGCAAGCGTCAGTTCCGCGCTCTGTGGATTGCCCGTATCAATGCTGGTGCTCGTGTTAACGGTCTGTCCTACAGCCGTTTCATCGCCGGTCTGAAGAAGGCAGCCATCGAGATCGACCGCAAGGTTCTGGCCGATCTGGCAGTGAACGAAAAAGCGGCATTCGCTGTGATCGTCGAAAAAGCCAAAGCCTCCCTGGCCTAAGCTCCGACTGTCGCGAATCCAGCGATTCGCTGCGGATGTCACCGATAGGGGAAGAGTCTTAGGCTCTTCCCCTATTTCGTATCTGAGGAGGCTTTTGCAAAAGTGCACGGGCAACCCGACGGGTTCCGGTGCGGTTCTGCAAGAACCTCGGGAGGTTGTAAATGGAAAACCTGGAGGCACTGGTCTCGCAAGCGCTCGAGGCGGTGCAGCAGTGCGAAGATATCAATGCTCTGGAACAGCTCCGGGTCCAGTACCTGGGCAAGAAGGGCGAGTTGACCCAGCTGATGCAGACCCTCGGTCGTCTGTCTGCCGAGGAACGGCCCAGGGCTGGTGCGCAGATCAATGCTGCCAAGACCCAGGTGCAGGATGCCCTCTCGGCGCGCAAGCTCGCGCTCGAGGAAACCGAGCTGAACAACCGGTTGGCGGCTGAGCGCATCGATGTGACATTGCCGGGGCGCGGCCAGCAGTCTGGCGGGTTGCATCCGGTGACCCGTACGCTGGAGCGTATCGAGCAGTTCTTCACGCACATCGGATATGGTATCGCCGAAGGGCCCGAGGTCGAGGACGACTATCACAACTTCGAGGCGCTCAACATCCCGGGGCACCATCCCGCCCGCGCCATGCATGACACCTTCTATTTCAATGCGAACATGCTGTTGCGTACCCACACGTCGCCGGTGCAGGTGCGCACGATGGAGGCGCAACAGCCCCCCATCCGTATCGTCTGCCCTGGACGCGTGTATCGCTGCGACTCGGATATCACCCATTCGCCGATGTTTCATCAGGTCGAAGGGCTGCTGGTCGACGAGGGCATCAGCTTCGCCGACCTCAAGGGCACCATCGAGCAGTTCCTGCGCGTGTTCTTCGAGAAGCCGCTCGGCGTGCGTTTCCGGCCTTCGTTCTTCCCCTTCACCGAACCCTCGGCCGAAGTGGATATGCAGTGCGTGATGTGCAGCGGCAAGGGTTGTCGGGTGTGCAAGCAGACCGGCTGGCTGGAAGTGATGGGGTGCGGCATGGTGCATCCGAACGTCTTGCGCATGTCCGGCATCGACCCCGAGAAATACCAGGGCTTCGCCTTCGGCATGGGCGTAGAGCGGCTGGCCATGCTGCGCTACGGCGTCAACGACTTGCGTCTGTTCTTCGATAACGACCTGCGGTTTCTTGCGCAATTTCGCTAGTGCCGTTTTCAAGAATTCTAGGAGAGCAGAATGAAATTCAGTGAGCAGTGGCTGCGCGCCTGGGTGAACCCGACGGTTTCCCGTGACGAGCTGGTGGCCCGTCTATCCATGGTCGGGCTCGAAGTCGATGCAGTTGAGCCAGTTGCCGGTTCTTTCAGTGGGGTGGTGGTCGGCGAGGTCGTCTCGACCGAGCAGCACCCTGATGCCGACAAACTGCGCGTGTGCCAGGTCAGCGATGGCAAGGACGTCTTCCAGGTGGTTTGCGGCGCGCCGAACGTGCGGCCAGGATTGAAAGTGCCTTTCGCTCAGATTGGTGCGGTGCTGCCGGGTGACTTCAAGATCAAGAAGGCCAAGCTGCGCGGCGTCGAGTCGAACGGCATGCTGTGTTCGGAAGCCGAGCTGAAGCTCAGCGAGGATCATGGCGGCCTGATGGAACTGGTTGCCGGGGCGCCTGTGGGGCAGGACCTGCGCAGCTACCTCGGGCTTGACGATGTCAGCATCGAGATCGGCCTGACGCCCAATCGTGGCGACTGCTTGTCCATTACCGGTCTGGCGCGTGAGGTGGGTGCGATCTACGGCGCCTCGGTAACCGAGGTCGAGACGCCGGACAATCCGGTTTCGGTCAACGATTCCCGCCCTGTCGAGGTGTCGGCGCCTCAAGCCTGCCCGCGCTATCTGGGGCGCGTCATTCGCAATGTCGACGTTTCCCGCGCTTCGCCGTTGTGGCTGGTCGAGCGCCTGCGTCGTTCCGGTATTCGCAGCATCGATGCGGTGGTGGATGTCACCAACTACGTGATGGTGGAGCTTGGCCAGCCGCTGCACGCCTTCGATCTCAAGCAGATCGAGGGCGGCATCCGCGTACGCATGGCCGAGGAGGGCGAGACGCTTGTCCTGCTCGACGGGCAGGAAGTCGTGTTGCGGTCGGATACCCTGGTGATCGCCGACCACCGTCGCGCATTGGCCATGGCCGGCATCATGGGCGGTGAGCACAGCGGCATTTCCAGCGAGACGACCGATCTGTTCTTGGAAAGCGCCTTCTTCGACCCGATCGCCCTGGCGGGCAGGGCGCGATCCTATGGCCTGCATACGGACGCATCCCATCGCTACGAGCGTGGGGTCGATCCGCAGATGGCCAAGCGGGCGATCGAGCGTGCGACCGCGCTGTTGCTCGAGATCGTCGGCGGCGCTGCGGGACCGGTTGTCGAGGCGAGCAGCGCCGAACACCTGCCGCAGCCACAGCCGATCACCCTGCGTGCAGAACGCGTCGATCAGATGCTCGGTCTTTCGATGGAGCCGGATCGCATCGTCGCGATACTGCGCGCACTGGGATTCACCGTGCAGGAGCAGGCGGCCGGTGTCTGGCAGGTCGGTGTGCCGAGCCATCGCTTCGATGTCGCCCTCGAGGTCGATCTCATCGAGGAGCTGGGCCGCCTCTACGGCTATGACCTGCTGCCGACCCGCTATCCGCAGGCACGCCTGGCGCCCGAGGTACGTCCGGAAGCCCGTGCCGAGCTGCCAGCGCTGCGCCGCCTGCTCGTTGCGCGCGGCTATCACGAGGCGATCACCTACAGCTTCATCGATCCGAAGCTGTTCGAGCTGTTCACGCCAGGGGTCGCGCCGCTGCAGCTGGCCAACCCGATCTCCGCCGACATGGCGGCGATGCGCGCCTCTCTGCTGCCGGGCCTGGTCAAGGCGCTGCAGTACAACCTCAACCGTCAACAATCGCGCGTGCGCCTGTTCGAAGCCGGCCTGCGCTTCGTCGGCCAGCTGGACGATTTGCGCCAGGAAACCATGCTGGCCGGTGTGATCTGCGGCCGTCGGATGCCGGAAGGTTGGGCTCATGAGTCGGCCGAGGTGGACTTCTTCGACCTGAAGGCCGATGTCGAGGCACTGCTTGGCAGTGCCGGGGCGGCTGGTGCTTTCCACTTCGTTCGCGGCGAGCTGCCCGTCTTGCATCCGGGGCAGGCGGCACGCATAGAGCGTGATGGTCGCTTGGTTGGGCATCTTGGCGCGCTTCATCCGCAGATCGCCAAGGAGTTGGGCATCGAACAGCAGATCTACGTATTCGAGATCTCGCTTGCCGAGCTGTGCGAAGGGCGCTTGCCGACATTCCAGGAGCTGTCGCGCTTCCCGGAGGTTCGGCGTGATCTGGCGATCCTGGTCGAGCGCAACGTTCCGGCCGAGCAGATACTGGCCTGCATCCGTGAGGCAGCGGGCGAGACGCTGCGCGACTTGAGACTTTTTGACGTTTATCAGGGCAAAGGCATTGATCCGTCTAGCAAAAGTATGGCAGTCGGCTTGACCTGGCAGCATTCCGCGCGCACTCTTAACGACGATGAGGTCACCGCCGCGATGGGACGGATCCTCACTAATCTGGAAGAAAGGTTCAATGCCACGTTAAGGAAATAGCGTATGGGGGCTCTGACGAAAGCTGAAATGGCCGAACGTCTATATGAAGAGCTAGGCCTGAACAAGCGTGAGGCCAAGGAACTGGTCGAGCTGTTTTTTGAAGAGATACGGCAAGCACTGGAGCATAACGAGCAGGTGAAGTTGTCCGGTTTCGGCAACTTCGATCTGCGCGACAAGCGCCAGCGTCCGGGCCGTAATCCGAAGACCGGCGAGGAGATCCCCATCACTGCTCGCCGTGTCGTCACCTTCCGCCCCGGCCAGAAACTCAAAGCTAGAGTCGAAGCCTATGCTGGAACCAAGCCATAACGACGAACTGCCGCCGATCCCCGGCAAGCGTTACTTCACCATTGGTGAAGTCAGCGAGCTGTGCGCAGTCAAGCCCCACGTACTGCGTTACTGGGAGCAGGAGTTCCCGCAACTGAGTCCCGTCAAAAGGCGAGGTAATCGTCGCTATTACCAACGCCAGGATGTGCTGATGATCAGACAGATCCGGGCGCTTCTCTACGAGCAGGGCTTCACTATCGGCGGCGCACGGCAACGCCTTTCGGGTGATGAAGCACGTGACGATGTCACCCAGTACCGGCAACTGATTCGGCAGATGCTTGTCGAGCTGGAGGAGGTTCGCCAAGTCCTGGCGAAATGAAAAGCGAATCGAAAAAACCTTTCGCAATTCAGTTGCTTAGTATATAGTTAGCGCGCTTTCCTGAAAGGGAAGACAATGTCGGGGCGTAGCGCAGCCTGGTAGCGCACTTGCATGGGGTGCAAGGGGTCGAGTGTTCGAATCACTCCGTCCCGACCAAAAAATCCCTAGAAAATCCAGTCACTTAGCGGTGACTGGATTTTTTTATGCCTGGAGGATGCCGCCGAAGCAAGACCTGGTAGTCGTACGCGCAGTATTGGCTGCACGATCCGGGTGTAGCAGCACTTCTTCTTTCGGCTGTCGGCGTGCCAGAGCAGCGTGCATCAGGGCCTGCCGCATCCGGTGGTGCATCGCCCAACCGACGACGGCGAGTGAATAGAGATCGAGCACGACGGCCGATGCAGCCAGCCTTAGGCCATCCGCACGTAGGTCATGTTCGAGACCCAGTGCCGATTGGCGTGATCCGAGGCGAACTGGCGATCCAGGTGGTTCGGGGCAATCGGCAGAAACATGATGACTGCTGGAAACCAGCCGCCAGCGCTTGCGCGAGCGAGCGCGCAGACCGGCTTCGCGCATCAGTCGAGCAACCCGGTGTCGACCACACGCATGCCCCATGGCCGGCACATCGGCGCTACAGTTGCCCAAGAGGCTTTCAGCGATGCGCAGCGTCTCGGTTACATGACGAAGCGGTGTACCGGCAAGCACTTGGTCTATCGCCTCGCGTTTGAAAGATTCGGGAAAACATCGCTTGGTCTGGGGCATGAACACTCCTTGCGGTGGCATTATCCACCTTAAGTCAGGGTCCACTCAGACGGGGACAGATCAAGATGATCTGTTCGCCACGACGCAGCCGCTGGAAACCGAGCGCCTGATGACAGTGTTGATCAGATCAACGCGCGCTGGGGGCGTGGCACCCTGCGTCCGGGGCGCGTGGTGGCCAGCCCGGAGTGGGGAATACGACGGGATATGATCAGCCAGTCGTTCACTACGCGCCTTGACCAGCTGTGGCGGGTGCCATGTTGAGCCGCGCGCCAGTACGCGGCGCTGCACCAGCAATCGCTGCATTCGATATGGCAAGCCAATCTTCTTGGGGCGATGCGATTCCGCGTCCGCTCCACTATTCGCTGTCCCGATAGGCCTCGCGCCTCGGCGAGACAGCACCATAAAGCGAGCGGCCTTGGTTCGATGGGCGTCACGACCATTGCAATTCCAGGTTCGAGCGCTAAGATAGTAATCGATTACTATCTTTAGGTGACTCATGGACAACCCTCCGAAACATCTCCCCGCCGACGAGCGTCGCGCTGTAACGATCGAGGCGGTCGTGGAGCTCGCCGGATCGAACAATCCCAGCGAGATCACCACCGCCGCGATTGCCAAGCACATGCATGTAACCCAGGGCGCGCTGTTTCGGCATTTCGCGAACAAGGACGCCATTTGGCAGGCGACGATGGAGTGGGTGGCCGAACGTCTGCTCGCCCGCATAGACCGTGCGGCTCGCGGCATCGAGTCGGCGCTCGAGGCGATGGAGGCGATGTTCATGAGCCACGTCGACTTCGTGGCCGAGCATCCGGGCGTGCCGCGCATGATCTTCGGCGAACTTCAGCGCGCCGAATCGTCGGCTGCCAAGCGCATGGTGCAGACGTTGATCAGGCGTTATGCCGAGCGCCTGAAGCTGCTTATCGAGAAGGGCAAAGCGAACGGCGAACTGTCTGGTGAACTGGATGACGAAGCCGCGGCAATGCTTTTCATCGGCACGATCCAGGGGCTGGTGATGCAGTCGATGCTCGACGGCGATATGCAGCGAATCCGACGCGATGCACCGCGCGTCTTCGCGGTCTACCGGCGTGGCATCGAGGCGGCCGCATGAAACGGCCGATCCTGCACCGTCGCGTGCTGGTGCTGCTGGCGGTCGTGGTGCCGTTGGCGGGCTTGTTCGGCTATGTGGCGTTGCGTTCCGGTCCTCTCGCACCCGTTGCGGTAACGGTCGCGCCTGTGGAGTCGCGCTCGTTGGCGCCGGCACTGTTTGGCATCGGCACCGTCGAGGCGCGCTACACCTACAGGATCGGTCCCACTTCGACCGGGCGCCTGCTGCGCCTCTCCGTGCAGGTTGGCGATCATGTCATTGCCGGACAGGTGATCGGGGAGATGGACCCGGTCGACCTGGACAAGCGGATTGCCGCGCAGGCATCGACCGTCAAGGCTGCCGAGGCGGCCTTGCGTGAAGCTCAGCAACGGCAGCGTTACGCCAGCACCCAGGCTGGACGCTACGCACGGTTGTATGAGGCGCGGGCGACCAGCGAGGAGAATGCTGCAACGAAGCGCCACGAGCTGCGGATAGCCGAGACGGCGCTGACCGCTGCCGAAGAACAGCTGGCGCGCGCCAGGGCCGAGCAAGAAGTGCTGTTGGCGCAGCGCGCGGATTTGCGCCTGATCGCTCCGGTGGACGGCCTGGTGGCTGAGCGAACGGCTGATCCCGGCTCGGCGATCGTCGCCGGGCAGGCCGTGGTGAACGTCATTGACCCGGGCAGCTACTGGGTCAATGTTCGCTTTGACCAGGTCGGTGCCGCCGGCTTGGCGCAGGATCTGCCGGCTCGGGTCGTGCTGCGCTCGCGTGGCGGCCAGGTGCTGCACGGACGGGTACTTCGGGTGGAGCCGATGGCCGATGCGGTAACCGAGGAACTGCTGGCCAAGGTGGTCTTCCAGACGCTGCCCGAACCGCTGCCGTCGGTGGGGGAGCTGGCAGAGGTCACGGTCGACATGCCCGCGCTGCCTGCCGCGCTGGTCATTCCCAACGCCGCGATCAGGCGTGAGCACGAGACCACAGGTGTCTGGCAGCTCATGGAGCGGGGCTTGCGGTTCGCGCCGGTCCGTCTCGGTGCCGCCGACCTGGATGGCTATGTGCAGGTTGCGGCAGGCCTCGAGCGCGGCGACCGGATCGTGGTGTATAGCGAGAAGGCGCTGGCGGCGCACCACCGCGTGCAGGTCGTCGAGCACATCGTGGGCGCGCCGAGATGATCAGTCTCGCCGGGCGCGACATCCTGCATGTCTGGGGCAAGTTCGTCTTCACCGGTGTGGGCCTGGGCCTGTTGATCGGTGTCACGCTGGTCATGGCCGGGCTGTATCGCGGCATGGTCGATGACGGCAAGGTGCTGCTGGACAACAGCGGCGCCGATCTGTGGGTCGTGCAGCGGGACACCTTGGGGCCTTACGCCGAATCATCCAGCATCCACGACGACCTGTACCGTACGATCCTGGCCATGCCGGGGGTTTCCCAGGCGGCGAATGCCACCTACCTGACCATGCAGGTACGCAAGGGTGCGAGCGATGTGCGCGCCATGGTGGTCGGTATCGCGCCGGGCTCGCCGGGTGTGACGCCCGGCTGGCCGGCCTACCTGGTCGCCGGGCGCCAGATCACCCGCGGGCACTACGAGGCGGTGGCCGATGTCGCCACCGGGTTCCAGCTGGGAGACCGGCTGACGATTCGCCGCAATCAATACACGGTCGTGGGCCTGACCCGGCGCATGGTGTCCTCCAGCGGCGATCCGATGGTGTTCATTGCGCTCAAGGATGCGCAGCAGGCCCAGTTCCTCAAGGACAACGATGCGATCTGGCAGGAGCGCCGTCGCACCGCGGCCGACCTCGAGCTCAATCGCCCCGGGGCGTCGGACATGCTCGTAACCGTCAACGCGCTGCAAGTCGCCAACCCCTACGTCAACGCCGTGCTGGTGACACTGAAACCCGGGCATTCGGCGGATGCGGTGGCCGAGTCCATCCGTCGCTGGAAGCGCCTGACCGTATACACCCGCGATCAGATGGAGCAGATCCTCGTCGGCAAGCTGATCGCGACATCGGCCAAGCAGATCGGCATGTTCCTGGTGATCCTGGCCATCGTCAGCGCCGCGATCGTGGCCTTCATCATCTATTCGCTGACGATGGACAAGATTCGCGAGATCGCCGTGCTCAAGCTCATCGGCACGCGCAATCGCACGATTGCCGCGATGATCCTGCAGCAGGCGATAGCGTTGGGGGTGATCGGCTTTGCAGTGGGCAAGATCAGCGCCACGTTTTCCGCGCCGGTGTTTCCCAAGTATGTGCTGCTGATTCCGCGCGACTCCATCGCCGGCTTCCTCGCCGTCCTGGCGATCTGCGTGCTGGCCAGCCTGGTTGCCATCCGTATCGCGCTCAAGGTTGATCCGGCGCAGGCCATAGGAGGCTGACATGGCAGGCAACGGCATTCGCATCGAACGGCTGAGCAAGCGCTATGGCGAGGGCGACACGGCGGTGTTCGCCCTGAAAGAGGTGAACATGCATGTCGCACCCGGCGAGGTAGTGGGGCTGATCGGCCCCTCGGGGTCGGGCAAAAGCACGCTCCTCAAATGCCTGGGCGCGGTCATCGAACCCACGGCCGGGCGGATGACCCTGGGCGACGAGGTGATCTACGACGACGGCTGGAGCGTCAGCGACCTGCGCGCCCTGCGTCGCGACAGGATCGGCTTCGTGTTCCAGGCACCGTACCTGATCCCCTTCCTCAACGTGACCGACAACGTGGCGCTGCTGCCGATGCTGGCCAACGTACCCAACGCCGACGCCCGCAGCCGTGCGCTCGACCTGTTGGGCGCACTGGATGTCCGGCATCGGGCCAATGCCATGCCATCGCAGTTGTCCGGCGGCGAGCAACAGCGCGTGGCGATAGCCCGTGGCCTGGTCAATCGTCCGCCGGTGATCCTGGCCGACGAGCCGACCGCGCCGCTGGACAGCGAGCGCGCGATGGCGGTCATCCGTATCCTCAACGAGATGGCGCGTTCCTTCGAGACGGCGATCATCGTCGTCACGCACGATGAGAAGATCATTCCCACCTTCAAGCGCATCTACCATATTCGCGATGGCGTGACCCACGAAGAGGCTGGCGAGGGGCGGGCGTACTAAATCGTATGCCTGCGTCCGCTCTCGGCCGAGCGCCGATTACCTGGTGCGGTTGGTGACGTACGCTTCGAAACGCTACTGCGTAAGCCGGACATTGATACCCAGTGCCCAACGCAATCACACACCTGGCCGGGCGAACGGCGCGGACCGTTGCGACGCGGGTAGGTGCATTCCTCGGAAAAACTGGCCGCTGCGCTTGCGAACCTTGCCCGAGCCTTGTCTTGCCCTCATGAATTCTGCGCAGCTCGAAGGCTGTCGGCGTGCCCGTAGTTAGAACCACTTGATGCGCGTCATGGACCCACGCCGCTCCCTCCTGTAGGCGCGCTTGGGAAGTGGCCTGATACGCTTTTATTCCCCTTATCTGCCGCTGTTTTCGGTGCAGATGGACGCAGATTATCTCCCTACACATTCGTAGCGAGAGCATGCCGTCATGATGCGTCGCCAACTCCGTTCGCCAAGTCCGCCGAGCCTGCCGCTCGGTATCCACGAGCCGGCGAACCAGCCTTTCCTCAGGCTGCGGAATTCGCCGTGGGGAAGCGCTTGGCGACGTCGACCACCATCTGCCACGACAGCCGTCACCATGCCGGATGACCGGCACAAGCCCGTTCTCGCTACAGGTTGCGTTGATCCCGGCGTTTGGCCAAGCGGGCCGCGCCAAGCTGGACGGTGCACGTCATGAGCCCCTGGTCAGGCGCGCCCTTCAATCGGCTGGTTCGAATTTCATCCTGAAAGGAGTAGAGCATGAGCGACAAGCGTAAAGGCGACACCGAAGTACTGGGGAAAAGCGGCTTGAGTCGTCGTGGTTTCCTCGGCGCAACGGCCATGACCGGTGCCGCCGCAGCCGCCACGGCACTGGGTGGCGCGGTGATGACGCGTGAAAGCTGGGCGGCGGCGGCCAAGGACTCCAAGTCCAAGATCCACGTCGGGCCTGGCGAGCTCGATACCTACTATGGCTTCTGGAGCGGCGGTCACCAGGGCGAGGTGCGCGTCATGGGCGTGCCGTCCATGCGCGAGATCATGCGCATCCCGGTGTTCAACCTCGACCCAGCGACCGGGTACGGCCTCACCAACGAGAGCAAGCGCGTGCTGGGCGACAGTGGCAAGTGGATGATCGGTGATTGCCACCACCCGCACCTGTCACTGACCGATGGCAAGCATGACGGCAAGTATCTGTTCATCAACGACAAGGCTTGCAGCCGCGTCGCGCGTATCCGTCTGGATATCATGATGACCGACAAGATCGTCACCATTCCCAACGCGCAGGCGGTGCACGGCCTGCGGTTGCAGAAGGTGCCGTACACCAAGTACGTGTTCTGCAATGCCGAATTCATCATTCCGCATCCGAACGACGGCCTCAATATCGCGCTGGATTCCGAAGACAGCTTCACGGTATTCAACGCCATCGATGCCGAATCGATGGAAGTGGCCTTCCAGGTCATCGTCGACGGCAACCTGGATAACTGCGACGCCGACTACACCGGCAAGTACGCCGCGTCCACCTGCTACAACTCGGAGAAGGCGCTGGACCTGGGCGGCAGCATGCGCAACGAGCGCGACTGGGTGGTCGTCTACAACATCCCGGCGATCGAAAAGGCCATCAAGGACGGCAAGTTCGTGACCCTGGGCGATAGCAAGGTACCCGTGGTCGATGGCCGCAAGGCCAAGATCGGCGACACCAATGTCACGCGCTACATCCCGGTGCCGAAGAACCCGCACGGTTGCAACATGTCGCCGGATGGCAAGTACTTCATCGCGGCCGGCAAGTTGTCGCCGACCTGCACCATCATCTCCACGGCGCTGCTCGACGAGTTGTTCGCCGGCAAGTTGAAGGACGAGCGTGACGTCGTGGTCGGCGAGCCGGAACTTGGCCTCGGCCCGCTGCATACCACCTTCGATGGCCGCGGCAATGCCTACACCACGCTGTTCATCGACAGCCAGGTGGTCAAGTGGAACATCGACGAAGCCATCCGTGCCTACAAGGGCGAGAAGGTCAACTACATCAAGCAGAAGCTCGATGTGCATTACCAGCCCGGGCATAACCACGCCACGCTGACCGAGTCCCGCGAGGCGGACGGCCAGTGGCTGGTGGTACTGAGCAAGTTCTCCAAGGACCGTTTCCTGCCGACCGGCCCGATGCATCCGGAGAACGACCAGCTGATCGATATTTCCGGCGATGAGATGAAGCTGGTGCACGACGGCCCGGCCTTCGCCGAGCCGCATGACTGCACCATGGCGCGCCGCGACCAGATCAAGACCAAGAAGATCTGGGACCGCAACGATCCGTACTTCGCTGAAACCGTGAAGATGGCCGAGAAGGACGGCATCAACCTGGAGACCGACAACAAGATCATCCGCGACGGCAACAAGGTCAGGGTGTACATGGTGTCGATGGCGCCGAGCTACGGGATCAACGAGTTCACCGTCAAAGAGGGCGATGAAGTCACCATCACCATTACCAACATCGACAAGATCGAGGATCTGACCCATGGCTTCTGCATCGTCAACCAGGGCGTAACCATGGCCATCGGCCCGCAGCAGACATCGTCCATTACCTTCAAACCCGAAGGGGTCGGCGTGTTCTGGTACTACTGCAACTTCTTCTGCCATGCCCTGCACATGGAAATGAACGGGAGGATGATCGTCGAGCCCGCGTGACGGGGCGCACCGAAGCGGATAAATCGCTTCAACCCAGCACTCCCCGGCGTTGCCGGGGAGATTCCGGTGACATGGGGCGTCTGGAACATGCGAGGCATGAAATGAAACTTCTGGCGGTCAGACGGCAGTACCACCAGGTGCCCTGGGTACTGCTCATCCTTACCGGTTGCGCCACGGCGCAGCCCAAACCCATTACGGAACTGCCTCTGGAGCCCGCCGGCGACAACCGCTGGGTGCTGCCTGGCGGGGAGTATTCCGGCCAGTTCATCATCGACCGGCCGATGCATCTGCGCTGTGCAGCTGGAGCCGTCCTGGACGCGCAAGGGCAGGGTAATGCGCTGGAAGTTGCCGCTGCCGGCGTCGTGCTCGAAGGCTGTTCGATCCGCAACGCGGGGCGCAACCTGACCGAGATGAACGCGGCGATCTTCATCCGGCCTGCTGCAGCGGGAACGGTGGTACGCGACAACCGCATCGATGGCGCCGGGTTCGGCATCTTTTCCGATTCGGCCCGTGGCGTTCGCATCCTGGGTAATCGGCTTCGGGGCGATGACAGCGTGCGCTCGCAGGATCGCGGCAATGGCATTCACCTGTACCGGGCGAGCGGTGCGCTCGTTTCCGGCAACCACGTCAGCCAGACCCGCGACGGCATCTTCATCGACAACTCCAATGGCAACACGCTGGAAAACAACACCCTGCACGACCTGCGTTACGGCGTGCACTACATGTACTCGCAGAACAATCAGCTGCTCGGCAACCTTACCTACCGTACCCGCACCGGCTATGCGCTGATGCAGAGTCGCCTGCTGACCGTCGTAGGCAACCGGTCGCTGGAGGATCAGGGCTACGGGATCCTGATGAACAACATCACCTACTCGACCCTGAAAGATAACCACGTCGCGGATGTCCGGGCGGCGACCACCAGCGCCGGTGGTGAAATCAACGGCGGCGAAGGCAAGGCCCTGTTCATCTACAACTCGCTGTTCAACAGCATCGAGAACAACCACTTCGGCAACAGCG
>NZ_JAKJRU010000006.1 GCF_021726475.1 Pseudomonas oligotrophica
GCCTCATGCCAGCCTCGGCTACCGGCCTCCCATCAGCCGCGCTCCGCTTCCACTGAACAACGTAGTGGGTTTACACATCTAGCCCCGGCGCCAGCGCCGGGCGCGGCGGTTCAGTCCCAGGGTTTGCCGCGGGTCCGCTCGATGCAGCGTAGCTTCTGCTGCATCGCGGCCTTGGCCAGCATGTGCGCACTGACCGGCGCGGTGAGCAGCAGGAATAGCATGATCAGCAGTTCGTGCAGGCTCAGGCTGCCACGCTGGGCGCCGAAGAAGATCGCCGACGCGATGATGATGCCGCCGACGCCCAGGGTGGTCGCCTTGGTCGGCCCGTGCAGGCGGGTGTAGAAGTCGGGCAGCCGGTAGAGGCCGATGGCGCCGATCAGCGCGAACAGGCTGCCGCCGACGAGAAACAGGCTGATGGTCAGTTCCAACCAGAACGGCATGCGCGTTACCTCAGTCGATGATGTCGCCGTGCAGCAGGTGCTTGGCCACCGCCACGGTGCTGACGAAGCCCATTACCGCGATCAGCAGCGCGGCTTCGAAGAACAGGTCCGAGGCCAGCCAGATGCCGAACAGGATGATCAGGGCCAGGCCGTTGATGTACAGCGTGTCGAGCGCCAGGATGCGATCGGGCATGTCCGGCCCCTGGATCAGGCGCAGCATGTTGAGCAGCACCGCGACGCCGAGCATGGCGAAGCACAACGGAATCACGAACGCGAGCATGCGAATATCTCCAGCAGCGGTGCCTCGTAACGCGCCTTGACCTGTGCCACCACCTCGTCCGGATCGGGCGCATCCAGCACGTGCAGCAACAGCACGCGACGATCGGGGCTGAGCCCGGCCGACACCGTGCCGGGGGTCAGCGAGACGATGCTGGTCAGCACCGCGAGGACGAATTCGTCGCCGATCTCCACCGGCACCTCGACGAAGGCCGGCCGCAGGCTACCCCGCGGGCCGAGCACCAGCTTGGCCACATGCAGGTTGGCCACCACGATGTCGGCGATGACGCGACCGACGAAGGCCAGCAAACGCAGCGGGCGGCGGATCGCCGGCACCGGGATCAGGAAGCCCGGGACCAGCAAGGGAATGGCCCAGCCGAGAAACAGGCCGAGCAGCGCCTGGCCCAGCGACAGGCTGTTGGCCAGCAGCAGCCAGACCACTGCCAGCAGCAGGGTCAGGGCCGGCCTGGGCAACCAGCGGTTCATGCCTCACCTCCCCGGATGATCGCCAGGTACGGCTGCAGGTCGAGCAACTGCGCAGCGGTCGCCTGCAGGTAGGCGATGATCGGCCGCGCCAGCAGCACCAGCAGCACACTGCCCAGCAGCAAGCCGACGGCCGCCAGCAGGCGCAGGCCGTCGGCACGTTCGGCCACCGGCTCGCCTTCGGCGCGCCAGAAGATCAGGCTGCCGGTGCGGCTGAGCGCAATCAGCATGCCCAGCCCGCCGACCAGCAACACCGGCCAGAACAGCAGCGCGTCGGGACCCGGTGGCACCGCCTGCAGGAGCATCAGCTTGCCGAAGAAGCCGGAGAATGGCGGCAGGCCGACCACGGAGATGGCCCCGGCGAAGAAGACCAGCCCCAGCAGCAGCGGCTGGCGGAGCGCCGGCGCACTGACCAGCAGCGCCCCCAGCGCGCCCCGCTGGCGGGCGATGAGGTCGGCCAGGAGGAACAGCCCGCCGCTGACCAGGGTGGTATGCAGCAGGTAGTAGAGCGCCGCGGCCAGTCCGGCCTGGCTGCCCAGGGCGAGCCCGGCCAGCAGCGTACCGACCGAGACCACCACCAGATGGCCGATGGTCGTCTGCAGGCCACGGCTGGCCAGCGCACCGAACACGCCGACCGCCAGGGTGACCAGCGCCAGCGGCCAGAGCCAGTCGGAGACCATGTTGGCCAGCGGCCCCGCCTCGCTGCCGTAGATCAGCGTGAACACACGCAGGATCGCGTACAGCCCGACCTTGGTCATGATCGCGAACAGCGCGGCCACCGGCGCGGTGGCCGCGGCATAGGCACGCGGCAACCAGAAATGCAGCGGCAGGATGGCGGCCTTCAGGCCAAAGACGATCAGCAGCAGGTAGCCGGCCGCCGCGACCAGCGGCGCGGAGCCGGCGTCCATCTCGGCGACACGCACTGCCAGGTCGGCCATGTTCAGCGTGCCCAGCAGGCCGTATAGCAGGCTGACGCCAACGAGGAACAGCGCCGAGCCGAGCAGGTTGAGCACCACGTAGTGAATGCCGGAACGCACCCGCGCCGGGCCCTGGCCGTGCAGCAGCAGGGTGTAGGACGAGATCAGCAGGATCTCGAAGAACACGAACAGGTTGAACAGGTCGCCGGTGAGGAAGGCGCCGTTGATCCCCAGCAACTGGAACTGGAACAGCGCATGGAAGTTCGGCCCACGCTCGTCATCGCCGCGGCACGCATAGAGCATGGCGAAGCTGGCCAGCACCGCATTGAGCAGCAGCAGCAGCGCGCTCAGGCGGTCCAGCAGCAGGACGATACCGAACGGCGGCTGCCAGTCGCCCATAGCGTAGAGCCGCAACTGACCATCGCCGGCGAGCAGCAGCAGCCACAGCGCGACCGGCACCAGGGCCAGCGTCGCCAGCAGCGAGAAGCCCCGCTTGGCCGGCAGCGGCAGGCGATGGCCCAGCAGCAGCGCGGCACCGGCGAACAGCGGGAACAGGAGTGGCAGGATCAACGCATGCATCATTCGCGCGGCTCCTGCCCGTCGACGTGATCGGTCTTCAGTTCACCGAGACCGCGCAGTGCCAGCACCACGACGAAGGCGGTCATCGCGAAACCGATGACGATGGCGGTCAGCACCAGCGCCTGCGGCAGCGGATCCACATGGCTCGCGCTCTTGCCGATCACCGCCGGCGCGCCGGTGGCCAGGCGGCCCATGGAGAAGATGAACAGGTTCACCGCGTAGGAAATCAGCGTCAGCCCGACGACCACCGGAAACACCCGTGCGCGCAGGATCAGGTAGACCCCGCAGGTGACCATGACTCCAAGCGTGACAGCCAGCACCGCTTCCATCACAACACCTCCTTGCAACTGGCTTCCTGGCTGACGTGGCCGATGTTGGAGAGCATCAGCAAGGTGGCGCCGACCACCACCAGGTAGACGCCGAGGTCGAACAGCATCGCCGTCGCCAGCTCGATGTCACCGATCAGCGGGATCTCGAAATGGCCGAATGCGGACGTCAGGAACGGATGATCGAACAGCAGGCTGCCGAGGCCGGTACAGGCAGCGATCAACAACCCGGCACCACACACCGCGTGGTAGCTCAGCGGCTGGCGCGCCTGCGCCCAGCTGACGCCGAGCGCGACGTACTGCAGGATCAGCGCGACCGCGGTGATCAGGCCGGCAATGAAGCCGCCACCGGGCAGGTTGTGCCCGCGCAGGAAGATGAACACCGACACCAGCAGGGCCATGGGCAACAGCGCCCGGGCCAGCACGTAGAGGATCATCGGATGACTGTCGCCGGACCAGCGGCGGCCGCCGTAGTCGTGAGTCGGGTGCGGCAGGCGCAGGCCGTGCAGCAGGCCGTAGATGCCGATGGCAGCGATCGCCAGCACGGAGATCTCGCCTAGGGTATCGAAGCCACGGAAGTCCACCAGGATCACGTTCACCACGTTGGTGCCGCCACCGCCGGACACGCTGTTCTCCAGGAAGAACGAGGCGATGCTGTCGTACGGCCGGCTGAGCACGGCGAAGGTGAGCAACGCCACCATCACGCCACATCCGCCAGCCACCAGGAAATCCCGGAACACGCGCAGGCTGCTCGATTCGACCGGCGTGCGCTCAGGCATGAAGAACAGCGCGAGGATCAGGAGGATGATCGAGACCACTTCCACCGAAAGCTGGGTCAGCGCCAGGTCCGGTGCCGAATAGCGGGCGAAGGTGAGCGAAACCAGGAGGCCGACGACGCTGAGCATCATCAGCGAAACCAGGCGCCGGCGGTGGTAGATCACCGTGAGCAGCGAGGCAACCGCCAGCAGCGCCATGCCGCCCAACGTGGCGGTATCGAGCGGCGTCAGCGCAACCGGGCCGGCCAGCGGTGCCAGCGGCGTCAGCGCATAGACCACCAGCACCAGCACGCTTACCAGCATCAGCAGCAGGTAGCGCTGCAGCGAGCCGTTGTCGAGCAGCAGCGAGATCCGGCGCGCAGCGTCGGCCAGCATCCTCATCGCCTGCTCGAAGACCAGCACCGAATCGACGTTCGGCAAGCCCTGGTACCAGAGGAACAGCCACTTGCGCATGGAATAGATGCCGACCCCGCCGGCCAGCGCGACGAAGCTCATCAGCAGCGGCAGGTTGAAGCCATGCCAGATCGACAGGCTGTACTCGGGCACGTCGCCATTGAGGGTCGCGCTCACCGCGGTCGCCAGCAGCGACGCCACGGTGTAGCCGGGCAGCATGCCGACCACCAGGCACAGCAGCACCAGCACCTCCACCGGGATCTTCATGTAGCGCGCCGGCTCGTGCGGCGGGTACTTGGGCAGGTCGATCGGCTCGCCGTTGAAGAACACGTCGTGGATGAAGCGCACCGAATAGGCGACCGAGAAGGCGCCCGCGACGGTGGCCAGCACCGGGATGGTCCAGTAGAAGCTGCCGAGCAGGTGCTGCTCGAGGGTCTCGGCGAAGAACATTTCCTTGCTGAGGAAGCCATTGAGCAGCGGCACGCCGGCCATCGCCAGGGAGGCCACCATCGCCAGCGTCGCGGTGTGCGGCATGTACTTCCACATGCCGTTGATGCGGCGCATGTCGCGCGTGCCGGTCTCGTGGTCGATGATCCCGGCGGCCATGAACAGCGAGGCCTTGAAGGTCGCGTGGTTGATGATGTGGAACACCGCGGCCACCGCGGCCTGCTGCGAGTCGAGGCCGAACAGCAGGGTGATCAGGCCCAGGTGGCTGATGGTCGAGTAGGCCAGCAGGCCCTTGAGGTCATGCTGGAACAGCGCCATCACCGCGCCGATCAGCAGCGTGGCCAGGCCGGTCAGGCTGACCAGGTAGAACCACCACTCCGAATCGGCGAGCGCCGGGTACAGCCGCGCCAGGAGGAACACCCCGGCCTTGACCATGGTCGCCGAGTGCAGGAACGCCGAGACCGGCGTCGGCGCGGCCATCGCCTGGGGCAGCCAGAAATGGAACGGGAACTGCGCCGACTTGGTGAAGACGCCGAGCAGGACCAGGATCAGGGCCGGCGGATAGAGCGCATGCGCGCGAATCTGGTCGCCCGAGGCGATCACCGTGCTGAGCTCGAAACTGCCGACGATATGGCCGATCAGCAGGATGCCGGCCAGCAGCGCCAGCCCGCCGCCCCCGGTGATGGTCAACGCCATGCGCGCGCCGCGGCGGGCGTCGGCACGGTGGTTCCAGTAGCCGATGAGGAGGAACGAGGACAGGCTCGTCAGCTCCCAGAACATCAGCATCAGCAGCAGGTTCTCGGACAGCACGACGCCCAGCATCGAGCCCATGAACAGCAGGAAGAAGCCGAAGAAGCGACCCATCGGGTCCTTCTTCGACAGGTAGTAGCGGGCGTAGAGGATGACCAGCAGGCCGATGCCGAGGATCAGCAGGGCGAACAGGAAACCCAGGCCGTCGAGGCGCAGGGCCAGGTCCAGGCCGAGATCCGGCAGCCAGCCGTACCGCGCGACGGTCACCTCGCCGGCGAACACCGCCTCGCGCTGCGACAGCAGCAGCACCAGCGCGCCCAGCGGCGCCAGGCCCGCGCCGAACGCGCAGGCCGAGCGGCCGAATCGCTCGAGCAGCAGCGGGATGAAGATCCCCGCAAACGGCAGAGCAATGATCAGCGCAAGCGCCATGAGCAAGTCCCCTTAAGCCTCCCCGAAGCGGGCGGCGATGCAGTTCTGGATAAGTCGACCCGACAGTTGGTTCGCAGCTACGGGCCGTCGATTATCCATATCGGGCACCGCCGCGCCACGCATGGATATATTTCGAAAAGCTATTGGGACCAGCCAGTCACTCGCACAATGCCTATTTCCCTCCTGTTTTCGTCAGGGCGCGACCCGGCTGGTGCCGCTGACGGTGAGGATGCGCACCCGCTGGCCAACCCTGAATACCTGGTTGGGCTCGACCTCCTGGACGTAGGCGCGGGTGGTGCCGTCGTCCTCGCGCACGGTGATCTCCACGCCCTGAGTGCGGGTGATGCCCTCCTCCGCCGCGGCGCCGAGCATGCCACCGGCCACGGCACCGATCACCGCCGCCACGGCACTGCCGCGTCCGCCACCGACACCGCTGCCGGCGACCCCGCCCACGATCGCGCCGGCGCCCGAGCCGATCGGCGTCTTGGTCCCTTCGATCTTCACCGGGCGCAGTGATTCAATGGTCCCGTAGCGCACCGTCTGGACGGTACGCGCCTCGGCACGCGAGTAGGTATCGCCAGTGAGGCTGGACGCACAGCCGCTTACGGCGAGGGTCACCGCGGTGAACGAGGCAAGCAGAATGGAATTGCGCATGGGTTGTCTCCTGACGGACGATTCGAACCCGCCGCCCCAGGGGCAGCGAAACCAGCTGAAGGCCTTGCTCGCGCGGCGAGCCGAGAGCCGACGCCCCCTACTCTACGCACGTCGGCCCCGCTGCTGCGGGCCCGCTGAAGACCTGAACATGGATTATTTCATCATAGCCATCACCACCTTCGCCGGCCTGGCATTCCACGCCTGGCTGTTCGTCCGCTTTCGCCGCTGGGCGGACCGTGACCTGGCGCTGTCCATCGCCGGCAGTGACCCCGCGCGGCGCGACTGGATACTGGCGCGGCTGGCCGAGGCGAAGGTGCAGAAGGTGCGTCGCAGCCAGCTGCAGGGCTGGCTGGAGCAGCGGATGCAGGAATACCCGCAACAGCGCGGCAACGGGAGCTGAGCCCGTTGCCGCCAGGGATCAGGGCGCCAGGCGCTGGCGCACCCAGCTGCCGGCGGTGAGGCGATAGTCGAGGCGATCGTGCAGCCGGCTGGGCCGCCCCTGCCAGAACTCCATGCGCTCGGGCACCAGGCGATAGCCACCCCAGTGCGGCGGACAGTGCGGTGCCTGCTCGAGGAAGCGCTGCTCGGTTTCGGCCAGCAAGCGCTCGAGCTCCGCCCGGTCACGAATCACCCGGCTCTGCGGCGACGCCCAGGCTCCCAGCCGGCTGCCCAGCGGCCGCACATGAAAATAGGCATCGGACTCCTCGGCCGAGACCTTCTCGACCTGCCCCTCGATACGCACCTGGCGCTCCAGTCCCGGCCAGAAGAAGGTCATGGCGGCGAAGGGGCTGTGCGCCAGTTGGGCGCCCTTGTCACTGTCATAGTTGGTGAAGAAGGTGAAGCCCCGCTCGTCCAGCGCCTTGAGCAGCAGCACCCGGCAATGCGGCCGGCCCTGCTCGTCGACGGTGGCGAGCGTCATCGCGTTGGGCTCGACCGGCGCCTGCTCGGCCTGCACGGCCTCTTGGAACCACTGGCGGAACAGGGCGAATGGCTCCTCTGGCGCGCTCGTCTCGCTCAGGCCATCACGGGTGTAGTCGCGACGCATATCGGCCAGGGACTTGTTCATCGGTTGCTCCTTGGACTGGGCAATGGGGCTGGCCTGGCGCCATGCGCTCGCCGGGCTGCATCGCAGCGCCGGCCTGGCAGCCCTTGCGGTTGGTGAGTTGAGGCCGGTTCGGACGATCGCGCCAGGTACGCCGACGGCGGCAATGCCGTATCGGTGCCGTTGCCGCGCGCAGACGAACCGACCGAACAGGCCGCTAGCTTATCCGCGCCTGGGGTGTTCGCGCTTGACGCAACGCAAAACGAAACGGGCCGCAAGCGGCCCGTTGTCGAGATGCCGGGAATCAGTCCTTCTTGGCAGCCTTCTCGTCCACCTTGGCGACCGTCACCGGGGCCGGCGCGGCAGCCGGCTCGTAGCTCGCCAAGAGCGCCAGCATGTTCACCTGCGGTGCCAGCACCATCTCGACGCGGCGGTTCAGCGCCCGGCCTTCCAGGGTGTCGTTGGCCGCGCGCGGCATGTCCGCGCCCAGCCCGCGCACCCGCAGGCGGTCGTGCTTGAGCCCGCTCAGGCGAAAGATCGCGGCGACCGCGCTGGCACGGTCACGGCTGACGGCGCGATTGGTTTCCTCCGCACCGGAGCTGTCGGCATGTCCGAGCACCACGACCGCGGTCTTGTCGTCCTTTTCCACCAGCTTGGCCACCCGGCTGATCGGCCCCAGGGTGATCGGCAGCAGCATGCCCGGTCGGTCCGGATTGAACGAGGAGTCCACCGGCGCGGTAACCACCAGCAGGCCGTCCTTGCGCTCGACCTCGAAGCGACTGTCCTTCAGGGCATCGCGCAGGCGCGGCTCGTAGTCGTCCAGCCAGCCGGCGTCGATCTTCGCGGCGGCCGGTGCCAACGCGGCCTGCTGGGGCTTCTCTTCGGTCGAACTGCAGCCGGCGACGGCCAGGAAAACGAGCAGGGACGCGCTTTTCAGCAGATTCATGGGGCAATCCAGCCAGGTAGGGGCACGACCAGCGAGGCCGGCGTGCGTGATTCAGACGAGTGGTTAAATTCTGGCCGCAAGTGCTTCATCTGCAAAGTCTTGCAATCCGATTCTGACGAGCGGTTCATGCCAGGCAGGCGACCGCACTGCGCGCCAGCGCCTGGGCACGCGGGTCCATCAGCACGTAAGGGCCGAGCGTGTTGGTCACGAAACCGAAGGCAAGCTCGCGCTCGGGGTCGGCGAAACCTACGCTGCCACCTGCGCCGGGATGGCCGAAAGCCGCGGGCCCGGCACCGAAGGTGGCATTGGCCACCTGCGGCTGGTCGAGCCAGCAGCCGAGGCCGAAGCGCGTCTGCGCGAGCAGGGTGCGGTCCTCGCCGGTACTCTGCTCGCGGGTCATTTCCCTCAGCAGCGCAGGGTCGAGCAGGCGGCCTTCGAGCAAGCCGGCGTAGAAGCCGGCCAGCGAGCGCGCATGGCCATGGCCGTTGGCCGCCGGTTGCGCCATGCGCCGCCACTCGGGCTTGTTGCCGCTGGTCATGATCGATGGCGGATTGGTGAAGGCGCGCGCGCTGAGCGACTCCGGCTCGCTGAGGGTGGCGCGCAGCAGGCGCTGGGCCGCGGCATCGCCGAACTCGTTCTTCATCCGGCCAAGGTAGGCGACCCGGTCGAAATCACCGTCGTCCAGGCCGATATGGAAATCCAGCCCCAGCGGCGCCGCGGTCCGCGCGACGATCGCTTCCCCCGGGCCACGCCCGTCGAGCCGCCGCAACAGCTCGCCCACCAGCCAGCCATAGGTGATGGCGGCATAGCCCTGGCCCTCGCCGGGTATCCACCAGGGCTCCTGCTCGACCAGCGCCGCGGTCATGGCCGCCCAGTCGTAAAGCGCCTCGGGCGGCAGCGGTCGACGGATGGCCGGCAGCCCGGCGCGATGGCAGAGCAGCTGGCGCAAGGTGATCGCGGCCTTGCCGTGGGCGGCGAACTCCGGCCAGACCCGGGCGACCGGCTCGTCGAGTTCGAGCCGGCCCTCGGCCACCAGCTGCAGCGCAGCGACCGCGGTGAAGGCCTTGGTACAGGAGAACAGGTTGACCAGCGTGTCGCCGTGCCAGGGTTGTTCCCCGGCATTGTCGGCCGCACCGGCCCAGAGATCGACCACCGTCTCGCCGCCGATCTGGATGCACACCGCCGCGCCGCGCGTAGGCGTCTCGCTGAACAGCGCCGCGAAGCGATCGCGCACCTGCTCGAAGCGTAAATCGAAATAGCCCTGGATCTGCACGCCCTCGTCTCCTCTAGCTGCTGCCTGGCGGCATTGTCCCAACCGCTTGCGCGCACGGGAACCGCATTCGCCAGGCGAATGCCTGCATCGCCCCGTCGCTACTGGATTTCCCGGCGGAAAGGCGGCAGCGCATTGAGAATCGCCTTGCCATAGCGCTGCGTCACCACGCGGCGGTCCAGCAGGGTAATGGTGCCGCGATCCTGCTCGGTACGCAGCAGGCGCCCGCAGGCCTGCACCAGCCGCAGCGACGCGTCGGGAACGGCGATCTCCATGAACGGATTGCCTCCGCGCGCCTCGATCCATTCGGCCAGCGCCGCCTCGACCGGATCGTCCGGCACGGCGAAGGGGATCTTGGCGATCACCACGTGTTCGCAGTAGGCGCCGGGAAGATCGACGCCCTCGGCGAAGCTGGCCAGGCCGAACAGCACGCTCGGCTCGCCCTCGTCGACCCGCGCCTTGTGCTTATTCAATGTCTCCTGCTTGGACAGGTTGCCCTGGATCAGCACGCGCCGGCGCCAGTCGCGCTCCAGCCCGTCGAACACGTCCTGCATCTGCCGGCGCGAGGAAAACAGCACCAGCGTGCCGCGCGAGCCCTCGACCAGCGCCGGCAGCTCGCGAACGATCGCCGCCGTGTGCGCCGCGGCGTCACGCGGGTCGGCGCGCAGGTCGGGCACCCGAAGCAGGCCGGCGTCGGCGTGATGGAAGGGGCTCGGCACCACGGCGGTGACCGTCGCCTTCGGCAGGCCGGCGCGCATGCGGTAGCGATCGAAGCTGTTCAGCGCGGTGAGCGTCGCGGAGGTCACCAGCGCACCGTAGGCGACGTTCCATAGATTGCGCCGCAGGGTCTCGGCCGCCAGGATCGGGCTGGCATTGACCTCGATGTCGAACAAGGCGCCGCTTTCGGCAAGCGTCAGCCAGCGCGCCATCGGCGGGCTGTCCTCGGCATCCTCGGCGGTGAAGGCCAGCCAGAGGTCCCAGTTGCCCTGGGCCCGGGTCAGCAGGCTGCCGAACAGCGGATACCACTCCTCGGCCTGGTGGCTGGCGATGCCGCTGGAACCCTCGCCGTCCATGGCCTGCTTGAGCAGTTCGGCGATGCGCGTGAACAGGTCGGCCAGTTTGGCGAAGCCCTTCTTCAGCTCGATGCCGAGTTCGACCAGATGCCCGGGCACGACGCCACCGACGAAACGATGCCGCGGCCGCTCGCGGCCTTCCATGTCCTCCCCTGCCCGGAAGTCGGCGACCTGCTCGCAGGCACTGAACATGAACTGCTGCTGGGCGCGCAGGTCGCGGGCGAGCTCCGGCACGCCCTCGATGAGGCGGCCGAGCTCACCCGGCAGCGGATGCTGGGCAAGCAGCTTGGTCAGGTTCTTGTCGATCTGCGCCAGCCAGTCCGCGGTCGAGCGCAGTCGGGTGAAATGGGCGAAGTGGCCGATCGCCTTGTCCGGCAGGTGATGGCCTTCGTCGAACACGTACAGCGTATCGCGCGGGTCCGGCAGGACCGCGCCGCCGCCGAGGGCGAGGTCGGCCAGCACCATGTCGTGGTTGGTGACGATCACGTCGACCTTGGTCATGCCCTCGCGCGCACGATAGAAGGCGCACTGCTGGAAATTCGGGCAGTGCCGGCCGGTGCACTGGCTGTGATCGGTGGTCAGGCGCGCCCAGTCGGCGTCCTCGAGGGCCTCGGGCCAGCTGTCGCGGTCGCCATCCCAGCGATTGCCGGCAAGCCGCTCGATCATCGTCGTGTAGAGCTTCTGGCTGCGCTCGTCCACGTCGATGACAAAGCCCTCTTCCTGGAACAGCTGCGCGGTCGCGTTCTGCGCCTGGCCTTCCTGCATCAGCAGGTCGAGGCGCGACAGGCAGAGGTAGCGGCCACGCCCCTTGGCCAGGGCGAAGCTGAAGCTGAGCCCGCTGTTGCGCATCAGGTCGGGCAGATCCTTGTGCACGATCTGCTCCTGCAGGGCCACGGTCGCCGTCGCGATCACCAGGCGCTTGCCGGCAGCCTTGGCCGTGGGGATCGCCGAGATGCTGTAGGCGACCGTCTTGCCGGTACCGGTACCGGCCTCCACCGCAACCACCGCCGGATCGCCGCTGCGACGTCCCTCCTCGTCGGCCTGGATGGTGCCCAGGACCTTGGTCACCTCGGCAATCATCAACCGCTGGCCATAACGCGGCTTGAGCTGCTTGGCCTCGAGGAAACGGCTGTAGGCGCCCTGGATCTGGGCCTTGAGTTCGATGCTTAGCATGGGCGCTGGACTGTATATATTTTCAGGTGTTTCGCAGGGCGGCTATGATAGCGCGCGTCGCCCCGATCGCCAGTGGAGATTTCCCATGCCTCTCGTCGCCTTGCCCTACACCCTGCATGTCCTGGCCGCCGTGCTCTGGGTGGGCGGGATGTTCTTCGCCTGGATGGTGCTGCGCCCGGCCGCGGTGGCCGTGTTGCAGCCGGCCGAGCGGCTGCGCCTGTGGGCCGACGTCTTTCGGCGCTTCTTTCGCTGGGTCTGGCTGGCGGTGGTGGTCCTGGCGATCAGCGGGATCGGCATCTGGCACCTGCGTTTCGGTGCGCTGGAGGCGGCGCCGCGCTACGTGCACATGATGGCCGGCGCCTACCTCGCGATGCTGGCCATCTTCCTGCGCATCCAGCTGCTGCAGCTGCCGGCCCTGGTGCGGGCCGTCGAGGCGCAGGACTGGCCGGCCGGCGGCCAGGTGCTGGGGCGCATTCGCCGCCTGGTCGGCATCAACCTGCTGCTGGGCCTGGCCACCATCGCCCTCGCCAGCCTGCGCCCGATCTTCTGAGCGGCACTAAAAAGCCGGGCATGGAGCCCGGCTTGCAGGGTGCCTCGCGGCGACCTCAGGGACGCGCTTCGACCTCGGCTTCCACGCGGCGGTTGATTGCCCGCCCGGCGTCGGTCGCGTTGTCGGCTACCGGACGCGATTCGCCATAACCGACCGAGTCGACCCGGCCACCCTCGATACCGTACTGGTTGACCAGCACCTCACGCACGGCATTGGCGCGGCGCTCGGACAGGCGCTGGTTGTAGGCGTCGGTACCGACGGAGTCGGTGTGCCCCTCCAGCACCGTGCTGGTCTGGCCGTACTGCTTCATGAAGTCAGCGAGGTTCTGGATGTCGCCGTAGCTTTCCGGCTTGACCACGGCACGGTCGAAGTCGAACTTGACGTCCAGCTCGACACGCACCGGCTCTGCAGCAGGCTCCGGCTCTGCCACGGGCATCGGCTCCACGGTCTCGACCACGGCGACGGTCTGCTCTTCGGTACCGTTGGCCCAGCAGTAGGCGGCCGCGACACCGCCACCGATCAGCGCGCCCCAACCGGCGTAGGTGGAGCTCTCGATTGCACCGAGCGCGGCGCCGGTGACACCGCCGACGGCGGCGCAGGTCGGCCAGTCCTGCTTCTGCACGCCTGCACAACCGGCCAGGACGCTAGTCATGACAATCAAGGGTACAGCTGTCCGTAAAGTACTCATCGATCAAATCTCCGCTTTTTTGGGGGCTGCCTGGCGCCGCACCTCAGACCTCTTTGCGGCCCGGTTGTTTTCAGACTAGGTGCATATGCCAAAGCACGCTAGTCTCATGCTTCTGCGAGAGGATTCCTGATTGACAGCACTTCAACCGCTTACCCCGCAGCAGGCCCTCGCTGCCCTGCTGGAGCACCACCGCCCTACCCGCATCCTGCATGTCGGCCACAGCGACCAACCTGCGATCACCGCCTATGCCGAGAACCATCCGGACGCTCGTGTCGAACGCTGCAGCGCCGCGCCGACACCGGCCCAGGCCACGCAACGCTACGACCTGGCCATCGTCGCCGACTGCCTCGAGCACCTGCCGCGAAGCAGTGGCCAGCAACTGCTCGGCGGCCTGCGCAACCTCAACAGCAGCCGGCTGGCCGTGCTGGTGGACCTGGCCGACGCCGACTGGCAGCTCACCGACTTCTATGCCCTGGCGCTGCAGGTCAACCAGCGTTTCCGCCGCGAGGACCAGACCCTCACGCTGCTGAGCTACGACCTGCTCGAATACAAGCAGGCTCCGGACTGGCTCAACGCCAAGTTCTGGGCCAATCCGCAGAACTTCGGCAAGTACTGGTGGTGAACATGCAGGCGAACGGCGACAGCAGGCCGCTGATGTGCCCCTGTGGCAGCGGTGACGAACTGGCGCAATGCTGCGGCCGCTACCATGCCGGTGCCGCCGCCCCCAGCGCCGAGTTGCTGATGCGCTCGCGCTACAGTGCCTACGTACTCGGCCTGATCGACTACCTGAAGGAGACGACACTGCCGGCCCAGCAGCTGGCGCTCGACCTCGAAGGCATGCGCCAGTGGAGCGCCAGCAGTGTCTGGCTGGGATTGGAGATCGAGCAGAGCAGCGTGCTCGGCGGCAAGCCGGAGCATGCGCAGGTGAGCTTCACCGCGCGCTGGCACGACGAGGGTGGCGAGCATGCGCACCACGAGCGTTCGGCCTTCGTCCAGCGCGAAGGTCGCTGGTACTTCATCGATCCGACCGTGCCGCTCAAGGTCGGTCGCAACGACCCGTGCCCCTGCGGCAGCGGGGAGAAGTTCAAGAAGTGCTGCGCACCCTACCTGTGAAACGAAACGAGCGGCCGAAGCCGCTCGCGTTGATGCCCTCGACGCCTTACTTCTCGACGAAGGCGCGCTCGATCAGGTAGTCGCCCGGCTCGCCCATGCGCGGCGAGACCTTCAGCCCGAAGCTGTCGAGCACCTCGCTGGTTTCGTCCAGCATGCCCGGGCTGCCGCAGATCATGGCGCGGTCGTCCTGCGGATTGATCGGCGGCAGGCCAATGTCGCTGAACAGCTTGCCGCTGCGCATCAGGTCGGTCAGGCGACCCTGGTTCTCGAAGGGCTCGCGGGTCACCGTCGGGTAGTAGATCAGCTTCTCGCGCACCGCATCGCCGAAGAACTCGTTCTGCGGCAGCAGCTCGGTGATGAACTCGCGGTAGGCGACCTCGTTGACATAGCGCACGCCATGCACCAGTACGACCTTCTCGAAGCGCTCGTAGGTCTCCGGATCCTGGATGACGCTCATGAACGGCGCCAGGCCCGTACCGGTGCTCAGCAGGTAGAGGTGCTTGCCCGGCAGCAGGTCGCCGAGGATCAGCGTACCGGTGGGCTTGCGGCTGACCATCAGCGAGTCGCCCTCCTGCAGGTGCTGCAGGCGCGAGGTCAGCGGGCCATCCGGCACCTTGATGCTGAAGAATTCCAGATGCTCTTCATAGTTCGGGCTGGCGATGCTGTAGGCGCGCATCAGCGGGCGGCCTTCGACTTCCAGGCCGATCATCACGAACTGGCCATTTTCGAACCGCAGGCCGGGATTGCGGGTGGTCTTGAAGCTGAACAGCGTGTCGTTCCAGTGGTGGACGCTCAAGACGCGCTCGACGTTCAGGTTGCTCATGCTGCCTATTCCTCTGCGACTGGCTCCAGTCCCCTGGCGCCATATTGGCCGGCAGTGTATAGATGTCGACCTTATCTGTTAATTAAATAATCAAGATATAAATTATCGGTTATAACGATATGCATTTTACCCTCAGGCAACTGGAAGTCTTCGCCGCCGTGGCCCGCCAGGAAAGCGTTTCCCGGGCGGCGGCGAGCCTTTCCCTGTCACAGTCGGCCACCAGCACCTCGCTCGCCGAGCTGGAACGGCAATCCGGTTGCCAGCTGTTCGACCGCGCCGGCAAGCGGCTGTCGCTCAACGCCCTGGGTCGCCAGCTGCTGCCCCAGGCCGTGGCCCTGCTCGACCAGGCGCGCGAGATCGAAAACCTGCTCAACGGCAAGAGTGGCTTCGGCTCGCTGACCGTCGGCGCCACCCTGACGATCGGCAACTACCTGGCCACCCTGCTGATCGGCCGCTTCATGCAGCGGCACCCGGAATGCCACGTGAAGCTGCGGGTCCACAACACGGCGCGCATAGTGCAGCAGATCGCGCACCATGAACTTGACCTGGGTCTGATCGAGGGCAGCTGCCAGGAAGCGGGGCTGGTGGTCGAACCCTGGATCGCCGACGAGCTGACCGTCTTCTGCGCCCCGCAGCACCCGCTGGCCAGGCGCCGGGAAGCCAGCCTCGAGACGCTGGCGGCGCAGGCCTGGATCCTGCGCGAACAGGGCTCGGGCACGCGCCTGACCTTCGACCACGCCATGCGCCATCTACCGGGTCGCTTGAACGTACGGCTGGAGCTGGAGCATACCGAGGCGATCAAGCGCGCCGTGGAATCAGGCCTGGGCATCGGCTGCATTTCGCGCCTGGCGCTGCGCGATGCCTTTCGCCGGGGCAGCCTGGTGCCGGTGGCGACCCCAGGGCTGGACCTGGGGCGCCAGTTCAACTTCATCTGGCATTCACAGAAATATCAGACGGCGGCCATGCGCGAGTTCATCGAGCTGTGCCGGCAACTGACCCTCGGGGTGCAACGCAGCGACCAGATCGACCTGCCGCCGATCGCCTGAGGGTCAGGCGGTAGGAATCGAGCCCATCTGCTGCAGCAGCAGCGCGGCCTGGGTACGGGTGCGCACGCCGAGCTTGCGGAAGATCGCGGTGACGTGGGCCTTGATGGTCGCCTCCGAGACGTTCAGCTCGTAGGCGATCTGCTTGTTCAGCAGGCCGTCGCAGACCATGGTCAGCACGCGGAACTGCTGCGGGGTGAGGCTGGCCAGCCCGGCGCTGGCGGCCTTGGCTTCGGCGCTGACGCCAGCTTCTTCCTGGATATGGGCCGGCCACCAGACGTCGCCGTCGAGCACGGCGCGCACCGCTTCCTGGATGGTCTCCAGCGAACTGGACTTGGGAATGAAGCCACTGGCGCCGAATTCACGCGAGCGGGCCACCACGGCGGCATCTTCCTGGGCGGAGATCATCACCACCGGCAGGTGCGGGTACTGCCCGCGCAGCAAGACCAGGCCGGAGAAGCCATAGGCACCGGGCATGTTCAGGTCCAAGAGAACCAGGTCCCAGTCGCTGCCCTGGGTGAGACAGGCTTCGAGTTCGGCGATGCTGGCCGCCTCGACGAGACGGACGTTCTCGCCCAGCCCCATGGTCAGGGCCTGCTGCAGAGCACTGCGGAACAGCGGATGATCATCGGCAATGATTATTTGATAAGCAGCCATGGCAGACCTGTATTTTTATTTGGCGCTTTATCACCGACCCGATCGGCATACCGACCGTGACGGCGCCCTCCCGAGGAAACGGGGAATATACCGATGGCGCGATGCGGGTCGGCATATCGACTTCGATTGCCCGCTACAACAATCTAGCCGCGCAAGCATGCCGGCCCGGGAATAAGTGGTCAAGCGCGGCCGTTTGTAGCAAAGTCTGCGCTTTTTTCCGCCAGCGAGCCGACCATGCGCAGCCAAGCCCTCCGTGCCGATATCCTCATGCTGATCACCGCGATGATCTGGGGTACGGCCTTCGTCGCGCAGCGCATCGGCATGGACAACATCGGCCCCTTCCTCTTCACCGGGCTGCGCTTCGCCCTCGGCGCGCTGGCCCTGCTGCCGCTGCTGATCTGGCGCGGCAGGACCGAGGCGCGCCACGAGCCCTTCCTGCAGCGCGGCCTGTTGCTCGGCGGCCTGGCCATGGGCCTGGCACTGACCATCGGCATCAACCTGCAGCAAGTCGGCCTGCTGTTCACCAGCGTCACCAACTCGGGCTTCATCACCGGCCTCTATGTGATCGTGGTGCCGCTGCTGGGTCTGGCGCTGGGCAATCGCACCGGCCTGGGCATCTGGCTGGGCGCGCTGCTGGCGGTGGTCGGAATGGCCCTGCTGAGCATCGGCGAGGGCTTCCAGGTGGCCTCCGGCGACTGGATCCAGCTGGCCGGTGCCTTCGTCTGGGGCGTACATGTGCTGCTGGTGGGCTTCTTCGTCAGCCGGCACGACGCCATCCGCCTGGCCTTCCTGCAGTTCGCCACCTGCGCCGTGGCCAGCTTGCTGCTCGCCGCGGTATTCGAGCAGACCACCTTCGGCGCGATCTGGCTCGCCGCCCCGGCGCTGGTCTACGGCGGCCTGTTCGCCGTGGCGGTCGGCTACACGCTGCAGGTGGTCGCACAGAAGCATGCGATCGCCTCCCACGCGGCGATCATCCTTTCGCTCGAAGCCGTGTTCGCGGCGATCGCCGGCGCACTGTTGCTGGACGAGAGCCTGAGCCTGCGAGGCTATCTCGGCTGCGTGCTGATGTTCGCCGGCATGCTGGTGGCGCAGTTGTGGCCACAGCGGCACGACGAGCAGCTGGCGACCGCCGGCAAGGCCTGAAGCCGGTCAGCGCAGTGCGGCAAGCGCGCGATGGCGGGCGTCGTTGCAATCCGGCCGCTGGTGGTGCTTGGCCGCCAGGTAGTGCTCGCTGAACAGGTCCAGCCAGCCATCGAGGGCGGCAGCCGCCTGCGTCTCGCCCGCCAGGTCCAAGCACAGCGCCGCGACCTCGGCGGTGCACAGGTGCTCGCCGCGGCTGGAGCGGCGCAGGCGATAGCGCGACAGCGCGTCCGGGCGCAGGCCGAGCACCGGCAGGCCGTCGAGATAGGGGCTCTTGCGGAACATCTTGCGCGCCTGGGTCCAGGTCGCGTCGAGGATGACGAAAAGGGTCCGCCGCCCAGGCTGATCGGCAAGCGTCTCGATGACCCGCCCCGGCTCGGCGTACTCGTCGGGGAAGACCACCACCGGCTGCCACTGCGGATCGGCCAGCAGCGCCAGCAGGCGCGGGTCCGCCGCCGTGCGATCCCAACCGAAGGCATGGGTGTCGGGCACCACGTCAGCGATCAGCCAGCCGGTGTTGCTCGGCTTGAGCGGCTCGATGTCGTGCATCAACAGGCAGAAACCGGCCCGGGTGGCCACCCGCGGCTGCCACGCGCACAGGCAATGGCTGAGCGCCACCCGGCAGCGCTCGCAGCGCGACGTGCGCGAACCGCGCGCCACGAACGGCTTGAGGCTGCGCGCCAGGCGCTCTTCTCGGAGGCGGGCAACGGCGTGGGGCATCGGTAGGCTCGGCTGGCGAATGGGCGCGGCAGTCTACCAGCCCGCGGCAGCTGAAGTGGCCGGCATTGAACGGCGCCGAGCACAGCCGGTCGAACTTGCGCAAGCAAGAGGAGATTGCCATGTATCGTCGTTTCGCCGTGTTGATGCTCAGCCTGGTACCCGTAGTCGCCGGCGCAGCATCGCCAAAGGATCAGCAACTGGGGGATCTGCTCGAGGAAGTCGCGCGCAAGAGCAGCGTCGGCACGCCCCGGGCGATCAACGAAGACATTCTCGACCGCGGCTACTCGGTCGACGGCAACGCGCTGGTTAACCACCTCAGCGTCCAGCCGCGCCACGCCGCACAGATGCGCGACAACCCGAGCCAGGTGCGCACGCAGCTCGACGCCAGCGTGTGCAACAACGACGGCCTGCGCACGCTGCTCGGCCGCGGCGCGACCCTGCGCTTCGAGTTCAGCGAGTACAAGAGCGACCGGCCGATCGCAACCGAGCGCTACAGCGCCAAGGATTGCGGCCTCTGAGCCCTGAGCGGGGAGCCTTTCGGCGCCCCGCCCTCTCTCAGCGCAGCACCTGCGGATCACCCTTGCCGGCCAGCGCGGCGGCCTCGTCGCGGGTCAGCAGCGCAGTACGCGGCACGTTGCGCAGGCGTGCGCAGGCGGCCAGCACGTTGGCCCAGCAGGCACGATTGGCGAACTGCATGCCGAACTCGTCCAGCGTGCCGCCGCGGTTGCGGTAGCCGAGCACCGAGCTGCGGCGGGCATCCGGCAGGATCGGCCAGAGATGGCCGCGCGCGACCTCCGGGCGCATGTGCGTGAGCATGACGCGCATCTCCATCTCATCGGGGAACAGCCGCTCGGCGACCTGCTCGTCGGCATGCGCCTCGACCTCCCAACGATCGCGCGGCGCGCGGAAGCGCCCCGGTTCCTGCAGGTAGACCAGCCGATAGGCACAGCCGGCCTCTTGCAGCCGCTTGGCCGCCCGCAGCGTCTCGCCCAGCTGGTAGCTGCCATTGGCGATCAGCAGGATCGCTTCCTCGCCGGCGAACTCGTCGACCACGATGGCGCCGTCGCGGGCCAGCTGCTCGGCCTGGCCGGCGTCGAAATAGCAGGGCTGCTCGCGCTTGGGCACGACCATGCAGGCCAGCGTGCCGCGGCTCTGGTAGATGCCCGGCAGCAGCGCCAGGGTGCTGTTGTGGTCGGCCGGGAAGACCACCCGGACCATGTCGCTCATCTCGCCCAGCAGCGCCTCGCAGAAGGTGGTGTCCTGGTGCGATTGCTGGTTCTTGCCATTTTCCCAGGTATGCGAGGTGGCGATCAGCGGCCAGCCGAGCCAGCCTGCCGGACGGCCGACCTCCTTTTGCTGGCGGGCGAAGATCAGCGTCTGGCGCACCGCACCGAGCATCTTCACGCAGAACGCCTCGTAGCTGGCGACCAGGTTCAGGCCGCCCTGGTTGGCCAGGCAGGCCGAGACTACCGCTTCCTCGTTCAACGCCGTGATGATGTTGCCATCCACCGCCTCCAGCTCGCTTTCCGCCTCGGTCACGCGATGCCGCAGCGCCTTGAGCACGCCGCCCAGGCGGTTGCTGGCCAGCTCGTCGGGGTTGCCGACGCGCGGGCGCAGCTGCGGATTGGCCGCGGTCAGCTCGACGAAGAAGCGATCCACCGCGGCCATCGGCGAGCAGGCGTCGTCACGGTAGGCCAGTGGCGGGATGTCCGGTGCCGCAGGCTGACGCACGGCCAGCGGGTTGTCCCGCTCCAGCGGGCGGCCCTGGCGATGCCGGGCGAGCAGTTCCAGCGCGGCCTCAAGTTCTGGCTGCGCCACGAACAGGGCCGCGGCATGCTGGTTGAACAGTTCGCGCGAGGCCTCGTCCTCGCTTGGGCAGGCCGGTAGCGGCAGGTTGTGCGCCGCGTTGCTGCCGGCGCCATGGAAACCGAAGCCTTTCACCGTCTGCGCGATGGCGTAGGGGATCGGCAGCGGGTACTGCAGGATGCCGCGCCGCTTCTCGTCGACGCGATGGCCCAGGCGCATCTCCATGTCCCACAGCGTGGCGACGAAGGCCGCCGGATCGCGGCCGTCGAACAGCATCGGGTCGAAGCCGCAGTGGGTCAGGTGCTGGCGGAAGCCCTCCAGCCCCTCGCGGGTGCCGAGCTGGGTCCGCTGCTCGATGCGCCGCCCGTTGGCGATCATCACCGGCAGCGCCGCGCCGCAGTCCTCGGCACGCCACCAGCGCGGGATCCAGTCGCTGCCCCGTTGCTCCTCGGCGGCGCCATCGGACAGGAAGGCCACCAGCGTCTCGCCGGGAAGCGGCATGTGCGCGTACTTCAGCTCGGCGAAGCCGAGATAGCCACCTTCGACGATGCCACCGGCGGTGTGCGGGCCGACATGGCTGCCCAGCGGCGCCAGCGGGCTGCCATCGCTGGCCAGCCGGTAGCCGTAGAAGTCCTGCAGCAGACGATTGAGCCCCGCCTCGCCACCGCCGTAGGCCTGGGCCTGCTCGGGATGCAGGTTGCCGACCAGCACGTTGAGCGCGTCGACCGCCGCCACGCAATGCCCCTGCCCCATTAGCCACCCGCGGGTCTGGCCGGTCAGCGCGTTCAGGCCGAGATAGCCGGCATAGGCCGGCACCATATTCAGCGCGCCGCCGGTATGGCCCTGCGGGACGGCCTTGAAATCCTCGGCCGCAAGCGGCGAACCATCCAGCCGCACGCGACTGGCATAGGTCATGTGCACCACCAGCCAGAGCCCGGCACAGGCGATCCGGTCGATCGCCTGGAGCAGCCGATAGACCGCCGCCAGATCGGGCTGGTGGCCGGCCTGTACCAACTGGTGGGCCAGACGGAATACCGCCGCCTGGGTCTCCAGCTCATGCTCGAACGGCCCGAAGCCGCGGCGCCACTGGGCGAATTCCGGCTGTGCCTGGGCGTGTTGATCCAGTTCCGCAAGGCTGGGCAATAGCTGGCTCATGGGTCACTCCGTCACGTGGGGTTGTGCGCTAGTCTAGCCAGTACAGGCAGGATGCTCGCTGACGTGTATCAAGGCCGTTCCGGCCGGGGACGGGCATGCTGGCCACCCCTCACAGAACAGGACGCAATCATGGCTCTGCTCAGCTTTCTCGGTGCGATACAGGAAGTCACCGGCTCGTGCTACCTGATTGAGACACACGCCGGCGCGAAGGTTCTGCTCGAATGCGGCATGCACCAGGGGCGACGCAAGGACAAGGGCGAAGACGACAACCGCAAGCCGTTCGCCTTCGACCCGAGCGGCATCGACGCGGTGGTGCTGTCGCACGCCCATATCGACCACTCCGGGCTGCTGCCGCGCCTGGTCGCCGAGGGCTTCCGCGGGCGCGTGCACTGCACCGAAGCGACCGCCGAACTGCTGGAACTGATGCTGCTCGACGCCGCCCAGCTGCAGGAAAAGGACGCCGAGTGGGAGAACCGCTGGCGCGCCCGCATCGGCAAGCCGCTGGTACAGCCGCTCTATACCCGCGAAGACGCCGAACGCATGCTCGGCAGACGCGAGCCGCACGGCTACGACGAAACGTTCGAGGTCGCTGCCGGGGTGAGCGCGACCTTCCATGACGCCGGCCACATCCTCGGCTCGGCCATCGTCCAGCTCGATGTCGACGACCTCGACCAGAAGCGCAAGCTGGTGTTCTCCGGCGACCTGGGCAACATGTGCTCGCCGCTGATGTTCCCGCCCAAGGTGCTCAGCGAGGCCGATGTGGTGCTGATGGAATCGACCTACGGCGACCGCGACCACCGCAGCCACGCCGCGACCCTCGACGAGCTGGCGGACATCCTGCAACAGGCCCATCGCGATGGCGGCAACGTGCTGATGCCCTCCTTCGCCGTCGGCCGCACCCAGGATTTGATCTACTACCTGGGCAAGTTCTACCGCGAAGGGCGACTGCCGCAGCAGGCGGTCTTCCTCGACAGCCCCATGGCCATCAGCGCCAACGCCATCTATTCCCACTTCAAGGACCAACTGGACATCAACGGCATTGCCGGCGCGCTGGGGGTCGACAGCGCCGGGCGTTACGCCGAGCGCTGGCTGCCGATCCTGCGGGCCACGCCGACGCCGGAGGAATCGATGGCCATCAACCGCGTCAAGAGCGGCGCGATCATCATCGCCGGCAGCGGCATGTGCAACGGCGGGCGCATCCTGCATCACTTCAAGCACAACCTCTGGCGCAGCGAATGCCACCTGGTGATCCCCGGCTTCCAGGCCAACGGCACGCTGGGACGGGTCATCGTCGACGGCGCCACCAACGTCAGGCTTCTGCACCAGCGCATCGCGGTCAACGCCCAGGTGCACACGCTGGGCGGCTTCTCGGCCCATGCGGGGCAATCGCAACTGATCGACTGGGTGAGCCATTTCGAGAAGCGCCCCGAGCTGTACCTGGTGCACGGCGAACTGGACAAGATGCAGGCGCTGCAGCAGGCGCTGCGCCAGCGCCTGAACTGGGAGGCGCGCATTCCGGAACCCGGCGAGCGAATCGCCCTCTGAATCAGACCGCGGCAGGCGCACCCGGCGGCGGAGGTGCACTGCCCGAACGGTTCACGGCCCGACATGGAGAAACAGATGCCCTTCGACCCGGATGACTACCTGGCGCGACATTTCAAGACCGGCGGCGCCGACCTGGCGAGCAGGATCGACGAGCTCGTCGCACTGGTCGTCGCCGACACCAGCCCCAATCTCGCGCTGTACCGCGAGATGCTGGTCACGGTGATGCGCATGGCCCAGGCCGACCGCAGCCGCTGGGACGCCAAGATCATGCTGCAGACCATGCGCGAGATGGAGCATGCCTTCAGCCGGCTGGACCAGTTCAAGCGGCGACGCAAGGTCACGGTGTTCGGCTCGGCGCGCACGCCGGCCGAACATCCGCTGTACGGGCTGGCCCGCGAACTCGGCGCACGGCTGGCCCGCTGCGACATGATGGTCATCACCGGCGCCGGTGGCGGCATCATGGCTGCCGCCCACGAAGGCGCCGGGCGCGACAACAGCCTGGGCCTGAACATCACCCTGCCGTTCGAGCAGCGCGCCAACGCGACGGTGGACGGCACCGACAACCTGCTGTCGTTCCACTTCTTCTTCGTACGCAAGCTGTTCTTCGTCAAGGAGGCCGATGCCCTGGTGCTCTGCCCCGGCGGTTTCGGCACCCTGGATGAGGCACTCGAGGTCCTCACCCTGGTACAGACCGGCAAGAGCCCGCTGGTCCCCATCGTCCTGCTGGACATGCCGGGAGGCAGTTACTGGCGCGATGCCTTGCAGTTCATGCGCAACCAGTTGGAGGGCAATCGCTACATCCTGCCCAGCGACCTGCGCCTGGTACGCCTGGTCGACAGTGCGGAACAAGCGACCCACGAGATCACCCGCTTCTACAGCAACTTCCACTCCAGCCGCTGGCTGCAGGATCGCTTCGTGATCCGCATGAACCACGGGCTGAGCGGCGAGGCGCTGGAGCATCTCAACGAAACCTACGCCGACCTCTGCCTCAGCGGGGCCTTCGAACAGCAGCCGTGCTGCTCGATGGAACTGGACGAGCCGGAGCTGCAGCGCCTGCCGCGATTGAGCTTCGTCTTCAATGGCCGCGACTACGGCCGCCTGCGCGAGCTGATCGACTTCGTCAACGACACCGGAAGCTGGGCACCGGCGCTACCGTCCGAGGATTGAGGGGCACCCGCACCATGCGGATTGGCTCAGCGGATTCCCTGCCCGCTGGCCGAGAATGGCCCCAGGCAGTCGAACGGCGAAAGACCACCGCGACAGCATGGCGATGGGGCTATGCGGCGAGACCCGCCGCCCCGACGCCGCGGTTCAGTCGAGCCGGCCGCGCTGCAGCAGGCGCCCGACCTGCTCCATGGGGTAACCTCGGTAGACGAGAAAGCGCATCTGTCGCGCCCGTTCGCGAGGATCGCCCGGCAGCTCGCCGAAACGGCGCTGCCAAAGTTGCTGCAACTGCTCGTTCCAGTCGTAGCCGCTGGCCTGCAACGCTGCCTCGATCTCGGCCCGCGGCAAGCCTCGCTGCGCCAGTTCCTCGCGGATGCGCAGCGGGCCGTAACCACTGCCGGCTCGCCCGCGAATGAAGCTCTCGATGTAGCGCGACTCGGACAGCAGCCCCTCTTCGGCCAGGCGGTCGAGGGCCGCCTCGATCATCTCAACGTCTGCACCGCGCTGGCGCAGCTTGCGAGCCAGCTCGATGCGGCCATGCTCGCGTCGGGCCAGCAGGTCCATGGCGGCCCGCCGCACCGCGGCGGGACTGTCCAGGATGACGGGCATGGTCAACTCAGAAGTCGGCGTCGACCAGATCGTCTTCGGTTACCGCGCCAGCAGCGGCCTTGTTGCCGGCAGCAACCACCAGCAGCTTTTCGCGAATCTGCCGCTCGATCTCTTCGCCGACCGCCGGATTGTCTTCCAGGTACTTGGCAGCGTTGGCCTTGCCCTGGCCGATCTTGTTGCCCTGGTAGCTGTACCAGGCACCGGACTTCTCGACGAGGCCCTGCTGCACGCCAAGGTCGATGACCTCGCCGCTGCGGTAGATACCCTTACCGTAGAGGATCTGGAACTCGGCCTGGCGGAACGGCGGGGCCACCTTGTTCTTCACCACCTTGACGCGCGTTTCGCTGCCGACCACTTCGTCGCCTTCCTTGACCGCGCCGGTACGGCGGATGTCCAGGCGCACCGAGGCGTAGAACTTCAGCGCGTTACCGCCGGTGGTGGTCTCGGGACTGCCGAACATCACGCCGATCTTCATGCGGATCTGGTTGATGAAGATGACCAGGCAGTTGGCGTTCTTGATATTGCCGGTGATCTTGCGCAGCGCCTGGGACATCAGGCGGGCCTGCAGGCCGACGTGGGAGTCGCCCATCTCGCCTTCGATCTCGGCCTTGGGCACCAGGGCCGCCACCGAGTCGACGATGATCACGTCCACCGCGTTGGAGCGCACCAGCATGTCGGTGATTTCCAGTGCCTGCTCGCCGGTATCCGGCTGCGAAACCAGCAGGTCCTCGACGTTCACCCCCAGCTTGGCGGCATAGTCGGGATCCAGCGCATGCTCGGCGTCGACGAAGGCGCAGGTGGCGCCCTTCTTCTGCGCCTCGGCGATGACGGAGAGGGTCAGCGTGGTCTTGCCCGACGATTCCGGGCCGTAGATCTCGACGATACGCCCCTTGGGCAGGCCGCCGATGCCCAGCGCGATGTCGAGGCCGAGCGAGCCGGTCGAAATAGCCGGAATGGCCTGGCGGTCATGATCGCCCATGCGCATGACCGCGCCCTTGCCGAACTGCTTTTCGATCTGGCCAAGCGCCGCAGCCAAGGCACGCTTCTTGTTCTCGTCCATTCAAATCCTCGCTTGATCAAGAGGGCCAAAGGCCACGAACAACTGTATAAGTAGACAGTATTAGAGCATAGGCATTTTTACTCGCCTAGCCCTGCGGGGTATTTTCTCCGACGACCAGCGCGATCAGCCCCTGCAGCGCAGCGATCACCGTCTGGGTACGCACGGCCTGGCGATCGCCGGCGAACAGGAAGCGCCGGCTGGACAGCTGCGCGCCGTCGGCCCAGGCGATCCAGACAGTGCCGACCGGCTTGTGCGGCGAGCCGCCACCGGGCCCGGCCACGCCGCTGACCGCCACCGCATAACGCGCGCCGCTGTGCCGACGGGCACCGGCAGCCATGGCCCGGACCACCTCGTCGCTCACCGCACCGACGCTGTCGAACAGCGCCTCGGGCACCCCCAACTGACGCGTCTTCTGTGCGTTCGAGTAGGTGATGTAGCCCGCCTCGAACCAGGCGGAGCTGCCGGCGATCCGCGTGATCGCCTCGGCGACGCCGCCGCCGGTACAGGATTCGGCCGTGGTGACCTGTTCGCCCCGGCAGGCCAGGGCCTGGCCGAGGCGCTCGGCCAGTTGCGTGATGTCCATGGGTCGCTCTCCGCCTTTGCAGGGGCCATACCCTACCGCAGGATGCCCGCCGAATCAGGCACCGACATCACCGATCATCGTCTGGGGTGGTCTTCGCTACGCAGCAGGGCACGACCACGGCCGGCGCCGCACCGTGCTAACCTCTGCGGCTTTGCGTGCGCCGTCCATCATCGGGCGGCCACTGCACTGCCGCACCATGCGGACCACCGAATTGACCGCGCAAGCCGAAGCCACCGATGACCAAGCCGAACACTGATCTCTCCGCCCACACCCCGATGATGCAGCAGTACTGGAAGCTCAAGCGCGAGCATCCGGACCAGCTGATGTTCTACCGCATGGGCGACTTCTACGAGCTGTTCTACGAGGACGCGCAGAAGGCGGCCAAGCTGCTGGACATCACGCTCACTGCGCGTGGCCAGTCGGCCGGCAAGTCGATTCCCATGGCCGGCATTCCCTTCCATTCCGCCGAGGGCTACCTGGCGCGGCTGGTCAAGCTCGGCGAGTCGGTGGTGATCTGCGAGCAGATCGGCGACCCGGCGACCAGCAAGGGCCCGGTGGAGCGCAAGGTGGTGCGCATCATCACGCCCGGTACGGTGAGCGACGAGGCGCTGCTCGATGAGCGCCGCGACAACCTGCTGGCCGCGGTGCTGGGCGATGAGCGGTTGTTCGGCCTGGCGGTGCTGGACATCGCCAGCGGCCGTTTCAGCGTGCAGGAGCTCGGCGGCTGGGAGAACCTGCTGGCCGAACTGGAGCGCCTGAGCCCGGCCGAGCTGCTGATCCCCGACGACTGGCCGCAGGGCCTGCCGGTGGAGAAACGCCGCGGCGTGCGCCGCCGCGCGCCCTGGGATTTCGATCGCGATTCGGCGTTCAAGAGCCTCTGCCAGCAGTTCGCTACCCAGGACCTCAAGGGCTTCGGCTGCGAGAAGCTGAGCCTGGCCATCGGCGCGGCCGGCTGCCTGCTCGCCTACGCCAAGGAAACCCAGCGCACCACCCTGCCGCATCTGCGCAGCCTGCGCCACGAGCGCCTCGACGAGACGGTCATCCTCGACGGCGCCAGCCGGCGCAACCTGGAGCTGGACACCAACCTCGCAGGCGGCCGCGACAACACCCTGCAGTCGGTCATCGACCGCTGCCAGACCGCCATGGGCTCGCGCCTGTTGACCCGCTGGCTGAACCGCCCGCTGCGCGACCGCGAAATCCTCGAAGCACGCCAGGACTCGATCACCTGCCTGCTCGAGCACTACCGCTTCGAGCAGCTGCAACCGCAGCTCAAGGACATCGGCGACCTGGAGCGCATCCTCGCCCGCATCGGCCTGCGCAACGCCCGCCCGCGCGACCTGGCGCGGCTGCGCGATGCCCTCGCCGCGCTGCCGCAGCTGCAGGAGGCCATGCAGGACCTGGTCGCACCGCATCTCAACGCGCTGGCGGCGAGCATCCGCACCTATCCGCAGCTGGCCGAGCTGCTGGCACGCGCGATCATCGACAACCCGCCGGCGGTGATCCGCGACGGCGGCGTGCTGAAGACCGGCTACGACGCCGAGCTCGACGAACTGCTGTCGATCAGCGAGAACGCCGGCCAGTACCTGATGGACCTGGAGCTGCGCGAGCGCGAGCGCACCGGCCTGGCCAACCTCAAGGTCGGCTACAACCGCGTGCACGGCTACTTTATCGAGCTGCCGAGCAAGCAGGCCGAGTCGGCGCCGGCCGACTACATCCGCCGGCAGACGCTCAAGGGTGCCGAACGCTTCATCACCCCCGAGCTCAAGGAGTTCGAGGACAAGGCGCTGTCGGCCAAGAGCCGCGCCCTGGCTCGCGAGAAGGCGCTCTACGAGCAGCTCATCGAGCTGCTCATCGAGCACCTGGCGCCACTGCAGGAAAGCGCCGCGGCCCTGGCCGAGCTGGACGTGCTGGCCAACCTCGCCGAGCGCGCGCTGACCCTGGACCTGAACCGCCCCCGCTTCGTCGAACAGCCCTGCCTGAAGATCGAGCAGGGCCGCCACCCGGTAGTCGAGCAGGTGCTGGAAACGCCCTTCGTCGCCAACGACCTCGACCTGGACGATGCCACCCGCATGCTGGTGATCACCGGGCCGAACATGGGCGGAAAGTCCACCTACATGCGCCAGACCGCGCTGATCGTGCTGCTGGCGCAGATCGGCAGCTTCGTCCCGGCGGCGGCCTGCGAGCTGTCGCTGGTGGACCGCATCTTCACCCGCATCGGCTCCTCGGACGACCTCGCCGGTGGACGCTCCACCTTCATGGTCGAGATGAGCGAGACGGCCAACATCCTGCACAACGCCACCGACAAGAGCCTGGTACTGATGGACGAGGTCGGCCGCGGCACCAGCACCTTCGACGGCCTGTCGCTGGCCTGGGCGGCGGCCGAGCAACTGGCCGCGCTGCGCGCCTTCACCCTGTTCGCCACCCACTATTTCGAGCTGACCGTGCTGCCGGAAAGCGAGCCGGTGGTCGCCAACGTGCATCTCTCGGCCACCGAGCACAACGAACGCATCGTCTTCCTCCACCACGTGCTGCCGGGGCCGGCAAGCCAGAGCTACGGCCTGGCGGTGGCGCAACTGGCCGGCGTGCCGGGGCCGGTGATCCATCGCGCCCGCGAGCACCTGGCGCGCCTGGAGGTCACCAGCCTGCCGCACGAGGCACCGCGGCCCGGGCCGGGACAATCGGTCGCACCCCAGCAGCCGGACCTGTTCGCCAGCCTGCCACACCCCGTGATCGACGAGCTTGGGCGGCTGGATCCCGACGATCTGAGCCCCCGTCAGGCGCTCGATTTGTTATATGCGTGGAAGACTCGGATATAACCGCCACGCCTGGGAGCTGCTAGAATCCCGCGCGCTTTTGTTTGGAGCTTGCCCGGTTGCCTGAGCCGCGGCGGTCCCTGTTTCGAGCGGGAGCCTGGCATAGACCAGCCCAGCCGTCGCCTGAGGAGAGAGATACGACATGACCTTCGTCGTCACCGACAACTGCATCAAATGCAAATACACCGATTGCGTGGAAGTCTGCCCGGTGGACTGCTTCTACGAAGGCCCCAACTTCCTGGTCATCCACCCGGACGAGTGCATCGACTGCGCGCTCTGCGAGCCGGAGTGCCCTGCCCAGGCGATCTTCTCCGAGGACGAGGTGCCGGAAGACCAGCAGGAATTCATCGAGCTGAACGCCGACCTGGCGGAAGTCTGGCCGAACATCACCGAGAAGAAGGATGCGCTGGCCGACGCCGAGGAATGGGATGGCGTGAAGGACAAGCTGCAGTACCTGGAGCGCTGATCTCCAGCCGAAAAAAAGCCCGCGCGATGCGGGCTTTTTTGTGCGCCTCGATCAGGCCCGGTCGATGCCCTTCTTGAGCGTGTCCTTGACGTCGCCCTTGACCTGCTGGGCGTCGCCCTTGATCTCCTGGTTCTCGCCTTCACGGCGCAGGCGCTCGTTGCCGGTCGCGCCGCCGACGCCCTGCTTGATCTTGCCCATGGCTTCGTTGGCGTTGCCCTTCATCTTGTCTTCGGTGCTGCTCATGCGAAGTTCCTCCACTGGTCAATGTAAACAGTGGACTGCCCAACTCGCGGGATGGTTCAGCCCTGGTACTGCCGCGAGCGCACCAGACGGTCGAGCAGCGGACGACCGGCCAGCTGGAGGAACACCGGGGCGCCGGCGATCAGGTAGAAGTAATAGGTGACGAAGCGCCAGATCAGGATTGCCGCGGCGGTGGTCGACTTGCCCACCATCGGCGTCAGCAGCGCCGCCGACGCCAGTTCCGCGCTGCCTGCCCCGCCGGGCAGCAGGCTCAGCTGGCCGGCGGTCAGCGACAGCATCTGCACCAGGAAGGTCCAGGCCCAGGCCAGGTCGCTACCCAGGCCGCGCAAGGTCAGGTAGAGCACGCTGAAGCGCAGCAGCCAGTGCAGCGTGGTCAGGCCGAACACGCTGAGCAGCACCGGCCGCGGCAGGGCGAAGCATTCCAGCAAGGCGTTGCGAAAGCGCAGCACCCGGCGTGCCCAGTGGCGCCGCCGCTGCGCACCCATGCCGCAGCGTCGCACGATCCAGCCGTTGAGGCGAAACACCTGGCGATGGAAGCGCCCGAGCAGCCCGAGCAGCACCATCACCCCCAGCAGCAGCGCGGCGCTGACGCCGAGCAGGCTGGCCATCTGCGCGTTGAGCGCGTGGGTCATGGCGTAGATCAGCACGCCGACCAGGGCACAGGCGAAGAACAGCAGATCGCTCAATTGCTCGACAGCGTAGGTCGCGGTGCCGCGGGCCGGCGCCACGCCCTGGCGCATCAGCAGCGCCATCAGCGTGATCGGCCCGCCGGCCCCGCCTGGCGTCGCGCAGATGGCGAATTCGGTGGCCAGCACGATGCCGAACGCGCGACGCTGGCCGAGCCGGCGGCGGCCGACCAGCAGCCGCAGGCGAAAGGCGTTCAGGTACCAGCCCAGCAGCACCATGCCGAGCATGCCCAGCAGCAGTTCCGGCGGGAAACGCAGCAGCCGCTCGAACAGCCCGCTGCCGCCGAGCAGCAGCGGGATCAGCGCTGCGGCGACCAACGCGCCGCCCAGCAGCCACCAGCGCCGGCTCATGCCACGGCGCTCGCCGGCAGCCGCCCGCGCAGCCAGTCGATCTTGCACAGCGGGCGCCGGCCGTCGCGCAGCAGCCGCTGCAGCACGTCGAGCCAGTACTGCCGGGAAAACGAGTGGCGCATGTCCACCGGATGCAGCCCCAGGCGCAGCAGCGGCGCATCCTGCTGCCGGCGCAGCTGGCGCTCGGAGACCAGCCGCGAGAGACCGCGGCGCCAGGCGCTGCGCGCGCTCCACACCAGCCCCGGCGCGCGGATCGGGGTGAAGTCGGGCAGCAGGAAGAAGTGCCGCGGGTCGCTGGTATAGGCCAGGCCGCTGTCGGCGAGTGCACGGCGAGTGCCCTCGCTCATCAGCCAGGCCGGGGCGACGAAGCCGTGCAGCGGCCAGCCATGGCGCCGGAACAGCCCGATGCCCTGCTCCAGGCGGCGGCGCGCCTCGGGCTCGTCCAGGCCGTAGAACTCACCCTCGTGGGTATACACCCGGCGCATGAACCACTCCTGCGGGCTGCGCGGCGCCGGGCCGTCGTCGGCGTGGTAGCAGCCGTGCAGCACCAGCTCGTCGCCACGGGCCAGCCGGCGCTCGAGCAGCGCGCAGAATCCGGGATGGCGCTCGAGCGCGTTGCGATGATGGAAGTCGGGTACCACCAGCCAGGTGATCGGCACGCTGCCCAGAGCATCCACCGCGGCGACGAAGTCGCGATAGTCCTCCCAGGTTTCCGGCGCCACGTCGTGCAGCACCAGCATCAGCGCGCGCTCAGCCATGGACGGCCACCGGCAGCTCCACCGTGCCCAGCACCGCGTGGTAGTGCGCCAGCAGCCCGGCGACCACCGCATCCCAGGCATGGTGCAGCTCGACATGCTGGCGGGCCTGGGCGCCGAGCAGGCTTGGCTGCTCCTCGAACAGCTCGCGCACCGCCTGGGCCATCGCCTGGGCATCCAGTGGCCGGCACAGGCGCCCGGCATGGAAGGGCACCAGCTCGGGCAGCGCACCGGCGCGCGCGGCGACCACCGGAATGCCGCTGGCCATCGCTTCGAGCACCACCAGGCCGAAGGTTTCCTGGTTGCCGGCGTGCAACAGGGCATCGCTGCTGGCCATCAGCCGCGCCACTTCGCTGGCCGGGCAGAAGCGATCGATCACCGAGACGTTGTCCGGCACCCGGTGCGGCATGTGCGAGCCCACCAGCAGCAGGTGGTAGCCCTGCCCCAGCCGGCGAGCGGTCTCCAGCAGGATCGGCAGGTTCTTCTCCCGCGAGCCGCGGCCGGCGAAGATCAGCAGCCGCGTCTCCTCGGGCAGGCCGAGTTCGCGGCGCAGCCCCGGGTCGCGACGATCCGGGCGGAAGGTGTCCAGGTCAACGCCCAGCGGCTGGACGAAGACATTCTGCACGCCGAGGGCGACGAGCTTGTCGGCCATCACCTGGCTCGGCGCCAGGACCCGGTCGAAGCTGCTGTACAGGCGCGTCACGTAGCCGTTGAGGTTGGTGCCCAGCCAGTTGCCGATGCGATTGCTCACCAGCAGCGGCAGGTCCGAGTGGTAGAAGCCGAGCACCGGCACGTCCAGCCGGCGGCCGGCATCCAGCGCGGCCCAGGCGGTCATGTAGGGGTCGCCCACCTCGATCAGGTCCGGGCGCAACGAGCGCAGCAGGTTGCGCCACGGGCCGCGGCGCACCGGGAAGCGATAGCCCTTGCCGAACGGCAGCGCTGGTGCCGGCACTTCGTAGATGCCACCGTTGTGGCGATAACAGCTGCCCGGCACGACGATGCTGTGGCGAACCCCCGAGTACAACTGAAGCCGGCGATGCTTGGCCTCGAGATAGGTACGCACGCCGCCACTGGCCGGCGCGTAGAACATGGTCATGTCAGCGATATGCAAGGTGACCGTCTCCGTCCGTTCTGCGCTTCACGCCCCTCCCTGGACAGCGACAGGTCGCTTCGACCGCCCCGGCATCCATCGCCTCGACTGAAGCACTTGTAATAAGCGTAGGACTGTTCCGGCTGGATGATCGTTTCATTAGCGGGCACGTTTGCCGCGCCCCGGCGGGCGGATCAGCCGTCGACCCGCTTGTCGCCCTTGTCCTTGCCTTCGACCGAATGGTGCTCGATCACCGCGTTCAGCTCGGCGCCCAGCAGTAGCACCGCGGCGGAGATATAGAAGTACAGCAGCAGCACGATGATCGCGCCGATGCTGCCGTAGGTGGCGTTGTAGTCGGCGAAGTTCTGCACGTAGATGCCGAAGGCGACCGACGCGGCGATCCACACCACCACCGCCAGCACCGAGCCCGGGGTGATGAAGCGGAACTCCTGCTCGACATCCGGCGTGACGTAGTACAGCACCGCCACCAGCAGCATCAGCAGGATCACCACCAGCGGCCAGCGCACCCAGGTCCAGAGCACCACCACCACATCGCGCAGGCCGACCATGTCGGCCAGCCACTCCATCGCCTGCGGGCCCAGCACCATCAGCATCGCGGTGGCCAGCAGCAGCACCGCGGTGGCGATGGTGTAGACCACCGAGAGCAGCATCAGCTTCCAGCTCGGTCGTCCTTCGGCCACGTCGTAGGCCTTGTTCATCGCATTCATCAGCGAGCGGAAGCCCACCGAGGCCGTCCACAGCGCCGCCAGGATGCCGAACGACAGCAAGCCGCCCTGCTGGCTCTGCAGCTGGTCGATCACCGGGTTGACCTGATCCATGGCCATCGGCGGCAGCAGCAGGATGGCCTGCTGGCGGATCCAGTCGAAGAAGTCGGACAGGTTGAGGAAGCCCAGCAGGGCCAGCAGGAACAGCAGGAAGGGAAACAGCGAGAACAGGGCGCGATAGGCCAGCGCCGAGGCGTAGGTGGACATGTCGTCGCTGCTGAACTCCTTCAAGGTCTTCTTCAGCAACGTCATCGCGCCAATGCCCCGCGTGTCGAAAATCGCCATTACGCACCCCCGATTGGTCTGTCGAAGCTCCGACGGCAATGCACGCCGGGAGTTCGCCAAGTTGCCAACTTCGCCTCGTTACCCAAGCCTCAAGATAGCAAAGCCTACAACCAGGCGAAGTCATTTAGCGCCAGCCATCCTATAACTAGAGCGGCCCTCCCACTCATCGGTTCCCGGCAAATATCTCGAACTCCCTGATAGAACTTTCCTCGTATATCTCGAGGGGCGGCTTTCTTGCCCAGCAAGAACAACCGCTCGTTTGTACAAACAGCGCAGGAGACATTCCCATGGCTGATAAAGGCAATATGTCGGTAAACGAAGCAGGCAAGAAAGGCGGTGACGCCACTTCGCAGACCCACGGCAAGGAGTTCTACCAGGAGATCGGCAAGAAGGGCGGCGAAGCCACCTCCGAAAGCCACGGCAAGGAGTTCTACCAGGAAATCGGCAGCGAAGGCGGCAAGCACAGCGGTGGCAATTTCGCCAACGACCCGGAACGCGCAGCCGAGGCGGGCCGCAAGGGTGGCCAGAACAGCGGCGGCAACTTCGCCAATGACCGCGAGAAGGCCTCCGAGGCCGGACGCAAGGGCGGCCAGAGCAGCGGCGGCAATTTCGCCAATGACCGCGAAAAGGCCTCCGAAGCCGGGCGCAAGGGTGGCGAAAACAGCCACGGCGGCGGCCGCAAGTAAGCACTAGCAGCGCAATAAAAAACGGGAGCCTTGGGCTCCCGTTTTTTATTGGCTTATTCAAACATCAAGCCGAACGACAATATTATTTCGACCGAAAGCAGACATAATTAAGCCCACCGCACAGCAACGAATAACCGGCACTCGATAGGCCAGTTCGCCACACCATTCAACTATTGATCATGATTAACAAGTCTGCTGCCCGGCTAGCCGATTAATTCAACCGAGCCGACGCCACGGCAAAAACGAAAAAGGCCCGCATCGCTGCGAGCCTCTTTGAATCACTGGTGCGGAGACAGGAGTCGAATCTAGCCATCCAAAGCCAGAAAAAATATAAGCCTAAGCGCATCGCACAATCTCAAAGGGAACTCAAATAGGTACTCACCCCTTTATCCGCCCCAATAGCACGATAAGCCATCGCAACCACCAAAACCGACAAACTTGCTACCAGCGCTAGCCTTAATTTACCCGCCCCACGCCCCCCATTTCGCAATGCGAAATGCCCCTAACCACCTCGCATCTCGAAACACGGCAGACATTGGGCTCCCTCGACCTCCAGCGGGCACCTAGCCCCCCCTGATTCCGCGACCACCAGCAGGCATTGACCCACCCGCCCCAGCCTTGAAGCCGAGAGGCCATTTGGCGAAGCCACGCCTCAAATTGCGAACCTGTAAAGCAATGTGTAAACTGTCAATCAAAGTTTCAAGCATGGACGAGTGCAATGGGCAATAAACTTAAGAACCCACCGGTCTTCTTCACGATAGGCCAAGTGCAGCACAACCCCGTGCTCTCGCTGGACTCCTATATCCCGCAGATCCAGGAGCGCATGCGAAAAGCCGGCTACCCTGGCTTCACAAAATCGACCCAGATGCAGCTCTCCCTCCAAAGCGCATCAGATGGAGCGGACGACAAAGCACCCACCCCCACAATCCAGAAACTGGATCGTTTTGTTTTCTCCAACCTCAATGACACCAACGCCTTTCTCCTACAGCCAAACTCAATCACCTTTGAAACCACGACCTACGTCGACTTCAAGGAGTTTTACGAGCAGCTGGAGCTAGGACTGAGCATTCTTGACGAGGCAATTGGCGGACTCAGCTTTGTTGAGCGCTTGGGGTTACGCTACCTCGACGCCGTAGCACCACAAGAAGGGGAGGATCTCAGCCAATACCTCATCCCCCAGGTACTAGGACTGCCCGCTCAAATGAAGGAGTCAGCATTCAGCCACTCCTTCTCTGAAGCCGTTCTACTTGCCGACGGGATCGGCCAGGTTGTAGCCCGCACCGTTATCCAAAATGGTCGACTGGCCTTCCCCCCAGACATCGACCCCGAACGCCTGAAGATACAAGAGCGCTTCGAGTCGATCTCCGGCATACACGCCCTCATCGACACCGACGGCTTCTCTGTCGAGCGGCGCCCCTACAACAAAGCTGAAGTACTAACCAGGATGGACGAGCTACACGAACTCATCGGCAGGTGCTTCCGCGCAACGACCACCGATTTCGCACGCACAGCCTGGGATACCTGAAGGGAGTCTCAAATTCATGCATATCGCACACTCAAACCGAGCAACCCCCCAGCTAGCAAATAGCTTTCTGACATCTCAGCGCCTTGAGTACCGCGTAACGCACGAAAAGCGCGGAGTAACGACCGCCACAGCACTCCCCCATCAAGAAGAGCGCACCAAAGGAACAGCCTCTCGCTTCATTCGAGGCTGCGGCAGCGTAGCGCTTGCCCTACTGGTCGGCACCGGCGGAGTGGCCACCCCGAATTACGTCGCCGCAAGGGAGGACAAGGGATATCGCCTGCTTGATATCAAGTACTCCGAGCGAAAAGACACAGATACCCAGCGCGCCAAGCCACGCACCTCCGCTGAAAACCTTGCCTTTGTGCGCAACACACTTAAGCCTCCAGTCACCGAACTGGCGTCCTTCTTCGGCGTTTCGCGCCAGGCCATCTACAACTGGCAGGCCGGAGAACCAATTTCCGCGCATAACGAAGCCCTACTACAGCAACTCGCAGATGCCACCACCCTACTGCACCGAGAGAACCTTACCGGAAGCTCCAGCCTGATCAAAAGGCGGCTGCCCGGCGGAAAAACACTCCTTGAGCAGATGCAAGGTGGGGAACCAGGCGAATCTGTCGCCAAGGCACTCATAGCAATGTTCCAAACAGAAAACCAACAACACTCAAGAGTAGCCCACCGCCTCAGAGGGAGATCAGCCATCACCCCCATCGACCCGAGCGACGCAGGCACTCCCCACCTTAACGAGCAGGCATAGAGGATGAAGTAGCCGAATGGGTAGCTGGAGCAGAGATACACCCTGGCGACAAGGGCACCTTCTTCGACCGGAAACGATTAGAGAGCTGGAGCTCGCCCCAGACCTCCCACCGGAGAAGGTTGCCGCAGTCATCGCCTCTCACGATTGCGACCTCGCCCAGCTACCCGATGGCGAGCCCTTTGTAGAGGTGGTGCTCGGCACGTTTCTGGATGGAGCACCCAACGGCAACTACACCAATTGCAAGAACCTCCGCCGCCTTCACGTAGGATTCTCCGCAACCGGCGAAGAGGCCTACGTCGAAATCGACACCAATAGGCGAGCCCTCATCCCCAAGGATGCAGCCGACAATCCCAGGCACGGACTAAGCGAGCACTTACCCAACGCCTCGCACAAGATGACACCCAAAGAGCACAGCGTGCTTCAGAGATGGCTAGCAGCCAGGTATCGGAGAGCGGCCTTCCCAGACGAGTTTGATCGGCGCCTTAAGGAAGAAACCAAGATCGCCGAGAAGCTGGCCAAGGCATTCAAAGACACTGGCAACCATATCGCCGCAGTGTTCTTTGATGTCGACGGCGGCACCGAGAATGCGCGGAACGGTGCCAACGACCCCTACGAACTCGTAGTTACGCTGCTTTATGCAACAGATACCGACCCCGCCGCCGCCCAGATCGCAGCCACCAAGACAGCAGAGGCCATCCAGTCGATTTTTGAGGCGCGCTGCAGAATCAAGAAAGACGGCAACGACATCTGGACCTGGATCGAGCTAGTCGATATCGAGGTTATTTCAGACGAAGCCCTGTCATACGCCCAATCGCAACTACTCAAGAAATGGCAAGCCGACCACATCAGCCTGCGCACCGAGCCAGAGCAGCCAATTTTTGAAATTTAAATGCAGTAACCGAGACAGGAAGGAAGGCACCCAACCCGTAAGCGCCTGAAAAAATTGAAATTCCGCTCATACGCCTATTGACGGTAGACATAACGTATGAGAATATGAAATTTGCTGGACTAGCGTCTTAGACAGCAAAAAGCCCACAACCCTTGATTCTAAGGGAAGTGAGCTAAGAGCCGTGCATCAAAGGTTTTGCAGAACCAGAGAGCACATTTAACTAAACCAACCTTGGAGGTCAGGTTTTTTCAATCGCGGGATCACATTCTACGGATATCAATTATCCCTGACAAGCCTGCTTGACCGGCGGTCATTCGACCCAAGGTGCCTCCGAGGTATCTCTAATGGAGAACTTCGTATGAGTACTATGATCTGCAGGCCATTCATCACCCTTCGCAATGGTCGTCGCCTGTACGCCCATGAGGTAGGTAAAACTGCCTTCTGCTTTGAGGTTGATGAAGTGAAGCCAGCAAAACCACAAGGCCCCCTTGAGGTTCAGCTGGAGCTCGATGAACTTGAGGAGCCGGGCACGCCCCAACTCCACTAATCACACCGAGCACTTCACAGCGCCTCAACCCTATCGGAGGGGGCTTCGCCCCCTCCATCTTTTTCCTCTCTACCACACTAGACCACTTCAGCTGCCGTGAGGCCGCCGTCTTGTCACTTTCAGAAGACGACTGCACCAATCAGCGCGGTTTGAAGCCTGTTATGCATACGGCTCCTGACAGCCCGATATCAGGACACCTCTGCACGAAACTCGTCTATGCCCAATACTCGTGTGCACCAAAGCGAGGTGAGCATGGCGACCGATACCGCACCGATTGCCGAGCATGGCGTAGCCACCCTGCCAGATCAGGCATGGGAGCGTGCGCGCCGTCGCGCGGAGATCATCGGGCCGCTGGCACAGTCGGAGACGGTAGGGCATGAAGCGGCCGACGCGGCAGCCCAAGCACTTGGTCTGTCCCGGCGGCAGGTCTACGTCCTGATCCGCCGTGCCCGGCAAGGCTCGGGGCTGGTCACTGACCTAGCTCTTGGGCAGTCGAGCGGCGGCAAAGGTAAGGGCCGCTTGCCGGAATCGGTCGAACGCATCATTCGCGAGCTACTGCAAAAGAGCTTCCTGACCAAGCAGAAGCGCAGCCTGGCGGCGTTCCACCGCGAAGTTGCGCGGGCGTGCAAGCTGCAAAAGCTGCGGGTGCCTGCACGCAATACCGTGGCCTCGCGGATCGCCGGTCTCGACCCGCTAAAGAGCACTCGCCTTCGGGAAGGTCAAGATGCGTCCCGCACCCTGCAAAGTGCCGGCGGCGTTCCGCCGCCAGTCTCCGCGCCGCTGGAGCAGGTACAGATCGACCACACATTTATCGACCTGATCGTGGTGGACGTACGCGACCGGCAACCGATTGGCCGTCCGCACCTGACCCTCGCCATCGACGTGTTCACCCGCTGCGTGGTTGGCATGGTGGTCACCTTGGAAGCACCGTCCGCCGTCTCGGTCGGCCTGTGTCTTTCGCATGCCGGCTGCGACAAGCGCCCTTGGTTGGAGGGGTTGGATGTAGAGATGAACTGGCCGATGAGCGGCAAGCCCAGGCTGCTTTACTTGGACAATGCCGCCGAGTTCAAGAGCGAGGCCCTGCGCCGTGGCTGCGAACAGCATGGCATTCGGTTGGACTATCGTCCGCTCGGGCAGCCGCACTACGGCGGCATCGTGGAACGAATCATCGGCACGGCGATGCAAATGATCCACGACGAATTGCCAGGGACGACCTTCTCCAACCCCGACCAGCGCGGGGAATACGCCTCCGAGAAGATGTCCGCCCTGACACTGCGAGAGCTGGAGCGCTGGCTCGCATTGGCGGTGGGCACTTATCACGGCTCCGTGCACAACGGCTTGCTCCAACCGCCGGCCGCGCGCTGGGACGAAGCTATCGCACGAACCGGCGTGCCAACCGTCATCACCCGCCCCACGGCTTTTCTGGTCGATTTTCTGCCCATCATCCGCCGCACGCTGACCCGCACCGGCTTCGTCATCGACCACATCCACTACTACGCCGATGCGCTCAAGCCGTGGATGGCTCGGCGCGACCGCTTGCCTGCGTTCCTGATCCGGCGCGACCCGCGCGACATCAGCCGCATTTGGGTGCTGGAGCCGGATGGTCAGCACTACCTGGGAATTCCCTACCGTACCTTGTCGCACCCGGCTGTCACCCTCTGGGAACAACGGCAGGCGCTGGCGAAATTACGGCAGCAAGGGCGCGAACAGGTGGATGAGTCGGCGCTGTTCCGCATGATCGGCCAGATGCGCGAAATCGTGACCACCGCGCAGAAAGCTACGCGCAAGGCGCGGCGCGACGCGGATCGACGCCAGCACTTCAAGGCAACGGCACCGCCGGTCAAAGCGATGCCACCGCCGGACGCAGAGATGGCTGACCCGCAGGCAGACAAGCAGCCACCGGCCAAACCGTTCGACCAGATTGAGGAGTGGTAGCCGTGGACGAATATCCCATCATCGACCTGTCCCACCTGCTGCCGACGGCCCAGGGCATGGCCCGTCTCCCGGCGGACGAACGCATCCATCGCCTTCGCGCCGACCGTTGGATCGGCTATCCGCGCGCAGTCGAGGCGCTGAACCGACTGGAAGCCCTGCATGCGTGGCCGAACAAACAACGCATGCCCAACCTACTGTTGGTCGGGCCAACCAACAACGGCAAGTCGATGATCATCGAGAAGTTTCGCCGTACCCACCCGGCCAGCTCCGACGAGGATCAGGAGCACATCCCCGTATTGGTCGTGCAGATGCCGTCCGAGCCGTCGGTGATCCGCTTCTACGTCGCGCTGCTCGCGGCGATGGGGGCACCATTGCGACCGCGCCCTCGGCTGCCGGAAATGGAGCAACTGGCGCTGGCACTGCTGCGCAAGGTCGGCGTGCGCATGCTGGTGGTCGACGAGCTGCACAACGTGCTGGCCGGCAACAGCGTCAACCGCCGGGAATTCCTCAACCTGCTGCGCTTCCTCGGCAACGAACTGCGCATCCCGCTGGTCGGGGTCGGCACGCGCGACGCCTACCTAGCCATCCGCTCAGATGACCAGTTGGAGAACCGGTTCGAGCCGATGATGCTGCCGGTGTGGGAGGCCAACGACGATTGCTGCTCACTGCTGGCCAGCTTCGCGGCTTCGCTCCCTCTGCGGCGACCCTCGTCGATTGCCACGCTGGATATGGCTCGCTACCTGCTCACGCGCAGCGAGGGCACCATCGGCGAGTTGGCGCACCTGTTGATGGCGGCGGCCGTCGTCGCCGTGGAGAGCGGTGAGGAAGCGATCAACCACCGCACGCTCAGCATGGCCGATTACTCCGGCCCCAGCGAGCGGCGTCGGCAATTCGAGCGGGAACTAATGTGAAGCCAACGCTGCGCTGGCCATTGCATCCGGCTCCCAGGGAAGGCGAAGCCCTGTCTTCGTGGCTCAACCGCGTAGCCCTTTGCTATCACATGGAACTGTCCGAGCTGGTGGAGCACGATCTTGGCCACGGTCAGGTCGATGACCTGGACACCGCGCCACCACTGTCGCTGCTGGCGATGCTCTCCCAGCGGAGCGGCATCGAGCCGGACCGGCTGAGTTGCATGAGTTTCGCCGGCTGGGTGCCTTGGCTACTGGACAGCCTTGATGATCAGATTCCAGACGCATTGGAAACCTATGCGTTCCAGCTCTCGGTGCTGCTGCCAAGACTCCGCCGTAAGACGCGATCCATCACGAGCTGGCGTGCCTGGCTGCCCAGCCAGCCGATACACCGCGCCTGTCCGCTCTGCCTGAACGATCCGGATAACCAATCCGTACTGCTCGCGTGGAAGCTGCCCCTGATGCTGAGCTGCCCGCTGCATGGCTGCTGGCTGGAATCCTATTGGGGTGTGCCAGGGCGGTTTCTCGGCTGGGAGAACGCCGACGCCGAACCGCGCACCGCCAGCGACGCGATTGCGGCGATGGACCAGCGCACCTGGCAGGCACTGACGACCGGTCACGTGGAACTGCCGCGCCGACGCATCCACGCCGGATTGTGGTTTCGGCTGCTACGCACGCTGCTCGATGAGCTGAACACCCCGCTTTCGGCGTGCGGAACCTGCGCGGGGGATATCCGCCAAGTCTGGGAAGGCTGCGGGCATCCGCTGCGTGCTGGGCAAAGTCTGTGGCGACCGTATGAAACCCTGAACCCGGCAGTACGGTTGCAGATGCTGGAGGCGGCGGCAACGGCAATCAGCTTGATTGAGGTGGGGGATATAAGCCCGCCAGGCGAGCAGGCAACACTATTCTGGTGCGAGCCCCAAACCGGGTTCACCAGTGGCCTGCCGACGAAAGCGCCGAAGCCCGAACCCATCAATCACTGGCAGCGTGCAGTCCAGGCCATCGACGAGGCCATCATTGAAGCGCGGCACAGCCCCGAGACGGCACGCTCGCTGTTCGCGTTGGCTTCCTATGGTCGGCGCGACCCCGCTTCCCTGGAGCAGTTGCGCGCCACCTTCGCGAAGGAAGGCATCCCACCGGAATTTCTGTCACATTATGAGCATGACTGACCCTTTGCATGTCTTAGACAGAATGACGGGTTAAGTGACAAGTTTTGACGATTGAGCCATTCTGACGCAAGATGTCACATAATCGAACGTATATGTGACAGGTGCGACATGCTGATTGGCTACATGCGGGTATCGAAGGCGGACGGCTCCCAGGCCACCGACTTACAGCATGATGCGCTGACTGCGGCTGGCGTCGATCCAGCGCATCTCTACGAGGACCAGGCATCGGGCAAGCGGGAAGACCGGCCCGGTTTAGTGAGCTGTCTGAAGGCACTGCGGCCTGGCGACACGTTGGTCGTGTGGAAGTTGGACCGGCTCGGGCGAGACCTGCGTCACCTGATCAATACCGTCCATGAACTGACCGGGCGCGGTATAGGCCTCAAGGTACTGACCGGCCACGGCGCGGCCATCGATACCACGACCGCCGCTGGCAAGCTGGTCTTCGGCATCTTCGCGGCCCTGGCCGAGTTCGAGCGCGAGCTGATCGCCGAGCGCACCATAGCTGGGCTGGCCTCGGCGCGGGCGCGCGGCAGAAAGGGCGGGCGACCGTTCAAGATGACCGCCGCCAAGTTGCGGCTGGCGATGGCAGCGATGGGGCAGCCGGAAACGAAGGTCGGTGATCTATGCCAGGAACTCGGCATTACGCGGCAGACCCTATATAGGCACATTTCACCCAAGGGGGAATTGCGCCCGGATGGGGCGAAGTTGCTGTCGCAAACATAATCTTGGCCAGAGGACGAGTGGCTCAGAACGACCAAAAGCGGGCGCCTATCGCTGACCTGATGGGCCACGTCCCAACTGACGTGTTACCGAGTCATCCAGGCCAGGAACCAGAACGCAGCCACCAACCAGATCATCACGACTATGCCCGCCGCTGTTCGGCTCACTGGGCGTGAAGTCGCCTGGGCGGCGGTTGCACGGTGTTCTGCCATCAACTCCATCGGGATCAATCGAACCACCAGCCAGATGCCCAGGGGAACGATCAGCAGATCGTCCAGATAGCCGAGGACGGGTATGAAGTCCGGGATTAGATCAATGGGCGACAGCGCATATGCAGCGACAACCAGGGCCAACACCTTAGCGTACCAGGGAGTGCGCGGGTCGCGAGCCGACAGCCACAGAGCAAGCACGTCTCGCTTTATCGTCCGGGCCCACTGTTTGAGGCGGGTGAGCAATGACGATGGCTGGCCTTTCATTGGGAGTCCTTGGTACGGTTCGGTTCGGGGCTAGCACCTTCGTTCTTGCGAAATGCGTAGAACAGATTGGGCTCGCTGACGACATAGAGATTGCCATCCTTGTCCAGGGTGACGCCCTCCGGTTGCGGAGCAGTTCGCTTCAGCTCAGTCAGCCAGCCAACCAGATTTCGGGTGCTGACAAGCTTGCCGTCCTCGGTCATCTCAAAGAGCAGCTTCGACTCATCACTGAGGATCACCAGGTGCCGGGTTTGGGGATCGAAAAAGATATCAGACAGGTCGGTAGCAAAGACGTTTTCGCCAATCCAGTCGGTCCGGTCGCGGATATGTATGTGCATGCGGTGGCCCAGGCTGGAGCCGACTCCTGAGATTTCATAGAGCTGTCGCGGGTTCTTCTCCTTCACCACATACAGGCGGTCTTTTTCGGCATCGTAAGTCACCCCTTCAAAGCCTTTGTTGCCGTTCAGGTTGATGCCCAGGGACAGCGACTGCGCTTCGTCGAGCGAGATACTCCGCGGCGTTGCCGGCAGCTGAAAGAAGTTCAGTTGCTGCGAGCGCTCATCGCTGACCACCACTAGGCCGCCGCCCATATAGGCCACGCCCTCGATGTCCCCGAACCCCTCCAGCGGATACCGCCCGATCACATCGCCTGACTTGCTGAGGGCGATGAGTTCCGTGGGGCCACCATTTATCACCGCGAGCAAGCGATCCTGGTCGTAGTCGTACACCACGGAAGACAGGTTCTGCTCGATGCCCTTGACCGGTTTGGCGTCGATGTAGACTCTGTAGTCAGGTAGCGAGATGTTCTTTCCTGACGCAGCTGCGGCGTTCAGGCTGTTTGTCATATTGAATACCAGTCGCTCATCCCAGTGTTCGTGCTCAGAAATCGCCAGCGCAGTACCGGTACCTAACAAGGCCACCATCAGCCATAGCTTTGTGGTGCAACTCAACGCCGACAGGCCACCGAGTGAGAAGGGACGGTTGGCTGTGCTGATCATCGAGCGGTACTCCGGGGCAGGACCATGCAAAGTGGTGCAGCCGTCTTGGTTGGTTCAGCTGCTGGAGAAGCCCGCCCGCCATCGAACAGCAGTAGAAGCCGTTCCTCTGGGGGGGACATGGAATTACTGTGCGTGGCGTGGCGTGAAGAACGCGTTAACACCCCCAGGGCTTGCCCGCGCATCAGCGCTGCTGCCTCTTAACGCGATCTTGACGTAGCGCCGTTCAGGGTGGGGACCATTCTCACTGATGGAGTCTGTTATGACCCGCACAACCGTACGTCTGCTGGTAACGCTCGCGACTTTGATGATGACACCCGCCGCATTCTCGGCTGCCCAGAACCCGGCGAAGGTATTCGGCTGGGTGGAAGAGGGCATTCTCCTGCCCGAAAAGGTGTCGGTGAAGATCAAGTTGGACACCGGCGCGCTGACTTCCTCCATGGATGCCAAGGATCTGGAGCATTTCGAGAAGGACGGCGAGAAATGGGTACGCTTCAATGTCGAGGTGAAGGACAGCGACACCGGCAAAATGGTGAGCATTCCCTTCGAGCGCCGAGTGGAGCGGAGTGTCAAGGTCCGGGGCGCGGGTGGAGCCGAGCGACGCCCGGTGGTGAAGCTGAAGATGTGCATCGGTGATCAGGTCTACAACGAAGAGTTCTCCCTGAAAAATCGCGGCAAGATGCTCTATCCGGTGCTGATCGGCCGTCGCACGCTGGAGCACCTGGGGGCAGTGGATGTTTCCCGTACCTTCACCACTGAGCCCAAGTGCGATGGGAGCGAATGACGCCCATCAGGCTCACAGGCAGTCAAAGCTGAATCGTGCCGGGATAGCGCAGCGCGTTCCCGGCATGAATCGCAGAGGAAACCAGGACGTGCGTATTCTGATCATCGAAGACAACCCGGATATCGTTGCCAACCTGTACGAGTACTTCGAACCGCTGGGGCATCAGCTCGACAACGCGCGCAGCGGCCATGCAGGGCTGGCTCAAGCGATTTCGCAGCGTTTCGACGTCATCGTGCTGGATGGCATGCTCCCAGGACTGGACGGCCTGGAGTTATGCCGGCGCCTTCGGGAAGAGCATCAATGCGATACACCGATTCTGATGCTGACCGCTCGCGACACGATCAACGACAAGGTCACCGGCCTGCGTGCCGGTGCCGATGATTACCTGGTCAAGCCCTTCTCATTGATCGAATTGGAGGCAAGACTGGAGGCGCTCTTTAGACGGGCGGGGGTCCAGTTCCCGGATCAGGTGTTGCGCTATGGGGAATTGGCATTCGACCCTGGAACGTTCGAGGCAACCCGCAATGGCCAGCGACTTGAACTGACGCCCAGCGGGTACAAGCTGCTCGCGGCGCTGTTGCGGACGGCACCTCGCCTGGTGACGCGGGAAGAGCTGGAGCATGAGCTTTGGCAGGATGAACCGCCGCTCAGCGATGCATTACGCACCCATATTCATGCATTGCGGCAAGCGGTCGACAAATCGTTTCCATCCTTACCGCCGATGCTCATCACCGTGGCTGGCATTGGCTATCGCCTGGCAGATGCCAATGCGCACCAGTAACTCACTACGTGGACGCATGGTGGCGGCCTACGTGCTGTTGGCCTTCATCATTGGCAGCGTATTCGCCAGCTCTGCGTTCTTTGTGATCGCAGAGATTGAAAACCACCTGATCGAACAGCGCCTGGCACACGCTGCCGATACCTGGGAAGCGGGCGCATATCAGTCCACTCAGCAGCCAACAGACCTTGGCTTTCTCGCCGGCACGCAACTGCCACCCGCTCTCCAAAAGCTTGGTCCTGGGGCTCATGAGCTGCGCTTGAACGGCCGCGCATTGCATGTGCTTATCCGTGAAGCGGACGGTCAACACTACGCGGTAATCGATGACCAGAGCGACTTCGAAGCCATCGAGTCTTTGACCTATCTCGCCTTGAGTGTCGCCTTTATCGGCGGCATTGCCTTGGCACTTCTGATCGGTCGTGCGAGCGCGAGTCGTGTGATTCTGCCCCTGACCAATCTGGCTAGCGCGGTGGAGGCTAGACAAGATGAGGGGACCCTTCCCGGGCTCGACGCGCGAGACGAAATTGGGGTGCTGGCACGTGCCATCGAGGACCGTACCAACCAGTTGAGCCTGGCCCTACAACGAGAGCGCTGGTTCACCGCTGATGTCAGTCATGAGCTGCGCACCCCCCTGACGATCATGCTTGGCGCCGCCGAAGTACTAGCCAGGCGCCTGAAGGATCAACCGGAACTGTTGCTCATGACCGAGCGCATACGGCGCAATGCATCTGATACTGCGCAGCAGGTAGCTGCGTTGCTGCAACTGGCAAGGGCTCCTGAGCGCGGGAGTCTCATTCCAGTACCCCTGCGGCAGCTGATTGAGCATGAGGTGGAGCGTTGCCAGCCGTTGCTGCGAGACAAGCCCATGACCATTGAGGTGGTCGCGCCAGAAGAGATAACCGTTCCGGCCATCCCGGACCTGGTGGCCATTGCTGTCGGCAATCTGTTGCGCAACGCCTGCTTGCATACCGAGCAAGGGGTCATCACGGTTCGTCTGGACGCTAACGCGATCAGCATCGAGGACAACGGCCCCGGTCTGCCCGAAGCGGTGAAGGCACGTCTTTTCAACCGCTTTGTTCATTCAGGCGGGGATGCCTCGAATGGCTCGGGGCTTGGGCTGTCCATCGTCAAACGGGTTGTCAATCACCTAGGCTGGACGGTATTGCATAAGCAGAGCCCTGCGGGCGGTAGCCAGTTCTCGTTGCAGTTCCCAAGCGCGTGATGGAGCTTTGTCGGATGTCTTGCGCTGATTCCAGCGTCACTTGATTCACAATTCGTCAAACCACTCCTAGCGTCGGTCGTCGGATGTCGCCTCAATGCGAACGTTGTTGGCTGTCCTCTTTTGGCCGGTTTCGATAGCTTTCGATCGGTAACTGTCACCTGCAGAGGGAGCGTCCAGCGCATCACCGCCCCATCCGGGCACTCTTATCTGGTCCCGTGAATTCCACTCCTGAACTACTGTGCATTCGCCTTCTGAAAGCGACACTCTCGGCGCCCAATAGTCAGCACTTACGATTGATTTAAACTCGTCTTTAAATCAAAATACGTAAACCTTCTATGCTGACGAGAATTCGGACAATGAAGATTGGGTACGCGCGAGTATCACGGGATGATCAGCAGCTCGATCTTCAGCATGACGCGCTGACCGCTGCCGGTTGCGAGCGGATCTTCAGCGACAAGATGAGTGGTGCCAAAGCATCGCGCCCCGGTCTTGATGAAGCGCTGGCATTTGCAAGACCTGGCGATGTTCTGGTTGTCTGGCGGCTTGACCGCCTCGGCCGCTCGATGTCCGAGTTGCTGCGCCTCACTGCCAACCTCGAATCCGCTGGCGTGGGCCTTGAAAGCCTGAAGGAACAGATCGACACCACCAGCGCTGCCGGCCGCCTGGTTTTCCATGTTTTCGCTGCGATGGCGGAGTTCGAGAGAAACCTGATTCGAGAACGCACATTTGCCGGCCTCGAAGCGGCACGTGCCAGGGGGCGGCAAGGCGGGCGGCCTGGTGTGCCGCCAGAAACGATTGCTGCGATACAAGCCCTGGCAGGTGATCAGAATCGTACGCCCGACGAGATATGCAAGGCGCTGAAGATCAGCCGAAGCACCCTCTACAAGTATCGCCAACAGGCCAGCAAAGCGTGATCGAAACCGAACTGGAGGTGCTCTATCTTGGCGCGCTGCTGCTCTTGGTTGACTGCATTTGTTGCCTCATCGCTGCGTTTCGCAGAACCCCTTTGCTTGGGGCAATTGCCGGGGGCGGCACTGCCGGCGCGCTCGCCCTCGTTCTGCTCACCAGGATGATTCCTTTTCCTTTGGCGGCAATCGCCAGCCTCATCATCGGTGGCGTGATTGCCTGGATGAAAGCAACGTCTCTCGTCCCCAGTGATAAGACTGTTCACGGGGGTTTGGGGGGCGACCAAAACACCTAGCTGTGAGCGAATAGCAACGCTTTAGCCTTTCACCGAAAACTCCGATAGTGAGGGACTCATGCGAAACCGAGAGCGCACCTATAGCGGATGCCCTGTGCTGATGGCGACACAGATTGGGCCCTATCTGGATCAAGGGGCCTTCCCGAGCTGCGCGGAATATCTGGAGGTGCCGCCTGGCAAGGTCGTACGCAAGCGCGGATTCTGGCTGAGGCCTGGTTATCGAGTACATCACACGGCGATGCTGTTCTTGATCAGCACCGATGTGTACGCGATGAACGTCGACGACTTCTACGAGCGGCGGGATCAGATCCATTGCTACCTTAGCCACAAGGCTGGCACAGCCTATGTAGGCAGGGTCGAGCATGTGGGTGAGTCTCAGCAGCTACTGCACCCGCTACTGCCCGATTTGCACGAGCCTCTTAATATCCAGCGCAACGAGCTGGCTTACGTAGGACGCGTGATTTCTGCCATCTGAGGTGCTCTATGTTTGTAGGGATCCATGCGGATGATTACCGCCAACGCAGGGCGAGGCTGCTAGGCCTACCCGAGCACGCAACTGATGTAGACGTGCATTCGCACATCATCAAAGGCATCCCTGTAGCTCACTTGGCTACGCTGATCAGGAACGGTGAAATCGATGCCCATGCGTGCGAGCAAATCACGCCAGCCCTTGGGAAAAAGCAACGCCCAACAGACAGAATTATCGCTCCGGACGCCTCAACAGATAATCGACTGTCTGCAGATGAGAGCGACAGGCTCTTTCGCGTAGTGCATACCATCGTGGTGGCCGAGATCCTTTTTGGCTCTCGTGATAAGGCGCAGCGCTGGCTCTCGAAGCCCCAAGACAGGTTCTCCGGCAACTCACCAATGCAGATGCTGACATCTACGGCAGGTGCCTGGCTCGTCGAGGAACTGCTGACACAGCTGGCCGAGGGGTTCGTTTTGTAGTCCGTGTGGCCGGGCATTGGGTCGATGGATGCGCGGATTTCGCCTCACTGCCGGCAACACAACTCTACAGCCGGGATCGACACGTAAACCCGATCTCATTACTACGCTGAGCGGCCATTTTTAGGCCTCGGTGTATCACCCTATTTGTCGACCCGTAATAGTCTCGCACTGATTTTTGAGCGTGCAGCGTGTGATACAGGGACCGCGTGCAACGTGTGATACACCAACAGCGTTCAGCCTGTGATACACCAACAGCGTTCAGCCTGTGATACAGCGGCATTTATGCCGCCTAAACACGGCAATTCGGCAAGCCTCGAAGACATTTATCGACAGAGCATCCCTGGTAAGCGAAGAGCCGCGCTCAGGCGCGAGCAAGACAGCTGCTGGCAGCCGAATTGATGGCAATCATTGCCAATGATTGCCATCTAATTACTTCCTGAAGATCCACGATTGCGCCATAACCTGCCAATCATTGCCATTAAATGGCAATGATTGGCAGGCAATCTCCGTAACACTATGAAATCCCGCCGTACATCACCTCATTCATGAAGGACTGCTGATCCCCCGAGTACTACTTAGCTATCGATGACAACGCTAAGGGTTGGGCGAGTACAGGCCGCGAGAGACTGATTCACACAGCGCGTGACAGCAGGCTTGCGGACACAGATGTCATGGATGAGCTGATCTCTAAGCTCGAAGAGCCAGCCTTTCCTTAGCAGGCCCAGCCAGCAGGGCAAACATGTTGATTCAATCAATCTCGCGCAGCACCCAGCAAGTCCATTCCCGCATCCTTCTTCAGCAACTCGTAGACCACCGTCAGGAACACATCCCGCGTCGACTCGTCGCTGAGCAGCTTGGTCGCCATGCTGGTGTGGCTGCTCATGGCGGCGGCGATGGCAGAGATGGCTTTTGAGGGGAGGTCGGCCTTCATGGCCTGCTCCATGGTGTTGTTCTGCACCTGGGCCATCACCACGCTGTCGGCGCGTAGCTTCTCGGAAACGTGCACGGTGAAAGCCACCTGATCGGTGTTGGTGATGTCCTTGCCGAAGGCGTTGTTGAGCTTCTCGATCAGCTCGGTGAGGTACTTCTTCTCGCGGTCACGGGCGTCGCGCAGACCGTTGTCGGTCATGCCGTAGAGGCCAGGCGTTTCCGCCTGCACACCAACGCCACTGAGGTTGCTGCCCTTCTTGAACTTGTAGTGACTGAGCTTGAGGTCGCTCAGATCCACCTGCTCCGCCGTAATGCTCTTGAGACGCTTACGCAGCAGGCGGGCATAGCTGGCGAAGGCCTCCAGGCTCGGGTCGCCGAAATCGATGAGCTGGGCGATGTACTCGTAGCTGCGCACGAACTTGGTCAGGCTCTCGCTGAAGATCATCAGCTCGTCGCGGGCCTTGCAGTACTCCGAGCGCTGGACGTCGGCGTACTCCATGTCCTTGTCGTTGCCCTCGTCGTGGGCCTTCTCCCAGGCCTTTTCCCACTGGTCGATGGCGTCGTTGAGCGTCTTCAGCTTTCCGTTGAAGCGGTCGGTGGGTGCCTGGGTCAGCGAGAACAGCTTCTGGTGCGTCACCTTCGGATCGACGATGGCATCGCCGAAGGCCTCCACTTCGGCCTGCTCGTAGATGAACATGCCATCCAGACGCTGCTTGATGTCGTAGACGATGTTCGGATCCTGGATGTCCGCCACCTGTGCGTCGCGGTAGAAGGTCTTGAACGATGCCAGGATCTCTTCGGCTTTGTTGGCGAAGTCGATGACGAAGGTCTTGTCCTTGCCGGGGAAGGTGCGGTTCAGGCGCGACAGCGTCTGCACCGCCTCCACGCCGGATATTTTCTTGTCCAGGTACATGGCCACCAGCTTGGGCTGGTCGAAGCCAGTCTGGTACTTGTTGGCAACGATCATCACCCGGTAATCCGGGGTGTCGAACACCTTGCGCATATCGCGGCCATGCAGGCCGGGGTTCAGGTTGGTTTCACTGAACTGGTGATCCTTGGGCAGACTGGGCTCTTCCACATCCGTGTTGGGCACCTCACCGGAGAAGGCCACCATCGCCTGCACGTTGTCGTAGCCCTTGCGCTTGCAGTAATCCTCCAGCGCCAGGTGGTACTTCACCGCCGCCGCACGCGAGCTGGTTACCACCATGGCCTTGGCCTGGCCACCGAGCAGGTGCGCCACGTTCTTGCGGAAGTGCTCGACGACCAGCTCGACCTTCTGCCCTACATTCACCGGGTTGAGCGACAGCCACTTGGCCAGCTTGCGCCCGGCGCTCTTCTCGTCCACGCGCTTGTCATCGACCATCTCGCTGCCGATTTTGAACGCGACCTCGTAGCTGGTGTAGTTCTTTAGCACATCGAGGATGAAGCCTTCATCGATGGCCTGCTGCATGGTGTAGAGGTGAAACGGTGCCGGCGGATTGTCTGTGCTGACGGGCTGCGCCGGATTGCGCGGGCGGCCGAACAGGCTCAGCGTCGAATGCTTGGGCGTGGCGGTGAAGGCGAGGTAGCTGGCATTGCCCGGCCGCGAACGCGAGCTCTGCCATACAGACAGCCGCTCCTCCTTGGAAAGCTTCTCCCACTCCGCCTCGCTCTGCCCGGTCAGCACATAGCGCAGGTCATCGGCCGTACTGCCGCCAGTGGAGCTGTGCGCCTCGTCGATGATGATGGCGAAGCGGCGATTGCGCAGGCTCTGCTCGCCGAGGATGGCCTTCTGCGCATAGGGGAAGGTCTGCAGGGTACAGACGATGATTGGCACGCCATCGAGCATGGCCTTGGCCAACTGCTGACTCTTGGGCATGCTCGACTGCTGGCGGTCGATGGCGCAAACCACGCCGGCCTGGTGCTCGATCTGCTGGATGGCATCCTGCAGCTGCTGGTCCAGCACCTGGCGGTCGGTCACCACAATCACGCTGTGAAAGTACGGCTCACCATCCGGGCGGCGTACGCGGATCAGCGAGTGCGCCGTCCAGGCAATGGTATTGGTCTTGCCGGAGCCGGCGCTGTGCTGGATCAGGTACGGTTGCCCTGCCCCTTCGACTCGCACCGCGTCGATCATCTTGGTCACGCCTTCCCACTGATGGAAACGCGGGAAGATCAGACCTTCCTTGAAATAGGTCTTGCCGTTGACGTCCTGGGCTTCCTTGCGCTCCTGCAGCACGAAGCGATGGAAGATGTGCAGCCAGTTGTCCTTCTGCAGCACCCGCTCCCACAAGTAGCTCACCGGATAATGACCGTTCTCGCCCGGGGGGTTGCCGGCGGCGCCATCGTTGCCCCGGTTGAAGGGCAGGAAGAAGGTCGAGTCACCCGCCAGCTTGGTGGTCATTCGGATGTCGCTGTCGCTCATGGCGAAGTGCACCACCGCGCCGCGCTTGAAGCTCAGCAGCGGCTCCAGACCGCCGCTCTTGCGCTCGGGCCGGCGGTCCATGCGGTACTGCTGCATGGCGGCCTGCACCGACTGGGTGAAGTCGGTCTTCAGCTCCACCGTAGCCACCGGGATGCCGTTGATAAAAAAGGCCAGGTCGATCTCGTCAGCCTTATCCAGCGAGTAGCGCAGCTGCGGCACCACACGCAAGCGGTTGGCCGCATAGCGGGCAATGACAGTGTCGTTGCGCTCATCTTCGGGCAGTGCCTGGCTCATGGCGAGAGTGCCGCCACCGGCCACGGCAAAGCCGTAGCGCAGCACATTCACCGTGCCGCCATCGACCTTGTTCTCCAGCTGCTTGACCAACTGATCCAGCACCACATCGCGCGTGCCAGCACCATTCATGGCGCGGAGCTTGTCCATGGCCGCGGGCTGACTGTCCTCCAGCCAACCCAGCACATCCTCGGGGAACAGCGCCCGCCCCTGGTCATAGTCGGCGGACTTACCCACCAGCCACCCTGCAGCCTCCAGCTGCTCGACGATGTGGCGTTCTAATTCGCATTCGTGGTGGATGTGGCTCATGTATTCAGTCTCGCTTTCTACTGTTTGTCCCGCCAAGGCTCAATTCGGGGCGTAACTAGCTGGCTGTGTCGGCATCAGCGCAACTACCCGGTCACGCTTAAACTTCCGTACATCATCGAAATCCCAAAAGCCGACGTTATTCTGATCAAGCTCGACGATGACCCTCGGTTCATCATCCAAGCTCGGAACCCTGCAGTAGCCGCCAAGCTCAAACTCTTCGATGTCCTTCTGTCCCTGCGACCAAGAGGAACCATAAGCCAGATGCAGACCTAGCCATTGCTCGGCCTGAATGGAGGCGCTCGGCGTGGTCTTGAGTGTTCGCTGAATGCTTTCGCGCAGCTCTGCACTGGCACCCTGGTCTGCAGCGATCGACGGCATCAGCCGCAGGAACACCGCATTCGTCTGTAACCTGCGGAGTCTCTCGTCCGCGCCCCACATTAGGCTGACCTTGGCCGTCAGCTCATCGCCCAGGTCCCAAGCCAGCCAGATCAGCAAGGTACGCAGCTGCATCGTCTCATCAGCATTGTCGTCGATCGTCTTGTCGATCACTTCTAGCAGCCGCGACTCCGAACCGAGCAAATACCTGATGCTTTCATCGAGTAGATAGCGACGATCCCGCTCTTCCACGAGATCCTGCCCGGTGGCTCGCCAGCGCTTCTGCTTGTCCAGATGGCGCAGCTCACGAATCAGAGCCAGCACCGCAATCAGCTGGATCGACGCACTGACTTTCCTTGACTCGTCCTGGCTAGCCAGCTTCAGCTGCTCGACCATTTTTCTGCTCAATGCCCTAGCTTTCCTAGCAACGGCCAGAGCAATTTCAGCGTCGGAGAACTGAGGCTTCTCGACTGGCTCGCTCGTCTGTTCGCTGCCATCGTCCTCCTGGCCAACCTGTTCCTCTTCACTCCGGCCAGACCGATCAACCTCGATGCTCTGCACCTCGAGACCATCGCTCAGGCGACGCATAAGCACATCGATCAGGTAGGCCAGATCACCGGATTTCAACACGCGCTGCTTGCGCTTCATCCGAGCCATGTCGCTTACGCTGATCACCAACGATGTCGGTCCATCCTCAGCTGAAAGCGCATGCTTTTTATCTCGGCACTCACGGATCGCCATCTGGATTTCGTGATCGGACTGCTCTGCGAAGATCACCCGCTCAACACTGGCAATTACCTTGGAGATATCTGCATCACTCGAGCCCAGCTCACTGAGTGCCGAACGAATCTGGTACTGCTTAGAGGACCGGGAGCTCGACTCAATGATCGAAGGGTGCAGAATCATCGCCCGGGCGATCGGCCTGCCGTCCTGCTCCAACAGACAGGAGCGAATCTCTGTCGCCTCAACCTTGGCTCTGAACACGACCTCGTCGTCACGCAGGTCCAGTGGTGCAAGCGTCTCCAACTTCTCCTGGTTCGGGCCAAGCACTACGGCTGCAGTTACCGACATCTGTTCGCCCCGATAGCTGATGCGTATCAGGCCACTATCCCCATTTGAAAAGCCCGAAAGCAGTGGCAACGAAGTCGTCTGTTCGATCTCGGTGGCCTCGTTGCGCGCCTGGATCGCAGTGAACGCATCTGGCTCCAGCTCGGGCAACTCAAACAGGCTGAGCATCGAAGTAGCCTCTGCAGCACGCCGGGCGGCACTGCCTGTCTGAAGCACTACGGCCTCAACATTGCCATTCGCTCCATCTATCCATGCAGGACGGCTGGGGTTCGCACTACCACTGACAAACACATCGGCAGCTGGGTCATGCGTCTCAAAATAGAGAACCTTGGCATGGAGATAGCCGGTCCGATCAGTAGCCTCACGCGCATCCACATACCGAACGATTTCACCGTCATAGCTGCCGGGGTGCTGGACCGAGTCGGGATCGATACCCACCACGATATCTGCGGCGGGCCAGCGGGCCTTCAGCTCCTTGAGCAGAGCCAGCTGCCGATCGAAGAACGCCCCTAGCACCGCAATCCTCCTGACAGGGGCTGTAATCCGCTCAGCAAGTTGATCGATCAGCGCCTGCCCTCTCGGACCTTGCGCCAGCACGGCAGGCGAGCCCATGTCTCCAGCCGTGGCAATCAAAGGGCTGATGAAACGACCAATTGCCAGCGCCGACTCCAACAGAGGCTCAGGAGCCTTGCCGCGTTCCAGCTCGATCCACTCACGGAGCATCAGCCAGACAGCCTTGAGAACGGCGGCACCCTCACCATCCTTGGCACCGCCAACTTCGATCCAGTTAGTGATTTCGCGGTTGAAACCGAGCCCCGATAGCGTGAGATTGTGGCTGCCGACCAGAATCGATGCCTTCTTCGCCCCCAGCAACAGACAGACCTTCGGGTGAAACGCGCCGCTCACGCCGATCGGTAGCAGCGTGTAGGCATGACCAGCCAGACGAGGTCGGGTCGCCTGGCTTTCCCATGAAGCTGCACATTGGCGCCGATCCATAAGCACCACGTTATGCCGGCATCCAGCTGCGACCAGTTTGCGCAGCAATACCTCCTCGTAGAAAGGCAGCGTCGCGTTGAAGGTGGTGATCAGCGAAGCCTCATAACCTCCACGCTTGACCCACTTCTAGAAGAGAGACTTCGTCAGACACTGGCGACCTCCATCTGCGTCCGACCAGATGCAGTCAACCTGATCATGTTGCTGTCATCACGCGCCAGCATTCCGAGGTCGCGAAGGATCTGCACCGCCTGCCGGAAACGAGGAGTGGTCGAGGATGGCGGCGGGACTTGGTCGCCCACCACTTCCAGGCCTCGCTCGGACGGTCGCAAATGGAAGGTCGAGCGGTTGGACTGCCGGAGTTTGCGCAGCGCCACTCGAAGATGGGTGTCCAGACACCAAACGACCAAATCGGCCACTACATGCTCGAGAGGCATCGTCTGCCAGTCGGCACAACGGCTGCGAAAGCTTATGAGATTGATCGGATAGTCCCTGAGCGCCTCAAGAGTGATCGCCAGCCCTGAATACGGCTGCTGCCCTGTTTCATCGCGAGCAACCAGCATAGCCAGCAGGCTTAGGCTATGTGAAAGCAGCGGCGCAATGTCCACGCCCGGCTGCCAGCCACCAATCAACTGCCAACCCAGCTGAATCTCATGCGCATCGTTTGTCCAGTCAGTGACCGCAGGGGCGTTCGTCCGGCTGCTGGCAACTAGGTCGCCAAAACTGCCCGCCCCCAGATCACTCAGTACTCCGGCAACCGTTGCCGAGCCGGCAAACCAGTCGGCGAAAGCCTCGACACTGTGAAATACCCGCCGCTGCGCCGCCGATTGCGGTTGCAGTTCCTGCAGGCAGATGGCGAGGATCGTCTGGAAGGCGACCGACATAAGGTCATTGCGCACATAGACGGCCCAGTGCGCCTGAGTGGATTGCAAGGCATCGGGAATTTCCCACGCCTCGCCAGTAGGCAGAGTGGCGCTATAGACACAACCGCGGAACACTTCCTCGGTCAGATCCCATTCGTCCGGCAGAGCTTCCGCCAGTTGCTGTATCAGACCTAGGCTTCGGCGTCGCTGAGCGCCTTCCTCTGAATATCGGTTGCCAGTATCGAAAAAAATATCAATGAGCTGCTGATGCTCGCTCAGGCTGCCGGAAATATTGCAAGCACAAAATGGGCTCAGCTCGTCGAGATCATCGAGCGTCACCGAGTCGTCCTCGACAACCTCCCAGAACCGCTCACCAGGCACCGACGCATCAACGCTTTGCGCAAGCGGTGCGCCATACTGGCTGCTATAGAAGCTCCAGGATCGACCGGAGGACTCCATCAGTTGCAGGTCGGCCAGAGTGCCTGCGTAGTACTGCGAAAGACCACCCAACCGATTCATGAAGTAGCGCTGGGGAGAATCCTCGGTCGTCGCGTAGAGCGATAGCCGTAGCTGTTCACCGGCCTTCAGACTGGCGAGCGAGGGAACCAGCTTGGTGCGACCGACCATAGCGATGCCGTGTCGCTCGTTACTGAGGTCGGTCACCTGTGCGTGCCGTTCGGCAATCAGAGTAAACAGGCAATCAGCACGCCGAAACCTCTCGACGAAGTGGTTGTAATCGTCCTTCGCATAACGCTGGTCATATGACCATACCAACCAGGGATAGAACGAGTAATAGCGCGCCCGATCAGTGACATTGGTAATGCCAGGCAGTAACTGACCATAGATCATTACGCAAGGCGCCTGAGTGCCGAGGTGATCAATACCGCCACTCGCATAGGGTGGCTTCAACCAGCTGGTGGTGAGTTTCATCGACGCCTAATCCCTTACTGCGACAAATCCAAAGGTCTAAATTCAAATTACCTGGCGTATCCGCTGATACAGCCTGGGCACATCCACTCACCGTCGTCGTAGATGCCGCCGCTCATGTCGGTACGCTGGTGGCACCAGGCACACGTGCCCATTAGCGGCTCATAGCCGTAACTTTCTTTTTTCTTCTCGCGATACTTCGCCTGGCGTGAAGGCATCTGTTGTGGATCCGGCGGGCTTGAGAAATGGCCGCAATGGCTGCACCACTGGCCTCCCAGGTGCTCCACGCAACTGGCCTTGCCGCAGCGTCCGCAGGCATCTTCTGGGGATAGAGCTACTGGCTCAGGCAGTTCTTCCGCCGCCAATTCTTCAAGCGCAGCAATGCGCTGGCACGCCAAGCCGTTCTTATTCAGGTAGGCCAGCAGCGGGTCGAAACCCTTGTCCTTGGAAAGGACGATGCATTGCGTTTCCGGCGCAGTCTCAAAGGTACGCCCCAGCTGAAAGGCTATGTGAAAGTCCAGCGCGTTCTTGCCCACGCCTTCAATCTTCTGGAAGTCCACACGCGAGAAACGATGTGCCGCAGAAGGCTTGCGCGAAGCCTTGGGCGTGTTCTGCTTGGCTCCCACAAAAATGATGGCCCGATAGGAGGCGTCGAGCAGCGACAGGTCGATCTTGCCGATGTTCTCGTAGTCCACTAGGATCAGGCGCTGCGTCGACTGAGCCTTACTCATCAGCCGCCTCGCTCACACTCGCAACATCAGCAGCACTTAGCTGACGATCTTGCCACGCTGCATAGGTCTCGCCGCTACCCTCCACCACCCAGGCGGTTCGACCATTGGCAGAACGACCACAAACCACAGCCGCCGCCGCACTAGGGCTGCTGAAGGCGTAGTCATCACTGAAGGTCAAGTGCTCGCCGCCATCGGTGACCAGCACGCCTTCGTCAACCAGTTGCTTGAACAAGCCCTGGTAGCCGCGCTCGGTGCCTACCCATTCCGCGCGAGCCTTGGAGCCTTTAAGCACGAAGAATTCGCCGTCGATTTCCTGACCTTGAGCACTGAGTCGGTAGCGTGGCACCTCCAGGCTGAAGCGCGGGGAGCGGCTGACCGGTGACGCCGTGCTGGCAGCAGCGGGCGCGGAAGGCTTGGTCAGCTCGCGCAGGAAATCGAAGCCCAGCACCGGCAGTACGGTACGGATCTGCTCCAGGAAGAATGCCATATCAGCACGGTCGGACTCGGGCAGGCTGACGTACTCATGCGCTGTACCGTTGACCAGCTCGCAGCGGCCGAGGTTGCCGGCGATGCCGATCAGCAGGCTTTCCAGATATTTCACATGGGCTTTGGTCAGGTTCTGGTCCTTGCTGGTGACCAGACACACGCGCTCCCAGAAGTCCTTGCCGCCGGCATCCTCCGGGCGGTTATGGATCTTCAGGCGCTTGGCCACATCGTCCGACTCGCCGATATACACCTTTGAACGCAGGCTGTTGTCAGGGTCGGGGCCGACCAGAAAGTACACGCCGGTGCGCGCGCATTCGGGGCGCTGTACCAGTTCGGCCAGCTTGGAACGCGGTCCGGTCAGTACATGGCCGGTCCAGTTCATGATCTCGGCGGTGAGCAGGCCATTGGGCGTGCCATCCACCAGAAACAGGCGCAGACTGCGGCCCTGACTCATACCGCCTCCCGTAGGTCGATCTGGCCGGTGACGGCAGCGGTGATCAGGGCAGAGCGGCGCTCTTTTAGGAGTTCGATGCTGCGCTCGGTTTTGCCAACCAAAGCAGCAACTCTCCGCTCCTCATGCTCAATGTGCTTCATGATTTCACGCTGCTCGGTGAGTGGCGGCAGCGGGAGCAACACATCTTTGACATTGCCGCAGTTCAGATGCGGGTGCATGGCACCGGTCTGGATGGATAGCAGCGTGTGATAGCCGTAGCTGGAATTGAAAACCCACGACATCCACTCCCCCGCGATGATGCTTCGCTCAGGCGCAACGATAATGAGAGCGTGGCAATTGCAGCCAGCAAACTCATCGGTTACGACAGTAACCTGGCCAATATCACCAGTCTGAACAATCAGCACATCCCCGGTCTCAAGGATGGACTTCCGGTGCTGATTGCTCCACTCATCCGTCACAAAGTAAGGGACATCAAACTTGATTTGATTGCCCTTGATATGAAGCGACTGAAGGTAACGCACTCCCTCCTCAACCAGGATATCTCTGGTTGGCCCAACATAGCCGTTTGTGATTTTGGTGCTCACGGAGGAAACGGAACGAACCTCCCAGTGCTCCGGCACTTCTCCTAACCACTCCACGCCGGAGTCTTTCATCTTCACGCTGGGGTCGAGGCCCTTGGTGACGGCATGGGTGATCAGCGCCTGGCGCTTTTCGCGCAGCAGTTCGATAAAGCGGGTTTTCTTTTCAATCAGCGCGTCGATGCGGGCGGTTTCGCGGTCGAGGTGGGCACTAATAGCCTGACGCTCACTTTCCGGCGGCACTGCCACTCGCTCAGAAAAGTACTGGTCAGAATCGATATTCTGAATTCCTGTGGTCTGCTTGATGGAGCGAACATTCACACCGACCGAATACAAATGCGCGTTGGTATAGCAGAGCCAACGCGGAAAGACCCCTTTTTTGGGCTTAACCACGGCGACGAAGTTGGAGCAAATGACCGGTTCCACCCCCTGGTACTGAACGACAACTCCAACCGTGGTTTGCTCACCGCCACCTGACTTCTCGATAAGGAGGTCACCGGGATTAACCTGACGGGATAGACGCTGAGCCTCAGGCACTTTACGCAGCGTGGGAAGCTCCCCTTTAACAGTGAAATTGTTGCGATCAAAGTCAGCGACACGCGCGCAGGGAATATCATCAACTCCGCCGTCAGGATCATCACCCCAAATGCCGTTCTGAGCGGAGTCAATCAGGGACCGAATACGCTGGGTATCCCAATGCTCCGGCACCCGCTCCAACCACTCCACCCCGGAGTCCTTATAGGCCGGATAGGGCTTGTAATTGCTCATGCCGTGACCTCACCCAGCAGCGCGGCGATCTCGGCCTCCACGGCCTTGAGGTCGGCATCGATCTCGGCCAGCGGGCGCGGCGGCTGGTAGATGTAGAAGTAGCGATTGAAGTTGATCTCGTAGCCGACGATGCCGACCTGGCCGTCCTTCGCGTCGGTCCTGCCAGCGTCGATCCAGGCATCCGGCACATGGGGTAACACTTCGCGGGCGAAGTAGTCGTCGATGTTCTGGTTGAGCGGCACATTCTCGAACTCGCGCAAGTCGGAGTCGGCCTGCGGGTTGCCCTTGTCGTCCAGCACCGACTGGGCGCTGGCGTCACGCTCGCCGAAGCAGGCCAGTGCGGCCTTCAGCGCGCCCTTGCCGAGCTTCTTGATGCCGGCGGCCTTGAGGAAAGCCGGCAGGTTGTCGAACTCGTCCTGCACACCGGCAAAGGCCTCGACCTGATCGGCGCCCTTGGTGTTCTGGTAGGCGGCGAGCTTGTCCGAGGTGACCGAGAAGCGCAGACGCAGCGGGCGCTCGACGGTGATGCGGCGGTAGCCGAAGTCGGTGGTGGCGAAGATCTTGGAGTTCGGGCCTTCCTCGAACGCCTCATGCAGCTTGGCGATCTCTGCTATCTGTGCGTCCGACAGGTATTTGCGCTTGCTGCCCAGACTCTTGCGCATCGGCGCGTGCATGCCGGATGCGTCGATCAGCTGCACCTTGCCTTTGCGCAGCGCGTCCTTGTGGTTGGACAGCACCCAGATGTAGGTGCCGATGCCGGTGTTGTAGAAAAGGTCGGTGGGCAGCGCGATGATCGCCTCCAGCCAGTCGTTTTCCAGAATCCAGCGGCGGATCTCCGACTCGCCGGAGCCGGCGCCGCCATTGAACAGCGGCGAGCCGGACAGCACGATGCCGATGCGGCTGCCGCCCAGCTCAACGGGTTTGCGCTTGGACAGCAGGTGCATAAGGAACAGCAGCGAGCCATCGCCCACCCGCGGCAGACCGGGGCCGAAGCGGCCTGCGTAGCCCTGCTGGCTGTGCTCGTCCTGTACCTGCTTCTGCACCTTCTCCCACTTCACACCGAACGGCGGGTTGGCCAGGCAGTAGTCGAATTGCTCATGAGGCAGCTGGTCGTTGGACAGGGTGTTACCGAGCTTGATGTTGCGGGTCTCGAAGCCCTGGATCAGCTTGTCCGCCACGGAGATGGCGTAGGTCTCCGGGTTGAGTTCCTGGGCGTAGGGCACCAGGCGAGCATTGGGGTTCCACTCGGCCACCTGCTCAATGGCCGAGGACAAGAAGCCGCCGGTGCCGGCGGCGCAGTCGTACACGGTACGCACCACGCCTTCGCCGTTGAGCGCCTGATGATCCGGGGCGAACACCAGGGTGGTGGCCAGGCGCACCACGTCACGCGGGGTGAAGAACTCCCCTGCGGTGTCGTTGGCGGATTCGGCGAACTTGCGGATCAGGTGCTCGAACACCAGGCCCATCTCGTGATTGCTGATGGTTTCCGGATGCAGGTCAATGCTGGCGAACTTCTGCGTCACCAAGTACAGCAGGTTGGCCTTGTCGAGCTGCACCAGCCAGTCGGAGAAGGCGAAGTGCTCGAACACCTGGCGGGCGTTGGCGGAGAACTTGGCGATGTAGTCCTCCAGGTTGGCGCGGGTACTGGTGGAGCCCACGCTCGCCAACGAGAACTGCGAGACATTGTAGAAGGTGGCACCTGCGGTGGTTGGCAGGATCAGGTCCATGTCCACGCCACTGGCCTTCATGCTCTCGTACTGGCTGCGCACCTTGTCGCGGGTCGGCTCCAGCACGCACTCCAGCCGGCGCAGCAAGGTGAAGGGCAGAATGATGCGGCCGTAGATGGACTGTTTGAAGTCGCCGCGCAGCACGTCGGCCACGTTCCAGATGAAGTCGGCGAGGTTTTGCTGGTTCACGCTGTATTCCTTCCACTGTGCGGGGAAGGCGGCGCCGCGACACTTCCCTGCGAGCTATGTGTGATCGATGCCGCACCTTAACCGGTTGGATAGCTTCGGGCCAGTAGCCGGGACCGGCTAAGGTGCTGATTTTCCGAGCCAGTGAGCCCGGGAAGAGCCCCACTGTGTGGGGCTTTCATCGCATAGCGCGTCTGGAGAGATCAGAAAAGCGAGCGCACCCAAGTCTGGATGGGGTAGAGGATGATGCCGACCATCAGGCCTATGTACATCAGGTAGCCGAGGGTTACCTGCGGAGCACGCAGCTCGGCGAGCTTCTCGAAGTCGCTGCCCAGGTACATGGCAGCCTGGGTAGAGTTGAACGGCAGAGCCTCAAGCTGTGCCTTGGCGTTGCGTGCAGCAATAAAGCGCAGGGAGACGTACCAGAAAGCTGCTGCCGGGATCACCGTCCAGGCCATGCCAAACAGGATTCCCACCGCAATCACGACAGGGATCATCAACAGAACCTGCGGTCCCGGATTGACCATGCTCGCCATGAACTCGCTCACGAAGGCCGAGAAGCCACTGGTGATGAAGCTCACCACCGCCCCCACATCCCACTCGGCGCCCATCGCCAGCCACAGGTAGGAAAGACCCGCCATTGCCGCCGCCCAGTTGATGACCTGGGCACAGCCATAACCACCAAAGGCACCGCCATTGATCGGCGCTATCGCCGCGAAGTGAGTGCCACGCCCCAGGAGGGCCCGAGGCAGGAAGCAGATCACCAGCAGCAACCCGGCCATCAACAGCATCAGCCCCTCATATCCAGGCAGCGGCACCCACTCTCCGATGGAAAAGGAGTCCTGCTTGACGAAGGTGCGCCCCCGCATCACGTCCCGCGCCATGTCCACGAACGGAATGGCCAGCGCGGCAGCAATGAAGCCGGACTTCGGCACCGACCAGATTTCGGCAAACCAGTTACCGGTCAGGCTGCGGCGGTAGTAGTAGCGATAGGTACGCTTGGGCTGGTACTGGGTACCGGAATTCTTCACTGCCACCCCAAACCAGCCGCGGGCGATAGCCACATAGGAGAGCAGGCGCCCCGTGTTGTTCATCACCACCGAGTGGGTTGCCGAGCTATCCACCCAAGGCAAACGGACGGACTGCCCGGCAGGGCGATTGGCGCATTCCTCGACGAACGCATCCGCCAGCTCATTGCAAGGCCTGTAGCCACGCGGGTAGAAGAAATCGAAGGCTGCTCTCACGGAACTGACGATGAGGCTCCACATCACGTACAGCGGCAGTGAAACGCCATACGACCAAACCGCCCCAAGGAAAGATCTGACTGCCGACATAGCCGCAACTCCTTTGCCATCAATGGATTTGAACGATCGATTCCTACATATCGACTGTGCTGCCGCTCAGGCTCTTGGCGAGCTCATCGATCAGCATTTCCCGCACAGCCAGCTTGCAGTGTCGCTGCCAATTGGCGCGAGCCAGGTAGCCGGCATCAGCACTCAGCGGGTGCAGCCGCCGCCACTGCCGTTCAAGCCGAGCAGCCTCAATCTGGAGATAGCCCTGCTTCCGCTCGATATATGTCCGCAACCCCTGACCTTTTGCCAGTTGACCCATGAGGCGCGGATTAACCTCTTGAAGAATCTCGTGGACTGTCCGCCCCCAGTACGAAAGGCCTTGGAGCTCGGGCAGCAGGGTGGCTTCCATCGGCATGGACAGGTAGATGTCGTGAAACTGCGAATTCAGGGCCACCGTCCGCTCCACTTAGCCAACGCGCCTACAACTGAGACAGCTCTATCGGAAACCGGCCGGCGACCAGTCCCGGAAAGACAATTGAGTCTGCTACGCGCCCATCGCTCAGTACCTCGATGAGCATTGAGGCCCGACCTCTGTAGCTGCACCCACGGAACATGATCGACTCACCTTCATCCAGGATCGGCAACTCGTTAGACACGACGAGCCCTGCATCAAGCGTGAACTCAGCAACAACCATGATGCGCCTCCTGGCCGGCAGATTCCGGCGAGCAGACATGGGGCGACCTGCTGTAGAGGAATCATAGGTGATCTGCTTAACTTAAGCAACTTACGTAAGTGCGTCGTTTTCAACATGCTACCCGCTTGGCCTGAAACCAGTCTGTTGCGGTGCGATCAACCGAGCGAAGGCCTTCACAGGTTGAAAAGCGCACCTCACTTACGTAAGTTGCTGCTCTTAAATAACAATCAGGGCAACACGATGGTCAAACCGAATACCCCAACACAGAGCGCAGCAGTCTTTAAGCGCGTCACCTTCTCGCTGACAGACCAAATCAGTGAGGAAATTGATCGCCTCAGTCTGATTCCGCGTGGATTCCGGGCCTCTCGTTCGGATGTTGTCCGTGCCGGTGTAGCAGCCCTGGCAGACATGACTGAAGAGCAGGTCGTGGCTTTGCTGGACAAGGTTCGACGCGAATAAACGCGTGCTTCGAGGCCTTTCATGGCGTCTTGGGCAAGTGAGCCGAAGGAGGAGGATATTATCCACAGGCTCTGTGCGTAGAAGTAAGGTAGATAAAAGGTAGTAGCCAGTTTTTCTCTTTTTTTATTAATAAAATCAAATTGTTATAAGCGCTCTCTGCGATGCTATGCCACTGCTGCGCGACGCTATGCCACCCTGGAGCGACGCTATGCCATCAGAAGCGCGGCGCTATGCCGCTGCGTCAAAACGCTCGGGAGGCAGCCATAGAACCAACTGTGGCTTGCCCCGGCTGCTGTCCTGAATGCAGCCCCTTACGATGATCTCCAGACGCTCCAGCTCGCATACAGCTCGACCAAGGCTGTCACGGAAGTCTCTTAGGCGCCCGCCATATGCCATTTGGGCCCTGAGTCCCTCAAGTGCGTAACGTTGCACTCGGTCAGAGGACGTGGCGATCAGTCGCTGCAGCGTTTTGGCCATGTCCAGCCCGCGGCGGATCTGTAAACGCTTTCCCCAGTCAATCAGGCTGTACTCCCGATTTCCGAACATCAGAATCCAATGCGGGTCGAGCGTGTAGCAGTAGGTCTCGTTGTCATAGCTGAGGCTCTTAAGAATGTTGAATGACTCCATCATCCCAACCGTGTATCGGGTAGACCCATCTGGTTTGAGCGCCTCGAGGAACAACGTGGCCTGGCGTAAACGCTTCATGCTTCGATAAAGCCACTCGTATTGCGAGCTGCCGATGACTCCACGTTTGATCTTCCTGAGCAGTTGTTTGCGATTCAGCAGAACGGGGTCGCCAAGCGGGAACGGCTGGGCGAACGCGATCAACGCCATGATTAAGTCTCCATCCGCCTCATCCAGCTGCTCTCCCCTGTACTCCAGGACGCAATCTCGGCGTGTCACCATCCTGGTCTTCGAGTGTTCTTTCCGCTTATTGCGAGCGATCGGGGCAATCAGGCTCGACCGATTGAGGTGGTTTGGAAAGGCCCCGATGGCAAAACCGGGCAAGAACATGTGGCGGGAAGCAGCTTCTCCTTTCCCGTCATGAGAGCTCTCTTGGCGTGAGCGGGGCGCTACCTGCGCGGATTTGGCAGCGTTCCCAGGCCCGCGACGAATCTTTGCAATGCGCTCCTCATGACGACTCATCAAGGCCTTTGTCCAGCTGACGCAAGAACCTTGTCTGCGATCCAAGCATGGACATGCTCAGCAGGCCAGGCGACCGAATTCGGGCCAAGCCGTACCGGGGGCGGGAACTCGCCACTACGGATGAGTCGGTAGATCTGTGACTTGCTCAAACCAACCTGTGTGCAAACACCGGGGAGGCGTATCAGTGCGGGAGTTAAGGGGGATGCCAGTGCCATTCGAGGTCTCCATGAGTCCTGTTGAGATGGCTCTGGATTGAATGGCACGCGCCGGCAGAAAAAACCGAATTCGGGAAAACAGATGCGATGCTCTATGTCTCACCCTGTTTCGTCGGAAGGTACTTCGCCACCGTATCGGTGTCGGGGAAGTCGCTGATACCCAGTCGATCGGCAATGTATGTAAGGCCTTGAGCGGCTGAGAAAGGCCCCTGGTTCTGGACTCCTTTTGAGCAAAGTGTCGAGTTCAAGATCGTGCGCCGCGCACTCTCTTGGTTGGCGCTCGCAGTAAGCATCGCCATGAGAGCCCCAGTGAGTCGCTGCACAGTGAGTAGCTCTCGTGTGTTCAGGTGCGCTCTTGCTACTGGCTGGGCGTTTTCACCTTGCTTGCTGCCTGATACATCCGAGTGAATGAAGCGAGGTATCTGATCCCAGCCCCAATATTCCTCGATTAGCCTGGTCAACACCGATGGTGAAAAGTAGACAGCTGCATCAGAGGCACGGCACTCCTCGTCCAGATCGTCTTCGATCAAGATAAACGGCTCGCGTTTGCTCTTACTAAGAGCCTGAAGCTCAAAGTACCTGACGATCCGGGCGGTCTGAAATCCCCGGGAGCTGCGTCGAGCGGTTGGGTCGAGCACCTCTGCAGCCCAGCATGTGTTAGCGCTCAGTTGCGGATATTTGGTCTCAAGCCTCCGAAAGATATCTGCTGTCGCAAAGGCTGCCTCCTCATCGCTGCAGCCCAACTCCTGCCTGTAGTAGCCAATGAAATCGCACAGCCGAAGCGGATCACAACGCGTGACAAGTGGCCGGCGCTTAATGGGGGCGGCTTGAGGGCTAGTCATGCAGCTCATCCAGATGGTTGGCATACCATTGCAGCATCTCTCGTCGCCCCTCCAGATATTGAGCATGGTTGTAGGTGCCGCGAATACTGTTCTTGTCCACATGCGCTAACTGGGTTTCGACCCACTCGCTGGGGTACCCCTGTTCGTGCAGGGTGGTTGACATCGTATGGCGAAATCCATGACCAGTAGCGCGCCCGTTGTAGCCGGAACGCTTCAACAGTTGGTTGATGGCAGCCTCGCTCATAGGTTTTGCTGGGTCGTTACGGCCCGGGAATGCCAGCGTGTAGCCGCCAGTGATGCCTTGCAGTTCACGCAACGCGGCGACCGCCTGCCTGGAGAGCGGGACAAGGTGAGCACGGCGCATCTTCATACGCGCAGCGGGGATCAGCCAGAGTTCCCTATCGAGGTCAAACTCAGCCCATGGTGCCCCTCTCAGCTCGGCCGTTCGTACCCCTGTCAGAATTAGCAGACGGGTAGCGATCTTTACGACGTCATGCCCCGGACACGCCTGAATGCTGCGTATCAACTCCGGAACTTCAGCAATGGGCAAGAAGGGGTAGTGTCGGGACGTAGGGGTCTGCAGCGCCCCTCCCACGTCCGCGATTGGGTTGTACTCAGCGCGTCCCGTGGCAATCGCGAAACGGTAAACCTCTTGGCAACGTTGCCGAACCTTGCGCAGCTTCTCCAGGGCTCCGCGCGCCTCGATGCGACGGAAAACCTGTAGCCAGTGCATAGGCTTGATTTCGGTTAGCGGCAAGTTCCCCACCTGGGGAAATATGTCCAGCTCGAAAGCCTCCATAACGTCACCGGCATAACCTGCCGACCAGCGCGACGACTTATGCTGATGCCACTCCAATGCAAGGCTCTTGAATGTATTGGCGCGAGATATTGCCGCCTGGGCGCGCGCAACCTTCCGCTCAAGCCCAGGATGCCGCCCCTGCGCGACAAGCTGGCGAGCGTCGGACGCGAGCTGCCTCGCTTGTGCCAGCGTTACCTTGTCGATGGTGCCAAGGGAAATGTGCGACTGCTTGCCATCCAGGCGAAATCGGAAGCGCCAGGATTTGCCACCTGCAGCACGAATCCAGAGGAACAGACCGCCGCCATCGGCAAGCCCATAGTCTCTTTCCCGTGGCGCAGCATTCTTTACCTGCAAGGCCGTCAAAGGCATGCCGAGTACCTATAGATTATTGAACAATCCAAAGGTACTCGCAGAGGTACTCAGAAGACAAGCGCTTGGATGAGACTGGATGGCACCGCATGAAACAAGAAGCCCGCACTAGGCGGGCTTCTTGAGGGGTTCATGGCACTGCTTGGCACTGCATGAAACTGTTTAATGGTGCCGGAGACAGGAGTCGAACCTGCGACCTTCGCATTACGAATGCGCTGCTCTACCGACTGAGCTACACCGGCGCCGGGCGCGGATTATCCGGGGTTATGCGGCCGGACTCAAGCCCGGCCGCATATTTTCCCTCAGTGCGGCCCGGAGGCCGTCGGGCGGGTCTGGGCCTGCGTCTGGGACGGCTGGCTCATCTCCTCCTGCACGCGGTGGGCCATCTCTTCACCCTTGGCGCTGACCTGGCGATAGCCCTCCTCGGCCTTGCGCTTCAGGCGCCCGGTGAGCTCGTCGCTCTGCTGGCCCAGCAGCTCGTCCTCACGACGGGTCGGTGGTACGGCCGCGGCCAGCAGCGCACCGAGCGCGATGCCCATGGCGCCGAGCGCCAGGGGCTGCTCGTTGAGCAGGTGGCTGAAGCCGCTGCGCGTCCGGTCGGCGGTATGCCGCAGACGCTCGCCAGCATGCCGGCCACTCTCGCTGACCCGAGCCCGGGCGTTGCCGAGCGAGGCGGACATGTCCTGGCGGACCTGCCCGGCCTTGTCGCGAACGTCCGCGCCGCGGCTCTTCAAGCCAGCGGCCTTGGCCGACAGCTTGTCGCCCATGCTCGGGCCGCTCGACACGCCAACCCCATAGTCGGGCCGGCGGTTCTGCCCGGCCATCAGCCAGACCAGACCGATGGAGGTCAGCACCGTGGGCACCGGGTTGGCCTTGAGCGTGTCGCCGAGGTTATGCAGGAATTCCCCGCCATTGCCCTTGGCGTAGCCCAGCGCGGTGTCGATCAACTGGCCCGGCGAGAACTTGCTCTCCAGCTCCTCGACGATGTTGCCGATCTCCGCGCGCTGCTGGTCGATCTCGCGCTCGAGGGTTTCCGGGTCTTTCTGGGCCTGGGCGTCAATCTCGTGGTGCGTGCTCATGATGTGTGCCCCCTTACGGCTTCTTTATCCTTGTTCAGCGAATGGATGGTGCGATCGGGCTTGAACGAGGAGGCCTCGAACTTCTTCTTGCCGGCCGCGACCATCACCATGCCGATGATCACCACGATGCCGCCGACGATCAGCGCCGCCAGCCACGCCGGCATCATGGTCGCCAGGCCGTAGACCCCGGCGAACAGGAGGACGATGAAGCCGGCCAGCAATACCGCGCCGCCGGTAGCCACGCTAGCCACGCCGGCCTTGGTGGCCCGCAGCGATTCGCCGAGCTCGGCCTTGGCCAGCGCCAGCTCCTTGGTGAACAGCGCCGGCACTTCGCGGGTCAGCTGGCGCAACAGGCCGCCGACGGAATGGTCCTGCTCGGGATGCAGTGTCTGCGTCTGGTAGGTCGTGTCGAACTTGCGTTGTTCGCTCATGGAACGAGCCCTCCGTTGGTGCCTTTGCCGTTGGTGCCCAGGCCATTGCTGCGCGGCGTGGGGCTCGAGGTCGCGGTGCTGGTGTTGCTCAGGCTGCCGACGCTGGCGCGCGGCTCGCCGCTGGCGATGTGCTCGTTGATCTCGCTCTGGCTGGGCAGGTGGCTGCTGTCGCCATACGAGCCGGTGTAGCGTTCGTCATGCTGGCCGGGCCGATGGTAGTCCTCGGCCGGGCGATGGCTGGACGCCCGGGCGAAGCGGGTCAGGCCGAAGCCCAGGGCCACGCTGCCGGCGATGAACAGCGCCGGGTTGTTGCGCGCCATGCGATTGAGGTCGCCGACCAGCTCGTCCACGCTGCGGCCGCGCAGGTCGTCGGCAAAGCGGGTGATGCCCTGGGCCATGTCCGCGACATAGCGCGAGAGGTCGGCGCGGTCCTGGTTCTCCAGTTCCGCCGCCGCGGCCTTGGCACTCTGCGCGACCTTCTCCAACTCGTCGGCAGCGGTGCCGCGATAACTGTCCAGATGCGCCTTGCCCTGGTTCTGTACCTGCTCGGCGGCCTGGCGGGCCTTGGCCTTGAGGTCCTCGCTGGGCGGCGTGTCGCTGCCGACGCGGCCGCCCTGGGCCGAGCCCGTCTGCGCCTGGTAGGCCGGGCTCGATGGAGTCGCATTGTGGGGCGTGCCGCTGCCGATCGTGCGATCGGCCTGTGGGGTCGTGGAACCGGTCTTGGCTATGCCGCCGTAACCTGTGATTTCTTCATCGGGTGTCGTCATTTGATCCACCTTTATCGGGTTCTGGCCGGATGACCACGGTCCGTTGAATACACGGCCTTGCGACGTTGCCGCAGGGCGTGCAATTGCAGTGCGCACATAAAAGGGGACCGGGTGGTCTATTTCGAGTTCCGTTGTTTCGGCGAACGGTACAAGCGCTGCCAAAACAATGCGACGAGAGGTTGTAGAGTTCGCCAGCCCTTCTGTGACGGGGCCTTCAGCCAAGCACACCGGAACTTCACGAATCTACCAAAACAATTTTTCCGAGCGCTTCGTTAAAGCGAAACGGCAAAGCGAAGCGCCATCGGCCATATAGACGGGCGTGGCCGAACAACTTGGCAAAGTGCCGGCATAGTTGGTCGTCAAATAAAAACAGACAAAAAGAAACGGGCCACCAGGGCCCGTTTCTTTTTTGTTGCCGAAGTTGTGGCAGGCCGCGTGGCCTGCCCGGACCTTACATCAGCGGTCCGATGGTGGTGCAGCTGCTGGCGGCGGCGGCATGCTTCTTCAGGATCGCCAGCTGCGGGCGGTACTTGTTGCTCGAGACGTCCAGCGAGAGGGCGTATTCACCCCACCACGGACCGGCTGCCCAGTAGGTGGACGGCACGCAGTTCTGCCGCAGGTAGGCCAGCAGGTTGTCCATCGCCACCTGCGCCGAGCTCGAGTAGTCCGGGATGCCGTGCTCGCCGATGTAGCCGCGCAGCTTGTTGGCCTTGAGCCACTCGACGAAGGGCTTGACGCGCTCGATACCGATGTTCGGGGCGAAGGTCTCGGTCTTGTCGAAGTAGTTACCCGAGAAATCCTTGTCGATGTACATGTGCGCTTCGTACACCAGGTTGTTGCTCGGATCACGCATCCACGGGTCGGCGATCAGCTTGGAGTTGTAGTACGGCCAGTGCCAGGCGCTCGACCAACGGTCGCCGGCGACGAAGATCCAGCGGCTGGCATCCACCTGGCGCACGGCCTTGGCGGCGGCCAGGGCTGCCTGCGGCCACAGGCCGTTGGTGGAGTAAGGCTCGTTCATCAGGCCGTAGCCGTAGACCGCCGGGTGGTTGAGGACCTTCTGCGCCAGGCGCTGCCAGACGTTGGCGAAGGAGCTGATCGGGACTTCAGCCGAGCCGATCAGCTTGCCGAAGTAGCGGTAGTAGTTGTGCAGGTCGAGGATGACCTTCACGCCGTGCTTCTGCGCATAGTCCAGCGACTGGATCAGGCGGGCCAGCTCGGCCGAGTTCAGCTCGGTGTTCAGGCGCGGCTGGATGCGCTCCCAGAGGAACGGCAGGCGCACCAGGTTCATGCCGTTGTCGGCGTACTTCTTGTAGTACGACTCGGCCGGATAGATGTAGTTGGTGCCGTGCACGCCGGGCACTACCGACGGGCCGAAGCCGGCGCCGGAGAGGTTCACGCCGACCAGCTTGATCGGGGTGCCGGTGCTGGTGCTCGGGCTGCTGGTGACCGGCTGGGTGAGCGCGGTTTCGGTGCTGGTCGTACCACCGGAGGTGGTACCCGACGAGGTGCTGCTGACCACGCTGATGGTCTTCGGATAGCCCACCACCGCGCCGTCGACCACTGCGCCGTCGACGAACACGCTCATGTTGCTGCCGACCACCTGGACGCTGGTGATCTTGCGGCTCTGGCCGTCGGCCAGCTTGACCGTGGCACCAACCTTGAAGGCTGCCTTGTTGGCCTCGCTGGCCACCAGGGAGAAGCCCGGCTTCAGGCGGAACACGCCGTTCAGCCAGTCGGTGTTGGTGAAGGCGTTGATCGCCGAGCTCACCGTGCTGGTGGTGCTGGTCGCCGGTGCGGTCGTCGTGGTGGAGCTGCTGGTGGTGGTGCCGAGCACGGCCAGCGTCTTCGGCGCGCCGACCAGGTTGCCGTTGACCACGGCGCCGTCGACAAACACGCTCATGTTGCTGCCGACGACCTGCACGACGGTGATCTTGCGCACCTGGCCGTCAGCCAGCTTGACCGAGACACCGACCTTGAACGCGGCCTTGTTGGCCTCGCTGGCGGCGATGGAGAAGCCCGGCTTCAGGCGGAACACGCCGTTCAGCCAATCGGTGTTGGTGAAGGCATTGATCGCCGAGGTGTGCACCACGCCGATGGTGGTGGTGCTGCTGGTAGTCGTGCTGCTGGTGGTCGTCGTGGTGCTGGTGCTGCCGGTGCTCACGCTGTTGGGCGCGCCGACCTTGCCGCCGTCGAGCAGGGCGCCGTCGAAGAACACACTGAGGTTGGCGCCGACTTCATACACCTTGGTGACCTTGCGGACCTGGCCATCGGCCAGGCGCACGGCCGAACCGACGCCGAAGGCTGCCTTGTTCGCCGTGCTGTTGGGGATCGACACCGCCGGCGCACGGCGGAACACGCCGTTGAGCCAGTCGGTATTGGTGAAGGCGTTGATCTTGGCGGTCGCCACAGTCTGCGAAGCAGTCAGGGTGCTGTCGGCCGCCTGGACCGGAGTGATGGCGCCGAAGGAGCCGAGGACCGCGATGGTGATGGAAGCAGCCAGGGCCTTGCGAGCACCAGCGAAGACATTAATGGACATGTGTCTCTCCGAACTTAGTACGGCTAAAGGCGGCTTCGGCTGCCTTTAAAAAAGTTGGCGGGAGCTCATTGAGTCGTGAGGGAGGTGTCTCGTGGAGAACTGCTCAATGCACAACTGAACGAACCGCGGCAGCGAGGACTGCTGCTGTTCGGTCGAACAACCCGGGCAATCTCGTTGCGTGGCGGCTTTATAAATAGTTTTCCATGACAGTTCAAAATTTATTTGGCGTCGATCTGGCGTCGAAAATCCGGCATATAGCCGTATACGCTATCTTATTGCCATCATTAGCCGGCCAATAGCCAGCACTCCAAGCGAAGCGAAGCGACGCTTTAAAGCGCCTCTTTACAATTTGTCAGCGCCATTTTTTTGAACTAGTTGCAACTACCGTTTCGCCTGTTTCTATTTGGCCTCCGACGAACGGTGGTTATATTCGCTAATAGCAAAACGACAGCAGAAACCTCTTTGCGCATAAAAAGGTCCACCGCTGCAACCGAATCGTCACGGAGTAAGGAGCATGAGCAAGTACAAGGTGGGCGATCATGTCGGCTGGAATTCCGAGGCCGGCCAGGTCAGCGGCGTGATCATCCGCGTGCATACCCGCGACACCGACTACAAGGGCCACCGGCGCCACGCCAGCCCGCAGGCGCCGCAGTACGAGATCCGCAGCGACAAGAGCGAACACATCGCCATGCACAAGGAAGAGGCGTTGAGGAAACTGCCGTGAAGACGCCCGCCTGCATCTGGACGCTCGGCCATTCGACGCGGACGATCGAGGCCTTCATCGCCCTGCTCCAGGCGCACCGGATCGAGGCCATCGCCGATGTGCGGCGCTTTCCCGGTTCGCGGCGCCTGCCGCAGTTCGGCGAGCAGGCGCTGTGCCAGAGCCTGGCCGAAGCCGGCATCGACTATCGCTGGATCGGCGAACTGGGTGGGCGCCGTCGGCCGGCGGCGGATTCAGCCAACGTGGCCTGGCGCAACGCGTCGTTTCGCGGCTACGCCGATCACCTGGCCAGCGCCGAGTTCGCCGCCGGACTCGAGCGGCTGCTGGAGTTGGCGGCCAGCCGGCGCACCGCGATGATGTGCGCCGAGGTGCTCTGGTGGCGCTGCCACCGCTCGCTGGTGTCGGACGTGCTCAAGGTGCGCGGCATCGAGGTGCTGCACATCCAGGACGAGAACCCGGCCGAGCCGCACCCCTACACCGCGCCGGCACGCCTCGTCGACGGGCAGCTTAGCTACGAGCCGGATCGCGGCGAGCCGGCGCGCCCCGAGCGCCAGGGCCGCCTGGAACTGTAGCGCTCAGGTGCGCTCGATGCGGTCGGAGTGGATGACGATCCGGCCCTGCTTGTAGAGGCCGCCGATGGCCTTCTTGAAATTGCCCTTGCTGACGCCGAACAGCCGGGCGATCTCCTCGGCCGGGCTCTTGTCGGAAAGCGCCAGCACCCCGCCCTGCTCTTCGAGTTTCTGCAGGATCAGCGCCTGCAGCGAGTCGGCCGCCTCGCTGCCGAGCGGCTGCAGGCTCAGGCTGATCTTGCCGTCGGCGCGCAGCTCGCGGATGTAGCCGCGCTCGCGCATGCCCGGGCGCAGGAAGCGGAACACCTCGTTCTTGTGGATCAGCCCCCAGTGCAGGCCATTGATGATCGCCTTGAAGCCGAGGTCGGTCTGCTCGACGATCAGCAGCTCCACCGCCTCGCCCACCCGGTAGCGCACCGGCGTCTTGTCCAGGTAGCGGTCGAGCCGCGCGGTGGCGGTGATCCGCCGGGTGCGCGGGTCGAGGTAGACATGCACCACGCAGTAATCGCCGACCTGCAGCGGGCGCTTCTCCTCCGAATGCGGCAGCAGCAGGTCCTTGGGCAGGCCCCAGTCGAGGAACAGGCCGATACGGTTGATTTCCACCACCTTGAGGCTGGCGAACTCGCCGACCTGTACCTTCGGCCGCTGGGTGGTGGCGATCAGCCGGTCCTCGCTGTCGAGGTAGACGAAGACATTCAGCCACTCGCCCTCCTCGGTCGGCACGTCCTTGGGGATGTAGCGCTTGGGCAGCAGGATCTCGCCGTCGGCGCCGCCGTCCAGGTAGAGGCCGAAACCGGTGTGCTTGACGATCTGCAGGCTGTTGAAGCGTCCGATGGCGGCCATGGTGCGATTCCGAAGTCAAAGCGGCGATTCTACAGCGCCCCGCGCTCAGCGGGGCAGCGCGTAGGCGATCACCGAGTCGCCCGCGGCGGTCCCGAGCGAGCCGTGGCCGCCGGCGACCACCACGACCATCTGCCGCCCGGACGGGCTCCGGTAGGTCATCGGCGTGGCCTGCCCGCCGGCCGGCAGGCGCGCCTTCCACAGCTCGCGGCCGGTGGCGCTGTCGTAGGCACGCAGGTAGTAGTCCAGGGTGCCGCTGAGAAAGGCTACGCCGCCGGCGGTGAGCATCGGCCCGCCGAGGCTCGGCACGCCCATCTTCAGCGGCAGCGGCACGGGCGCCCGGTCGCGCACGGTACCGTTCCGGCGCAGCCAGTGGGTCTTGCCGGTGCGCAGGTCGGCACCGGCGACGTAGCCCCACGGCGGCGCGGTGCAGGGCAGGCCGAGCGGCGAGACGAACGGCTTGAGCTCCACCGCAAAGGGCGCACCGAAGTTCTCGTTGAGATACGGCGGCTTGTCGGAGACCAGCGTGCGGTCATCGTCCTCGCGCGGCACCAGGGTCGAGGTGAAGGCCAGGTAGGCCGGCGTGCTGAAGACCATCTGCCGCACCGGGTCGACCGCCACCCCGCCCCAGTTGAACACACCGAAGTTGCCCGGATGGACCAGCGTGCCCTGGGTCGACGGTGGGGTGTAGCGGCCCTCGTAGCGCAGCCCGTGAAACTGGATGTGGCAGAGCATCTGGTCGATCAGCGTCACACCCCAGAGGTCCTTGCCGGTCAGCTTCGGCGGCTCGTAGGACAGCGCCGAGACCGGCTGCGTCGGCGCCGTCCAGTCGCCCTCGGCCGCGCCCTGCGGCGCCGGCTCCTCGCGCACCGGCAGGACCGGCTCGCCGCTGCGGCGGTCCAGCACATAGATATCGCCCTGCTTGGTCGGGGCCACCAGCGCCGGCACCGGGCCGGCATCGGTCTGGATGTCGACCAGGCTCGGCTGCGCCGGCACGTCCATGTCCCAGAGGTCGTGATGCACGGCCTGGAACACCCAGCGCAGCCGCCCGGTGTCGACCTCCAGCGCCACCACCGAGGAGGAGAAGCGCTCGCTGTTCTCGCTGCGCCGCCCGCCCCACTGGTCCGGCACCTGGTTGCCAAAGGGCACGTAGACCAGCCCCAGCGCCTCGTCCGCGCTGGAGATGCTCCAGCTGTTGGGGCTGCTCTGGCTGTAGGTCTCGCCCGCGCCGATCGGCTCGGTACGCTCCGGGTTGCCGGGGTCGAAGTTCCAGCGCAGCTTGCCGCTGCGGGCGTCGTAGGCGCGGATCACTCCGGACGGCTCGGTGGTGCGCACGTTGTCGTTCACCGCGCCGCCGACGATCACCAGGTCGCGCGCCACCACCGGCGGCGAGGTGGAGTAATAGAAGCCTTCCCTGACGTTGGGCATGTTGGCCCAGAGGTCGACCTGGCCGTCCGCGCCGAACCCCGCGCAGCGCTCGCCGGTCTTCGCATCCAGCGCCAGCAGGCGGGCATCGGCGGTCGGCATGAACAGCCGCTGCCGGCATTGCGCGCCGGCCGGCGCCGCCTCGTCGAGGTGGTAGGCCAGGCCGCGGCAGGTCAGGTGCTGGCGGTTGCTCGAATCGGGCACCTGCGGGTCGACGCGCCAGCGCTCCTGGCCGGTCTCGGCGTCCAGGGCGATGACCAGGTTGTGCGGCGTGCAGAGGTAGAGACTGTCATCGACCTTCAGCGGCGTGACCTCGTAGGTGGTCTCGTCAGGGTCGGTCGGCCGGCGCAGGTCGCCGGTGTGGTAGTGCCAGACCGGCTCGAGGCGCTCGACGTTCTGCGGCGTGATCTGCGCCAGCGGCGAATAGCGCTGGCCGAGCTGGGTGCGGCCATAGGCTGGCCAGTCGCCGTCGGCCTCCTCGCCATGCCCGGCCGCCGGCGCTTCGGCCAGGGGCGGCGGCAGCATGCCCTTCACGTCGTGCACATCGCGACCGAGGGCCAGCACCGCGATGGCGCCCCACAGCAGCACGGCCAGCAACAGCGGCAGCGCGGCGCCACCCCAGGGCCGGACGCCGTAGGCCTGCCAGCCCAGCCGGCGCACGATCCAGGGCATCAGCAGCCAGAGCCCGAAGGGCGCCATCAGGCTGCCGCGCGGCGCCAGCTGCCACCAGTCCAGCCCGACTTCGTAGAGCGCCCAACCGAGCGCCGCGAGCATCAACAGCGCATAGAGCCAGAGCGCTGCGCGCCGACGCCTGAGCAGCAGGATGCCCACCAGCAGGAATCCTGCGCCAATGGCGGCGAAGTACCCGGTCCCGCCGAGATCGAACACCCGCACGCCGCCGACCACCAGCGCCAGGCCAAGGAGCATGCTGAACACGCCGCTGATGACGACCGCCACCACCTGCCCTCCCCTGCAATGAATGCCGGCCGCCACCGAAGCGGCCTGGACAGTGGACCGACGCGCGCGGCGATCGCTCCCCGGCACGCGAAAAAATCAGTCCCCGGCCAGCCCCACCCGCAGCAGCCGGCCATTGGCCGCATCGGTGAGCAGGTAGACAAAGCCGTCCGGCCCCAGCCGCACGTCGCGGATGCGCTCGCCCAGCGATTCCAGCAGGCGCTCCTCGTGGACGATGCGCTCGCCGTCGAGCAGCAGGCGGATCAGCGCCTGGCCGGCCAGCGCGCCGATGAACAGGCTGTGCTGCCAGGCCGGAAAGCGCGCGGCGTCATAGAAGGCCATGCCGCTGATGGCCGGCGACTTCTTCCATACGTGATGCGGAGCGATGGTGCCCTCGACCGCCTCGCCCTCGGCCTCTGGAATCGGCAGGAAGCTGTAGTTGATGCCGTGGGTCGCCCGCGGCCAGCCATGGTTGCCGCCGGCCACCGGGATGTTGATCTCGTCGCCGCCGCGCGGGCCATGCTCGTGAGTCCAGAGCCGGCCGCTCCAGGGATTGAGCGCCGCACCCTGCTGGTTGCGATGCCCGTAGGACCAGATTTCCGGTCGCGCGTCGTCGCGACCGACGAAGGGGTTGTCCTCTGGCACGCGGCCATCCGGGCGGATGCGCACCAGCTTGCCCTGCAGCTTGTCCAGCTGCTGCGCGGCCGGCCGCTGGTTGTTCTCGCCCAAGGCGATGTAGAGAAAGCCGTCGTGATCGAATACCAGGCGCGAGCCGAAGTGCAGCCCTTCGGACAGCCGCGGCAGCTGGCGGAAGATCACCTCGAAGCCGTCCAGGCGGCTGGCGTCCTCGCTGAGCCGGCCACGGCCGACACTGGTGCCGGCCATGCCGTCGCGGCCCTGTTCGGCGTAGCTCAGGTAGACCAGGCGGTCACGGGCGAAGCCGGGCGACAGCGCGACATCCAGCAGGCCACCCTGCCCGCGGGCGAATACCGACGGCACGCCGGCGATCGGCGCGCCAACCTGGCCGTCCAGCGAGACCAGGCGCAGGCGGCCGGGACGCTCGGTCAGCAGCAACTGCCGGCCGCCGGGCAGGAAGGCCAGCGCCCAGGGATGCTCCAGCCCGGCGGCGATCTCGCCGACCTCCACGTCGCCCAGCTCGGAGGGCTGGCGCCGTTCGGCCGCCAGGGCCAGGCCGGCCGACAGCAACCCGGCGAGACCGAGGCACAACGCGAGACGCAACATGAAACCCTCCTGATGGCGTCAATGCCCAGCCTGCCAGTCAAGCGCATCCGGCCGCCGCGCGCGTCGCGCAAACGCATCAAAACATGACTGCGCGAACGATCAATGTACAAAAATTAACCAGCCGTGTATAATGCGCGGTTTTTCGTACCGACAGAGAGCGAAACCATGGCGTCCAAAGCTACCGCGTCCAGCCGCAAGTCCGAACCTGCCGTCGAAACCAGCGAATCGCTCGCCGCCCAGATGGCAGCCTTTCTCAAGTCCGGTGGCGAGATCCAGCAGATCCCGACCGGTGTCAGCGGCCAGAGCCAGACCCCGTCGCGCCAGATCACCATCAGCCGCAAGCAGTAAGCGACTCCCACGCCTTCCCCGGGCGGGCGCCAGGCCCGCCGCCCTCGCCTCCGCCTTCCCGCCCGAGCCTTCCCGATGACCGATGCCATCCGCCTGTCCAAGCTGCTCGCCGAACAGCAGGGCTGCTCCCGCCGCGAGGCCGAGCTGTATATCGAAGGCGGCTGGGTGCGCGTCGCTGGCCAACTGGTCGAGACGCCATTCCACAAAGTCGAGCCCGGCCAACGCATCGAGCTGCTGCCCGGCGCCGTGGCGCAGGAGGTGCCACCGGTAACGCTGCTGCTGCACAAGCCGGCAAACCTCGAATTGCCCACCGCCCCGGCCGAGCTGTTCGACTGGCTGCAGCAGGCCGGGCACTGGGCCGACGACCCGAGCCGCATCGCCCCGCTCAAGCGCCACCTGCTGCGCCAGCAGGTCGTCCTGCCGCTGGCCGCCGCGGCCGCCGGGCTGGTGATCCTGACCCAGCAGCGCGAGGTGGTCCGCCGTCTGGGCGACACGCGCAAGCCGCTGGAGGAGGAGTTCGTCGTCGAGGTCCGCGGCGAGGCCAGCGAGGCAGCCCTGGCCCGGCTCGCCAAGGGGCTCGAGCGCCGCGGCCGGCCGCTGCCGCTGGCCAAGGCCAGCTGGCAGAGCGAACAGCGCCTGCGCCTGGTACTCAAGAACTCGCGCCCGGGCGACGTGGCGGCGCTATGCGAAGCCGTCGGCCTGACGCTGATCGGCTGCAGGCGCATCCGCTTCGGCCGCCTGCCGATGGGCAAGCTGCCGGCCGGCCAGTGGCGCCTGCTCGGCGAGCACGAGCGCTTCTGACCGCCAACGCGCGACTTGCACCGCGCCCGCCGCCGGGCCACGCTGGACTCACCAGCCCGTCCGGTGGATTGCCGATGTCGATGAAGTTCCTGCTGCGCCTGTGCCTTGCCTGGTCGGCGAGCCTGCCGCTACTCGCTGCCGAGCACATCGACGTCTGGTCGTACCATCTCTCGCCGCCCTTTCATACCGCCGACGGCCAGGGCCTGTCCGCCGCCTTTGTCGAACTGCTCAACCGCCACCCACTCAATGCCGGGCGTTTTGCCTTCGCCCTGCGCGAGTTGCCGCGCAAGCGCCTCGACCTCCAGCTGCGACGTGGCCAGCCGGGCGTGGTGCTGTGGGCCTCGCCGCGCTTCTTCGCCGAGGCGGATGCGCCGCAGCGCTGGTCACGGCCGCTGTTGCTCGACCGCCAGGACGTGATCTCCCTGCGCGAACGGCCGGTGGAGTACCGGGCACCGGCGTCGCTGGCCGGCCTGCGCCTGGGCGGCGTGCTCGGTCATCGCTACCTCGACCTGGAGGGCGAGATCGCCGCCGGGCGCATTCGCCGCGAGGACGTCCAGGGCGACCTGCAGAACCTGCACAAGCTGCTCGCCGGGCGCCTGGATATCGCCCTGATGCCGCGCTCCGCGTGGCTCTACTACAGCCGTCAGGGCGTGGCGGCGCAGACGCTGCACGCCTCCGCGCAGCCGCTCTACTTCATCGAACGACGCCTGCTGTGCAGCGCCGCGCTGAGCGCCGAGGCCTGCGACTGGCTGCAGCAGCGCGCCGCCGAACTGCCCGGCGAAGCCAGCTGGCACGAGCTGCTCGACCGCCATGGGCTGAAGCCGATCGGCGTGCAGCACTGAATGGCCGGGGAACGCAACAGCCCGATGGCGGATCGAAGCCCCCACGCACATACTGACCGGCAGCAACGAACGACGAGACTGCGATGAACAAAGCACTGCTGATCGCGATGGCCCTGGCCCTGGGCGGCTGCGCCACGACGTCATGCGACGAACCCTGGAGCGGCGCCAGCTGCCGCGCCGACCGCCTGCTCTACCAGAACGACCTGCTGCAGGCCAAGATCCTCATCGCCGCCGGCCAGGAGGAAGGCTACGAACTGGCCCACGTCCTGCTCGAGCGCAGCGCCCCGCAGGACCGGCGCGGCGAGATCGAGTTCTACCAGGCGCTGCTGCTGATCCGCCAGGGACCGGAGCCTTCAGAAGTCCTGCGCCTGCTGGAGAAGGCCGGCAAGAAGGGCCATCCCCACGCCATCGCGCTGCTCTACAAGATCCACCAGGAGCCCTACCTGATCGAGGCGCGCGACCTCGACAAGGCCGACGCCTACCGCCAGGCCTATACCGAGCTGGACGTCGCGCAGAGCGGCTATCCGTCCTTCGAGAAGGCGCTGGCGCTGGTCTCCGAACTGGTCGAGCCGCCACCGCCAAGCGCCAGCTACGCGCCGCGCTGCCCGCACTACTGCCGCCAGGAGTAGCGCCGGCCGGGCTCAGGGCGCCGGCGTCTGCAACAGCCGCGGCGGCTCGCGGCCTTCGGCCACCGCGCGGGCCTGCTGCTCGTCGTTGTAGGGGCCGCCGACCACGGTGCCGTCCAGTTCCACCACCCAGCACACCGCCCAGGTCGGGCGCCACGCCTTGGGCACGTCGTCTCCGCTCAGTTGCTTGATCTGCAGGCTCATGGGCATTCTCCGACTGGCGCCGCCGAAAACCGGCGGCCTCAGCATGCAGACCGCCGCGCCGCCGGTTTTTCTCGCCTTCGCCGATCAAGCGCATGGCGAACCGGCGGGCCTGCCGGCGCTCTACCGTGAGGTTCGCCAGGGGAGATCGCGTATGCGCCCATGCCTCGCCCGACTGCTGATCGCCCTGCTGCTGGCCGCGGCCCTGGCCGGCTGCAACCGCATCGGCCTGGCCTACCGCAACCTGGACCTGCTGATTCCCTGGACGCTGGACGACTACCTGCAGCTCGACGGCGCGCAACGGCGGCAACTGGCGGCGCACCTCGACCAGCACCTGGCCTGGCATTGCCGCAGCCAGCTGCCCCGCTACGTCGAGCAGCTGGCGCAACTGCGCCGGCAGCTCGACGACGGGCGCCTCGCCGCGCGCGACCTGCAGCCGACCCACGCGCAGCTCCGGCTGGCGCTGCGGACCCTCGGCGAGCGCATCACGCCCTCGGCGGTGACCCTGCTGCGCGAGCTGGACGACAGCCAGGTCGAGCACCTGCGCGCGGCCTTCGCCGAGCGCCAGGAGGCCGATGCCGAGCGCTACCTGCAGGCACCGCTGGCGCAGCAGGTGCGCCAGCGTGCCGACCGGGCCAGCGAGCGCCTGGAACACTGGTTCGGCCCGCTGGATGCCGCCCAGCGCCAGCGGGTGCTGGCCTGGTCGCACAGCCTCGGCGAGCAGAACCGCCACTGGCTGGACGGCCGCGGCCAGTGGCAGGCGGCCCTGCTGGCGGCGCTGGCGCAACGCGAGCAGGCGGATTTCCCGGCGCGCCTGGCCGGCCTGCTGCAGGACCGCGAGAGCGCCATGTCCAGAGAGGTGCGGCAGGCCTCGCGCCAGGCCGAGCAGGCCACCGTCGCCCTGCTCGCCGACCTGCACACCCTGGCGGGCGCCGAGCAGCGCCGCCACCTGCAGCAGCGCCTGGCCGCCCTGCAGCGCGATCTTTCCGAGCTGCAATGCAGCTGAGCGGCCTCAGCGCCCGATGACCAACCGCTGCCGCACCTCGCGCTGGGCCTGCTCGTCGAGCTCGGCGAGCAGCTGCACCTTGTCGCCCAGCCGCACGGCCAGGGGCATGCCATCGCGATAGAGGATGCGGTTGCCGGCCAGCGCCGGCAACCGCGTGCCGGGCAACACGCTGCCCAGCTGGTTGAGCGGATCGACCGCCGAGACCACCAGCAGCTCGCCCGTGGCCGGGCGCTGGCGCGCCTCGCGCAGCGGGCCAAGCGCTTCGGGCAGGGCGAACTGCTCGCCCGACATGCCGGCGACGAAGCGCCCGCCACGGATCTCGCCGCGCGCTTCCAGGCGGTGATAGACGCGCAGCAGCTCGCGCCAGGGGGGCAGCCAGTCGGCCTCGCGCTCGAGCAGGCGCCAGAACACCACGCCATAGCGCCGCAGCAGTACCCGCGCGACCTGCTCCAGGCGCTCGTCTTCACTCGGCGCTTCGCCGCCGCCGCGCAGCAAGGCCCAGCGGCCGGCGTCGGCCATGCCGCCCATGAAGGCCCCGCCGTGGCGCCGCCGTGATTCGCGGTTGCGCCGGCTCGCCGGGGCGAGCAGCGCACGCAACCCGGCAAAGCCGTCGGCATTCACCAGGCCAAGGGCGACCAGCTCGCCGAGGGCGTCCTCCAGCTCGCTGCGCAACAGGTGCGCCTCGTGCTGCAGTTCGTCGAAGAACAGCGCACCATGCCGGGCCAGCGTATCGCGCACCTTGGCCGCCCGCGGCGAAGGCTCGGCCTCGCCCTCTCCGCTCGACAGCGCCTGCCAGGCACTCAGCGCACGGCGTGGCAGCAGGACGATCGGCGTGCCGCGCACCGGGCCGGCCGCGGCGCGGGTTCGCCCGGCCAGGCGCGCCCAGACGATGCGCCCGGAGCGGCAGGCCTCGTCCAGCCAGAGCGGGCTGTACTCATCCAGCCGCGCCGGCAGCAGGTCGCTTTCCCAGGCGCCGGCAGCGGCCTGGAAGCCCTCGAGCTGGTCGAGCACCAGGGCCAGCGCCTCGCGGCCGCGCAGCCGCGTCTGCGCGCCGAGGTGCTGCCAGTCGATCAGAAAACGCATGAAGGCGGCCGGCTCCACCGGTTCGATCTCGCGGCGCAGGCGCTTGACCGTGTAGCGGTGGATACGCGCCAGCAGGTGCCGCTCGCACCACTCGTCCTGGCTCGCAGCGGGGCTGAAGCGCCCGCGCATGGCGTAGCCCTCGCGCTCCATCGCCAGCAGCGCCTGGGCCACCTGCGAAGCCGGCAGCGCCAGTGGCCGCGCGATCAGCGCCAGCGGCAGCGGGCCGACGCCGCTGAGCCGGGCGCGCAGCAGCTCGACCCCCGCAGCGTCCTCGTCATCGGCGCAGGCCGGTACCTCCAGCGCCGGCTCGGCAGGCGCGTTCGGGTACAAGCGACGCAGCAGGGCCAGGCGCTCGCGGGCGACCCACAGGCGGCGCCCCTCGGCGACCGCCAGGCAGGTGGCCCGGCCGCCCTGCGCCAGTTCCGCCAGCCAGGCGTGCCAGCCGTCCTGCAGCTCGCTTTCGGCGAGGCAGCCCAGCCCGACCAGCGCCTCGTGCATCTCGTCGCGGCTGCGCGCCTCGGGCCAGGCCTGTTCGCGTACCGCGGCAATCGCCTCGGCGTCCAACGCGCCCATGTCCTCGCTGCCCTGCGGCTCGCTCCAGCGCCGCGCCAGCACCGCCTGGGTGCGTCGCTCTTCCAGCGGCACGTCGTCGAGGAAGGCATAGGGCCTCGCGCCGAGCACTTCCATCGCCAGCGGCGAGGGCGCCGGCAGGTCGCGGGTCAGCAACTCCACCTCGCCGCCTTCGATGCGCCGCAGCAGGGCCAGCCAGCCCTCGCTGTCCATCGCCTCGTGCAGGCAGTCGTCGAGGGTCTGGGCGACCAGCGGATGCTCGGGAATCTCACGTTCGCCGACGATGTTCTCCAGGCAGGCGACCTGGTCGGGGAACACCGTGGCCAGCAGGTCTTCGCTCTTCATCCGCTGCAGTTGCGGCGCCACCCGCCGGCCGCCGCTCATGCGCGGCAGGGCCAGCGCGGTGACCGCGTTCCAGCGCCAGCGCACGGCGAACAGCGGCGCATCGAGCAGCGCCTGGACCAGCACCTGCTCGGCCGTGGCCGAATGCAGGTAGCGCCAGACCTCCTCGAGCGGGAAGCTGTGGCTGGTCGACAGCGACAGCACGATGGCGTCCTCTGTCGCGGCCGCCTGCAGCTCGAAGTTGAAGGTGCGGCAGAACCGTTTGCGCAAGGCCAGGCCCCAGGCGCGGTTGAGGCGGCTGCCGAACGGCGAATGGATGACCAGCTGGGTGCCGCCGGATTCGTCGAAGAAGCGCTCCATGACCAGCCGTTGCTGGGTCGGCAGCTCGCCGAGCGCAGCGCGTGCGCGCGCCAGGTATTCGACGATCTGCCGTGCGCCGGCCTCGGGCAGGCCGAGCGACTCGACCAGCCAGGCGAGCGCCACCTGCAGCTCGCCGGCCGCCTGCGCCAGACGTTGCCCGACCTCCTCGCGCAGCCGCGCCACGGCCAGCGACAGCGCGTCGCTGCGCCCGGGCGCCTCGCCGATCCAGAACGGGATATTCGGCGGCTGGCCGCGGGCATCCTCCACGCGCACCCGGCCGGACTCGATCTTGAGGATGCGGTAGGAGGTGTTGCCAAGCTGGAAGATGTCACCGGCCAGGCTTTCGACGGCGAAGTCCTCGTTGACCGTGCCGATGTTCAGCCCCTGGGGTTCGAGCAGCACCGCGTAGTCGGCGTTGTCGGCGATGGTGCCGCCGGAGGTCAGCGCCGTGGTGCGCCCGCCACGCCGGCCGCGCAGGCTGCGGCTGACGCTGTCGCGGTGCAGGTAGGCGCCACGCGGCCCGTGGCGGGTGCTGTAGCCCTGGGCGAGCATCTCGAGCAGCGCCTGGTAGTGTCCGACGTCGAGTTCACGATAGGGCCCGGCGCGATGGATCAGCGCGAGCAGCTCGTCCTCGCCCCATTCGGCGCAGGCGACCTCGGCGACGATCTGCTGGGCCAGCACATCCAGCGGCGCACGGGGAATCTGCAGACGATCCAGCTCGCCGCGGCGCACCGCGTCGAGCAGCGCCGCGCACTCGACCAGGTCGTCGCGCGAGGTGGGAAACAGGCGCCCCTTCGACACCCCGGCGACCTGGTGCCCGGCGCGGCCGACGCGCTGCAGGAAGGCCGAGATCGAACGCGGCGAACCGAGCTGGCAGACCAGCTCCACCTCGCCGATGTCGATGCCCAGCTCCAGCGAGGCGGTGGCGACCAGCAGGCGCAGCTCGCCGGCCTTGAGCTGCTGCTCGGCGCGCAAGCGGTGCTCGCGCGCCATCGAGCCGTGGTGCGCACCGACCACCGCCTGGCCGAGGCGCTCGGACAGGTGCCGCGCGGTGCGCTCGGCCATGCGCCGGGTGTTGACGAACACCAGCGTGGTGCGGTGCTCGCGCGCCAGCTCGGCGAGGCGGTCGTAGACGGCTTCCCAGGCCTGATTGCTCATCACCGCCTCGAGCGGCACCGGCGGCACTTCCAGCGCCAGGTCGCGCGCCCTGCCGTGGCCGATGTCGACGATCTCGCAGCTGCGCCCGGCGCCGACGAGAAAACCGGCCACCGCCTCGACCGGCTTCTGCGTAGCCGACAGCCCGACCCGCACCAGCGGTCGCGCGCACAGCGCCTCGAGCCGCTCGAGGGTCAGCGCCAGGTGGCTGCCGCGCTTGTTGCCAGCCACCGCGTGGATCTCGTCGACGATCAGGCTGCGCACGTCCTTGAGCATCTCGCGGCCGGACGCCGAGCCAAGCAGCACGTAGAGCGACTCGGGCGTGGTGACCAGCACGTGCGGCAGCCGCCGACGCATCGCCGCGCGCTCGGCCTGCGGGGTGTCGCCGGTGCGCACGGCGGTGCGGATGCCCGGTGCGGGCAGGCCGAGCCGCACCAGTTCGTCGGCGATGCCAGCCAGCGGCGCCTCGAGATTCAGGTGGATGTCGTTCGACAGCGCCTTGAGCGGCGACACGTAGACGACCCGGGTCTCGTCCGGCAGCCCGCCGTCGGCGAGGCTCTGCTGCACCAGGGCGTCGAGCGCGGCGAGAAAGGCGGTCAGCGTCTTGCCCGAGCCGGTCGGTGCGGCGACCAGGGTCGAGCGGCCGGCACGGATCAACGGCCAGGCGCGCGCCTGCGCCGGCGTCGGCTGGCCGAAGGTGCGGGTGAACCAGCCGGCGACCGCGGGGTGGAAGCCGGCCAGGGCGTCGTGGGTGCTGTCGCTCATGCCACGAATATGCTGCCGGCCGCGGCAGTCGACAATCGACAGCCGGTCGCCGGCGGGAAACGGTGGGCGCCGACACGGGTCTATCGGCCAGTACCCCGACGGAGACCACTGGCATGACCACCACTGCACTGACCCTGGACAACGCCATGAAGATCGCCTCCGAGGCCTTCCTGCCCTATGGCTGCGTGACCGGGGCCAACCCCGACGACGACAGCTTCGGCCTGACGGTGATGAACGGCGACGGCGAGGAACTGCTGCGCGTACCGCGGATCGACCGGCAGCACTATGCCGACCCGCTGCGCATGGCCGAGACGCTCGAGCAACATCGCCGTGAACTGCATCGCAAGGGCTGCGCGCTGGACGACTGGTCGATGCCCTTCATCACCGACGACAGCGCCATCCCGGCGATCACGCCAAACTACTGAGCGGAGCCGCCGCAGCGGGGCAAGCCAACCTTGGTGCAAGGTGGCGCGCAGAAACTTTGCGCAGCGCTGCGGGTCGCTATCTGATGCGGCCCGTGCCGCTGCATTCGACAGGCCGAGGGGAAGTCATGGGCAATCTGGCGCACCAGCCGGCCGCGCACGGCGCGCTGGCGGATCTGCACGAGCGCTACCGCAAGGTGCGCGCGACCAGCGAGGCGATCTGCGCACCGCTGCAGGTCGAGGACCACGTCATCCAGAGCATGCCCGATGTCAGCCCGCCGAAATGGCACCTGGCGCATGTCAGCTGGTTCTTCGAGGCCTTCCTGCTCAAGCCGTACCTGCCGGGCTACCGGACGCCCGACCCGGCCTTCGACCACCTGTTCAACTCCTACTACGAGACCCACGGCACGCCCTTCCCGCGCGCCCGCCGCGGCCTGCTGTCGCGCCCGGGGGTGGCCGAGGTCTACCGCTTCCGCGCGTACGTCGACCAGGCCATGGCCGAGCTGCTGGGCCGGCCGCCGGCCGAGCATCGCGAGGAGATCGCCCGGCGCGTCGAACTCGGCCTGCAGCATGAGCAGCAGCACCAGGAGCTGCTGCTGATGGATATCAAGCACATCCTCGCGCAGAACCCGCTGCAGCCGGTCTACCGGGCCGACCTGCAGGCACCGCCCGTGGTCGCTCCGCAGCGCCTGCGCTGGTTCGACTACGCCGGCGGCGTGGTGGCGATCGGGCATGGCGGCGAGGCCTTCGCCTACGATTGCGAAACCCCGCGCCACCGCGAGTTCGTCGAGGACTTCCAGCTCGCCGAACGGCTGGTCACCAACGGCGAATACCTGGCCTTCATCGCTGACGGCGGCTATGCGCGCACCGAGCTGTGGTTGTCCGACGGCTGGGCGCAGGTGCAGCAGGGCGACTGGCATGCGCCGCTTTACTGGCAGCGCGACTACGACGCCTGGCACGAGATGACCCTCGCTGGCCTGCGCCCGCTCGATCTGCAGGCGCCGGTCTGCCACATCAGCTACTACGAGGCCGACGCCTACGCGCGCTGGGCCGGCGCCCGGCTGCCGCGCGAAGCCGAATGGGAGCTGGCCGCCGCCGGCCAGCCGCACCAGGGCAACTTCCTGGAAAGCGACCACCTGCAGCCGGTGGCCAGCCCGCCCGCCGGCAACGCGCCGGCGCAGCTGTTCGGCGATGCCTGGGAATGGACCGCCAGCGCCTACCTGCCCTACCCCGGCTTCCGCCCGCTACCGGGCAGCCTGGGCGAGTACAACGGCAAGTTCATGTCCGGGCAAATGGTCCTGCGTGGCGGCTGCTGTGCCACACCGGCGTCGCACATCCGCGCGACCTATCGCAACTTCTTCCCGCCGGCGGCGCGCTGGCCGTTCGCCGGGCTGCGCCTGGCGCGCGACCGCTGATGCCGCGCCGATCCGCCGCCCCCGGCCCGGCCGACAGCGCCGGGTGCCGTCCTCCAGCCCGTCTCGTCCAGCGGTCCTAGCCATGTTCATGCACCTTCCCGGGCCAGCCCTCGGCCTGTCCGCCCTGCTGTTGCTGTCAACCCCGGCGCTGGCCGAATCGACCCTGCGCCTCTCCCAGCTGCAGCGCTGCGGCGATCTGCTGGCCGAACGCGAACTGACCTTCTGCCTGCGCAGCGAGGGCACCGCCGGCCTGCCCTACAGCCTGCACCTGGCCGGCCAGGCGATCGACGAGCAGCACATCGAGCACAACGACAGCGGACTGCGCCTCAGGCTGGATGCCGCGCACTGGCGCAGCGGCCCGCTGTGGCTGGAGCAGGACGGCCAGCGCAGCAACCCGGTGTGGCTGTCGTTCGGCCGCAGCCATGTGGTCGCGGCCAGCGAGGAACGCATCGCGCGCAACAGCGACGGGCTGCCCAGCTACATCGACCTGGTCAGCCTGGTCATCGAGGAGGACCAGAAGGGCCTGCCGACCGCGCGGCGCCTGGCCGAGCGCTACGGCGCGCAGGTGGTGGGCGCGATCCCGCCGCTCAACACCTACCAGTTGCGCCTGCCGGTGAAGGACCTGACCGAACGCGACGCGCTAGTGCTGCGCCTGGACAACGAGCCCGGGGTCGATGCCGTGGTGATCGAGGAGACCGGCGCCCAAGCGCACGAGGCCGAGCGCGCCGCACACCAGGAACGAGAGCAGGAGCGCGCGGCCAACCGCTTTCTCGATGCGGTGGCCTACTACCGGCACCGGATCGCATCGCGCGAGGCGCCGATCGCCACCACGCCGGTGCGCATCGGCGTGATCGAGCGCGACCTGGATTTCGACGCGCCGGTGTTTCGCCACTTTCTCGCGCCCTGCGAGCCGGCGCAGCAGCGCACCTGCCTCTATGGCCGCGATGCCGAGCGCCCCGAAGGCCACGGCAGCAGCGTGGCCGGGCTGCTCGCCGCGCATGGCGAGGACAGTCGCGACCTGGGCTTTCTCAGCGCGCTGGATGGCACCGGCCCGGGCTTCGAGGTGATCGTCGAGCGCAACTCCGACGCCGGCATCACCGCCAACATCGCCGCCTCGGTGAACCTGGTCGAGGACGGTGCGCGCATCCTCAACTGGAGCTGGGGCATCCACCGGGTCGGCACCCTGGACGCCGACGGCGAACCGGTGGATTCGCTGCTGCGTTCGGGAGTCGCCATGAGCGGCTACGAGGAGCTGCTGGAGGAATTCTTTCGCTGGCTGCGGCGCGAGCACCCGGACGTGCTGGTCATCAACTCGGCCGGCAATGGCTCGGCCCGTTCGGGGCGCGACGACTACCGCCTGCCGTCCTCGTTCATCACCGAGCAGTTGCTGGTGGTCGGCGGCCACCAGCGCACCCGCGGCCGCAACCTGCCTGTCGAGCACCCGGGGCACGTGACCCGGCGGCCGTCGTCCAACCTCGACATGCGGGTGGACATCACCGCGGCCGCCTGCGTCCGCGCCGCGACGCGCGAGCGCGGCATGCACGGCGAGGTGCACTGCGGCACTTCCTACGCCACGCCGCTGGTGGCCGGCACGGTGGCGGCGATGCTCTCGATCAACCCGCAGCTGCAACCCGAGCAGGTCCGCGAGCTGCTGCGCCGCAGCGCCATGACTGTCGGCGGCGAGTCGGACTTCGAACCGGCCGACGCCGACGACCTGACCGCACCGATCCTGCCGTCCGAGCGCGAGCAGCGCCTGGACGACGCCGATATCGGCCGCTCGGCGCGGCTGGACATGCACCGCGCCCTGGAGCTGACCGTCAGCAGCCTGCGCCAGGTACGCTGAGCCGGCTCAGGGACGCGCGAGCAGGCCGTCGAAGGTTTCCGGCACCAGCGCCGCCGCGCCCTGGTCGTCCAGGCGCTGGCGCAGGCCGGCACTCTGCGGATGGCGGCCGTCGAGGATTTCCAGCAGGCGCTGGCCTCGCTCGGTGAGCACGAAGTTCTCGCCGGTGCCGCCCTCCTCCTCCGGGCGCGCCACCATGAAGCCGCCCTCGAACAGGATGCTCTCGTAGTCCGCCGCCTCGGCCCGCAGGCTGTCGAGGTTGGGCATCGGCTCGCCGCGGCCTTCCAGCTCCAGCGCATGTTCCTCGGCGTAGCGACGCGGTTTGAAGCTGTGGTTGGCCGATTGCTGCACCTCGCGCAGCAGGCGCAGCAGCAGTTCCCAGTCGTAGCGCATGACGGTCTCCTCGCAACGTGGCGGTCTTGTTATGTCCGACCCCTCGTCGCGCGCCCGGTTCGCTGAACTAAAGCGGCTGCGCGGCAATCCACCGTCTACGCAACCGCACGAGGACGCTGCCATGAAAACCCTGCTCGCATCGCTCGCCGTCGCCCTGCTGGCCAGCCCCGGCGTGCACGCCGCCTGCACGCCGGACGAGGTCACCGCCAAGGCCGAACAGCTGGCCGAACGGGTCAACCAGCTGACCCGCAACGACCCGGAACGTGCTAAGCGGCTGAACGAGGCGATCCGCCAGGAAGACGACAAGCGCACCGCCGAGCAGTTGGGCGACGAGTGCGAGGCCTATGACCGGCGCATGCGCCAGCTGGAGGAGGCCGAACGGCAGGCGGACATGCCGTCGGGCCGGTAGATGCGCTGCGGCCGCCTTACTCGGCGGCCGGTTTGCGGCGCCGCAGCGGCGCCGTGCCGTCGACGTTGACCACCGCCGAAGGCGCCTGCTTCGGACGCTTGGCGGCCGGGCGGGCCTTCTTCTCGGTGGCACCCTTCTTCTTCTCGACCTTCTTTTTCTTGCTGCCGGCGGCCTTGCCCGAGGCCTTGACGTTCTTCGGCCCCTGGTAGTGGCCCTTGAGGCCCTTGATCACCCGCCGCTCGAAGCGCTGCTTGAGGTAGCGCTCGATGCTCGACATCAGGTTCCATTCGGTGTGGCCGATCAGCGAGATCGCCAGGCCCTCGCCGCCGGCGCGCCCGGTGCGGCCGATGCGGTGCACGTACTCGTCGCCCGAGCGCGGCATGTCGAAGTTGATCACCAGGTCCATGCCTTCGATATCCAGCCCGCGCGCCGCCACGTCGGTGGCTACCAGGACCTTGACCCCGCCCTGCTTCAGGCGCTCGATGGCCAGCTTGCGCTCCTTCTGGTCCTTCTCGCCGTGCAGCACGAAGACCTTCACCTCGCTGGCCACCAGATGGCCATAGAGGCGATCGGCCTGGGCGCGGGTGTTGGTGAAGATCACCGCCTTCTGGTAGGTCTCGTTGGCCAGCAGCCAGTGCACCAGCCTTTCCTTATGCGCCGGGTCGTCGGCAGTAATGATCTGCTGGCGTGTCGCCTCGTTCAGTTCGCTGACCCGGTTGAGCTGCAGGTGCAGCGGCTCGCGCAGCACCTTGCCGACCATCTCGCGCAGCCCCGCGCCGCCGCTGGTGGCGGAGAACAGCAGGGTCTGCTGGCGCTTGCCGCATTCGTCGACCAGGCGCTGCACGTCCTCGGCGAAGCCCATGTCGAGCATGCGGTCGGCCTCGTCGAGCACGACGATCTCGACATCGCGCAGCACCAGGTTGCCGGCGTTGAGATGCTCGATCAGCCGGCCCGGCGTGCCGATCAGCACGTCCGGTACCTTGCGCAGCATCGCCGCCTGGACCTTGAAGTCCTCGCCGCCGGTGATCAGCCCGGCCTTGAGGAAGGTGAACTGGGCGAAGCGCTCGACTTCCTTGAGCGTCTGCTGCGCCAGTTCGCGGGTCGGCAGCAGCACCAGCGCGCGCACATCGGTGCGCGGCTGGGCATCGCGGATCAGGCGGTTGAGCATGGGCAGCACGAAGGCGGCGGTCTTGCCGCTGCCGGTCTGCGCGGTGACGCGCAGGTCGCGGCCTTCGAGCGCCGGCGGGATGGCCGCGACCTGCACGGGGGTCGGCTCGACGAACTTGAGTTCGGCTACGGCCTTGAGCAGGCGTTCGTGCAGGGCGAATTGATCAAACAAGGGCAACCTCGGGGCATGGCGGGAAACGATGGCATAGGTTAACCGCTTCCACCGGCAAAGGCGCGTTCTGCAATGGCCAGCATGTTCGGCATGCGGGACAGGCGCTAAGCTGCAAAAAAAACCAACCCGGATTAATGCCTGGAGTCCCCCATGAGCCATATTCGCATCCTCGGCGCCGTCGCGCTGACGCTCGCCCTGGCCAGCGCCGGTGCGCTGGCCGAGCCGAAGAACGGCAAGCCCGGCCAGGGCGGCCAGCCCTACAGCCAGCCGGAGCACTCGCGCTACGAGCAGGGCCCGTCGATCGACATCCGTGCGGTGCGCCATACCCTGCAACTGCACCGCGACCTGTACCAGCCGGCCGCGCCGCTGCCGCCGGGGGTGCGCAAGAACCTGGCGCGGGGCAAGCCGCTGCCGCCGGGCATCGCGATGAAGCTCGACCAGCGCCTGGTGGATCGCCTGCCGCACTATTCGGGCTACGAATGGCGCCAGGTCGGCCGCGACCTGCTGCTGATCGCCGCCGGCGGGATCATCTACGAAATCCTGGAGAACGTACTGGAGTGAGCGGCCGATACGCCTTACTTCGGCTCGCAGGTGAGCTGCAGGCGCAGGCGGATGACGTCGCGCCTGAACTTGTTCGACAGCGCCTTGCGCTCGCCGGGGGCAAGCTCGACACGCCGGGTACGCGGCGCTTCCGGGCCGTTGCGAAACACCAGGCTGCAGACCGCGGCCTGTTGCCCATAGTTGTGCAGCTCGACGGCCGCCAGGTCGCGGTCGATGGCCTGCGGCGTGGCGCTGATCTCGGCACCGTTGAGCTGCTGCTCGACGTCGATCGGATAGCTCGCCGCCGTGGCGGCCAGCGGCAGCAGGGCGAGCAGGCAGAGGCAGATACGTTTCATCGGGCGGTCTCCTTCGGGGCCGCCAGCGTAGCAGACCACCGGCACAGGAGCCGACGTAGATGAAAGTGCCACGGGTGACACTCGAGCAATGGCGCACGCTGCAGGCGGTCATCGACAGCGGTGGTTTCGCCCAGGCCGCCGAGGTGCTGCACCGCTCGCAATCCTCGGTCAGCTACACGGTGGCGCGCATGCAGGAGCAGCTCGGCGTGCCGCTGCTGCGCATCGAGGGGCGCAAGGCGGTGCTCACCGAGGCCGGCGAGGTGCTGCTGCGCCGTTCGCGCCAGCTGGTCAACCAGGCCAGCCAGCTGGAGGAACTGGCCCACCACATGGAACAGGGCTGGGAGGCCGAGGTGCGCCTGGCGGTGGATGCCGCCTACCCCAACGACAAGCTGATCCGCGCGCTCTCGGCCTTCATGCCCAAGAGCCGCGGCTGCCGCGTGCGGCTGCGCGAAGAGGTGCTGTCCGGCGTCGAGGAAGTGCTCAAGGACGGCACCGCGGACCTGGCCATCAGCGCGCTGGACATCACCGGCTACCTCGGTGCCGAGCTGAGCACCGTCGAGTTCGTCGCCGTCGCCCATGCCGAGCACCCGCTGCACCAGCTGGGCCGCAAGCTCAGCGTGCAGGACCTGCAGGGCCAGATGCAGGTGGTGGTCCGCGACACCGGTGTGCGCCAGCCGCGCGATGCCGGCTGGCTGGGCGCCGAACAGCGCTGGACGGTCGGCAGCCTGGCGACCTCGGTAGCCTTCGTCAGCAGCGGCCTGGGCTTCGCCTGGCTGCCGCGGCACATGATCGTTCGCGAGCTGGCCGAGGGCCTGCTCAAGCCGCTGCCGCTGATCCAAGGTAGCATCCGCAAGCCGTTGTTCTATCTCTACACTAACCCCGACCGACCGCTCGGACCGGCCACGCGGATTCTCATCGAGCTGATCCGCACGTACGATGCCGAGCAGGCCCCGCCCGCCCGGGGCTGAGCGCATTCGCAAAACCATCAGGAACCACGCCATGCTCAAACGTCTTGCCCTCGCCGCCTGCAGCCTGCTGCTGGCCGGCAACCTGCTGGCGGCCGAGAAGCCGCACGTACTGCTGACCACCACCCTCGGCGAGATCGAGGTCGAACTCGAAGCGGAAAAGGCGCCGATCAGCGTCGAGAACTTCCTCGGCTACGTGGAAAGCGGCTTCTACGACAACACCGTGTTCCACCGCGTGATCCCCGGCTTCATGGTCCAGGGCGGCGGTTTCAGCGACGGGCTGAACCAGAAGCCGACCCGCGCACCGATCAAGAACGAGGCCGACAACGGCCTGCACAACGTCCGCGGCACGCTGGCCATGGCGCGCACCCAGCAGGTGAACTCCGCCACCAGCCAGTTCTTCATCAACCACCGCGACAACGACTTCCTCGACCATGGCTCGCGCGACTTCGGCTACGCCGTGTTCGGCAAGGTGGTGCGCGGCATGGAAGTGGTCGACCAGATCGCCCAGGTGCCGACCGGCAACAGCGGCATGATGCAGAACGTACCGCTCAAGCCGGTGAAGATTCTTTCCGCCAAGAAGCTCTGAGCCCTCCGGGGCCGGCCCGCCCGGCCCCGCCATCCGCAGGAGCGGCGCCGCCGCTGCGCCCTCCGGCCACCAAGGAGACGCGACATGACTGCCCCCCAAAGCCCGCTCAATACCCCCGAGGGCGAGGCGCAACTGCTGCAGGACCTGCTCAGCGCCGAACGCGCCGGGGCGAAGGTCGCCGGCGACTCGCTGCCGCAGGCCACCGACCCGGCCCAGCGCCAGCTGCTCGAGCAGGTCCGCGAGGGTGAAGTGGAAAGCTGCAAGCGCCTGCTCACCTGCCTCAAGCACCTGGGCCTCGAGCCGAACAAGGACACCGGCACCTTCTACGGCAAGGCCATGGCCATCGAGTCGCTGGACGAGCGCCTGCCGTTCATCGACAAGGGCCAGCAGTGGGTCATCCGCAAGCTGCGCGAGTACCTGCCGGGCTGCCAGGACCCGCTGATCCGCAGCGAGCTCGAGCGGATGCTGGAAATCCACGAGGTCAACTCGGCCGCTTCCCACTGACCACCACCCGCACCGCCGCGCCGCCCTGCGTGGCGGTGCGACGTGCTAGCATTGCCGGCCGCAGCCCACGCAGCCAGGCAACATCCCGATGGCCGAACACGATTTCCGCTACTCCCTCCTCAGCCCAGCCCACACCCTGACCGAATGCCGCGCCCTGGCGCCCGGCCGCTACCAGGTGACCGGCAACGGCGGCTCGATCCGCAGCGGCGACACCCTGCTGGTCACGCTCAAGGGCAGCCGCGACCTGTCGCAGCGCCTGACCGTGGAGAAGGTCCGCCACCTGATCAACCCGCCCGGCCAGTGGATGGCGGTGGCCAGCGGGCCGGTGTTCCGCGAGTTGGCGATCCTCAACTGGCAGGTCGACTGCAATGGCTGCGGCAAGCGCCTGGATTTCGAATTCGCCGTCGATGCCGCCGCCGGCGAAGCCGCCCGCGCCCCGGCCGCCGAAGCGCGCATCGCCGAACTCGGCTGGAGCAGCCGCGACGGCGGACATTTCTGCCCCACCTGCAAGGAAGCCGACTGATGCACCGCAACACCCTGCCACTGCTCGCCGCCCTGGCAACCGCCGGCTGCGCCGTCGAACCGCTGACCCTGGAAAACGACGTCACCTATGTCGCCGAATGGGTCGGCGACCAGGCCGTGGTCGGCCGCACCCCGATCTCGCTGACGCTCTCGGGCGATCGCGCCTACGGCAACGCCGGCTGCAACCACTGGTTCGCCAGCTACCGGCTGGACGGCGAGACGCTGCGCTTCGACCAGATCGGCAGCACCCGCAAGCTCTGCGCCGAACCGATCATGCGCCAGGAGCAGCACTTCCTCGAACTGCTCGGCCAGGTCGAGCGCTGGGACGTCTCGCGCATCGACCAGCTGCGCCTGTGGCCAGCCCACGGCGAGCCGATCCGCTTCTGGCCGGAGCAGGACTGAGCGCCAGAACAGGGCATCGCGGCGCCAATTGCACCCGTGCGGTCGCTTTTCCAAGCAACGCGTGCACCTGCAGCCGCCGCCACGCCCGGGCGAAGCCAGGCAACCCCTGTCCGCTCAAGCCTTTGCCTGACCACCCCACACTGCAACGAAACTGGCATATGCCCTGCATAGACTCTGGCAACCAGTTTCGGGGACCTCGGTACAGGCAGGCCGGGAATCCCCTCTTTTATGCGAAACCACAAAGGCCGCTCCCGAAGCGGCCTTGCGGTTTCTAGCGGTAGACTTCGCGGCGGAAGATAAGGGGCTTGGGGCCAAGGTAGATACCAAAGCTGGCAAGCCCCCGGCTCGCCTCCCAGCCTTTTCCCTGCCAGTCGTACCAGAGCCATTCGGGCACATTCGGAAAGCCGATACGGGCTTCGCCGGTGGCATCCGGCCTGGCAATGGTCAGGCTGCCTTCGTAACCGGTCTGCCCACCCTCGATCAGTAGCGTCTTGCCGGCAAGATTGCCCCTCTGTTCGGTTGCCTGCGCCTGGCCCCAAGTCGGAGCACTGCAGGCATCGCCGGCTTCAGGAACAAAGACATTCGAGGCCTGCCAGGTCTCGATGGCCCAGGGCAGGCTGAGGCCCTGCAGTTCGGAGCCATGGCCGTTGCCGATCCGCAGCCGGCCCAGGCGAAACTCGCTCTGGCCCAGGATCGCCTCGACGTCCTGGCAGCCGCTGCCATGACAGACGCCATCCGCGTCGGTTAGCGCTTCGCCGGCGAAGCGCAAGCGGACCTGGAATGGATGGTCATCGGCGCCTGGTTGCGCAGTCCGCAGGTAACGCAGCCAATCCGCGCTCCAGGCATAGGTCCGTTGGCCATTCCCGTCGTTCTTCCCGCTTTCACTGGGCACGAGGGCTGCGATCGGTTGCCAGGTCAGCTCGGCGGGGGCGCCGTTTCCCTGTACCAGCCGGGCCCCCAGGTCCAGATTCCTGTCAGCCGCCAGCCAGCTCGGGGCGGGATGGCTATCGAAGCCCCAGAAACCGTCGAAATCATAGTTCTCGGTGACGTACTCGGCGCCTTCCGCGATGCCGTAGCCGGTGATCGTCAGCGCCGGTGGCGTGGCCAGGCCGATCGGCTGCCCCTGATAGCTGAACACGCCGCAACCCGCCTCCAGCGCACCTTCGATCCGGGCCTCCAGATGGTGCGGGACGAACCGCCCGACCGGGGCCGACTCGCTGGCCGGCACCGCCACGCCGAGGTAGGCAGGCGGCTCGACACGCAGACGGAACACACCGACTTCCGATAGCGCCACATCCTCGACAACCCTTCCGTCCCAGTTCGCCGGCAACCCCGGAGGGAGGTGGTCATAGCGACCGTCCGCCGGGCTGAGCAGCCGCCCGGCCACCCCGCCGATGGCTGGAGAGGGGGCCAGCAGCACCGGGCGCAGCTGTAGCTGATCCTGCCGATAGTTTCGGGTTGTCTCAGCGGCGCAGTGATTGCCATCGGCGCGCCAGGCCACCGGCCTGATCGTCGTCGAAAACGCCTGGCCAACCTGCCGGAACACAGCGCAGCTGCTGTCTCCCGCCGAACAGGTCTGTGGCGGTTCGATACAGAACCCCGCCGGCGTGGAAACGAAGTCGTCGCTGCCGCTCATCGGTCCGCTGTCCCCCTCCTCCGCACTGCCCGGATAGTAGGCGTTGAGCAGCATCCGGCCGGCTTCGGCGTAGTTCACCGCGAGCGAGGCGGTGCCGTTCTGGTCGAAACGAAGCGCGAGCGGCCGCGCTTCGGCGAGGCTCTGCGCGACCGCATCGCCATTGACCCGAACCGGTTGCGTGCTATCCGACAACTCGCCGGCCTGGGGGGTGACGAAGCTGCTCCAGAAACGCACCCCGCGCGTGCTCTCGGTGAACGCCGGCTCGCAGCGAGGGCTTCCCTCGTCCCCGACGTCAACGACCGCTCGCATGGCGACGTTGACCTGCCCGCGATCGGCCTGCATGTCCGGCACGTCGAAGATGAAGCCGCTCTGTGCGAAGTCCAGCAGGCAGTTGGAAGACAGCGGCGCATCGCCAATGCGGCAGAGGGTCTGGCCGGTGGACGGAGGGTTCGCAGCATCGACGGCCAAGGGCATCTGCAGTTGCAGCCCCTGTAGCTGCAAGGTCCCGACTCCACCGCGGAGCGTCTGCTGGTTGCCACCGAGCCAGGCCTCCCCCCTGAGGGTCACCGATACGTCGCCCTGGTACGGCTGGCAGGTCCCGGGCGCTGCATTGGTGCAGGCCATGAGCGTGACGGTCTGCGGGCTGCAGGTATGTGCTGCGGCACTGGTGGTGAACTCGAAGTGATCGATGCCGGCTGTCGCGCCACACCAGTGACGCGATGCCATCTGTTGCTGAAAAACGGCCGCACTCCATATCGTCTGCTGCAGCCGAACTTCATCGATGGCGCCTGCCAGACCCTGAGTGGAATCTGCGCCTATCAGCAACGGGGTACTGTCATCCGGTTGCACGCCAAAGATGAACTGACGGATGCCGGACGATTGTCTGACACCGTTGACGTACAGGTTGCCCTCAAGCGCATCGACCCAAAGTGGTATCAAGCGCAACTTGAGGGTGAATCCGACATGCGTCCATTTCCCGATCGACAGGGGCGCGGACGCGACGGACAACGTCTCGGTGCTCGCCCCGAACCAGCCCGGCACGCGCGAAATCAACACCAATTTGCGCTCGCTGTTCAGTTCGACCCGGTAGGTATCGCCCTTCGCCAGCAGAGTAACCCGGCCTCTGGGCGCGGCCTCCACCTTCAGCCAGAAACTGACACTCAACTCGCGGTCCAGAGCCAAGGCGTTCTGGTCATCTATCCGTAATCCGGCCCCGGGGGCATCGAATCGCCCATATCGACAGGTTCCCTCGCCCTGGCGATCCACGGGCCAGGCCGGATCAACCCCGGCGGTATTCGCCCCGCCGAGCACCTGGATGTCGAACGCCCCTCGCCCGGTGTTGGCCGGTATGCCCCAGCTGGCCTCGTCGAAGCGCAGGTAGAGCGGAAGGTTTTCCGGAACCTGGCACAGGTCGCCCTGGGCAAAGGCCGAGGCAGCGACCTCGTCGTAGATGATGATGTCCTTGACCTTGGTATCGATGCTGCCTTCGGCTGTCAGAGCGCCCTCGATACCGGCATCCGGATTGGCGGTGACGTCGCCGGTCACATACACCAGGGCATTGATGTCGTTCTTGGTGCCGATGCTCAGGTTGCCGCGCACGACAATCAGCAGGTCGGAGGCCGAGCCGTCCGGGTTGATCCTGCTATGCGGCGCGAGGTCCAGATCGCCGTCGACGAACATGCGCACAGGTTGGCCGGCCGTCACCTGGATCGTCTCGCCATTGTTCAGCTTGCCGGCGTCGTAGAAGTAGTCGCCTGCTGCGGTGTACACCACGCCGCGGGAGGGAAAGGGACCGTAGGCCTGGCCATCCATGATCGCCAGGTCGAGCGTCGCGCCGGTATCGGGTGTCGCATCCTGGGGAAACACGTTGGAACAGAGCGCCGCCCATGCGCCAGGGCTGCCCAGGCAGGCAAGACCGAGCAGGCAGATCGCCGCCAGCGACGAAGCCTTCGCCCGTACCCGGCGCGCCAGGCGGCCGCCACTGCAGGGTCTGTCGGGCATGTCAGTCATCCTTTTCCACCACGGCACTCAACTGCCGGTACACATGATCCGGACTGCCCGGCGAGGCGTACTGTGCACTGGCCCGTAGCGAGACGAAGCGCGGGCTGCGGCCTTCCTCGGGCAGCGATACGGCGGCGCCGGTGTCGCACTGCACCGCCACCGCGAAACCCTCGAGCGTGAAGGTATCGCTGCAGGATTCGCCGGCCAGCGCCCGATGGATCCCCCACTCGATTCCCGCCCGCGCCGCCTGATAGGCGCGCGCCTGCTGGATCGCCATTCTACTGGTGGCGTTCTGGGTCTCGGACATCCGCGCCATGGCGGCAACCGCGCCGGCGACGACGATGATGACGAACATCGCGGCGACCAGGCCGAAGCCGCCTTGGCCGCCGCGCAGGAAGTGAGGATCAGGGCGCATTGTCCACCTGGACCTGCTGCAAGAGGGTGAGGGTTCCGCCAGCACCCGCCAGTACCAGCTTGAGCGTCACCAGGCCATGGCGGGAGTTGTTGCCGGGCTCGTAGGTGAACCGGCTCTGGCTGCAATCGACGTGGTCGACCACCGTGGCGGCAGTGGAATAGTCGGACGCAGCCAGTTCGTCGAACTCGGCGCGAACCAGCGCGCCGGCCTGGCAGCGATAGCCGACGGCTCGGTCGGCCAGGAAGAACCGATGCTGCGGCGAGGCGAACTCGAAGCGAAAAGCCGAGAGCTCCGCCTCGAGCACGCCGTCTTTCCAGGTGAAGGCCTTGGGTGATACCGGCGAGACCGCTCCATCGACGGGCTCGGCGCGGCCGACGAGCGCGTCGGTGTTGTAGATGATCAACCAGTGCTTGCTTTCGCTGTCTGCCGGCTCGATCGGGCTGAGGATGTCGATCACACAGGGGCCGGACGGCTGGGTGCAGGCCGGCGGGTCCTGCCGGGGCCCATCGGGGATCGGCTGATTGGCCCGATAACGCCCGGCGGCCGCAATCGGGACGAACCGGATCTCGTCGCCGGCCGCGGCCACGCTCACCGAGTTCGGCACCGCCAGGCGAATATCGCGCGCCAGGCGATTGAGCGCGATCGTCGCCAGATCGGTCAGTTCGGACCGCTGACTATTGTCGGCGAAGCCTTGCAACGGACGGGACAGCACCGAGCCGACCATCGCCGCGACGATTCCGGCCAGCGCGATCACCATGATCAACTCGACCAGGGTGAACCCTCCTGGGCGCCGGACAAGTGCCCTGCCCGCGGTCTGCCTGAAGCCTTGGCCGCAGATGCCCGTGGCGCCGCCCGACCGCCCAGCCTGGCGCGCCCATGGGCGTATCAGGGGCATAGGGAATTCCCCGCGGCATCGTACTCGCCGTAGCAGGTGCGCCAGCCGGAGAGCCGCAGCGACTGCTGCTGGGGATCGCTCACCGTCACCTCGATACGCGTGGCGGCCACGCCGTTCAGCTTGGCGGCGCCGTCGACCGCCAGCGCGACCGAGTAGCCGGCCAGCTCGGCAATCGGTTCGCCGGCAAGATTCCGCGGGGCAGCGACCGATTGCGCCGCGCTGCCCAGCTGGTCATAGGGCAGCGCCAGTGCTGACGACAGATAGCTTTCGGCGATCATCACGCTCTGCTGGCGCAGCAGCGGATCGGCCGAGCGCCCGGTAATCGCAGCCATGGCCGAGTACAGCGCCGCGGCGGCGATGCCGATGATGACGATGGTGATGATCAGCTCGACCAGGGTCATGCCGCGCTGCGGTCGGATCACGGCTGATACCTCAGTCCCGTGGCACGGCCGTAGGGTGGAAAACCGCGCAGCGTTTTCCACCGCAGATACGGATTATGACCGGCGGCCCGGAGCACATTGGTGGATGGGTGAAGCGTCATCCACCCTAGGTTTGCGCGCGGCAGGTTGTCATTGCGCCGCACCGCCGCAACGCCCAAGTTAGGTCGCAGTGATGACCCATTCGTACCGACGCCGCCCTGACGCCCCCTGCCGCATATCGAGGGTTTGCCTCGTCCTGCGAAAGAGCTGCGAATCATGGCCGCGCCTCGATAAAACCGGTGGAATGAACGATTAGTTCGAACGTCCCCTGCGCAAACTTGATACTTGCCGGGGCGTCGACAGCGCCAAGAGCGTTAAACGTAACGGCCAGCTCCTGATTGATGCCGACCTTCTCTGGGTTGTTGCCTTGCAGATCTCCTCCATCCGGGCCGGCGACCGGGTCACCACGCTTGGGGTCGGTTGGCGCATCGCCGCAATCGTTGGCGTAGTCCGCTCGATAGCCGTCCTGGTCCAGCTGTATCTCGATCGAACAACCGCTGGCAATCGCCAGTTTCTGCGCATAGCGAACAGCCGAGAGCGCTTCTTCGAAGTAGAAGCGCTCGTCGAATGCCTTGCGATCGAAAAAGCGCGGCCCCACCACGGCGGCGAGGATGCCCATGATGACAAGCGTGATGATCAGCTCAACCAGGGTGAAGCCGCTTTGGATAATTCGCACGTGCAATTGGCTCAATGCAGTGGAAAGCGGCTAGTGAGCACCGGACGGGCTTAGGAGCATCTGCGGCCGCCTCACACATATACAAAGCCGCATCAGCAATCAGTTGACTCCACCGGCAAATCTGGATTGGCCGGGGTCTGGCCATTAGCAGCCGTAGCCTCAGTCCCTGTGAAGGCTGGGGTGCCATCAGCGCCAGCAGCGGTATATACAAATCGACAATTTTCGGCGGTATTCCCTCGCTGCTGGATTTGGTTGGTGTTAACCACCTCAAAATCACTTTCTAGCCCAGCGGCGACCAAAAGTTGCGAAGCATCCGCCGGATAGCCATTTGCCAGATTAATGACGGTATTGCCTTCGAGCGTAACGCTCGCGGCGTCAGCTGGCCCGATCAGAAAAGCAGCATGAACGATTGCGTTAGCCGATTTAGCAGCGCCCAGAGCGCCGTTAATTGAAGCCGCGCGTGCGTCGGCTCCGAAGTCGACAAACCGCGGCAAAGCTACCGCAGCCAAAATCCCCAAAATCACAATCACCATAATCAATTCAATCATGGTGAAACCGCTCTGCTGCTTCTTCATAGTTGCCGCTCCTTGTTTATGAATCATTGAAAGTTGACGAAGACTTCGCCGGTATCGGCGTTGTATTCGATGGCGTCGTCACCGCCGTCGAGTTCGTAGGTGTACAGGCAGCGGGTGCCCTGGGCCGTGGCGGTGAATGCCGGGCTGGTGCCGCTCAGGCTCTGCGAGGAAGCCTGCAGCAGGTTGCTCCAGAGGTTGCGGCATTCGGCCTCCGACAGGGTCGTCCCCGCGAGCGGGCTGCCACTGCGCTCGGTGCCGATGGGCCAGCCGGCGGCGTTCACGTCGATGGCGCCGTTGCCATAGCCCTGCACATTGATCTGGCAATTACCCGCCAGGCAGGCGTTGCTGCCGCCGCCGCGATTGAGCTCGTACTGGCCGCGCACCAGGGACACGGCCGAGGTAAGCGCGCCGGCCGCGCTGCGCACGCTGGCGCGGTGGGCGTCCTTGGCCGAATCGATGAAATGCGGCAGCGCCACCGCGGCGAGAATGCCGAGAATGGCGATGACCACCACCAGCTCGATCATGGTGAAGCCTTTGTGCCGCTGCATCCTGTCTCCTTGCCTTGCCTGAACTGTCGTGATTCGCATACCCATCAGCCCCGCCCCTGCGCCGCCGAGCCCAGCTCCCACATCGGCAGGAACACGCCGAGTGCCAGCACCAGCACCATCACGCCCATGCAGACGATGAGGATCGGTTCGATGGCGTCGGCCAGTTGCTTGAGGTCGTAGTCGACTTCCTGCTCGTAGAAGTCGGCGACTTCGACGAACAGGTCATCGAGCGCGCCGGTTTCCTCGCCGACGGCCATCATCTGCAGCACCAGCGGGGTGAACAGGCCGGAGTTCTGCGCCGAGCGGGTCAGTGCCTCGCCGCGTTCGACGCTTTCGCGGATGCCGAGAATGGCCTGGCCGATATGCTGGTTGCCGACGCTGGCACTGTTGATCGAGAGGGTCTGCAACAGCGGCACGCCGGCGCGGTACATCATCGCGAAGGTGCGGGTGAAGCGCGCCAGGGCGATACGCTCGAAGATGCCGCCGACGATGGGCAGGCGCAGCTTGATGCGGTCCCAGTGCAAGCGGCCGGCATCGGTTTCGATCCATTTGAAGAAGGCGTAGAGCCCACCGACGATGCCGAGCAGCAGCAGCCACCACCAGTCGCGCATGAAGCTGGAGGTGCCGATCAGCAGCCGCGTGGCCCAGGGCAGCTGGGCGTGGAACTGGGCGAACACCTTGGCGAATGCCGGGATCACCAGCAGGTTGATCACCGCCAGGGCGACGCCCATGGCCACCAGCACGAAGATCGGATAGCGCGTGGCCTGCTTGATTCGTTTGCGTGTCTCGCGCTCGAGTTCGAGGTAGGCCGACAGCTGCTTGAAGGCCTGGTCGAGCTGGCCGGTGTTCTCGCCGACGCTGACCATGCTGACGAACAGGCTGTTGAATACCCTGGGGTGCGCATTGAGCGCCACCGCCATCGACTGGCCGCTCTCCAGGCTGGCACGCACATCCTGCAGGACCTCGCGCAAATACAGGTTGCGATTGGACTCGGCCAGCCCGCCGATGGCGCGGATGATCGGCACGCCGGCCTTGCTGAGGCTGTACATCTGCCGGCTGAAGATGATCAGTTCGTCCAGGTCGACGCGCTTGCGCCGCAGTTTTTCCCGCAGCAAGGCGAACGGGTCGAGCGACTCCCCGCCGCCCTGCTCGGCTTCGATGGTCAGTGGAATGATCTGCCGCGCCAGCAGGTCGCCGGCCACGGCATCGGCGCTGGCGCCATCCAGCGCGCCGCTGACCCGCGCACCGCTCTGGTCGCGGCCGGTATAGCGGAAGCTAGGCATCGCCGGACGCCTCCCCCGCGCAGGCGCGACCGTTCATACGCGCTATCGGGATCATGCCGCCACCTCGCCGTCGGCAAGCGTCGCGCAGACCTTCAGCACTTCCTCGAGGCTGGTTACCCCGGCGATCGCATAATCCAGCGCGCAGGCGGCCAGCGGCCGATAGTGTGGCTGCTGGCGCGCGGCCTCGGCGAAGCCCTGCGGATCACCGCGCCGCAGGGCAGCGACCATCGGCTCGTCGAGTTCGAGCAGTTCGTAGACGCCAACGCGGCCGGCATAGCCGGAGTTGTGGCAGTGGTGGCAGCCGCTGCCACGCTTGAAGCGGTAATCGCTGAGCGGCGCGTCGTGCAGCGCCTGCAGCCAGGCCAGCTGGCGCGGATCGGGCCGGTCGTCCTCCATGCAGTTCTCGCACACCCGGCGCACCAGGCGCTGGGCCAGCACGGCATTGAGCGCGGTGGCGACCAGGAAGGGCTCGACGCCCATGTCGATCAGGCGCATGGCCGAGGTCAGGGCGTCGTTGGTGTGCAACGTCGAGAGCACCAGGTGGCCGGTCAGTGCGGCACGCAGGCCGATCTCGGCGGTTTCCTGGTCGCGGATCTCACCAACCAGCACGATATCCGGGTCCTGACGCAGCGCGGCCCGCAACACGCGGGCGAAGGTCAGCTCGATCCTCGCGTTGACCTGCACCTGGTTGACCCGCGGCAGGCGGTATTCGACCGGGTCCTCGACGGTGATGATCTTCTTCTCCGGGCTGTTCAGCTCGGAAAGCCCGGCGTAGAGCGTGGTGGTCTTGCCCGAGCCGGTCGGGCCGGTGACCAGCACCATGCCGTGCGGGCGCTGCAGCAGGCGGCGGAAGCGCTCGAGCATGAGCGGTGGCATGCCGGTGCCATCGAGCTTGAACATGGCGCCGCTCTGGTCGAGCAGACGCATGACCACCGATTCGCCGAACTGCACCGGCATGGTCGAGACCCGCACATCGAGGTTGCGATTCTTCACCCGGATGTTGAAGCGCCCGTCCTGCGGCAGGCGCTTCTCGGAAATGTCCAGGCCGGACATGATCTTCAGGCGCATGACCAGCGCCGAGGCCACCCGTTGCTCCTTCATCACCTGCTCGTTGAGCACGCCGTCGATGCGCTGGCGGATGCGCACCACGCCTTCGTCCGGCTCGATGTGGATGTCCGAGGCCTTCATCTGCACCGCGTCCTCGAACAGCGTCTGCAGCAGGCGCACCACCGGGGCATCGCTGTTGCTCTCGGCACCCAGGCGCGACAGGTCGAAGTCGCTGTCCTGCAGCTCGCCTTCGAGCTCGCCGGCCAGCGAGGCGATCTCGCTGGTGCGCCGGTAGAGCTGGTCGAGCGCACCGAGCAATTCGCTCTCCCGCACCACCGCCGGGTAGACGCGCTTGCCGAGCAGGCGCTCCATCTCGTCCTGGGCGAACAGGTCCAGCGGGTCGGTCATGCCCACCAGTACGCCGTCGGCATGCCGCGACAGCACGATCACGCGAAAGCGCCGGGCCACCGCCTCGGGCAGGCTCTGGGTCAGCCCGTTGTCGAACTTGTAGTGCTTGAGCTCGACGAAGGGGATGTTCAACTGCTCCGACAGCGCGCGCAGCAGGCGGCCTTCATCGATGAAGCCGAGGTCGAGTACCGTGCGGCCGAGCTTGGAGCCGGTGCGCTTCTGGTCCTGCAGGGCAAGCTGCAATTGTTCTTCGCTGATCAGCCCGGCCTGAACGAGCAGGTCCCCCAGGCGGATCTTGCGCTGGCGGTTGTCGAGTACGGTCATCGGATACCTCCCAGGGCACCGGCCCTTTCGGTGGCGAAACGGCGGGCGTCGGCATCCAGGCCCTGGCCCTGCAGCGCGAGTCGATAATGGCGGGCGGCCTGCGCCGGCTGGTCCAGCTGCTCGAGCGCGATGGCCAGACCGAGCTGCCAGGTGGCTTGCGCCGGCCGCAGGGCGACCAGCCGGCGATAGGAATCGGCGCTTGCCCCCCATTCGCCGACCTGCTGGTAAAGCGCGGCCAGCAGTGCGTGGTAGGCGGCGTCGCGCTGCAGCGGCGGCAGGTTGCCCTTCAGGGTGGTGATGGCGCCGAGCTGATCGCCGCCCTGCAACTGGCCACGTGCGAGCAGCATGCGCAGCTCGCTGTCCTGCGGGTGTTGCTGCAGCACACCGGGCAGCCAGGCCAGCAGGCGATCCGAGCGATTGGCCGCCAGGTACGCCCTGGCCAGCCAGCGGCTCACCTCGCCGTCCTTCGGCCTCGCCTTGTGCAGCGCTTCCAGCTCGTCGATCGCTTGCGAGAGGTCGCCGCGCTCGAGCGCGGCGCGCGCCTGCTCCAGCGGCGCCGGTCGGTGGCTGCCGATGGCGACCCGCGGCTCGACGGGGCGGGCCTCGGCCTTGAGCGGAGGCGCCTGCTCGGCCATCGGCTGCGGTGCAGGCGATGTACCCTGCTCGACCGGCGCCGGCCGGGTCACCCACTCGGGCAGCTGCGGCACCGGCTCGGCACTTTCCTCGGCCACCGGTAGCTCGGTTTCGGGACTGGCCTCGGGGGTGCCGGTCAGTGGCACGTCGAGCCACAGCTGCCAGCGCTCGCCGGCCATTTCCAGACGATCACGCACGTCGAGCCGGTCGCCCAGGCCCATGAGCACGACTTCGACATCCGCTCCCCGCGCCTCGACCCGCCAGGACAGGCTCTGGCCTTCACGCTCGATCCGCCCGCTGCGCGGCTCGCCGGCCATCTCGACGCCCGGCAGGCGCAGGCTGACGAAGCCCTGCTGGTCTACGCGCTGGTAACTCACCGAACGCTCAAGCAGCAATTGCAGGACAAAACGCGTGCCTTCGTTCTGCGACAGTGCCTCGAGCAGGCGATTGCCGGCCACCGGCACCGCCGCGTCGGCGGGTTCACTCGGCACGGCGACTGCCGGCGTGGCCAGCGCCGGAGGCTCGGGGGCCTCGAGGCGCCCACCGACGAGCCAGGCGACCGGCAGCGCCAGCATCAGCGCGCCCGTGACGAGCAAACCCCAGCGTCTGAACCGGGCATTACGCTCGCGCCGCCGCGCGGCGCTCTCGTCGACCGCGTGCATGCCGTCCAGGCGTTCGCGCTCGCTCGGCGCCGCCCGGCGCGCTTCGAGATCGCGCAGCATGTCGTTGACCAGGCTCATGGCAGCACCTCGCCAAGTCGCGACAGCCATGGCCAGGCGCCGACCAGGACCGCCAGCGAGGCGGCCACCGCCAGCGGCCAGCGCAGGCGCCGCGACCAGCCCTGCGGCAAAGCGCTGCCCTCGGTATCGGCCAGCGCGCGGCGCACATGGCGGACCTCCACGCCTCGGCTGCCCTCGCCAAAGGCGGCCATCAGGCACTTGTTGGCCAGGATGTTCAGCAGCCGCGGGATGCCACGGCTGCCCTGCACCAGCAGGCGCACCGCCGGGCGTCCGAACAGCGGCTCGCCGCGATAGCCCGCCACCGCGAGGCGCTCGGTGAGATAGCGCGTCGCATCGGCCACATCCAGCGGTCGCAGCGCATAGGAAAAGGTGATGCGCTGGCGCAGCTGGCGCAGGTCCTGGCGCGCCAGCGTCTGGTCGAGCTCGGGTTGGCCGAACAGCACCACCTGCAGCAGCTTGTTCTGTTCGGTTTCCAGGTTGGTCAGCAGGCGCAGCCCCTCCAGCGTCGAGACCGGCAGCGCCTGAGCCTCGTCGATCAGCAGGACGGTGCTGCGCCCCTCGCCAGCCAGCTCGATCAGCCGGGCATGCAGCGCGGCGAGCAGCCCGTGCGTATCCAGCTGTTCGACATCGGGCACGTGCAGCTCGTGGGCCAGCGCCTGGCGCAGCGCCAGCGGGCTGAGCGACGGGTTGGGCAACCAGGCGAGCTGGTAGCGCGAAGGGTCCAGCTCGTTGAGCAGCGCGCGACACAGCAGCGTCTTGCCGGTGCCGACCTCGCCGGTGATCTTGATGAAGCCCTCGCCCTCGGCCAGGGCGACGCGCAGCAGGTTGAGGCACGCCTGATAGGGCGCCAGCTGGACCAGGAAGCCGGTGTTCGGCGTGAGCGCGAACGGCTTCTCGCGCAGGCCGAAGAACGCCTCGTACACGGACTTACCTCACCACCTGATTGAACGACTCGGCGCTCTTGCGCAGGTCGTCGAGCCAGACGCGGTCATCGATCACCTGCGGGCGCAGCAGGATCACCAGTTCGGTCTGCTGCAGCGCCTTGCGCTGCTGCTGGAACAGCGCGCCAACCACCGGCAGCTTCGATGCCCAGGGCACGTTGGCGTCGGTATTGGTGTTGCGGTTCTCCATCAGGCCACCGATGACCACGACCTGACCGCTGCGGGCGCGCACGATCGAGTCGGACTGGCGCGTGGTCGACAGCGCCAGCGGCAGGTTGAAGACGTTGTCGTCGCTACCGAGCTGGATGGTCTTGTTCTGGTCCTGGACCCGGCTGACGGTGGGCCGGACATGCAGGGTGACCTGGTCGTTTTCGTCGATCTGCGGCGTCACGTCGAGCGAGATCCCGGAAAAGAACGGCGTCAGGGTGATGTCCAGGTCCGGGGCGGTGGTACCGCCGGCCAGCGTCGTGGTGGTGGTGGACACGTCGGTGACGAAAAATTCGTCGGTGCCGACCTTGATCACCGCTTTCTGGTTGTTCAGGGTCGACACGCGCGGGCTGGACAGCACGCGCACGTCGCCCTGGGTCTCGAGCAGCTGCAGCACGCCGGTGAAGTCCCCGTTCTGCACGATGGCACTGAACACGCCGCCGATGCCCTGCGCACCGGCGAGGGCATCGCCCTGCAGCCCGAGGGTGAGGTCGGCGTTGCCGAAGCTGCCCAGTTGCGACCAGTTGATGCCCGCCTGGAAGCCGTCGGAGAGATTCACTTCGAGGATCTTCGCCTCGAGGATCACCTGGCGCTGCAGGTTGCGCTGGGCCTGCTCGAGGAAGTGCTCGACGGCTTGCTGGTCGGTCGCCGAGGCGCGTACCACGAGCAGCCCGGCCTGTGGGTTGACCACCACGCTGTTGCCTTCCTCGCCGCCGATCATCATCGCGACGACTTCGCGCACCTCGCTCCAGAAATCGGCATTGGTGGTGGTGAGCAACTGGCTGGCGTTGACCGTGGACGAGGTCGTGCTGGTGGTGGTTCCGGTCGCCGCGCTGCCGGTGTTGTCACTGACCGCGACCTGCCCGGAGCTGACCCGCGTATCGCTCGTGCCCTGGCGCTGCAGGTTGAGGTAGTTGAGGTCATAGGTCCGCGTGACCACGCGGTTGGGCAGGACCTGGTAGCCGTAGCTGGTGCGGCGAAAATCATAGCCGTAGCTGTCGCGCACCGCCGCGAGCACTTCCTCGAGGGTCACGTTGCGCAGGCTGAAGGTGATGTTGCCGGTCACCTCGGGATGTACCAGCAGGTTCTGCCCGGCGCTGTCCATCAGGCTGAGGAAGAATTCGCGCGCCGGCATGTCATTGGCGGCGACATCGAAGCGCGGCCCGGCCTGCACCGGCGCGTCGAGTGCCAGCGGCGGAATCAGCGCAGCCTGGACCGATGCCGGTGGCGCCACCTTGGCCTGAGTCTGCTCGAGGCTTTCCTCGAACAGCCGGGCGCTCTGCTCGTAGAGCCGCTGGTCGCCGTCATCGAAGCTCTGACAGGCGCTCAGCAGGCAGATCAGGCTCAGCAGCCCAAGGCGTGGCTTGATTATCGACATCATGGCTTGCTCGGAGTGGCGACCGGGACAGCGAGGCGCAGCGTTTCACGGCGGCCCTCGCGCTCGATCAGGACGGAATTCGAATAGATGTTCAGTACACGGGCATCGCCCAGGCTCTCGCCTATCTTCAGCGAGCGGCCGTTGACCACGGCGCGCGGCGCGCCCGGCAGGCGCAGGATCGCCTGCAGCCGCAGGGCTTCACCGGCAGGTGCTGCGCCCGACTCCACGCGCGGCGGATCGGTGCTCGGCAGCGTCGGATCGATGGCCAGGGCATCACCGGTAAAACAGGCAAGCAGCAGGCAGAGGATTCGAACGCGATCAGACACCGACCCACCCCGCGTGGCGACTCAAGGTATGCAGTTCGATGAGGATGCGTGCCTGCGCAGGGCCGGCCTCCTCGACCTGATAATCGAGGCTGTCCCAGTGCAGCCGCCAACCGGAGGCTTGCACCGCCTGCAGGTAAGTCAGCAGGTCGAAGTAGCCACCCTCCAGGCGTAGCCGAAGACCGTGGCGGTAGAAGCTGGCGGCCGGCGCCGGCTCGCTTTCGCTGCCCGGCTCCGCCCCACCGGTCGGTTGCCGCAGCGGCGCGCTAAAGCTCTCCAGCTCGACCAGACGCAGCTTCGGCTGATTGCGCAGCAGGTCCTGCAGCAACAGCTTCATCTTCGCCGGCGAAACCAGCGCACGGGTCTGCGCGTCGATACGCTGCGACAGCGCCTCGTGTTCCAGCTGCGCCTTGTCCAGCGCCTCGCGATAGGGCCGGTTGGGGTCGGCGGCCAGCTTCGCCTCGAGTTCGCGCAGGCTCGCCTGAGCTTCCAGCTGACTGGCCTCGGCCTGGCGGCGCCCGGCGTCGAGGGCATCGCGGCGCTGGGTCAGCGGATCGACCACCAACAGCAGGTAGAGCAGACCGAGCAGCGTCAGGCCGACCGCATAGGTCAGCCACTGTTCACGTGGGGCGAGCGCTCGCCACCGCTGCTTCAGCGCAGCAAAGGAGCTAGTCGCCATCGTCTGCTCCGGCATGTGAGGACAGGGTGAATTCGAGCAACTGCTGTTCGTCGCGCTGTACGTCGAAGCGAGCGAACTCGCGGCCGGCGAAGGCCGGGCTCAGGCCAAGGCTCTGCAGGTAGAGGGGCAGCAGCTCCTGGTCGCGACTCCGCCCTTTCAGGCTCATGTCATGGCCGCCGGCGCGCAGCTGGATCTGCGTCAGCCACAGGCCGGCCGGCGGGTGGCGGTCGGCCAGCGCCGCGAGGATCGGCACGAAGCCTTCGGCGCGCTCGGCCTCGAGCTTGCCGAGATACTCGGCGAGCTGCAGCAGCTGACCGTTCTGCGCCTCGCGCTCGGCGAGCTGCTTGGGCAGTTGCGGGTCGAGCACCGGTTCGCGGTAACTGGCCTTGAACTGCGCGAGCCGCGCCTGTTCGGCCTCGGCCATCTGCTGGGCCAGTTCCGCGGCCTGCCGGGCGCCATGCCATTGCCAGGCGGACCAGCTGCCGTGCAGCGCGACGCCGACGATGAGCAATGCCAGGCCGAGCACCATCTGGCGCGACTTCGGCCCGCCATGGCGGCGCTGCTCAGGCTGGAAAAGGTTGACGTTCTGCATCACCGCGCGTCCTGGCGCAGCGCGGCACCGACGGCGCCGATGCAGAAGGCCTGCGTGCTTTCCGGCAGATCGGCCTCGGCCTGACCGGCGAACAGCTCGCGCAGGTCGAGCCGCTGCAGATTGACGGCCAGGCCGGCAGCCAGCGCCTGGAAAGTCGCCTCGCCGTTCTGCTTCATCGGCAGCAGCAGGAGACGGCTGATGTAGCCCTTGCCGAGTTGGCTTTCGAAGTAGTCGAGCGAGCGCTGGATTTCCAGCGTCATCCCGGAAAGGTCCTGCGCCGCACGCGCCAGGCCGTTCTCGATGCGCCGGGCCATATAGATGTCGGCGCCATTCTGCACGCAGATCAGGCCTTCGCTGGTGCGCAGGCGCAGCAGCGCAAGATTGGCGCTGCCGGCGCCGACCAGCAGCCCCAGGTTGCGGAACGCCATTTCGGTGACATCGATGCTCTGCAGGCGCAGGCCGGCCTGCCGGATCAGCGCCAGATAGTGCTGCATGCGCTGCTTGCCGAAGACAATGCAATAGACCATGCGGTTACGTCCGCGGTAGGCGTCCTCGGGCAGCGAGAAGCAGTCGACGATGACCTCCTCCAGCGGCTCATTGATCAGATCCTTGACGCGCCAGCACATCGCGTCGCGCAGCTCCGCAGCCGCTACCTCGGGCGCCTCGAGCAGGAACATCTGGTATTCGGACGGGTGCAGCAGCACATTGACCGCCGCGCCTTCGAGGCGGTGTTCGGCAACCAGTCGCTTGAGCAACTCGCCCTGCCCGGCCGGTTCGGCGACGTGGTACTGGCACAGACGCAGCTGCGGAGCCGCATCGACCTGGCGCAGGATGTGCACCAGGCTCAGCCCATGCGGGCTGCTTTCCAGGCCAAGCAACCCCGGTGCCCGGTCATCACTCTTTCTCGAAAACAGCCCCACTCACCGGCTCCCTTGCCCACACGCCATCAACTGACAAACAGCAGAACAGCGAACATTGATAGATATCAATTTGCCATCAGTGGCGGCGCGACTTTAGCAACAAAGGTTGTGAGTGTCCAAAAACCGTCGCCGGCCTGTGCGTCGATGTCGCGCGTCAAAATATGCGCACCGTCACACTTATTTCGTTATCGGCAGCACGAAGCGTGCCCAGAGCACGCTTCGTCGGAATCAGAACAGACGAAGTTGTTCGACCTGCTCGTGCCGGCTGGACAGGCGTACGCCTAGGCCGATCAGCCGTACCGGCCGCTCGCCACGGGCGTAGGCGCCGGCCAGCAGGTCGGCAAAGCCCTCCAGCGTCGCGCCGACGCCGACCTGCTCGACGGTGGTCTGGGTGAAGTCGTGGAACTTCAGTTTCACGAAGGGCTTGCCTGGCCGGTAGTCAGCCTCCAGCCGCGCCAGGCGACGCTCCAATTGCTCCAGCAGCGCCGGCAGCTGCGCGCGACAGGCGGCGAGGTCCGGCAGGTCGCGGTCGAAGGTCTGCTCGACGCTGGCCGACTGGCGACGACGCTCGACCTGCACCGCCCGCTCGTCGATGCCGTGGGCCAGGTTCCAGAGCCGCTCGCCGAAGGCGCCGAACTCGCGCATCAGCTGCAGCCGGTTCCACTGCCGCAGGTCCGCACAGGTGCGCAGGCCGAGGCGCTCGAGCTTGTCGGCGGTGACCCGGCCAACCCCGTGCAGGCGATTGACCGGCAACGCCTCGACGAAACCCTCGACCTCGGCAGGGGTAATCACGAACAGGCCGTCGGGCTTGTTCCAGTCGCTGGCGATCTTGGCAAGAAACTTGTTCGGCGCGACGCCCGCCGAAACGGTGATGCGCAGCTGCTGCCAGACCCGCCGGCGAATGTCCTGGGCGATGCGCGTGGCGCTGCCGGCGAACTGCGTGCAGGCGGAAACGTCGAGGTAGGCCTCGTCCAGCGACAGCGGCTCGATCAGTTCGGTGTAGTCGCGAAAGATGCCGTGGATTTCCTGCGAGGCCTGGCGGTAGGCCTCCATGCGCGGCTTGAGGATCAGCAAATCCGGACACAGGCGCAGGGCATGGGCCGAGGCCATCGCCGAGCGCACCCCATAGGCGCGCGCCTGGTAATTGCAGGTCGCGATCACGCCGCGGCGATCGGCAGCCCCGCCGACGGCGAGCGGCCGCTGGGCGAGACTGGGGTCGTCACGCATCTCGATCGCGGCGAAGAAGCAGTCGCAATCGACGTGGATGATCTTGCGCTGCCGCTCGCTCACGTCGCCTCCAGGAACCGCACGCCAGGCCTCGCGTCGTGCCGGCAGACGCTAGAGCTCGAGCGGATAGGGCTCGACCAGCGCCTGGCCGTAGCCTTCGACGAACTCGGCAGGCATGCGCTTGGGCCGGCCACTGGACAGCTCGATGCAGACGAAGGTCGTCTGGGCACGCAGCAGCGTCGCGCCGTCGGCCGGGCGGCGCAGTTGGAACTGGCGCTTCATGCGCAGGCGCTGGTCCGACTCGGTGATCCAGGTCGCCAGCTGCAGCCGGTCGCCCTCGTAGGCGCTGGCCAGGTAGTCGATCTCGTGGCGCAGCACGGCCATCGCGCGGTCCAGCCGGCGATAGTCCTCGATCCCCAGCCCAAGGCTCTGGGAGTGGCTCCAGGCGCAGCGCTCCAGCCAGGAGACGTACACCGCGTTGTTGGCGTGGCCGAGTTCGTCGATGTGCTCGGCAGCAACTTGGACGTCGATGATGAAGGCGCGGTCGTGATCCCAGCTCATTGCAGATCCTCTCGTAAGAAAAGCCCCCGGGCCCGTATCCGATCAGGCGCCGGCGGCAGGCCATGGCTGACGGCCAGCCCGTCGGACGAAGAGGATGCGGCAGGCGAGGCGAGATTTCCATTGCGGAAAAACAAAAGGGCCATCTCGCGAGAGATGACCCCTGATTGCCCAAGCCGGGCCAAAACTGGCGTCCCCTAGGGGACTCGAACCCCTGTTACCGCCGTGAAAGGGCGGTGTCCTAGGCCACTAGACGAAGGGGACGAAACCTTCGATACGATCCGGCAAGGTGCCGAAGCGTGTGGAAATTGGTGGAGCTAGACGGGATCGAACCGTCGACCTCTTGCATGCCATGCAAGCGCTCTCCCAGCTGAGCTATAGCCCCGAACTTAGCGTCTTCCGACGTGCGCATCGCTTGCGGCGATGCTGCTGGAAAGTGGCGTCCCCTAGGGGACTCGAACCCCTGTTACCGCCGTGAAAGGGCGGTGTCCTAGGCCACTAGACGAAGGGGACGTTGGTGGAGCTAGACGGGATCGAACCGTCGACCTCTTGCATGCCATGCAAGCGCTCTCCCAGCTGAGCTATAGCCCCATCTCGAGGACGGGGCGCATATTAGGGGCGCCCCCGGGCACTGTCAACAGAATTTTTCGCCGCAGCGCAGAATTTTTGGCATTAGGAACAAACACTTACCGCCACAGGCGAGTGGCGGCGGGAAAACCGCCGCCCACCGGCCTCAAGCGGGAATCGCCACCAGCAGCTTTTCCCACTCCTTGGCTTCCTTCTTCGACGCCCCACCGAGCAGCTCCAGGGCCTGGCGCAGGCGGAAACGGGTCAGGTCGGGGCCGAGGATTTCCATCGCATCGAGCACCGAGACCGAACTGGCCTGGCCGGTGATCGCGGCGAACATCAGCGGCATCACGTCACGCAGCTTGAGTTCAAGGTGCTCGGCGACCGCGCCGATGCAGCCGGTGATGCGCTCCTTGTCCCAGTGACGCAGTGCCTCGAGCTTCCACAGCACCAGTTGCAGGACCTGGCGCACCTGCCCTTCGTTGAGCTTCTTGTGGGCGAACAGCGCCGGATCGAGGTTGAGCGCGCCGGAGAAGAAGAAGCTGGCCAGCGGGGCGATCTGGCTGAAGGTCTCCACGCGCTGCTGCACGTGCGGGGCGATCTTCATCAGGTACTCGGGATTGAGTGCCCACTGCTGCACCTCGGCGGCGAACTGCTCGACCGACAGCTCGCGCAGCCACTGGCCGTTGAGCCAGGACAGCTTCTCCAGGTCGAAGATCGGCCCGCCCAGCGATACGCGCAGGATGTCGAAGTGTTCGATCATCTCGGCCAGGGTGAACTTCTCGCGCTCGTCGGGCATCGACCAGCCCATGCGCCCGAGGTAGTTGAGCATCGCCTGCGGCAGGAAGCCCATGCGCTGGTAGAAGGTGATCGAGGTCGGGTTCTTGCGCTTGGACAGCTTGCTCTTGTCCGGATTGCGCAACAGCGGCATGTAGCAGTTCACCGGTGCCTGCCAGCCGAAGTATTCGTAGAGCTTGAGCAGCTTGGGCGCCGAGGGCAGCCATTCCTCGCCGCGCAGCACATGGGTGATGCCCATCAGGTGGTCGTCGACCACGTTGGCGAGGAAGTAGGTGGGCAGGCCGTCGGCCTTCATCAGCACCTGCATGTCGATGCGGTCCCAGCCGATCTCCACTTCGCCGCGCAGCATGTCCTTGACCACGCAGACGCCTTCGCTCGGCACCTTCATGCGCACCACGTGCGACTCGCCGGCGGCGACGCGACGCTGCGCCTCCTCGGGCGCGATGTGCATGCAGTGGCCGTCGTAGCGCGGGGTTTCCTTGTTGGCCATCTGCTCGGCACGCACCTGGTCCAGGCGCTCTGCGCTGCAGAAGCACGGAAACGCATGGCCCTTGGCGACCAGTTCGTCCGAATACTGCTTGTAGATGGCGCCGCGCTCGCTCTGCCGGTAGGGACCGTGCGGCCCACCGACATCCGGGCCCTCGTCCCACTCGAGGCCCAGCCAGCGCAGCGCGTCGTAGATCTGCTGCTCGGACTCGCGGGTCGAGCGCACCTGGTCGGTGTCCTCGATGCGCAGGATGAACTGGCCGCCGTGCTGGCGGGCGAAGCACAGGTTGAACAGCGCGATATAGGCCGTGCCGACGTGGGGATCACCGGTGGGGGACGGCGCGATGCGGGTGCGAACCGTGGTCATGAGTGCTCTCGAACGGAAAAGGACATGCGAAAAACCAAAGCGCGAATGTTAGCAGGCGCGCCGCGACCGGCTCCAGCCGAACACCGGGCCGGCCCCCAGCTGGAAAGCAATGCCCCCCGCGGCAACGCCGTTTGCCGTGAGGAAACCGCCAAGCGTTTCCATCCTTCCGATGTGTCGGGCGTTCGATCCGGCGAACCAAGGCAGCGGCCGCAGCCACCACGCGGATGAGGCTGCGCCGTCATCCACCCTACGCCTGAAGACAGCTCCCCGGGCCGGGCTACCTACCACGGCGCGATGCGGACCGCCCCGCGACTCAGACCTGCAGCAGCCGCTCGCGCAGCTTGTGGATCTCGTCGCGCGCCTCGGCGGCGGCCTCGAACTCCAGGTCGCGCGCCAGCAGCAGCATCTTTTCCTCGAGCTGGCGGATGCGCTTGTTGATCTCGCTCGGCGAACGCAACTCGCTGTCGTAGCGCGCGCTCTCCTCGGCCGCCTTCGCCTCGCTGCGCCGCTTGCGCGAACGCGAGCCTGGCACGGTGGCGCCCTCGAGGATGTCCTGCACGTCCTTCTTCACGCCCTTGGGCACGATGCCGTGGGCCTCGTTGAAGGCAATCTGCTTGGCGCGGCGGCGCTCGGTCTCGTCGATGGCCCGCTGCATGGAGCCGGTGACGTTGTCGGCATAGAGAATCGCCCGGCCGTTGAGGTTGCGCGCGGCGCGGCCGATGGTCTGGATCAGCGACCGCTCCGAACGCAGGAAGCCCTCCTTGTCCGCATCGAGGATCGCCACCAGCGACACCTCGGGCATGTCCAGCCCCTCGCGCAGCAGGTTGATGCCGACCAGCACGTCGAAGGCGCCCAGGCGCAGGTCGCGAATGATCTCGACGCGCTCCACCGTATCGATGTCCGAGTGCAGGTAGCGCACGCGCACGTCATGGTCGCCCAGGTAGTCGGTCAGGTCCTCGGCCATGCGCTTGGTCAGGGTGGTGACCAGCACGCGCTCATCGGTCGCCACGCACTTGCGGATCTCCGAGAGCAGGTCATCGACCTGGGTCAGCGCCGGGCGCACCTCGACCTGCGGGTCGACCAGGCCGGTCGGGCGCACCACCTGCTCGACCACCCGCCCGGCATGCTCGGCCTCGTAGGGCCCGGGGGTCGCCGAGACGAAGATGGTCTGCGGGCAGATCGCCTCCCACTCGTCGAAGCGCATCGGCCGGTTGTCCAGCGCCGAAGGCAGCCGGAAACCGTACTCGACCAGGGTTTCCTTGCGCGAACGGTCGCCCTTGTACATGGCGCCGACCTGCGGCACCGAGACGTGGGATTCGTCGATCACCAGCAGCGCGTCGGCCGGCAGGTAGTCGAACAGTGTCGGCGGCGGCTCGCCCGGCCCGCGCCCGGAGAGGTAGCGCGAGTAGTTCTCGATGCCGTTGCAGTAGCCGAGCTCCATGATCATTTCCAGGTCGAAGCGCGTGCGCTGCTCCAGGCGCTGGGCCTCGACCAGCTTGTTCTGCCCGCGCAGGTACTCGAGGCGATCGCGCAGCTCGGCCTTGATCTGCTCGATGGCGTCCATCAGCGTCTCGCGCGGGGTCACGTAGTGGCTTTTGGGGTAGAAGGTGAAGCGCGGCAGCTTGCGGATCACCTCGCCGGTCAGCGGATCGAAGGCCGACAGGCTCTCCACCTCATCGTCGAACAGCTCGATACGCACCGCCTCCAGCTCCGATTCGGCGGGAAACACGTCGATCACGTCGCCGCGCACACGGAAGGTGGCGCGGGCGAAGTCCATGTCGTTGCGGCTGTACTGCAGGCCGGTCAGGCGGCGCAGCAGCTCGCGCTGGTCCAGGCGGTCGCCGCGGTCGACGTGCAGCACCATCTTCAGGTACGACTGCGGGTCGCCCAGGCCGTAGATGCAGGAGACGGTGGTGACGATGATCGCGTCGGGACGCTCGAGCAGCGCCTTGGTCGCCGACAGGCGCATCTGCTCGATGTGGTCGTTGATCGAGGCATCCTTCTCGATGAAGGTGTCGGACGACGGCACGTAGGCCTCGGGCTGGTAGTAGTCGTAGTAGGAAACGAAATACTCCACCGCGTTGTGCGGGAAGAACGCCTTGAACTCGCCGTACAGCTGCGCGGCGAGCGTCTTGTTCGGCGCCAGCACCATGGTCGGCCGCTGCACCTGGGCGATGACGTTGGCGATGCTGAAGGTCTTGCCCGAGCCGGTCACGCCGAGCAGCGTCTGGTGCGACAGACCGGCCTCGAGGCCCTCGACCATCTGGCGAATGGCTTCGGGCTGATCGCCTGCCGGCTTGAAACGGGTGACCAGTTCGAACTGGGACATGGGCGACCTCTGCGTGATCTGTCTGGCTCGATCGTGGAACTGAGCGCCTGCCACGGAGCGCCGGCGAACGAGCCGACGAAGCGCCTGCGGCAGGGCAAAAAGCTGGGGATAGCATATCGCGGCGGCCGCGCTTGATCGCTATACTATCGCCCCGTTTGCGCACCCCCTCCGCGCGAAGCGAGGGCGGTGAAAATCCTGTCACCTTCTCTTTCAGAGCCCTCCACCATGAGTTTGTTCTCTGCCGTCGAAATGGCGCCGCGCGATCCCATCCTCGGCCTCAACGAAGCTTTCAATTCCGACACGCGGCCGAACAAGGTCAATCTCGGTGTGGGCGTGTACTACAACGAAGAGGGCCGCATCCCCCTGCTGCGCGCCGTCGCCGAAGCCGAGCAGGCGCGCATCGCCGCCCATGCGCCGCGCGGCTACCTGCCGATCGAAGGCATCGCCGCCTATGACAGCGCCGTGCAGAAGATGCTGTTCGGCGCCGATTCGTCGCTTTTGGCCGACGGCCGCGTGGTCACCGTCCAGGCCCTCGGCGGCACCGGCGCCCTGAAGATCGGCGCCGACTTCCTCAAGCGCCTGCTGCCCGATGCCACGGTGGCGATCAGCAACCCGAGCTGGGAAAACCATCGCGCGCTGTTCGAATCGGCCGGTTTCCCGGTGCAGCACTATGCCTATTACGATGCCGGCAGCCACGGCGTGGACCGCGCCGGCATGCTGGCCGACCTGCGCGCCCTGCCGGCCCGCTCGATCGTGGTGCTGCACGCCTGCTGCCACAACCCGACCGGCGTCGACCTGGGCGTCGACGACTGGAAGCAGGTCATCGCAGTACTCCAGGAAAAGGACCACGTGCCCTTCGTCGACATCGCCTACCAGGGCTTCGGCGACGGCATCGAGGAAGACGCGGTGGCCGTGCGCCTGTTCGCCGAGACCGGCATGACCTTCTTCGTCTCCAGCTCGTTTTCCAAGTCGTTCTCGCTGTACGGCGAGCGCGTCGGCGCGCTGTCCATCGTCACCCAGGGTCGCGACGAATCCGCGCGCGTGCTGTCGCAGGTCAAGCGCGTGGTGCGCACCAACTACTCCAACCCGCCAACCCACGGCGCCACGGTGGTCGCCTCGGTGCTCAACAGCCCGGAGCTGCGCGCCATGTGGGAAGCCGAACTGGGCGAGATGCGCGAGCGCATCCGCAAGATGCGCCTGGGCATGGTCGAGCAGCTGGCGACCAAGGGAGCGAAGACCGACTTCGGCTTCGTCGCCCGCCAGCGCGGCATGTTCTCCTACTCCGGCCTGACCGCCGAGCAGGTCGAGCGCCTGCGCGCCGAGTTCGGCGTCTACGCGATCAGCACCGGCCGCATCTGCGCGGCCGCGCTCAACGAGCGCAACCTGGGCTACGTCACCGACGCCATCGTCCAGGTGCTCTGACGAGCAATACCCGGCACGCCCTGCAGCGGGGCGCGCCGGGTGCCCGGCAGGCCTGACAAGGGGGTTGACTTCCCCTTTGGAAACAGTAGGATACGCACCGTTGTTCCGCGATAGCTCAGTCGGTAGAGCAAATGACTGTTAATCATTGGGTCCCTGGTTCGAGTCCAGGTCGCGGAGCCAAATTGAAAAGCCTCGGTTGATACCGGGGCTTTTTTATTGCCTGCGGACTCTCACCAGGGACTGCGTCCCAGGTTATTCGGCCGACGGCCTCACCCCGTCGGGGCCGCGCTGAAGCGCGTTCAGCTGCGCTGTCGAGTCCAGGTCGCGGAGCCAAATTGAAAAGCCTCGGTTGATACCGGGGCTTTTTTATTGCCTGCGGACTCTCACCAGGGACTGCGTCCCAGGTTATTCGGCCCACGGCCTCACCCCCTCGGGGCCGCGCTGAAGCGCGTTCTGCTGGCGCAGTCGAGTCCAGGTCGCGGAGCCATATTTAAACCCAGCCAATGCGCTGATTTTTTATGCCCGTCGAACTCCAGGGACTGCGTCCCAGGTTATTCGGGCCGCCCGCTCAGGCGCCAGAGGCCGCTGCACCAGCCTCGCCCGCGCCCTCCCCGCCCCTGGCAAGCCACCAGCGCAGCAGCAGCGAGGCGGACAAGCCGCATACCACGCCGAGGCAGTTCGCCAGCATGTCGCCGAACGACGGCGTGCGCAGCGGTAGCGCGCCCTGCAGCAACTCGATGGCCAGCGCGGCAGTCAGCGAGCTGAGCACCACCAGCAACCAGTGCAAGCGCGGGAAGGAGAATCTCAGCGTGAAGGCGAACGCAGCGAACCCGGCCATGTGGTGCAGCTTGTCCTGGTGGTCGAACATCTGCGGCACCGGATCGGGCCGCAGCCCGGTGAACAGTACGACCAGCAATACCGCAAGAAAGGGCAACGCGCGCAGATACTGCATAACACCTCATCGATCGAAAACCGGCGAAACGGGCAATCGCCCGATCCGAACCGGTTGGAGCACTCGCTCTGACCACACCGAGGCGACAACATTCACAGGCAAAAACGAAAGCGCCCCCAAACAGGGGGCGCCAGGAACGGACCGAGCGGATTACTCCTGGGTCTCGGCCTCAGGCTCGGCAGCCGGCTCGGCCGCATCACCCTTGATGCCGAGCAGTTCGAGCTCGAACACCAGCACCGAGTTGGCCGGGATCAGCGGACTCGGGCTCTGCTCGCCGTAAGCCAGGTCGCTCGGGATGTACAGCTTGTACTTCTCGCCGACATGCATCAGCTGCAGGCCTTCGACCCAGCCAGGGATCACGCCGCCGACCGGCAGGTCGATCGGGCTGCCGCGCTTGATCGAGCTGTCGAACACGGTACCGTCGGTCAGGGCACCCTCGTAGTGCACCGTGACGACGTCCTCGGCGGTGGGCTGCGGGCCCTCGGCGGCCTTGATCACTTCATACTGCAGGCCCGAGGCGGTGGTCTTCACGCCCTCGCGCTTGCCGTTGTCCTCGAGGAACTTCTTGCCGGCCTCGGCAGCCTTGGCGTTGGCCTCGGCCATGCGCTCCTCGGCACGCTTCTGCAGCGCGGAGAAGGCCTCCATCAGCTGCTCGTCGGTCAGCTTCTGCTCCTTCTTGCCGACGGCGTCCTCGATCCCCAGGGCGACGGCCTTCGAGTCGAGATCATCCATCCCCTCCTGCGCCAGGCTCTTGCCCATGTTCAGGCCGATACCGTAGGACGCCTTCTGCGCCGGAGTGTCGAGCTTGACACTGGTCTGCGAGTCGCAGCCGGCCAGGACGAGGCCGACCAGGGCGACTGCCGGTGCCAAACGATGATGTAGTCTCATGCTGTTTCCTTCTATCCGGGAAAGGGTGACGCTTTTCAGGCGGACGAGCTTAACAGGCACCCCCGAGCCCTGGCTACGAAGCCCGAGGCCGCAAAGGGTAAAGACATCGCAAAGAATGCATGTGCTGCGCAGGAGGCGCAGGCAGCGCAAGACGGCAGGCAGAAACGAAAAAAGCGACCCTAAGGTCGCTTTTTTCGTTTTCCCGGGCGTTCAGTATTCCCGAGAAGCTAGATGGCGCAGCGGACGGGACTCGAACCCGCGACCCCCGGCGTGACAGGCCGGTATTCTAACCGACTGAACTACCGCTGCGCATTACCTCGAGTGGTGGGTGATGACGGGATCGAACCGCCGACCCTCTGCTTGTAAGGCAGATGCTCTCCCGGCTGAGCTAATCACCCATTTGCTCTCGAAGTGGGGCGCATTCTAGAGATGCCTCCCTACCTTGGCAACCCCCCAATGCAAAAAAAATTTGGAAAGTTTCAAAGACTTAGCGGAGTCGCCTTTTATCACCGTTTTCCCCGAGGTGATGCACCGAGGGTTGGCCTGACCCGGGCGGATGGGAATAATGCGCGCTTTGCTTTGTCCGGAGTTTCCTCGCCATGTGGTTTCGCAACCTGCTCGTCTACCGTCTCACCCAGAACGTCCCCTTCGATGTCGAGACACTGGAAGCCGCACTGGCCGCCAAGCCCGCCCGCCCCTGCGCCAGCCAGGAGACCAGCACCTACGGCTTCGTCGCCCCGTTCGGCAAGGGCGCCGATGCGCCGCTGGTGCATGCCAGCCAGGGCTTCCTGCTGATCGCCACACGCAAGGAAGAGCGCATCCTGCCCAGCAGCGTGGTCAAGGATGCGCTCAAGGAAAAGGTCGACGAGATCGAGGCCGAGCAGATGCGCAAGGTCTACAAGAAGGAGCGCGACCAGCTCAAGGACGACATCGTCCAGGCCTTCCTGCCGCGCGCCTTCATCCGCAAGTCGGGCACCTTCGCCGCCATCGACGCCGAGCGCGGGCTGGTCCTGGTGAACTCGGCCAGCCCGCGCAAGGCCGAAGACCTGCTCTCCACCCTGCGCGAGGCGATCGGCTCGCTGCCGGTACGCCCGCTGACGGTGAAGGTCGCGCCCAGCGCCACCCTCACCGACTGGGTCAAGACGCAGAAGGCCGCCGACGATTTCTTCGTGCTCGACGAATGCGAGCTGCGCGATACCCACGAGGATGGCGGCGTGGTGCGCTGCAAGCGCCAGGACCTGACCAGCGACGAGATCCAGCAGCACCTGGAAGCCGGCAAGCAGGTCACCCAGCTGTCGCTGGCCTGGCAGGACAAGCTGTCCTTCGTGCTCGACGACAAGACGGTGATCAAGCGCCTGCGCTTCGAGGAACTGCTGCAGGAGCAGGCCGAGCAGGACGGCGGCGACGATGCCCTCGCCCAGCAGGACGCCAGCTTCGTGCTGATGATGCTGACCTTGCGCGAGTTCCTGCCGGCGTTGTTCGAGGCACTCGGCGGCGAAGAGATCCCCCAGGGCATCTGAGCCGCGCCCCGGCTGGCGGGCTCAGCCTCGCCAGCCCTGCCCCGCGCTCACGGCCCGGCGACGCGCCCGGGTCGCCAGCCGGCGACGAACTCCGGCACGGCGCTGAACAGATAGGCTGCGAAGGCGAAGTTCAGCAGCGAGACCGCCAGGAACAGCTGCGGGATCGTCAGCCCCAGCACCACCAGCAGCAGGATCGCGACGATCGCCGAAAGCACCATGAACAGCGCGTTGAGAATATTGTTCGCCGCCACCACACGGGCGCGCTGCTGCAAGGGCGTGCGCGCCTGGATCAACGCATACAGCGGCACGATGTAGAGGCCGCCGGCGACACCCAGGCCGAGCACACCGGCCAGCACCCACCAGGCAGCCGGCTCGGCCAGCAGCGCCAGCCAGTCGCGCTCGGCCGCCACCGGCATGCCGCCGGCGCTCCACCACAGCAGCAGACCGGAGAGGCCGAGCCCCAGCGCGCCCACCGGTACCAGCCCGGGTTCGACCCGGTGCGCCGAGAGCCGCTCGCAGAGCAGCGAACCGAAGGCGATACCCACCGAGAACAGCGTCAGGATCAGGGTGACCACCGTCTCGTCTCCCTGCAGCAGGTCCTTGGAGAACGCCGGGATCTGCGTCAGGTAGGTCGCGCCGAGAAACCAGAACCAGGAGTTGCCGAGCATCGAGCGCGACACCGCCCGCTGCTGCGCGAACCCCAGGCGCAGCACCTGCAGCGACTGGCGCAGGGCGTGCCAGTCGAGCACCAGTCCGGGCAGCCCGGCGGCCGTACGCGGGATCGCCAGGCTGGCCAGGTAGCCGGCCGCGGCCAGCAGCACCACGGCAAGCGCCACGCCCGGCGCGTAGTCGTCCAGCCCCAGCAGCGCACCGGCGCCGATGGTGCCGCCGAGGATCGCCAGGAAGGTGCCCATCTCCACCAGCGCATTGCCACCGATCAGCTCGTCGGGCGCCAGCTGCTGCGGCAGGATCGAATACTTCACCGGGCCGAACAGCGCCGACTGGGTGCCCATGCCGAACAGCACCAGCAGCAGCAGCGGCAGGCTGCCGAGCAGCAGCCCGGCGGCCCCGGCGAGCATGATCAGCACCTCGGCCAGCTTGATCCTGCGGATCAGCCTCGCCTTCTCGTACTTCTCGCCAAGCTGGCCGCCAAAGGCCGAGAACAGGAAGAACGGCAGGATGAACAACAGCGCACAGAGGTTGATCAGCAGGCTCTTGTCCGCCTCGATACCCAGGCGAAAGAGGATCGCCAGCACCAGCGCCTGCTTGAACACGTTGTCGTTGAAGGCACCGAGGAACTGGGTCAGGAAGAACGGCAGGAAGCGCCGCGTTGCGAGCAGGCGGAACTGCGAATGCTGGCTCATCGGGCGGGCTCCGGCAGGGTCATGGTCTTGCCCTCACAGCGGCAGCTGGCCCAGGGCCCAGCGCAGCACGAAAAAGCTCAGCAGGCCGAGGGCGATGGTCGCCAGCAGGTGGCGGGTCAGCGCGGCGACGACGATGGCCAGCGCGCCGGCCAGCAGGTAGGCGTTGCGCCAGTCCAGCCACAGCTCGCCCTCGGGCATCAGCATGCCGGGTACGACGATGGCGGTCAGCACGGCGACCGGGACGTAGTGCAGCCCCTGCTCGACGGCCCGGGCGAAGCGCAGGTCGGGCCAGGCGAAGAAGCTGAAGCGCGTCATGAAGGTGATCGCCAGCATGCCCAGGATCAGCAGCCACAGGCTCATGCCCTGTCCTCCCCGGCCAGGGCGCGCTCGGCGCGCCGCTCCAGCCACACGCCGACGACGATGCCGGCCAGCGCCGCGGCCAGCAGGCCGAGCTTGTACGGCAGGCTCCAGGTCGCCAGCGCCACCAGCCCGGCGACCACCGCCGAGGCCACCTGCGGGCAGCTGCGCATCATCGGCACGGCGATGCCGATGAAGGTGGCGATCATGGCGAAATCCAGCCCCCAGGCGGCGACGTTCGGCACTGCCTGGCCAAAGATCACCCCGATCAGCGTCGACACCTGCCAGCTCAGGTACATGGTCAGCGCCGCGCCGAGGAAGAACCAGTGCTTGTACGGCGAGGCATCGTCGCGCGCGTAGCGGTGCTGCACCACGGCGAACGCCTCGTCGGTCAGCCAGAACGCCAGCGGCACCCGCCAGCGCCCCGGCAGGTGCCGCACGAACGGCTGCAGCGCGGCACTGTAGAGCGCATGGCGCAGGTTCACCACGAAGGTGGTCAGCAGCACCACGGCCGCGCCGACACCGCCGCCGAGCAGGGTGATGGCGATGAACTGCGCCGAGCCGGCGAACACCAGCGCCGACATGCCCATGGCCTGCAGCGGGCTCAGCCCGGCCGCCACCGCGAGGGTACCGAAGATGATGCCGAAGGGAATCGCGCCGAGGATCAGCGGCAGGATATCCCGGCAGCCATGGAGAAATTCTTGCGAACGCGACATCGGCACTCCCTGGTGGCGCGGCCCTGCACGCCGGGCGCCCCTACGGCGGCCCGGCAGCGCCGCGGCGCAAACCGCCAACCTTACCCGAACGCTTCTTTTTCGGCGATCCGCATGACCGGACGGTGACAGCGCCGGCCGTCGCCTCAGCCGCCGGCGCCAAGTCGCTCGCGGATTGCCGGCCAGTCCCGGTCGGTGATGCTGTAGAGCAGCGTGTCGTCCAGGCGGCCGTCGGCCAGCCGCCGGTGGTTGCGCAGGCGCCCCTCGTACTGCGCGCCGAGCTTCTCGATGGCGCGCTGCGAGCGCAGGTTGCTTGCCGCGGTCTTGAGCTGCAGGCGCACCAGCTGCCAGTCCTCGAAGACGTGGCGCAGCAGGAGGAACTTCACCGAGGCGTTCAGCCCGGTGCCGTGCTCGGCGCGATCGAGCCAGGTCCAACCCAGCTCGGCGGCCGGCAGCTCGGGCAGGAAGTCGGCCAGCCGCGTGGTGCCAACGACCCGTTCGCCCATGCGCAGGGTGAACACCACCGCGCGCCCGTCACGCTGGCTGGCCAGCGCCTGGCGATACCAGTCCGGACGCAGCGGGCCGTTCATGCAGGCCAGTTCCTCGCGGTTCTGCTCGGCCAGCGCGGCCAGCACGGGGATGTCGGCCTCCGCCAGCGGATCCAGGCGCAGGGCGCCTCGCTGCAGGGCGAAGGGAAGCGGTACGAACATGACCTTCTCCAGATGATGCGACGACAAGGGCCATTGTGCCCTGCCGGACGGGCCGCGAGGTTGATCGCAGACGCTGCGCAGCCCCATGCGACGATGGTCGCAGCGATGGCCAGAGCGCCCCGATTGCTGCCAAACTGCGCCGATTCCTCATTCGTCCAGCCGACAAGCCAGCCATAATCGCGGAGCCCCATCGGGTGCTTCCGGCGCCTGGCTGTCGACAATGCTTTTTGTTCGGAGTTTGCATGACCCTGTCCGGCGGGTTGATCGCGGCAGTCGCCCTCATCTATATGGCCATCCTGTTCGCCATCGCCTTCTATGGCGATCGCAGCGGCGAGATGCCGCCGCGCCTGCGCGCCTGGGTCTACAGCCTGTCGCTGGCGGTGTGGTGCACCAGCTGGACGTTCTTCGGCGCGGTCGGCCAGGCCGCCGAGCAGCTCTGGGCGTTCGTGCCGATCTACCTGGGGCCGATGCTGGTGATGCTGTTCGCGCCCTACGTCATCCAGAAGATGATCGTCATCAGCAAGCAGGAGCACATCACCTCGATCGCCGACTTCATCGCCGCGCGCTACGGCAAGTCGCAGCTGCTGGCGGTAATGGTGACGATCATCTGCCTGGTCGGCGTGCTGCCCTACATCGCCCTGCAGCTCAAGGGCATCGTGCTCGGCGTGAACATGCTGATCGGCACCAACATCGACGCCACCGGCACCGGCACGCGCGACACCGCGCTGATCGTGACCCTCGTGCTGGCGCTGTTCACCATCCTCTTCGGCACGCGCAACCTGGACGTCACCGAGCACCATCGCGGCATGGTGCTGGCGATCGCCTTCGAATCGCTGATCAAGCTCCTGGCCTTCCTCGCGGTCGGCGCCTTCGTCACCTTCGGCCTGTTCGACGGCTTCGGCGACCTGTTCAACCAGGCCCATGACTCGCCGGAGCTGACCAGCTTCTGGGCCGAGACGGTGAACTGGCCGTCGATGCTGGTGCAGACCGTGGTGGCGATGATGGCGCTGGTCTGCCTGCCGCGGCAGTTCCACGTCTCAGTGGTGGAGAACAACGACCCGCGCGACTTCCGCCTGGCGCGCTGGGTGTTCCCGGTCTACCTGGTGCTGGCCGCGGTGTTCGTCGTGCCGATCGCCCTGGCCGGGCAGATGCTGCTGCCGGCCGGCGTCACCCCGGACTCCTTCGTCATCAGCCTGCCGCTGGCCGAGGCGCATCCGGGGCTCGCCCTGCTGGCCTTCATCGGCGGCGCCTCGGCCGCCACCGGCATGGTGATCGTCGCCAGCGTCGCGCTGTCGACCATGGTCTCCAACGACATGCTGCTGCCCTGGCTGCTGCGCCGCCAGGAGACCGAACAGCCGTTCGAGGCCTTCCGCCACTGGATGCTCTCGGTGCGCCGCGTCAGCATCATCGCCATCCTGCTGCTGGCCTACGTCAGCTACCGGCTGCTGGGCCCGACCGCGAGCCTGGCGACCATCGGCCAGATCGCCTTCGCCGCCGTCACCCAGCTGGCCCCGGCCATGATCGGCGCGCTGTTCTGGAAGCAGGCCAACCGCCGCGGCGTGTTCGCCGGCCTCGCCGCCGGCGCGGCGATCTGGTTCTACACGCTGATCCTGCCGCTGCTCGGCTGGCCGCTGGAGATGTTCCCGGGCCTGAGCTGGATGTACGGCGGTGGCCCGGGCTTCGGCATCAGCGGCCTGACCCTCGGCGTCACGCTGTCGCTGATGGGCAACGCCACCCTGTTCTTCTGGGTCTCGATCCTCACCCAGACCCGCGTCGCCGAGCACTGGCAGGCCAGCCGCTTCATCGGCCAGGAGATCACCCCGAGCACCAGCAGCCGGCGCCTGCTCGCCGTGCACGTCGAGGACCTGCTCTCGCTGGCCTCGCGCTTCGTCGGCGCCGAGCGCGCCGAGCAGAGCTTCCAGCGCTTCGCCCGCCGCCACGGCCAGGAGTTCTCCCTGCGCCAGCAGGCCGATGGCCAGTGGATCGCCCACACCGAGCGCCTGCTGGCCGGCGTGCTCGGCGCCTCCTCCACCCGCGCGGTGGTCAAGGCCGCGCTGGAAGGCCGCGACATGCAGGTCGACGACGTGGTGCGCATCGTCGGCGAGGCCAGCGAGGTGCTGCAGTTCAACCGCGCGCTGCTGCAGGGCGCGATCGAGAACATCACCCAGGGCATCAGCGTGGTCGACCAGTCGCTGCGCCTGGTGGCCTGGAACCGTCGCTACCTGGAACTGTTCGACTACCCCGATGGGCTGGTCTACATCGGCCGGCCGATCTCCGACATCATCCGCTACAACGCCGAGCGCGGCCTGTGCGGCCCGGGCGACCCCGACACCCACGTCGCCAAGCGCCTGTACTGGATGCGCCAGGGCCGCGCGCACACCTCCGAGCGGCTGTTCCCCAACGGCCGGGTGGTCGAGCTGATCGGCAACCCCATGCCCGGCGGCGGCTTCGTCATGAGTTTCAGCGACATCACCGCCTACCGCGAGGCCGAGCGCGCGCTGAAGGACGCCAACGAGGGCCTCGAGCAGCGGGTCAGCGAGCGCACCCAGGAGCTGTCGCAGCTCAACGCCGCGCTGATCGAGGCCAAGAGCACCGCCGAGGCGGCCAACCAGTCGAAGACGCGCTTCCTCGCCGCAGTCAGCCACGACCTGATGCAGCCGCTCAACGCCGCGCGGCTGTTCTCCGCGGCGCTGTCGCACCAGCAGGACGCCTTGCCCGCCGAGGCTCGCGAACTGATTCGCCACCTCGACAGCTCGCTGCGCTCGGCCGAGGACCTGATCACCGACCTGCTCGACATCTCACGCCTGGAAAGCGGCCGGGTGACGCCCGACCGCAACCCCTTCGCGCTGTCCTCGCTGTTCGACACCCTGGGCACCGAGTTCACCGCCCTGGCCCGCGAGCAGGGCGTGGACTTCCGCGTGCACGGCAGCAGGCTGCGGGTCGACAGCGACGTGCGCCTGCTGCGCCGGGTGCTGCAGAACTTCCTCACCAACGCCTTCCGTTACGCCAAGGGCCGCGTGGTGCTCGGCGTGCGTCGCCAGGGCAATGCGCTGCGGCTGGAAGTCTGGGACCGCGGCCCGGGCATCCCGCAGGACAAACTCAAGGTCATCTTCGAGGAATTCAAGCGCCTGGACAGCCACCAGACCCGCGCCGAGAAGGGCCTGGGCCTGGGCCTGGCGATCGCCGACGGCCTCTGCCACGTGCTCGGCCACAAGCTCGAGGTGCGCTCCTGGCTGGGCAAGGGCAGCATGTTCAGCGTCACCGTGCCCATCGCCCCGGCGGCCCCGCTGCGCCGGCTGCCGGCCGCGCGCGAGCCGCAGCACAGCGCGCTGACCGGCACCCAGGTGCTGTGCATCGACAACGAGGACAGCATCCTCATCGGCATGAACAGCCTGCTGTCGCGCTGGGGCTGCCAGGTCTGGACCGCGCGCAACCGCGAGGAGTGCCAGGCGCTGCTGGCCGAGGACGTGCGCCCACAGCTGGTGCTGGTCGACTATCACCTGGACCAGGGCCACACCGGTACCGAGCTGATGGGCTGGCTGCGCAGCCGCCTCGGCGAACCGGTGCCGGGGGTGGTGATCAGCGCCGACGCACGCCCCGAGCTGGTCGCCGAGATCCACGCCGCCGGCCTCGACTTCCTGCCCAAGCCGGTCAAGCCGGCCGCGCTGCGCGCGCTGATGAGCCGCCACCTGACCCTGCGCTGAGGCATCGGCGTGGCATTCGGCCACGGCCGGGCGCCACGCCATACGGCCGGGACGGATACACTGAGGGCATGCTGACCCGGATCGCCACGCCATGCCCCTGGAACTGCTTCTCAACCTTGCCACCGCCCTCGGCGCGGGCCTTCTGATCGGCGCCGAGCGCGGCTGGAGCGGGCGCGACCACGCCAACCCCGAGCTGGTCGCCGGCATCCGCACCTTCGGCCTCACCGGGCTGTTCGGCGGGCTGGCCGCCGTGGCTGCCGAGCACCTGGGCGTCGCCGCCTGGATCACCCTGTTCGCCCTGCTGGCGCTGCTGGTCATCGCCGGCTACCTGGTGGATGCACCGGGCGGCGACCACGGCATGACCAGCGAGGTCGCCATGCTGCTGACCTTCCTGCTCGGCAGCCTGGCGGTCGCCGAAAGCCGCCTGCTGGCCGGCGGCGCGGCCATCGTCGTCGCCCTCCTGCTCAGCCTCAAGGGCAAGCTGCACGGCGCCCTGCGCCGGCTCAGCGAGGCCGAACTGGGCGGGGCGCTGAAGCTGCTGTTCATCTCCGTGGTGCTGCTGCCGGCGCTGCCCAACCAGGGCTACGGCCCCTGGCAGGCGCTCAACCCCTACACCACCTGGCTGATGGTGGTGCTGATCGCCGGCATCGGCTTCGCCGCCTACGTCGCGATCCGCCTGCTCGGCGAGCGCCACGGGCTGCTGGTCACCGCGCTGCTCGGCGGCATGGTCTCGTCGACGGCCATGACCCTGACCCTGGCGCGGCTCGATGCGCCCAGGCTGCGCGCCGCGCTGGTGGCGGCCCTGCTGGCCACCTCGGCGCTGATGTTCCCGCGGGTGCTGCTGGAGGTCAGCGTGCTCAACCCGGCGCTGCTCGATGCCCTGCTGCTGCCGCTGCTGGCCGCCGCGGCGGTGTACGCCGCCGGCGCGCTGCTGTTCTACCTGCGCGCGGCCGAACACCCCGAGCAGGCCGCCGAGCCGCCACTGAAGAACCCCTTCGAGCTGCTGCCGGCGTTGCGTTTCGCCGCGCTGCTGGTGCTCATCCTCGTGCTGGTCGAGGGCGCGCGGCACTACCTGGGCGACATGGGCGTCTACCTGGTCTCGCTGCTGTCGGGGACGACCGATGTCGACGCCATCACCCTGTCGCTGGCCAGGAGCGCGCGCGACGGCCTCGATGCCGACCTGGCGGTACGCGGGATCTACATCGCGGTGGTCAGCAACAGCCTGGTGAAGGCGGCGCTGATCCTGGTCGTCGGCGGCCGCCAGCTGGCCCTGCGCAGCGCCCCGGTGATGCTCGCCGGCCTGCTCGCCGGGGCCGCCGTCCTGCTGCTGCGCTAGCGGCGGCCGCGGCCCAGGCGCAGTCAGCCCTGCGAGCCGGTCTCGGGCAGGCCGGGCTCGAGCAGCGCCTCGACCGGCGCCACCCCGGCGCGTTCCAGCCAGTCGCCGGGCAGCCGCTTGCTGGCCCTTGCGCCGAGCTGGCGCAGTTGCTCGCTGCGCCCGACCAGGTTGCCGCGGCCCTCGGTGAGCTTGTTGCGCGCGCCCTGGTAGGCCTTGTCCAGCTGCTGCAGGCGGCTGCCGACCTCGTCCAGGTCCTGCAGGAAGGCGACGAACTTGTCGTACAGCGCGCCGGCGCGCTCGGCGATCTCGCGGGCGTTCTGGTCCTGCCGTTCCTGGCGCCAGAGGCTGTCGATCAGGCGCAGGGTGGCCAGCAGGGTGGTCGGGCTAACGATCACCACATGCCGGCCGAAGGCCTCCTGGAACAGCTCCGGGTCGGCCTGCAGGGCGGTGGCGAAGGCCGCCTCGATCGGCACGAACAGCAGCACGAAGTCCAGGCTCTGCAGGCCTTCGAGACGCTGGTAATCCTTGGCCGACAACCCCTTCAAGTGGTTGCGCAGCGACAGCACGTGCTGCTTGAGCGCCAGCGCCCGGCTGTCCTCGTCGGCCGCGCCGAGCAGCGCCTGGTAGGCGGTCAGGCTGACCTTGGCATCGACCACCACCTGGCGCTCGCCGGGCAGGCGGATCAGCACGTCGGGCTGGTAGCGCTGGCCGTCGGCGCTCTTCAGGCTGACCTGGGTCTGGTACTCGCGCCCCTTCTCCAGCCCGGCGTGCTCGAGCACCCGCTCGAGCACCAGTTCGCCCCAGTTGCCCTGGATCTTCTGGCCCTGCAGGGCGCGGGTCAGGTTGGTCGCCTCGTCGCCCAGGCGCTGGTTGAGCTGCTGCAGGCGCTCCAGTTCGCGCACCAGCGAGAAGCGCTCGCGCGCCTCGCTCTGGTAGCTCTCCTCGACCCGCTTCTCGAACGCCTGGATGCGCTCCTTGAGCGGATCGAGCAACTGCCCGAGGCGCTCGTGGCTGGTCTCGGCGAAACGCTGCTCGCGCTCGTCGAAGATCCGCCCGGCCAGCTCGGCGAACTGCGCACGCAGCTCGTCGCGGGCCTGCTGCAGGTCGTGCAGGCGCTGCTGATGGGTGTTCTGCTGCTCGCGCAGCTCGGCGCCGAGCGCGGCATGCTCGGCCCCAAGCCGGCGCAGCTCGCCCTGCAGCTGCTCGCGCTCGGTCTCGAGCTCGGCGATGCTGCGGCGATCCTCGCTGCGCTGCAGCTGCAGCAGCTGCGCCTCGCGGCGCATGGCCGCCAGCTCGGCCTGCTGTTCGGCCTTCAACTCGTTCAGTTCGGCCAGCTCATGGCGCGCCGCATCCAGCTGCGCCCCCAGCCCCTGCTCGGCCAGGCCGGCCTGGGCCAGCCGTTCGTGCAACAGCGCCTGCTCGGTCTGCTCGCGCCCCAGGCGCAAGCGCAGCTGCACGCAGAGTCCGGCCAGCAGGACGACGCCCAGGCCGAGCGCGGCAATGGAATAGAGGGGATCGAAGGACATCGGCGGCTCCGGCGAGAATGCCGGGCAGTATAACGGGGGCTGCGCGGCGGGGTCAGACCGCCAGGCCGAGCTGGCGCAGCAGTTGCCGCGCTTCGGCCGAACCCTGGCCGGCGGCCTGCTCCAGCCACTGACGGGCCTTTTCCGGCTCGCCGTGCTGCGGCTGCGCGTACAGCCGGCCGAGCTCCAACTGTGCCTGGCAATCGCCGGCGCGAGCCGCCTGGCGCAGCAGTTCGAAACCGATGCGGCGGTCGCGATTGCCATCGCAGTCACGGCACAGCAGGCGCCCCAGGCGCGATTGCGCGACCACCACGCCTTCGCGCGCCGGCTGTTTGAGCAGGCGCCCGGCGATACGCTTGACGCCGTCGGTGCGCCCCAGGTGCGGGTTGTCCAGCAGCCACATGGCCATGCGCAGGCGCGGGGTGGAGGAAGCGGGGACGGCGGCCGGGGCGAAGGTGCGGAATCTCATGTTCACAGATGGGGCAAGGCGTGAGGGCGCGCACTTTACACGTTTTTTCGGCGAGGAAAAGTCTTGTCAAAAGTACCCAGTGGCGTTCTAGAAATACTCGTTTTTTTCATCCACAGAACCTGTGGATAACTAAGTGGACAAAGTGCAGACAAGTCGCCGTAGGCCCGGTGACATCTGGCCTGCGCTCAAACTGGCGGTTTTTTCACCAGCTTGAAAAACACTTATTTTTCAATCACTTAAGCACGAGCCCAGCAACCACGCGGGTTTGCGGCCAGCGACCGGAATGCCTTGACAAAGGCGCCCCGAAAATGTGCACAAGTGCTGGCACCTGGCTGCGCACCGCCCTGGCACGGGGCCTGCGCGGCTCAACGTCGCAGCCTCGCGGGAACTTCCAGAGCCGCTGCAGGTCGCACCGCGCCTGGCCTGACAGGCTCGGCCCGGGGACGCGGCAGGCCTTATGCTTGCTCCGGTTCGCCCTCCGGAGAAAGGCATGACCAGACGCCGTATCCTGCTCGCCCTCGGGCTGTCGCTTTTGCTGCTCGGCGGGGCCTTCGCCCTGCTCGCCACCGGCTGGCAGGCGTTCAAGCGCGACCAGGGCATCGAGCGACTCGACTGGCACGGCCTGCGGCTGTCACCGGCGCAGCTGGCCCTCGACCGGCTGGAGCTGCAGCGCAGTGACGCCGAGGGCGCCGTGCAGCAGCTGCGCCTCGACGGAGTCCGCCTGCACCTGGCCGGGCTGCGCCCGCAAACGCTGGAGATCGCCCGGCTGAGTTTCGACGCACGATCCACCGGCGGCGAGACCGCTGCCGATGGCACCGCGCTGCCGGAGTTTTCCGATGAACTGCTGCACCGCCTGGCGGGCTGGCTGCCGCGGGCCCTGCGTGTCGCCGAATTCCAGCTGATCCTGCCTTGTGCGACGGGCATCTGTCGCGAACAGGGTGCCTTCGAACTGCAACGCGCCGAGACTGCGCTGCTCCCGGTCAGCGCCACGCTGCAATTGCGCCCCGGCGACACGGAGACAGCCCATCAGCTGACACTGCAACTGGATGCCCGGCCGGCGCAGGCGGCGACCGAGCTGGACCTGGCACTGAGCCTCGACGGCACCCCGCGCCTGTCGCTGCACAGCCGCCTGCAGGACGCCGCTGGCCAGCTCGGCTGGGACGGTGGCGCCGCGCTGAACGGCCTGCCCGAGGCGTCCTGGCTGCTGCCCTGGCTGTGCCGCTGGACGCCGTGCGACGCGCGCAGCAGCGACCCGCTGCCGACCGACATGCGCCTGGGCGCCGCCTGGGCGCTGACGTTGCCCGTCCCGCGCCCGCTGGCCGGGCTGCCGGACTGGCGCCAGGCCGCCGGCGAGCTGCGCCTGTCCGCCGAGCTGCCCGGCTACTGGCCGGTGCCCGCGCTGGGCGAGCTGCGCGGCCGCCTCGAGCTGGCTGCGCGCGGCGAGGCCGGTGCCTGGCTGCCGGAGCGCCTGGACGCCGACCTCGAGCTGGTCCCGGCCGATCGGCTGCTGCAACCGCTGCCGGCGGCGCTGCGGCCCGAGGCCCTGCAGCTGCGCCTCACCCCGCGTGCCACCGAGGATGGCAGCCTCGGCCTGCAGGTGCAGGCGCACAGCCGCGGCGGGCCGGAACTCGCCCTCGAGGGCGACCTGCGCGTGCGCGCCAGCGCCGCACCCGAGCTGATCATCGACAGCCTGCGCGGCCGCCTGCGCAGCGCCAGGCTCGAGCAGGCCGGCCTGCAGTTGCGCCAGCTCGACCTGCGCGTGCGCCTGGACGGCCAGCTCGACCGCGCCGGCGGCCAGCTGCGCTTCGGCGAGGCACGCCTGGAGGTCGCCCGGCTGGGCGCGGCCGGGGCCACCGCCAACGGCCTGGACGCCCGCTTCGACGGCCTGGTGCTGGACCTCGCCACGGCACCGGAGGTCGCCGGCTACCACGCCCGGGGCCCCTTGCAACTGCGCGTGCAGCACCTGGAGCAGCCAGCCCTGCGGCCCCTGGAGTGGAACTGGCAGGCTCGCCTGGAAGCCACGCCACAGCGCCTCGACGTACAGGGCACGCTGCGCAACGGCGCCGGGCTCGCCCTGGCGCTACAGGCCGGACAGACTTCCGACGGACTGCGCGCCGAGCTGACCCTGGCCGAGCTGTTCCTGCGTGCCGGCAACCCGCTGGCCGCCACCCTGGCCGACTGGCCCGCCACCCTGGAACTGGCCAGCGGGCGGCTCAAGGGCGACGCCCGCCTGCGCCTGCCCGCACGCGGCGCCCTGCAGCTGGACGCCACGCTCGATGGCCGCGGCCTCGCCGGGCTCTACGACACCACCGAGTTCGACGGCCTGGCAGCCGGCGTGCGGGTCGACCTGCGCGGCGAGCGCCTGCAGGTGCAGATCCCCGACCTGCAGCTGGCGCGCCTGAATCCCGGCCTGTCGATCGGCCCGCTGCAATTGCGCGGCCGCTACGACGGCCAGCTCGCGGCCCTCGGCAGCGGGCGCCTCGCCTGGAGCCAGGCCGAGACTCAGCTACTCGGCGGCCGCCTGTGGCTCGCGCCGGGCAGCCTCGAACTCGGTCGCGCGGCGCAGCCGCTGGACCTGCAGCTGCAAGGCCTGGAGATCGACGCGCTGCTGCGTGCCTACCCGGCCGAAGGGCTGGCCGGCAGCGGCACCCTGGATGGCCGCTTCGACGCCCGCTACGGGCCGGCGGGCCTCGGCATCGCGCAGGGCCGGCTGGCGGCGCGCGCGCCTGGCGGCGTACTGCGCTTCAATTCGCCCAGGCTCGAGGCGCTGGCGGCGGCGAACCCTGCGATGAAGCTGGTCACCGAGGCCCTGCACGACTTCCACTACAGCCTGCTGACCAGCGACGTCCGCTATGATGAATCGGGCAAGCTGCAGCTCGGGCTGCGCATCGAGGGCCGCAACCCGGCGCTCGAGGGCGGCCGGCCGGTGAACTTCTCGGTCAACCTCGAGGAAGACATTCCCGCGCTGCTGACCAGCCTGCAACTGAGCGATCGCGTCAGCGAAACCATCCAGCGCCGGGTGCAGCAACGCCTGCAGCGCTGACCGGAACAGGAGAACCGCCATGCGGTTGCGTCACATGCCGCCCCTCTTGCTGCTGGCCCTGCTGGCCGGCGCCTGCACCCCGCGCGTCGAGCTGGCGGTGCCCAACGAGCCGATCAACATCAACCTCAACGTGAAGATCGAGCACGAGATCTACATCAAGGTCGATCGCCAGCTCGATTCGATCATCAACGAAGACAGCGGACTGTTCTGAAGGAGCGCCATGAAACGCCATCTCAAGCTCGCCGGCCTGCTGCTGGCGCTGATCGCCCTGCCCGCGGCGGCGATGACTCTCAACGAAGCCATGGCCGCGCTCGGCCAGGCCAAGGCCAGCGGCCAGCTCGGCGAGCGCCCCGACGGCTATCTCGGCGTGGTGCAGTCCGGCGGCCAGGCCGAGGAGATCGCCAGCCAGATCAACCAGGCGCGCCGCGCCGAATATCACCGCGTCGCGCAGCAGAACGGCATCGCCGTCAGTGATGTCGAAGCCATCGCCGGCAAGAAGGCCATCGAGAAGACCCCGCGCGGCCAGCTGGTACTGATCAACGGCAGCTGGGTGAAGAAATAGGCGGTCCGAGCGGGCCCGGCCGGCGCTAGAATCAGCCGCCCCGAGCCCATGCCCGCCAGCCTCATGCCTGCCCTTCGCATTCGCCACCTGCTCTGCTCACTGCTGCTCGCCGCCTGCATCCCGCCGGTGCAGGCGCAGCCCTGCCCGCAGGGCCAGCAGCAGGTCTGCGTGGTTGCCTGCTTCTGCGCCCCGGCCAGTGCCGGCGGCGGCCAGGACTACGAGCGCTTCAGCCGCATGACCTCCTTCGCCCTGCAGAACTGGCTGCAATATTCGCGCGACAGCGCCCTGGCCGCAGGGGTACAGCCAATGCCGCTGCAGATTCGCGCCCAGCTCGAACCCTGGTTCGACTTTGGCGTGCTCGATGCCGCGCGCTACCGGGTCGGCGATCCGAGCACCCTGGCGGCGGCCGACGCGATGCTGCAGAACCCCGACGTCAACGCAGTCACGCTGGTCGACGTGATCGTCTTCCGCCACGCCGCCGACGCCGAGGACAACGCCGCGCTCTGGGCCCACGAGCTCAAGCACGTCGAGCAGTACCAGCAGTGGGGCGTCGCCGAGTTCGCCTGGCGCTATACCCAGGACTACCGCGCCGTGGAAGCGCCGGCCTACGCGCTGGAGCGCGAGGTGAGCCAGGCCCTGAAGGCCGCGGAGGCGGCGCCGTGAGCGCCCTGCCGGCGGTGCTCGCCGGGCCGATCCTGCGCCGCCTCGAGCCGGGGCGCCTGCGGCTCTGGCTGGTCGGCAGCCGTCCGCTGCCGCTGACCCTGCAGCTGGCCCCCGAAGGTGAGGCCGAGCGCCGCGTCCCCCTTGACGAGTCCGCCTGCCGGCGCCTGCGCCTGGGCGAGCACGCCTGGCTGCACCTGATCGACGTGGCGCTCGCCGAAGCGCTGCCGCTCGACCGCATGATCGCCTACGACCTGACCCTCGACGACGAGGCCGACGCCGGCATCGCCAGCTGGGCACCGCACCTGCTCTACCCCGGCACGAACCGGCCGGGTTTCGTCCTGCGCGCGCGCTTCGACGACCTGCTGCATGGTTCCTGCCGCAAGCCGCACCACGCCTCGGCCGACGGGCTGACCTGCGTCGATGCGCTGCTCGAGGCCACATCGGCGCCCGCCGAGCGACCTGCCGCGTTGCTGCTCACCGGCGACCAGATCTACGCCGACGATGTCGCCGGGCCGATGCTGGTGGCCATCCACGCATTGATCCGCCGGCTCGGGCTCCATGGCGAATGCCTGGAAGGCGCGGTGGTCGCCGACAGCGAGGCGCTGCTGAAGCACCCGGCGACCTACTACCGGCGCGAGCAGCTGCTGCCGGCGTTCAAGTCCAACGAGGCGTTGCGCGAGCGTTTCTTCGGCGGCGTCGACAAGCCGATCTTCACCACCGCCAGCGCGCACAACCATCTGGTCACGCTGGCCGAGGTGCTGGCGATGTACCTCCTGGTCTGGTCGCCGCAGCCATGGACGCTGATCGCCCCAGAGCCACCGGCGCTGGATAGCGAGAATGCCGCGCGCTACGCCCGCGAGGCCGACGCGATCGCCGCCTTCGTCGAGAGCCTGCCGCGCGTCGCCCGCGCCCTGGCGCACCTGCCGACGCTGATGATCTTCGACGACCACGACATCACCGACGACTGGAACCTCTCGGCGCGCTGGGAGGAAACCGCCTATGGCCATCCCTTCTCGCGGCGCATCATCGGCAATGCGCTGCTCGCCTACCTGCTGTGCCAGGCCTGGGGCAACGCGCCGGAGGCGCTCGCCGCGCCGCTGGACCGCGTCGCCGCGCTGCTGCACGGCGCCCGCGACGGCATGCTCGACTGCGCAGGGCACGACGCCGCGGTCGCTGCGGTGCTCGAGGTCGAGGACTGGGGCTACACGCTGGCGACCACGCCGGTGCTGGTGGTGCTCGACACGCGTACCCGCCGCTGGCGCAGCGAACGCCACCTCAGCCGCCCATCCGGGCTGATGGACTGGGAGGCGCTCACCGACTTCCAGCAGCAGCTGCTCGGCCACGACGCGGTGGTGATCGTCTCGCCGGCGCCGATGTTCGGCGTCAAGCTGATCGAAGCGGTGCAGCGCCTGTTCAGCTGGGCCGGGCACGCGCTGCTGGTCGACGCGGAAAACTGGATGGCGCACCGCGGCGCCGCGCAGGTGCTGCTCAACATCTTCCGCCACACGCGCACGCCGGCGAACTACGTGATCCTCTCCGGCGATGTGCACTACTCGTTCGTCTACCGCGTGGTGATTCGCGGGCGGCGCGGCGGCCCGCAGCTCTGGCAGATCACCAGCAGTGGCATCAAGAACGAATTTCCGCGACGCCTGCTCGATCTGTTCGACCGCCTCAACCGCTGGCTCTACGCGCCGCGCTCGCCGCTGAACTGGCTGACCAAGCGCCGCCGCGTGCGGGTCGAGCCCTGGGTGCCGGATCGCCGCAGCGCCGGCGAACGCCTGTGGAACGGCGCCGGCATCGGTCGCGTGCGCCTGGACGAGAGCGGCCGGCCGCAGTCGATCGAGCAGCTCAACGCCGACGGCTCGCCGGACGTGCGGTTCCAGCCCGAGCGCGATTGAGGGGCCCTAAAGCCGCTCCACCCGCTGCGCGCGCAGCAGCAACGACTCCTGCTCGAAGCGCCGCTCCAGTTCGCCGCGATAGCGCTGCCACCAGTCGCGCTCCAGATGCGCGGCCATCACCTCGTAGATCACCGAGTCATCGTGGCTCGGCGGCGCTTGCGGCTCTTCCTGCCAGTAGCCGCTGGCCGGCGCCCGGGTGTAGGCAGTAAGCCCGCCGAAGCGTTCGATCAGCTCGTCGCGGACCTGGCGAAACAGCGCACGCGGCAGCGCCTGGCCGTCGTTGCGGTAGAGCGGCAGGAGGATCTGGATCAGGTACATGCGCGGGCCTCCGGCAGTTTGCCGTTGGACCGCGCTCGCTCAGAACAGCTCCAGCTGGCCGTCGATCAGCGAATCGAAGTCGTCGCCGACGAAGGGCAGGATGGCATCGGCCACGGGCTTGAGCTGGCGCCCGATGTAATGGTCGTAATCGACCGGCGCGCGGCGCACCTCCAGGGGCTCGGGGCCGGCGCGGGTGATCAGGTAGCTGATCCAGCCGCCGCTCTGGTACTGCCGCGGACGGCCCTGGCTGTCGTTGTAGGCGTCGGCCAGGCGCGCCGCGCGGACATGCGGCGGCACGTTGCGCTGGTAGTCGTCCAGCCGACGGCGCAGGCGCTTGCGGTAGACCAGCAGCTCGTCGAGCTCGCCGGCCAGGGTACGCCGCACGTAGTCGCGGACGAACTCGCGGTGCGGCTCGCGGTTGAAGATGCGCAGGTACAGCGCCTGCTGGAAGCGCTGGGCCAGCGGCGACCAGTCGGTGCGCACCGTCTCCAGGCCCTTGAAGACCATGCCGTCGCTGCCGTCGGCACGCGTCACCAGGCCGGCGTAGCGCTTCTTGCTGCCCTCCTCCGCACCGCGGATGGTGGGCATCAGGAAGCGCTTGAAGTGCGTTTCGAACTGCAACTCCAGGGCGCTCTGCAGGCCGTATTCGGCCGCCAGGTGCTGGCGCCACCAGGCGTTGATCCGCGCCGCCAGCGCCTGGCCGATCGCCGCCGCCTCGGCATCGGCGTGGGCACGGCGCAGCCAGACGAAGGTCGAGTCGGTATCGCCGTAGATCACCAGATGCCCCTCGGCTTCGATCAGCTCGCGGGTGCGGCGCATGATCTCGTGCCCGCGCAGGGTGATCGACGACGCCAGGCGCGGGTCGAAGAAGCGGCAGCCACTGGAGCCGAGCACGCCGTAGAAGGCGTTCATGATGATCTTCAGCGCCTGGGCCAGCGGCTTGTTGCCGTCGCGCTTGGCCGCCTCGCGGCCCTGCCAGACGCACTCGACGATGGCTGGCAGGCAGTGCCGGCTGCGCGAGAAGCGCGCGCCGCGAAAGCCGGCCACCGAGTCGGCCTCGTCGGGCTGGCGCAGCCCTTCGATCAGCCCCACCGGGTCGATCAGGAACGAGCGGATGATCGAGGGGTAGAGGCTCTTGTAGTCGAGCACCAGCACCGATTCGTAGAGGCCTGGGCGCGAATCCATGACGAAGCCGCCGGGGCTGGCCTCCGGCTCGCGCTCGCCGAGGTTCGGCGCGACGAAGCCCAGGCGATGCATCGGCGGCAGGTAGAGGTGCTCGAAGGCGGCCACCGAGCCACCGCTGCGGTCGGCCGGCAGGCCGGTCACCGTGGCGCGCTCAAGGAGGAAGTCGAGCACCCGGGTGTGAGCGAAGATGCGCGTGACCAGCTCGCAGTCCTTGAGGTTGTAGCGCGCCAGCGCCGGCTTGTCCTCGGCGAACATGCGCTCGATCTCGGCCATGCGCTGGTAGGGATTGTCGATCGCCTTGCCTTCGCCGAGCAGGCTCTGCGCAACGCTCTCCAGGCTGAACGAGGGAAAGCTCCAGAACGCCGAGCGCAACGCCTCGATGCCATCGATGATCAACCGCCCCGCGGCGTCGGCGAAGAAGTGGTTGCTGCGCATGCCGTGCTCGCGCCACTCCAGCTCGCCACCGCCGCGGCCCAGGCGCAGCGGCACCTGCAGCTGGCGTGCATGCTCGCGCAGGATGCGCAGGTCGAACTGCACCAGGTTCCAGCCGATGATGGCGTCCGGGTCGTGCTCGGCCAGCCAGGCGTTGAGCCCGCGCAACAGGTCGGCGCGGCTCTCGCACCAGGTCAGCGGCACCTCCGGCGCGGCGCCGTTGGCCGGGCCGAGCATGTAGACCTGGCGCGAACCGCAGCCTTCGATGGCGATCGAGTAGAGTTCGCCGCGCGCGGTGGTCTCGATATCCAGCGAGGCCAGCCGCAACTGCGGCCGGTAGTGTTCGTCGGCACGCAACTGCACGGTGCCGTCGCGCTCGCCGGTAAAGGTGACCGGCGCGGTGATGAAGCGCTCCATCAGGTAGCGCTCGGGCGGGCGAATGTCCGCCTCGTAGATATCCACCCCACCCTCGCGCAGCAGGCGTGCGAGCTGCAGCAGCCGACGATAGCTGTGGCAGTACAGGCCAAGTACCGGACGATGGCGGAAGTCGCATAGCCGCAGCGGGCGCAACGCCCAGCCCGGCGCCGGGCTGCCGCGCTCGGGCGGCGCCTGGGCCAGCAGGCGCTCGGCCTCGGCCCGCTGCACCGCGGGCACGAAGGCCACCGCCTCCTGCGGCGGCACGCGGACCTGGCGCGGCCCGGCGTCGGTGGCGAGCCAGAAGCTCACCTCGATGCCCTCGGCGGTATCGCGCCAGTGCCGGGTCAGGACGAAGCCCTGCCGTGTGTCCACCCTCTGCCCTCGAACTGCGGAAAGACGACAGTCTACCGGGCAGCCGCGGCGCCCGGAAAAACGCCGCGTGTTTGGCCCTATGCAAGCGCGACGCACGATGCTCAGGCGCCAACGAAAAAGGCCGAAGGGCGCGCGTGACGCGCGCCCTTCGGCCTGGTCAAAACGGCACGTTCGCGTGCCGTTGGTTCATACCCGCGGCGGGCCTCTGCCGATCACCGATTCGGTTGCGGCGTCAGGCGCAGGTACGGCTTGACCGCCCGATAGCCCTTGGGGAAGCGCTGCTTGAGCTCGGCCTCGTCCTTGAGCGAGGGCACGATCACCACCTCGTCGCCGTCCTGCCAGTTGGCCGGGGTGGCGACTTTGTGGTTGTCGGTCAGCTGCAGCGAATCGATCACCCGCAGGATCTCGTGGAAGTTGCGCCCGGTGCTCGCCGGGTAGGTGATGCTCAGGCGCACCTTCTTGTTCGGATCGATGACGAACAGCGAGCGCACCGTCAGGGTGTCGCTGGCGTTGGGATGAATCAGGTCGTACAGCTCGGAGACCTTGCGGTCGGCGTCGGCCAGGATCGGGAAGTTGACGCGGGTGTTCTGCGTCTCGTTGATGTCCTCGATCCACTTGATGTGCGAATCCACCGGGTCCACGGACAGGGCGATGGCCTTGACGTTGCGCTTGGCGAACTCGTCCTTGAGCTTGGCGGTAAAGCCGAGTTCGGTGGTGCACACCGGGGTGAAGTCGGCCGGGTGCGAGAACAGCACACCCCAGCTGTCACCCAGCCACTCGTGGAAGCGGATGCGGCCTTCGCTGGAATCCTGTTCGAAATCGGGGGCGATATCGCCGAGATGGATGCTCATGGTTCTCTCCCTTCGAGGGTGGGCGTGGGCGCGCGTCAGGCAACCAGGCGCGCGGGTTGTTCGATCAGTCGCTGGAGTCGATGAAGATAGGCGAAGCCCTGTTCCCAGCGCGTGTGGCCGGAGCGGACGTTGATGTGGCCGACGCCGCCGAGCACGACGGTCTCGCTACCCCAGTCGCGGCCCATGGCCATGGCTCGCTCGGCACTGGCGGCCGGATCGTTGTCCGAGCCGACCAGCAGGCTGGGAAACGGCAGCGCCTGCCTCGGCACCGGCGCGAAATCACGCAGGGCTTCGGGACACTGCGCCCGCTCGACATCGGCCGGCGCCACCAGCAGCGCGCCGCGTACCCGCTGCCGCAATGCCTCGGGTGCCCGCTGCGCCCAATGCGCCAGCGTCACGCAGCCCAGGCTATGGGCGATCACCACGGTGGGCTGCTCGCTGGCCTCGACGGCACGCGACAGTTCGGCAACCCAGGCCTCGCGGCGCGGCTCGACCCAATCCCGCTGCTCGACGCGCACGCTGTTGGGCAGGCTGCGTTGCCAGTGACTTTGCCAATGATCGTCAGGCGAGCCATGCCAGCCCGGCACGATCAGGTAACGAATGGATTCGCTGTGCATGCCTGCACCTCCTCTCAACGAGGGGGCTGAGTCTAGAGCCTGCCATAACAAGCAATAAAAGAATAAAAAAGAATTTATCTATTCCTTTTCGTTTAAAGGCAAAGCCACCTCGGACGAGACAAATGGGTTATAAGCATGTGATAAAAATGTATTTTAAGGAATAAAAGGCACTGCCTACTATCTGCCCGGCGCCTGCCTCGCTGCGCTGCAATCCCGCGGTGCAAGGCGGCCCTGGAGAACACGATGAGCGAACCGCTTCGCTATCCGGATGCTCAGGACGAGAAGGGCCTGCTGCGCGAGATCCTTCAAGCGCTCGCCGGCCTCAAGTACGGCTCGCTGGAAATCACCGTGCACAACGGCCAGGTGGTGCAGATCGAGCGCAAGGAAAAATTTCGTCTGCAAACCACCGTGAAAAACGTCTGAACCCGACCGACCAACCCCTAGCCCGACTGGACCACCGGAGGGCGTGACCATGGAAAACAAGCGCATGAACACGCACCGGTACTGCAGCTGTCGCCCGCGAATGCGGAGCTGATCGAGTCACTGAAAATCACCTGACCCAGGCCGGCCAGGTAGCAACCCGCCAGGCTGCTTCTGCCGCGTACTGCCTGTCTTGCAGCGTGATTTCAGCGACCGCCCCTGAAGCGCCAACCCCTACCCAATCAGTTTTTCAGGAGCTGCACCATGTCCATTCGTCGCTTCGCCCTCGCCGCCCTGGCGAGCGCGCTGATCGCCGGCCCTGCACTGGCCGCCGATATCCTGCTCAACGTGTCCTACGATCCGACGCGCGAGCTCTATGTGGAATTCAATGACGCCTTCAACAAGCACTGGCAGGCCCAGGGCCATGAGCCGATCAAGATTCAGCAGTCCCATGGCGGCTCGGGCAAGCAGGCCCGCGCGGTGATCGACGGCCTGCGCGCCGATGTGGTGACCCTGGCACTGGCGGGCGATATCGACGAGCTGCATCGCCTCGGCAAACTGATCCCCGAGGATTGGCAGACCCGCCTGCCGGACGCCAGCACGCCCTACACCTCGACCATCGTGTTCCTGGTGCGCAAGGGCAATCCGAAGGGCATAAAGGACTGGGACGACCTGGTCAAGCCGGGCGTCGAGGTGATTACGCCGAACCCGAAGACCTCCGGCGGCGCACGCTGGAATTTCCTCGCCGCCTGGGCCTACGCCCAGCAGAAATTCGGCGACGAGCAGCAGGCCCAGGCCTTTGTCGAGAAGCTCTACAAGAATGTGCCGGTGCTCGATACCGGCGCCCGCGGCTCGACTGTCACCTTCGTCAACAACGGCATCGGCGACGTGCTGCTGGCCTGGGAGAACGAGGCCTTCCTGGCCCTGAAGGAACAGGGCGGTGAAAACTTCGAGATCATCGCGCCTTCGCTGTCGATCCTTGCCGAGCCACCGGTGGCAGTGGTGGACAAGAACGTCGAACGCAAGGGCACGCGGGCGCTAGCCGAGGCCTATCTGAACTACCTGTACAGCGAGGAAGGCCAGCGCATCGCGGCGAAGAACTTCTACCGGCCACGCAACGAGGCCGTGGCGGCCGAATTCAAGGACCGGTTCCCGGCGCTGAAGCTGGTCACCATCGACGGGGATTTCGGTGGCTGGAAAGCCGCACAACCGAAGTTCTTCAATGATGGCGGGATCTTCGACCAGATCTACCAGGCGCAGTAAGCGGAAATTCGTAGGGTGGATGGCCGAAGCCATCCACGCGTCCGAGGCGCTGGCCTGCATATGGCAGGCTCGGGCGTGAGGCGCGTGGAAAAGCGCTTCGCGCGTTTTCCACCCTACGGTTTTCCAGCTTTTAACTCCAAACCGATCGAGTTCGTAGGGTGGATGGCCGCAGCCATCCACGCGTCCGAGGCCCTGGCTTGCATACGGCAGGCCGGGCTTGATGCGCGTGGAAAATCGCTTCGCGAGTTTTCCACCCTACGGTCCTCCCGCTTCCGGCTTCCAACTGCCAAACCGACCGAGCCTCGAACATGTCTAGTCGATCTACCTCCGTCATACCCGGCTTCGGGCTGACGCTGGGCTACACCCTGGTGTACCTCAGCCTGTTGGTGCTGATTCCCCTGGGTGCGCTGTTTCTCAAGACCACCGAACTCTCGTGGGCGCAGTTCATCGCCATCGTCAGCGCGCCGCGCGTGCTGGCGGCGCTAAAGCTGAGCTTCGGCACCGCCTTCGCTGCCGCCGTGCTCAATGGCGTGATCGGCACGCTGCTGGCCTGGGTGCTGGTGCGCTATCGCTTCCCCGGCCGCAAGATCATCGAGGCGATGATAGACCTGCCCTTCGCCCTGCCGACCGCGGTGGCAGGCATTGCGCTGACCGCGCTGTACGCGCCGAACGGACCGATCGGCCAGCTCGCTACCGACCTGGGCTTCAAGATCGCCTACAGCCCGCTGGGCATCACCCTGGCACTGACCTTCGTGACCCTGCCCTTCGTGGTGCGCACCCTCCAGCCGGTGCTCGCCGATATCCCGCGTGAAGTGGAAGAAGCCGCGGCCTGCCTCGGCGCGCGTCCGCTGCAGGTGGTTCGCCATGTGCTGCTGCCAGCGCTGCTGCCCGCCTGGCTGACCGGCTTCGCCCTGGCCTTTGCCCGCGGCGTCGGCGAGTACGGCTCGGTGATCTTCATCGCCGGCAACATGCCGATGAAGACCGAGATCCTGCCGCTGCTGATCATGGTCAAGCTGGACCAGTACGACTACGCCGGCGCCACGGCCATCGGCGTGCTGATGCTTACGGTGTCATTCATCCTGCTGCTGGCGATCAACCTGCTGCAGCGCCGCATTGCCCACGGCTGAGGAGGCCAGCATGACTACCGCTTCCCTGCCCGTGTCGGCGGATGCCCGCGCCACCACTACCCGTCGCGGCAAGCAAACGGCCCGCCGCCTGTTGATCGGCGCGGCCTGGCTGACCTTCGCGCTGTTCCTTCTGCTGCCGCTGTTGATCGTCCTCGGCGAAGCCTTCAAGCAAGGGGTCGGCACCTTCTTCACGGCTATCCTCGAGCCCGATGCCCTGGCCGCGCTCAAGCTCACCCTGCTTGCCGTGGGCATCTCGGTGCCGCTCAATCTGGTGTTCGGCGTCGCCGCCGCCTGGTGCGTGAGCAAGTACGAGTTCCGCGGCAAGAGCCTGCTGGTGACCCTGATCGACCTGCCGTTCTCGGTCTCCCCGGTCATCGCCGGCCTGATCTACGTGCTCTTGTTCGGCGCCCAGGGCTATTTCGGCGAGTGGCTGAGTGATCGCGATATCCAGATCGTCTTCGCCGTGCCCGGCATCATCCTGGCGACGCTGTTCGTCACCGTGCCCTTCGTCGCCCGCGAGCTGATCCCGCTGATGCAGGAGCAGGGCAGTACCGAAGAGGAAGCCGCGCGGCTGCTCGGCGCCAGCGGCTGGCAGATGTTCTGGCACATCACCCTGCCGAACATCAAATGGGGCCTGATCTACGGCGTGGTGCTCTGCACCGCGCGGGCAATGGGCGAGTTCGGCGCGGTGTCGGTGGTCTCCGGGCATATCCGCGGGCTGACCAACACCCTGCCGCTGCATGTCGAGATTCTCTACAACGAATACAACCACGTCGCCGCGTTCAGCGTGGCCAGCCTGCTGCTGGCCCTGGCGCTGGTGATCCTGCTGCTCAAGCAGTGGAGCGAATCGCGCATCGCGCGCCTGAAAACCGGAGCACAGCCATGAGTATCGAAGTCCGTGACGTCAACAAGCGCTTCGGCCAGTTCCAGGCGCTGCAGGCGATCGACCTGCACATCCAGAGCGGCGAACTGGTCGCCCTGCTCGGCCCGTCCGGCTGCGGCAAGACCAGCCTGCTGCGCATCATCGCCGGACTGGAAACGCCGGACAGCGGCAGCATCGTGCTCCATGGCGAGGATGTCTCCAGCCGCGATGTGCGCGACCGCAACGTCGGCTTCGTCTTCCAGCATTACGCACTGTTCCGCCACATGACGGTGTTCGACAACGTGGCCTTCGGCCTGCGCATGAAGCCGAAGAAGCTGCGCCCGAGCGAAGCGGTGATCGCCGCCAAGGTGCACGAGCTGCTGAATCTGGTGCAGTTGGACTGGCTCGCGGACCGTTACCCCGAACAGCTCTCCGGTGGCCAGCGCCAGCGCATTGCCCTGGCTCGCGCGCTGGCAGTGGAGCCAGAGGTGTTGCTGCTCGATGAGCCGTTCGGCGCGCTGGACGCCAAGGTGCGCAAGGAACTGCGCCGCTGGCTGGCGCGGCTGCACGAGGACGTGCACCTGACCTCCGTGTTCGTCACCCACGACCAGGAGGAGGCAATGGAGGTCGCTGATCGCATCGTGGTGATGAACAAGGGTGTGATCGAGCAGATCGGCACGCCGGCGCAGGTGTATGCCAACCCCGCCAGCGAGTTCGTCTACCACTTCCTCGGCGACGCCAATCGGCTGCAGCTGGACGAACAGCGCAGCGTGCTGTTCCGCCCGCATGAGGTGAGGCTTTCGCGCGAGCCGCAGGCGGATTTTCTCGCCGGCGAGGTCCACGGCATCCGCCCGCTGGGCGCGCTCACCCGGGTCACGCTCAGGCTGGCCGGGCACCACGAGCCGATCGAGGCGGAAGTCGGCCACGACCATCCCGGCCTCGTCGGGCTCGGGCGCGGCGAGCGGCTGTATTTCCAGCCCGTACCGTCGGCGCAGGCCCAGCCGTCGGCCGGCTGAGCCCTTCGCCTCAGAACCAGCGGTCGTTGCGTTTGCGGCGGCCGAACATCAGCGGCAGGATCAGCCCGGCCAGCAGGCCTGCGCCGGCGATGCTGCCGCCGTAGACCATGTAGGTCATCAGCACCTGCTTGTTCTCGTCGCCCAGTTGTGCCTGGGCCTCGCGTAGCGCGGACTGGGCTTCGACCAGTTCCTCGCTCAGGCCCTGGTTGCGCGCCTCGAGCTCGTCGACCAGCGCCTTGCGCGAGTCGAGGGTCTCCTGCATGCCCTGCACGCGGTTCTTCCAGTTGTCATCGATGGTCCTGAGCTGGTCGCGCAGGTCGGTCACCTCGGCCTCCAGCTGCGGCAGGCGCTCGGCCTGGCCGGGCACTTCCTGCAGGTCGGCGTTGCGGATCCACACCTGGTCGCCGGATTCGCCGCGCACCTGGCTGTAGTCGCCCTGGGTCTGCAGCAGTTCGACCTTCTGCCCCGAGGTGAGGGTGCCGACGATGCGGTAGCCATCGGTGGGGCCGCTGCGCACGTAGGTGGTCAGCCGGTCGCTGACCCAGCGCGCGTTGTCGCCTTGCTGGGCCTGGGCGTGGCCACCGAGCAGGCTGGCGCCAACGAGCGCCGCCAGCAGCCCGCCGCGCAAGCGGGCGCAGCGGCTGCGAAAAGAATGGGAAAGCAGTTCAGAGCGCATTCGAATGGGTAACTTTCTTGGAATGATTGGAGCCGGCGCCGTGATCGGCGGCGCGCAGGGCACGAAAACGAGCCGGCCGCGGGCCGGGTCGGCGAAGATCGGACACAGCCAGGCCATGCCTTGGCGCGGGGCGGCCGCCGGTCGGCCAGCCGCAGGTCCGTGGTGACTGACACACCAGCGCCCGGTGAGTTCCCCTGGGCGCGCCATGCCGCTGCATGTCAGCCGTGTCGCACCACGCGAACCGCTCTAGGGAGGCGATGATGCGAAACGCCGGCCGCGTTACACCGACGAACGGTCAGAAGTCGCTGGACTTGCCGCTGAAGGCGCTGATCGGCTTGTCCACCTCGCGCTCGAGCCCCTCGGCAAAGGTCTTGAGCCCGGCCAGCAGCGGCGCGATGGCGCGCCAGAGATCGTCGTCGTGCAGCAGCCGGTAGGCGCCGCTGACGCCGGGGGCCTCCTTGCCGTGCGCCTCGGGCTGGTAGCCGGCGACGCTGGCAAAGCCATCGCGGAGCGCGAAGGCCACCTTGTAGAACTGCTCCGGCGGGATGCGCGACAGCGCCATGCCGAGGATCGACAGGTTCTGGATGGCATTGAGCGTGCCCGGCTTGCTCAGCCCGCCGACCAGCACCTTCATCACCTCGGCCTGGGAGCCGGCCAGGTCATTGGCAAAACGCAGGATCCCGCGCTCGTGCAGGGTCTGCAGCAGCTGGTTCAGCTCGTCCTCGGCAGTCGCGCCGATCTTCGGCGGGCGAACCCGATAGTTCTCGATACGTTCGGCCATCAGAGACTCTCCGGATGCTGTTCATGGGCAGGCGGCTCGACATAGTCGTCGCGCATCCACTTGACCTCGACCGGCACGCCGGCATTCGGCGTGCGCTGGCCGTGGCGGAAGTTGCCGGGCGGCAGCGGTGCCTCCAGCGGTGCGCGCTGCAGGACCTCCAGGCGCACCGCGGTTTCCTTGTAGGCGGGTGTGTTGACGTCCGGGTCGTGGTGTTCGCCGGTGAGCAGATTGAGCCCCGGCTTGCCCTGGTGGATGGGCACGAACAGGGTCTTGCCGGCAACCCGCCCGGTGATCAGCGCCGGCAGCTCGACGGCGCCGCGGCGCGAGGTCAGGCGCACCCAGCAGCCCTGGCCGATGCCGCGCTCGGCGGCCAGCTCGGGGCTGACCTCGACGAACCAGTGCGGCGACAGCGCACTCATGCCCAGGCCCTGCCCGGTCTGGTTGTCGCCCTGGAAGTGCTCGAGCATGCGGCCGTTGTCGACCATCAGGTCGAAGGTGTCGTCCGGCCCTTCGGCCGGCGCCTTCCACTCCAGCGGGTAGAGCACCGCCTTGCCGTCGTCGGTGTGGAAACCATCGGTATACAGCAACGGCGTGTCCTGGCCGTCGGCGGCCACCGGCCAGCACAGCGACTTCCAGCCCTCGAGCCGCGCGTAGCTGACCCCGGCGAACAGCTCGGCGATGCCGGCCACCTCGCCCATGATCTGCCGCGGATGCGTGTAGCCCCAGGGATGGCCCATGCGCGCCGCGAGGTCGGTGAGGATGCGCCAGTCCGGGCGGCTGTCGCCCAGCGGCTCGAGCACCGGGTAGAAGCGCTGGATGCGTCGCTCGGTATTGGTGAAGGTGCCTTCCTTCTCGACGCTCGGGCAGGCCGGCAGCACCACGTCGGCGAACTCGGCGGTGCGGCTGAGGAAGACGTCCTGCACCACCATGAAGTCGAGCTTTTCGAAGGCCTGGTGCACGTTGTGGCTGTCGGAGTCGGAGAAGGCGGTCTCCTCGCCGATGATGTACATCGCGCGCACCTTGCGCGCGTCGGCCTGCTGGACCATGAGGAAGTTGTCCGAACCGACCTCGCCTGACAGCTGCTGCGGCGGCACGCCCCAGGCACGTGCCCACTTGGCCCGTACGGCCTCGTCGGTGACCTTCTCGTAGCCGGGGTACATGTTCTTCAGGCAACCGAAGTCACTCGCCCCCTGCACGTTGTTGTGCCCGCGCATCGGGTAGCCGCCGGTACCCGGCCGGCCATAGTTGCCGCTGACCAGCAGCAGGTTCGACAGCGCCGTGCTGGTGTCGGCGCCGTGGCTGTGCTGGGTGATGCCCATGGCCCAGAGCAGGCAGACGCTGCCGGCGCGGCCGATCAGCTCGGCGGCCTCGACCAGCTGCGCGCGCGGGATGCCGGTCACCTGCTCGGCGAACTCCAGGGTGAACGGCGCCAGCGACTGGCGATATTCCTCGACCCCGTTGACCTGGCTGGCGAGGAAGGTCTCGTCGGCCAGGCCGTGGTCGAACAGGTAGCGCGACAGCGCCGAGGCCCAGACCAGGTCGGTGCTCGCATTCGGCCGCAGGTAGAGGTTGGCGCGCTCGGCCATTTCGTGGCGACGCGGATCGACGACGATCAGCTTCTGCCCGCGCAGCTTCTGCGCGGCCTTGACCTTCGAGGCGATCACCGGGTGGTTTTCCGACAGGTTGCTGCCGACGATCACCACCAGCTCGGCCTTTTCGATGTCCTTGATGCTGCCGGCATCGCCGCCATAGCCGACCGTGCGGAACAGGCCCTTGGTCGCCGGGTTCTGGCAGTAGCGCGAGGAGTTGTCGACGTTGTTGGTGCCAATGACCAGCCGGGCGATCTTCTGGGTGAGGTAGGCCTCCTCGTTGCTCGCCTTGCTCGAGCCGATGAAGCCGATGCTGTCGGGCCCGTGCGCGTCGCGGATTGCCAGCAGGCGCCGCGCCACCAGGTCCAGCGCCTCGTCCCAGCTGGCCTCGCGGAAGCTACTGCCGTCGCGGATCAGCGGCCTGGTCAGGCGCCGCTCGCTGTTGACGAAGTCCCAGGCGAACTTGCCCTTGACGCAGGTGGAGATGCCGTTGACCGGCGCCTCGACCACCGGCTGCACCTTGAGGATGTGGCGGTCGCGCGTCCACATCTCGAACGAGCAACCGACGCCGCAATAGGTACACACGGTCTTGGTGCGCTTGATCTCCGGCTGCCGCCAGTGCATGTCCATCTTCGAGATGGCGGTGATCGGCGGCGCGCCGATGGTGTGTTCGAGCGCCTTGGCCAGGTCGATCAGGGGCCGCTTGAGCGACTGCGGCATGCCGGTGAAGGGCCCGGCATCGGGCTGCATGGTCTTTTCCATCAGCGCGTTGCAGGGGCAGACGGTGACGCAGTGGCCGCAACTGACGCAGCTCGAGCCGGCGATGGTCTGGCCGCCGTCCCAGAGCACCCGTGGCGGCTCCATCTGGAAGTCGATCGACAGGGTTTCGTTGACCTCGACGTTCTGGCAGGCCTCGACGCAGCGGCCGCAGAGGATGCACTGGTCCGGATCGTAGGTGTAGAAGGGGTTGGAGTGGTCCTTCTCGTAGGGCTTGCGCTGGAAGGCGTAGCGCTGGATCGGCATGTCCATGGCCGCGACGGTGTTGTGCAGCGTGCAGTCGCCGGTGTTGTTCTCGCAGACGGTGCAGTACAGCTCGTGCTTGGCCAGCAGGCGGTCCATGCCCTCCTCCCGCGCGGCGCCGGCACGCCGGGCCTGGCTGGAGAGCTCCAGCCCATCGCGCGCCTGCAGGGTACAGCCGCGCACCAGCTCGCCTTCGAGCTCGACCCAGCAGACGTCACAGGTCTGCGGCGTGCCCAGGGCCGGGTGGTAGCAGACGTGGGGCAGATCGATGCCGTGCCCGGCGAGGAATTCGATCAGCGGCGTGCCGGCCTTGCCGGTCAGCGGTTTGCCGTCGAAGCGGATCGTGCAATCGGACATCGGGCCTCCGTTCTTCTCGTGGCGGGACCGGCCTCCTGCCTGCGGCGAACGGCGTCCGTGCCGCTGGCCTGCGCGCCTCAGCCGGGGCGGCGCAGGTAGTGCACGCTGAACAGTCGCGCCGGGTCGACCCAGTGCGCCTGGTTGTCGAAGCCGACGCTGCGGGCCAGGGCAGCGAAGCTGGCCAGGCTGTACTTGTAGGAGTTCTCGCTGTGCAGGCTTTCGCCGCGGGCAAAGCGGAAGCACCGCCCCTCGATGCGCACCTCCTGCGCCTGGCGACTGACCAGGTGCATCTCGATGCGCGACTGCGCGGCGTTGAACCAGGCGCGGTGCTCGAAGGCGCGCGGGTCGATGTCGCTGTCCAGCTCGCGGCGGATACGCTCGAGCAGGTTCAGGTTGAACGCGGCGGTGACGCCGGCGGCATCGTTGTAGGCGCGCTCGAGCGTGGCGCGCTCCTTCACCAGGTCGACGCCCACCAGCAAGCCGCCGCCGGCCGGCAGCAGCGCGTAGACCCGGGCGAGGAACTGCTGCGCCTGGGCCGGGGTGAAGTTGCCGATGCTCGAGCCGGGGAAGAACGCCAGCGGCCGCTCGCAACGGAAGGCCCTGGGCAGTGCCAGGTCCTGGCAGAAATCGGCGCACAGCGCATGCACGTCCAGCCAGGGGTAGTCGGCGGCCAGGCGATGGGTGCTCGCGCGCAGGAAGTCCTCGGAGATATCGATGCCCAGGTAGCGTCGCGGACGCATCGCCTCCAGCAGCAGGCGCACCTTGCGACTGGCGCCGCTGCCGAATTCGATCAGCTCGGCGCCCGGCCCGGCCAGCTCGGCGATCTCGCCGGCCGCGCGGCGCAGGATCGCCTCCTCGGTGCGCGTCGGGTAGTACTCCGGTTGCAGGCAGATCGCCTCGAACAGCTCGGAGCCGCGGCGATCGTAGAAGAACTTGGGGGCGATCGCCTTGGGTGTCGCGGCGAAGCCGGCGAGCACCTCCTCGCGCAGCGACGAGACGTGGCGATCGGCGAGCTGGTCGTGAAAACGGATGGCGAGTGCCATGGCTTGTTCCCCAGCGATGGCGCCGGCGGTGTCCCGGCCGGCGATGCGGTGGCAGGTGCCTGTGGTGCAGCGCACAGGCGCGGCTCGCACCGACAGCGGGACGCCGGCGCTTTTCTACTGACCGGACCGCGGCGCCCTGGGTTCAGCTTTTTTGCCGGACGGCAGGCGCACCGTTCGTCCAGCCACCGGAGCCGGCCACGCCGGGAGGCGGTCGGAACAGGTGCAGCCTCTCGCAACCGCCCAGGAGCCGCCCATGTCGCTTTCCGTGTTCGCCCTCAACTGCACGCTCAAGCCCTCGCCCGCCGATTCCTCCTGCGAGCGGCTGCTGCGCCAGGTTCTCGGCGCCTTCGCCGAGCTGGGCGCCTACGGCGAGCTGCTGCGTGCGGCCGACTTCGATATCAAGCCGGGAGTCAGCTCCGACGAAGGCGCCGGCGACGACTGGCCGGAGCTGCGCCGGCGGATCCTCGCCGCCGATGTGTTCATCCTCGGCACGCCGATCTGGCTCGGCCACCCGTCGAGCATCTGCCAGCGGGTGATGGAGCGGCTCGACGCCTTCCTGGGCGAGACGGACGCAGCCGGGCGCATGCCCTCCTACGGCAAGGTCGCCTGCGCCACGGTCGTCGGTAACGAGGACGGCGCACACCACGTCTCGGCCCAGATCTTCCAGGGGCTCAACGACCTGGGCTTCAGCCTGGCGCCCAACGCAGTGACCTACTGGGTCGGCGAAGCCATGCAGGGCCGGGACTTCAAGGACTTGCCGCAGACGCCGGACAAGGTCCGCCAGGCGACCGCCAGCATGACGCGCAACGCCGTGCACCTCGCCGGCCTGCTGCGGACCGCGCAATACCCCGGCAGCGCCTGATCCACAGCGACGGAGACCAGCGATGGCACGAGAGGGCGAAGAACTGCAGGGCCTGGTCGACGGCCTGATCCGCCTCGGCCAGGAACAGGAAAAGGTCTCGGTGGCCGACATCCAGGACGAGATCGGCCAGCGCAGCTTCGGCCCGTTCCTGTTCGTCCCGGCGCTCATCGAGATCAGCCCGGCGGGCGGCATCCCCGGACTGCCGACGTTGCTGGCGCTGATCGTCGCGCTGTTCGCGATCCAGATGCTGCTGGGGCGCGAGCACCTGTGGTTGCCGGAGGTGCTCAGCCGCCGCCAGCTGGCCGGCGACCGGCTGGACCGCGGCCTGAGCAAGCTGCGCCCGCTGCTGCGGCGGCTGGACAAGGTGGTCCGGCCGCGCCTGCACTGGGCTACCACGCGCAATGCCACGCGCCTGCTGGCGCTGCTCTGCCTGCTGCTGGCCAGCTCGGTGCCGCCGCTGGAGCTGGTGCCTTTCGCCAGTAGCGGGCCGTTCGCCGCCATCGGCCTGATCGGTGTCGGGCTGACCACGCGCGATGGCCTGCTGGTGGTGCTTGGCCTGCTGGCCGCGGTCGCCTCCGGCCTGGTTGCCATGGGGCTGTTCTGAGCCAGCCCCTGGCCGCAAGCCCGCCTCAGCCGGCGAGGTACTCGGCGGTCGATGCCAGGCGGGCGTAGGCGAAGCCGAGCGCCGCCATCATCGTCGCGTGCACCTGCGCCGCCGGCACCCGGACGCCACCGAACTCCAGCTCGAGGGTGGCGCAGGCATCGTGGATGACCGTGACCGCGTAGCCCATGTCGGCCGCTGCGCGCACGCCGGCATCGACGCACATGTGGCTCATGGCGCCCACCACCACCAGCTCACGCACCTCTCGCTCGTCCAGTAACTGCTTGAGTTCGGTTTCGCGGAAGGAATTGGGGTAGTTCTTCACCACCACCGGCTCACCCGGCTGTGCGGCAACGGCGGCCTGGATCTGTACGCCATCGCTGCCGGGGACGAACACCGGCATCTCGCCATGGGCGAATTCGTGACGGACATGGATGACCGGTATGCCCTTGGCGCGGGCATCGGCAATCACCCTGGCCGCATTCGCGACCGCCGCCTCGATGCCGCTCAGGGGCAGCTTGCCCGTTGGGAGGTATTCGTTCTGAAGGTCGATTACGACCACTGCACGCTTGCTCATGCCTGGCTCCTGCGAAGATGCTGTTGAGGAAAGCGGAACCATGATCAGCCAGCCCGGGAAGGCCCGGAAGTGGTGCGATCGACATCTTCGAGGGTGCTACCGACACATGCCGACAGACAGCGTGATCGAACTGGGCATCGTGCTTTATCCGGGCGTGCAGATGGCCACGGTGCTGGGCCTGACCGATCTGTTCGGCATCGCCCAGCAAGGCGCAGGCGCGCCGGACGAACCGCGCCGCCCGCGCCTGCGCGTCAGCCACTGGCAGCTGGACGACACCGGGCGGCGGCCCGAGCGCATCCATGACTCGGACCCCGGTGCCGACTGCTCGCCCAGCGTGCTGATATTGCCGCCCAGCCTGCGGGCACCGATCTCCGCCGAGGCCGCGCGCCCCTATCGCGACTGGCTGCGCCAGCAGCACGACACGGGTGTCAGGCTGGCCTCGGTCTGCGCCGGCGCCTTCCTGCTCGGCGAGACCGGCCTGCTGGCCGGGCGCACCGTCACCACCCACTGGCTGCACGCCGAAGGCTTCAGGGCGCGCTTCCCGGACGTGCGCCTGGACGCCGACCAGCTGATCATCGATGCCGACGACATCATCACCGCCGGCGGCCTGATGGCCTGGACCGACCTGGGCCTGCGGCTGGTCGACCGCTACCTGGGCGCCAGGGCGATGATCGACACCGCGCAGATGCTGGTGATCGATCCCCCCGGCCGCCAGCAGCGCTACTACAGCGCCTTCGCGCCCCGGCTGAACCACGGCGACGGCGCCATCCTCGCGGTGCAGCATTGGCTGCAGGAAAATGCCGCGCAGGAAGTCGCGCTGGCAGCACTGGCACAGCGCGCAGGCCTCGAGGAGCGCACCTTTCTGCGCCGCTTCCGCAAGGCCACCGGCATGACCACCACCGACTACTGCCAGCGAATCCGCGTCGGCCGCGCCCGCGAGTTGCTGCAGGCCAGCCGCCTGCCGCTCGAGCGGGTCGCCTGGGAAGTCGGCTACGCCGACCCCGGCGCCTTCCGCAAGGTCTTCACCCGCATCGTCGGCCTGAGCCCCGGCGCCTACCGGCGCCGCTTCGGCACCACGCCCGGCACCTCGGGCTGAGCGGCCGCGGCTGCCGTACCAGCACGCCGAACCGTAGCGGCACGGCAGCGCCCGAGGGCAGCTGGAGCACTGCCGGGGATCGCCTGCCGCGGTCTGGTCCTGCCCTGGAGGAAATGCCAGAAACGCGAAAGCCCCGCTAGAACCTGGGTTCTGCGGGGCTTTCGGTGTGTTGCAATATGGCGGAGAGATAGGGATTTGAACCCTAGGTACCCTTGCGGATACAACGGATTTCGAATCCGTCCCGTTCGACCACTCCGGCATCTCTCCAGCGGCGCGCATCATACCAGCCCGCGCCGCTTTGTCGAACCCCCGAACGCAATATTTCCGCTTTTTTTCAGCGGCTTGCGCCGTGGTTCAAGCGGTCAGGCGGGTCAGCGCCTCGCGGTACTTGTCGGCGGTCTTCTGCGCGACGTCCTGCGGCACGGCCGGTGCCGGGGGCTGCTTGTTCCAGCCGGTGGACTCCAGCCAGTCGCGCACGAACTGCTTGTCGAAGCTCGGCGGGTTCTGGCCTTCCTGGTAGCTGTCGGCCGGCCAGAAGCGGCTCGAGTCCGGGGTCAGCGCCTCGTCCATCAGCGTCAGCGTGCCGTTCTCGTCGAGGCCGAATTCGAACTTGGTGTCGGCGATGATGATGCCGCGGGTCGCCGCGTACTCCACCGCCGCCTTGTACAGGGCGATGGCGGTGTCGCGCACCTGGGCCGCCAGCTCCTTGCCGATGATGGCCTCGCACTGCTCGAAGGAGATGTTCTCGTCGTGGTCGCCGACCGCCGCCTTGGTCGAGGGCGTGAAGATCGGCTCGGGCAGCTTGCTGGCTTCCTTCAGCCCGGCCGGCAGGGCGATGCCGCAGACGGTGCCGCTGTTCTGGTATTCCTTCCAGCCGGAGCCGGCGAGGTAGCCGCGCACGATGGCCTCGACGGCCACCGGCTGCAGGCGCTTGGCGACGACCGCGCGACCCTCGACCAGCGGCAGTTCGGCGGCCGGCACCACGTCCTCGACCCGGTCACCGGTGAAGTGGTTGGGTACCAGGCCGGTGAACTTGTCGAACCAGAAGTTGGAGATCGCGGTGAGGATCTTGCCCTTCTCCGGAATCGGTTCGGCGAGGATCACGTCGAAGGCCGACAGGCGATCGCTGGCGACCATCAGCATGCGCTTGTCGTCGATTTCGTAGAGGTCGCGCACCTTGCCCGAGTAGAGCTTCTTCAGGCTGAGCGTGGTTGCAGTGGTCATGGTCGGGTTTCCGCGTGGACGCGCCATGTCTGGCAGCGCGGGAGGGCGCGCGCGCCGGCGCCTTGGTTCGGGACGAAAGAGGCGAAACCACCGGGTTTCGCCTCTTCATTCGTGAGGGGCCGATCGGAAGGGACGGTCAGCCCAGGTTTTCCTTGATCTGCTCGAGCACGCGGCGGGCCACGTCGGCCGGTGCCACGGTGTCGATGTCCTGGTCGAGCGTGACGATCACCTGCTCGCCGGCGCGGGTCAGGCGGACCTGGTAGCGCTCGGCGCGTGCGTCGATTTCGTCCTGGTCCGGCTTGCCACCGAACAGGCGACTGAAGAAGCCCGGTTTCTCGCCAGGCTTCTCGGCCGCTTCGGCCAGGTTGACGTAGTACACGCCAAGGGTCCGGTTGAGGTCCTCGACGCGGATGTCGGCGGCCTGCAAGGCGCGCCCGACGCTGGACCAGGCGCGATCGAAGTCGGTATCCAGGTTGAGCACCGGGCTGCCGCTGCCGTCGCTGGACAGGGTAACCCGGCTCGGAGCGTCGAAGTCGCGCTCGGCTAGCAGCGAGACGGAGCCACCCTGCTGGGCGCTGCGGCTGAGGGCGGCCTGCAATTCATCGAGCAGTGCGCGATCGAGGTCGGCGTTGCTGGAGGCTTCCGGCCAGGCCGGCTCGGCGGTGCTGCCGCTCGGGCGCTGCTGGGTCAGGACGAAGACTTCGCTGGTGTTGCGCTGCACGCCCGGCTCGATGCGCACCCGCACGCGGGTCTCGCCGTCCTGGATGCCCAGGCTGCGCGCCAGCGCCCCGTCGACCTCGGCGCCAGCCTGCCAGGCAGTGACGAACTCCCCGCTCTGCGGGCGCTCCTGCTCGATGGCGAAGCCGCGGTCGGTGAAGAACTGGCGGGTCGTGGTCCAGACCTGCGCCGGGCTGCGCAGCGCCACCAGCCAGCGGCCGCTCTCGGCGCTCTGCACGCTGAAATCGCTGGCCTGCATCACACCCTGCAGGGGTTGCGGGCGCGGCACCTCGAACTTGCCGCTGGACCGGCCGTCGGCAACCTGGTGCGGAATCGGCAGCAGCGGTTCGATCGGGCGCAGCTGCTGATCCGCCGACACCTGCATCGGCGGCACCTGACGGGCATCCAGGTAATCGCTGCCGCGATCACGGAAGTACCCGTCCTCGCCCCACAGCCAGCCGCAGCCGCTGGTGGCGGAAATCATCAGCGCAAGGGTGGAAAGTCCGGCCAGTCGCTTCATGCTCTTCCCTTAATCGTTAGGCGAGGATGCCGCACTGGCGCATCGCCTGGCGCAGCGGTTCCTGGCAGGCCGGACTGAGCCAGGTCAGCGGCAGGCGGATGCCTTCGCCCATCAGGCCCATCTCGTGCAGTGCGAACTTCACCGGAATCGGGTTGGACTCGATGAACAGCTTCTGGTGCAGCGGCATCAGCCGCTCGTTGATGGCCCGCGCGGTCTGGGCGTCGCCGGCCATCGCCGCGGCACACAGCTCGGCCATGGCGCGCGGAGCGACGTTGGCGGTCACCGAGATGTTGCCCTTGCCGCCCATCAGCATCAGTTCGACGGCCGTGGCGTCGTCACCGGAATAGACTAGGAAGTCCTTGCCTACGCGATCCAGGACCTCGCGGCCACGCGCGAGGTCGCCGGTGGCCTCCTTGATGCCGATGATGTTCGGCACCTTCGACAACCGCTCGACGGTGTCCGGCAGCATGTCGCAGACCGTGCGACCGGGTACGTTGTAGAGGATCTGCGGGATGGCCACGGCTTCGGCGATGTGCTTGAAGTGCAGGTAGAGGCCTTCCTGGGTCGGCTTGTTGTAGTACGGCGTCACCAGGAGGCAGGCATCGGCACCGGCTTGCCGGGCATTCTCGGTCAGTTCCACCGCTTCGGAGGTGGAGTTGGCGCCGGTACCGGCGATCACCGGGATGCGCCCGTTGACTTGGTCGACCACGCGGCGGATGACCTCGATGTGCTCGGCCACGGAGAGGGTCGCCGACTCGCCAGTCGTGCCGACCGCAACGATTGCGTTGGTGCCTTCCTGCAGATGGAAGTCCACCAGTTTGCTCAGGCTGTCCCAGTCCAGACCGCCCTGCGCATCCATGGGCGTGACCAGCGCCACCATACTGCCCGCAATCATGCAACCACTCCTGCCGGAATAAAGAGAGGCGTAATGGTACAAGGCTCGATGGCGCTTTGCGAGTGGCCCCGGCGCAGCCGCCAAGGCCCCGCGCCGGCCGCCGAACCCGCCATGCTCATTCACAGCAGGCGCGCTTTTCGCTACCCTTTGCCGTTTTCGGCCGAATACCCGCCGATCTACCGTCAGGAAACTGCATGTCCACCCCGTCCGTACCCCGCGAACAGTTCCTCGTCATCAGCGCCCTGGGCAAGAGCCCGATGGAGCTTGCCAATGTTCTCTGCCGCGCAAGCAACGAGAACCGCTGCGCCGTGGTCAGCACCCGCCTGACCCGCCACGGCGAATGCAGTGCCCTGGTACTGGAGGTCACCGGCAGCTGGGATGCGCTGGCGCGCATGGAAACCGCCCTGCCGGCACTGGCCAAGCGGCATGGCTTCATCGCCAACGTGGTACGCAGCGAGCCGCTGGAAAACCGGCCCAACGCGCTGCCCTACGTGGCCTACGTCAGCGCGGTCTATCGCCCGGACATCCTCAACGAGCTGTGCCAGTTCTTCATCGATCACCGCGTGGAGCTCGAGGGCCTGACCTGCGACACCTACCAGGCACCCCAGACCGGCGGCACCATGCTCAACGCGACGCTGACCGTCACCCTGCCGGCCGGCACGCAGATCAGCTGGCTGCGCGACCAGTTCCTGGACTTCGCCGACGCACTGAACCTCGACGCCCTGATCGAACCCTGGCGCCCGCAGAACCCCTGAGGAAACGATGATGCCCGTAGCACTCGAGCAACAGGTTCCAGCCTTCACCGCGCAGGCCACCAGCGGCCTGGAAGTCAGCCTCGACGCGCTGCGCGGCAAGCAGGTGGTGCTCTACTTCTATCCCAAGGACAACACTCCCGGCTGCACCACCGAAGGCCAGGACTTCCGCGACCTGCACCCGCAGTTCCTGGCCTGCGACACGCTGGTCTTCGGCGTCTCGCGCGACAGCCTCAGGACCCACGAGAACTTCCGCGCCAAGCAGGGCTTCCCCTTCGAGCTGATCAGCGACAAGGACGAGCAGCTGTGCCAGCTGTTCGACGTGATCAAGCTGAAGAAGCTCTACGGCAAGGAATACCTGGGGGTCGATCGCAGCACCTTCCTCATCGATCGCAACGGCACCCTGCGCCAGGCCTGGCGCAGCGTGAAGGTGCCGGGCCATGCCCAGGCGGTGCTGGACGCCGCGTGCGCCCTGAGCCAGGCCTGAGGCCTGCGCGTCAGGCCTTGCGCAGCCAGTAGCGGTACAGGCCGCCCTCGACCTCTTCATGCAGCAGCTGGTGCCCGGCCAGGCGGGCGAAGCTGCGAAAGTCCCGCTGCGAACCCGGATCGGTCGCCGTCACCTTGAGCACGGCGCCGCTGGCCAGGCGGTTGAGCTCCAGCTTGGCCTTGAGCAGCGGCATGGGGCAGCTCAGCCCCGAGGCATCGAGCTCGGCATCGACGGCAATGGGAATGTCGGTCATCGGCTTCTCCGTTCGCAAACGGCGCGCAGCATACCCAGGCTGCCGACGCTCTGGCCAGCGCCACAGGCCGCCGCTACAGTAGCGGCTCACCTTCCAGAGCCGCCCTGAATGAACCTGCTGCGCCCGACTCTGCTGACCCTCGCCTGCCTGCTCGCCCAACCGCTTCCCGCCAGCGAGCTGCCCTCGCTCGGCGACGCCAGCTCGGGCATCGTCTCGCCGGAGCAGGAACATGTGCTCGGCCGCGCCTGGCTCAGCCTGCTGCGCGGCCAGGTCCGCCAGCTGTCCGACCCGCTGCTCAAGGACTATGTCGAGTCCAGCGTGTACCGCCTGAGCGAAACCAGCCAGCTGCAGGACCGGCGCCTGGAGTTCGTCCTGCTCGACAGCCCGCAGCTCAACGCCTTCGCCGCCCCAGGGGGCATCATCGGCGTCAACGGCGGGCTGTTCCTGCACGCCCAGACCGAGGCCGAATACGCCTCGGTGATGGCCCACGAACTGGCGCACCTGTCCCAGCGCCACTTCGCCCGCGGCGTGGAGGCCCAGCAACGCATGCAGCTGCCGATGATGGCCGCGATGCTCGCCGGCGTAGTCGCCGCCGCCGCCGGCGCCGGGGATGCCGGCATCGCCGCGATCATGTCGACCCAGGCTGCGGCGATCCAGGAACAGCGGCGCTTCTCGAGGCAGAACGAGCAGGAAGCCGATCGCATCGGCATCCTCAACCTTGAGCAGGCCGGCTACGACCCGCGGGCGATGCCCGAGATGTTCGGTCGGCTGATGCGCCAGTATCGCTACGACCAGAAGCCGCCGGAGTTCCTGCTCACCCACCCGGTGACCGAATCGCGTATCGCCGACACCCGCAACCGCGCCGAACAGCAGGTTCGCAACGGTCGCCAGGACAGCCTGCGCTACCAGCTGATCCGCGCCCGCACCGAACTCAAGTTCGAGAGCACCCCGGGCGTCAGCGCCAAGCGCTTTCGCGCCATGCTCACCGACGACCCGCGCCTGGACGCGGCACGCTACGGCCTGGCGCTGGCACAGATCAAGGCAGGCCAGCTCGACGACGCACGCACCAACCTGGCCCGACTGCTCGAAGGCGCACCGGACGACCTGTTCTACAATCTGGCCCAGGTCGAGCTGGACATGACCGCCAACCGACTGGATGCCGCGGCGACACGCGTGGACCGGCTGCTGGCGCTGTATCCGGGCAACTACCCGCTGCGCCAGGCGCGCGTCGACGTGCTGCTCAAGCTCAACCGCCCGACCCAGGTGGAACAGCTGCTGGACCAGTTGGTCGCGGAGCGCGGCCGCGACCCGGACATCTGGTATCAACTGGCGGAGATCCGCGGGCTGACCGGCAACATCGTCGGCCTGCATCGTGCCCGCGCGGAGTACTTTGCCCTGGTCGGCGATTACGACCAGGCGATCGAGCAACTGGGTTTCGCCAAGCGCCGCGCAGAGAACTTCCAGCTCGCCGCGCGCATCGACGCGCGCCAGCAACAGCTGACCGAAGAGAAGCGCATGATCGACGAGATGCTGCGCTAGCCGGCCAGCGCCGCCGGGTGCGCGTCAGGCGTTGCCGGCCTGGCGCAGGCGGGCAGCCTGGGTGAAGTCCAGCATGCGCTTGAGCGGCCTGACGGCCCGCGGGATGAGCGCCGGGTCGACGTGGATTTCGTTGCTGCCCCGGCGCAGGCAGTCGAGGGTGCGCTCCAGGGTGTTCATCGCCATCCACGGGCAATGCGCACAACTGCGGCAGGTCGCACCCTGCCCCGCGGTCGGAGCCTCGACGAAGACCTTGTCCGGACACAGCTGCTGCATCTTGTAGAAGATGCCCTTGTCGGTCGCCACGATCAGCGTCTGGTTCGGCAGCGTCTGCGCCGCCTTGATCAGCTGGCTGGTCGAGCCGACGGCATCGGCGAGCTCGATCACCGCCTCTGGCGACTCCGGGTGCACGAGGATAGCGGCATCCGGATAGAGCGCCTTCATGTCGGCGAGCTGCTTGGCCTTGAACTCCTCGTGCACGATGCAGGCACCGTCCCAGAGCAGCATGTCGGCGCCGGTCTCGCGCTGGACGTAGCTACCCAGGTGCTTGTCCGGCGCCCAGATCAGCTTCTCGCCGTTATCCATCAGGCTTTCGACGATCTCCAGCGCGCAGCTGGAGGTCACCACCCAGTCAGCGCGCGCCTTCACCGCCGCCGAGGTGTTGGCATACACCACCACGGTACGCTCGGGGTGCTGGTCGCAGAAGGCGGCGAACTCCTCGACCGGGCAGCCCAGGTCGAGCGAGCAGGTCGCCTCCAGGGTCGGCATCAGGATGCGCTTCTCGGGATTGAGGATCTTCGCGGTCTCGCCCATGAAGCGGACGCCGGCCACCACCACGGTCTGCGCCGGATGCTCGTTGCCGAAGCGGGCCATCTCGAGGGAATCGGACACGCAGCCGCCGGTGGCCTCGGCCAGCGCCTGGATCACCGGATCGGTGTAGTAATGCGCCACCAGCACCGCGTTCTGCCGCTGCAGCTCCTCGGCGATCTCGTCGCGCAGGCGCGCCTCCTGCTCCGGCGTCAGTGGTTCAGGCTGCTTGGCCGCCAGATGCGCCTGGACAAGGATGCGTTCGGGGATCTGCGTCATGCGTGCGGGCCCTGCTGGAAACGTCTACGGAGTATGGGCCGAGCCAGACCGCTCGGCCGACAAAGGCGGCACCGCTGGCACCTGCCGCTCGGAGGGGCAGAAATACTAGCCGAAGCCGCGAAGCGAGGGGAAGTCCGCGGACCGGAAAACAAAAAGCCCGCCGATCGCTCGGCGGGCTCTTCTCACGCTCGGATCACTCGCCCTTGAGCATGTGACCGCGCTCTTCCAGGTTGATGTGCCAGTTCATCGCCTCGCGCAGCAGGTGCGGCGTCTGGCCGCCCTTGTCGCAGGCGCCCTCGAAGTACTGGTTCAGCGCCTCGCGGTAGGACGGATGCACGCAGTTGTCGATGATCACGCGGGCGCGCTCGCGCGGCGCCAGGCCACGCAGGTCGGCCAGCCCCTGCTCGGTGACCAGGATCTCCACGTCGTGCTCGGTATGGTCGACATGAGCGACCATCGGTACCACGCTGGAAATGTTGCCGCCCTTGGCAATGGACTTGGTGACGAAGATCGCCAGGTGGGCGTTGCGGGCGAAGTCACCCGAGCCGCCAATGCCGTTCATCATCTTGGTGCCGCCGACATGGGTGGAGTTGACGTTGCCGTAGATATCGAACTCCAGCGCGGTGTTGATGCCGATGATGCCGAGGCGGCGCACCAGCTCCGGGTGGTTGGAGATTTCCTGCGGACGCAGCACCAGCTTGTCCTTGTACTGCTCTAGGTTGCCGAAGACGCGGTCGTTGCAGCGCTCGGACAGGGTGATGGAGCAGCCGGAGGCGAACTTCATCTTGCCGGCGTCGATCAGCTCGAAGGTGCAGTCCTGCAGCACTTCGGAGTACATCACCAAGTCCTCGAACGGCGAATCGATCAGGCCGCACATGACCGCGTTGGCGATATTGCCGATGCCGACCTGCATCGGGCCGAGGTTCTTGGCCATGCGACCGGCCGCCACTTCGCGCTTGAAGAACTCGACCAGGTGGTTGGCGATGGCCTGGGTTTCTTCGTCCGGTGGGGTGACGGTGGAGTAGGAATCCGGCTGCTCGGTGATGACGATCGCGGCGATCTTGGCCGGATCGACCGGGATGGCCGCGCTGCCGATGCGGTCGTCGACCTGGGTCAGCGGGATCGGACCGCGGGTCGGGCGCTCTTCCGGGAAGTAGATGTCGTGCAGGCCTTCCAGGTTGAGGTTGTGCGCCAGGTTCAGCTCGACGATCACCTGGTCGGCGAACATCGCCAGGTTGGCCGAGTTGCCCACCGAGGTGGTCGGCACGATGTGGCCCTGCTCGGTGATGCTGACCGCCTCGATGATGGCGACGTCGGGGCGCTTGATCTGGTGGTTGCGCATCTGCTCCACGGTGTGGGACAGGTGCTGGTCGATGAACATGACCTCGCCGTTGTTGATCGCCTTGCGCAGGACGGGATCGGCCTGGAACGGCATGCGACGGGCCAGCAGGCCGGCGGCCGCCATCTTGCCGTCCAGATCGTTGCCCAGGCTGGCGCCGGTCACCAGGCTGATCTTCAGCTGTTCCTGCTGCGCGCGATCGATCAGCGCCAGCGGTACCGCCTTGGCCTCACCGGCACGGGTGAAACCGCTCATGCCGACGGTCATCCCGTCGCGAATGAGGGAAGCAGCCTCTTGGGCGCTCATGACCTTGTTCTGCAGGGAGGACAGGCGGATACGATCGGAATACATGATGAGCCTCGAACAACGGGACATTCGGAAAGCGCCGCAGTCTATTACGATTGCCAGCGCTCCGGTCACATACGAAGGTCGTAGAAAACCGGCACCCGGCGAACTCGCACGGCGGACGGCCGGCAAGAACTGCAGCCATAAAAAAACCGGAACCCTTGCGAGGTTCCGGTTCTGTCCCTGAGCGGGATATGGTGGGTCGTGTAGGATTCGAACCTACGACCAATTGGTTAAAAGCCAACTGCTCTACCGACTGAGCTAACGACCCAATGCGGGCGCATGATACGGATTTAATCAGTCAAATCAAGCACTTTTTTGAATCAGCGATAGCGCGTCGCGTCCGCCAGCCCGGCCTGGCGGAAGCCCTCTGCGCGCAGTCGGCAACTGTCGCACAGGCCACAGGCGCGACCGTCCTCGTCAGCCTGGTAGCAGGACACGGTCATCGCATAGTCGACGCCCAGCGCAGTCCCCTGGCGAATGATCTCGGCCTTGCTCAGGTGCTGCAGCGGGGCCTGGATGTGGAATCCCGGCCCTTCGACGCCGGCCCGGGTCGCCAGGTTGGCCATGCGCTCGAAGGCTTCGATGAACTCCGGCCGGCAGTCGGGGTAGCCGGAATAGTCCACCGCGTTGACGCCGATGAAGATGTCCTGCGCGCCGAGCACCTCGGCCCAGCCCAGCGCCAGGGCGAGGAACACCGTGTTGCGCGCAGGCACGTAGGTGATCGGGACCCCTTCGCCAGGCTGCTCGGGCACCGCGATGCTCGAATCGGTCAACGCCGAGCCACCGATACCATTCAGGTCGATCCCTACCACCTTGTGCTCGACGACGCCCAGCTGGCGCGCCACCCGCTCGGCCGCCTGCAGCTCGGCACGGTGGCGCTGGCCATAGTCGAAGCTCATGCTGTAGCAGGCGAAACCCTGGGCACGGGCGATTGCCACCACCGTCGCGGAATCCAGGCCGCCCGACAGCAGGATGACTGCTTTCTTGTCACTCATCGAAGTTCTCCAGAAGAAGCGCGAGGCCCGCTCAGTGACCGGGCTCGTCGTTCCAGATGATCTTGTGCAGTTGCAACTGCAGGCGCACCGGCAGGTTGTCCGTCACGATCCAGTCGGCGAGCGCGCGCACATCCACCTGACCATGACTGGGCGAGAACAGCACCTCGCCGGCGCGACGCTCCAGACCGAACTCGATCACCTTGGAAACGGCCCAGTCATAATCCTCGCGCGAGCAGATGACGAACTTGACCTGGTCATGGCGCGTCAGCTCGGCGATGTTCTCGTAGCGATTGCGCGCGACCTCGCCGGAGCCTGGCGTCTTGAGGTCCAGCACCCGGCTGACGCGTCGATCGGTGCCACTGATGTCGAGCGCACCGCTGGTCTCCAGCGACACCTCGAAGCCGGCGTCGCACAACCGCTGCAACAATGGCAGGCAGTTGGGCTGCGCCAGCGGCTCGCCACCGGTGACACAGACGTAGCGCGGCTTGAAACGCGCCACCTGCTCGACGATGGCATCCAGGCTCATGAGCTCGCCACCGCTGAACGCGTAGGCGGTGTCGCAGTAATGACAGCGCAGGGGACAGCCGGTCAGGCGGACGAATACCGTGGGCAGGCCACTGGTACGCGTCTCCCCCTGCAACGAGTAGAAAATCTCGGTAATTCGCAGGGTCTGTTGCATATCAGCCACGGGCGTGACGGCTAAACAGGCCATCCGCCTCCGTTGGTCAAAGAAAGCCGGGCATTGTAAAGCAAGAACCCGCCACCTGGCGGGTTCCGTGATCAATGCTCGACCGGATCAGCGATTGAGCTGCCGCTGTGCCAATTGCGCGGCGGAGCTGTTGGGGTACTGGGCGATGACCTGCCTGAGTATCCCCTGCGCCTTGTCCCGATTGCCGAGGCGTATCTCGACATCGGCCAGCTTGTAGAGCGAATCGGGCACCTTGGGATGCTGCGGATAGGCCTGGCTCACCTTGGCGAAGGCCTGGCCGGCAGCCTGCAGGTCGCCCTTGGCGAGGTTCACCTCGCCGAGCCAGTACTGGGCATTGCCGGCGTACTGGCTGTTTGGATACTTGCGCAGAAACGCGCCGAAGGCCTGGCTGGCCTTGTCGAAATCCTTTGCCTTGATCAGATCGAAGGCTGCGTCGTAATACAGCTTTTCCTGGGCCGGATCGCCGGACGCACCGCCCTGTGCCTGCTGCGAAGCAGCCACCTGGCCGGCACTGGCCGTCTCGCCCGCAGACGATGATGCCCCCTGCCCGGAACTGCCACCCAGCGCACCGCTGGATAGGCGACTGTCCAGATCCTTGTAGCGCTCCAGGCCTTGCTGCTCCAGGCGCTGGATCTGGTTCTGCTGTTCTTCGAGCATGCCGCGCAATTGCGCGATTTCTTCCTGCATCTGCTGCAACTGCTGGAAGAGCATGCCCTGCGCCGAAGCCGGGGCATTCGCCCCGCCTCCGGCGTAGGCACCGCCACTTTCAGGACTGCCGGCCGAATAGCCGCCGCCGTAGCCGGCGTCGGGTTCGATCACCGGCACCTGGGCGGCCGCCATGAGCGGCAGCCCGAGGACCGCAATACCTAGAAAGCGACGGTACTGGCGCATGACGAGTTACTTGCGCAGCTCGACGCGACGGTTCTGGGCCCAGGACTGCTCGTCGTTGCCCATGGCGACCGGACGCTCTTCACCGTAGGAAACCAGTTCCAGCTGAGCCGGGGAAACGCCCTGCAGCACCAGGTAACGCTGGACGGCCTTGGAACGGCGCTCACCCAGAGCCATGTTGTACTCGCGGGTACCACGCTCGTCAGTGTGGCCTTCCAGCACGACGCGAGCGCCGTTGCCCTTCAGGTCCTTGGCATGAACGTCCAGGGCGCGCATGGCCTCGGGCTTCAGGTCGGAGCTGTCGTACTCGAAGTAGAAGGTGGTGATGGCGCGCAGAGCGGCTTCGTCGCTCAGGCTGCCGTCCAGCGAGCCGGCATCGGCGCCGTAGCCTGCGTTGGGATCCATGCCAGTGCCCGAGCCCTCGCCCGAATCGTCGCCGCCCTTGGACGAACAACCGACAGCAACAGCCATGGCCAGAGCCAGCGCGGTGAACTTACCGAATTTCAGCATTTCCATCTGTAACAACCCCAGGTGTGGTTTTGGTGTTTTGGTTAAAAAGCGTTGGTACCGCATCAGTTCAGGTAAGGGGACCAGGATGGCTCACGGACTTCGCCCTGAGCAGTAGGAAGCGGGAGCCTAACTCGACCATTGATGGACACGAGCATCAAGACTCCCCGGCCCTGCTGGCGGGTGGCGTAGATTAGCATGGTGCCATTAGGCGCGACAGTGGGCGACTCGTCCAGGCTGGTGTCCGAGAGGATGCGCAGGTTGCCGCGCTGCAGGTCCTGCGCGGCAACCTTGAAGTTGGTGTAACCGTCCTGGCGATGGATCATCACGAGGGTCTTTTCATCCGCCGAAAGCTTGGGGTTGGCGTTGTAGTTGCCAACGAAGGTCACCCGCTCGGCGGCACCGCCACCCAGGCGCTGCTTGTAGATCTGCGGCTTGCCGGCACGATCGGAGGTGAAGTAGAGGGTCTGACCGTCGGCGCCCCAGAAGGGTTCGGTATCGATGGCGTAATGGTTGGTCAGACGCTGAAGCTGGCGCGTGCCGAGGCTCATCACGTAGATCTCCGGGTTGCCGTCCTTGGACAGCACGAAAGCCAGCCGATTGCCATCCGGCGAGAATGCCGGCGCACCGTTGAGCCCCTCGAAGTTGGTGATCTGCTCGCGACGGCCGGTGTCGATGTGCTGGACGAAGATCCGCGGCCGCTTCTGCTCGAACGACACATAGGCGATGCGCCGGCCGTCCGGCGAATAGCGCGGCGACAGGATCGGCTCGCGCGATTGCAGCAGGGTCACGGCACGTGCACCGTCGTAGTCCGAGCGCTGCAAGGTATAGCGGGTCCCGGCACCCAGCCGTTCGGCGGTGACGTAGAGCAGGCGCGTGGAGAACGCGCCGCGAATGCCGGTCAGCTTCTCGAAGGCCTGGTCGGCGACATAGTGCGCCATGTCGCGCAACTGGTCGGGCGTGCCGCCGACGCTGCCGGACATGACCTGCTGCTCGGTGGTCACGTTGAACACGCCGAACTGGACCTGCAGTCGACCGCCGGCAGGCTGGATGTTGCCGACGATCACGTACTGCGCGCCCAGCGCCTTCCAGTCGCGGTAGATGATCTCGCTGGCCCGGGTCGGCAGGCTGATCATGTTCTGCCGCGGGATCGGCTGGAAGGTGCCGGAGTTACGCAGGTCGTTGCCGACGATGTCGGCCATGTCCTCGGGCAACACGGTGCCCCCCTGCCAGCCGAAGGGCACCACGGCGATCGGCGTGGCACGATCGGTACCGCTGGTGACGACAAGCGGATCGGCGGCCTGGACGGTACCGACCAGCAGGGTCAGGCCGACCAGCGCGAGACGAATCAGGGTTTTCACAGATCCAAATCCTCTGGTTTGAAAATCATGCGCCGCTGCCGGTACATCCGGTCGAAGGTGGCGCGGTCCAGTTCCTGCATCTCCGGGATGCGTCCGACGTTGCGCACGGCCGCGACCGCCGAACTGTCGAAGGCACTGTCACCGCTCGAGCGCGTAACGCTGGCATTGGTGATGGTGCCGTCCGGCAGCATCTGGATGGTCACCTCGACGCTCATGCCATTGCGTGCCGACGGCGGACGCCGCCACTGCTGGCTGACCAGGCTGATGATCAGGTCGTCCAGACTGCCGGCAACCTGGTCACCCTGGGTGTCGGCCAGCGCCTGCTGTCTTTCCGTTGTATCGGAAAGCAACTCGGCCAGGGCCTGAGCCTTCTTGTCCTCGGCAGCCTTGCGCGCGGCTTCGGCAGCAGCCTTCTTCTTCGCGTCCTCGGCAGCCTTCTTCTTGGCCGCTTCGGCAGCAGCCTTCTTTTTAGCCTCTTCGGCGGCCTTTTTCCTGGCGGCCTCTTCGGCGGCTTTCTTCTTCGCCTCTTCGGCGGCCTTCTGCTTGGCAGCCTCCTCGGCCTTCTTCTTGGCGATGTCGGCCTGCTTGCGCTGCTCGGCCTTCTTGGCCTCCTCGGCCTTCTTGGCTTCTGCTGCTTTCTGCTCGGCCGCCTTCTGCGCCTCGGCCTTTCGAGCCGCTTCGGCCTTCTTTTGTTCCGCGGCCTTGGCCTCGGCGATCTTCTGCTGCTCGACCTTGCGCTGCTCCAGCTGCTCGGTTTCGAACTGCTTGGCGGCGGTCTTCTTCGCCTCGCCGGCGATCTTCTGGTTGGTCTGGGTAGTCGCCTGGCTCTGTGACTTCAGCTGGTAGAGCGTCGCCTGCACGATGGGCTTGGACGGGGGCAGCTCGGGCGTCATGGCGAAGCTGACGAAGAGCATCGCGAAGATGACCAGGTGCAGGCCGACTGCCAGGATGGTCGGCCAGAAATAGCTCTCCGAGGGCGAGCGATCCTGCTGCATCACGGCGCCTCGGTGATCAGGCCGACGTTGCCGACGCCCGCTTCCTGGAGGCCGCCCATGGCCGCCATCACCGAGCCGTAGTCGACGGCCTTGTCGCCGCGCACGAAGACCTGCACCTGCTTACCCTGGCTACGGTTCTGATTCATGATCGCGGTGACCGCACGGGTCATTTCCTCGAGCGTCAGCGCGCGATCCTGAACGGTGTCGGTATCCACCTCGCTACCCATGTTCCAGTAGTAGGTCTTGTCGGCCTTGATCGAGATGGTCAGCACCTGGGCGTTGTTGTCCTGCGGCAGCGCCTCGCTGCTGACCTTCGGCAGGTCGACCTTGACGCCCTGGTTGAGCATCGGCGCCGTCACCATGAAGATGACCAGCAGCACCAGCATCACGTCGATGTACGGAACCACGTTCATCTCGGCGACGGGCTTGCGTCTGTTGCGAATTCTGGCCATGGCCGGCGGCCTCACTCTTCGGAGGTGTGGACTTTGCGGTGCAGGATCGCCTGGAACTCATCGGCGAAGGTGTAGTAGCGCGCGATCAGCGTCTCGCCACGGGCCGAGAATCGGTTGTAGGCGATCACCGCCGGAATCGCGGCGAACAGGCCGATCGCCGTGGCGATCAGCGCCTCGGCGATACCCGGGGCGACGGTCGCCAGCGTGGCCTGCTGTACCTGCGCCAGGCCGCGGAAGGAGTTCATGATGCCCCACACGGTGCCGAACAGGCCGATGTAGGGGCTGGTCGACCCCACGGTCGCGAGGAACGGCAGGCTCTGCTCGAGCTTTTCCTCTTCCCGCGAGATGGCCACGCGCATCGCGCGGTTGACGCCGTCCATCACCGCGTCGGGGTCGACGCCCGGCTGCTGGCGCAGGCGGGAGAATTCCTTGAAGCCGGCGCGGAAGATCTGCTCGACGCCGCAGTCCGGATCGGGGTTGCTGCCAGCCTGGCGATAGAGCTTGGACAGATCGATGCCCGACCAGAAGCGCTCTTCGAAGGCCTCCAGCGAGCGCTTGGCCGCGCGCAACAGGTTGCCACGCTGGAATATCAGGATCCACGAAGTCACCGAAGCGGCCACGAGGATCAGCATGACCAGCTGCACCACGAAGCTGGCATTGCTGATCAGGCTCCACATGGACATATGGTCGACGTTGGCTTCCACGCTCACTCTCCTGCAGGGGATAGTCCCGAGCCGCCCAAGGCGCCACGCAGCGCCTCGGGAATGGCTCGGGGTTTCAGATTCTCGGCACGCACGCATGCCACCCAGACATGCCCTTCACACAGCAGCGTATCGTCGCCGGCACGCCGGACCTGCTGGCGAAAACGCAGGCTGGCCCGCTTCAGCTCCACCACCTCGGCACTGACCAGCAGCTCGTCGTCGAGCCGGGCCGGCGACAGGTAGCGCGCCTCGACCGAATGCACGACGAACAACAGGTCATCGTCGACGAGCTGGGACTGGGCGAAGCCCAGCTCACGCAGCCGCTCGGTACGAGCCCGTTCCATGAACTTGAGGTAGTTGACGTAGTAGACGATACCGCCAGCATCGGTGTCCTCGTAATAGACACGGCAGCGATGCGTGAAAGGCCTTGCTTGGGATAGCGCGCGCATACTAGAGCTCAGTCGATCGATTGCCAATCGGGTGGCGGAACAATTTTTTCAACCATCGGTTTCAGGACCGAACAGGTCCGGCGTCGGCGCCTCGGCCAGGCGCCTGGGCAGGTTCAGCCCGAAGTGCAGGTAGGCGTGCCGGGTCACCACCCGCCCCCTCGGCGTGCGCATGATGTAGCCCTGCTGGATCAGATAGGGTTCGAGCACATCCTCGATGGTGTGGCGCTCCTCGCTGATGGCCGCGGCCAGGCTGTCGATGCCCACCGGCCCGCCATCGAACTTCTCGATCAGCGTCAGCAGCAGGCGGCGGTCCTGGTGGTCGAAGCCACGCTCGTCGACATCGAGCATGTTCAGCGCCAGGTCGGCGATCTGGCGGGTGATCTCGCCCTTGCCGCGCACCTCGGCGAAATCACGCACGCGGCGCAGCAGGCGGTTGGCGATACGCGGCGTGCCGCGCGCCCGGCGGGCGATCTCGAAGGCCCCCTCGGCCTCGATCGGCAGGCCGAGAATCCCCGCCGAGCGGCTGACGATGGTGGCCAGGTCCTCGGTGGAGTAGAACTCCAGGCGCTGGACGATACCGAAGCGGTCGCGCAGCGGATTGGTCAGCATGCCGGCCCGGGTGGTCGCGCCGACCAGGGTGAACGGCGGCAGGTCGAGCTTGATCGAGCGCGCCGCAGGGCCTTCGCCGATCATGATGTCGAGCTGGAAGTCCTCCATCGCCGGATAGAGCACTTCCTCGACGATCGGCGAGAGGCGGTGGATCTCGTCGACGAACAGCACGTCGCCGGCTTCGAGGTTGGTCAGCAGCGCGGCCAGATCACCGGGGCGTTCCAGCACCGGCCCCGAGGTGCTCTTGATGGACACGCCCATCTCCTGGGCGATGATGTTGGCCAGCGTGGTCTTGCCCAGGCCCGGCGGGCCGAAGATCAGGGTGTGGTCCAGCGCCTCGCCGCGCAGCCGGGCGGCCCGGATGAACAGGTCCATCTGCTCGCGCACGCTCGGCTGGCCGATGTACTCGGCCAGCCTGAGCGGACGGATGGCGCGGTCGAGTTGCTCGTCGCGGTCGCGACTGCTGGCGGTGACAAGACGATCGGCTTCGATCATGCGCTTACACCATGCCCTTGAGCGCGCGGCGGATCATCTCTTCACTGCTCAGACCGTCCTCCCGTACCGCAGCCACCGCCCGGCTGGCTTCCTGCGGCTTGAAGCCCAGGGAGATCAGCGCGCTGACCGCATCATTCTCGGCGCTTGTGACTGCCGCCGCAGCGCGAGGTTCAACCACCAGCGTGGCGATCGCCGGCATGGTCTCCCAGGCCTTGAAGCGGTCTTTCAGCTCGACCAGCAGGCGCTCGGCGGTCTTCTTGCCGACGCCGGGGATCTTCACCAGGGTGGAGGTATCCTGCGCCTGCACACAGCGCACCAGCTCGTCTATCTCCAACCCCGACATCAGCGCCAGCGCCAGCTTCGGGCCGACGCCATTGAGGCGGATCAGCTCGCGGAACAGTTCGCGCTCGCGCTTTTCGTAGAAGCCGTACAGCAACTGCGCATCCTCGCGCACCACCAGATGGGTATGCAGCGTCAGCGCTTCGCCCACGGACGGCAGGCGATAGAGGGTGGTCATCGGCACTTCGACCTCGTAGCCGACGCCGTTGACATCCACGACCAGGTGCGGCGGCTGCTTTTCCGCCAGTTGACCACGCAAACAACCTATCACTGCCTGCAGCTCTCCGATGCGCCCGCCAGGGGCATGAAAAATTATCCGCTCTACAACCGCAGCCGGCCACCGCGCCGGCGGGCGCCGGCCAGCCCATGGGGAATCAGGCTCTGCCGATGATGGGCGTGGCACAAGGCGATGGCCAGGGCGTCCGACGCATCGATCTGCGGCTTCTGCACCAATTTGAGCAAGTGCATGACCATCATTTGCACCTGCTGCTTGTCCGCCCCGCCGGTGCCAGCGATGGCCTGCTTGACCTGGGTCGCGGTGTACTCGGCGATCTGCAGGCCCGCCTCGGCCCCGGCGACGATGGCCGCGCCCCGTGCCTGGCCGAGCTTGAGCGCCGAGTCGGCATTGCGCGCCATGAACACCTGCTCGATACCCATGGTCACCGGCCCGTACAGGCGGATGACCTCGCTGATGCCGCGATACACCGCCTGCAGCCGCTCGTGCAGCTCGCCCCCCCCGGTGCGAATGCAGCCGGAGGCCACGTACTCGCAACCGCGTCCGGTGTCGCGCACCACACCGTAGCCGGTAATGCGCGAGCCGGGGTCGATACCAAGGATCAGCGTCATGCAGCCGCCATACTGTCTATATATCCAGCGCCAGAGTATAGGGGCCAGCCAGGGCGACGGCTACCGGCACGCCACTCGAGGCCGGCTGCCTCAGAAACAGCGAAGCCGGAAGCATCCGTGGATGGCTTCCGGCTTCGCAGCGGCCCGGCAGCACTCAGTCCAGCTGTTCCATGATCTCGCCGGGGATGTCGGCGTTGTGGTAGACGTTCTGCACGTCGTCCAGGTCCTCCAGTGCATCGATCAGGCGCAGCACCTTCTGCGCGGTCTCCAGATCGGCCACCGGCGCGGAAATCGACGGGATCATCGCAACCTCGGCTTCGTCGGCCTTGAAGCCCGCCGCGGCCAGTGCCTCGTTGACGGCATGGAACTCGGTGAAGCTGGTGTAGACCTGCGCCGAGCCGTCTTCCTCTACCACCACGTCGTCGGCGCCGGCCTCGAGGGCCGCCTCCATCAGGGCATCCTCGTCCACGCCCGGCGCATAGCTGATCAGCCCCTTGCGGTCGAACATGTAGGCCACCGAACCATCGGTACCCAGGTTGCCGCCATTCTTGCTGAACGCATGGCGGACTTCGGCGGCGGTGCGGTTGCGATTGTCGGTCATGGCCTCGACGATGATGGCCACGCCGCTCGGCGCATAGCCCTCGTAGCTCAGCTCGACAACGTTGTCGGCGTCATTGTTGCCGGCCCCGCGGGCGATCGCCCGGTCGATCACGTCGCGCGACATGTTGGCGGTCAGCGCCTTGTCCACGGCCAGGCGCAGACGCGGATTGTCCGCCGGGATCGCACCGCTCTTGGCCGCCACGGTCAGCTCACGGATGAGCTTGGTGAAGATCTTGCCCCGCTTGGCGTCCTGGCGCCCCTTGCGGTGTTTGATATTGGCCCATTTGGAATGACCCGCCATGAATCTCTCCCTCTCTTAACGCTGTTGGTGCCGGGACCCGGTCCCGGCACGCCCTTCACTCTGCCTTCGGCTGCTCGCGCAGGCGGATGTGCAGTTCGCGAAGCGCCTTGCCATCGACGGCACCCGGCGCCTGGGTCATCACGTCCGCGGCGCTCTGGGTCTTCGGGAAGGCGATGACTTCGCGGATCGACTGCGCGCCGGTCATCAGCATCACCAGGCGATCCAGGCCGAAGGCCAGGCCGCCATGCGGCGGGGCGCCGAACTTCAGTGCATCGAGCAGGAAGCCGAACTTCTCCTCCTGCTCGGCCTCGTCGATGCCGAGAGTGCGGAACACCGCCTGCTGCATGTCCTTGCGATGGATACGGATCGAACCGCCGCCCAGCTCGGTGCCGTTGAGCACCATGTCGTAGGCACGCGACAGCGCGGCGGCCGGATTGGCCTCCAGTTCCTCGGGGCTGCACTTGGGCGCGGTGAACGGATGGTGCAGCGCGGACAGCGAACCGTCGTCGTTCTCCTCGAACATCGGGAAGTCGACCACCCACAGCGGCGCCCAGTCGCAGGTCAGCAGCTTGAGGTCGTGACCGAGGCGGATGCGCAGCGCGCCCAGGGCCTCGGAGACGATCTTGGCCTTGTCGGCGCCGAAGAACACGATGTCGCCGTCCTGGGCGCCGACGCGGTCGAGGATGACGTTGAGGTTGTCTTCCGGGATGAACTTGACGATCGGCGACTGCAGGCCCTCGACACCCTTGGCGCGCTCGTTGACCTTGATGTAGGCCAGGCCCTTGGCGCCGTAGATGCCGACGAACTTGGTGTAGTCGTCGATCTGGCTGCGCGGCATGCTCGCCGCACCGGGGACGCGCAGCGCGGCGACGCGACCCTTCGGATCGTTGGCCGGACCGCTGAACACCTTGAATTCGACGGCATTGAGCTGGTCGGCGACGTCCACCAGCTCCAGCGGGATGCGCAGGTCCGGCTTGTCGGAGCCGTAGCGGCGCATGGCTTCCTCGAACGGCATGTGCGGGAACTCGCCGAATTCCAGGTCCAGCACTTCCTTGAACAGCTTGCGAATCATGCCTTCGGTGATGCCGATGATGTCCGCCTCGTCGAGGAAGCTGGTCTCGATGTCGATTTGGGTGAATTCAGGCTGGCGGTCGGCGCGCAGGTCCTCGTCGCGGAAGCACTTGGCGATCTGGTAGTAGCGGTCGAAGCCGGCCACCATCAAAAGCTGCTTGAACAGCTGCGGCGATTGCGGCAGGGCGAAGAAGTTGCCGGCATGGGTACGGCTGGGCACCAGGTAGTCGCGCGCGCCCTCGGGAGTCGGGCGGCCGAGGATCGGCGTCTCGACGTCGAGGAAGCCGTTCTCGTCCAGGTAGCGGCGGATGCTGGCGGTGATGCGCGAGCGCAGCTTGAGCTTCTCGGCCATCTCCGGGCGACGCAGGTCGACGAAGCGATAGCGCAGGCGGGTTTCCTCACCGACATCGCTGTACTCGTTGAGCGGGAACGGCGGCGTCTCGGCCTCGTTGAGCACCTCGAGCTCGTAGCCCAGCACCTCGATGGCACCGGAGGCCATGTTCGGATTCACCGCGCCGGCCGGGCGCAGGCGCACCTTGCCGGTGACCTTCACCACGTACTCGCTGCGCACGCGATCGGCCTTGGCGAAGGTTTCCGCGCGATCCGGATCGAACACCACCTGGGCCAGGCCTTCACGGTCCCGGATATCGAGGAAGATCACCCCGCCATGGTCGCGACGGCGATGTACCCAACCGCAGAGGGTGATTTCCTGACCATCCAGGCTTTCGTTCAGTTGGCCGCAATAGTGGCTGCGCATCATGGTGGCTTCGCTTCTCGTATCGGTGAATTCGTTGATCGCGGTATCGGCTTCGTGCAACACATCGAGCCGCCGGGCACAAGCGCGGGATTATATCCACTTAATCGGCATGACGCAGCCGTCGCCCGGCCACCGGCGGGAACCCGGCGCCAAGTGCCGTTTCAAACGGCCTGGGCAGCTTTTACCGCCTGCAACGGAGGAGACCTTTGTGGCTTACTATCCGTGCCTGGCTCAACCAAAACCGGAGAACGAAACATGGAAATCAACATCGGCATCGCCGAACAGGATCGTGCCGCCATCGCCGAAGGACTCTCCCGACTCCTGGCCGACACCTACACCCTCTATCTCAAGACCCACAACTTCCACTGGAACGTGACCGGGCCGATGTTCAACACGCTGCACACCATGTTCGAGACGCAGTACACCGAACTGGCCCTGGCAGTGGACGAGATCGCCGAGCGCATCCGTGCCCTGGGCTTCCCTGCGCCGGGCACCTATGCCGCCTACGCGCGACTGTCCTCGATCAAGGAAGAGGAAGGCGTGCCCAGCGCCGAAGAGATGATCAAACTGCTGGTCGAAGGCCAGGAAGCGGTGGTCCGCACGGCCCGTGGCATCTTCCCGCTGCTGGACAAGGTCAGCGACGAGCCGACCGCCGACCTGCTGACCCAGCGCATGCAGACCCACGAAAAGACCGCCTGGATGCTGCGCAGCCTGCTCGCCGCCTGATGCGGCCGGCGTGGACGGGCAGCCGTCCACGCCCATCGCCGCAACCGCTGCTCACATACCCCTCGTTTGCTGCCGCCCGCGCGCTCCTGTTAAATACCGCCGCGTTTCGGCGACCCGCCTTGGCCGGCTATCCGGCCGAAACCGTCGCAAGACCTTGCCGCCGCACGCTTTCGTTATTTTTCCAGTCGCGAGTTCAAGCATGTTGAAGATTGTGCATCTGTTCACGGGCATCGCTGCCCTGCTGCTTTCGTTCGTTCCCAGCCTGCGTGGCCAGGCTCCGTTGCTGGAGCACGCCCCGGCCATCGGCCTGTTTCTGATCGGCCTGCTGAATATCCAGTTCATCCCCTTCTGCAGGCTCCAGGTCCAGAGTACCCGGCCGGTATTCGTCGCCGCCTCGGCGCTGATGCTGCTGGCCGCTGCCATCCAGGCGCTCGTCACCCTGATCCCGATCGACCACCTCGCCGGCCAGCCGGCCACACTGGCCGCACTACTGCTGGCGCTGGTCGCCGTCCTGCTGCACCTGGCGACCCTGCAGAGCCAACCCGGCTCGAGCGCCGCGCCGCGCCGCGAACGCCCGCGCGAACGTGCGAGCGACACGGTCGCCAGCCCCTCCGGCCAGGGCCCGCGCGAGACCGGCACGGTGAAGTGGTTCAACACCTCGAAAGGGTTCGGCTTCATCTCGCGCGAGACCGGCGAGGACGTCTTCGTGCACTTTCGCGCCATCCGCGGCGAAGGCCATCGCGTGCTGGTGGAAGGACAGCAGGTGGATTTCGCCATCGTCGTGCGCGACAAGGGCCCGCAGGCCGAGGACGTGGTGATCCTTCACGCCCGCTGAGCCCCTGCCCCCGCCGTCGCTCAGTAATGCGGCGGCGGGGGCTCCTCACCCTCATCACCGATGCGACTCTGCATCTCCTCCTGCCGGCGAGCCAGCACCTCGAGCTGCAGCTGCAGGCGATCGAGCGTCCGCTGCTGTTCGACCAGCACGTCGCTCAGCGTCTGCAGGGCGTCGTCCTGAAACGCCAGGCGGGTTTCCAGATCGGCAATTCGCGCTTCGCTATCCATGGTCATTCTCCAAAACGAAACTCTTGGTCCAGCACAAGCTTGAGCTTGTGGCGGATCGTGGCGACCTGCTCGGGCGTGTAGGGCCGCGCCGGCACCTGCCCCCAGACCGGCGCCGGCCAGCTCGCATCGCCACGCCGACGGGCGATCACATGCACGTGCAGCTGGCTCACCACGTTGCCGAGGGTGGCCACGTTCATCTTGTCCGCGCCGAACGTGTCCTTGAGCAACTCGGCCAGGTCGGTCGCCTCTCGCCAGAGCTGCGCCTGGTCCTGCGGGTCGAGCTGGAACAACTCGCTGACCTCTTCGCACCTGGGCACCAGGATGAACCAGGGGTAGTTCGCATCGTTCATCAGCAGCAGGCGGCACAACGGGAAGTCGCCGATCGGCAGGGTGTCCTGCGCCAAGCGCGCATCGAGGGTAAACATCAGGCTCGCTCCTCAGTTCGATGACGGGGCAAGGGCGCCCCACGACAGGCCATCAGGATACGCCAGCCGACGCCCCGCGACAGCGCCCTCCACTGCGCGCCCCAGCCCGGCGCAAGCGCCCGCGCCAGACGCACCGTCCTGGTGCGCCAGCAGCGGGACCAGCCCGCCGAACGCCGCGCAATCGGCGAATCGCAACTTGTGCACGCTTCTTGCTGGAACCCTGTTGATTGGCGCGAATGGCCTGACCAGGTAGCCAGCTTGCCCTAGCGCGCAACCCCAACTAGACAGTACAGTCAGCGCACAGCGCGGCTGCCGACACATAGAAGCGGCCCGCTAACGCAAATCGAATAATAATTTTGCCGGAATGCACGGGCATGAAGGCAGTCGTTTAAACCAAAGGAGCAAATCACGATGAAAGTGATGAAGTGGAGTGTAATTGCCCTCGCCGTTGCAGCGGGCACTTCGCAGATGGCGGTTGCCAGCCAGCAGTCCGAAGCCAAGGGCTTCGTCGAAGACGCCGGCCTGGACCTGCTGCTGCGTACCACTTATTTCAACCGCGACTTCAAGGACGGCGTGGGTGATGTACGCAGCCTGGGCCAGGGCTTCATTACCACCTTCGAATCGGGCTTCACCCAGGGCACCATCGGCGTCGGCGTCGATGCGTTCGGCCTGCTCGGCGTGCGCCTGGATGGCGGTAGCGGCTACAACTACGGCGCCATGTTCGAACTCGACTCCGAGGGCGACCCGGTACACGACGTCGGCCAGGCTGGCGCTGCCGTCAAGCTGCAGTTCTCCAACACCGTGGTCAAGTATGGCGACCAGATGCCGATGATGCCGGTACTGGCCTCTGACGATTCGCGCCTGCTGCCCGAGTCGTTCACCGGCACCCTGATCACCAGCAAGGAGATCGACGGCCTCGAGCTGAATGTCGGCCGCTTCACCGCCGACAGCTCCATGCCCTCTTCCAGCCACGACGACGTGGGCCTGAAGAGCATCGACGTGATCGGCGGCACCTATGCCTTTACCGACAATCTCAGCACTTCGCTTTATTACGCGGACAACGAAGACGTGGCCAAGAAGAAGTACGCCAACGTCAATTACGTGATGCCGCTGTCCGACAGCCAGTCGCTGGGCTTCGACTTCAACATCTACGACAACAAGTTCGACAAAGAGACCTTTGGCGAGACTCTGGATACCACCATCTGGAGCCTGGCGGCTACCTATTCGGTCGGCGCGCATGCCTTCATCCTGGCGCACCAGCGCGTGAGCGGCGACAGCAACTACTTCTACGACATCGGCGACGGCGGCAGCTCCATCTGGGTCGCCAACTCCTACTACTCCGACTTCAACTGGAAGGACGAGCGCTCCTGGCAGGCCAGCTACGAGCTGGACTTCAGCAGCTTCGGCATGCCGGGACTGTTCTGGAAGACCGCCTACGTCTACGGCGACAACATCGATACCGGCGCTGGCGAAGGCAAGGAACGCGAGTTCTTCAACCAGGTCCAGTACGTGGTGCAGAGCGGCCCGGCCAAGGATCTCAAGGTCAAGCTGCGCAACTCCATCTACCGCTCCAACGGCGCCCTGCGCGACGCCGGCAGCCCGGACCTCAACGAGATCCGCGCCTTCGTCGAATACCCGCTGAGCATCCTGTAACACCGCTCGACGCTGTTCGACCCAAGGAGCCCGGCGCAAGCCGGGCTCTTTCGTTTCTGCCCGCCGCACCATCCGCCAGCTCATTCTGTACGTGCCCCACGCCGGGCCGTACAATGCCGAGCCACATTTATCGCCTCCCTGCAAGGACACAACGGCCAGATGCGCACCAGTCAGTTCCTGCTCTCGACCCTCAAAGAAACCCCTTCCGATGCCGTGGTGATCAGCCACCAGCTGATGCTGCGCGCCGGCATGATCCGCAAGCTGGCTTCCGGCCTCTACACCTGGATGCCGATGGGGTTGCGGGCGCTGCGCAAGGCCGAGGCGATCGTGCGCGACGAGATGAACAAGGCGGGCGCCCTGGAAGTGCTGATGCCGGCGATCCAGCCGGCCGAGCTGTGGCAGGAGTCCGGTCGCTGGGAGCAGTACGGCCCCGAGCTGCTGCGCATCAAGGACCGCCACGAGCGTGATTTCTGCGTCGGCCCGACCCACGAGGAAGTGATCACCGATCTGGCGCGCAACGAGCTGAACAGCTACAAGCAGCTGCCGATCAACTTCTACCAGATCCAGACCAAGTTCCGTGACGAGATCCGCCCGCGCTTCGGCCTGATGCGCGGCCGCGAATTCCTGATGAAGGACGCCTACTCCTTCCACCTGTCCCAGGAGTCGCTGCAGGAAACCTACGACCGCATGCACCAGGCGTACTGCAACGTGTTCACCCGCCTGGGGCTGGATTTCCGTCCGGTGCAGGCCGACACCGGCTCGATCGGCGGCACCGGCTCGCACGAGTTCCACGTGCTGGCCGAGTCCGGCGAAGACGATATCGCCTTCAGCGACAGCTCCGACTACGCCGCCAATATCGAGAAGGCCGAAGCCATCCCGCGCGAGCGCGAACGTGCTGCCGCCACCGAGGAACTGCGCCTGGTCGACACCCCCGATGCCAAGACCATCGAGCAACTGGTCGCGCAGTTCGACCTGGCCATCGAGAAGACAGTCAAGACCCTGGTGGTGCACGCCGCCGAGAAGGGCAAGCTGATCGCCCTGGTGGTGCGTGGGGACCACGAGCTCAACGAGATCAAGGCCGCCAACCTGGCCCAGGTCGCCAACCCGCTGGTGATGGCCTCCGAAGCCGAGATCCGCGCGGCCATCGGCGCCGGCCCCGGCTCGCTGGGCCCGCTGAACCTGCCGATTCCCTGCGTGGTGGACCGCTCGGTGGCCCTGATGGGCGACTTCGCCGCCGGCGCCAACGTCGAGGACAAGCACTACTTCGGCATCAACTGGGAGCGCGACCTGGCGCTGCCGGAAGTGGCGGACCTGCGCAACGTGGTCGAAGGCGACCCGAGCCCGGATGGCCAGGGCAGCCTGATGATCAAGCGCGGCATCGAGGTCGGCCACATCTTCCAGCTCGGCACCAAGTACAGCGAAGCGATGAACTGCCAGGTCATGGGCGAGAACGGCAAGCCGGTCACCCTGATCATGGGCTGCTACGGCATTGGCGTTTCTCGTGTCGTGGCCGCGGCCATCGAACAGAACTACGACGAGCGCGGCATTCTCTGGCCGGACGCCCTGGCGCCCTTCCAGATCGCCATCGTACCGATGAAGTACGAGAGCCCGGCAGTGCGCGAGGCGACCGACAAGCTCTACGCCGACCTGGTTGCCGCCGGGTACGAGGTGCTGCTCGACGATCGCGACAAGAAGACCAGCCCCGGCGTCAAGTTCGCCGACATGGAACTGATCGGCATCCCGCACCGCATCGTGGTGAGCGACCGCGGCCTGGCCGACGGCGCCCTGGAATACAAGCATCGCCGCGACAGCGAAGCCCAGGCCGTCGCCATCGCCGACATCCTGCCCTTCATCAACGCCCGGGCATCCCGCTGACCACCGAACCATGCTCAACCAACGAGTTGCCACTCAAACAGGCGCCGCGCTCTGCGCGGCGCTGCTGCTTGCAGGCTGCGCCAACCAGCTGCCGCAGCGCAGCGAACATGAAGCACGTACCGAGCGCAAGCTGCTCGACCACAGCCTGCGCATCGAGGTAGGCGAGCCCATGGTGCTCGAGCTGCCGCAACGCCGGGTGCGTGTGCAGGAGCAGAAGACCTTCGAAGTCACCGACTTCGAGGTGACCCGCCGCTACGACCGCTACACCCCCTACCAACCTTGGCGCGAACTCTACGAGATCCCGCTGGGCGCGGTGGCGGTGGTCGCCGGCATCGGCGCGAACCTGGCGAACGTCGTGCTGCTCGGCAACGTGCCGACCAGCGCCACCCGGGACTGGATCAGCTACGGTTTCGCCGGCCTCAACCCGTTCATGAACGCCGAGACCAATGGCCGCTCGCAGCAGAACCTGGCCAGTGTCGAGGAACAGCGGCGCGATGCACGCCTGGAGTATTCCAGCCTGCCCTGGGCCGAACGCCCGGTGACCGTCACCGCCGGCGAGCAGAGCCATTCGCTCAATACCGATCGCAACGGCATCCTGCGGCTCAACCTGCTCGACGGACCTTTCGCCGAGCAGGACATCGCCCAGGTCGGCAAGCTGCAGCTGAGCGTCGAGGACGACGACGGCACCCGCGCCGACGCGCTGTTGCTGGTCAGCCACACCCTGCGCAGCAAGCTGCAGGAGGCACATGCGCTGATCTTCGACGACCTCGAAGGCGACGACGTGTCCCAGTGGGTCTACCGCGTCAAGCGGCTCTCCGAACTCGGCCTGGAAGAGGAAGCCAGCGAACTGGAGCAGAGCCTGGTGGAGCTGACCCGCCACGATCCCGAGCTGCAGCAGCAGTTCCTGCAGAGCCTGCTGCACGATGCCGGGCGGCAGGCCAGCCCGGCCGCCGGCGACTGAGCACGACGATGCAGCGGCATGCCTGCCTGGTGCTCCTGTTGTCGGCGCTGGCACTGCCCGTTGCGGCGAACCTGCGCCAGGCGCCCGAGCCCGAGTTGCGCCAACTGCTGCAGCGCACCGTCGCCGAGGCGGACAGCTTCCAGGATCGCTTCGACGCCGAGGTCTGGCTGCTTGACATGTCCACCCGCCTGCAAGGTTACGTCGCCGACCCACACGAGCGCCTGGAGCTGCTGCGCCTGGTGCATCGCGAAGCGACCCGCGCCGGCCTGCGCCCCGACCTGGTGGTGGCGCTCATCCATGCCGAAAGCCGCTTCGACCGCTTCGCCATCTCCAGTGTCGGCGCCCAGGGCATGATGCAGGTGATGCCATTCTGGAAAGCCGAACTGGGCCGCCCGCAGGATAACCTGACGGACAACGCCACCAACCTGCGCTACGGCTGCACCATCCTCAGCTACTACCTGAAGCGGGAGAACGGCGACGTTCGCCGCGCGCTGGCCCGCTACAACGGCAGCCTGGGCCGCGATCGCTATCCGAACAAGGTGATCGGCTTCTGGCACGACTACTGGTACGTGCGCCCCTGACGCCTGCTACCGGGCGCCGAGCTGCTCGATCCGCGCCGCCAGGCCTGCCGCCGTCTGCTCGCCGACCAGCCGCTCGCGCACCCGGCGCTCGGCATCGACCAGGTAGGTGACCGGCAGTACCGGGCTGCGCTCCAGGGCCAGCCGCTCGGCCGGGTCGTCAGCCAGCACACGAAAGCGGATGCCCAGCGCCTCGGCAGCCTGGGCCAGCTCAGCACCACGCAGCTCGTCGAAGTTGACGCCCAGCACCACGAGATCCTGCCGGGTCTCGGCCAGGCGGTTCAGCTCGGGAATTTCCGTACGACAGGGCGCGCACCATTCGGCCCAGTAGTTGATCACCACCCAGCGCCCCGCGAGGTCATCGGCCGCAACCGGCCGGCCATGCTGGTCAGCCCCCCAGTCCGCCTCGCAACCGCCAAGCAGTGCCGACAGCGCCAGCAGGGTAATGGTGAGAATCCGCGTCATCGGTCGCCTCGCATGCCTGGCCAACGGAATCGCGATTGTGCCGCCGCTGCCCGCGCTTGGCGAGCCGCGACCGGGCGGTGGCGGGGTTCGCGATCTGCGAGTCCGGTCACGGGCGGCCACTGCAGCGCTCACAGTTTTGCCGTGCCGGCGCTGCCTATAATTCGGCCTCCCCATCGCAACGGTGCCTGAGCCATGTCCAAGCAATACGAGAAACTCGTCGGGTCGGTACCCGCTCGCATTGTTCAGCAAGCCACCCTCGTGCTGACCAGCCATGACGGCAAGGTCGCCGAATACAACGTCGCAGCCTGGCTGCAGCTGCCTGGCCAGGCCGGACGAGGCATGTCGCTGCTGGCACGCTATCGCGACGGCAATGCCCTGCGCGAAGCGCCCATCGACCACGGGCGCATCGACACCAGCGGCAGAATCCTGCTCTCCGGCATCGCCCGGCTGCCGATCCGCCAGGCAGCCGAGGACCTGCAGATCGTGCTGCGCTCGGAGATTGCAATCGAAGTGATGATCGTCGACGAACTCTTCGTCCAGCCCGCCGCCCCGGCCGAGGCCGACCGCCAGCGCGTGCCGGCCTGATCAGCCGACAGCCTGCTCCACGCGGGCCCCAGCCGACTCCGGCACCGGCTCGGCGGCGCGCTCGACCAGCGACTCGGGCCAGTGGCTGAAACGCAATCCGGTCAGCCGGTTGAGCGCATCGAGCGCTGCAGCCGGCATGCGACGATGTAAGTGGATCACCTTGCCACGCTCGTTGTTCATCTCTGTCCTCCCTGCCCCTCCCGTGCAAAGCGAGAAGCGTGCCACGCCGGCGAAGGCCCTGACTTGCCAAGGGCGGCTGGCGCCAGGCCCTTGCCGCCGCGCCTGGTCGACGCCTGTCACCCGCGGGTTGCGTCTGCCGCGTACGGCAACGACCGCGAGCAACTGGCACACCCACTCAGCTACTGACGTTTTTTGTCACATCACCCTGCAGCCAGTCCGCCAGGCTGCCGTCGAACAGTCGCGCCTGCTCGGCCTGCAACTGTTGCAGGGCTTCGCACAGGGGCAGGTACCAGGGCTCGTCGAGGCCGCCGGCAAGGGCGGCGGGATGCCGGATCGGCCAGGGATTGCTCTGCATCAGCTGCTGCATCGGGTAATGCGCCAGGTCGCGACAGAGCACCCAGCCGCCGCCGCCCGTGCGCGTCACCAGCTGCTCGGCCTCGAGAAACCCGATCAGCTCGTCCCATTCGTCGCTGGGCAGCGGCCATCCGGCGCGCCGCAGCCCGCGCAGGTCCAGTTCGCGCCCGTGCTGCTGGCGCTGGTGGAGGATGCGCAGCAGCACCAGCAGCAGCACCAGGCGCGGCAGCGATCGGCGCCGCCATTGCGTCGACGACGACAGGCCGCAGACCAGCTCGGCGCCGAACAGCACGATGATCCATGACAGGTAGATCCACAGCAGGAAGAACGGCACCGTGGCAAAGGCGCCGTAGATCAGCTGGTAGCTGGGGAAATAGCTGACGTACAGGCCGAACAGCTCCTTGGCCGCCTCCAGCAGCGCCGCGGCGAACAGTCCGCCGGCCAGCGCATGCTTGAGCGGGACGCGGGTGTTGGGTACCGCCGCGTAGATCAGCGTGAAGGCGGCCACGCTCAACAGCAGCGGCATCACCTTCAGCAGGGTACTGGCGCCGATGATCGCGTAGGGACCGGACAGCAGCGTCAGCGAGGCCAGGTAGGTACTGGTGGCGAACGCGGCGCCCAGCAGCAACGGGCCGAGGCTGAGGATCGCCCAGTACAGCATGAAGCTCGAGATGCCGCGTCGCGGCTGGCGGACGCGCCAGATGGTGTTGAAGGCCTTCTCGATGGTCAGCAGCATCATCAGCGCGGTGGCCATCAGCAGGCCGACGCCGAACCAGGTCAGCTGGCGCGCCTGCACGGAAAAGGCCACCAGATACTCCTGGATGGTGGCGCCGGTCGAGGGGATGAAATTGCGGAAGATGAACAGCTGGATCTGCTCGCCGACGCCCTGGAACGCCGGCACCACCGAGAGCATGGCGAAGGTCACGGTCATCATCGGCACCACCGCGAACAGCGTGGTATAGGTCAGCGCGGCGGCGCTCTGCGGGCCGCGGTCGGCGAGAAAGCGCCGCAGCAGGAAACGACCGAACTCCAGCAGATTGTCGATGCGCAAACCCTGTCCTCTCGCCTGGCTGCCGCGTGGCCGGTCCGGCAAGCGCCACATCCCGGTCGATCCGGGTTTCGGCAGCCTGCCCCGTGAAGGTTAGAATGGCCGCCCTCACCGGCCGGACGCAACCCACATGACCGAACTGATCCTCTATCACAACCCGCGCTGCTCCAAGTCGCGCGGCGCGCTCGAACTGCTCCAGGCACGCGGGTTCGAGCCCACCCTGGTGCGTTACCTGGAGACGCCGCCGAGTGCCAGCGAGCTGCGCGAGCTGCTGGCCAAGCTGGGACTCTCCGCCCGCCAGTTGCTGCGCACCGGCGAGGAGGAATACCGCAGCCTGGGCCTGGACGACAACCAGCTCGACGAGAGCCGGCTGATCGAGGCGATGAGCGCGCATCCGCGACTGATCGAACGGCCGATCCTGGTAGTCGGCGACCGGGCCGTGGTAGGCCGCCCGCCGGAGCGCGTGCTGGAGCTGCTGCCATGAGCGCACCCTACGTGCTGGTGCTGTATTACAGCCGCCACGGCGCGACCGCCGAGATGGCCCGGCAGATCGCCCGCGGCGTCGAACGCGGCGGGCTGGAGGCGCGCCTGCGCACCGTGCCGGCGGTCTCCACCGAATGCGAGGCGGTGGCACCGGCGATTCCCGACAGCGGGGCGATCTATGCCAGCCAGGACGACCTGCGCCATTGCGCCGCCCTGGCGCTGGGCAGCCCGACGCGCTTCGGCAACATGGCCGCGCCGCTCAAGTATTTTCTCGACGGCACCAGCAACCTCTGGCTGACCGGGGAACTGGTGGACAAGCCGGCCGCGGTGTTCACCTCCACCTCCAGCCTGCACGGCGGCCAGGAGAGCACGCTGCTGTCCATGCAGCTGCCGCTGCTGCACCACGGCATGCTGCTGATGGGCCTGCCCTACAGCGAGAGTGCGCTGCTGGAGACCCGCGGCGGCGGCACGCCCTACGGAGCCAGTCATTTCGCCGGGGCGGACGGCAAGCGCCCGCTGGACGAACACGAGACCGCCCTGTGCCGCGCCCTCGGCGAACGCCTGGCGCGCACCGCAGCGCGCCTGGGAGGTAACCGTGGCTAGAAAGAACAAGCCGCTGCCCGCGCTGGAATGGCTCCAGCCGAGGGTGCGCCTGGTCCGGGCGATCAGCCTGGCCAGCTATGTCGCGCTGTTGCTGCTGGTCGGCATCTGGAACGGCCTGTTCGCCGACCTGCATGGCGCCCGCACCTGGGTGGTGCTGAGCATCCTGCTGGTGCCGCTGCTGATCGTCGCGCCCGGGGTGCTGCTCGGCCAGGCGCGCGCCCACGCCTGGCTGTGCTTCGTGGTCAACCTCTACTTCATCCGTGGCGTGCTGGCTGCCTTCGACCCGGCACGCAGCCTCTACGGCTGGACCGAGGCGAGTATCAGCCTGATGCTGTTCTGCAGCGCCCTGCTCTATACGCGCTGGAAATCGCAGCTGGACCGCAGGCAGGCCGGAGAGAGCTGAACGCCTACCAGCCGAGGGTCTGCTTGAGGAATGGAATGGTCAGCTTGCGCTGGGCCTGCAACGAGGCCTGGTCGAGCTGGTCGAGCAGTTCGAACAGCGCGCTCATGCTGCGTGCGCCGCGGGTGAGGATGAAGCGGCCGACATCGTCCGGGAGGTTGAGCCCGCGACGCGAAGCACGCAGCTGCAGGGCGCGCAGCTTGTCCTCGTCGGACAGCGGCTGCAATTGGAACACCAGCGCCAGGCTCAGGCGCGACTTCAGGTCCGGCAGCGCGATCGCCAGCTCGCGCGGCGGCGCATCGGCGGCCAGCAGCAGGCGCCGACCGCTGTCACGCAGGCGGTTGAACAGGTGGAACAGCGCCTCCTCCCACACCGCGTCGCCGGCCACCGCCTGCAGGTCGTCCAGGCATACCAGCTCGCTCTGTTCGAGGTTGTCCAGCAGCGCCGGCCCGTAGCCGGCGACCTCCGCCAACGGCAGGTACACCGCCAGCTCGCCGCGCTCCTCGACGCGCAGGCAGGCAGCCTGCAGCAGATGGCTACGGCCGGTGTCCGAGCGCCCCCACAGGTAGATGAGTTCGTCGGACCAGCCGGCCGCAGGCGAGCACAGCCGCTCTGCGTACCCCAGCGCGGCCGCGTTGGCCCCCGGATAGAAGTTGGCGAAGGTGGCGTCGTCGCGAAGGCGCACGCCCAGTGGCAGCTGGATGGGATTCATCGGGGAGGAGGGTCGGCCGGCAGTTCGGCCCGCTCTGCATAAAGGTCGGACAGTTTATAGATATCGTGTACATGGCGCAGCACGACCATGATCACCGCGGCGATCGGCAGGGCCAGCAGCACGCCGACGAAGCCGAACAGCTGGCCGCCGGCCAGCACCGCGAAGATCACCGCCACCGGATGCAGCCCGATGCGGTCGCCGACCAGCAAGGGCGTCAGCAGCATGCCTTCGAGCATCTGGCCGACGGTGAACACCGCGGCCACCGCCAGCAGCGGATAGGGCTCCAGGCCGAACTGGAACAGTGCGGCAACCATCGCCGCACCGATGCCGACGACGAAGCCCATGTACGGCACGATGCTCGCCAGCCCGGCCAGCACGCCGATCAGCAGGCCGAGCTCGAGCCCCACCAGCATCAGGCCCACGGCGTAGACGAAGGCCAGCGCCAGCATCACCAGCAGCTGGCCGCGCAGGAAGGCGCCGATCACCTCGTGGCACTCGCCGAGCAACCCGACGACCACCGGCTCCTGCCGTCGCGGCAGCAGGGTGCGCAGCCTGGCCATGATGTGGTCCCAGTCGCGCAGCAGGTAGAAGCACACCACCGGGATCAGCAGCAGGTTGCCGACCCAGGCCAGCAGTGCCAGGCCCGAGGCGGTGGCCCGGCTGAGCAGGCCGCCGACGATATCGGTGGTATTGCCCAGCTGCCCGGACAGCGACGCCTTGAGCTGGTCGAAGCGCCAGAAGCCGGGCTCCAGGCCGAGCTGCACCTGCACCCAGGGCAGCGCCTGGTGCTGCAGCCAGTCGAGGGCCTGCGGCGCCAGCTGATAGAGGCGCACCAGCTGCTTGCCCAGCATCGGCAGCAGTACCAGCAGGAGCAGCAGCAAAGCCAGGCTGAACAGCGTGAACACCGCGATCACGCCCCAGGTACGCGACAGCCCCCAGCGCTCCAGGCGGTCGACCAGCGGGTCGCCGAGGTAGGCCAGCAACATGCCCACCAGGAACGGCGAGAGGATCGGCGAAAGCTGATAGACCAGCCAGCCGCACAGCAGAAGCGCCGCCAGCCACAGCCAGCGGTTCGATGAAGAGTTGGTCATCCTGGTCCCTGGTCGATTCGATGAAAAGGCACGCCGGTGCCCGGCACCTTATATCAGCCCGCTCGCCGCGGCGCCGGCGGGAGCAGGCGCTCAGCGAAAGCGCAGCAGCGTGCCTTCGGTCGGCTCGACCTGCGCTGGCGGCGTCTGCGTGGTGCCGGTCTCCTCGGTCTCGGTCTCGACCTCAGCCGCAGAATCAGCCTCGGCAGCCGGCGCGTCGACGGGCGCCTCGGCCGCCGGCTCGTCTGCCGGCACTTCCTGCAAGCGGGCCAGCTCCATCTGCGCGCGCAACTGTTCGGGGCTGGCGGTGACGCGATAGACCAGCCGGTCATCGGCTACCCGCACCAGGCGCGCAGCGAACGGCTGCAGCAGGCGCTCCAGCTCGGCGAAGCGCGAGACATCCGCGCCCAGCACCTCGACGGTGAGCTCCTGCGCGGCCCCGGCCGCCACCACGTAGTGCGGCGCCAGATCGCCGGCCACCGCAAGCATCACCGCATCGGCCAGCGCGGCACGGTCTTCGCCCTTGGCCTGGCCCTTGCTGGTCGTCTCGCCGCGCGCCAGCGCCCAGTTCGCCGTCCAGCCGCCATCGGCCTGCCGCGCATGTACGGCAAGCAGCACGTCGGCATCGTAGCGCTCGGCGGGTTCACGCAGGCGCTGCAGCACATTCGAAGCAAAGGCCTCAGGCGTCGCCAACAGCTGCTCGTCGAGGTCGGCGATCGGCAGCAGCAACGGCAGGCCGCGGTGCTGGGCGGCCTCATGCAGCGCGCGGACGCCATCCTGCCCATCGGCGGCCAGCTGCGCGCCCTCGGGCGTCTCGTCCAGCCACCAGGTCAGCACGGCCGGGCGGTCCGCCCCCCACAGCGCGACCCCGGCCTGGCGCAACTGGCGCTGGGTGGTGGCCGGATCGAACTCGACCACCAGGCGGTCGTCCTCGTAGGCGTACTTGCTGACCAGTTGCTGCGGGTCCTTGCGCAGCGCGGCGACCTCGGCCTGCTCCAAGGTCTGCGCGCTGCCGGTCAGGCGCAGCAGCAAGGTGTCGAAGGCGCGCTGCAGCGCCTGCTCGCGCTCGGCCGCCTGCTGGCCGGCCACCGGCTCGCGGACTTGGTACAACCGCTGCAGCGGTTCGGCACCTGCCGGAACGGCAGCCAGGACGAGGCAGATCGCTAGGACGCGTGAAAGAAGGCGCATGGAGGGTTCTCGCGGCGGGGCCAGACGCATCCGGCATGAAAAGAAGGCCTATACCTTAAACAGCCACCCCGGGCCCGGCAACCGAACGCGCCACTGCGGCCGCGGCCGCGCCGAACAGCGCGCAGCGGGCCGTGCAGGGCATGGTCGCTGCCGGGCAAGCCTGCTAAAATCGCGCGCTTTCCGCAGACCGGCCGCAGGCACCTGCAGGCGCGCGCTCCGGCGTCAGCGCCCAGCCCGACCGGTCGCCCACCGTACCTCCCGCACAGGCCCGGACTCTATGAGCAAGCAACCCTCCCTCAGCTACAAGGACGCAGGCGTCGATATCGATGCAGGTGAAGCGCTGGTCGAGCGCATCAAGGGCGTCGCCAAGCGCACCGCCCGTCCCGAAGTGATGGGTGGCCTGGGCGGCTTCGGCGCCCTGTGCGAGATCCCGGCCGGCTACAAGCAGCCGGTGCTGGTGTCCGGTACCGACGGTGTCGGCACCAAGCTGCGCCTGGCGCTGAACCTGAACAAGCACGACAGCATCGGCCAGGACCTGGTCGCCATGTGCGTCAACGACCTGGTGGTGTGCGGCGCCGAGCCGCTGTTCTTCCTCGACTACTACGCCACCGGCAAGCTCAACGTCGACGTGGCCGCCACCGTGGTCACCGGCATCGGCGCCGGTTGCGAGCTGGCCGGCTGCTCGCTGGTCGGCGGCGAGACCGCCGAGATGCCCGGCATGTACGAGGGCGAGGATTACGACCTGGCCGGCTTCTGCGTCGGCGTGGTGGAGAAGAGCGAGATCATCGACGGCTCCAAGGTGGTCACCGGCGACACGCTGATCGCCCTGCCCTCCTCCGGCCCGCACTCCAACGGCTACTCGCTGATCCGCAAGATCATCGAGGTCGCCGGCGCCGACATCGCGAGCGTGCAGCTCGACGGCCAGCCGCTGGCCGACCTGCTGATGGCGCCGACGCGCATCTACGTCAAGCCGCTGCTCAAGCTGATCAAGGACACCGGTGCGGTCAAGGCCATGGCCCACATCACCGGCGGCGGCCTGCTCGACAACATCCCGCGCGTGCTGCCCGAAGGCGCCCAGGCGGTGATCGACGTGGCCAGCTGGACCCGCCCGGCGGTGTTCGACTGGCTGCAAGAGCAGGGCAACGTCGACGAACACGAGATGCACCGCGTGCTCAACTGCGGCGTCGGCATGGTCATCTGCGTCGCCCAGGAGCAGGTCGAGGCCGCCCTGGCCAGCCTGCGCGCCAGCGGTGAAGCACCCTGGGTCATCGGCCAGATCGCCGAGGCGGCAGAAGGCGCGCCACAGGTTCAGCTGAACAACCTGAAAGCCCACTGATGACCTGCAACGTCGTCGTCCTGATCTCAGGGTCGGGGAGCAACCTGCAGGCGCTGATCGACAGCCAGCAGCCGGACAACCCGATGCGCATCGTCGCGGTGATCTCCAACCGTGCCGATGCCTACGGCCTGGAGCGGGCCAAGACGGCAGGCATCGCCACCCGGGTGCTGTCGCACCGCGACTACAGCGACCGCGAGGCGTTCGACGGCGCGCTGGTCGAGGCCATCGACGCCTGCCAGCCCGACCTGGTGGTGCTCGCCGGCTTCATGCGCATCCTCACGCCCGGCTTCGTCCGCCACTACCAGGGTCGCCTGCTCAACATCCACCCGTCGCTGCTGCCGCGCCACAAGGGCCTGGATACCCACCGCCGGGCGCTGGAAGCGGGTGACCGCGAGCACGGCTGCAGCGTGCACTTCGTCACCGAGGAACTCGACGGCGGTCCGGTGGCGATCCAGGCGAGCATCCTCATCGGTGCCGGCGACGACCTCGATTCCCTGGCCAATCGCGTGCACGAGCAGGAACACCGGATCTACCCGCTGGCGGTGCGCTGGTTCGCCGAGGGGCGCTTGCGCCTGGCCGAGCAAGGAGCCATGCTGGACGGCCATTTGCTGCCGGCCTCCGGCTATTGCTTCACGAACTAGGAGATATCATGCGTCGCGCCCTGCTGCTCGCCCTTGCCGTTCTCGCCCTGCCCGTCCAGGCGCTGGAACTCAAGCCCTTCTCGGCCAGCTACACCGCCGACTGGAAGCAGGTGCCCATCAGCGGGACTGCCGAGCGCAGCCTGGAAAAGCGCGACGGCGACCGCTGGCGCCTGGATTTCGAGGCCTCGATGCTGGTCGCCAGCTTCAGCGAGCGCAGCGACTTCCATGTCGAAGGCGAAACCTTCCTGCCCGACAGCTACCGCCTCAACCGCAGCGGCCTGGGCAAGGGCAAGAAGGTCGAACAGCGCTTCGACTGGGATGCCAAGCAGGTGCTCGGCAGCGATCGCGGCAAGCCGATCCAGTTGGCCCTCAACCGCGGCCTGCTGGACAAGTCCACCTACCAGCTCGCCCTGCAGCACGAGGTCGCCGAGGGCAAGCAGAGCATGAGCTACCAGGTGGTCGACGGCGACGAGATCGAGACCTACGACTTCCGCGTGCTCGGCGAGGAGCAGGTCAGCACCCGCGTCGGCCAGGTCGACGCCATCAAGGTCGAGCGCGTGCGCGACCCGACCCAGAGCAAGCGCCAGACCATCCTCTGGTTCGCCAAGGACTGGGACTACCTGCTGGTGCGCCTGCACCAGGTGGAGAAGGACGGCAAGGAATACCAGATCATGCTGCAGGACGGCAGCGTCGACGGCCAGCCGGTCAAGGGCAACTGACGTCGGCGGCGCCTCCGCCGCCTGCGCATTCCGAGAGTTTCGATGAACCGCAATCGCGTCCTGCCGCTTCTGCTTGCGCCGCTGCTGGCCAGCTGCCAGAGCTTCTTCGCCGGCCCGCCACCATCGCACCCCGGCGAGCGCCTGCAAGGCACCGTCGAGCAGCGTGACGGGCGACTGCTGCTCAGCCCGTGCACCGGTACCGGCCGCTTCGAGCTGGCCGAGCAACCGGAGCTGGGACTCGGCGAGGATGCCCGCGCTCTGGGCGCCGGCCGCCTGCTGTTCGCCGATCTGCGTGGCGAGCTGGATACCGCACGGGCACGCTTCATCGCGAGTCGGGTCTACCGCCTGCAAGCCGAAGGGCCAGGCTGCGACGAGCAGAGCTTCCGCCCGCTGATGGTCCGTGCCAGTGGCCACGAACCCGAGTGGAACCTCAGCCTGACCGCCCAGGGCCTGCTGCTGCAACGCCCCGGGCAGCCGCAGCTGGCCCTGCCCTATCTCGAGGAGCAACTGCCCGGCGGCCAGGCCAGCTACAGCAGCGAGGCCGACGGCCAGCGCCTCGAGCTGTGGATCGCGCCGCAGCGCTGCGTGGACAGCGCCAGCGGCAGCATCAGCCATCTGACCGCCGAGCTGCGCCTGAACCAAGACAAGCCCCTGCGCGGCTGTGCCTATTTCGGCGCCGCGCGCGACCATTGACTCACCTTCGAAGCGCCGCGCTTCGCCAGCCGCCAAGAACAACCATGAACGACGCCCTGACCCTGCTGCAGCCCTATCCCTTCGAGAAACTGCGCGGCCTGCTCGCCGGCGCCCAGCCGCCGGCGGACAAGCGCCCGATCGCCCTGTCGATCGGCGAGCCCAAGCACCGCTCGCCGGAATTCGTCGCCCACGCCCTGGCCGACAACCTCGAGCAACTGGCGGTGTACCCGACCACGCTGGGCATCCCGGCACTGCGCGAAGCCATCGCCGGCTGGGCCGAGCGGCGCTTCGGCCTGGCCGCCGGCAGCATCGACCCGGCACGCCAGGTGCTGCCGGTCAACGGCACCCGCGAGGCGCTGTTCTCCTTTACCCAGACGGTGGTCAGCCGCGCCGGGCAGGGCCTGGTGATCAGCCCCAATCCGTTCTACCAGATCTACGAAGGCGCGGCCCTGCTCGCCGGCGCCGAGCCGCACTACCTGCCGTGCCTGGCCGAGAATGGCTTCAACCCGGACTTCGACGCCGTGCCGGCGGAAGTCTGGCAGCGTTGCCAGATCCTCTTCCTCTGCTCGCCGGGCAACCCCACCGGCGCGCTGGTGCCGCTGGAAACCCTGAAGCGGCTGATCGCCCTGGCCGACGAGCATGATTTCGTCATTGCCGCCGACGAATGCTACAGCGAGCTGTACTTCGACGAGGCCCGGCCGCCGGCGGGCCTGCTCAGCGCCTGCGCCGCGCTCGGGCGTCACGACTTCAGGCGCTGCGTGGTGCTCCACAGCCTGTCCAAGCGCTCCAACCTGCCCGGGCTGCGCTCGGGCTTCGTCGCCGGCGACGCCGACATCCTCAAGTCGTTCCTGCTCTACCGCACCTACCATGGCTGCGCCATGCCGGTGCACGTGCAGCTGGCCAGCGTGGCGGCATGGAACGACGAGATCCACGTGCGCGCCAACCGCGAGCTGTACCGCGCCAAGTTCGACGCGGTGCTGCAGATCCTCGAGCCGGTGCTGGATGTGCAGCGCCCCGACGGCGGCTTCTACCTCTGGCCGAAGACGCCAGTCGACGACCAGCACTTCACCCGCGAGCTGTTCGCCCAGGAGCACGTCACCGTGGTCCCGGGCTCCTACCTCTCGCGCGAGGTCGATGGCCTCAACCCGGGCGCCGACCGCGTGCGCATGGCGCTAGTCGCGCCGCTGGCCGAGTGCATCGAGGGCGCCGAGCGCATCCGCGCCTTTGTCGAACGGCTCTGAACCAACCCGCTCTCGCGGGCGTCAGGCGACGCCCGGCGGGATGCCGTCCTTGTTGTAGTTGCGCAGACGCTCGACGTTTTCCGGCTTCATGTGCTCGGGCACATCGGAGCGCGGCGCCTCCTCCTGCTGGGGCCGTTGCGGGTACAGGATATCGGTCGACGTTTCATCATGCTGGCTCATCGCGCGCCTCCTTCTTCAGATGGCGTTCTCTTCCCAGATTAGCTCACCCTCCGCGCTGACCTCGCGCACCTTGGTCAGCGCCGCCTCGGCCACCGCGTCCGCCTCAGAGGCGAGGTCGTAGGTGCGCCCCTCGCCCAGGCGAAAGACCGTCGCCTGCTCATCGCGGTCGCGCCGCTTGATGGCGATCACCGCCTCGAACGCAGTCCCAGCCGGAACCGCCGAAGAGATTGCCTCGTAGTGCTCGAAATGTTTACGTGCCATGGTCTGCCTCGTCGTCAACACAGGTGTTGGGTGGACAACGCGACGCAGGCAAACGCTCGCCCGCACCGCCGAACCGCGGCGCCGCCAGGCGCTCTGAGATTGCATGAACCCGCCGGAGACAAGCCCATGGCCCTGACCGAGAACTACGCCCTGACCGAGCCGAGCCGCAGCGAAGTGGACCTGCTCGACGGCCCCACCCTGCTGGAATTCGGCGCACCCTGGTGCGGCCATTGCCGGGCTGCCCAGCCGCTGCTGGAGCAGGCCATGGGCGGGCGCGACAGCCTGCGCCACCTGAAGATCGAGGACGGCCCCGGCCGGCCGCTGGGCCGCTCGTTCCGCGTCAAGCTCTGGCCGACCTTCATCCTGCTCGAGCACGGCGTGGAGCTGGCGCGGGTGGTGCGGCCGACCGAGGCCGAAGCGATCGAGCAGATCCTCGGCGAGGCCGGGCGCTGAGCACCGCGACGGCGCGCCGACACCCGGGCACAGGCATGGCATAATCCCGACCCGGTTTTCAGGAGTTGGAGCCCCCGGCCATGTCAGAACCCGTCAAGCTGTTCGGTATCAAGGCGTGCGACACCATGAAGAAGGCGCGCAGCTGGCTCGACGAGCAGGGCATCGACTACGTCTTCCATGACTACAAGAGCGCCGGCATCGACCGCGCGCACCTGCAGGCCTGGTGCGACGAGCACGGCTGGCAGACGGTCCTGAACCGCGCGGGCACCACGTTTCGCAAGCTGGACGATGCGCAGAAGGCCGACCTCGACCAGGCCCGCGCCATCGAACTGATGCTGGCCCAGCCCTCGATGATCAAGCGTCCGGTGCTCGAACTCGGCGACCGGACCCTGGTGGGCTTCAAGCCGGACCTCTATGCGGCTGCACTGACAGCCTCGAACTGACCACGCGCGCCGGGCGGCGCGCCATGACAAGGACAATGCCATGACCACTTCCCTCTTCAGCCTGGCCTTCGGTGTCGGCACGCAGAACCGCGACGGCGCCTGGCTGGAAGTCTTCTACGCCCAGCCGCTGCTCAACCCGCAGGCCGAGCTGGTGCAGGCCATCGCCCCGCTGCTCGACTACCAGGGCGGCAACCGGGCCATCGCCATCACCATCAACCAGGCTGCCGACCTGGCCGCCGCGCTGAAGCCGGTCTGCCCGGTCCAGCATGCCCTGCTGACCCGCCTGGCCGAGGCCCAGCGGCCGCTGGTGGTCACCCTGCTGGAGGAGGATGCGCCGCTGACCTCCACGCCGGAGGCCTACCTCAAGCTGCACCTGCTGTCGCACCGCCTGGTCAAGCCGCACGGGCTGAACCTGACCGGTATCTTCCCGCTGCTGCCGAACGTCGCCTGGACCAGCCAGGGCGCCGTCGACCTGGCCGAGCTGCCGGAGCGCCAGCTCGAAGCGCGCCTGAAGGGCGAGCTGCTGGAAGTCTTCTCGGTGGACAAGTTCCCGAAGATGACCGACTACGTGGTCCCGGCCGGTGTGCGCATCGCCGACAGCGCGCGCATCCGCCTCGGCGCCTACGTCGGTGAAGGCACCACGGTAATGCACGAGGGCTTCGTCAACTTCAACGCCGGCACCGCCGGCCCCGGCATGATCGAAGGCCGCGTCTCGGCCGGCGTGTTCGTCGGCAAGGGTTCGGACCTGGGCGGCGGTTGCTCGACCATGGGCACCCTGTCCGGAGGCGGCAACATCGTCATCTCGGTGGGCGAGAACTGCCTGATCGGCGCCAACGCCGGCATCGGCATCCCGCTGGGCGACCGCAACACCGTCGAGTCCGGCCTGTACATCACTGCCGGCACCAAGGTCAGCCTGCTCGACGAAAACGGCCAGCTGGTCAAGGTGGTCAAGGCACGCGAGCTGGCCGGGCAGAGCGACCTGCTGTTCCGCCGCAATTCGCAGACCGGCGCGGTAGAGTGCAAGACCCACAAGTCGGCCATCGAACTGAACGAGGCGCTGCACGCGCACAACTGACCCGACGCAGGAAGCCAGGCGGTCAGCGCTGGAAGCAACCGCAAGCCGGCCTGGCTTCCAGCGTCCGCCCAAGGCCCTGACGCAATGCTCGTATCCCCCTGGCGTGCCGATTTTCCCGCCCTCTCCGTCCTGGAGTCGCAGGGCCAGGTCTACCTCGACAGCGCCGCCACGGCGCAGAAGCCGCAGGCGCTCATCGATGCCCTGTGCGGCTACTACACCAGCGGCGCAGCCAACGTGCACCGCGCCCAGCACCAGCCTGCCGAGCGCGCCACCCGCGCCTTCGAAGACAGCCGCATCAAGATCGCCAGATGGCTGAATGCCAGCAGCCCGACCGAGATCGTCTTCACCCGGGGCGCCACCGAGGCGCTGAACCTCCTGGCCTACGGTCTGGAGCACCTGATCGGCGCCGGCGACGAACTCGTCATCAGCGCGCTGGAGCACCATGCCAACCTGCTGCCCTGGCAACAGCTGGCGCTGCGCCGCGGAGCCAGGCTCATGGTGCTGCCGCTCGATGCCGACGGCCGCATCGACCTTGACGCCGCGCAACGGCTGATCGGTCCGCGCACGCGCTTGCTGGCGGTCAGCCAGCTGTCCAACGTGCTCGGCAGCTGGCAGCCGCTGCAACCGCTGCTCGAGCTGGCGCGCCGGCACGGCGCGCTGAGCGTGGTCGATGGCGCGCAGGGCGTGGCCCATGGCCGGCATGACCTGCAGGCGCTGGCCTGCGACTTCTACGTGCTGTCCAGCCACAAGCTGTACGGCCCGGACGGGGTCGGCGCGCTGTTCGGCCGCGGCGAGGCGCTGCTGCAGCTGCACCACTGGCAGTTCGGCGGCGAGATGGTGCGCATCGCCGAGTTCGAGCACGCCGAGTTCCATGCCGCGCCGCTGGGCTTCGAGGCCGGTACGCCGCCGATCGCCGGGGTCATCGCCCTCGGCGCCAGCCTCGACTACCTCGCCGGGCTGGACGCCAATGCCGTGCTGGCACACGAGCAGGCGCTGCACGGCAAGCTGCTCGACGGACTGCGTGCGCGCGCCGGGGTGCGCCTGCTCGGCTCGCCGCAGGCCGCGCTGGCCAGCTTCGTGGTCGACGGCGTGCACCATGCCGACCTGTCGCAGCTGCTCATCGAACAGGGCATCGCCGTGCGCAGCGGCAATCACTGCGCCATGCCGCTGATGAAGCGCCTGGGGCTGGACGGTGCGATCCGTGTCTCCCTCGGCCTGTACAACGACGAAAGCGACCTGCAGCGCCTGTTCTCGGCACTGGACGCCGCCCTGGAGCTGCTCCGATGAGCGACCTGCCCGCCTCCGCCCGGGAAACCCTCGCAGCCTTCGCCCAGGCAGGCGGCTGGGAGCAGCGCGCCCGCCTGCTGATGCAGTGGGGCGCGCGCCTGCCCGCGCTGGCCGAGGACGAGCGCAACGAGGCCAACCGGGTGGCCGGTTGCGAGAGCCAGGTCTGGCTGTTGGGCGAGCAGCGCGACGGCCGCTGGCAGTTTCGCGCGAGCAGCGAGGCGCGCCTGCTGCGCGGCCTGCTGGCCGTGCTGCTGGCGCGAGTCAACGGGCTGGATGCCGAGGCGCTGGCGGCAGTGGACGTGGCCGACTGGTTCGCCCAGCTCGGCCTCGGCCGCCAGCTGTCACCGTCGCGCAGCAACGGCATGAACGCCGTGCTGGCGCGCATGCGTGAACTGACGGCGGGCTGAGCCGCCGTCCGCTGGCATTTCAGCGCTTGCGCAGGATCACGCTGCCGATCGAGTAGCCGGCGCCGAACGAGCTCAACACGCCGACGCTGCCGGCGGGCAGGTCGTCCTGGTGCTTGTGGAAGGCGATCACCGAGCCAGCCGAACTGGTGTTGGCGTAGGTGTCGAGGATCACCGGCGCTTCTTCGGCGGTGGCATCGCGGCCGAGCAGGCGTCGCACGATCAGCTGGTTCATGTTCAGGTTGGCCTGGTGCAGCCAGAAGCGCTTGACCGACTCGACCGGCAGGCCGCTCTCGGCCAGGTGAGCGCCGATCAGCTCGGCGACCATCGGACAGACTTCCTTGAACACCTTGCGGCCTTCCTGGATGAACAGCTTGTCCGGATCGTCCTTGTGCTCCTCGGCCGCTCGGTTGAGGAAGCCGAAGTTGTTGCGGATGTTGTTGGAGAACTCGGTCGCCAGCTTGGTGCTGAGCACCTCCCACTGGTACGCCGAGGTCGCCAGGTCGGCGCGCTCGAGCAGCACCGCGGTGCAGGCGTCGCCGAAGATGAAATGACTGTCGCGGTCGCGGAAGTTCATGTGCCCGGTGCAGATCTCCGGGTTGACCATCAGCACCGCACGCGCCTGCCCCAGGCGGATGCTGTTGGCGGCGTTCTGGATGCCGAAGGTCGCCGACGAGCAGGCCACGTTCATGTCGAAGCCGAAACCCTTGATGCCCAGCGCCGCCTGCACCTCGATGGCGATCGCCGGGTAGGCACGCTGCAGGTTCGAGCAAGCGACGATCACCCCGTCGATGTCCGCCGCGCACTTGCCGGCACGGGTCAGCGCCTGCTCGGCGGCCTTGACCGACATTTCGCAGAGGATCGACCACTGCTCGTTGTTGCGCTCGGGAATGCGCGGAACCATGCGCGCCGGGTCGAGGATGCCGTTCTTGTCGGTGACGAAGCGGCTCTTGATGCCCGAGGCCTTCTCGATGAAGGCGGCGCTGGACTCGGCCAGCGGCTGCATCTCGCCGGCCTCGATGGCCGCGGCATGCTCGGCATTGTGACGCTGGACGAAGGTGTTGAAGGAGGCCACCAGCTCTTCGTTGGAGATGCTGCTGGCGGGGGTGTAAAGGCCGGTACCGCTGATCACGACGTCGTACACGGTCGCTCCTCTGGAGTTGGCTTGTCGTAGTGACGCCGGAACGACGCGGCCACGCGGCCGACGGGGTTCACGCATGCGCCTGTTGTGGCGGCTATTGTGCACGAAAAGCGTAAAGAAACCGCAACCTTGCGCGCTTTGTTGAGGAAATTATGAGGATCTTTCGTGACCCGTCGGTCGGATCGTGAAAGGAGCGTCGAACGACGCTCCCGGATTGGCAGGTTGCCGGGCCAGGGTCACTTGATCCCCTGGCCGAGCAGCACGCCGTTCACCTCCACGCCGTACAGGTTGACGCCGTCGTTGGCGTGGTACTTGTCCCGTGTCTTGGCGATCGAGCCGTCGATCAGCCGCGGATCCTGCGGGCGCTCGTGGCTGTTCATGTAGGCGGCAACGTTCCAGGCCTCCTCGTCGCTGAGGGTGCGGCCCTTGCCGAGCGGCATGTTTTCCTTGATGAACGCCGCGGCGGTGTTGATCCGGTGCATGCCGGCGCCCCAGTTGAACGAATCGCGTCCCCACAGCGGCGGGAACACGTAGCCCTCGGCCGCCTTCTGGCCCTGGCCGTCGTCGCCGTGGCAGACCGCGCATTGCGCGGCGTAGACCTCGCGGCCCTTGGCGATGTCGTAGCCGCCCTTGGGCTGCGGCACTTCCGGGTAGGCGCGGCCGGGCAGCTCCTGGCCGGTCGGCGCACCAGTGGAGAGCCAGTAGGAGTAGGCGCTCAACGCATTGATCACGTGGCTGTCGGCCGCCGGTGGCTTGCCGTTCATGCTGAACTGGAAGCAGCCCTGGACCCGCTCGGCATAGCTGTTGACCTTGTCGTTCTTCTTCCGGTAGGCCGGGTACATCGGATAGGCGCCCCACAGCGGCGCGGAGTCGGCCTTGCGTCCCTGGTCGAGGTGGCAGTTGGTGCAGTTCATGCCGTTGCCGACGTACTCGCCGGCGTATTTCTGCGTGTTGACGAAGATCGCCCGGCCTTCCTGCACCAGCTTGCCGTAGGCATTGTCCGGCAGGTCGCTTTCCTGCGGCGGCTCGAAGGCTGGCTTGCCGGTGGCCTTCGGGTTGAGCTGGGACTGGTCGTCCATCTTGATCTCGGCGGCCGCTACCGGTCCGCAGACCGCCAGCGCCAGCACGGCGAAGGGAAACAGTTTCATGCGCGCGACTCCTATTGGCCCAGGCTGGCGAAGTACTCCGCCACGGCAGTGACTTCCGCGTCGGTCAGCGAACGGGCGACATGCCCCATCAGATCGTTCGGGTCGTTCTTGCGCGTGCCCTGGCGCCAAGCGTTCAGCTGTGCGCTCAGGTAGGCCGCCGACTGGCCGCCCAGCGCCGGGAAGGCATCGCCCACACCGCTGCCGCCGGGGCCATGGCAGGACACGCATTCGGGAATGTTGCGCTCCCAGGCACCGCGCAGCGCCAGCCGGGCACCGACACCTTCGGCTGCATCGGCACGGTTGGCCTGCGCCGCTGCCGGCGCGGGCTTGGCCGCGAGGAACGCGCTCAGTGCCTGCATCTCGTCGTCACCGAGCGCCGCGGCGATCGGTTGCATGATCGGATTGGCCCGGGCTCCGCTACGGAAGTCCTCCAGCTGCTTGTTCAGGTAGCCGGCAGACAGTCCGGCCAGTCGCGGAAAGCCACCGGCGGCCATGCCCTCGCCGTTGGCGCCATGGCAGGTGACGCAGGCCATCGCCGCCGGATTCGCGCCCCCCTGGGTAAAGAGTTTCTGTCCGTCGGCAGCCTGGGCCTGCATGGCCAGCAGCAAGGCACAGGCCCCGGCCAGCAGGCGATCGGTCGTTCTCATACGGGACCTCACGGTATTTCGAGTTGTAATGATCGCCGCGAGGCAACCGGCGCCTCCCTCGAGGTGCGGCCGGTTGTCGCAGTCAGCGCGAAGGTAGCATGCGCTTCCCGGACAAGAAAGAAATCGAATAACGCTAGAACTTTCGGTTCTATAAGTTTTCGCAATATACCCCAGGGGGCATCGCCCGACCGGGCACCCGCGGCGGCCTTCGGCTATGCTGCGCGCCCCGACCACAGGAGTCCGCAGATGCAGGATCAACTGGCAGAACTGATCGGCCTGATCAGCTCCGGCTGCATGGCCGAAACGGAGATCGAGCGTATCGCCGAGGAAGCCGCCCAGGCCTACGCCGACCCCGCGGCGTTCCTCGCGGCCAACCCGGACATCAACTACGACGACAGCTTCCCCATTCCCCTCGGCGAGTGGGTGGTGGTCGGCAGCCTGCCCGACACCGTGCTGTTCCAGGCCGACGACTACGAACAGCTGTTCACCCAGATCGTCGCCTCGTTCGGCCCGCAGGTGGGCTTCGTGCTCAAGCCCAAGCAGCTGGCCAAGACCGAGCCGCTCAAGGCGCTCAACCGCATCCAGGTGCAGCTCGGCAGCCTCTACCCGGAAAAGGGTGGCTATGTGCTGGTGGACTTCAGCGAGCCGCTGGATGACGAACTGCAGGCGGTGCTGGTCTACACCAGCGACCTGCCGCGGGTCATGCAGCTCGCCGTGGAGGTCGGCATCTACGCCGCGCCCGCGCTCGAGGCGCTCAAGGCGCAGTCGCAGGACTGATCAGCGACGGCGCAGTGGCTCGAGCAGGGGCTTGAGCCCGTTGTGGTCGATCTCCTGCATCAGCGCGATCAGCCGGCCGATCTCGCCCGGCGGAAAGCCCACCCGGGCGAACCAGTTGAGGTAGTGCCCCGGCAGGTCGGCGATCAGCCGTCCCTTGTACTTGCCGTAGGGCATGGTCTGGGTCACCAGGCGCTGGAGGTCTTCGGCTTGCATGTGCATCCCCTTGCTGCGAGCGACGCATACTGCCACAGCCCGCTAAGTGGCGAGCGCCCGGCTCGGGCCATCAGCCCTTGCCGAGGCGGGCCAGCGCCTCCAGGCGAAACGCCAGGTTCTGCTCGAGATCGACCAGCCGTTGCTGCAGGCGCTCGCGCTCGGCGGCATCGGCACACTGCTGCACGCACTCGCGCAGCCGCGTGCGTTCGTGCAGCAGCTCCACCTCGCGCGGCGCGATGCCGGCGTTCTTCAGCACCTGGAACGGCAGGCGCAGCCCCGGTGGCGTCTGCAGCCAGGCGCTGTCGATCTGCAGCGGCGTACCGCGGCCGCTGACGCCCCGCTGCCACTCGGCGACCTGCCTGGCGATCCGCCGTTCGATGTCGTCGTCGATGCCGCTCATCCCGCCCTCCTCGCTGACCTGCAGCCAAGGCTATCCGAGCCGCGCCGGGAAGGTGGCGCCGCCGGGCTGAAAATCCCGCTAACCCATCCTGCGCTGACGCGGCCGGGCCGGCACGGCATCCGCGTGGCCCGCTATCATGGCGCTGTGGCGAACCCGGCAGCGGCGCGGCCGGTCTGCCGAGCAGCCCCTGAACAACAACAAGGACACCCATCATGCCCAGCCTCAACGTGCAAATCCTCGTCGCTGCCTGTCTCGGCCTGCTGATCGGCTGGCTGACCGGCGCGCTGCCCGAGGACGCCGCGCTGCGCGAAGGCACCCTGTATACCGCCGGGCTGGTCTCCAGCGTGTTCATCGGCATGCTGAAGATGGTGCTGGTGCCGCTGGTGTTCACCTCCATCGCCGTCGGCGTGGCCAGCCTGCAGCAGCACCACCAGGTGCACCGGGTGTGGATCACCGCGCTGCTCTACTTCACCCTGACCACCGGCGTGGCGATGCTCGTCTCGCTGACCGCGGCCAACCTGGTCAAGCCCGGCGCCGGGCTGTCGCTGGACCTGTTCGCCGAGCAGATGGATGCCTTCGAGGCGCGCCAGCTGACCCTGCCGGAGTTCTTCCAGCACTTCTTCGCCAACCTCTTCCAGAACCCCTTCGCCGCCTTCGCCCAGAGCAGCGTGCTGGCGGTCGTGGTGTTCGCCCTGTTCGTCGGCATCGCCCTGGTCGCCGGCGGCCAGCGCTACCGCACCATCCTCGCGCTGCTGCAGGAAATCCTCGAGATGCTGCTGCACATCGTCGGCTGGATCATGCGCCTGGCGCCGCTGGGCATCCTCGCGCTGTTGGTCCGCCTGGTCGCCGAACAGGATGTCGCGCTGCTCTCGGCGGTGGGCGGCTTCATCGTGCTGGTGTTCGGCACCACGCTGTTCCACGGCGCGGTGGTGCTGCCGCTGATCCTCTACCTGACCACCGGCCGCTCGCCGCTGTGGTTCTGGCGCGGCGCGCGCGATGCGGTGATCACCGCCTTCGCCACCAGCTCGAGTTCGGCGACGCTGCCGGTCTCGATCCGCTGCGCCGAGGAGAACCTCAAGGTCGACAAGCGCTACGCCGGCTTCGTGCTGCCGCTGGGCGCGACCATGAACATGGACGGCACCGCGCTCTACGAGGCCGCCGCCGCGCTGTTCGTCGCCAACCTGGTAGGGGTCGAGCTGAGCCTGGGCCAGCAGGCGGTGGTGTTCTTCACCGCGATGATCGCCTCGACCGGCGCACCGGGCATTCCCAGCGCCGGCATGGTGACCATGGTCATGGTCCTGCAGGCGGTCGGGTTGCCGGCCGAGGCGATCGCCATCCTGCTGCCGATCGACCGCCTGCTCGACACCATCCGCACGGCGGTGAACGTGCAGGGCGATATCACCGGCAGCGTGGTGGTGCAGCGGATCGCCGAGCGCGCCTGAGCGGCGCCCGCCCTAGCGAACTTCCAGCACCTCGTAGCGCTGCAGCCGGCCGTTGACGCGCAGCTCCACCTCGTCGCCCTCCTGGCGGCCGAGCAGGCCCTGGCCCAGCGGCGAGCGCGGCGAGATCACCAGCACCTCGCGGCCCTCGTGCCGCAGCTTCAAGCCGGCGCCGTCGGGACCGAGGAAGAACCAGCGTTCCTCGGCGTCGTGCTCCAGGCAGAGCAGCGCGCCGACCCGCACCCGGCCTTCGTCGGCGGCGACCGGCTGCAGGTTGCGATAGGCGGCGAGCGCCGTCTCGATCTCGTGCAGGCGGCGGCGCTGGCCGTCGGCCAGGTAGGCCGCTTCCAGGCCACGGGTGTCGTACTTGTTCTCGGCCTTGCTCTCGGCGTGGGTGGCAGCCTCGTGGGTCGCGGCCAGCACGGTGCGGGCCACCTCGCGGTCGGCTTCGAGGGTGGCGATGATCTGCTCTTGGAGGGTGCGCTTGTTCATGGGCCTGGCTTATAGCCCGGCGCGGCGGCGAAGGGAATGCCATCGTCGCGGACCGGCGGCGCGCCGGCCTCGATGACTTCGTCGGCCAGCCAGGGATTGCGGCCCTCGGCGATCCACTCCAGGCTCGCGCGCCAGAAGCCCTGGCGGTGGCGGTCATGGAACAGGCCGAAGTGGCCGATGCGCTCGAAGCCCAGCGCACCGGGCTCGAGCTGCACGCGCTGGCGCGGGCTGTTGCAGAAATACGCCAGGCCCCGGCGCATGGCCGCCGGCGTGGCGAATTCGTCGTCGCTGGTGCTCACCGCCAGGATCGGCGCGCGGATCGCCGCGAAGCGGCGGAACAGCTCGTCATGCTCATTGGCCGGATAGCTGTGCTCCAGCCGTGCACCGCGCCCGGCCCATTCCAGCGCGACGCCGGCCGGCAGGTCTTCCAGCCAGCCCAGGCGCCGCCCGGGGAAATAGCCGAGCAGCCGGGTCAGCGCCGGCATCAGCAGGTGCCACTTGGCGAACATGCGCAGGCGCCGGTCGGCGGCGTAGTCGCGCCAGTAGGCGTACTGCCCGGCCACGTTGAGGTAGCGATCCACCTGGCTGGCGGCCTCGGCGAAACCGGGCATGAAACCACCGGCGCTGTGCCCCACCGCCACCAGCAGCCCGTGCGGGTCGCGCTGGCGCATGAAGCGCACGGCGGCGTCGAAATCGTAGTCGCCCCAGTCGCGCCAGCGCATGCGCAGCTCGCGCAGCCGCGGCGGCCGCGAGCCGCCGATGCCGCGGAAGTCGTAGGTCAGCACGGCGAAGCCATGCTCGGCGAGAAAGCCGGCGTAGCGCGCGTAGTAGCGCGACAGCACGCCGGTCGCACTGCTGACGATCACCGCGCCGCGCTCGGCGCCGGCGGGCCGCCACAGCTGCGCGGCCAGGCTGAAGCCATCGCGGCACGGCAGGGAAACGGACTCGGGCATGACAAGGGCCTTTCGAATTGTTGTGCGGCCACCTTGCCCCGCGGCGCGGACTTTTGCCATAACCTGCCGGCACCTTTGCGCGATGCTGGCAGTCTGTAGTCACGAGCGCCTCGCGGTCGCGCCCGGCAGGTGCGCCGCGCCCCCCCCTGTTCCACGGTATTGCCGCCCGGCGCCACGGCCCCGGCGGATCGGAGAGAACCACATGACCGGCGACCAGCTGATCGTCTTTGGCGTGCTCGCGGCAACCCTGGCGCTGTTCATCTGGAACCGCTGGCGCTACGACCTGGTGGCGCTCGGCGCCCTGCTCGCCTGCGCCCTGAGCGGCGTGGTGCCGGCCGACGAGGTGTTCGCCGGCCTCGCCCATCCGGCGGTGATCTCGGTGGCCGCGGTGCTGGTGCTCAGCCGCGGCCTGCTCAACGCCGGCGTGGTGGACTCCGTGGCACGCCGGCTGATGCAGGTCGGCGAACGGCCCTGGGCGCAGGTCGCCGCACTGACCGGCATCGTCGCGCTGAGCTCGGGCTTCATGAACAACGTCGGCGCGCTGGCGCTGTTCATGCCGGTGGCGATCTGGATGTCGCGCCAGAGCGGCCGCTCGCCGTCCTACCTGCTGATGCCGCTGGCCTTCGGCTCGCTGCTCGGCGGCACCCTGACGCTGATCGGCACGCCGCCCAACCTGATCATCGCCGGCTACCGCGCCGAAGCCGGCGAGGCCCCCTTCGGCATGTTCGCCTTTCTCCCGGTGGGCGCCGCGGTGACCCTCGCCGGGGTCGCCTTCATCGCCCTGCTCGGCTGGCGGCTGGTGCCGCGCCGGCAGGAACAGGAAGGCAACGGCGACCTGTTCGAGATCAGCGCCTACCTCACCGAAGTGCGCGTGCCGGAGGGCTGCAAGTACGCCGGGCGCACCCTGCACGCACTGATCGGCGCGGTACAGGACGAGGCCGACGTGCAGGTCATCGCGCTGATTCGCGGCGAGCAGCGCCAGCGCATGCCGTCGACCTACGAAGTGCTGCGCGAGGAGGACATCCTGCTGGTCGAGGCCGATTCGGACAGCCTCAAGGCGCTGCTCGACGTCACCGGTGTCGAGCTGGCGGCCAACCTGGAGGAGCCGCCCGAGCGCGACCACGCCGAGCCGGCCGCCGCGCACGCCGGCAAGGACGACAAGAGCAGGAAGCACCGCGACCGGCATGGCGAGCTGACCCTGGCCGAAGCCATCGTCAGCCCCGGCTCGATGCTGGTGGGCACCACCGCCAGCGGCCTCGACCTGCGCGAGCGCCACGGCGTCAACGTGCTGGCCGTCGCCCGCCAGGGCCAGCGGCTGCGCCAGCGCCTGGGCCGGATCCGCTTCGCCGCCGGCGACATCCTGCTGCTGCAGGCCCGCGAGGAAAGCCTGCAGTCGACCCTCGGCAACCTCGGCTGCCTGCCGCTGGCCTCGCGCGGCCTGCGCATCACCGCGCCGCGCCAGGTGCTGCTGGCCAGCACGATCTTCGCCCTGACCCTGGCGAGCATCGCCCTCGGCCTGCTGCCGGCCGCCACCGCGCTGGTCGCCGGGGCACTGGTGATGATCCTGGCAGGGCTGATCCCGCTGGGCGGCATCTACGAGAGCATCGACATGCCGGTGATCGTGCTGGTGGCGGCCATGCTGCCGGTGGGCCAGGCGTTGGAGACCACCGGCGGCTCGCAGCGGATCGCCGATGCCCTGCTCACGCTCGGCCAGGCGCTGCCGCCGGCGGCAACCCTGGCGCTGCTGATGGTCGCCGTGATGCTGGTGTCCAACGTGGTCAACAACGCCGCCGCCGCGGTGCTCGCCGCACCGGTGGCGATCAGCCTGGCGCGGGGCATGGACGCCTCTGTCGATCCCTTCCTGATGGCGGTGGCGATCGGCGCGTCCTGCGCCTTCCTCACGCCCATCGGCCACCAGTCCAACACCTTGGTGATGGCGCCCGGCGGCTACCGCTTCGGCGACTACTGGCGCCTGGGCCTGCCGCTGTCGATCCTGGTGGTGCTCTGCGCGGTGCCGGCGATCCTCTGGATCTGGCCGCTGTGAACGGCAGGCGCGCGGCCTCGCCAACGGTGTCTACTACCAAGGCGGAAGACAAATCCGCCGATGGGTCAATGGCGCTGCATACGCGCAGGCTGGAGGATGGCCGGCAGGATCGCCGTACCCCATGGGCTGCGCCCGGACCGGTTGCGATCCGGAAAATGGCCCGATAGGCTGCCGCCCTCTCCCGGCTGGATCAACAGGCCCGCCGCCGGAACCAGAGATCGCCGATGACCGACCATCGCCCCAAGACCTCGCTGGTGTTCGCCTTGCTCATCGCCCTGCTGGCGGGCTGGGGCAGCCATGCGACCTCCTGGCTGGTCAGTCCGGCGCAGCACTCAACCGATGCCCGGTGGCGCGACCACCATCACCAGCATGCTCACTCGGTCGAGCGCTGCGCCCTCTGCGAGCTGCAGCACGTGCACGTGCTCGGTGATCACATCCACGAAACCCCTCATCCCGTGCGGCTGAGCCTGGCCGTGCAACCCGAGCGTGCCGACGTCCCGGCCTGGCCGCACCCGGCGCTACCGCAGAGCCCGGTATCGCGCATCGAGCGCCCTCCCCGCGCCTAGCCTTGCGCTGCTGACGGTCGCCTCCGGTGACCTCTTCCCATTCGCTCAGGACCATTTCCATGCATTCGCAATCCCTGCGCGGGCTCGCTGCGTTCTACGCACGCCTGCGCCACTCGCTGCTACCGGTATCCGGCTTGCTGCTGTTCCTGCTCGCACCCGACGCAATCGCCCATGGCGTGGCCGAGGGCGACAAGGGCTTCATCCAGGAAAGCTCCGGCGTGCTGCTGTTGCCGTTCATCTACATGGGCGCCAAGCACATGATCACCGGCTACGATCACCTGCTGTTCCTCTTCGGAGTGATCTTCTTCCTCTACCGGCTCAAGGACGTCGGGCTCTATGTCACGCTGTTCGCCGTCGGCCACTCGGTGACCCTGCTGTTCGGCGTGCTGACCGAGATCAGCGTCAGTGCCTACCTGATCGACGCGATCATCGGCTTTTCGGTCGTCTACAAGGCCCTGGACAACCTCGGCGCCTTCGAGCGCTGGTTCGGCTATCAGCCCGATACCCGCGCGGCCACGCTGGTCTTCGGCCTGATCCACGGCTTCGGCCTGGCGACCAAGATTCTCGAGTACGAGATCGCTGCCGATGGCCTGATCGCCAACCTGATCGCCTTTAACGTCGGGGTCGAGCTCGGCCAGTTGCTGGCGCTCGGCGCCATCCTCATTGCCATGGGTTACTGGCGACGCAGCGCCGGCTTCTGGCGCCATGCCTACACCGCCAACGTCGCCATGATGGGCGCCGGTTTCCTCTTGATGGGTTACCAGCTCACCGGCCTGATCGTGTCCCAGTAAGGAATTTTTCGCATGTACAACAACCAACGACCCGACCTGACCGGACTGCCCAGCAGCGCCCAGCTGCTGCGCTCCACCGCCATCGCTCTGATCGCCGCCGGCGTGCTGCTGGTCACCGTGGTGATGCCCGCCGAGTACGCCATCGACCCGACCGGTGCCGGCCGCCTGCTGGGGCTTACCCAGATGGGCGAGCTGAAACGCACCCTGGCCGAGGAAGCCGCCGCCGATGCGCAGCCACCGGCCGTGGCGCAGGCCGAGCCGGCTCCCGCCGCGGCACCGGTGCCTGCCGAACCGCAGCAGCCAAAGGTGGCCACCCAGCAGCACGAGGTCAATCTGACCCTGAAGCCCAACCAGGCCACCGAGATCAAGCTTGAGATGAAGGAAGGCGCCAAGGCGAACTTCCACTGGACGGCCAACGGTGGGCGCCTGAACTACGACACCCACGGCGACCCCGTCCAGGCGCCGAAGGGCTTCTACCATGGCTATGGCAAGGGCAAGGACACGCCGGAACTGCAGGGCGAGCTGGTCGCCGCGTTCGACGGCAAGCACGGCTGGTTCTGGCGGAACCGCACCAACGAGACGGTGAAACTCACCCTGCGCACCGAGGGCGAGTACATCACCATCGAACAGGTGTTCTGAGGCACCGCACCGGCGCAGCCGTCGCCGGTGCGCCAGCCCTGCGACTCAGCCCGCGCGGAAGCGGCTGACGTTGCCCAGCAACTGCCCGGCCAGGTCGCTCAGGCGGCTGGCGGTCTGGTGGTTGCTGCCCACCGCGCTGCCGTTCTCCTCGGCCATCTGCGCGATCATCGAGACCTTCTGCGCGATCTCGACCGACGCCGCGCTCTGCTCGCGCAGGGCACTGGAGATTTCGGCGACCGTGCCCTGCACCTGGTTGGCCGCCTCGCGGATGCCGTGCATCGCCTCGCCGGCCCGCTGCGCGCGCTGCACGCCCTCGTTGACCCGCTGCACGCCCTGCTCCATGCCCTGCACCGCACCGGCGGTGCCCTGCTGGATGCTGGCGACCATCTCGCCGATCTCGCGGGTCGACTGCGCGGTACGCTCGGCCAGCTTGCGCACCTCGTCGGCGACCACCGCGAAGCCGCGGCCCTGTTCGCCGGCGCGCGCCGCCTCGATGGCCGCGTTGAGCGCCAGCAGGTTGGTTTGCGCGGCGATGTCGCCGATCACCTCGACGATCGCCGAGATCTGCCCGGAACGCTCGCCGAGCTCGGCCACGGTGCGCGCCGAGTCGGCCACCGAGGCGGCGATCAGGCGGATCTCCTCGACCACCGCGCTGACGATCTCGCCACCCTGGCGCGACAGCTCGCCGGAGTGATGCGCCAGCGAGTCGGCCTCGCCGGCATGCCGCGCGATGTGCTCGATGCCGACGGTCATCTGCTCCACCGCGGCGGCCATGCTCGAGGCGGCATCGCTCTGGCACTGCGAGGCGACATGGATCTGCCCCGAGGCGCTGGCCAGGCTGCGCGCCGAGTCGGCGACCTGATCGGAATTGTCGCGGATGCTGCCGATCAGCCCGCGCATCGCATCGGCCATGGCATTGAAGCTGCCCGCCACATGCCGCAGCTCGTCACGGGTGGTCAGCCGGATATGCGTGGTGAGGTCGCCGGCGGCGAGCTTTTCGCTGCCCTCGCGCAGGCGCCGCACGCTGGTCATTACCGACAGATAGGCGCCGACCGACAGGTAGCCGATCAGCGCCAGCACCACCAGCGCCACGCCGACGTTGAGCAGCAGCACCTGGTAGGCATGCTCGATGCGCTGCTGCAGCAGCCCGTCGAGGCCGGGCAACAGGTTCTCGTGCATCTGCCGGTAGCCGATGGCGATGGTCTCGGTGGCCAGGCTGAAGAAGGCCTCCGCCGTGCTGGCCTGGAAATCGCCGCGCTGCACCAGCGCCTGCACCACCTCGTCGAGCCGCGCCGCCTGCTGGCGCAGCTGGGCCATGGCCGCGGTGAGGGTGTCGCCCAGCTGCGGACGCTGGCCGATCACCTTGTCCAGGCTGAGCTGCATGCTGTCCAGCGCCGTGCGGATCTCCTCGCCGAGCAGGATCAGGCCGATGCGCTGCGCGTCGTCCAGGCTGCCGCGCGCCAGGGCCGCCGAGGCGCTGCCGCGCAGGCGCGCGATGCGCTCGATCAGGAACGGCATGTCCTCCAGCGCCGCCGCCATCAGGTAGTAGCTCTGCGCCTCGGGATCGAAGGTCAGGCCGTAGGCGTCGGCCAGCTGGGTGTTCAGCCGCAGCATGGCCTCGACCAGCTCGGTATGCGCGCGCATGTTCCTGGCCTGCGTCCAGCCGAGCCCGTCGTGGCGGATGGTCGCCCAGTCCTGCTGGATCGCCTGCCAGGCCGGCAGCTGCCGGCGTTCGCCGGGCAGCGCCCGGTTCAGCTCGGCCAGGGCCGCCTCGACCGCGGCCTCGCGTTCGCCGCGCCGGGCGCCCATCGCCGCGTTGCCGCCGAGCACCATGGAGGACAGCCCGCGATGCTGCTGGGTGAGCTCGACCAGGCGGAACATCGGCCGCGCCAGGGCGGTGGCCTCCAGTTCCTGCTCGGAGCGTTCGATGGTGTGTTCCAGCTGGTCGACCACCGTCAGCATCAGGCTGGCGAAGGCGATGAGGACAAGCAGGCCCAGCAGGCCGAACTTGATCGGGTAGTTGAAGCGGTTCATCAGCGCTTCGGCAGGACGAAACAGCAGGTTCATGGCGATCTCCGTGGTGGCTGCTGCGTCCGTCCCCAACCGCCGACTCCTGCGCCGAAAACGCCGCGCCCCGGAATGCCTGAAAACCGGCAACTGCATCGACCGACCAGCTTGTCGCCGGACATTACGCAACCGGCTCCGGCGCCTTCCCTGACGCAAATCAAGCTTGCACGGCGTCACACTTTGCGGCTCCATGGCGGCCGCCGCCCTCCCCGGGCGCCGGCCCCGGGGCAGAGCCCCGGCACACCCGAACACCGTCGCCGAGGAACCTCCCCGTCGACATGACGCTCCCATGGCTTCGTGCAGCTGCACCTGCAGCGCCGGCCGTCTTCGCAACACCGACCACGAGGTGACCATGCAGGCGCAAGCCTCCCGCACGGCGCCGGCGCTTTCGCCGCGTGCCGTCCTTCTCATCGAACTGGCCCTGGCCATGGGCGGCTTCTCCATCGGCACCGGCGAGTTCGCCATCATGGGCCTGATGCCGGAGGTCGCCCGCGGCCTGGGCATCAGCGAGCCGCAGGTCGGCCACGTGATCAGCAGCTACGCGCTGGGCGTGGTGGTCGGCGCGCCGCTGCTGGCGATCTTCGGTGCGCGCCTGGCGCGCCGCCAGTTGCTCCTGCTGCTGATGGGCTTCTTCGCCCTCGGCAACTTCGCCAGCGCGCTGGCACCGGACTATCCCACGCTGATGGCGCTGCGCTTCGTCACCGGCCTGCCGCATGGCGCCTACTTCGGCGTGGCGATGCTGGTGGCCGCCGCCATGGTCGCGCCGCAAAAGCGCGCCCAGGCCGTCGCCCGGGTGCTGATGGGCCTGACCGTGGCCATCCTGGTCGGCAATCCGCTGGCCACCTGGCTCGGCCAGTGGGGTAGCTGGCGCCTGGCCTTCGTGCTGGTCGGCGCCATCGCCATGCTGACGGTGACGCTGGTGGCGCTGTTTCTCCCGGCCCAGCGCGACGAGCCGCGCAGCAGCCCGCTGCGCGAACTGCGCGCCTTCAACCGCCGCGACGTCTGGCTGGCCCTGGCGATCAGCTCGGTCGGCTTTGCCGGCATGTTCTGCGTGTTCAGCTACATGGCGCCGACGCTGCTGCACGTCACCGGGGTCACGCCCGGCTGGATTCCCTTCGCCCTCGCCGCGTTCGGCCTGGGCGGCATCCTCGGCAACCTGCTCGGTGGCCAGCTGTTCGACCGCCTCGGCTTCCTGGCGGTGGCCTGGCTGCTGCTGTGGAGCACCCTGGTGCTGCTGGCCTTCCCGCTCGCCGCCGAGTCGCCGTGGACGGTCTTCCCGGCGGTGTTCGCGGTGGGCACCATGGTCTCGCTGTCGCCGGCGCTGCAGACCCACCTGATGGACGTCGCCGCCGAGGCGCAGACCCTCGCCGCGGCCTCCAACCATGCCGCCTTCAACATCGCCAACGCGCTCGGCCCCTGGCTTGGCGGGCTGGCGATCAGCGCCGGCTTCGGCTGGACCGCCACCGGCTACGTCGGCGCCGCCACCGCCATCGGCGGCCTGCTGGTCTTCGCCCTGGCCTGGCAGGCACGCCGCCCCGGGCAAGCCCCGGCAACACCCCTGGTGTGTCGCGACTGAGGTGGGGCCCGGAACGTCGCCTGGGCAAGGGCTACACTTCGCGCTTTGCCGTGCGAGGAGCGCCCTGCGATGACCGATCTGTCCGTCTTTCCCATCACCCGCCGCTGGCCTGCGCAACATCCCGGGCGCCTGCAGCTGTATTCGCTGCCGACGCCCAATGGGGTGAAGGTCTCGATCATGCTGGAGGAGCTCGGCCTGCCCTACGAGGCGCATCGCGTGGAGTTCTCCCGCGACGAGCAGCGCAGCGTGGAATTCCTCTCGCTCAACCCGAACAACAAGATCCCGGCGATCATCGACCCCGACGGCCCGGGCGGTCGGCCGCTGGCGCTGTTCGAGTCCGGCGCGATCCTCGTCTACCTGGCGGAGAAATGCGGCCGGCTGCTGCCCGCCGACCCGGCCGGGCGCTATCACGCGCTGCAGTGGCTGATGTTCCAGATGGGCGGGATCGGCCCGATGTTCGGCCAGCTCGGTTTCTTCAACAAGTTCGCCGGCAAGGACTACGAGGACAAGCGCCCGCGGGATCGCTACGTGGCCGAGTCGCAGCGCCTGCTCGGCGTGCTCGAGGGGCATCTGCAAGGCCGCGCCTGGATGCTGGGCGAGGACTACGGCATCGCCGACATCGCCATCTTCCCCTGGGTGCGCAACCTGATCGGCTTCTACGAGGCGCGCGAACTGGTCGGCTTCGACCGCTTCGCCAATGTCGCCCGGGTGCTCGATGCCTTCCTCGCCCGGCCGGCGGTGCAGCGCGGCCTGCAGATTCCGGCCGAGCCATGACCGGCAGGTCACCGGCGTTCGCGCTTTGTGCGCCAGTACGCGATGCAATCGGACGGCGGTGGTAAGTTCGCGCGCCCATTTCCAGCAAGGGAACCGCCGTGAAATCCTGCAAGATCATCGCCCTGACCCTCGGCCTGGCCTGCGCGCCGCAGGCCTTCGCCGATGCCGAGCTGGCCGCTGCCGTGGCCAGCTTCTCGGCCGACAACAAGCGCCTGGAAGCGGCCCTCGGCCAGGAACTCACCGCCGAGCGGCTGAAGGAAATCCACGAGCTCAGCTACCGCCTGCAGGAGTCGCTGACCACCATCAACATGCAGATGGACGAGCTGGCCGACACCCTGGAGGAGCTGTACATCGAATCCGAAGCGGCCAATGCCGCGGCGGTCAGGGAGTACGGCGCCAGCTACCTCGGCGGCGCACGCAGCGTCGTTCCCTAAGCCGCATCGCGCGCCGCCTCAGGGCGCATCGGGACGGATGTCGAAGCCGATGTCGTTCTCGCTGGTGATGCGGTAGTGCAGCCGCTGGCCAGGGGCGACCTCGGCCAGCTGTTCGCGACGCAGGCGGCCCTTGGAACAGAGGGTGACGTCCAGCGGGTCGGTGCCGATGCCGACGACGTGGCGGCCGGACGGCACCTTGAACCGCGCACGCTCGCCGACATGGATGCGCGCCGCCAGCTCGCGGTCGATCCGCACGGCGATGTAGCAGCCGCCACCGCGGATGCCGAAGTCACGGGTCACGACGATCTCGCCGGCGCCTTCGCGCGGCTGCTGGTAGGCCAGCAGGCGATCGCCGGGCACCGGCGTGATGTCTTCGGGGTTGGGCGCCCACGACGAGCAGGCACTCGTCGCCAGCAGGGTGGAAAGCGCAAGGATCAGGCGCATGCAGGCTCCATCGGCAGCGGCCAGCTCGGCGCCGGCCCGGTGAAGGAGCACGATAGCAGGGCAGGCGCCGGGCTGTCGGCGCCATGACTCAGCCTGGCAGGTTGGTGTAGTCGTCGGCGGTGATATCCGGGTCGCTGGGCAGCACCTCGGGTTCGTTCTCGTCGTACAGCCGTTCGGCATTCGGCGTGCCCCGCACCTCGTCGTCGCGCACGCCTTCCTCGGGCTGCGGTTCGTGGGTCTTTTCCTGGTTCATGCGAGCCTCCGCTTGCGGATGGATTCCTGCATTGGAAAGGCCAGCATGGCGGGCGTTCGGCCGTCACGACGGCCGGCAGTCCGATCGCACGCCGGGTTTGCACAGCGCCGCGGCGTCCACCACACTGCGGCAAATCCCTGCCACGTGGAGTCACCATGGCCGCCCTCGATCCGAAGGTCCAAGCAACAATCGTTCAAGATCCGCAGGCACTGGATTGCACGCTCTATCGCCCCGACGAGCGCAACCCCGACGAGGAACTCGACCTGGGCGACGCCCGGGTGCGCATTGCCGGGCCGTTCCAGGCACCGGCGGAGTGGGATGCACGCGACCGCGAGGAGTACTTCGATGGCAGCGCCGAGGAGGCCTTCGTCGTCGCCGAGATCGCCTGCGTGGCGAGCAACGATTCCGGGCGCGCCTTTCGCCCCGAGCCTGGCGACTACGCCGCGGTGATGGAATCGCCCTCGCAGGTGGCGATGTTCTTCGTCTACGACTGCCTGGACCACGCCGCCGGGCGCTATGTGCTGATCCGCGACGAAGAGTCCGACCTGGCCGACTGACCCGGCCGCGAACGGAACCGGCGGCAGGCAGTCTGTGCAGACAGTCCCGCCGTCGGCTCGAAGGAAGAAGTGCATGCCCAGCCCCTGGCAATCCCCGGTCAGCCGGATGAAGCTCGTGGCCGCTGGCCTGTTGTTGCTCGCCGCGCTGCTCTACGTGCTGGCCACGCTGATGCAGGCCAGCCACCCGGCCTGGGGCTACCTGGGCGCCTTCGCCGAAGCGGCGATGGTCGGCGCCATCGCCGACTGGTTCGCCGTCACCGCACTGTTCCGCCGCCCGTTCGGCCTGCCGATCCCGCACACGGCGATCATCCCGCACAACAAGGCGCGCATCGGCCGCAACCTGGCCGAGTTCATCACCACCCACTTCCTCGCCACGCCGCTGGTGCTGGCCAAGCTGGCCGAACTGGACCTGGCCTCGCGCCTGGCGGCCTGGCTGCGGCACCCGGCCAACGCCGAGGCGGTCGGCCGCCAGCTCATCGGCATCGCCCGCTTCGGCGTGCAGGCGCTGCACGACGAACGCGTGCAGGCCTTCGCCCGCGAGCGGCTGATCGCCCGCATCCGTCGTACCGACGTGGCGCCGATGCTGGCACAGGCGCTGGAGATCCTCACCGCCCAGGGGCGCCACCAGGCGATGCTCGACGAGATGCTGCTACGCCTGGACGGCATCCTGCGCGACGACGACACCCGCGCGCTGATCGCCGACACCATCACCCGCGAGGTGCGTACCCTGCGCTACCTGGGGCTGGGCCGCTCGGTGGGCGGCTGGTCGGCGAACAAGCTGGTCGACGGCATCTCGGCGCTGATTGCCGAGATCGCCGCCGACCCCGGGCACCTGGTGCGCCAGCGCTTCGACGAGCATGTCGGCGAGTACGTCGAACGCCTGCGCCAGGACCCGGAGTACGCCCTCAAGGTCGAGCGCATCCTCGCCCTGCTGCTCGAGCACCCGGCCACCGGCGACTACTTCCGCAGCCTCTGGCAGGACCTGGTCGCCTGGCTCGAGGCCGACCTGTCCAGCGAGCGCTCGCGCATCGGCGCGCGCATCGTCGGCCTGACCCGTGGCCTGGGCGATGCCCTGGCCGGCGATGCAGCCATGCGCGGCTGGATCGACGAGCAACTGGCCCGCGCCGTGCCGGAGCTGCTCGAGCGCTACCGCGGGCAGATCGGCGGCTACATCGCCGAACGGGTGGAGAACTGGGAAAGCGCCGAGCTGGTCGAGCAGATGGAGCGCAGCGTCGGCAAGGACCTGCAGTACATCCGCATCAACGGCACGCTGGTCGGCGGCCTGGTCGGCCTGGTGCTGCACGCACTGACCCGCCTGGCCGGCGCCTGATCAGCCGGCGGCGCGCTCGGCGCCGGTGCCGCCAGTCGCCACCTCCACCAGCGTCGCCGGCGTGCCGAGCAGTTGCCAGCGGCGGTTGGCCAGCGCCTCGGCATCGCGCGGGTCGTGGGTGACGCAGAGCATGGCCATCTCCGGCCGCGCGTCCAGCAGCCCGGCCAGCAGCACGCGCAGCTCCGCCACCCGCGGGGCGTCCAGCGAGGCGAAGGGTTCGTCGAGCAGCAACAGCTCCGGCTCCACCGCCAGGCAGCGCGCCAGCGCCGCGCGCCGCGCCATGCCCAGCGACAGCTGGTCGGGCAGCCGCTCGGCGCAGCCCTGCAGGCCGACCTGGGCGAGCAGCGTCTCGATGCGCCCGGGCGTCGCGCCGACCAGTGCCAGGTTCTGCCGCAGCGTGCGCCAGGGCAGCAGGCGATGCTCCTGGAACAGGTAGCCGATGCGCAGCCCCGGACGCCGGCGGATCATCGTCGCCGGCAGGCCGTGGTCCAGCCCGGCGATGGCGTTGAGCAGGGTGGTCTTGCCGATGCCGGAGCTGCCGAGCAGGCAGATGCGGTCGCCCGGCGCGATGCGCGCGTGCAGCGTGCCGAGCACCGGATGGCCGGCGGCCTGCCCGTCGATGGCCAGCTCAAGCATGCGCCACCCCGGCCGTGCGCCAGCGCGAGGCGCGCCGCTCCAGCGGCTGCAGCAGCAGCAGCTCGATGGCCTGGACCACGGCGATGAAGGCCAGGCTCCAGGCCAGGATGGCGGCGACATCGAACACCTGGAAGGCCATGTGCAGCTGGAAGCCGACGCCGTCCGAACGGCCCAGCAGCTCGACTACCAGGACGATCTTCCAGATCAGCGCCAGCCCGCCGCGGGTCGCCGCCATCCAGAACGGGAACAGCTGCGGCAGCCACACGTGGCGCAGCCGCCGCCAGTGGCTGAAGCGATAGACCGCGGCCATCTGCTCCAGCCGCGGGTCGAGGCTGCGCGCGCCTTCGCGCAGGGTCACCGCGACGTTGGGCACCTTGTTGATCACCACCGCCAGCACCGCGGCGGTCTCCACCAGGCCGAACCAGACGTAGAGCAGGATGATGGTGACCAGCGCCGGCAGGTTGAGAAACAGCACCAGCAGCGGATCGCAGAAGGCATCGAGCAGCCGCGAGCGGCCCATGCCGATGCCCAGCGCGGTGCCCAGCGCCATGGCCAGGGCGAAGGCAATCGCCACCCGGCGCAGCGTCGCGCCCAGGTGCTCGCCCAACGCGCCGCTGGCCAGCAACTGCCAGGCGACCTCGAGCACCTTGGCCGGACCGGGCAGCAGCGGCGTGGCGAGCCACCCGGCGATCGCCGCCCACAGCGCCGCCGCCAGCGGCAGCGCCAGCCAGGCGGCCCAGCGCGTGCCGTTCATGGCCCGGCCTGGAAGAACAGCGCGGCGGGCATCACGGCCTGCTGCCGGTCGGCGCCAGCGCGCAGCAAGGCCTGCAGGGCGGCGATGCGCGGGGCATCGAGCGGCGCTGGCGTGCCGGCGACGAAGGCCTCGCGCAGGGCGGCGAAGACCGCCTCGTCCCCGGCGCGCATCAGCGGGCGCACGGCCTGCCAGGCCTGGGGATCGTCGGCCAGCTGCCGTTTGGCCTGGCGCACGGCCCGTTCGAAGCGCTGCAGCAGCTCGCCGTGGCGTTCGGCCCAGGGCTGGGCGAACAGGTAGCCGAGCATCGGCAGGTCGGCCTCGGCGCCGTTGGCCAGCAGCAGCTCGCGCATGCCGAAGGCACTGCGCACGCCGCCCTCACCGCGCAGCCGTGCGGCGAAGTGCCAGAAGGTCAGCACCGCGTCGAGCTGGCCGCGGCGCAACGCCTGGTCGAGCAAAGGCGGTGCGGCGAACTGCACGTGCGCGCTGGCCAGGTCCACGCCCTGCCGGCGCGCGGCGCGCTGCAGCAGTTGCCAGGCATAGCCGTCCGGGCCACCGGCCACGCCGAGGCGCTTGCCGGGAAGATCGGCGAGCGTGGCGATATCGCTGTGCTCGGGCACTACCACCTCGCCCAGCCGGCTGGAGAACGGCACGAACAGCAGCGGCGCGCCGGCGGCGAAGCGCGATTGCGCCCAGAGCAGGTCACCGACGATGCCGTCGACGCTGCCGCTGACCAGCGCCAGGCGCGAGGCCGGCAGGTCGGCCAGCAGGCGCACCTCGAGGTCGAAGCCGTTGGCCTGGTCAAGCCCGCGGCGCTTGAGGTGGTCGAGCTCCCAGTGCGCGGTGCCGAACTGCAATACGCCCAGGCGCAGCACCGGCCGTTCGGCGGCGACGGCCTGCCAACTGCCGGCCAGCAGCCACAGCACCAGCAGGCAGTGGCGGACGAGGGTGTGCCGAAGGTGGAGCCGGATTCGCTTCATGGCCTGAGCCTACGAAGCCGGCCGGCGGCCACGAATAGTACTTTGGTGCCTGCTGGCTGCTGCGTTGGTCGCAGCCGCTCAGCCCCGGCTGGCGGCGATGCGTCGGAGCAGGCGCGCCTGCAGCTGCTCCAGCTCGGCCGGGTCGGCCTTCTGCGCGGCATGCACGCCCAGCCCCTGGCCGGTGTAGCGCGGCACGATGTGCATGTGGAGGTGGAACACCGTCTGCCCGGCCGGCGCGCCGTTGAACTGGGCAACCTGCACGCCGTCCGGCTCGAGTTCAGCGACGATCGCCCGGGTCAGTTGCTGGACCACGCCGATCACCTTGCACAGTGCCTCGCTGTCGACATCGAGGATGTTGCAGGCCGCCGAGCGCTTGGGGATCACCAGGGTATGGCCGAAGGACTGCGGGAACAGGTCGAGGAAGGCCAGCACGTCGTCGTCCTCGTAGAGCTTGTAGCAGGGCGCATCGCCGCGAATGATCTGGGCGAAGATGTTCTGCGCGTCGTAGGTGGCGGTCAGGCTCATGGGCGGCTCCTCGGATGGCGGACAAAGGCCGCACGATAGCGCACGCGGGGAAACGCCGGGAGAGGCGCCGGCGCTCGTGCGGCAGCGCGACGGCAGCCAGCGGGGCACGGATGCGGCACAATCACGCCTTCCAACGCATGGAGGAGACGCCGATGCAACTCGCCAGGATCGACCAGCTGCTGACCGGCAGGGCCGTGCCCTTCCATCGCCCCGGCAGCAGCAGCGCCATCGCCAAGGCGCCGGTGGCCGGGCCGCTGCGCGCCGGCGCCTTCGGCCTGGCCGGCGACGAACAGGGCGACCTGCGGGTGCACGGCGGGCTCGACAAGGCCATCCATCACTACCCCTTCGAGCACTACCGGCGCTGGCAGGAACGGCTTGGCCCGCTGGCGCTGCTCGAAGCGCCCGGCGCCTTCGGCGAGAACATCAGCACCCAGGGCCTCGATGAAACGAGCCTGTGCCTGGGCGACGTGCTGCGCTGCGGCGACGCGGTGCTGCAGGTGACCCAGAGCCGCCAGCCGTGCTGGAAGCTCAACGAGCGCTTCGGCGTGCGCGACATGGCCGTGCAGGTCCAGCACAGCGGCATGACCGGCTGGTACTACCGCGTGCTCGAGCCCGGCGAGCTGCAGGCCGGCCAGGTGCTGCGCCTGGCCGACCGGCCGCATCCGGACTGGCCGCTGGCACGCATCATCGAGCTGCTCTACCAGCGCACCCAGGACTTCGACGCGTTGGCTCGCCTCGGCGAGCTGCCGCTGGTGCCCGCCTGGCGCAGGCTGGTGGAGCGGCGCCTGGGCAGCCGCCAGGTGGAGGACTGGAGCCACCGGCTGTACGGCATCGCGGGCGGCGACCCCTCGCGCCGATAGGCGAACGCGCGCGCGACAGGTATCTTCTGCACCCCGTCCAGCCAGGCCTCCGTCCGCCATGCTCCGCCCCGCCCTGCTCTGCGCCCTGGCGCTGTCCTGCTCGCCGCTGCGGGCCGATGTCGAGGTCGTCCCCGTGCAGTACAAGCGCGGTCCGGTGCTGCTCGCGCGGGTCACCGAGCAGATCGCCCCGGGTGACTACGAGGCGCTGCTCAAGGGCATCACCGCCAACCCGGGCCGCTACGTGCGCAAGCTGCTGGTGCTGGACAACGTCGGCGGCAGCGGCGGCGAGGCCATGCGCATGGGCCACCTGCTGCGCGAGACCGGCTTCGACGCGCTGGTGCCGGCCGACGCCGTGTGCCAGGGCAGCTGCCTCTACCTGCTGGCCGCCGGCAAGCGACGCAGCGTGCACGGGCATGTCGCCCTGCACCGGCCCTACGCGCCGGACGGCGAGCGACTGCTGCCCGGCCGCCCGCGCCTGCGCCAGAGCCCGCAGTCCTACTTTCGCCAGATGGGCGTGGCGCCGGAGCTGGCCGCGGATATCCAGCGCGTCGAGCCCGGGCGGATCCGCCTGCTCAGCCGCCAGGACCTGCGCCGCTATCGCCTGCTCTGATCGCACCCGGCCGCTGGTCGGCTGGCGCTGCCGGTGGCCGGCATGGGACTAGGCTTTCCAGCCTGAACCGCGCGGGCCGCAGGATCGCCCGCGCCCGACCCATGCGACCAGAGGGAACGACAGATGAAGCTCTGCACCTATCTCACCTTCGACGGCCAGGCCCGCGAGGCCTTCACCCGCTACCAGGACGTGCTCGGCGGCACGCTGCAGATGATGACCTTCGCCGAGGCACCGGCCAGCGAGGGCTTCGACCCCGGCCCGCACGGCGAGCGCATCATGCACGCCTGCCTCAACGTCGGCAGCCATGCGCTGATGGCGTCCGACACCATTCCCGGCCAGACCTGCGGCGGCGAGCCCTACCAGGGCATCAAGGGCTGCTCGATCACCCTGAGCCCGGACAGCGTCGCCGAGGGCCAGCGCCTGTTCGATGCGCTGGCCGAAGGCGGCCAGGTGACGATGCCCTTCCAGAAGACCTTCTGGGCCGAGCGCTTCGGCATGCTCACCGACCGCTTCGGTGTGAGCTGGATGGTCAACTGCGAAACGGCCTGACGAGACGGGCATCACGCCTGCCCGGGTAGAACCAAAAAAAAGGGGCCGTCGGATCGCTCCGCCGGCCCCTCAGGGAAAAAGGTCTGGCTCAGATCAGCTTGTAGCCGATGGCCGCGAGCATGATCGCCAGGCAGGGCCGCAGCACCTCGTCGGAGACCCGCCCGGAGAGGTGGCTGCCGAAGTAGATACCCGGCAGCGAACCCACCAGCAGGTAGGCCAGGATGGTCCAGTCCATGTTGCCCATGCCGGCGTGGCCGAGGCCGGCGACCAGCGTCAGCGGCACCGCGTGGGCGATCTCGGTGCCCACCAGGCGGCGGGTGACCAGCAGCGGGTAGAGGAAGAACAGCGCCACGGTGCCCAGCGCGCCGGCGCCGATGGAGGTGAGCGTGACCATCGCGCCGAGCACGACGCCGACAATCACCGTCAGCGCGTTCAGGCTGCGCTGGCTCATCGGCGGCCGCGACCCGGACAGTCGCGAGGCGACGGCCAGCAGGCGCCGCTTGAACAGCACCGCCAGCGCGGTCAGCACCAGCACCAGGCCGAGCGATTGCTTGATCACCGCGTTGAGCGCGTCCTGGTCGCCCTGCAGCCATTGCAGGAACCACAGCGTCAGCGCCGCGGCCGGCAGGCTGCCCAGCGCGAGCCAGCCGGTGATGCTCCAGTCGATGTTGCGGTTCTTCTGGTGGACCCACACGCCGCCGGCCTTGGTGACCGCGGCATACAGCAGGTCGGTGCCGACGGCCGCGGCCGGGTTGACGCCGAACCAGAGCAGGATCGGCGTCATCAGCGAGCCGCCGCCGACGCCGGTCATGCCGACGATGAAGCCGACCACCAGCCCTGCAATGACGAAACCCAGAACACCGAAATCCATCGCTATTTCCCGGAAGAGCCCAACGGGGCGTGTCGATGGGGCGGCAGCATAACCAGCTGCGATAGCGATGTTTAATATAAATTCGTGCTTTCTTATAAGCGAAAAGATATAAGCCAGCAGCACCGCCCGGCCCACGGATTTCGCTGCGGCAAAAGGTCTCGGACATACTGGGCCAACTCGACCCTGGAGCCTGCCCGTGGAACTGCTTTTTCTCGGCACCTCGTCGGCCACGCCGACCCGCGCCCGCAACGTCAGCGCCACCGCCCTCCTGGAAGACAGCGGCAAGGGCTGGTACCTGGTCGATTGCGGCGAGGCCACCCAGCACCAGCTGCTGCGCACGCCGCTGACGCTGCACGGGCTGCGCGCGATCTTCATCACCCATGTGCACGGCGACCACTGCTACGGCCTGCCGGGGCTGCTGGCCAGTGCCGGCCTGGCGCGCCGCGAGGAGCCGCTGGACATCGTCGCGCCCGCCGGCATCGAGCATTGGCTACACGCCACCTTCGAGATGAGCCGTACCCGGCTGCCCTTCGAGCTGCGCTTCCATGCCGTGGAGAGCCTCGGCCAGTGGCGCAGTCGGCAGGTCCGCGTGGAGGCCACCGCCCTCTCCCACCGCGTACCCAGCTACGGCTACACCTTCAGCGAGGCGCGCCCCGATCCGAGGCTCGCCATCGAGCGCCTGGAGCGCGACGGCATCCCACGCGGCCCGCTGTGGGGCCAGCTCATGCATGGTCAGGATGTCGACTACCAGGGCCGCCGCCTGCGCAGCGAGGACTACCTCGACTTCGGCCGCGTGGCCCGGCGTATCGTCATCGGCGGCGACAACGATCGCCCCGAACTGCTCGCCGAGGCCTGCCGCGGCGCCCAGGTGCTGGTCCACGAGGCCACCTACACCCAGCCGGTGGCCGACACCGCCGGCGAGCCGTTCGGCCACAGCAGCGCCGCCCAGGTGGCGGCCTTCGCCCAGCAGGCCGGCGTACCGAACCTGGTGCTGACCCACTTCAGCGCGCGCTACCAGAAGAACACCGGGCGCGGACACTGCATCGACGAGCTGCGGGCCGAAGCCGCCGCGCACTATGCGGGGCAGCTGTTTCTCGCCGAGGACTTCCTGCGTCTGCACCTGCGCAAGGACGGCCTGGCGCCCGTCGAGCCCGCCGCAGCGGCCTGTTGACGTTAACGTAAAAGAACAGTACTGCTAGACGCCTCCCGAACCGCTCAGGACCGCGCCATGACCCGTATCGCAACGCTCGACCACGCGCCCAGCGATCTCTGGGTCCGCAGCGCCGGCGGACGGATCGGGGTACGCCGCTGGCTTCCCGGGCCGGCCGCGAACACGGAGCGGGCGCCGATCATCCTGCTCCACGAGTCGCTCGGCTGCATCGAGCAGTGGCGCGACTTCCCCGCCCGGCTCTGCCAGGCCACCGGGCGCACGGTGGTGGCCTACGACCGGCCGGGCTTCGGCCGCTCCGAGCAGCTGAGCGCCGCGCCGGCGGCGAGTTTCATCGAGGACGAGGCCGACCAGGCCTTCGCCGCGGTGCGCGAACAGCTGGGCATCGACGCCTTCGTGGTGCTCGGCCACAGCGTCGGCGGCAGCATGGCGGTGCACTGCGCGGCGCGCTTCGCCGGTGCCTGCCGGGCGCTGATCACCCTCTCGGCGGTGACCTTCGTCGAGCCGCGTACCCTGGAAGGCATCCGCCAGGCCAAGGCCTGGTTCGCCGATGCCAGCCAGCGCGAACGCCTGCGGCGCTTCCACGGCGAGCGCAGCGACTGGGTACTGAGCGCCTGGATCGATACCTGGCTCGACCCGCGCTTCGCCGCCTGGTCGGTGGCAGCGGCGCTGCCGGCGGTGCGCTGCCCGGCACTGGTCTTCCACGGCTGCGACGACGAGTTCGGCTCCGAACGGCATCCGCAACTGATCGAGCGGCACGCCGGCGGGCCGGTGGAGCAGGCGCTGCTACCCGGCGTCGGCCATGTGCCGCACCGCGAACAGCCGGCCGAGGTGCTGGCCCGCATCGCCACCTTTCTCGCGACCATCGCCTAGAAGGCTCGCCGGCACTTCGGTGCTAAGGTGCACACTCAGCCGAGCCGGAGGGCCGAGCGATGACCAGCAACACGGGCAGGAACTGGTTCGACCAGGGCGGGCAGGCCTATGCCCGCTTCCGCCCCGAATACCCGGCCGAACTGGCCGCCTACCTGGCCAGCTGCGCGCCCGACCGCCGGCTGGCGGTGGACGTCGGCTGCGGCAACGGCCAGCTCACCGCGCAGCTGGCCGGGCATTTCCAGCAGGTCGTCGGGTTCGACCCGAGCGCCGACCAGATCGCGCACGCCGTGCCGCGCGCCAATATCGACTATTGCTGCGCCGCGGCCGAGCGCCTGCCACTGGCCGAGCGCAGCGCCAGCCTGCTCAGCGCCGCCCAAGCCGCCCACTGGTTCGACCTGCCGGCCTTCTACACCGAAGTGCGCCGCGTTGCGCGGCCCGGCGCGGTGCTGGCACTGATCAGCTACGGCGTGCTGCAGCTCGAACGCGACCTCGACGCGCGCTTCCAGCGCTTCTACCACGAGGAGATCGGCCGCTACTGGCCGGCCGAGCGCCAGCTGGTGGACAGCGGCTACGCCACCCTCGACTTCCCGTTCGAGGCGATCGAGCCGCCGGCCATGGCGATCCGCCTGGACTGGGACCTGCCGCAGTTGCTCGGCTACATCGCCACCTGGTCGGCCGTGCGCCAGGCGCGCGAGGCCGGGCAGGCGGCCATCCTGCAACGTTTCGCCGGCGAACTCGCCGAGCTGTGGGGCGACCCCGCGGCGCAGCGCGCAATCAGCTGGCCCATCAACATGAGAATCGGACGAACATGAACGACCAGACCCTTCCGGCGCTGTCCGTCGGACTGCGCCATAGCGAAACCCTGCAGGTGGCCGAGCGCCACACCGTGCCGCAGGTCGCACCCGACTGGAGCGGCTTCGTCGACATGCCGCCGGTACTGGCCACCGCGATGATGATCGGCTTCATGGAGCAGACCTGCATCGCCGGGCTGCGCCCCTACCTGAGCGAGGGCCAGCGCAGCGTCGGCACCCACGTCGACATGAGCCACATCGCCGCCACGCCCGTCGGCATGACGGTGACCGCCACGGTGGAACTGGTCGCCATCGACGGTCGTGCGCTGCTGTTCAGGGTCCAATGCCGCGACGACGCCGGGCTGATCGGCGAAGGCACCCATCGCCGCGCGATCATCGACCTGGCGCGCTTCAACCAGCGGCTCGCCGAGAAGGCCGCGCAGATCGGCGGCTGATCGCCCGCCCCGCACAGAAGGCCATCATGCTCATCCACGGCAAGACCCTCGACGCCTGGTACGCCAGCCATCCCCTGCTCCGCGAGCTGGTCGCGCTGCGCGAGACGGCCTGGTTCAACCCGGCGATCGCGCCGGCCGCCACGGCGCTCGGCGACGTCGGCCTGGACGCTGCGGACGTGCAGGCCGCCAGCGCGCGGTTGCGCCGTTTCGCGCCGTATCTGGCCCGGGCCTTCCCGGAGACGGCCGCCGCCGGCGGCATCATCGAGTCCGGCATCGTCCCGCTGCCACGGCTGCAACAGCATCTTCTTGACGAGGCCGGGCTGGCCGGCAGCGACGCCGGCGCACTCTGGCTGAAGCAGGACAACGCACTGCCCATCTCCGGCTCGATCAAGGCCCGTGGCGGTATCCACGAGGTGCTCAAGCACGCCGAGGACCTGGCCCTGGAGGCCGGTTTGCTGCGCCTCGACGACGACTACGCGAGCCTGACCAGCGACGCTGCGCGACAGTTCTTCGGCCAGTACCGGATCGCGGTCGGCTCGACCGGCAACCTCGGCCTGTCCATCGGCATCATCAGCGCCCGGCTGGGCTTCCAGGCCACCGTGCACATGTCCGCCGATGCGCGCCAATGGAAGAAGGACCGGCTGCGTGCCTGCGGCGTTACCGTCGTGGAATATCCCAGCGACTACAGCGCGGCGGTCGAGCAGGGGCGCCGGCAGGCGGCGGGCGACCCGCGCTGCTATTTCATCGACGACGAGAACTCGCCGCAGCTGTTCCTCGGCTACGCGGTGGCCGCCGAGCGCCTGGCACGCCAGTTCGCCGCAGCCGGCGTGCGCGTCGATGCCGAGCATCCGCTGTTCGTCTACCTGCCGTGTGGCGTCGGCGGCGGCCCGGGCGGCGTGGCCTTCGGCCTCAAGCTCACCTTCGGCGATGCGGTGCACTGCCTGTTCGCCGAGCCGACCCATTCGCCGTGCATGCTGCTCGGCGTCTACACCGGCCTGCACGACGCGGTCAGCGTGCAGGACTTCGGCATCGACAACCGCACCGCCGCGGATGGCCTGGCGGTGGGCCGCCCCTCCGGCTTCGTCGGCCGGGCGATGCAGCGGCTGATCGATGGCTACTACACGGTCAGCGACGAGCAACTGCAGCGCCTGCTCTACCTTGCCCACGAACTGGAGCATCTGCGCCTGGAACCTTCCGCGCTGGCCGGCATGCCGGGCCTGCTGCGGGTGCTGGCGAATCCGCCGTACCTTGAGCACATCGGCGTCTCGGCCGGCCAGTTGGCCAACGCCACCCACCTGGTCTGGGCCACCGGCGGCAGCATGGTCCCGGAGAGCGAGTTCGCCAGCTACCTGGACAAGGGCCGCGCCCTGCAGTAGCCGGAGCCGGCTCAGGGCGCCGACGCGGCGAGCTTGCCGCCAAAGGCGAGCAGCACCCCGCCGGTCAGCCGGTCCAGCGCGCGGATCAGCGCGGGACGGCGCAACAGGCGGCCGAGCGGCAGGGTGGCGGCAATCAGCACGCCGAACCAGGCGAGGGTCAGCAGCACGTGCAGGCAGGCCAGGACGAAGGAATAGCCGGCTACGCTTGCGCCGGCGGGCACGAACTGCGGCAGGAAGGTGACGTAGAAGACGCCGACCTTGGGGTTGAGCAGGTTGGTCAGCAGGCCCCGGCGAAAGGCTTCGCCAGCCTGCAGCGCGGCGCCCTCCCCGGCCGTGGCGGCGAAGTCCGCCCGCGGCCTGAGCAGCATCCGCCCGCCCAGCCAGATCAGGTAGCCCGCGCCGGCCAGGCGGACCAGCGTATAGGCCAGTTCCGAGGCCTGCAGCAGCGCACCGAGCCCGAGCGACACCGCCGCGCCCCAGCCCAGGCAACCCAGCGCGATGCCGGCGGCGGCCATGAGCGCCGCGCGGCGCCCGTCCAGCGCGGCGGCACGCAGCACCATGGCGGTGTCCACACCCGGGGTAACGGTGAGCAGGGCGGCGGCGCCGAGAAAGGCGAACAGCAACGGCAGGTCGAGCATCGCAGGGCACTCCGGCAAGGCGGGCGGTGGACGGGGTGCCGCCCACTCTAGAAAGGCCCGGGACGGCGGTCAAACCGCCCGCCTGGCCGGAGACCGGCGTACCCGCTAAGGCTCGCCGCGGCCGCCGCCCGCGCGGTCGCGCGGGTAATGCCGATCGAGGGCGAACGCCGGCAGCCAGGCCTCGCGGCGTTCGGTCCAGCACTCGTAGGTCGGCACCAACTGGCCGGGCGTATCCAGGGCCCCCAGGTGCACCTCGATCTCGTCGCCGCTCTGGGCGAACACCGACGAACCGCAGCGTGGGCAGAAATGCCGCCCGGCGTATTCGTGCGCCTGGCCTTCGACGATCACCGCCTCGCGGGGGAACACCGCCGCCGCGTAGAACAGCGCGCCGTGGTGCTTGCGGCAGTCCAGGCAGTGGCAGATCCCGACCCGGTAGGGCCGGCCCGTCGCGCGGATGCGCATATCGCCGCACAGGCAACCGCCGGTGAATGACGCCATGGTGCTCTCCTCCAGGCTGCTGGTGCGCCATCGGACCACCGCCCGGCGCGGACGTCGCCGCGCCAATTGCTGCCGAAGCGCCGGGGTGCGGCTATGGTATCGCCTCCGGCGGCAGCGACCTTGCTGCCTGCCCGAGGTCAAGGACGCGAACATGGATAGATTCCAGGAAATGCAGGTCTTCCTTGCCGTCGCCGAGCACAGGGGCTTCGCGGCGGCCGCGCGCCGCCTGAGCCTCTCGCCGGCCAGCGTGACCCGCGCGGTGGCCGCGCTGGAAGAGCGCATCGGCACCCAGCTGCTGTCGCGTACCACGCGCAGCGTGCGCCTCACCGAGGCGGGCCAGCGCTACGCCGAGGACTGCCGGCGCATCCTCGCCGACCTGTTGGAAGCCGAGGAATCGGCCGCCGGCAGCCACGCCCGGCCGCGCGGGCAACTGACGGTCAGCGCGCCGGTGCTGTTCGGCGAGCTGTTCGTCACGCCGCTGCTGGTCGACTTCCTCGACGCCTTCCCCGAGCTGCGGGTCCGCGCGCTGCTGCTGGACCGGCTGGTCAACCTGGTCGACGAAGGCGTCGATGCGGCCATCCGCATCGGCCATCTGCCGGACAGCTCGCTGCATGCGGTGAGGGTCGGCGCGGTGCGCCAGGTGGTCTGCGCCGCGCCCGCCTACCTGGCCACGCATGGGCGCCCGGAGCACCCGCGGCAGCTGGAACAGGCACGCATCATCGCCGCGGCGAGCAGCCAGCTGCTCAGCGAGTGGCAATTCGTCGAGGGTACGGCGGCGTTCACGGTACGCCTGCAGCCGCGGCTGGAGGTCAACGCCAACGGTGCGGCGATCCGCGCCGCCTGCCTCGGCTGGGGCCTGACGCGGGTACTCAGCTACCAGGTGGCCGACCGGGTCGCACGCGGCGAACTGGAGATCGTCCTGCAGGCCTTCGAGCCGCCACCACTGCCGATCCATGTGGTCTACCCGGACGGCCGCCGGGTCGCCGGCAAGGTCCGCGCATTCATCGATTTCTGCGCCGCACGGCTGCGCCAGGACACTGCCCTGCGCTGAGCATTTCAATTCCTGCAACGATGGATTGCGATTTCTGGCTATTCCGCAGCGGCTTGCGCTGACCGAGCATGAGGCTTCACGACCCGGCTGCCTCTCTGCAGCCGCGCCGCCATCCACTGCCGCGGAGCCCGCCCATGTCCAAGCCCATCAGACTCTTCCTCCATCCGCTGTCCGGCCACGCCCACCGCGTCGAGCTGTTCCTTTCGCTGCTGGGCCTGCCCGTCGAACGGGTCGCCGTCGACCTGGCCAAGGGCGAGCACAAGGCGCCCGAGTTCCTGCGCATGAACCGCTTCGGCCAGGTTCCGGTGATCGACGACAACGGCACCCTGCTCAGCGATTCCAACGCGATCCTCGTCTACCTGGCGAAGAAATACGACCGCAGCGGTCGCTGGCTGCCGGACGAGCCGCTGGCCGCCGCGCAGGTACAGCGCTGGCTGTCGGTCGCCGCCGGTCCGCTGGCCAGCGGACCGGCCACCGCACGGCTGATCACCGTGTTCGGCGCGCCCTACGAGCCCGAGCCGACCATCGCCCGCGCCCATGCGCTGTTGCAGGTGATCGAACAGGAGCTGGCCGAGCGTCCGTTCCTCGCCGGCGACCAGGCGACCCTGGCCGACATCGCCTGCTACAGCTACATCGCCCATGCGCCGGAAGGCAACGTATCGCTGGCCGACTACCCGGCCATCCGCGCCTGGCTGGCACGCATCGAGGCGCTGCCGGGCTTCGTCGCCATGCCACGCAGCGCCGCCGGCCTGCAGCGCGCCTGAAGCCCCCGCGGCGCAGCCAGGCTGCGCCGCCGATTTGCGGAGCGCACCATGAGCACAACCGCCCCCTGGCACGCCGGGGAAATCCAGCTACAGACGCGTGCCGGCGTCGCCGAGCGCATGCAGGAGATCGGTCGCCGGGTCATCCGCGACCATCTGCCGGAACAGCACCGCGCGTTCTACCGGCAGCTGCCGTTCGTGCTGCTCGGCTCGGTCGCTGCCGATGGGCGGCCCTGGGCCAGCCTGCTCGAAGGGCCGGAAGGTTTCGCCCACTCGCCCGAGCCGCACCTGCTGCGGCTGGACGCCCTGCCGGCAGCGGACGACCCGGCCGCCGCGGCATTGCAGCAAGGCACCGCGCTGGGCCTGCTCGGCATCGAGTTGCACAGCCGTCGGCGCAACCGCCTCAACGGCCGCATCCTTCAGCGCGACGACAGCGGGCTGAGCATCGCCGTGGAGCAGGCGTTCGGCAATTGCCCGCGCTATATCCAGCAGCGCCAGTACCGGCGCCAGCCGGGCACACCGGCCCCGACGCCGGCCGAGCATCGCGACGGGCTGGACGAGGCGGCCCGTGCGGCGATCCGGGTGGCCGACAGCTTGTTCGTCGCCAGCTACGCGCGCCCGACCGAAGGCCCTCCGGCGGTGGATGTGTCTCACCGCGGCGGGCCGGCCGGCTTCGTCCGGGTCGAGGGCGACCGCCTGAGCATCCCCGATTTCGCCGGCAACCTGCACTTCAATACCCTCGGCAACCTGCTGCTCAACCCGCGCGCCGGCCTGCTGTTCGTCGACTTCGCCAGCGGTGACCTGCTGCAGCTCAGCGGCCGAACCGAGCTGACCCTCGAGGGCGAGGCGATCGCGTCGTTTCCGGGCGCCGAGCGGCTCTGGCATCTGCAGGTCGAGCGGATGATCCGGCGCCCGGCAGCGCTGGGCCTGCGCTGGGACTTCCTGGCCTGGTCGCCGCACAGCCTGGCGACCACCGGCGCCCAGGCACGCTAGCCACGCGCCGGCAGCTCAGGGCGCGACCTGGCTCCACTGCTTGTTCAGGCGCTTGTCGGATACCGCCATCTTCGTGCCCAGCTGCTGTGCCCAGAGCGAGACGCGATATTCCTCGAGCATCCAGCGATACAGGGCCAGCTCGGGGTCGCGCTTGCCTTCCTGCTGGTGCTTGTTCAGCCGCGCCTGGTACTGCTCCCAATAGCCGGCCAGCTCGCCGGACCAGACGCGATCACGCTGCAGCTGCGCGCCGATCTTCTCGAAGCGCTGCTTGATGGCCTTCAGATAGCGCGGGTACTCCTTCAGCCACTCGGCCGGTGTCTCGCGGACGAAGCGCGGATAGACCAGGTTGGCGAGCTGCGCCTTGATGTCGTTGAGCGCCACCGCCTGGGCCAGATCGATCTTGCCCTTGAAGCGCTTCTGCAGGCCGTGCCAGTGCTTGAGGATCTCCAGCACCAGCCGCGCCAGGCGCTCGGCATGCGCGGCCCAGTCGCCACGCTTGCGCTCGGCCAGTGACGCCAGCGCCGCTCCGTCACGCGGCAGCGCGGCCTCGCCATCGAGAATGCAGCTGTCGAGACTCGCCAGCAGGATGTCCTCGACCAGCGCATCGACCTTGCCCATGTCACGGTAGAGCAGGCCGAGCTCGGTAAGACCCGGCAGCCTGTTGCGCAGGTACTTGGCCGGCTCCGCCAGCTGCTGCAGCAACAGGCGCTGCAGGGCGCGACGGTGCTGCCACTCGGCCTCGGCCTGGGTCGGGAAGCGCCCTTCCTTGACCACCCCAGCCTCTTCCACCAGCGCCGGGTAGACGGTCATCGACAAGCCGGCCATCTTTGCCTGGGCCTTTTCCGCGACCTGGGCAAAACCCTTGGCCTCGACCGGCTTCTGTTCGGCCTTTTGCTGCGGCGGCGCCAGGGCGGCCTGGCTGGCCTCGGCGAAGCGCGCGGTGAGTTCCGCCAGGTCGCGGCCTTCGCCGAGGAACTTGCCGCGCGCATCGACCACCTCGATGTTCATCTTCAGGTGGTTTTCCAGCCCGGCGGCGGCCTCGGCCCAGGCCTCGTCCGGCACACGGGCGCCGGTCATGCGGGTGAGCTCGCGGCCCAGCGCCTCGGGCAAGGCGCCTTCGCCGAAGCTGATCTTGCCCAGCGCCGCGCCGACGAAGTCCGGCACCGGCACGAAGTTCTTGCGGATCGCCTTCGGCAGGCCACGCACCAGCGCGATCGCCTTGGCCTCGATCAGCCCTGGCACCAGCCAGTCGAGCCGTTCGCGCCGCAGTTGCGGCAACAGCGGCGCCGGCACGCGCAGGGTTACGCCGTCGCGCGGGTGGTTGGGTTCGAAGTGGTATTCCAGCGGCAACTGCAGCTCGCCGATGCGCAGGTAATCCGGGTACTGCGCCGCGGTGACCTCGCTGGCCTCGCGGGCGAGCACGTCTTCCTCACGCATGATCAGCAGCTGCGGGTTCTTCGCACTTTCGCGCTTGTACCAGTTCTCGAAGCTGGCGGTCTGGTAGATGTCCGCCGGCAGGCGCGCATCGTAGTAACCGAACAGGGTTTCCTCGTCGGCGAGGATGTCGCGGCGCCGCGCCTTGGCCTCCAGCTCGTCCATGCGCTCGAGCAGCTCGCGGTTGGCGCTGAGCGCGCGGGCCCGGCTGTTGATCTCGCCGCGCACCAGCCCTTCGCGGATGAGCAGCTCGCGCGCCGCCGGCGGGTCGATGGGCCCGTAGTGCACCGGGCGGCGTCCAACCACGATCAGGCCATAGAGCGTCACCTGCTCGTAGGCCACCACCTGGCCGCGCTTCTTCTCCCAGTGCGGCTCGAAGTGGTTCTTCTTGACCAGGTGGCCGGCCAGCGGCTCGATCCAGTCCGGTTCGATCTTGGCGACCATGCGCGCGAACAGCTTGGTGGTTTCCACGAGTTCCGCGGCCATCAGCCAGTTGGGCTTCTTGCGCCCGATCACGCTCGACGGGTGCACCCAGAAGCGCCGCTGGCGGGCACCGAGGAAGTCGCCCTCCTCGGTCTTGTTGCCGATCTGGCTGAGCAGGCCGGCGAGGATGGCCTTGTGCACCGCGGCATAGCTCTTGGCCTTCTGCGCGGCCTCGCTGGCTTCGACCTGCTGGCGGAGGATGGCGTTGACCTTGTTGTCCTTGGTCGGTGCGGGTTGGGAGGCGGCCTCGGCCGAACGCGTGGAAGAGGCTGCGCCGTCTTCCACCCTACGAGTGGCGTTCCTTTCGCGGTCAAGACCGCTCCCACGGCTATCGCCGCCCTTGTGGGAGCGGTCTTGACCGCGAGGGTCCGCGGCGACGCCGAGCTTGAGTTCGCGCACGATCAGCGTCAGCTGGCGATGCGCGTCGCGCCACTCGCGCAGGCGCAGGTAGTTGAGGAAGTTCTTCCGGCACCAACTGCGCAGCGCGTTGGAGCCCAGCGCCTGGCGTTGTTCCTCGAAACCGCGCCAGAGGTTGATCAGCGCGGCGAAGTCCGAGTCCGGGTCCTTCCATTGCGCATGGGCCTGGTCGGCGGCCTGCTGGCGGTCGGCCGGGCGCTCGCGCACGTCCTGCACCGACAGCGCGCTGGCCACGATCAGCACCTCGGCCAGGCTGCCCTGTTGCGCGGCCTCGAGCAGCATGCGGCCCAGGCGCGGGTCGATCGGCAGGCGCGCCAGCTGGCGGCCCAACGGCGTCAGCTGGTTCTCGCGGTTGACCGCCGAAAGCTCCTGCAGGAGGTTGAAACCGTCGCTGATGGCCTTGCCATCCGGCGGCTCGATAAAGGGGAAATCCTGGATGTCGCCCAGGCGCAGATGCAGCATCTGCAGGATCACCGCGGCGAGGTTGGTGCGCAGGATCTCCGGATCGGTGAATGCCGGCCGACCGAGGAAATCCTCCTCGCTGTACAGACGGATGCAGATGCCCGGCTCGACCCGCCCGCAGCGGCCCTTGCGCTGGTTGGCGCTGGCCTGGGACACCGCCTCGATCGGCAGGCGCTGGACCTTGGCGCGGTAGCTGTAGCGGCTGATGCGGGCGGTGCCGGAATCGATCACGTAGCGGATGCCCGGCACGGTCAGCGAGGTCTCGGCGACGTTGGTGGCCAGCACGATCTTGCGCCCCGGGCGCGGCTGGAAGATTTTCTGCTGCTCGGCCGGCGTCAGCCGCGCATACAGCGGCAGCACCTCGGTGAACTTCAGATTGGCCTTGCGCAACACCTCGGCGGCGTCGCGGATTTCCCGCTCGCCAGGGAGAAACACCAGCACGTCGCCGGGACGCTGCCCAACGCTGCGCTCGTGGGCGGCAATCTCGTCCAGCGCGGCGAGGATGCCCTGGTCGACGGTGAGGTCGTCCTCGATGCGGTTGCCGTCCTCGTCGGTCTCGGCCGCCAACGGGCGATACCAGGTTTCCACCGGGTAGGTGCGCCCGGACACTTCGATGATCGGTGCATCATTGAAGTGCTTCGAAAAGCGCTCCAGATCGATGGTCGCCGAGGTGATGATCAGCTTCAGCTCGGGCCGGCGGGGCAACAGCGTCTTGAGAAAGCCGAGCAGGAAGTCGATGTTCAGCGAACGCTCATGGGCCTCGTCGACGATGATCGTGTCGTACTTCTCCAGAAAGCGATCGTGCTGGGTTTCGGCCAGCAGGATGCCGTCGGTCATCAGCTTGATCAGCGTGCGCTCGGTACTCTGGTCCTCGAAGCGCACCTGATAGCCCACCAGCTCGCCCAGCGGCGCGCCGAGCTCCTCGGCGACGCGGCTGGCGACGCTGCGCGCGGCCAGGCGCCGCGGCTGGGTATGGCCGATCAGCCCGTGTACGCCCCGGCCGATCTCCAGACAGATCTTCGGCAGCTGGGTGGTCTTGCCCGAGCCGGTCTCGCCAGCGATCACGAGCACCTGGTGCTTCTGCAGCGCGGCCTTGATCTCGTCGCGCTTGGCCGCGATCGGCAGGCTGTCGTCGTAGCGAATGCGCGGCACGCTCTGCCGGCGCGTCTCGACCTTGGCGGCGGAGGCTTGGAAGCGCTCGAGCCAGTCGGCGAGCTTGCCCTCGTCCGGCCTTTTCCTCAGCTCGTGCAGTTGCCGGCGCAGGCGGTGGCGGTCGGCGCTGAAGGCCTGGTCGAGGTTCTTGTGCAGGGTGTCGAAGGCGGGCGTTGCGTCGGTCATGGACAGCCATGGGCAATCTGTGAAGGGCGCGATTGTCGCAGATTGCCTGGCTGACCGCAGGTTTCGCGGATGGGCGAAGCCGCGCCGGCGAACCGGCGCGGCGTCATGCGCTAGCGGATCCAGTGACCCCAGCGCGACTTCTCCTGCACCTGCTGGATGCGCATCGTGCCGATGCTCTGCTCGGCCGCCGCGGCGATCTCGTCGTCGATCGCCTTGGTCGACAGCGACAGCCAGCTGGTGGCGAAGGCCAGGGCATCGCCGTGCAACTCCAGCGCCTCGCGGGAGATGTTGCCGAGGTCATCGCATTCGCTGTGGTAGCAGGCGTCATACGGCTGCCCGGCCGCGCCGCCGTACAGCTGCGCCTGCTCCGGCGTCTTGATGTCCTCGGCGCCGGTGAACAGGCCGCCGAACGGAATGCCGACCTCGAAGAACTGCGCGTAGTCCGAGCGGAAGTCGATCTCGGTACCTTCCGAGGGCTGGTTGCGCAGGTCGAAGTAGGCCCGCAGCAGGCGCTCGATGGCCGCCGAGCCGGGCGGGCCCTGCAGGCCGAACTCCGAGCCGTCGCCGTCATAGACGAAGTTCACGTAGTTCGGCGAGCCCACCATGTCGGCGTTGAGATAGGCCTTGATCCGCCCGCGCTCGTCGTCGGACAGCTGGTCGACGTAGTAGGTCGAGCCGACCAGGCCGGACTCCTCCGCCCCCCACCAGGCGAAGCGCACCTTGTTCTGCGGATGCGCCTTGCCCATCAGCACGGCCATCTCCAGCAGCGCGGCGCTGCCCGAGCCGTTGTCGTTGATGCCCGGGCCTTCGAACACCGAGTCCAGGTGCGCGCCGACCATCACCACGTTGTCCGGGTTACCGCGCGCGGTCTCGGCGATGACGTTGTAGGTCTCGGTGCGCTCGCGCACCACGTCGGTGCTCATGCTCATCTCCAGCCCCGCGGTCTGCGCCCAGGTCGCGCCGAGCTCGTAGGTGGCGAACAGCACCGGGATGCCACCGGCGTAGTCCTCGCCGAGGGTGGCGTTCATCAGCCCGGTGCGATCCTCGCTGTCGCCCTGGTTGAAGATGATCACCCCCGCGGCGCCGGCGTTGGCGGCGTTGGTCGCCTTCTGGCCGAAGGTACAGGTTCCGCGCTGGATGAGTGCGATGGCGCCGGCGGGAAAGCCGGTGAAGTCCTCCGCCTCGCAGCCGCTGGTGGAGGTGTTGCCTGCACCGAGGGCGACGTCCACCGCGACCACCGGTGCGCTCACGCTGCCGGCGTCGGTCTGCTCGAGGTAGGTGAAGTCTTCCTCCCAGACGTACTGCGCCTGCTGCGGCGCGACCTGGGCCAGGGTGCCGGGGCCGGACGGGTAGAAGGCGAGGAAGGGGAACGGCTGGATCTGCACCTGGTAGCCGGCGCGTTCCAGTTCGGCGCGCACGTAGTCCACCGAAGCCTGGTAGCCCGGCTGGCCGGAGGCACGGTTGCCGCCGTTGAGCGTGGCGATGTTCTGCAGCGCCTCCAGGCGCGAGAGCACGTTATCGGCCTCCATGCAGCGCGGCAGGCCGACCGGCGTGCCGACCAGCACCGGCGAGCGGCACAGCGCACGGTCCAGCTTGCCGGGGCTCCAGTAATCCTGGAAGCGCTCGGCCTGCACCGGCGGCGCGGCCATTGCGGTGGCGGCCGAAACCGCCAGGGCGAGGGAAACAACTATCCGAACGACATTGTTTTTGTTGTGCATCGGTAACTGTCCTAGACAAGTTGATGGGTAGGCCGCACAGGCATACACCACCATTCCCCGCGGACAGCCAGGGAGCGGCCATGGAGAGCTAGACCGGGGCGCCCGCCGTTGCGTTCTGGCGAGGCGCCGGCCGGTATTACCGTTGGTCGGATCGGGGGAACCTGGCTTTTCCTGACCGGATGGCCAGGCAATGCGGCGGGCCTTGCGCCCGCCGCGTCGCGTCACACGCGGAACTGGCCGACCAGCCCCTGCAGGCGCTCGGTGAGGCCGTTCAGGTCGCGTGCGGTCTGTGCACCCTGGGCCGCGTCGCTGGCCACGCCGTCGACCGCATCGGCGATGTGGTGCACGCTGCGGTTGATCTCCTCGGCCACCGCGGTCTGCTCCTCGGCGGCGCTGGCGATCTGCGCGTTCATCGAGTTGATGGTACCGATCAGCGCGGCGATGGCATCCAGCGATTCGCCGGCCTGGTTGGCCTGCTGCTGGGTGCTCTCGCCCTTCTCGCCGGCACGCAGCATGGTCGCCACGGTGTTGGCGGTGGCGTTCTGCAGGCGGTCGATCATGCCCTGAATCTCGCCGGTGCTCTGCTGGGTGCGGCTGGCCAGCGCCCGCACCTCGTCGGCGACCACGGCGAAACCGCGTCCGGCCTCGCCGGCACGCGCCGCCTCGATGGCGGCATTGAGCGCCAGCAGGTTGGTTTGCTCGGCGATCGCGCGGATCACGTCGAGCACGCCGACAATGCCCTTGACGTCCTGCTGCAGCCCTTCGAGCGACTCGCCGCTGCCGCGCAGCTCGCCGACCAGCTCGTGGATCTGGCGGATGCTCTGGTCGACCACCTGCTTGGCCGCCTGGCCCTGGTGATCGGTCTCGCGGGCCGCCTCGGCGGCGCGCTGGGCACTTTGCGCCACTTCCTGGGCGGCGGCGGACATCTCGTTGATCGCCGTCGCCACCTGGTCGGTCTCGCTGCGCTGGCCGGACATGGCCTGCTCCGAGCGCTGCGCCTGGCTGGCCACCGCGCCGACCAGCCCGCCGATCTGGGCACTGGTGCCGGCCACCTGCTGCACCAGCAGGTGGATCTTCTCGACGAAGCGGTTGAACGAGCGCGCCAGTTCGCCGAGCTCGTCCTCGCTGGTGATCGGCAGGCGCTGGGTCAGGTCGCCATCGCCCTGGGCCATGTCGTCGAGGTTGCGCTTGATCAGCAGCAGCGGACGCAGCAGCGCGTTGCTCATCAGCAGCGCCAGCAGGCCGATCACCACCAGGAGGGCGACCGCCGAGCCGAGCATGATCGCCACCAGCGCGTCGATGCGCGCCTGGAATTCGGCACGGGCGGCCTGCACGTCGCGCTCGACGCCGTCGAGATTGAGCGCCGTGCCCATCACCATGTCCCACTTGGGCAGGTGCAGCGAGTAGCCGACCTTGGGCACCACCACCTTGTCGGCGCCGAGCACGAAGCTGTAGTGCACGTAGTGGCTGCCGTCGATCCCGGCCTTGACCAGCTCGCGGATCGCGTAGCGGCCCTGGGGGTCCTGGTAGTCGTAGAAGCTCTGGCCGATGCGATCGCCGGTGTTGCCCTGGAAGACCCGCACCGCCTTGCTGTCATAGCCCCAGAAGTAGCCCTCCTTGCCGTAGTTCAACTCCTGCAGCACGGCGACGGCCTCGGCGCGGGCGTCCATGTCCAGCGCGGCGGACGCCTCGTAGAGCGCCTTGACCGCGTTGTAGCCGATGTCCACGTAGTGCTTGAGCTCGGCCTGGCGGTCGCGGATCAGGCTGTCGCGAGTCTGCACTTCCTGCTCTTCGGCCAGGTGCTGCAGGCGCAGCACCGCGATGCCGCTGAGCAGCACGGTGAGCAGGAGGATCGGCCCGAGGGCCAGCAGCAGGAGTTTCACGCGAAGGGGCATTTTCATGAGCATGTCGTCGATCCCTAGAGGCACATGGCAGCCAGCCCGCCCGGAGCGGGCGTGGCGTGGAATGTCGCTAGAAGTTGTCGACCAACGGCACGGTTTTCTTAACCGTGATCAGAAAAATCCGCTGCACCACAGCCGAGGCCAGCCGAATGCCCCACGCCGGATGCAAAGAGCCCCGCACGGGACGGGGCTCTGGCTGCCGGGGGCGGTTTACTTCGCGCCGAGCTTCTTCAGCTCTTCGTCGCGCAGTTCGCGGCGCAGGATCTTGCCGACGTTGGTGGTCGGCAGGCTGTCGCGGAACTCGACGTAGCGCGGGCGCTTGTAGCCGGTCAGGTTGTCGTGCATGTGCTGCATGACCTGCTCCCTGGTCAGGCTATCGCCCGGCTTGACCACCACGAACAGCTTGATCGCCTCGCCGGATTTCTCGTCCGGCACGCCGATGGCGGCGCACTGCAGCACGCCCGGCAAGGTCGCCAGCACGTCCTCGAGTTCGTTCGGGTACACGTTGAAGCCCGAGACCAGGATCATGTCCTTCTTGCGGTCGACGATGCGCATGTAGCCGTCTTCCTGGATCACGCCGATGTCGCCGGTCTTCAGCCAGCCATCGGCGCTGAGGATCTCGGCGGTGGCGTCGGGGCGCTGCCAGTAGCCCTTCATCACCTGCGGGCCGCGCACGCAGAGCTCGCCGATCGAGCCCATGGGCAGGTCGTTGCCCTCGTCGTCGATCACCTTGCATTCGGTGGACGGCAGCGGGATGCCGATGGTGCCGAGCTTGATGTGCTTGATCGGGTTGACCGACACCACCGGGCTGGTCTCGGTCATGCCGAAACCCTCGGCGATGTCGCAGCCGGTCACCGCCTTCCAGCGCTCGGCGGTGGCCAGCTGCAGCGCCATGCCGCCGGAAACCGTGAACTTCAGCGCGGAGAAGTCCAGCGCGCGGAACGCATCGTTGTTGCACAGCGCGACGAACAGGGTGTTGAGGCCGACGAAGCCGCTGAAGCGGTACTTGCCGAGGTCCTTGATCATCGCCGGCAGGTCGCGCGGGTTGGTGATCAGCACGTTGTGCGCGCCGATCAGCATCATCGCCATGCAGTGAAAGGTGAAGGCATAGATGTGGTAGAGCGGCAGCGGCGCGACCATCACCTCGCAGCCTTCCTGCAGCTCGTCACCCATCAGCGCGCGGTTCTGCAACATGTTGGCAACGATGTTGCGGTGAGTGAGCATGGCGCCCTTGGCCACGCCGGTGGTACCGCCGGTGTACTGCAGCACGGCGACATCGTTGCCCTGCGGATTGGCTTCGCGCAGCGCCTTGCCGCGGCCGCTGGCCAGGGCATCGGTGAACTTGATCGCCTTGGGCAGGTTGTAGGCCGGGACCATCTTCTTGACGTGCCTGACCACGGTGTTGACCAGCAGGCGCTTGAGCGGCGGCAGCATGTCGCCGACCTCGGTGACGATCACGTGGCGGATGCCGGTGCGCGGCAGCACCTCCTCGGCCAGGTGCGCCATGTTGGCCAGGCACACCAGCGCCTTGGCGCCCGAATCGTTGAACTGGTGTTCCATCTCCCGCGCGGTGTACAGCGGGTTGGTGTTGACCACGATGAGCCCGGCGCGCATGGCGGCGAACACCACCACCGGGTACTGCAGCACATTGGGCAGCTGCACGGCGATGCGATCGCCCGGCTCGAGGCCGGGGAGCTGCTGCAGGTAGGCGGCGAACTCGCCGGAGAGCCGGTACAGCTCGCCGTAGGTGAGGGTCCTGCCGAGGTTGCTGAAGGCCGGCTTGTCGGCGAATCGTTCGCACGACTGCTTGAGCACCGCCTGGATGTTCGGGTACGCGTCAGGATCGATTTCGCTTGCGACCCCGACAGGGTACTTATCCTTCCAGAAGTTATCGGTCATGAACCCCACTCCTAAGCGACAGCTTTGTCACTGCACTCAATGGCAGCTGTTTTGTTGTGATTTGTAAACTTTTGTGCCGCAGATAGCAGCACAAAGCCGCCCGAGGTTAGCAGCTTTGAAACAGCCCGAATAGAGCATTCAAAGCCCATGCAGGCATAAAATGACCGTTATCATGCTCACGGTCATGATCCTGCCACGCTCCGGGAAGTCAGGCGAGATCGCGCAGCTCGCGGCGCAGGATCTTGCCCACCGGCGTCATCGGCAGGGAGTCGCGGAACACGTAGTGACGCGGCACCTTGTAGCCGGTGAAGTTCTCGCGGCAGTAGGCCTCCAGCTCGGCCTGGCTGAGGTCGGGCTGGCGCGGCACCACGAACAGCTTGACCGCCTCGCCGGACTTCTCGTCGGGCACGCCCACCGCGGCGCAGGCGGCGATCTTCGGGTGCGCCATGACCACGTCCTCGATCTCGTTGGGGTAGACGTTGAAGCCGGAGACGATGATCAGGTCCTTCTTGCGATCGACGATGCGCACGAAGCCGTCTTCGTCGATCACCGCGATGTCGCCGGTGCGCAGCCAGCCCTCTTCGTCGAGCACCTCGGCGGTGGCCTCGGGGCGCTGCCAGTAGCCGACCATCACCTGCGGGCCCTTGACGCAGAGCTCGCCACGCTCGCCCGGTGGCAGCGCGTTGCCGGCCTCGTCGACGACCTTCAGCCGGGTACCCGGCACCGGCAGGCCGACCGTGCCCAGCCGCGACTTGTCACCGTGCGGGTTGGCGCAGACCACGGGCGAGGTTTCGGTCAGCCCGTAGCCCTCCATCACGGTGCAGCCGGTCAGGCTCTTCCAGCGCTCGGCCACCGCCGACATCAGGGCGGTGCCGCCGGAATTGGTGCCCTTGAGTCGGGAGAAGTCGATCCGGTCGAACTCGGGGTGGCCCATCAGCGCGACGAACAGGGTATTCAGCCCGAGGAAGCCGGAGAACTGCCAGCGCTGCAGTTCCTTGACGAAGGCGTCGATGTCGCGCGGGTTGGTGATCAGCACGTTGTGGTTGCCGGTGACCATCATGCACATGCAATTCACCGTGAACGCATAGATGTGGTACAGCGGCAGCGGCGCGATCATCACCTCCTGGCCCTCGCGGATCACCGGATGGCCCTGCTCGTCGAGCTGCTGCATGTTGGCCCTGACCTGCTGCATGTTGGCTACGAGGTTGCCATGGCTGAGCATCGCGCCCTTGGCCACGCCGGTGGTGCCGCCGGTGTACTGCAGCACCGCGATGTCCTCCAGCCCGAGCGGCACCGGGCGCAGGCTGGCGCCGCTGCCCTCGCGCAGCAGGCGCTTGAACGGGACGGCCTGCGGCAGGTGGTAGTCCGGCACCATCTTCTTCAGGTGCTTGACCGCAGTGTCGGCCAGCAGCCCCTTGAGCGCGGGCAGCAGGTCGCCGATGCGCGCCTCGATCAGGTATTCGATCTCGGTATCGGCGAGCACCTCCTGCACCTGCTTGCCGAAGGTGTTCAGGTACACCAACGCACGGGCGCCGGCGTCGCGGAACTGGTGACGCATCTCCCGCGCGGTGTACAGCGGATTGGTGTTGACCACGATCAGCCCCGCACGCAGCGCGCCGAACACCGCGATCGGGTACTGCAGCAGGTTGGGCATCTGCACTGCGATGCGGTCGCCGGGGCGCAGGTCGGTATGGCTCTGCAACCAGGCCGCGAAGGCCGCCGAGTGGCGCTCCAGGTCGGCATAGCTGAGGGTCACCCCCAGGTTGCTGAATGCCGGGCGATCGGCATGGGCCCGGCAGGCACGCTCGAACACCTCGACCACCGAGCGGTAGCCGCCCATGTCGATCTCGTTGGGCACGCCCGCCGGGCGTTTGTCGTTCCAGAAATCAGGTTGCATTGTTATTGGCCTCTTTACCTGAGTGGGTCCGACCCGCGTGGGGATCGCTCGAACTTAGCAGTTCGGCTTGCCGGCGCAACCGGGACGGGCCCGCATCACTCCCGTGAATCCCCGGTCACCCAGGCGTGACCACCCGGTCAGGACAACTCGGCCGCTCGGCACTAGAATGCGCGCTTCGCCCCGCACGGCCGCGAAACGCCCGACGCTGACGCAGCGCCGCTCACCCCACCTGCATGGAGCTCCCATGACCAGCATCAGCAACACTCCCTATTCCGCGCTGGAAGTCGGCCAGAAGGCCAGCTACGAGAAGACCGTGGACGAACGCGACATCCAGCTGTTCGCCGCGATGTCCGGCGATCGCAACCCGGTGCACCTGGATGCCGACTACGCTGCCGGCACGCTGTTTCGCGAGCGCATCGCCCACGGCATGTTCAGCGGTGCGCTGATCAGCGCGGCGGTCGCCTGCACCCTGCCCGGCCCGGGCACCATCTACCTGGGCCAGACCATGAAGTTCACCCGCCCGGTGAAGCTCGGCGACACCCTGGTGGTGCGCCTGGAGATTCTCGAGAAGCTGCCGAAGAACCGCGTGCGCGTCGCCACCCAGGTCTACAACCAGAACGAGGAGATCGTGGTGGACGGCGAAGCCGAGGTGCTGGCCCCGCGCAAGCAGGAGACGGTGGAGCTCAAGGAACTGCCGCCGATCAGCTTCGGCTGACAGGCCGACCTGGGGCGCGCTCGTCGCGGGAATGTCCGCGGCGAAGCCCCGGCACCGCGCCCAACCGGCGAAGACAAGAAAAGACGGGCAAAAAAAAAGGCGACCTGAGGTCGCCCAAATGCCTTGCGTGCTCGGTACAGCGGGATCAGCTGCGCTTCTTTTTCGAATCCCGCCAGATGAACAAAGCGACACCGCCCAGGAAAGCGACCATCAGGCCGACCGTTACCACCCCTGCGAGTACTACGCTATCGACGAACATGAGACCGTCCTCCGAATCCGTTGCGATGTCCGATGGGCTCAAGTTAAACCTGCAACGCCCGGGCAAAATTGACCCCGGTCAATGGCAGCGGAAGGCCGACGGAAAGCTGCTCGGGCGGCTGATCTGGATCAAGAAAAGCGGGGTGTTCGAGGCGCGGCGAGGGTCGCCGGGGGGCGGGCGATGGCGGTTCAGCGCTTCTTCGGCTTTTTCTTCGCCTTCTTGCGGCCGTTGCCCAGCGGCAGGGCCTGCTCGAACGCCTTGCGCATATCGTCCAGGCGGCGATCGTTGAGATCGTGAATGCGCCGGCTGCGCTCGGCACCGAAGTCGATCAGGTTGTCGTCGTCTTTATTCATCTGTACGGCTCGTGATGATCTGGCGAAAGGTCAGGTTGACCCGCGGCTCGTGCACCCGGCTGGTCCGCGCGATCCGGTGCTGCCAATGATGCTGGGTCAGCCCGCCCATGACCAGCAGCGAACCGTGCTCCAGCGCCAGCGAGTGCGCCATGCGCGTCTGCCCCTTGCGGCGCAGGTCGAAGCGCCGCGTCGCGCCGAGGCTCAGCGAGGCCACCAGCGGATCGGCGCCCAGCTCGGGCTCGTCGTCGCTGTGCCAGCCCATGGCATCCTGGCCGTCGCGATAGTGGTTGACCAGCACGCCGTTGAACCGCCGGCCGAACTCGGCCTCGAGGCGCTGGCGGATCGCGCCCAGCAACGGCGTCCAGGGCAGCGGCCGGTTGTCCAGCCCGGAATAGCGGTAGTGCGCCTCGGGATCGCCGAACCAGGCGACCTGCCGCGGCACGCTGACGGCGCGGCCGAACAGGCGGATCTGCGGCTGCGTCCAGGGCAGCGTGTCGATCAGCTCGCGCAGCCAGCGATCGGCAAGCTCGGCACTGCACCAGTGGCGCAGGTAGAGCAGCTCGGCGTCGGCCAGTTCGATCCGTTCGGCCGGCATCAGACTTCGACGTCGATCCAGCGGCCCTGGCGCGGCAGCTCGTCGGCGTCTGCCGCGGGCTCGGCGGCATCGGCATCCTCCGCCCCGGCCTGCGGCCTGCCGTCGCGCTGGCGCTGGCGCTGCTCCTCGCGCAGGCGCAGCTGGGCATCCTGCGGATGGCGGCGCTCCAGGCTCACCGCACTTTCCTGCGCCGAAGCCTGCACCGGCGTCACCGGTGCCACGTCCGGGCGCGGCTTGACCGCGTCCTGCTGGGCGGTCACCGGAATCACACCGGTCGGAATGGGTGGCAGCATCGTCGGTATCCCTCGTATCTGTCGCCGCTGGCGCAGCGACGCCTGAGGCCCCGCTACACTGAGCGCTAACGGCGGCATCGGCGTCGCTCTCGCCGCGGTGTTCCGCTACCATAGCCGGCTTTTTTCGACAGCGGGAGGCAGCATGGCGCAGCAGTATCTACCGGGACAACGCTGGATCAGCGACAGCGAAGCGGAACTGGGTCTCGGCACCATCCTCACGCAGGATGGACGCATGCTCACCGTGCTCTACCCGGCCACCGGCGAAACCCGCCAGTACGCCGTGCGCAGCGCCCCGCTGACGCGCGTGCGCTTCGCCCCCGGCGACGAGATCACCCACTTCGAAGGCTGGAAGATGACCGTACGCGAGGTCGACGACGTCGACGGCCTGCTGGTCTACCACGGCCTGACCGCGCACAACGAAGCCCGCACCCTGCCGGAAACCCAGCTGTCGAACTTCATCCAGTTCCGCCTGGCCAGCGACCGCCTGTTCGCCGGCCAGATCGACCCGCTGGCCTGGTTCTCCCTGCGCTACCACACCCTGCAGCACCAGAGCGCCCAGCTGCAGTCCTCGCTGTGGGGCCTGGGCGGCGCCCGCGCGCAACCCATCGCCCACCAGCTGCACATCGCCCGCGAAGTCGCCGACCGCATCGCCCCGCGGGTGCTGCTGGCCGACGAAGTGGGCCTGGGCAAGACCATCGAGGCCGGCCTGATCATCCATCGCCAGCTGCTCTCCGGCCGCGCCAGCCGGGTGCTGATCCTGGTGCCGGAAAACCTCCAGCACCAGTGGCTGGTGGAGATGCGCCGACGTTTCAACCTCGACGTCGCGCTGTTCGACGCCGAGCGTTTCATCGAGAGCGATGCCAGCAACCCCTTCGAGGACGCCCAGCTGGCGCTGGTCTCGCTGGAATGGCTGAAGGACGACGAGCGCGCCCAGGATGCCGCCTTCGCCGCCGGCTGGGACCTGCTGGTGGTCGACGAGGCGCATCACCTGGTCTGGCATCCGGAAGGCGCGAGCGCCGAGTACCGCCTGGTCGAGCAGCTGGCCGAGGTGATCCCCGGTGTGCTGCTGCTCACCGCGACTCCCGAACAGCTGGGCCTGGACAGCCACTTCGCGCGCCTGCGCCTGCTCGACCCCAACCGCTTCCACGACCTGGAGGCATTCCGCGCCGAGAGCGGCAAGTACCAGCCGGTGGCCGAGGCGGTGCAGGAGCTGCTCGACGAGGGCCGGCTGTCGATGACCTCGCACCAGACCATCCACGAATTCCTCGGCAGCGAAGGCGAAGCGCTGCTCGCCGCGGTCACCGACGGCGACATCGAGGCCAGCAACCGGCTGGTGCGCGAGCTGCTCGACCGCCACGGCACCGGCCGCCTGCTGTTCCGCAACACCCGCGCCGCGGTCAAGGGCTTCCCCGAGCGCCAGCTGCATCCCTACCCGCTGCCCTGTCCGGTCGAATACCTCGAGCTGCCGGTCGGCGAGCACGCCGAGCTGTACCCGGAGGTCGCCTTCCAGAGCCAGCAGGAGCCGGCCGACGAGCAGGGCCGCTGGTGGCAGTTCGACCCGCGCGTGGAATGGCTGATCGACACCCTGAAGATGCTGAAGAAGTACAAGGTGCTGGTGATCTGCGCCCACGCCGAGACCGCGCTGGACCTGGAGGACGCCCTGCGCGTGCGCTCCGGCATCCCGGCGACGGTATTCCACGAGGGCATGAGCATCCTCGAGCGCGATCGCGCGGCGGCCTACTTCGCCGACGAGGAGTTCGGCGCGCAGGTGCTGATCTGCTCGGAGATCGGCTCGGAGGGCCGCAACTTCCAGTTCGCCCATCACCTGGTGCTGTTCGACCTGCCGGCCCACCCGGACCTGCTCGAACAGCGCATCGGCCGCCTCGACCGGATCGGCCAGAAGCACACCATCCAGCTGCACGTGCCTTACCTGGAAACCAGCCCGCAGGAACGCCTGTTCCGCTGGTACCACCAGGCGCTCAACGCCTTCCTCGCCACCTGCCCGACCGGCAACGCCCTGCAGCACCAGTTCGGCACGCAGCTGCTCGACCAGCTGGAAGCCAACGACGACGAGGCCTTCGACGCCCTGGTCGAGGCCGCATGCCGCGAGCGCGAGCGCCTCGAGGGCGAGCTGCACAAGGGCCGCGACCGCCTGCTGGAGCTGAACTCGGCCGGTGGCGACAAGGGTGCCGCGCTGGTCGAGGCCATCGCCGAGCAGGACGACCAGTTCGCCCTGCCCATCTATATGGAAAAGCTCTTCGACGCCTTTGGCATCGACAGCGAGGACCATTCCGAGAACGCCCTGGTGCTGCGCCCGAGCGAGAAGATGCTCGACGCCAGCTTCCCGCTGGGCGACGACGAGGCGGTGACCATCACCTACGACCGCCAGCAGGCGCTGGCGCGCGAGGACATGCAGTTCCTCACCTGGGAGCACCCGATGGTGCGCGGCGGCATGGACCTGGTGCTGGCCGGCTCGATGGGCAATACCGCCGTGGCGCTGATCAAGAACAAGGCGCTCAAGCCCGGCACCGTGCTGCTCGAACTGCTCTACGTCAGCGAGGTGGTGGCGCCGCGCGTGCTGCAGCTGTCGCGCTTCCTGCCGCCGATGGCGCTGCGCTGCCTGCTCGATGCCAACGGCAACGACCTGGCGGCCAAGGTCGCCTTCGACACGCTCAATGACCAGCTGGAAAGCGTGCCGCGCTCGAGCGCCAACAAGTTCGTCCAGGCCCAGCGCGACCAGCTGGCGGCGCAGATCACCGCCGCCGAGGCCAAGGTTGCGCCGCGCCACGCCGCCCGCGTTGCCGAGGCCCAGCAGCGCCTGGCCGCCGAGCTGGACGAGGAGCTGGCGCGCCTGGTCGCCCTGCAGGCGGTCAACCCGAGCGTGCGCGACAGCGAGATCGAGGCCCTGCGCCGCCAGCGCGAGGACGGCATGGCGATGCTGGAGAAGGCCGCCCTGCGCCTGGAGGCCATTCGCGTGCTGGTCGCCGGCTGAGTCCGACCTACCCGGCCCGCGCGATCCGCCAGTAGCACCGCCAGCGCGCGACCAGCGCGCCAGGCTTTTCCGCATAGAGCCGCGCACCGAGGGCGAAGGCTTCGGCCTGCAGCGTGGCGCGGCGCTTGTCGATCAGCCGCTGCAGGCGCTCGCGGGTCGCCGCCGAGCCGAACAGCTCGGGCTCGGCCTGCAACAGCGCCAACATCATCGCCAGGTCATGGTCGTCGCCCAGCGCATCGGACAGGCGCTTGAGCTGATCGCTGCGAAATTCGAAGGCGTCTGGCCACAGGGGCGTCAGCAGCTGGCTGTGATACCACTGGTCCTTCACCCGCTTGCGCCACTCGTGCAGGCGCTCGTCGCTCGGCTCGCGCCGCGCCAGCGCCAGGTCGCGGCGGCCGTCGCGATAGGTGCGCTCAAGGCCGGCCTGGAGCAAGGCGAAGCCCTTGCCCTCCAGCGGCCAGCGCTCGACCTCGCCGGCCAGCGCCTGCAGCTGCGTGCGCACCTGCTCCAGGTGCTGCTCCCAGGCGTCCGCCTGCCCCGGCGCAGGCTGCGCGCGGGCCTCGAGCCGGCGGCGCACCTGGCGGAACGGCTCGGTGATGAAGACTGCGCGGTGGCCCTCGGCCAGCGCATCCCAGCTTTCCAGCATCGCCGCCGCGTCGCGTGACTCGGCCAGGGTCCGCGCCAGGTCGCGGATGCCGATGTTGTCGCGGGCGAACTGCCGGCCCAGCGGCTCGCGCACCAGGCGCAGCAGTGCACGCAGCTCCTTGAAGCGCTTGCGTGCCTGGTGCACGCCCTCGGCGCGTCGCTCGGCCGGCAGCGCCAGCGCCTGCAGGGCACCGCTGATGCGATCGAGCGCCGCCTTGCGGACCTGGCGCGACGCCTTGCGTCTGGGGTTGATGCGGTAGGCCATGGCGTTGAACTCCTCCCGAGTGAAGGTGAATCAGACAGCCGGGCGACCCGGCCGCTTAACCGTAGCGCTTGTGCGCCTCGATGGCCAAACCCGCGCCGATGCTGCCGAAGCGGTTGCCTTCGACATGGCGGGCCTCGGGCAAGCGTTTCGCGACGCAACGCCGCAGCGCCGGCACCGCACTCGAGCCGCCGGTGAAAAACACCGTGTCGACCTCGTCCCGCCCAAGGCCGGCGGCCAGCAGCAACTCGTCGATACTGCGACCGATGCGCTCGAGCAAGGGTTCGATCGCCGTATCGAAGCCCCCGCGGCTGAGCTCGGCCTGGAGCTGCGGCTCGATGCGGGCAAAGTCGATGACATGCCGCTCGGCCTCGGTCAGCGCGATCTTGCCCTGCTCGACCTGCATCGCCAGCCAGTGGCCGGCGCGCTGCTCGATCAGGCTGAACAGCCGGTCGATGCCGGTGGGGTCGAGGATGTCGTAGCGCATGCTCTGCAGCGCACGCTGCGAAGCCGGGGCATAGACCGCGTTGATGGTGTGCCAGGTGGCGAGGTTGAGGTGCGTGCTGGTGGGCATCGGCGCGTCGCTCTTCATCCGGCTGCCGTAGCCGAACAGCGGCATCACCCCGGCCAGGCTGAGCTGCTTGTCGAAGTCGGTGCCGCCGATGTGCACGCCGCCGGTGGCGAGGATGTCGGCCTGGCGCTCGGCCAGCGCGCGGCGCGCGGGCGACAGGCGCACCAGCGAGAAGTCGGAGGTACCGCCGCCGATGTCGACGATCAGCACGCGTTCCTCGCGCTCGATGCGCGACTCGTAGTCGAAGGCCGCGGCGATGGGCTCGTACTGGAAGGAGATGTCGCGAAAGCCGAGCTTGCGGGCGGCAGCCTCGAGCATCTCGGTCGCCTCGCGGTCGGCCTGCGGGTCGTCGTCGACGAAGAACACCGGGCGGCCCAGCACCACCTGCTCGAACGAGCGCCCGGCGGCGGCCTCGGCGCGCGTCTTCAGCGTGCCGAGGAACAGCCCGAGGATGTCGCGGAACGGCATGGCGCTGCCCAGCACGGTGGTCTCGCTCTTGAGCAGCCTGGAGCCCAGCAGGCTCTTGAGCGAGCGCATCAGCCGGCCTTCGTAGCCTTCGAGGTATTCGGCCAGCGCCTGGCGGCCATAGACCGGGCGGCGTTCCTCGAGGTTGAAGAACACCACCGAAGGCAGGGTCGGTTCGTCGCCTTCGAGGGCGATCAGCGGGTCCTGGCCGGGGCGCCACCAGCCGACGGTGGAATTGGAGGTGCCGAAGTCGATGCCGCAGGCGCGGGCGGGTACTGCTGGCTGCATGAACGGGTCCGGATCGAAAGGGCCGCGCAGTGTACGCGAGGCCCGCCGCCGTTGCAGGCCGAAGCATGCCCACCCGGCGGACGGCAGCGGTGGCCGCCCGCCCCGCCTCTCAGGCGGGCACGGCCTGGCCGGTGGCTTCGGCGTTTCGCTCCGCCATGCCGGCGGTCATCCGGGCGGCATCGCGGCTGAAGCTGCGCGAAGCCATGAACAGGAAGACCATGGTCAGCAGCAGCGTGGCCGGGATCAGGTACATCGCATCGTGCAGGCCGATGGCGCGGAACGCCTCGCTCATCTGGCCAGCACCGGCCGCCAGCATCGCCGCCTCGGCGAAGTGATCGGACAGCAGCCCCACCACCACCGTGCCCATGCCGCCGCCGAGCAGGTACAGCCCGGCGAAGAACAGCGCCATGGCGGTGGCCCGCAGGCGCGGCTCGACCACGTCCTGGATCGCCGTGTAGACGCAGGTATAGAAGTTGTAGGAGAACAGCCAACCGACGCTGAACACCGCGACGAAGACGCCGAGCTCGACACGCCCGGCCATCAGCGCATAGCCGGTGGCCAGGGTCGCGACCACCATGCTCGCCGCGGCGAACAGCAACCGGCCGCCGCGGGCGAAACGGCTATGGATGCGATCGGCAATCCAGCCGCCGAAGGTCAGCCCGACCAGCCCGGTGAGCCCGACGATCACCCCGGTGGCCACCGAGGCCTGCACCAGCGGCGCGCCGAAGTAGCGCATCAAAAGCGGCACCATGAAGGCGTTGCAGGCGTAGGTCGCGAAGTTGAACGCCAGCCCGGCGAGCACCAGCCACCAGAAGGTGCGGATCGCCAGCACCTTGCGCAGCGGGTTCTCCACCGGCGTCTGCGCTACCTTGACGCTTTCCGCCGCGCCGCGCTCGGGCTCGCGGATGAAGAACAGGAACAGCGCCAGTACCAGCCCGGGCACGGCGGCGATAAAGAACGGCGCGCGCCAGCTGCCGAACGCCTCGACCATCGAGCCGATGGTGAAGAAGGCCAGCAGCAGCCCCAGCGGCAGCCCGAGCATGAAGATGCCCATGGCGCGGGCGCGCTTGTGCGCCGGGAACAGGTCGCCGATCAGCGAGTTGGCCGCCGGCGCGTAGCTGGCCTCGCCGACGCCGATGCCCATGCGGACTAGAAGAAAGCTCCAGAAATTCCAGGCCAGCCCGTTGACCGCCGTCAGCCCGCTCCACACCGTAAGGCCCCAGCCCATGATCCTGCGCCGCGAACCGCTGTCGGCCATGCGCCCCAGGGGCACGCCGGCGATGGCGTAGACGATGGTGAACGCGGTGCCGATCAGCCCGAGCTGGAGGTCGTTGAGGTTCCACTCCAGGCGGATCGGCTCGGTGATGATCGCCGGGATGGTGCGATCGAAGAAGTTGAACAGGTTGGCGAGAAACAGCAGGAACAGGACGCGCCAGGCGTTCGCGGCTTGGGTCGGAGGCTGCATGTCGTCGGTCTCGTTGTTGTTATAGGTGCCGGCCACACGCCAGCCGGGACTCGACCTGACTCTAGAGTCTGCTCCTCGGGTTGTCTGTCACCATCAGCCGGGCTTATGCCCGGCAATGCCTCAGCGGCTGCGCCAGCGTTCGAGCCAGTCGAGGCTCGCCTCGGTGCCCGCCTCGCCCGGCCGGTACTCGGCGCCCAGCCAGCCCTGGTAGCCGCTGCTCACCAGCGCTTCGCGCGCGGCGACGAAGTCCAGCGTGCCGCTGCCCGGCGCGCCGCGCCCGGGGCAATCGGCGAACTGCACATGGCCGATGCGCCCGGCCAGGCGCGCGATGCAGGCCGAGACATCGAGCCCCTGGCGCGCCATGTGATAGAAGTCGAGCTGGGCCTGGCAGTTGGGGTGATCGACCCGCTCGAGCAGCTCGGCCAGCTCGTCGGCGGTGCTGATCAGGAAGCCCGGCATGTCCAGCGGGTTGATCGCTTCGCAGAGCACGCCGATGCCGAGGATGTCGAAGGTCTCGGCGGTCTTCCACAGGTTGCGCTCGAGCGTCGCCAGCGCCGCCTCGCGCTCGACCCCTTCGGCCAGCCGCCCCGGCAGCACGTTGACGAATGCCGGGCGGACCATCGCCGCATAGGTGGCGGCCACCTGCAGCGCCTGGTCGAACGACTCCTGGCGCTCCGGCACCGCGGCCAGGCCGGGGCCGCCGCTCATCAGGTCGCCGGCCGGCAGGTTGATCAGGATCAGCGGCAGGTCGGCGCGGTCGAGCAGGCCCTTGAGCAGCACCGCCGGCAGCTCGTAGGGGAACTGGATCTCCACGCCGTCGAAGCCGGCGACCCGCGCAGCCAGCACGCGCTCGGCCAGCGGCAGTTCGGTGAACAGCAGCGACAGGTTGGCTGCGATCTTCATGCATCAGTCTCCCGGAACAGTTCGACCAGCGTAGCCGGGTCGCGCTCAAGATTGCCCTGGCTGCCGTGCAGGCGCATCAATTGCGCGGCCAGCCCGCTCATCGGCGTCGACGAGCCCTGCTCGCGCGACAGCTTGACGGCGGTGTCCAGGTCCTTGAGCAGCGTGCGCACGTGCCACTTCACCGGCTCGAACGCGCTCGCCGCCATCTGCGGGGCGAGGATCTGCAGCGGCTTCGAATCGGCGAAGCCGCCGGCCAGCGCCGGCGCCAGCAGGCCGGCATCGACCCCGGCGCGCTCGGCCAGCGCCACCACCTCGGCGATCACCAGCGCGTTGCAGGCGACGATCATCTGGTTGCACACCTTGCTCACCTGCCCGGCGCCGACGCCGCCCATGTGCGTCAGGCGCTGGCCCAGGTGCATCAGCACCGGGCGCACGCGCTCGATGTCCTCGGCGCGCCCGCCGGCCATGATCGCCAGGCTGCCGGCCTCGGCCCCGGCGGTGCCGCCGGACACCGGCGCATCGACCCAGTGGGTGCCGCAGCGAAACGCCAGTTCGGCGGCCATCTCGCGCGTGGCGGCCGGCTCCAGGCTGGAATGGTCGACCAGCAGCTGGCCCTGGCGCGCGCCCTCGGCGATGCCCCGCGGGCCGAATACCACCTCGCGCACCACCCGGGTGTCGGCCAGGCACAGCAGCAGGATGTCGCTGCCGGCGCAGAGTTCGGCCGGCGTATCGACCCGCTCGGCACCCAGCTCGACCAGTGGTGCGCACTTGTCCGGCGTGCGGTTCCACACCTTCAGCCGATAACCCGCGGCCAGCAGGCGACGACACATCGGCAGGCCCATCAGGCCGATGCCGGCAAAGCCCAGGGATGGCAGCTCGGACATGCTCAGACTCCTCAGATTCGACGGATCGCCGATTCTATGGGCTCCCGGGGCCCGGGCGCGAGCGCTCACCAGAGCGAGCAGAGAAAGGCCAGCCCGACCGCCAGCGCGACGAAGCTGGCGACCAGCACCGCACCGGCGGCGACATCCTTCACCGCACCGACCGCCGGATGACGCGCCGGGTGCAGGTGGTCGAGCAGGCCCTCCAGCGCGCTGTTGAGCAGCTCGGCGACCAGCACCAGGCCGACGGCGAGCAACAGCAGCGCCCACCAGATCGCCGCCGGCCGCGTCGCCAGCAGCAACATCAGCACCGCGGCCGTGGCCAGCAGGTGGCTGCGCAGGCTGCGCTCGTGGCGCAGCGCATGCCGCAGGCCGTGGAGGGCAAAGCCCAATCGCCGGGCGAAGGGCAATCCTTTCATGGCCGACTCCTTGAAGCGCTACAACCCGAGTCTAGCGCCGCTGGGCAGCGCCGATGGCGCGGCCTATAATCGCGCCGCTTTTTCCGCTATTGAACCGGAGAACCCAATGCTGAAGCGCTCCCTGGCAGCCGTCGCCGGCCTTGCCCTGTCCCTGTCCGTCACCGCCATCCAGGCTGCCGAAACCCTGCGGGTTTCCGCGATTCCCGATGAAGCCCCGACCGAACTGATCCGCAAGTTCAAGCCACTGGGCGAATACCTCGAACACCAACTGGGCATGCCGGTGCAGTTCACCCCGGTCTCCGACTATGCCGCGGTCGTCGAAGCGCTGGCTTCCGACCGGCTGGACATGGCCTGGCTCGGCGGCTTCACCTTCGTGCAGGCACGCCTGAAGACCGGCAACGCCATCCCGCTGGTACAACGCGAGCAGGACCAGCAGTTCACCAGCACCTTCATCAGCGCCGACCCCGCGGTGAAGTCGCTCCAGGATCTGGAGGGCAAGACCTTTGCCTTCGGCTCGGTCTCCTCCACCTCCGGCAGCCTGATGCCGCGCTACTTCATGCTCGAGGACGGCATCGAGCCGGAGAAATTCTTCAAGCGCATCGCCTATTCCGGCGCGCACGACGCCACCGCCGCCTGGGTCGAGGCCGGCAAGGCCGACGGCGGCGTGCTCAACGCCTCGGTGTGGGACAAGCTGGTCGCCGCCGGCAAGGTCGATACCAGCAAGGTCCGCGTGATCGGTACCACCCCGACCTACTACGACTACAACTGGACGGTGCGCGGCAGCCTCGACCCGGCGCTGGCCGAAAAGATCAAGGCGGCCTTCCTCGCGCTCGACCCGGCCAACCCGGAGCACAAGGCGATTCTCGACCTGCAGGCCGCCTCGCGCTTCATCGAGACCCGGCCGGAAAACTACGAAGGCATCGAGCAGGCCGCACGCGCGGCCGGCCTGCTCAAGTGACCCTGCGGCTCCGCGGCGTGAGCTATCGCCACGCCGGCGGCCAGGCTGCGCTGCACGACATCGACCTGCAGGTCGCACGGGGCGAGCGGGTGGCCATCATCGGGCCGTCCGGCGCCGGCAAGACCACCCTGCTGCGCCTGCTCGCCAGCCACCTGCGCCCCGCCGACGGGCACCTCGAACTACTCGGCGAAGCGCCCTGGCGCCTGCCGGCCGCCGCGCGCCAGAAGCTGCGCGGACGCGTCGGCCTGGTGCACCAGGCGCCGCCGCTGCCAGCACGCCAACGGGTGGTCACCGCGGTGCTGGCCGGGCGCCTCGGCCAGTGGTCGCTGCCGCGCAGCCTGCTCAGCCTGGTCTACCCGCTGGACGCCGCAGGCGCACGGCAGGTCCTGGCCCGGCTGGACCTGCAGGACAAGCTCTACCAGCGCTGCGACCAGCTTTCCGGCGGCCAGCTGCAGCGCGTCGGCATCGCCCGGGTGCTGTACCAGGCGCCGGAGCTGATCCTCGCCGACGAGCCGGTCTCGGCGATGGACCCGGTGCTGGCGGCGCATTCGCTCGAGGTGCTGGCCGACGAGGCCCGGCGCCGCGGCGCCACGCTGCTGGCCAGCCTGCACGCCGTGGAGCTGGCGCTGGCGCATTTCCCGCGCATCGTCGGCGTGCGCGACGGCCGCGTGTTGTTCGACAAGGCCGCCGGGCAGGTGCGTCCCGCCGAATTGCAGGCGCTGTACGCCAACGAGCAGCTCGGCACCCGGCCGCCGGCGAGCACACCCGCCATGCGGGTCGTGCACAGCCCGCGATGCTGACGCCCGCCGCGCCCCTGCGCGACCCGGCCGCGCTGCCACGCCTGTTGCTGACGATGGTCGCGGTCGCCCTGCTCTGGCCCGGAGTCTCGCTGAGCGAGCTGGACCTCGGCGTGCTGTTCGATGGGCGCAATGCCGAACCCATGGGCAGCTTCCTCTCGGCCTTCTGGCCACCGGCGCACGCCGAGGACTTCCTCGCCCTGCTGCTGCAGGCAACGCTGGAAACCCTGGCCATCGCCACGGCGGGCCTCAGCCTGGCCTTGCTGGTCGCGCTGCCGGCGGCGCTGCTGGCCAGCCGCGCGCTGTCGCTCTCGGCGGTCAGCCGCGGCGGCCGCCCGCACTGGCTCGCCAATGCCGTGCGCTGGCCGGTGCGGGCCTTGCTGATCGTGCTGCGCAGCGTGCCGGAGATCGTCTGGGCGCTGCTCTTCGTCCGCGCCGCCGGGCTCGGCCCGACCGCCGGGGTGCTGGCCATCGCCATCACCTATGCCGGCATGCTCGGCAAGGTCTACGCGGAAATCTTCGAGTCGGTCGACCCCGGCCCCGCCCGTGCCCTGCTCGGCGCCGGGGCCACGCGGCTGCAGGCGTTCGCCTACGGGGTGCTGCCGCAGGCGGCGGGCGAGATGCTCTCCTACACGGTGTACCGCTGGGAGTGTGCGATCCGCGCCTCGGTGGTGATGGGCTTCGTCGGCGCCGGCGGGCTGGGGCAGCAGATGGACCTGTCGATGCGCATGTTCGCCGGTGGCGAGGTGGCGAGCATGCTGCTGACCTTCCTGGCTTTGGTACTGCTGGCCGACCTGCTCAGCCGCCTGTTGCGTGGGCGCTACGCATGAAGGGCCTGTCGCGCCTGCTGCTGCCGCTCGGCCTGCTCGCCGCGGTCATCGCCGCCTTCGCCTTCCTGCAACTGGACGCCGCCGCGCTGCTCAGCCGCGACGGGCTGGCGGCGATGGCCGGGTACGCCGCGCGCTTCCTGCAGCCGGATCTCTCCGCGCCGCACTTGCGTGCCATCGCCTTCGCCACGCTGGAAACCCTGGCGATGTCGGCCATCGGCACGCTGCTCGCCGCGTTGCTGGGCCTGGGCCTGGCGCTGCCGGGCGCCGGGCGCTTCGGCCTGCTCGCCCAGGGCGCGGCGCGGCTGCTGCTCAATGCCCTGCGGGCGATCCCCGAGCTGGTCTGGGCGGCCTTGATGGTGCTCGCCGCGGGCCTCGGCCCCAACGCCGGCACCCTGGCCCTGGCGCTGCACACCGCCGGCGTGCTCGGCCGGCTGTTCGCCGAGGCGCTGGAGAATACCCCGCCGGAGCCGGCCGACGCCCTGCGCCTGGCCGGCAGCGGGCGCCTCGCCGCGTTCTGCTACGGCACGCTGCCGGTGCTCTGGCCGCAGCTGGTGGCCTACACGCTCTATCGCTGGGAGAACAACATCCGCATGGCCAGCGTGCTGGGCTTCGTCGGCGCCGGCGGGCTGGGACAGATGCTCTACCTGAGCCTGAGCCTGTTCCAGGAGGCCCAGGCGGCCAGCGTCATCCTCGCCATGTTGCTGATGGTGCTGGCGGTCGATGCCCTGAGCGGCTGGATGCGCCTGCGCTGGGTCCGCGCCTAGGCCACAAGGGCACGACCCGCACGGCGCTCGCGACACATTTGGCGCCGTTTCGGCCAGTGCGGCGCGCCCTTGCCTTCTTTCAGTGCAGCGCTGCGGGGGCGGCGCGCTCCTGCACCAGCACCCAGGGCGCGACCACCACGGCCCAGAGGTCGGGCTTGCGCTCGACCCAGTCCTGCGCCTGCTCGGCCGGCATGTTCGCCAGCTCGCCGGCTACCAGCCAGGCCTCGACCTTGCTGCGATCGTCCAGTGCCACGGCGGCTGCCACGGCCACCAGGTCGACATCACCGGCCACGCGCAACAGCGCGCCGCGGGCGAAGAAGGGCTCGAGCTCGGTCCAGGTGATCGCTGCCGTTTCGCCCAAAAGCTTGGCATAGAGAGTGCTTGCTTCGTCGTTCATGGGGGCCTACCCGTCGCGAAAAGTGGGCAATGATAGCGCCACCCGAGGGCTCGGCAAGCGGGGGCAAACCGGCTGTGCAAACGCAGAAGACATTCCTACACTGTACCGGTACAGTTGCCGCACCGTTTCGGGACGTTCGCCCCTTAACGACTCTGCGACACGCAGGATCAAACAATTAAAACGATGCAAGTGGAGCGCATATGAAGAACAAGCAGCGTCTGTCCAAGCTATTCCTGGCGATGGCCCTGAGCAGTGCCGCCAGCTACTCGCTCGCCGCAGACCCCATCAAGATCGCCCTGGCCGGCCCGGTGACCGGTGCCGTCGCCCAGTACGGCGACATGCAGTTCATCGGCGCCGAGATGGCCATCGAGCAGATCAACAAGGCCGGCGGGGTGAACGGCGCGCAACTGCAGGGCGTGCGCTATGACGACGCCTGCGATCCGAAGCAGGCCGTGGCGGTAGCCAACAAGATCGTCAACGACGGCGTCAGCTTCGTGGTCGGCCATCTCTGCTCCAGCTCCACCCAGCCGGCGTCCGACATCTACGAGGACGAAGGCATCCTGATGATCACCGCGGCGTCCACCAGCCCGGACATCACCTCGCGCGGCTACGAACTGATCTTCCGCACCATCGGCCTGGACAGCCTGCAGGGCCCGACCGCCGGCAACTTCATCGCCGACCACGTCAAGCCGAAGAATGTCGCCGTCATCCACGACAAGCAGCAGTACGGCGAGGGCATCGCCACCGCGGTCAAGCAGACCCTCGAGGGCAAGGGCGTCAAGGTCTCGATGTTCGAAGGCATCAACGCCGGCGACAAGGACTTCTCCTCGTTGATCGCGCGCCTCAAGCGCGAGGGCGTGGATTTCATCTACTACGGCGGCTACCACCCCGAACTGGGCCTGCTGCTGCGCCAGTCCAAGGAGAAGGGCCTGAACGTACGCTTCATGGGCCCGGAAGGCGTCGGCAACTCGGAAATTTCCGCCATCGCCGGCCCGGCTTCCGAAGGCATGTACGTCACCCTGCCCAAGTCCTTCGACCAGGATCCGAAGAACCAGCAGCTGGTCGAGGCCTTCAAGGCCAAGAAGCAGGATCCGAGCGGCCCGTTCGTGTTCCCCGCCTATGCCGCCGTCCAGGTCATTGCCGAAGGCATCGAGAAAGCCGGCAGCACCGACACCGACAAGGTCGCCGAGGCGCTGCGCAGCAACAGCTTCGACACCCCGACCGGCACGCTGGAGTTCGACGAGAAGGGCGACCTGAAGAACTTCAACTTCGTCGTTTACGAATGGCACCAGGACGGCACCAAGACCGAAGCCAAGTAAGGGACCTTCACCAGTCGACAAAGCCCATGCCCAGGTATGGGCTTTGTTTTACGGGCGGGCCAGCCAAAAGCACCGGAACGCCCTGCCAGACCTACGACCCATGCGAGCGGCCCTGACCCGGGCCCGCCTCGAACCGGTGCCGTGCGTGATCCGCGGGGCATCGTACAGCAGTGACGCGGCGCCCGGCGCTGCGTGTTCGATGCGGGCAGCGCGGCCGCCGCGAGGGTACCCAGGTACTCCGGAGAGCAGTGATGCCTGAGCTTTACCACTACCTACAACAGCTGATCAACGGCCTGACCGTCGGCAGCACCTATGCCTTGATCGCCATCGGCTACACGATGGTTTACGGCATCATCGGGATGATCAACTTCGCCCACGGCGAGGTGTACATGATCGGTTCCTATATCGCCTTCATCGCCCTGATCGGCCTGACCGCCATGGGCCTGGATAGCCTGCCGATCCTGATGATCGGCGCCTTCGCCGCCAGCATGATCGTCACCAGCGCCTACGGCTACAGCATCGAGCGGGTGGCCTACCGGCCGCTGCGCGGCAGCAATCGCCTGATTCCGCTGATCTCGGCGATCGGCATGTCGATCTTCCTGCAGAACGTCGTGCTGCTGACCCAGGACTCCAAGGACAAGGCGATCCCCAACCTGTTCCCGGGCAACCTGGTGTTCGGCGAGAGCACCATGAACGGCGTGACCGTTTCCTATATGCAGGTGCTGATCTTCATCGTCACCTTCGTCGCCATGTACGGCCTGACCCTGTTCATCTCGCGCTCGCGCCTGGGCCGGGCCTGCCGCGCCTGCGCCGAGGACATCAAGATGGCCAACCTGCTGGGCATCAACACCAACGGCATCATCGCCCTGACCTTCGTCATCGGCGCCGCGCTGGCGGCGATCGCCGCGGTGCTGATCAGCATGCAGTACGGCGTGATCAACCCGCATATCGGCTTCCTCGCCGGTATCAAGGCGTTCACCGCCGCGGTGCTTGGCGGCATCGGCAGCATCCCCGGCGCCATGCTCGGCGGCCTGGTACTGGGCGTGGCCGAGGCCTTCGGCGCCGACATCTTCGGCGACCAGTACAAGGACGTGGTGGCCTTCAGCCTGCTGGTGCTGGTGCTGCTGTTCCGCCCCACCGGCATCCTCGGCCGTCCGGAGGTTGAAAAGGTATGACCCGCAACCTGCGTACTGCCTTCTTCAGCGCCCTGCTGGTACTCGCCGTGGCGGTGCCGGTGTTCGGCCTGAAGCTCACCACCGTCGGCATCCGCGTCGAGGTACATGGCGCCGAAGCCGGCACCTTCTGGATCATCGCCGCCTGCGCGGTGGCCATGTTCGCCTGGCAGCTGGTGCGCACGCGCCTGGCGGCCGGCTGGGCGGCCAGCCCGAGCCTGCCGACCATCCCCGCCGGCGCCGGCAGCTTCCTCACCCTGCCCTCGACCCAGCGCTGGATCATCCTCGGCCTGGTGGTGGTCGCCCTGGCCTGGCCGTTCTACGGTTCGCGCGGCGCGGTGGACATCGCCACGCTGATCCTGATCTACGTGATGCTCGGCCTCGGCCTGAACATCGTCGTCGGCCTCGCCGGGCTGCTGGACCTGGGCTACGTCGGCTTCTATGCCGTCGGCGCCTATACCTACGCGCTGCTCTCGCACTACTACGACGTCGGCTTCTGGACCGCCCTGCCGATCGCCGGGGCGATGGCCGCGCTGTTCGGCTTCCTGCTCGGCTTCCCGGTGCTGCGCCTGCGCGGCGACTACCTGGCGATCGTGACCCTGGGCTTCGGCGAGATCATCCGCATCCTGCTGCGCAACATGACCGAACTCACCGGCGGCCCCAACGGCATCAGCGGAATCGACAAGCCGACGCTGTTCGGCCTGTCCTTCGATCGCCGCGCGGCCGAGGGCATGCAGACCTTCCACGAGTACTTCGGGGTAGCCTACAACTCGGTGAACAAGGTGATCTTCCTCTACCTGATCGCCCTGCTGCTGGTGCTGCTGACGCTGTTCGTGATCAACCGCCTGCTGCGCATGCCGATCGGCCGTGCCTGGGAAGCGCTGCGCGAGGACGAGATCGCCTGCCGTGCGCTGGGCATGAACCCCACGGTGATCAAGCTCTCGGCCTTCACCCTCGGCGCCACCTTCGCCGGTTTCGCCGGCAGCTTCTTCGCCGCGCGCCAGGGCCTGGTCTCGCCGGAATCCTTCACCTTCATCGAATCGGCGATCATCCTCGCCATCGTGGTGCTCGGCGGCATGGGCTCGCAGCTCGGCGTGATCCTCGCCGCAGTGGTGATGATCCTGCTGCCCGAGCTGATGCGCGAATTCAGCGAGTACCGCATGCTGATGTTCGGCGCCCTGATGGTACTGATGATGATCTGGCGTCCGCAGGGCCTGCTGCCCATGCAACGCCCGCACCTGGAGCTGAAGCAATGAGTCGCCCGATCCTGGAAGTACGTGGCCTGACCATGCGCTTCGGCGGCCTGCTGGCCGTCAACAACGTAGCCCTGAACGTGCAGGAAAAGCAGGTGGTCTCGATGATCGGCCCCAACGGCGCCGGCAAGACCACCGTGTTCAACTGCCTGACCGGCTTCTACCAGCCGACCGGCGGGGAAATCCTCATCGAGGGCGAGGCCATCCACGGCCTGCCCGGCCACCAGATCGCCCGCAAGGGCGTGGTGCGCACGTTCCAGAACGTGCGGCTGTTCAAGGACATGACCGCGGTGGAGAACCTGCTGGTCGCCCAGCACCGCCACCTGAACACCAACTTTCTCGCCGGCCTGTTCAAGACCCCGGCGTTCCGCCAGAGCGAGCGCCAGGCCATGGAGTTCGCCCGCCACTGGCTCGAGCAGGTGGACCTGATCGAGGTGGCCAACCGGCCGGCCGGCACGCTCGCCTATGGCCAGCAGCGCCGCCTGGAAATCGCCCGCTGCATGATGACGCGCCCGCGCATCCTCATGCTCGACGAGCCGGCGGCGGGCCTCAACCCGCGCGAGACCGAAGACCTCAAGGCCCTGATCGGCATGCTGCGCCAGGACCATGGCGTCACGGTGCTGCTGATCGAGCACGACATGAAGCTGGTGATGAGCATTTCCGACCATATCTACGTGATCAACCAGGGCACGCCCCTGGCCGATGGCACGCCGGAGCAGATCCGCAGCAATCCGGATGTGATCAAGGCCTATCTGGGGGAGGCGTAAGCGATGCTGACATTCGAGAACGTCTCAACCTTCTACGGCAAGATCCAGGCCCTGCACGGGGTGAACGTGCACGTCGAGCGCGGCGAGATCGTCACCCTGATCGGCGCCAACGGCGCCGGCAAGTCGACCCTGCTGATGACGCTGTGCGGCTCGCCGCAGGCAGCCAGCGGCAGCATCCGCTTCGAGGGCGAGGAACTGGTGGGGCAGCAGAGCTGCGACATCATGCGCAAGGCCATCGCCGTGGTGCCCGAGGGTCGGCGCATCTTCGCCCGGCTGACGGTGGAGGAAAACCTGGCGATGGGCGGCTTCTTCACCGAGAAGAACGCCTACCAGGAGCAGCTGGACAAGGTGCTGCAGCTGTTTCCACGGCTGAAGGAGCGCTACAACCAGCGCGGCGGCACCATGTCCGGCGGCGAGCAGCAGATGCTCGCCATCGGGCGCGCGTTGATGAGCAAGCCCAAGCTGCTGCTACTGGACGAGCCTTCGCTGGGCCTGGCGCCGCTGGTCATCCAGCAGATCTTCGAGATCATCGAGCAGTTGCGCGAGGACGGCGTCACGGTGTTCCTGGTCGAGCAGAACGCCAACCAGGCCCTCAAGCTGGCTGACCGTGGCTATGTGCTGGAGAACGGGCGCATCGTCATGCGGGGCAGCGGCCACGACCTGCTGATCGACCCGAAGGTGCGCGAAGCCTACCTGGGGGCATAACGGCCGCAGGCCGGGATTTCGCGTCCCGGCCTGCGGTTCGTTGCATCGGCTCTCGGCTGAAACGCGAACCGGCGCGCCGTCAGGCCTTTGGCAGGGTGACGCCGGTCTGCCCCTGGTATTTGCCGCCGCGATCGCGATAGGACACTTCGCAGGCCTCGTCGGACTGCAGGAAGAGCATCTGCGCCACGCCCTCGTTGGCGTAGATCTTTGCCGGCAGCGTGGTGGTGTTGGAGAACTCCAGCGTCACATGGCCTTCCCATTCGGGCTCCAGCGGCGTGACGTTGACGATGATGCCGCAACGGGCATAGGTACTCTTGCCCAGGCAGATAGTCAGCACGTCCCGCGGAATGCGGAAGTATTCCACCGTGCGCGCCAGGGCAAAGGAGTTCGGCGGGATGATGCAGACCGGGCCCTTGACGTCGACGAAGCTCTTCTCGTCGAAGTTCTTCGGGTCGACCGTGGCCGAATGGATATTGGTGAAGACCTTGAATTCGTCCGCGCAGCGCACGTCGTAGCCATAGCTGGAAACGCCGTAGGAGATCAGCCGCTCGCTGCCCTCGGTGCGCACCTGCCGCTCGACGAACGGCTCGATCATGCCGTGTTCCTGGGCCATGCGGCGAATCCACTTGTCCGATTTGATGCTCATCGCGCGTCCTGATCTGGCTGGATTGGAAAAAAAGCAAAGGCGCATCTTACCGGCGCCGCCAAGGCTCTCCAAGCCCGCCAATCGTGGCGTCGGGCCAGCTTTTCCAGCCTCGCCCGGGCGCCCGCGGGATTTCGGAAAATAAAGCTCGCATTGCTGGAGAAAACGGGTATTGTTAGCCCGCTGTTGCTGCAATGTGTCACCGTGAATCGCTCGAACGACTTCCATCTCCTTGCACACAGTGTTGTCCGGGCTTCGCCCGTGCTTCTCCCCACAACCTTGTCCAAGGAGACATCAGATGTCCAATCGCCAAACCGGTACCGTCAAGTGGTTCAACGATGAGAAAGGCTACGGCTTCATCACCCCCCAGAGCGGTGACGACCTGTTCGTTCACTTCCGCGCTATCCAGGGTGACGGCTTCAAGAGCCTGAAGGAAGGCCAGCAGGTTTCCTTCGTTGCTACCCGCGGCCAGAAAGGCATGCAGGCCGAGGAAGTCCAGGTTATCTAACCTGCGCTTCGGCTAGTAGAAAGCCCCGCTGATGCGGGGCTTTTTCGTTTCTGCCGCTGCTGTTTCCAGCGGACCGCCGAGCAGATGCCCGGCGGTCGCGGGCAGGCTCAATCGTCGGTGACCACAATGTTGGGCATCGACTGCGCGACGATCTGGTTGCCCTGGCTGATACGCGCGCCGACCGTGCGTGCGACCTCCTGGTAGAGCATGGCGATCTGGCTTTCCGGATCGGCGATCACCGTCGGGCGGCCGGCGTCCGCCTGGCTGCGGATGGCCATCGACAGCGGCAGCGAGGCCAGCAGGTCGACGTTGTACTGCGCCGCCAGCTTCTCACCGCCGCCCTCGCCGAACAGGTGCTCGGCATGCCCGCAGTTCGAGCAGATGTGGATGGCCATGTTTTCCACCACGCCGAGCACCGGGATGTTCACCTTGCGGAACATCTCCACGCCCTTCTTCGCGTCCAGCAGCGCCAGGTCCTGCGGCGTGGTGACGATCACCGCCCCGGTCACCGGCACCTTCTGCGCGAGGGTCAGCTGGATATCACCGGTTCCCGGCGGCATGTCGATCACCAGGTAGTCCAAGTCGCTCCAGGCGGTCTGGGTGATCAGCTGCAGCAGCGCACCGGAGACCATCGGCCCGCGCCAGACCACCGGTGTACGGTCGTCGGAGAGGAAGGCCATGGACATCAGCTGCACGCCATGGGCCTCGAGCGGCACGAAGAACTTCTCGTCGCGCACCTGAGGGCGCGTGCCCTCGGCAATCCCGAACATGATGCCCACGCTGGGCCCGTAGATATCGGCATCCAGCACCCCGACCCGCGCGCCCTCGCGGGCCAGCGCCAGGGCCAGGTTGGCCGCCGTGGTGGACTTGCCGACCCCGCCCTTGCCGGAGGCCACCGCGATGATGTTCTTCACGCTGGCCAGCGCCGGCACCTGGTCCAGCGCCTTGTGTGGCTTGATCACGCAGTCGACCTGCACATCGGCACGGCTGACACCGCCCAGCCCTTCGATGGCCATGGCCAGCATCTGCGCCCAGCCACCGCGGAACAGTCCGGCCGCGTAGCCCAGCTCGAGCTGGACGCTGACGCGATCGCCCTGAATCTCGATGGAGCGCACGCAACCGGCGCTCACAGGGTCCTGATTCAGATGGGGGTCGGTGTACTGGCGCAGTACGGATTCCACAGCTTCGCGGGTGACAGGCATGGTTTCTCCAGGAAAGACCGAGCAAAACAGACAGGCATCTTACTCCCTGGGCCGGGATCGGCCCACCGGGGAGATGCTCCTGCTTCGACTTCCCGCCAGGCAAGGCGTGCGGATGAAAAAAAGCCGCCGCAGCTTTATAGTGCCGAGCTTTCCCCGCAATTCCGACTGCAGAAGCCCATGTCCGAAGCCCGCAAGATCCTCGTCACCAGCGCCCTGCCCTACGCCAACGGTTCGATCCACCTCGGCCACATGCTCGAGTACATCCAGACCGACATGTGGGTGCGCTTCCAGAAACTGCGCGGCAACCAGTGCATCTATGTCTGCGCCGACGACGCCCATGGCTCGGCGATCATGCTGCGCGCCGAGAAGGAAGGCATCACTCCCGAGCAGCTGATTGCCAACGTGCAGGCCGAGCACAGCGCCGACTTCGCCGACTTCCTGGTCGATTTCGACAACTTTCACTCGACCCATGCCGAGGAAAACCGCGAGCTGGCCGAGCTGATCTACACCCGCCTGCGCGACGCCGGGCACATCGCCACCCGCTCGGTGACCCAGTACTTCGACCCCGAGAAGGGCATGTTCCTAGCCGACCGCTTCATCAAGGGCACCTGCCCGAAGTGCGGCGCCGAGGACCAGTACGGCGACAACTGCGAGAAGTGCGGCGCTACCTACGAGCCCACCGAACTGAAGGACCCGCGCTCGGCGATTTCCGGCGCCACCCCGGTGCTCAAGGATTCCAAGCATTTCTTCTTCAAGTTGCCCGACTTCGAGGCGATGCTCAAGGAATGGACGCGCAGCGGCAGCCTGCAGGAATCGGTAGCGAACAAGATCGCCGAATGGCTCGACGGCGGCCTGCAGGAATGGGACATCTCCCGCGATGCGCCCTACTTCGGCTTCGAGATCCCCGGCGAGCCGGGCAAGTACTTCTATGTCTGGCTGGACGCGCCGATCGGATACATGGCGAGCTTCCAGAACCTCTGCAAGCGCCGCCCCGAACTCTCCTTCGACGCTTTCTGGAGCAAGGAGTCGAGCGCCGAGCTGTATCACTTCATCGGCAAGGACATCATCAACTTCCACACCCTGTTCTGGCCCGCGATGCTCGAAGGCGCCGGCTACCGCAAGCCGACCGCGGTGAACGTGCATGGCTACCTGACGGTGAACGGGCAGAAGATGTCCAAGTCGCGCGGCACCTTCATCAAGGCGCGCACCTACCTCGAGCACCTCAACCCCGAGTACCTGCGCTACTACTATGCGTCCAAGCTCGGCCGCGGCGTCGATGACCTCGATCTGAACCTCGAGGACTTCGTGCAGAAGGTCAATTCCGACCTGGTCGGCAAGGTGGTCAACATCGCCAGCCGCTGCGCCGGCTTTATCCACAAGGGCAACGACGGCGTGCTGGTCGAGGCCAACCCCGAGCCGGAACTCTGGGCCGCCTTCCAGGCCGCCGCGCCGGGCATCGTCGACGCCTACGAGGCGCGCGACTTCGCCCGCGCCATGCGCGAGATCATGCACCTGGCCGACCGCGCCAACGCCTGGATCGCCGACAAGGCGCCCTGGGCACTGAACAAGGTCGAGGGCAAGCAGGCCGAGGTACAGGAGATCTGCGCACTGGGCATCAACCTGTTCCGCCAGCTGGTGATCTTCCTCAAGCCGGTGCTGCCGAATCTCGCCGCCGCCGCCGAGCAGTTCCTCAACGTCGCGCCGCTGAGCTGGGACGACCACACCACGCTGCTAACCAACCACCCGCTCAACGCCTTCACCCCGCTGCTGACGCGTATCGAGCCGGCGAAGATCGAGGCGATGATCGAGGCCTCCAAGGAAGACCTGGCCGCACAGTCCAGCCAGCCCGCGCCTGCCGGTAACGGCGAACTGGTCAAGGAACCGCTGGCCGCCGAGATCAACTTCGACGCCTTCGCCGCGGTGGACCTGCGCATCGCGCTGATCGAGAAGGCCGAGTTCGTCGAGGGCGCCGACAAGCTGCTGCGTCTGACCCTGGACATCGGCGACGCCAAGCGCAACGTATTCTCCGGCATCAAGAGCGCCTACCCGGAGCCGAGCAAGCTGGAAGGCCGGCTGACCCTGTACGTCGCCAACCTGGCGCCGCGCAAGATGAAGTTCGGCATGTCCGAGGGCATGGTGCTGGCCGCAGGCCCCGGCGGCAGCGAGATCTACCTGCTCAGCCCGGATAACGGTGCCAAGCCCGGCCAGCGCGTCATGTGAGCCGGCTTCGCGTGCCGGCTCCTCGACCGGCACGCGAAGCTCGACGTCTCAACGGTAAATGCCATGAGCGAGACTGTAGATCCGTCCCGCTGCCCGCTCTGCGGCCAGCCCAACCAATGCGCCGAGTGCGATCCGGCTGCGGACCAGCCATGCTGGTGCTTTACCGCCACCCTTCCCCGGGACGCACTCGACGGCATCCCCGCCGCCCTCAGGAACCAGGCCTGCATCTGCTCCCGCTGCGCCCGCAGCGAGCCCGCAGCCAAAAGCTGATGCGCCTCGATCGTTATCTCGCTAGCCGTGCGCAACTCAGCCGCCAGGATGTCCGCCGCCTGCTCGTCGACGGTCGCGCGCGGGTGAACGGCGAAGTCACCCGGACCATGGACCGGGAGGTGCGCCTGTTCGACTGCGTGGAACTCGATGGGCAGGTCCTGCAAGCAGGCAAGGCCGCCCGCTACCTGATGCTGCACAAGCCGGCCGGCTGCGTCAGCGCCACCCGTGACGCCGCGCATCGCACGGTGCTCGACCTGATCGACGAACCGGACAAGGACGACCTGCACATCGCCGGCCGCCTCGACTTCAACACCACCGGTCTGGTGCTGCTGACCAACGACGGCCAGTGGTCACGCCGCCTGACCCAGCCGAGCAGCCTGCAGGGCAAGGTCTACCTGGTCGAGACCGAAGACGAGATCGACCCCGCCTGCGTCGAGGCCTTCGCCCGGGGGCTGTATTTCCGCTTCGAGAACCTCACCACGCTTCCAGCCGAACTGGCGCTGCTCGGCCCGCGCCGCGCCCGCCTGGTCCTGCACGAGGGCCGCTACCACCAGGTCAAGCGCATGTTCGGCCACTTCCGCAACCGGGTCACCGCCCTGCACCGCGAGCGCATGGGCCTGGTGCAACTGGACCCTGCCCTGGCACCTGGACGCTACCGACCGCTGACCGCCGAGGAAATCGCCCAAGTGTAGGCCGGCATCGGCCGCCCACCAGAAAAAGCGGCCAGCACCCTTCATTTCGGCCCGGCCTTCTGGTAAAAAGTCACCCTCAAGCGGGCGTCGTATAATGGCATTACCTGAGCTTCCCAAGCTCATGACGAGGGTTCGATTCCCTTCGCCCGCTCCAGACACCAAAAGTTAAAGCCCTGTTCTTACAGGGCTTTTTCGTTTCTGGCCTTCGCTGGTATCGAAGGCGGATCGAAATGGCGGTCATTCCCTCGCCACCACCCGACAGCTTGCCGAGCGGGTTTTGGCCAGCACTCTCTCTCAGTCCTGGGCCGGTCGATGAAGGCCAGCGTGTCATGGCAGCTGCGCCGAACGGGCTGCACTGACACCGCTCTCAATGGCTCTACACAGGGTCACCCTGGAACCAAGACGGAATATCACGCATGCCGTGCAGCACCCGCCACACCTCAATGTGGTCTGGCAGCTCAAGGTAGAACACCACGTAGGGATACCGCTTGAGCGGCCAAGATCGCAGCCCCGGCAGGTCCAGCTCGTGAGCGTAGCGATTGGAGCCAACTTCGGGATGACGGCCGAGCCGCTTATAGGCCTGCTCGAGCGCGTCAATGAAGCCTAGTGCCGCGTTGGCCGCTTCGTTCTCGAGGTAATAGGCAACCGCCCGATCCACGTCTTGGCTGGCCAGCGCTCTCGGAATCACCGGCTTCTGCTTCATACGCGTGCTTTGCGCATCCGGTCCCGCAGGGATTCGAAGTAGTCGGCATCAGCCGGAGCCGTTGCCGGCGAGGCGGCACCGGTCAGCAGTAAACCGCGCAGGTGCTGGCGATCCTGGTCCCTGCGGATCAGTTCGCGGACGTATTCGCTACTCGTACCGTAGCCGCGTTGGCTGACTTGTTCATCCACGAAGCTTTTCAGCGTATCGGGCAAGGAGATGTTCATAGTGCTCATTTTCGCGGCTCCGATTTGGCAAAAATTGGCAAGAACCAATCTAACGTGCAGCTAAACCCCGTGTCGATAGCCTGTCGAAATCACTGTGCTGCACGGCGACGAAACGGGCACAGGGGTAAGCGAAAATACCGCAACGACATGGCTGGCGCCTAAACCAAGCAACCGGAAAAAGGGCTCTGACTCGAGCACGAAACCCCCGCTGTGCTGCACCAGGCGCCCCCCGGTCGCTCCCAAGCGAACCGAATAGCGCCAAACCGCGTCCCACTGAAGAGGCCGTCATGTCGATGGCCATCGACGGAGGGGCAGGCATGAATGTGACCCGAGGTGTCGTCTGGCTGGCCCGCAGTGGCTATGCCGCTCGCGGGCTGGTCTATGCGATCGTCGCCTTCTTTGCCGTGCTGGCTGCGCTGGGGGCCGGGCGAACGGTGGATACCAAGGGCGCGGTCCAGGAACTGCTGACCCAGCCGTTCGGGGCCACCCTGCTCTGGCTGGTGGTGATCGGCCTGCTCGCCCACGTGGCCTGGCGCGTCACCCAGGCGATCGGCGATACCGACCGCCATGGCAGCGATGCCAAGGGCCTGCTGATCCGCGGCGGGCTGCTCGGCAGCGCGGCGGTGAACCTGCTGCTCGCGCTGTTCACCCTCGGCCTGATCAGCGGGTTGGACTCGCTGGGCAACGGTGGGGGCTCGGGTGGCGGCCAGGCGGATACCCTGCAGCGCCTGCTCGGCCTGCAACATTCGAAGTGGCTGATCTATGCGCTGGCGCTGATCCCGCTCGGCGCCGGCATCGCCCATCTGATCAAGGCCTGGCGCGCGCATTTCGAGCGCTATTTCCAGTGCGACGGGCAGACCATGCGCCTGGTCCGCCCGGTTTCACGCATCGGCCTGGCCGCGCGCGGCTGCGTGTTCCTGGTGATCGCGGCGCTGCTGTTCACCGGCGGCAGCCGCTACGAGCCCACCGACCCACCCGGCCTGAAGGAAGCCTTCGAGGCGCTGCGCAGCCTGCCGGCAGGCGGCACCTTGCTGCTGGCCATCGGCGTCGGCCTGCTGGCCTTCGCGCTCTACAGCTTCGCCGAGGCGAAATGGCGGCGCATCGACCTGTCCGAGGTGATGGACTGAGCACGACGGCAGGCGCCAACCTTTCGGCTGCGCCTGCCGCCGGCACTCAGAACGTCAGCCGCACGCCCAGGGTCAGGTTGCGCCCGGGCAGCAGCACCTCGTCCTTGATGAAGGAGCTGTGCTGGCGGGCCTTCTCGTCGAGCAGGTTGCTGGCCTTTAGGTAGACGAGATAGTCGGCCTGCTCGAGCGATCCGCCATGGCTCAGCCCGGCGCCGAGCATGTTGTAGCCGCCGGTCTCGGTCTCGTGGTCGGCCAGCCGGTCCTGGCGCTGCACGCGATAGAACTCCAGCTGGCCGTCGAGCGCCATGCCGAATCGCTGTTCCAGGCGCACCCCGAGCCGGTCGGCGGGGATACGTGGCAGGTCGCCGCCACCGTCGCGCAGCTTGCCGCGCACATGGTCGCCGAACAGGGTGAAGGCAGTGGCATCGGTGGCCTGGAAGCGCAGCTCGCCCTCGGCGCCGGTGAGCACGGCGTCCTGCTGGCGGTACTCGATCTCGCGATAGCCTTCGCCGATGTCATGGCCGGTGTCGGCCGCGTAGATGAAGTCAGCCACCTGGTTGCGGAAAAGGCTGAGGCTGAAAGTGGTGCGCCCGGCGAGCTTGCGCAGCGTCAGCTCGGCGTTATGCGAGGTTTCCTCGCCGAGCGCCAGGTTGCCCAGTTCCACGGTGCGGGTCGCCGCGTGCGGGCCGTTGGCGTAGAGCTCCTCGGCGGTCGGCAGGCGCTGCGCGCGCGACAGCGAGAAGCCGAGCGAATACTGCGGGGCGAAGCTCCAGACGGCACCGGCGGAGATCGAGGTGCCGCGGTGATCGGTATCCGCCCGGCCGTCGGCGCCGATATCCTGCCACTCGTGGCGCAGGCCGAGTTCGTAGCGCCAGGCGCCAGCGGTGTATTCCTCGAGCAGGAACAGGCCGTGGTTGCGGGTCAGCGTGGCCGGTACGTAGGCCTCCTCGCCGAGCGCTGCGAAGTCGCGGCGCAGGGTCTGCCCGCCGATCACACCGCGCCAGCCGAGCAGCGGCTGGTGGGTGAGTTCCAGGCGCAGGTCGCTGGCATCGTTGCTGAAGCGCGTGCCGACCTCGCCGCCTTCGATCTCCCGATGCCGGTACTGGCTGTGGCCGGCCCGCAGGCGCGCCCGCTCGAAGCCGGGCAGCGGATCGTCGAGTTCGCCGCGCAGATCCCAGCGCTGCTGGTGCATGTCGATATAGGGTACGCCGCCGGCTTCGTCCTCGTGATCCTCGCCCTCATCTTCTTCGTCGTGTTCACCACAGTGCCAGTCGCTGCCATCGAGATGGCATTCGGCGTGTTCGTGGCCGAGCAGGCCGTAGCGGTTGTTCTGCTCGCTGTAGGCCGCACCGAGGTAGCCGCGCTCGCCGATGTAGCTGGCACCCAGGCTGAAGCTGTCGGTGTCGTTGTAGGCGCCTGGCTGCTCGCCCGGCGCCGCGGGAATCTCGTAGGGCTCGGCCTGGCGCTTGCTGCCCTCGGCGCGGACCGCGAAGTTGCCGCTGCCGGCGGTGATGCCGAACACGCCGGCCCCCTCCTCGGCGACGCTGTTGGCGCGCAGCTCCAGTTCGCCTTCGTAGCCCTTCTCGGGGACGTAGGTGGGGATCTTGCGGTCGATCACGTTGACCACCCCGCCGATGGCGCCGCCGCCGTACAGCAACGTCACCGGCCCCTTGAGCACCTCGATGCGCTCGGCCAGCAGCGGCTCGCTGAGCACCGCATGGTCCGGGCTGATGGTGGACGCGTCGAGCAGCTCCGCGCCATCGCTCAGCACCTTGACCCGTGCGCCATCCAGACCGCGAATCACCGGCCGAGCGGCGCCGGCGCCGAAACCGCTGGAGCGCACGCCCGGCAGCGACTCCAGCGACTCGCCGAGAGTCGCTTCACGGCGCAGCACCAGCTCATCGCCGGCGAGCACCTGTGCGGCGGTGGTCATCTCGCTGCTCGCGCTGCCCAGCGCGCTGGCGCTGACCACGTCGGGCGCCAGTTGCAGTGGCTCGCCGGCCAGCGCTACGGGCGCTGTCGCCAGGCCGAGGGCCAGGGCCAGGGGGTTCAACTTCGGGTGCATGCGACTCTCCTGTTCGTCTCGAAACCACCAGCCGGGGCGGCCAAGCGAAGCCGCCGGTCGGCAGGGGGCGGAGAATCTAGCATGTTATATCGTAACACTTAAGCGCTATTTGCCCGGCTCGACAACCTCTGCCGCCCTGGCTGGTCCCACCTTCATAGCCGCAACGAAAACAGGAGGCTCAGCCATGGCTGTCGAAATCGATACCACCACCGGGACCTGCGTCATCACCGTCAACGGCCAACCGCACCGTGGGGCGATCGGCGATGCGCGCATCACCACCGACCCGCAGGCGCGAATGTCCGAGCTGCATCTGGACGGCCACCGGCTGCACCTGCCCGAGGACGAGGCCGAGCACCTGATTGCCGCCGGCGCGACCGATGACCGTTCCAACCTGATTGCCGACGACTGAGCCCGGCAACGAAAAAGCCCCGGCGAACCGGGGCTTTTTCGGGTACTGCCGTGGGCGTCAGCCGGCGTGATAGTCGGCGTCGGCTTCCTCGAAGCGCTTGACGATGCTCGCGCTCGGCGCCGGGCCCATCTTGCTGAAGACGAAGATGGCCAGGCTGGCGAGGATGAAGCCCGGGATGATCTCGTACAGGCCCAGGCCGATGAACTCCTTCCACACCACCACGGTGACGGCACCGACCAGCATGCCGGCCAGCGCGCCGTTGCGGGTCATGCCCTTCCACAGCAGCGAGATCAGCACTACCGGGCCGAACGCCGCGCCGAAGCCGGCCCAGGCGTAGGAGACCAGGCCCAGCACCTTGCTCTCGGGATTCGAGGCGATGCCGATGGCGATCAGCGCGATCAGCAGCACCATCGCCCGGCCAACCCAGACCAGCTCACGCTGCGAGGCGTTCTTGCGCAGCATGGCCTTGTAGAAGTCCTGGGTCAGGGCGCTGGAGCTGACCAGCAGCTGGGCGCTGAGGGTGCTCATCACCGCTGCCAGCACGCCGGAGAGGATCAGGCCGGCGATCCAGGGGTTGAAGAGAATCTTGGTCAGCTCGAGGAACACCCGCTCGCCGTTGGCGCTGACCGGGCCGGCCAGGTCCGGATGATCGGCGAAGTAGGCGATGCCGAAGAAGCCCACCGCCACCGCGCCGGCGAGGGTCAGGATCATCCAGGTCATGCCGATGCGCCGGGCGTTGGGGATGGTGCGGACCGAGTCGGCCGCCATGAAGCGCACCAGGATGTGCGGCTGGCCGAAGTAGCCCAGGCCCCAGGCCAGCAGCGAGATGATGGCGACGAAGCTGAGCCCGCGGAACATGTCGAAGTTGGCCGGATTCTGCGCCTCGATGGTGGCCATCACCGAATCCATGTCGCCGAGCGCCAGGATGACGAACAGCGGAGTGATCAACAGGGCGAAGATCATCAGCGTGGCCTGCACGGTGTCGGTCCAGCTGACCGCGAGGAAGCCGCCGATGAACACGTAGAGGATGGTCGCTGCCGCGCCGACCCACAGGGCGGTCGAGTACTCCAGGCCGAAGGTCGATTCGAACAGGCGCGCACCGGCGACCACGCCCGAGGCGCAATAGATGGTGAAGAACACCAGGATCACCAGCGCCGAGAAGATCCGCAGCATGCGGCTCTCGTCCTCGAACCGGTGGGAGAAGTAGTCCGGCAGGGTCAGCGCGTTGTGGTTGTGCTCGGTATGCACGCGCAGGCGTCCGGCGACGAACAGCCAGTTGAGCCAGGCACCGGCGATCAGGCCGATGGCGATCCAGCTTTCCGAAAGGCCGGAGACGAATACCGCACCGGGCAGGCCCATCAGCAGCCAGCCGCTCATGTCCGAGGCGCCGGCCGACAGCGCGGTGACGAAGCTGCCGAGGCTGCGGCCACCGAGGATGTAATCGGAGAAGTTGTTGGTGGCGCGATAGGCCATCAGGCCAATCAGGATCATCGCCGCGATGTAGATCACGAACGTGATCAGGGTGGGTGTTGTGACGCTCATTTGTTGTCCCTCGTTAGTTGTTGTTCGATGGGAACGACGGTAGATGCCGCTCCCATCTTGGCAGAGGGCGACGGCTAGGACGCCATCACCGGGGGCAGGTCAACGGAACCTGCCAATGGCGCAAGAGCGTGCGCCAGTGTGCTGTTGTTGTTGTCCGGCCGGCGGTATGGGCCGCCGGCCGATAGCCTCAGTCGTCGCCCAGCGAGAGCAACGAGGCATTGCCTCCCACTGCCGTGGTGTTGGTCGACGTGGTGCGCTCGTTGACGAAACGCAGCAGGTAGCTCGGACCACCGGCCTTCGGGCCGGTACCGGACAACCCGCAACCGCCGAACGGCTGGACCCCGACCACCGCGCCCACCTGGTTGCGGTTGACGTAGAGGTTGCCGACGCGCGCCAGGCGCTCGATGCGCTCGGCGGTCTCCTCGTTGCGGCTGTGCACGCCCAGGGTCAGGCCGTAGCCGGTGGCGTTGATCGCCGCGACCACGTTGTCCAAATCGGCGGCATCGTAACGCACTACGTGCAGAACCGGGCCGAAATGCTCCTTCTTGAGCTCGGCGATGCCGCCGATCTCGAAGGCCACCGGCGCCACGAAGTAGCCCTCGTGCTGCGGCAGGCGCGCCTCGGCGATCAGGCGTCCCTGGGCCTTGAGCGATTCGATGTGCGCCAGCAGGCCGTCGCGGGCCTCCTGGTCGATCACCGGGCCGACATCGCTTTCGCGCAGGTGCGTCGGGCCGACCTTCAGCTCGGCCATCGCGCCCTTGATCAGCTCGATCACCCGGTCGGCGATGTCGCGCTGCACGTAGAGCACGCGCAGCGCCGAGCAACGCTGGCCGGCGCTGGTGAAGGCCGAGGCCAGGGCGTCCTTGACCACCTGCTCGGGCAGCGCGGTGGAGTCGACGATCATCGCGTTCTGCCCGCCGGTCTCGGCGATCAGGGTGGCGATCGGGCCCTCCTTCTCGGCCAGCTGGCGGTTGATGATCCGCGCGGTATCGGTCGAACCGGTGAAGCACACGCCCGCCACGCGCGGGTCACGGCAGAACACCGCGCCCAGGGTCGCACCGTCGCCCGGCAGCAGGGCGATGACATCCTTCGGCAGGCCGGCCTCGAACATCAGTTCCAGGGCACGCGCGGCGATCAGGCTGGTCTGTTCGGCGGGCTTGGCCAGCACGGTGTTGCCGGCGACCAGCGCCGCGGTGATCTGGCCCAGGTAGATGGCCAGCGGGAAGTTCCACGGGCTGACGCAGACGAACACGCCGCGCCCCTCGTGGAACAGCTCGTTGCGCTCGCCGGTCGGGCCCTTGAGCTCCGCACGACCGAGTTTCAGCCGCGCCTGCTGCGCGTAGTAGCGGCAGAAATCCACCGCTTCGCGCACCTCGTCGATGCCGTCCTGCAGGGACTTGCCGGCCTCCAGCGTGCACAGCGCCATCAGCTCGGCGCGGTTGGCCTCGAGCAGGTCGCCGATGCGCTCGAGAATCGCCGCGCGCTGCTCAACCGGTGTGGCATTCCAGCGCGGCCAGGCCGCGGCCAGGCCGTCGAGCGCCTGGCGCGCCTGGTCGGCCGAGGCGAACTGCGCCGTGCCGACGATCTTGCTCAGTTCGTAGGGGCAACGCACCTGTTGCGGCGTACCGGCCAGGCGCTGGCCGCCAATCACCGGGGCGGCCTGCCACTGGCGGTCGAGGAAGGGGCGGTAGGCGTCCGCCAGCGAGTCCCACTGTTGCTGGATGTTCATATTGATTCCCTGCGAATTCTTGCGGTCGCCGAACAGCGCCCGGGGCGATGGAATGCGTGGATTGCCGGGGCTGGCGAACCGGCGCAGCTGGGTGACCGGATGATCGATCAGCGATTCGACCGGCACCCGCGGATCGACCAGCTGATGCACGAAGGATGAGTTGGCGCCGTTTTCCAGCAGCCGGCGGACCAGGTACGGCAGCAAATCCTTGTGCGCACCGACCGGGGCGTAGATGCGCACGTTCTGCCGGTACTGCTCGAGCACCGTGTCGTACAGCGCATCGCCCATGCCATGCAGGCGCTGGAACTCGAACTCGCGCGGCTCGCCGAGCTGCTCGACCATGTCGAGGATGCAGCTGACGGTGTGCGCGTTGTGGCTGGCGAACTGCGGGTAGATCACCCCGCGGGTGTGCTCGGAGAGCAGGTAGCGCGCGCAGGCCAGGTACGAGGTGTCGGTGCCTTCCTTGCGGGTGTACACCGGGTAGCCGTCCAGGCCCTGGACCTGGCACTGCTTGATCTCGCTGTCCCAGTAGGCGCCCTTGACCAGGCGCAGCGGGATGCGCGCACCGAGTTCGCGGCCGAGCAGCGTCAGCCAGACCAGCACCGGCAGGCAGCGCTTGGAATAGGCCTGCACCACCAGGCCGAACTCGCCCCAGCCGGCGATGGCCGGGTCGCGCATGAGTTTTTCGAAGAGTTCGAGCGACAGCTCCAGGCGGTCGGCCTCCTCGGCGTCGATGGTGATGCCGACATCCAGGCGGCGGGCCAGAATGGCCAGGTCGCGCACGCTGGCGAACAGCTCGGTCAGCACGCGCTCGCGCTGGGCGACCTCGTAGCGCGGGTGCAGCGCCGACAGCTTGATCGAGACCGACGGGCGCGGGCCCTTGCCGACCTGCGGCTCGGCGCCGACGGTTTCCACCGCCTGGCGGTAGTCGGCCATGTACTTGGCCGCGTCCGCCTCGGTCAGCGCCGCCTCGCCGAGCATGTCGAACGAGTAGGTGTAGCCCTTCTCGCGCTCGGGGCGGCCGTTCTTCAGCGCCTCGGCGATGCTGCGGCCGAGCACGAACTGCTTGCCCATCAGCTTCATCGCCTGGTTCATCGCCGCGCGGATGACCGGCTCGCCGGAACGCTTGATCAGCCGGCCGATGACGTTCTTCGGCCGACCGTCGGTGGCCTGCGGGTCGACCACCTTGCCGGTCATCACCAGGCCCCAGGCGGCGAAGTTGACCAGCACGTTGTCGCTCTGGCCCAGGTGACGCTCCCATTCGGCGGCACCGAGCTTGTCGCGGATCAGCGCATCGGCGGTGGCCGGGTCCGGCACGCGCAGCAGCGCCTCGGCCAGGCACATCAGCATCAGCCCTTCCTGGGTGTCCAGGCTGTACTGGCGCAGCAGCGCATCGAGGGTATCGACTGCATTATCGCGGCTGCGCACGGCCTGGATCAGCGCCCGGGCACGCTCGCGGATACGTGCCACGCCGGCCTCGCCGGGGTCGGCAAGCTGCAGCAGTTGGTCGAGATAGGCGCCTTCGTCGACGCTGTAGTTGGCGCTGACGAGGGGCAGGAATTCAGCGGCTTTGAGGCTGGCGAAGCTATCGCCGAGCACCTGACTGGCTTGGAACATCGCGCCGCTCCTCCGTTGGTGGTTGATGTTATTAGGTCTAGCCCAGCGCGGCGCAGGCGGGATCGCCCTCTGGCCGGCAAGGCGAGCGGTAGCGAAATGTAAAGGCAGGGATGCGCGGCGATCTTGCGTAAAGCTACGGTTTTTTTACAGAAGACTCGGGAAGCTCATGGCCCCGTGCGGGCTCAGTGGTCGGCCTTGCGCAGGCGTCGGGGTGTCAGGCCCAGGTAGCGGCGGGTCGCGGTGGTCAGCGCGCTCTGGCTGGAGAAGCCGCACTCCTCGGCGATCCGCGCCAGCGGCAGCGGCGTGGCGCGCAGCAGGTGTGCGGCGCGGTCGAGGCGGCTCTTGAGCAGGTACTGGTGCGGCGTCAGGCCGACGGCATCCTTGAACTGCACGTGGAAATGGCTCGGGCTCAGGCAGGCCACCTGGGCCAACTCGGCGACGGTGATGCGCCGGGCCAGGTTGTCGCGGATATGCGCATCCAGGCGCTCGAAGTTCAGCGGGCCGACCGGCCGCTGGCGCTGCTCGCCGAACAGGCGCAGGTGCAATGCGCGCAGCAGCACGCCCCCCAGGGCGCGGGCCAGCAGCGGGTCGTCGCCGTAGCGGGCGAGTTCCGCCTCGGCGTAGGCCAGCAGGTGCTGGAAGTCGGCATCCAGCGCCGGGTAGCGCGGCGCCTCGAACAGGCGGGCCAGCAGTTCGGGATCGTCGAGGTCGTCATGCTCGTCGAGGTCGATGATCAGCATGCGGTTGTCGCCCACCCCGGCGAAACCGTGGTCCGCGTCGCCCGGCACCACGCAGGCGCGCATGCGGCAGACCTCGCCACCCGAGCCGTTGACCTCGAATTCGGCGCGCCCGGCGACCGACATCACCAGCTGGTGATAGTCGTGGGCGTGCTTGTGGGCCTGATCGTCCAGGCGAATCAGTCGGGCGTTGAGCATGGCAAGGCACCTCGGGCGTCCGGGCACTGTAACGAAACTGCCGGACCGCCGCCATGCCCGGGCGGGATTGAAATCACCGGCCCGACTACCCATCTTGATCGGCAAGTCCCCCTGTCAGGTGCCGCATGAACGACGAAGCGAACCACGCCAACGATCCGGAAATCATTTCGTCCAACGGGCTGGTGCTGCCCGACCAGAACCAGCCGGACAAGCTCTACGTCATCCCGGTGCACAACCGGCCGTTCTTCCCGGCACAGGTGCTGCCGGTGATCGTCAACGAGGAGCCCTGGGCCGAGACGCTGCAGCGCGTGGCCAATACGCCGCACCAGCGCCTGGCGCTGTTCTTCGTCGACAGCCCGGTGCCCGATGCCGCCAGCTTCGACCCCGACAGCCTGCCCGAGCACGGCACCATGGTGCGCGTGCACCACGCCTCGCAGGAAGGCGGCAAGCTGCAGTTCGTCGCCCAGGGCATGGCCCGCGTGCGCATCCGCGGCTGGCTGCGGCGCAAGCCGCCGTATCTGGTGGAGGTCGACTATCCGCGCCCCGAGGAAGACCCGCGTGACGAGGTCAAGGCCTACGGCATGGCGCTGATCAACGCAATCAAGGAGCTCTTGCCGCTCAACCCGCTGTATAGCGAGGAGCTGAAGAACTACCTCAACCGCTTCAGCCCCAACGACCCGTCGCCCTTGACCGATTTTGCCGCCGCGCTGACCACCGCGCCGGGGCGCGAGCTGCAGGAGGTACTCGACTGCGTACCGGTCCTCAAACGCATGGAGAAGGTGCTGCCGCTGCTGCGCAAGGAAGTCGAGGTCGCGCGCCTGCAGAAGGAGCTGACCGGCGAGGTGAACCGCAAGATCGGCGAGCGCCAGCGCGAGTTCTTCCTCAAGGAACAGCTGAAGATCATCCAGCGTGAGCTGGGCATCACCAAGGACGACAAGAGCGCCGACGCCGACGAGTTCCGCGCGCGCCTGGAAGGCAAGGTGGTGCCACCGGCCGCGCAGAAGCGCATCGACGAGGAACTGAACAAGCTGTCGATCCTCGAGACCGGCTCGCCGGAATACGCCGTCACGCGCAACTACCTGGACTGGGCCACCGCCCTGCCCTGGGGCGTGCACGGCCAGGACAAGCTCGACCTCAAGCGCGCGCGCAAGGTGCTCGACAAGCATCACGCCGGGCTCGACGACATCAAGAACCGCATCCTCGAGTTCCTTGCCGTCGGCGCCTTCAAGGGCGAGATCGCCGGTTCCATCGTGTTGCTGGTCGGCCCGCCGGGCGTCGGCAAGACCAGCATCGGCAAGTCCATCGCCGAATCCCTCGGCCGGCCGTTCTACCGCTTCAGCGTCGGCGGCATGCGCGACGAGGCGGAGATCAAGGGCCACCGCCGCACCTACATCGGTGCCCTACCCGGCAAGCTGGTGCAGGCGCTCAAGGATGTCGAGGTGATGAACCCGGTGATCATGCTCGACGAGATCGACAAGCTCAGCAGCAGCTACCAGGGCGATCCGGCCTCGGCGCTGCTGGAAACCCTCGATCCCGAGCAGAACGTCGAATTCCTCGACCACTACCTGGACCTGCGCCTGGACCTGTCCAAGGTGCTGTTCGTCTGCACTGCCAACACGCTGGACTCGATCCCCGGCCCGCTGCTCGACCGCATGGAGGTGATCCGCCTGTCCGGCTACATCGCCGAGGAAAAGCTCGCCATCGCCAAGCGCCACCTGTGGCCCAAACAGCTGGACAAGGCCGGCGTGCCGAAGGAACGCCTGTCCATCAGCGACAGCGCGCTGAAGGCGGTGATCGAGGGCTATGCCCGCGAGGCCGGCGTGCGCCAGCTGGAGAAGCAGCTCGGCAAGCTGGTGCGCAAGGCGGTGATCAAGCTGCTCGACGAGCCGGCCGCGACGCTGCGGATCACGCCGCGGGAGCTGGACGACTACCTCGGCAAGCCGGTATTCCGCACCGAGCAGCTGCTCTCCGGCGTCGGCGTCATCACCGGCCTGGCCTGGACCAGCATGGGCGGCGCCACCCTGCCGATCGAGGCGACTCGCATCCACACCCACAACCGCGGCTTCAAGCTCACCGGCAAGCTCGGCGAGGTGATGAAGGAATCGGCCGAGATCGCCTACAGCTACGTCAGCTCGCACCTGAAGGACTTCAAGGGCGACCCGGCCTTCTTCGACGAGGCCTTCGTGCACCTGCACGTACCGGAAGGGGCGACACCCAAGGACGGCCCCAGCGCCGGCATCACCATGGCCAGCGCGCTGCTCTCGCTGGCGCGCAACCAGCCGCCGAAGAAGGGCGTGGCCATGACTGGCGAGCTGACGCTGACCGGCCATGTGCTGCCCATCGGCGGTGTACGCGAGAAGGTCATCGCCGCGCGGCGGCAGAAGATCTTCGAGCTGATCCTGCCGGAAGCCAATCGCGGCGACTTCGAGGAGCTGCCGGACTACCTGAAGGAAGGCCTGACGGTGCATTTCGCCAAGCGCTTCGCCGACGTCGCCCGGGTGCTGTTCTGAACGGCCGTGGCCGGCGGGCGCTCCCGGCAGCCGTCGGCGCCCGCCCCATGGCTGGGAGCGAAGGCCACGAGCGGGCTATCCTTGGCCTACCTTCCCGACCGGTGCCGCCCATGCTTTCCGTCATCCGCCGCGCGTCCATCCTCGCCGCCGCCCTGCTGCTGGCGGCCTGCGCCCAGCAGGCTCCCAGCACGCTGACCCTGGACAACCACGCCCGCCATTGCCAGCCGCTGCAGCTGAGCCCGGGGCAGGAGTTCAACCTGCGCCTGCCGAGCAACCCGACCACCGGCTTTCGCTGGACCTTGCGCGCCGACGCCGCGCCGCAGCTGAAGCTGCTCGGCCCGGAGGTCTACATCGTGCCCGAGGAAGCCGGCCTGGTCGGTGCGGCGGGCGTTTCCAGCTGGCGCTTCCGTGCCGTCGCCCGCGGCGAGGCCGCGCTGGGCCTGGACTACGCACGCCCCTGGGAACGCGAGGTGGCGCCCGCCCGGCAGTTCGACTGCCGCATCCGCGTCAAGTGACCCACCGACGCCCCTGACTCAAGAACGGCAGACCGGACGAAAATCGCCTATACCCAATACAGGGGATTTCAGCAGTCGGGGGAATCGTCATGGACGGCTTCAGAGCGTGTCTGCTCGGCTACGCGCTGGTACTGCTTGGAGGGTGTGGCAACCTGTTGCCCAGCGAGCGCGCCGAGGTCAGTTCGACCTTCCGCGACTATCTCGACGCGGAAACCGCCTTCGCCCGGGCGACACCGGGGCGCACCACACGCAGCGAGCTGTTCACCCTCGGCTTCGATCCGCAGTACGGCGGCAACGGTCGCATCCTCTCGTTTCTCGACGTGCGCACGCTGTTCGTGCAGCCGAACATCCCCATCGACTACCTGCCCGACAGCCTGGTCACCTGCCTGGAGGCCAAGGAGCGCTGCAACGGCTATGCCTTCGAGTTCACCCAGACCGACAGCCAGCGGGTCGGCAGCTTCTGGGCCGATGTGCTCAACTTCCGCAAGAACCGCCAGATCCAGGGCTGGAACCTGCGCGCGGTGTTCGTCCTGGTCGACGACGTGCTGGTGCACAAGGTCAGCAACGGCGAGCCGCAGATCCGCCGCTACCAGGTCCAGCGCAACCCGCTGGGGCCGCTGCAGGGCGCCGGCGAGTTTCTCTCCGATCAGTTGAAATGAGCGAACCAGGCCTGTGGTTGCGCGTTAAAATGCGGGCCTTTTTTCGCTCCACCGGAACCTGCCGTGACGCAACTTCCCGACCGCATCTATGCCACGCCCCAGGCGCGGGTCGCCGATTTCGTCTTCAACGAGGACGTCGCGCGCGTCTTCCCCGACATGATCAAGCGCTCGGTACCCGGCTACCCGACCATCGTCGAGAACATCGGCGTGCTGGCCGCGCAGTTCGCCCAGCCGGACACCCGGCTCTATGACCTGGGCTGTTCGCTCGGCGCGGTAAGCCAGGCGCTGCGCCGCCACGTCAGGACACAGGGTTGCCGGGTGGTCGCGGTGGACAACTCGCCGGCGATGGTCGAGCGCTGCCGCGAATACCTGCACGCGCAGGATTCGATGTTCCAGGAGTTGCTGCCGGCCGAGGTGATCGAGGCCGACATCCTGGCCCTGGAATTCCAGCCGAGCTCGCTGGTGGCGCTGAACTTCACCCTGCAGTTCATCCCCCCCGAGCAGCGCTCGGCCCTGCTCGGCCGCATCCGCCAGGCCCTGCTGCCGGGCGGTGCGCTGATCCTCTCGGAAAAGCTGCGCTTCGAGGACGAAGACGAGCAGCAGTTGCTCACCAGCCTGCACGTCGCCTTCAAGCGCGCCAACGGCTACAGCGAACTGGAAATCGCCCAGAAGCGCAGCGCCATCGAGAACGTGATGAAGCCCGACAGCCTGGCGACCCATCGCCAGCGCCTGCTGGACGCCGGTTTCTCCAGCGTCGTGCCCTGGTTCCAGTGCCTGAATTTCGCCTCGCTGATCGCCCTGCCATGAATCTCGACCTTTCATCCCTGGCCTGGAAACTGGCCGGCACTCCCCTGGCCGCCTGGGCCAACGGCCTACAGGCGCAGCTCGACGCCAAGCTGGCCATCGGCCACGGCGACCTGCCGCGCTGGCAGCGTGCCGTGCAGGCACTGCCGCTCCTGCAAGCGGCGCGCGTCGAATTGCGCGAGGGCTTTCGCCTCGATGCCGACTGCGACCTCGACACCCGCGCGGCCGTGCGCCAGGCGCTGTTCGACCTGTCGCCCTGGCGCAAGGGGCCGTTCGACCTGTTCGGCGTGCACGTCGATACCGAGTGGCGTTCGGACTGGAAGTGGGCGCGCGTCGCCCCGCACCTGGAGCTGGCCGGCAAGCGGATCCTCGATGTCGGCTGCGGCAACGGCTACTACATGTGGCGGATGCTCGGTGCCGGCGCCGACAGCGTGGTCGGCGTCGATCCGAACTGGCTGTTCTTCTGCCAGTTCCACGCGATGAAGCGCTACCTGCCGGAGCTGCCGGCCTGGCACCTGCCGTTCGCCCTGGAGGAGCTGCCGGCCAGGCTCGAAGGCTTCGACACGGTATTCTCCATGGGCGTGCTCTACCATCGCCGCTCGCCCGTCGACCACCTGCTCGACCTGAAGGACTGCCTGGTGCGTGGCGGCGAGCTGGTCCTCGAGACCCTGGTCGTCGAGGGCGACGAGCACACCGCGCTGGTCCCCGAGGACCGTTATGCGCAGATGCGCAACGTCTGGTTCCTGCCCTCGGTGCCGGCACTGGAGCGCTGGCTACGCCGCGCCGGTTTCGCCGATGTGCGCTGCGTCGATGTCAGCGTCACCAGCCTCGACGAACAACGCAGCACCGACTGGATGCGCTACCAGTCGCTGCCCGACTTCCTCGACCCGGCCGACCGCAGCCGGACCATCGAAGGACTACCGGCACCGACCCGCGCGGTGCTCCTGGCCCGCAAGCCATAGGCCACCGCGAGGCTCCGTACCGCGGTGGACAATCGCTTCGCAGGTTGTCCACCCTACGGGCCGGCCGCCATAACGCCATGCCCGGACCAGCGCCGACCCGATCCGATCTACCGCAGGGTGGGCAACGGCGCAGCCCTGGCGGCCGCGCAATCAGCCGCGCGCGGCTGCCGCGACGATCAGCTGCTTCATTTCCCTGACCGCCTGCTTGAAGCCGACGAACAGCGCATGGGCGACGATGGCATGGCCGATGTTCAGCTCGTTGATCCCGCGGATCGCCGCGATGGCCTCGGCGTTGTGGTAGTGCAGGCCATGCCCGGCATTGACCACCAGGCCATGGCTCAGGCCAGCCTCCACCCCGTCGCGAATACGCGCCAGCTCGCAGCTGCGCTCGGCAACGCCGTGGGCATCGGCATAGCGCCCGGTATGCAGCTCGATGGCCGGTGCGCCGATGCGCGCCGCCGCCTCGATCTGGCGCGGGTCGGCATCGATGAACAGCGAGACCTCGGCGCCGCAGAGCGTCAGGCGCTCGACCGCCTCGCGGATGCGCGCCTCCTGCCCGGCCACGTCCAGGCCGCCTTCGGTGGTGAGCTCCTGGCGGGTCTCGGGGACCAGGCAGACATGCGCCGGCCGCAGGGACTCGGCAAACGCGAGCATGAACTCGGTGACGCCCATCTCGAAGTTCATGCGCGTCTGCAACGCGTCCTTCATCAGCAGCACGTCGCGCTCCTGGATGTGCCGACGATCCTCGCGCAGGTGCACGGTGATGCCGTCGGCGCCAGCCTCCTCGGCATCCAGCGCCGCCTTGACGGGGTCGGGATAACGAGTACCACGGGCCTGGCGCAGGGTGGCCACATGATCGACGTTCACGCCCAGCAGAATACGGTTGGCCTCAGTCACGCGTTACCTCCTTCATGTTCATGAACAGTTCACGGCTGACCAGCGGCCGACCGCCCAGATGCGGCGCCAGCGCCTGGCGCATCAGGCGCTTGGCCGCCGCCAGCGCCCCGGGCACATGCCAGTCGGCCTCGGCCATGGCCAGCAGCTCGGCACCGTTGAACAGCCCGGGCTGGAACTGCGCGACCGGCTCGAGGCCGGCGTCCGGCAGCAGACGGTAGAGGCCCCGGGGTTCAATCGGCAAGCCCTGGACGTCATGCTCCAGGGCGAAGCCGTAGCCAAGCTCGCCGAGCAGTCGCCACTCGAAGGCGCGCAACAGGGGTTCGATCGGGCGTTTCGCGGCGAGCGCCGGCAGGGTCGCGGCGTAGTGCTCGAACAGCGCCGGCTGGGCATCCTCGACCGGCAGCAGGCGCACCAGCAGCTCGTTCAGGTACAGGCCACTGAACAACGCCTGCCCGTCGAGCCAGAAGGTCGGGCCGACCTGCTCGAGTCGGGAAATGTTCTTCAGGTCGCTGCGCCCGCGCAGTTCGGTCGCCAGCGAGACGAAGGGCCGCAGCAGGCTGCCGCTGCGGCCGCGTGCGGCCCGCATCACCGCGCGCTGCCGGCCCTGGGGGGTGAACAGCTCGACCAGCGCGCTGCTCTCCTTGTAGGGCCGGCTGTGCAGGACGTAAGCGGCAAGCTCCAAGCGGCAGCCTCAGCGAGCCCTGCAGTCGGCGGCGCGCAGCGTACGGCGCATTACTGGTAGCCGAGCGAATGCAGGGCGCGCTCGTCGTCGGACCAGCCGCCCTTGACCTTGACCCAGAGGTTGAGCATGACCTTGGAGTCGAACAGCACCTCCATGTCCTTGCGCGCCTCCTGGCCGATGCGCTTGATGCGCTCGCCCTTGTCGCCAATGATGATCTTCTTCTGCCCGTCGCGCTCGACCAGGATCAGCGCATGGATGTGCAGCACGTGGCCTTCCTGCTTGAAGTCCTCGATCTCCACGGTGATCTGATAGGGCACCTCGGCACCCAGCTGGCGCATGATCTTCTCGCGCACCAGCTCGGCGGCGAGGAAGCGGCTGCTGCGATCGGTGATCTGGTCCTCGGGGAAGAAATGCTCGCCCTCGGGCAGGCGCTCGGCCACCAGTTGCTCCAGCGCCTCGAGGTTCTGCCCGTGCTGCGCCGAAATCGGCACGATCTCGGCGTTCGGCAGCTGCTCGGCGAGCCAGCGCAGGTGCGGCAGCAGCTCGGCCTTGTCCTCGATGCGGTCGGTCTTGTTGACCGCGACGATCAGCGGCCCGCTGACGTACTGCACGCGCTCGAGCACGGCCTGGTCCTCGTCGGTCCAGCGGGTGCGGTCGACGACGAAGATCACCACGTCGACGTCCTTCAAGGCCGACGCCGCGGTGCGGTTCATGTAGCGGTTGAGCGCAGTCTCGCCGTTCTTGTGCAGCCCGGGCGTGTCGACGTAGACCGCCTGCACGCTGCCCTCGGTCTTGATGCCGAGCATGTTGTGGCGGGTGGTCTGTGGCTTGCGCGAGGTGATCGCCAGCTTCTGCCCGAGGATGTGGTTGAGCAGCGTCGACTTGCCGACGTTGGGGCGGCCGACGATGGCGACATAGCCGCAGCGGCTGACGTCGTCGTGCTCGGTATCGAGGTGTTCAGTCATGTCCGTTCTCCACGCCGAGGGCGATGAGTGCGGCGGCCGCGGCCACCTGTTCGGCGATACGCCGGCTGGCGCCCTGGCCATGGGTCTTGTCGGTCAGCAGGGCGACCTGGCACTCGACGAAGAAGGTCCGGCAGTGCGGCTCGCCCTGGATGTCCACCACCTCGTAGCGCGGCAGCTCGCAGGCGCGCGACTGCAGGAACTCCTGCAGGCGCGTCTTGGGATCCTTGTTGGTGTCGACCAGGGTCAGCCCCTGCAGCTCGCCGGACAGCCAGTCGAGCACGCGCTCGCGCGCGACGTCCATGCCGGCATCCAGGTAGATCGCCCCGATCAGCGCCTCGAGCGTATCGGCCAGGATGGATTCGCGGCGGTAGCCACCGCTCTTCAGCTCGCCGGAGCCCAGGCGTAGGTGGTCGCCCAGCTCGAAGCCACGGGCCAGCACCGCCAGGGTCTCGCCCTTCACCAGGCGCGCGCGCAGGCGCGACAGCTGCCCTTCCTTGGCTTGCGGGAAGTGGTTGAACAGGGCTTCGCCGGCGATGAAGTTGAGGATGGCGTCACCGAGGAACTCCAGGCGCTCGTTGTTGCGCCCGGCGTAGCTGCGGTGCGTGAGGGCCAGGAGCATCAGCTCCTGGTCCTTGAAGTGGTAACCGAGCTTGCGCTCGAGACGGGCTAGCGAAGTGCTCACGGCATCCTTAGGCGATATTCTTTGTCGAAGTTGGCCACCAGATCGAGGTTGCTGATCAGCGGCTCGCGTTTTTCATATTTGAGATGGGCCCGGAACTCGTTTTCCTGGATCTCCACCTTGAGTGCTTCGCGCAGGTCGAAATCACGAATCCCGTTCACCTGCAGGCCCCTGCTGACGTGATTATAGAACTCGCCGATGCTGCGGATTTCCTGCGCCTTGTCGGTTTCGACCGAGGTGATGATCTTGTCCAGGGACATGTAGTCCAGGTAGTGCGGCAGCATCTTGAAGGCGGTGCTGGCGAAGAAAGCCACGAAGGCCAGCACTACCAGCCAGCTCAGCATGGACAACCCTTTCTGCGAACGCGCGAAACTCATGTCGACCTCTAGTCGTCTCGATACCCACCCAGCGGGGCCTATCAACTATAGCGAGCCCCGCCGCTGCGTCATCGGCGGCATTTCACAGCCTCAGTGAATCAGGCCCACGCGGGAGAAATTCGGCAGGTTGCTGAACTTCGGATCGGGCCAGCTCATCCACACCGCGAACGCCTTGCCGACGATATTGCGGTCCGGGACCATGCCCACCAGCTCTGGCGCGATCGAGTCGTCCTGCCAGTAGCGGCTGTCGTTGGAGTTGTCGCGGTTGTCGCCCATCATGAAGTAGTGGCCGGCGGGTACCGTCCACTGGCGGCTGGGCTCGATGCGATAGCGCCCCATCTCCTTGCGGATGACGTGCTCGACGTCGCCCAGCTTTTCGCGATAGAGCACGGCGCTACCCAGGCTGCCCGGCTCCTCGCCGATCAGCGCCTCGGCCACCGGCTGGTCGTTGACGAACAGCCGACGGTCGCTGCTGTAGCGGATCACGTCGCCCGGCAGGCCGACCACGCGCTTGATGTAGTTGATGTTGGGGTCGCTGGGATAGCGGAACACCATCACATCGCCGCGCTGCGGGTCGCTCACCTCGATGATCTTGGTGTCGATCACCGGCAGGCGAATGCCGTAGGCGAACTTGTTGACGAGGATGAAATCGCCGACCTCGAGGGTCGGCTTCATCGAGCCGGACGGGATCTGGAACGGCTCGACGAGGAACGAGCGCAGCACCAGCACGATGGCCAGCACCGGGAAGAACGACTTGCCGTACTCGATCAGCACCGGCTCGCGACCGAGCGCCTCGAGGGTCTGTGCGTCGGCCTGGCCGGTACGCCCCTGGTAGCTGGCGATGGCGGCACGCCGCCGCGGTGCGAAGTAGAGCAGGTCGCTCAGTGCCAGGAGCCCCGACACCAGCACGGCGACGACCAGCAGCAGCGGAAAATTGATCGACATATCAGCTATCTACCTTGAGCACCGCGAGGAAGGCCTCCTGCGGGATTTCAACGCTACCGACCTGTTTCATGCGCTTCTTGCCCGCCTTCTGCTTCTCGAGCAGCTTGCGCTTGCGGCTGACGTCGCCGCCGTAGCATTTCGCCAGGACGTTCTTGCGCAGCGCCTTGACCGTGGTCCGCGCGACGACCTGCCCGCCGATGGCCGCCTGGATGGCCACGTCGAACATCTGCCGGGGGATCAGCTCCTTCATCTTCTCGGTCAGCTGGCGACCTTTGTAGTGCGCGTTGTCGCGGTGCACGATCAGCGCCAGGGCGTCGACCTTCTCGCCGTTGATCAGCACGTCGAGCTTGATCAGGTTGGCGGTCTGGAAGCGATCGAAGCTGTAGTCCAGCGAGGCGTAGCCACGGCTCACCGACTTCAGGCGGTCGAAGAAGTCCAGCACCACCTCGCTCATCGGCAGGTCGTAGCGCACCTGCACCTGCGAGCCGAGGAACTGCATGTCGCGCTGCACGCCGCGCTTCTCGATGCACAGCGCGATGACGTTGCCCAGGTGATCCTGCGGAACGAGGATGTTGGCCTGCACGATCGGCTCGCGCATCTCGCCGATGGAGGCCAGGTCCGGCAGCTTGGACGGGTTGTCGACATAGACGGTGTCGCCGTTCTTCAGCACCACCTCGTAGACCACGGTGGGCGCCGTCGTGATCAGGTCCAGGTCGTATTCGCGCTCGAGGCGCTCTTGGATGATCTCCATGTGCAGCATGCCGAGGAAGCCGATGCGGAAGCCGAAGCCCAGGGCGTCGGAACTCTCCGGCTCGAACTGCAGCGCCGCATCGTTGAGCGTCAGCTTCTGCAGCGCCTCGCGGAAGTCCTCGAAGTCGTCCGAACTGACCGGGAACAGGCCGGCGTAGACCTGCGGCTTGATGCGCTGGAAACCCGGCAGCATCTCCACGTCCGGGGTGTTGGACAGGGTCAGGGTGTCGCCCACCGGGGCGCCATGGATGTCCTTGATTCCGGCGATGATGAAGCCCACTTCGCCGGCCTTCAGGTCCTCGGTCGCGGTGTGCTTGGGAGTGAACACGCCGACGCTGTCGACCTGGTGCAGCTTGCCGGTGGACTTGACGAGGATCTTGTCGCCCTTCTTCACCCGGCCGTGCTTGACGCGCACCAGCGAGACCACGCCCAGGTAGTTGTCGAACCAGGAGTCGATGATTAGCGCCTGCAGCGGCGCCTCGATCTCGCCTTCCGGGGCCGGGATGACCCGGACCAGCCGCTCGAGCACATCGACCACGCCCATGCCGCTCTTGGCGCTGCAGGGCACCGCGTCGGTAGCGTCGATGCCGATGATGTGCTCGATCTCTTCCTTGACCCGCTCCGGCTCGGCCTGGGGCAGGTCCATCTTGTTCAGCACGGGCATCACTTCCAGGCCCTGCTCGATGGCGGTGTAGCAGTTGGCGACCGACTGCGCCTCCACGCCCTGGCCGGCGTCAACCACCAGGATCGCGCCTTCACAGGCGGCCAGCGAACGGCTGACCTCGTAGGTGAAGTCGACGTGCCCGGGCGTGTCGATGAAGTTGAGCTGGTAGGTGCGGCCGTCCTGCGCGTTGTAGTGCAGGGTCACGCTGTGCGCCTTGATGGTGATGCCGCGCTCGCGCTCCAGGTCCATGGAGTCCAGCACCTGCGCTTCCATCTCGCGATCGGAGAGGCCTCCGCAGATCTGGATGAAGCGGTCGGCCAGGGTCGACTTGCCGTGGTCGATATGGGCGATGATGGAGAAATTGCGGATATGACTCAGGTCACTCACAGCTCAACACTCGATAGATGTCGCAGGCCGGTAGCCCGCAAAAATAGCCGCGGAGTTTAACCGATCGAGCTATCGAGCGCCACGCGCCTGGGGCGCCCACGACGGGCGACCCTGACGCCGCCCGACGGGCGCTCAGTCGGCCAGCTTGAAGGTGATGAAGCTGGCGCGCCCCTGGCGCAGCACGCGCATGGACACCGAGCGATTCTTCGGCAGCTGCCTGGCCACCCGCGCGAACGTACGCACCGAGTCGATCGCCTGGTTGTTGAGATGGGTAATCACGTCGCCGGGGCGCAGCCCGATCATCGCGGCCGGGCCATTGAGCACCTCGCTGATCACCACGCCGCCCTGCAGGTCGAGGCTGCGCTTCTGCTCGGCACTCAGCTCGGCGACCTTCGCGCCCAGGCGGTTGTCGCCCTGCGCCCCGCCATCGCCCGCCACCAGGGCATCGCCTTCTTCCGGCATGGCTCCGATGCGCACCTTCAGCGCCCGGCGCTCACCCTCGCGGACCACTTCCAGCCGCACCGTCGCGCCCGGTCGGATCGCGCCCACCAGGTGCGGCAGGTCCGCCGACATATTGATCGGCTTGCCGTCGAGGCTGAGGATCACGTCACCTACGCGCAAGCCGCCCCTGGCAGCCGGCCCGCCATCCAGCACCTGCGCCACGAGGGCGCCGGCAGGTCGCTGCAGGCCGAAGGACTCCGCCAGGTCACGGTTGATCTCCTGGATCACCACCCCGAGCCAGCCACGGTTGACCTTGCCATCGCTGCGCAACTGCTCGGCGACATCCATCGCCACGTCGATGGGAATCGCGAACGACAAGCCCATGAAGCCACCGGAGCGGGTGAATATCTGCGAGTTGATACCAACCACCTCGCCCGCCAGGTTGAACAACGGGCCGCCCGAATTTCCGGGGTTGATCGCAACATCGGTCTGGATGAACGGCACATAGCTCTCGTTGGGCAGGTTGCGCCCGGTGGCACTGACGATGCCGGCCGTCACCGTGTGGTCGAAGCCGAAGGGCGAGCCGATCGCCAGCACCCATTCGCCGACCTTCAGCTCGCTGGAGCGCCCCAGCCGGACGGTGGGCAGGCGCTCGCCCTGGATCTTGAGCACCGCCACGTCGGTACGTGGATCGGCGCCGACCAGCCGGGCCTCGAGCTCGCTGCGATCGGGCAGGCGCACGATGATCTCGTCCGCCTCCGCCACGACGTGATTGTTGGTCAGCACGTAGCCATCGGCGGAAATGATGAAGCCCGAGCCCAGCGACTGGGCCTCGCGCTGCCCATGGGGAGCGGGCGTGCCGGGCAAGCCGCGCTCGAAGAATTCACGAAAGATTGGAGGCAGCCCTTCGAGTTCGGACAACTGCGCAATCGCGCCCCGGGCGGGAGCCTTCTGCTTGGTACTGATGTTGACCACCGCAGGCGAGGCACTTTCAACCAGCGGTGTGAAGTCCGGCAACCGGGCCTGGGCCAGCAGCGCCTGCCCCCACAGCAGCATCGCCGCGAACGCGACGATGCCGGTTCTACGGCTCGACATCTAGGGCCTGCCCTCTTCCAGACCAAACTTCACGCAGGTCGACTGGCCGAGCAGAGCCCGCAGGACCACCGGCTGCATGTCGGCGCTCGCCGCCAGGCGCCGGCCCTGTCGACGCACCCACAACCAGGCGCAGGCGAACCCGGCCAGGCCGCCGAGAATGACGAAGGGCTCGCCGAGGCCCATTGCCTGAGCCAGCAGCGCGCCGACCAGCAGAAGCAGCAGCGGAAGGAGGTAAACGAGCAGCGTGCTGCGCAGCAGCGCGCTTTCGGAAATGCCGATGACCACGCTGTCACCGACCTGCAACTGGAGATCGGTCGCCGCCCGGGTCAGGCCGCGCCGGCCGCTCAGCCCCAGGCCATCCATCAGGCCCTGGCCGCAGCCGCTTCTGGCCGCACAACCGGAGCAGGTGCCCTGGGGCTGGGTCTGGACCCAGACGGCGCCGCTCTCCAGCCCAACGACGCGCCCCTGCTCTTCGATCATTGCCCGGCTTTCTCGGCGTCGTCCCGAACCGAGAGGGCGACCCGCTCGGCGGTGCCCAGGGGCACTTCGCCCACCACCGTCACCATCACGTCACCGCCGGCGGCACTGATGCGCTTCGAGACGATCACGGTGGGCCCCATCTGGCTGCGCGCGTCATGCACCTGCTCGCCCTGCAGGGGCTCGATGAAGACGGAGAAACGCGCCAGGCCATCGCCGTAGGAAAGGAAGGTAACCGGTGCCTTCGAATCGCCCGCGGCCAGGCTGGAGTCCAGCAGGCGGAACCCCGGCGGCAGCCAATCGGCACGCCAGGTGGCGGCCTGCTTCTGCAGCTGCGGCACTTCGAGCGCTTTGCATTCGCCGCGCGGCTGCAGATCGGTCGGCGCGATCGTCCCGACCTCGAAACTCGTAAACTGCAAGCGCTCGAGCAGCTGCCCCTTCTCGCTGAGCATCAGCGACTTCACCGCAAAGCCGGTCTCGCGATCCAGATGCAGCTCGAAGCTGTAGCGATGCTGGTCACGTGCCAGCACGGCGATGGCCACCGTGGGACGATCGGCAACGCGCGAGTCGCCGATCAGGCGGTACTCGTACCATTGCGAAAGCGCCTTGGCATCGAAGTTCGTATCCTGCCAACCGCGACCCTCGGTATCACGAGCGAATGCCTCCGTGGAGCACTCGACGCGGCCGTCGACGCGGAGTACTTCGACCGCAGGCCCGTCGAGCTGGAGCAGTCGCTCGCGGACGGCCTTCCCTTCTACCCGATGCCACAGCGCATGACTGGAAAAGCTACCGTCCCGTCCATAGACGAAGGTTCCGGAATAGCTATGACTCTGCCCCGCCTTGGCGAGGTTGTTCATCCAGGTCTCGGCATCTGCAGCGAAGGCCGGCATCGAGAGCCAGCCTCCGAGTACTACACATAGCGGCAGTGCGCGCATGTTTCTCCCTATTTATGTTCTTCCATGCTGGCCGCGCGGGCGTAAGGCAGAGCACTGTCCGAACCGCTGCCGAATGCGGCCTGCTGAGCGTGCTGGCGCACATAGGACGGCAGTCGCTCCTCATGCCAGCGCTCGATGGGGGCCGATTCCGCGCCGGCCTGCGCCTGCACGTCCTTCTGGCCTTCGCTGTAGCCAGCCAATACGGCCGGGCCCTGGCTGGCCTGCGGCACGGCGATCGACGGCTGCGCTGCCTCCTGGGCGAGCTGAGGCGCGACGGCATCGTGCTGATTGTACAAACGCACGCCTGCCAGCACAGCCACGGTTACCGAGGCCGCCACCGCCAGGCGTCCCAGGCTGCGCCAGCCGGAACCGGCCCGCGCCGGAGCGACCGGTGCCGCCTCTTCGGCAATCGCCGCCGAGACCGCCGCCGAGATATCCAGCTGGGGCACAAGCAGTTCCCTGTGCATCGCGGCACGGGCGATCTGATAACGGGACCAAGTGGCACGTACGTCTTGGTCGTCGCTTGCGGCTAGCACGCGACGCAATTCCAGTTCGTCCGCTTCGTTATCCATCACCGCGGACAGCGATTCATGCAGGGCTTCACGACTCATGGCGGTTCCTCTCTTGGCTGTCGCCGCTGTCTCAGGATTCATGCAACAAGGGTTGCAACGACTTATCGATGGCTTCTCGCGCCCGGAAGATCCGGGAGCGCACCGTTCCAACCGGACACTGCATCACGCTTGCAATGTCTTCGTAGCTGAGACCGTCGAATTCACGCAATGTTAAGGCGGTGCGCAAATCTTCCGGCAACTGCTGAATGGTCCGATGGACGGTGTCTTCAATCTCATCCCTGAGCAGCGACCGTTCCGGCGACTCGATATCCTTCAGGGCGTGATCACCCTCGTAGAACTCGGCATCCTCGGAACTGACATCACTATCCGGCGGACGCCTGCCACGCGCCACCAGATGATTCTTCGCCGTATTGATGGCGATGCGGTACAGCCAGGTGTAGAAAGCACTGTCGCCGCGGAAATTACTCAGCGCGCGATAGGCCTTGATGAACGCTTCCTGCGCCACATCCTGCGCCTCATGGGAGTCGTGCACGAAGCGCACGATCAACCCGAGGATCTTGTGCTGATACTTCATCACCAGCAGATCGAACGCTCGCTTGTCACCTTGCTGAACGCGCTCGACCAACTGCTGGTCCTGCTCCTGGGTCAACATAGACGCGCCTCCATACCGAGGACGTGTCGCGCCGACCAGCGAACCGACCTGCCAGAATAGACCCGGGCTTTACGCAAAAGTTCTCCCCCTTCCTAGCAAGCTTTCCTGCGATACCTTGGCGACAGCTGCGCTATGGTCTTCACCATATCCAGGCATGTTTTCTGGCGCCTACTGCAACGCCTCGCATGCTTAGCGAGTGTTCTCAAGCATCTATTGATCGCACGCCTGCAAAAAAAGTTCCACGAAGCCGAAGATTAATCCCACCCCGGGTATTTTGCCGCATGGCGCGCTCTATATACTACCGAGCGACTTCTTCGCGGAATCCGAGATGAGCCAGCATTTTCAATACGACGTACTGGTGATTGGCAGCGGTGCGGCCGGCCTGACCCTCGCCCTCAATCTGCCCGAGTCGCTGCGCATCGCCGTGCTGAGCAAGGGCGACCTGTCCAACGGCTCGACCTACTGGGCCCAGGGCGGCGTAGCTGCCGTGCTCGATACCACCGACACCGTGGAGTCCCATGTCGCCGACACCCTCATTGCCGGCGGCGGCCTGTGTCACGAGGATGCCGTGCGCTTCACCGTCGAGCACAGCCGTGACGCGATCGACTGGCTCATCGAGCAGGGCGTGCCCTTCACCCGCGACGACGCACCCGACCGCGAGGACGGCGGTTTCGAGTTCCACCTCACCCGCGAAGGCGGCCACAGCCATCGACGCATCATCCACGCCGCCGACGCCACCGGCGCAGCGATCTTCCGCACGCTGCTGGCACGCGCCCAGGCCCGGCACAATATCGAACTGCTCGAGCAGCGGGTCGCCGTCGACCTGATCACCGAACACAAGCTCGGCCTGCCCGGCCGGCGCTGCCTGGGCGCCTACGTGCTCGATCGCAGCAGCGGCGAGGTGGACACCTTCCAGGCGCGCTTCGTGGTGCTGGCCACCGGTGGTGCGGCGAAGGTTTACCTCTATACCAGCAACCCGGACAGCGCCTGCGGCGACGGCATCGCCATGGCCTGGCGCGCCGGCTGCCGGGTCGGCAACCTGGAGTTCAACCAGTTCCATCCGACCTGCTTGTATCACCCGCAGGCCAAGAGCTTCCTGGTCACCGAAGCCCTGCGCGGCGAAGGCGCCCTGCTCAAGCTGCCGAATGGCGAACGCTTCATGCCGCGCTTCGATGCCCGCGCCGAACTCGCACCGCGCGACGTGGTGGCCCGCGCCATCGACCACGAGATGAAGCGCCTGGGTATCGACTGCGTCTACCTGGACATCAGCCACCAGCCTGCCGACTTCATCAAGAGCCACTTCCCCACCGTCTACGAACGCTGCCTGGCCTTCGGCATCGACATCACCCGCCAGGCCATCCCGGTGGTCCCGGCCGCGCACTATACCTGCGGCGGCGTGGTGGTCGACGAAGCTGGCCGCACCGACATTCCGAACCTCTACGCCATCGGCGAGACCAGCTTCACCGGCCTGCACGGCGCCAACCGCATGGCCAGCAACTCGCTGCTCGAATGCTTCGTCTACGGCCGCTCGGCGGCCGACGACATCCTGCGCAACCTGGCCCAGGTACCGCTGCCCGAAGGGCTGCCGGCCTGGGATGCCAGCCAGGTCACCGACTCGGACGAGGACGTCATCATCGCGCACAACTGGGACGAGCTGCGGCGTTTCATGTGGGACTACGTGGGTATCGTGCGCACCAGCAAGCGCCTGATGCGCGCCCAGCACCGGGTGAAGCTGCTGCTCGACGAGATCGACGAGTTCTACTCCAACTACAAGGTCAGCCGCGACCTGCTCGAACTGCGCAACCTCGCCCTGGTGGCCGAGCTAATGATCCGTTCGGCGATGCAGCGCAAGGAAAGCCGCGGGCTGCACTACACGCTGGACTACCCCGAACAGCTGCCCGATGCCGCGGACACTATCCTGGTACCGCCCACCTATGGCGACTGAACTTCAGCCTTACCCGCAGCTGCCGGTGGACCTCCTTCGGCAGGCTGTCGGCCGGGATGCACAGGCCGGAAGCAAAGCGCTGGCCAGGCACGCGTACACGCAGCACGACCAGCGCCGGTAACGCCAGGCTGTCGGGCAGCAGCTGCACCGCCTGCCAGCCGCGCCGCGGGCTCCACAGCTGCCAGCCATCGGCATCCAGGCGCAAGCCACGCCAACTGTCGGGATGCACCAGCCACAGCGCGCGCGGCACCACCCACCAAGCGTGCAGCATACAGCCAAGGGTCACGAACCCCTTCAGCCAGCCCGGCGCGGCGCTGAGCAGCAGGCCCAGCACGGCCAGCCCCCAGGCCAGCGCATAGCACCATGACAGCCGGCGGGATGGCTGCCAGTGGCACTCGAACGGGGGATTACTTGGGCTGGACACGATCGAGGATCATGCGGACCATGCGCCGCAGGTCCTCGTCCTCGGGCTCCTCGCGCTCCATGAACCAACCGAACATGTCCTGATCCTCGCATTCGAGGAGCTTGCGATAGCGCCGCTGGTCCTCCGCATCGAGGCTCGGGTAGACCTCCTTGACGAAGGGCACCAGCAGAACGTCCAGCTCGAGCATACCGCGGCGGCTGTGCCAGAAAAGGCGATTGAGTTCGGTTTGATCGGCCATGCAACGGCTCCTTGAAAGAAGGCCGCCAGTATAGCGAGCGCGTCGGCGCAGCGGCAGGCTCCATACGACGCAGTCCGCTTTGCCACCGTTTTTTCGGCCCGGCTTGCTATGATGGCGGCTCGCATTGAAACGGGACCGACCATGACCGATGCCGCCTATTTCTGCCCGCTGTCGCATGAGGGCGTGCTTGCCGTGCGCGGCCCCGACGCCGGCAAGTTCCTCCAGGGCCAGCTGACCTGCAACCTGGACTATCTCGACGAGAGCACCTCCAGCTTGGGCGCGCGCTGCACGCCCAAGGGCCGCATGCAGTCGAGCTTCCGCATCCTGCCGCACGAGGACGGCTACCTGCTGGCCATGACGAAGGAGCTGCTGCAACCGCAGCGGGACAACCTCGGCAAGTACGCCGTGTTCTCCAAATCGCGCCTGCTCGACGAAAGCGCCGCCTGGGCGCGCTTCGGCCTCAACGCGGCGGACGAACTGCTCAACGAGCTCGGCCTGACGCTGCCGCCGGCCGCCGACAGCGTCGCGCGCAGCGACTCGCGCCTGGCCATCCGCCTGCCCGACGGCCGCGCCGAACTCTGGGCGCCCACGCCGGACGAGCAGCTGCTGCAACTGCTGCAGGCCCGGCTGCCGCAGGCGCCGCTCGAGCGCTGGCTGCTCGCCCAGGTCCGTGCCGGCATCGGCCAGGTATTCGGCACCACTGCCGAGCTGTTCATTCCGCAGATGATCAACCTGCAGGCGCTTGGCGGCGTCAGCTTCAAGAAGGGCTGCTACACCGGCCAGGAGATCGTCGCCCGCATGCAGTACCTGGGCAAGCTCAAGCGCCGCCTCTTCCGGCTCGCCGCCGAGGCCCCGGCGAGCGACCTGCCGAGCCCTGGCGTGGAGCTGTTCTCGCCGGTCCACGGATCGAGCGTCGGCGAAGTGGTGCTGGCCGCGCCGGCCGAGGCGGGCATCGAGATGCTGGCGGTGCTGCAGGAAGACGCTGCCGCCGACGGACGCCTCTACCTCGGCTCGCCGGACGGTATTCCGCTCAGCCTGCTGACGCTTCCCTACAGCCTCAACCCGGACCAGGAAATCAAGCGCTGAAGCCCGCCGGGCCGCCCGCACCAGCCATCACGCCACAAGGAACGAAATGAGCACCCTCGCCGAGAAAGTCCAGCGCGATCTGCTGCAAGCGATCGAGAACGACGAACTGGTATTGCCGACCCTCCCCGAGGTCGCCCTGCGCGTGCGCGAAGCCGCGGAAGACCCGGACATCGGCGTCGCCGAGCTGGGCAAGGTGATCGGCAACGATGCCGCGCTCACCGCGCGCATCATCAAGGTGGTCAACAGCCCGCTGCTGCGCACCAACCGCGAGATCAACGACCTGCAGACGGCCATCGGCCGGCTCGGCATCAACTACACCTGCAACCTGGCCACCGGGCTTGCCATGGAGCAGATGTTCCAGGCCACCACCGACGTGGTCGACCGCAAGATGCGCGAAGTCTGGAACAAGAGCACCGAGGTGGCCGCCATCAGCCACGTGCTGTGCCGGCACTACACCCGCCTGATGCCGGACCAGGCGACGCTGGCCGGCCTGGTGCACCAGATCGGCGTGCTGCCGATCCTCACCTACGCCGAGGAGCACGGCGCGCTGATGGCCGACTCCATCAGCCTCAACCACGTCATCGAGAAGATCCACCCGCTGCTGGGCGAGCGCATCCTGCGTGCCTGGGACTTCCGCGAACCGATCGCCGCGGTCCCCCGCCAGTACTCCGACTTCGCTCGCGACTCGACGACCCTCGACTACGCCGACATCGTCCAGGTGGCCACCCTGCAGAGCTACCTGGGAAGCAACCATCCCTATACCCAGCTGGACTGGCAGCAGGTCCGGGCATTCGCCAAGCTGGGCCTCGACCCGAGCACGCTGCTGCACGACGACGAAGACCTTTCGGTCGCCATGGACGCCGCCATGAGCATGCTGCAGTAGGCCGTGCCATTGCGGCCGAACGGTAACGACCGCTCGGCCGCATCCCCTGAACGCACCCCGACCGATCCAGTCAGACCTGAGGAAGGCTCCTTGCCTGAATCTCCGGCGCCCTGCCAAGCAGCCGGAGCCATCTGGTCAATGCAGGAGAACGTCGATGATTCCTACTTCGAGAACCTACCGCCGCGCAGCCCTCGCCGTGCTGCTCGGTGTTGCCGCCAACCTGGCCCTCGCCGCACCGGGCGACGACTTCGTCGACCAGGCTTCGGCCAATGGCATGGCCGAGATCGAAACCGCGCGCATGGCACTGGAAAAGAGCAAGGCCGACGACATCCGTGCGTTCGCCCAGCGCATGCTCGATGACCACAGCAAGTCCCGCCAGGAACTGGCACAACTGGCCAAGGCGGAGAAGCTGCCGCTGTCGGACGACGTCACCCTGATGAACAAGGCCAAGGCGCTGATCCTGCAACTGCGCGACGGCGACGACTTCGACGAAGCCTACGCCAACAACCAGGTAGTCGCCCACGAGCAGACCATCGACCTCTACCGCGAGTATCTGGAAGACGGCAAGAATGCCGGGCTCAAGCAGTTCGCCGACACCCAGCTGCCGACGCTCGAAGCGCACCTGCAGGAAGCCAAGCAACTGCAGGGCAAGTACGCCGACGAGGACTGAGGCCGATCGCGGCCTGCCGCCCTGACCTGCAGGTCGCCTAGGCCAGCGGCGGCAGCGCCCAGTCGATCGGCTGCATGCCGTGCTGGCGGAGGAACTGGTTGGCCCGGCTGAAATGGCCGTTGCCGATGAAGCCCCGGTGGGCCGAGAGCGGCGAGGGGTGCACCGATTTGAGCAACAGGTGCCGGGTCGGGTCGATCAGCTTCACCTTGCTCTGCGCATGCGCGCCCCAGAGCAGGAACACCAGGTGCGGCCTGCGCTCGGCCACCACCTCGATCACCCGGTCGGTGAAGCGCTGCCAGCCTGCCTTGGCATGCGAGCCCGCCTGGCCCTGCTCGACCGTCAGCGAGGTATTGAGCAGCAGCACACCCTGCTCGGCCCAGCGCTGCAGGTAGCCGTGCTGCGGCATCGGCAGGTTCAGATCGCGCTTGAGTTCCTTGAAGATGTTCTGCAACGACGGCGGCGGCGCCACGCCCGGCTGCACCGAAAAGCACAGGCCGTGCGCCTGGCCCGGTCCGTGATAGGGGTCCTGGCCGAGGATCACCACCTTCACCTGGTCCAGCGGCGTGGAGTTCAGCGCGTTGAAGATCATCGGCCCCGGTGGGTAGATCACCTTGCCGGCCGCCTTCTCCTGGCGCAGAAAGGCCGACAACTCCTGCATGTAGGGCTGCTCGAATTCCTCGCGCAGCGCTTGCTTCCAGCTGGGTTCGAGCTTGATGCGGTCGTCCTGCGTCATGGAGTCACCTGGGGCGTGCGGGCCGCAGACCCTAAATAAAGCCGGCGAAGCCTGTCAATGCGAAGCGCCTGGTGCAACCCGCGCCGGGCTTGCTGCGCAGCAACGAATTGCGGGCCAGGCGCAGGCAAAATGACGCCTCGGTCACATTCGCGAATGGGCGCGATCCGGGCTGGCTGGATAACAGATGACGCCCGAACGACCGCAGAGTAAAAAACCGTCTGCCAACAACCAATAACAATTAGCACCGCAAGGAACTGCAATGAAACGGACTACCCTCCTCGCGCTGACGCTAGGATTCTGTGTCGCTGCCCAGGCCGCCGATCCGATCACCCTGGGCCTCAACTACCCGCGCACTGGCAGCTACAAGGAAGAAGGGCTCGCCCAGATGCGCGGCGCGCTGATGGCGGTCGACGAGATCAATGCCCGTGGTGGCGTGCTCGGCCGGCCGCTGCAGCTGATCAGCCGCAATACCGCCTCGCGCCCGGAGAAGGCCGTGGCCAACGTCGACAAGATGGCCGACGACGGTGCCGCCATGCTCTTCGGCGGCGTGTCCAGCGCGGTCGCCATCGCCGCCAGCAAGCGCGCCAAGGAGCGCGGCCTGCTCTATTTCGGCACGCTGACCTATTCCAACGACACCACCGGCAAGGACGGCCACCGCTACATGTTCCGCGAGTGCAACAACGCCTGGATGAGCGCCCGCGTGCTCGGCCAATACCTCAACGAACAGCTGCCGGGCAAGCGCTACTTCTATATCACCAGCGACTACACCTGGGGCCACACCAGCGAGAGCTCGCTGCGCCAGGCCACCGGCACCCAGGACCAGGCCAGGCACCCGGGCGTCAAGACGCCCTTCCCCGGCGCGCGCCTGTCGCAGTACCGCGCGGCGCTGGAAAAGGCCCGCGACAGCGGCGCCGAAGTCCTGGTGCTGGTGCTGTTCGGCGAGGACATGGTGCGCGCCATGCGGATTGCCGACCAACTGGGCCTGAACAAGAACCTGCAGATCGCCGTGCCCAACCTGACCCAGAGCATGGTCGAGCTGGCCGGCCCGGACATCATGCGCGGCGTGCTCGGCACCGAGCCCTGGACCTGGCGCGTGCCGGAGATCGAAGGTTCGGCCGCCGGGCAGGCCTTCGTGAAGAACTTCGACGAACGCTACCAGACCCACCCCTCCAGCTCGGCCGCCTCGGCCTACAGCATCGTCTACCAGTGGGCCGACGCCGCCACCCGCGCGCGCAGCATCGCCAGCGAACCGGTGATCGCGGCACTGGAAGGCCATCGCTACAGCCTGCTCAAGGGCGAGCAGCAGTGGCGCACCTTCGACCACCAGAACATCCAGACGGTGTACGCGGTGAAGGTCAAGCCGCGCGAGGAAGTGCTCAAGGACCACTTCAAGCAGGACTACTTCGAAATCGTCCATCGCCTGAGTGGCGAGCTGGCAGCGCCTACACTTGCCGAATGGCAGGAGGAACGCCGCGCCGGCAACCAGCCGAACAGGCTCCAGTGACACGGGCCGGGGCGCGCAGCGCGGCTGCCGCCCCGGTCACAGCGGGCACCTCGTCCTCCTGCGTCTGTCAGACCAACCGGCAAGGCCGCCGTCGGCCTGCGTTGTGGAGAGCCAGCAGATGCGTACAGACCTCGAGCCCTATCAGTCCGGTTTTTTCGATGTCACCCACAAGCTGACCGTCGAGAAGCACGGCCATACCGCCCTGATCACCATCAACCATCCGCCGGCCAACACCTGGGACCGGGATTCGCTGATCGGCCTCAAGCAGGTGGTCGAGCACCTCGACCGCGACGATGATATCTATGCGCTGGTCATCACCGGCCAGGGCGAGCGCTTCTTCAGCGCCGGTGCCGACCTCAACCTGTTCGCCGACGGCGACCATGCCCGGGCCCAGGAAATGGCGCGGCGCTTCGGCGAGGCCTTCGAGGCGCTGCGCGACTTCCGCGGCGTCTCCATCGCCGCGATCAACGGCTTCGCCCTCGGCGGCGGGCTGGAATGTGCCCTGGCCTGCGACCTGCGCATCGTCGAAGAGCACGCCGAGCTGGGCCTGCCGGAAGCCGCGGTCGGCCTGCTACCCTGCGCCGGCGGCACCCAGGCGCTGGCCTGGCTGGTCGGCGAAGGCTGGGCCAAGCGCATGATCCTCTGTGCCGAACGCATCCGCGCCGATACCGCGCTGCGCATCGGCCTGGTCGAGCAGACCTGCGCCAGCGGCGAATCCCGCGGCCACGCGCTGCTACTGGCGGCCCGCGCCGCGCAGCAAAGCCCGGTGGCGATACGGGCGATCAAGCCGCTGATCGACGGCGCCCGCAGACGCCTGCCGGACACCTTCCGGGCGGCCGAGCGGGAAGCCTTCCTGCAGCTGTTCGATGCCGAGGACACCCGCGAGGGCATCCACGCCTTCCTGGAGAAACGCCAGCCACGCTGGCGCAATCGCTAGCCCCATGCGTCGCCGCGCCGCGGCTCAGCGCCAGTGGCGCGGGTAATGACCACCGCCCTCGTAGCGCCGCTGCAGCGTGCGGTAGTCCCGCACCGGCGGGCGCTGCTGCCAGTGACGCTCGTGCGGCCGCTCGGGCCGCCACTGCCCGGGCGGCGCCGGGCGGTGCGGCGGGAAGCGCTCGGCATGCCGCCAGTAGCGCTCGTCGCGCCCCGGCATGTGCCGCTCGTAGTAGCGCGGCGGCAGCCGGCCGTCATAGCGCGGCGGCAGGCCGGGGCGGTAGTCGCGTGGCGGTGGGTAGGGGCTGCGCGGATCGTAGCGATAGTCCCGCGCACCGTAGGCGAACGGCGCCTGCGGATCGTAGACGAACACGCCGCCGCGCCATTGCGCCTGCGCCATCCCGGCGCCCAGCGCGAGAGACAGCGCCGCCACCAGCAGGATCGTTTTCATCGGACACCTCCGTGCCGCCGAGGCTGAGGACCGCTTCATATGACCACAGTGCCGCCGGCGGCGAGCGCAGATCGGACGACCGGCCGCATGCCGGCTTCGCTGCGGCAGCCGGCCGCGGCTTGTACCGCCGGCGGCGCTTCCCGATAATAGCCGCCCTTTACCCCATGGCTCCTGCCGATCGCGACGGAAACCTCGATGACCGAACTCGCCCTGATCATGGTTAGCGCCATTCTGGTCAACAACTTCGTGCTGGTGCAGTTCCTCGGACTGTGCCCCTTCATGGGCGTGTCGAAGAAGATCGAGACCGCCATCGGCCTGTCGCTGGCCACCACCTTCGTGCTCACCCTGGCGGCGATGTGCAGCTACCTGGTGCAGCGCTACGTGCTGGCGCCGCTGGAACTCGAATTCCTGCGCACCATCAGCTTCATCCTGGTCATCGCCGTGGTGGTGCAGTTCACCGAGATGGTGGTCAACAAGACCAGCCCCCTGCTCTACCGCGTACTCGGCATCTTCCTGCCGCTGATCACCACCAACTGCATCGTCCTCGGCGTGGCCCTGCTCAACGCCAACAAGAGCGAATTCACCTTCATCACCGCCACTGCCAACGGCTTCGCCGCCGGCCTCGGCTTTTCGCTGGTGCTGGTGCTGTTCGCCGCGATGCGCGAGCGGATCGCCATCGCCGACGTGCCGAAGTCCTTCCAGGGCCCGGCCATCGGCATGATCACCGCCGGGCTCATGTCCCTGGCGTTCATGGGCTTCACCGGGCTGATCAAGCTATGAGCCTGGTCCTGGTCGCGGTACTCGCCCTCCTGCTGCTGTGCCTGGCCTGCGGCGCCATCCTCGGCTTTGCCGCGGTGCGCTTCCGGGTCGAGGGCGACCCCATCGCCGAACAGGTCAACGCCCTGCTGCCGCAGACCCAGTGCGGCCAGTGCGGCTACCCGGGCTGCAAGCCCTACGCCGAGGCGATCGCCGCCGGCGACAAGATCAACAAATGCCCACCCGGCGGCGAGGCCACCATCCAGGCGCTGGCCGACCTGCTGGATGTCGAGCCCGAACCGCTGGATGCCGAGGGCGGCGAGAAGCCGCAGATGGTCGCCTTCATCCGTGAAGCCGAATGCATCGGTTGTACCAAGTGCATCCAGGCCTGCCCGGTGGATGCCATCGTCGGCGCCGCGCGGCAGATGCACACGGTGATCGTCTCCGAGTGCACCGGCTGCGACCTCTGCGTCGAGCCCTGCCCGGTGGACTGCATCGACATGCTCGAAGTCGGCCGTGACCTGCAGAGCTGGAAATGGGACCTGCCGACGCCACCGGTTCGGCTCATCGCCACGGATCGGGAGCAAGCCGCATGAGCGCGTTGAAAGTCTGGGACATCCACGGCGGCATCCATCCGCCGGAGCGCAAGGAGCTGTCCAACCGCGGCCCGGTCCAGCAGCCGCCGCTGCCGGCCCGGCTGGTCGTCCCGCTGGCCCAGCATCTCGGCGCGCCGGCCGAGCCTTGCGTGAGCGTCGGCCAACGCGTGCTCAAGGGCCAGAAGATCGCCGAGGCGAGCAGTTTCGTCAGCGCGCCGGTGCATGCCCCGACCTCGGGCGTGGTCGGCTTCATCGGCCCGCAGCCCTACCCGCATCCATCCGGGTTGCCGAACACCGCCATCGTCATCGACAGCGATGGCCTGGATGAATGGACCACGCTGCAGCCAACCGCGGACTACCGCGTGCTGGAACCGACCGCCCTGCTCGAACTCATCCGCGAGGCTGGCATCAGCGGGCTCGGCGGCGCCGGCTTTCCCACCGCGGTGAAGCTCGCCGCGCGGCCGACGCAGCAGATCCGCACGCTGATCATCAACGGCACCGAGTGCGAGCCCTACATCACCGCCGACGACCTGCTGATGCGCGAGCGGGCCGCCGCGCTGGTCGCCGGCATCGACATCCTGGCGCACCTGATCGCGCCGAGCGAAGTGCTGATCGGCATCGAGGACAACAAGCCCGAGGCCATCGCCGCGGTGCGCCAGGCGCTCGGCGAGCGTCCCTACGTGCTCAAGGTGTTCCCCACCAAGTACCCGTCCGGCGGCGAGAAGCAACTGATCCAGATCCTCACCGGCGAGGAAGTACCCAGCGGCGGGCTGCCGGCGGACATCGGCATGCTCTGCCAGAACGTCGGCACCTGTGTCGCGGTGCATGACGCGGTGCTGCTCGGCCGCCCGCTGATCTCGCGGATCACCACCCTCACCGGCGAAGCCCTGGCCCGGCCGATGAACGTCGAGGCACTGATCGGCACGCCGGTGGCCGAGCTGCTGGCCTTCGCCGGCTTGCAGCCGGAACGCCTGGACCGCCTGATCATGGGCGGCCCGATGATGGGCTTCAGCCTGCCGTCGCTCGAGGTGCCGCTGGTCAAGACCGCCAACTGCCTGCTCGCCGTCACCGCCGCAGAGCTGCCGCCGCCACCGCCGGCGCTGCCCTGCATCCGCTGCGGCGAGTGTGCCGAAGCCTGCCCGGCCGCGCTGCTGCCGCAGCAGCTGCACTTCTTCGCCCTGGGCCAGGAGCACGACCAGCTGCGCGCCCACAACCTGTTCGACTGCATCGAATGCGGTGCCTGTGCCTACGTCTGCCCGTCGAGCATCCCGCTGGTGCAGTACTACCGGGCCGCCAAGGCCGAGATCCGCGAGCTGGAGCAGAAGCAGCAGAAGGCCGAACACTCCCGCCAGCGCTTCGAGACCCGCCAGGAGCGCCTGCGCAAGGCCGAGGAACAGAAGGAAGCCGAGCGCAAGGCACGCGCCGAGAAGGCCGCCCGCGCCAAGGCGGCCCAGGGCGAGACGAGCACGAGCCCCGGCGACACCGCCGCACCGCAGGCAGCGGGGGCCGGCGCGCTGTCCGACGAGCAGAAGCGCCTGAAGATCGAGGCGAGCATGGCCCAGGTCGCCCTGAAGAAGGCCGAGAAGCAGCTCGCCAACCATGCCACCGCCGAACTCGAAGCCCAGGTCGCCCAGTTGCGCGAAGCCGCCGAAGCGGCCCAGCGCGCCCTGGAGGCGGCCACGCCCGCGGCGCCGACTGTCGCGCCGGCCAGCACGCCGGATGCCGAAAAGAAGGCCAAGATCGAAGCGGCGATGCTCAAGGCACAGCTGCGCAAGCTGGAGAAAATCGAAGCCCCGGACGCCGAGCAGCAGGCCGAGCTGGCGCGCCTGCGCGAGCAGCTCGCCGCAGCCGAGCGCGACCTGGCCAGCGCGCCGCTGCCGGCGGCCAAGCCTGCCGCCGCTGACGAGGCGCTGAAGAAGGCCAAGATCGAGGCCGCCATGCTCAAGGCGCAGCTGCGCAAGCTGGAAAAAATCGAAGCCCCGGACGCCGAGCAGCAGGCCGAGCTGGCGCGCCTGCGCGAGCAGCTCGCCGCAGCCGAGCGCGACCTGGCCAGCGCGCCGCCGCCAGCGGCCAAGCCTGCCGCCGCTGACGAGGCGCTGAAGAAGGCCAAGATCGAACTGGCCATGAAGCGCGCCGAACTGAAGAAAGCGGAAAAGGCCGGGGCCGACGCCGCCGAGCTGGCGCGCCTGGGCGAGGCCCTGGCGGCCGCCGAACAGGCGCTGCATGCTGCCGAACAGGCCTCGGCCAAGCCGGCGCCGGAGCTGGTCCGTACCGACAAGCAGCCGGTCGACGAAGCCCTGCGCGCCCTGAAGACCGAGCTCGCCTTTGCCCGCGCCGACCTGCGCAAGCTCGAACGCGACGAGCAGGCCGATCCGAACGCCCTGCAGGCGGCACGCACGCGACTGGCCGAGGCCGAGCAGAGGCTGACCGAACAGGCCGGCTAGCGGACCTGTCGCCCCAGACCCAACGATCACCGCCGGTACCGCCGGCAATGTGCAGGCGCAGCCGGCACAGCGAACACAACGGAGCATTCATGGCCCTGCCCCGCATCACCTCGCCTCACGCCAAGGGGAGCAACCGAACGCAACGCGTCATGCTGCTGGTGCTGCTCGCCACGCTGCCGGGCGCGCTCGTGCTGACCTGGCTGTACGGTGCCGGCACGCTGATCAACCTGGCCTGGGCCAGTGCTGCCGCGCTGGGCCTGGAAGCTGCGCTGCTCAGGCTGCGCCAGCGCCCGGTGAAATTCTTCCTGCAGGATGGCAGCGCACTGGTGACGGCGGTGCTGCTGGCCCTGGCGCTGCCGCCCTATTCGCCCTGGTGGCTGACCCTGGTCGCCGTCGCCAGCGCCATCGTGCTCGGCAAGCAGCTCTATGGCGGGCTGGGGCAGAACCCCTTCAACCCGGCGATGGTCGGCTATGTGGTGGTGCTGATCTCCTTTCCGGTGGAAATGACCAGCTGGCCGGTACCGCACGCCGTCGGCCTGCTCGACGGGCTGCGGCAGATCCTCGGCGCCGGCGCGCTGCCCGATGGCTGGAGCCAGGCCACCGCGCTCGATGCGCTGAAGATCAACAACAGCCTGACGGTGGCCGAACTCTGGCGCAACCCGGCGTTCGGTCACTTCGGCGGCATCGGCTCGGAAGTGGTCAACCTGGCCTTTCTCGCCGGCGGCCTGTTCCTGCTGCACAAGCGCATCTTCAGCTGGCATGCCCCGGCGGGCATGCTCGGCGCGCTGGCCCTGATGAGCCTGCTGTTCTGGAACGGCAGCGGTTCGGACAGCCACGGCTCGCCGCTGTTCCACCTGCTCAGCGGCGCGACCATGCTTGGCGCCTTCTTCATCGTCACCGACCCGGTCAGCGGCGCGACCAGCAACCTCGGCCGGCTGATCTTCGGTGCCGGCGTCGGCGTGCTGATGTACGTGATCCGGGCCTGGGGCGGCTACCCGGACGGCGTCGCCTTCGCCGTGCTGCTGATGAACCTGGCGGCACCGACCATCGACTACTACACCCGTCCGCGCACCTACGGCCATCGCAAGCCGGAGCGCGGCTTCAAGCTGGGCGAATGACCATGATGCTTCCGGAAATCAGCCGCTCGATGCTGAAGAACAGCCTGGTGCTGGGGCTGTTCGCCATCGCCACCGTCGGCGCCGTGACGCTCCTGCAGCAGGGCACCGCGGAGCGCATCCAGGCCGCCGAGCGCGCCGCCCAGGTGCGGACCCTCGGCGAGATCCTGCCGGCCGGCAGCTACGACAACGACCTGCTGGCCGACACCCTCGAGCTGCATGACCGCCTGCTCGGCACCCGCGCGCCGCGCACCGCCTATCTTGCGCGCAAGGACGGCCAGGTCAGCGCGGTCATCCTCCAGGTCACCGCACCCGATGGCTACAGCGGCGCCATCCAGCTGCTGGTCGGTATCCATGCCGACGGCCGGATCGCCGGCGTGCGCGCCCTCAGCCACCGCGAGACGCCGGGGCTGGGCGATCGCATCGAGCTGAGCAAGAGCGACTGGATCCGTGGCTTCGACGGCAAGTCGCTGGACGCACCCCAGGCCGCCGGCTGGGCGGTGAAGAAGGATCGCGGCGAGTTCGACCAGTTCGCCGGGGCCACCATCACCCCGCGCGCCGTGGTCGGCGCCGTGCACCGCGCCCTGCAGTATTTCGCGGCCCATCGCGAGACGCTGCTCGGCGCCTCCGGCGGCCCGGCAGAGGCCGCACCAGCCGCCGATGACTCCGCCACGGATGCCACCCGGCACTCGCGCGCCGGGACCGCCGGCGCCCTCGAACCGCAGCAACCGGTGGACACCGCCCGGGAGGATCGCCCATGAGCACCCCATACCGCGACCTGGCGCTCAACGGCCTGTGGAAGAACAACCCCGGCCTGGTGCAGCTGCTCGGCCTCTGCCCCCTGCTCGGCGTGAGCAACTCCACGGTCAACGCCCTGGGCCTGGGGCTGGCGACCATGCTCGTGCTGACCTGCTCGAACCTGGCGGTGTCGCTGGTGCGCGGGGTGGTCAACACCGCGGTGCGCCTGCCCGCCTTCGTGATGATCATCGCCGCGCTGACCACCTGCATCGAGCTGTTGATGCAGGCCTTCACCTACGAGCTGTACCAGATCCTCGGCATCTTCATCCCGCTGATCACCACCAACTGCGTGATCCTCGGCCGCGCCGACGGCTTCGCCGCGAAGAACCGGCCGCTGACCGCCGCCTTCGACGGCCTGATGATGGGCCTGGGCTTCTGCCTGGTGCTGGTGGTGCTGGGCGCGACGCGCGAGCTGTTCGGCACCGGCGCCCTGCTGGCCAACATGGACCTGCTGCTTGGCAGCCTCGCCGAGGACTGGCAGATCACCCTGGTGCACGACTACAAGGGCTTCCTGCTGGCGATCCTGCCACCGGGCGCCTTCATCGTGCTGGGCCTGCTGATCGCGCTGAAGAACCGTATCGACCACAGCCTGGCCGAACGCGCCCGCGCCGCCCAGCCGGCCGCGCCGGCGGTCAACCGCCGGGTGCGCGTGACCGGGGTGATCGAGTGAAGCCCCACGCCGCCGCCTCCGCGGCCCGCCGCCGGCAGCCTGGAGTCGCCTGCCGATGAATGCCGAGAAACGCCGGGAGATCTTCCGTCGCTTCCACGAGGACAACCCCGAACCGAAGACCGAGCTGGCCTACAGCACGCCGTTCGAGCTGCTGATCGCGGTGATCCTCTCCGCCCAGGCCACCGACGTCGGCGTCAACAAGGCCACCGCCAGGCTCTACCCGGTGGCCAACACCCCGCAGGCGATCCTCGCCCTGGGCGTCGACGGACTGGAGCAGTACATCAAGACCATCGGCCTGTACCGCAGCAAGGCGAAGAACGTCATCGAGACCTGCCGCATCCTGGTCGAGCGGCACGGCGGCCAGGTGCCAGACAATCGCGAGGCGCTCGAGGCGCTGCCCGGCGTCGGCCGCAAGACGGCCAATGTGGTGCTCAACACCGCGTTTCGCCAGCTGACCATGGCGGTCGACACGCACATCTTCCGGGTCGCCAACCGCACCAACATCGCGCCCGGCAAGAACGTGCTGGAGGTCGAGCGGCGCCTGCTCCGGCTGGTGCCCAGGGAGTACCTGCTCGATGCCCACCACTGGCTGATCCTGCATGGCCGCTACGTCTGCAAGGCGCGCAAGCCGCAGTGCGGCAGCTGCCGAATCGAGGATCTGTGCGAGTACAAGCACAAGACCTCGGACGATTGAGACGCAAGGGAAAAACCTGTCGGTCTGATTGAAAAAATCTTTTTTACCGCCTCAGGCTTTGCCGCTATAAGGTGCGCCAAAGCGCCCCATAGCCTGGAGTGATCCCGTGTCCGACAAAGAAGATATCCAGATCGAAGACGACTTCATCGCCGATGACGACGATGAGGGCGGCGACGCGCCGGTCGAGGTCGCCAAGACCAACCTGACCAAGCGCCGCATCATCGACAACCTGCTCGAAGAGCGGCGCCTGCAAAAGCAGCTCAACGACTTCGATTTCGACCTCTGAGCCGGGCGCCGCAACGGCGCCCGCCAGGCGCGCAGGCAGGCCGGGCGCGCCCCTCGACTCACGATACCCCTCCACGAAGACTCCCGGACGCGCGCCAGCGCGCGGCAGCTGGCGCACGCGAGGCTTGCGTGGCGCCGAGGTTCAGTCCCGGCGCGACGGCGACAGCAGCTCGATCTTGTAGCCGTCCGGGTCCTCGACGAAGGCCAGGATGCTCGAACCGTGCTTCATCGGCCCCGGCTCGCGGGTGATCTTGCCGCCGCGGGAACGGATATCCTCGCAGGCCTTGTAGACATCTTCCACTTCCAGCGCGATGTGGCCGTAGCCGGTGCCCAGCTCGTAGCTGTCCACGCCCCAGTTGTAGGTCAGCTCGATCACGCTGTTGTGCGCCTCGTCGCCGTAGCCGACGAAGGCCAGGGTGAACTGGCCTTCGGGATAATCCTTGCGGCGCAGCAGGGTCATGCCCAGGACTTCGGTGTAGAAGGCGATGGATTTGTCCATGTCGCCGACGCGCAGCATGGTATGCAGCAGTCTCATCAGGGTTCTCCTCGGCTTTTCAGGGTGCACAAAGTATGACCCCGGCGCGCGGCCGGGGTCATGGTCAGGCTTGTGGCAACCGGCCTGTCACAGCGGGCTGCGGCCCTTGCCCGCGGCGATGCGCATGCGCAGGGCGTTGAGCTTGATGAAGCCACCGGCATCGGCCTGGTTGTAGGCGCCGCCGTCTTCCTCGAAGGTCGCGATGTTGGCATCGAACAGCGACTCGTCGGACTTGCGGCCGACCACGATGACGTTGCCCTTGTACAGCTTCAGGCGTACCACGCCGTTCACGTTGACCTGCGAGGCGTCGATCATCTGCTGCAGCATCAGGCGCTCCGGGCTCCACCAGTAGCCGTTGTAGATCAGGCTGGCGTACTTGGGCATCAGCTCGTCTTTCAGGTGGGCCACTTCGCGGTCGAGGGTGATCGACTCGATGGCGCGGTGGGCCTTGAGCATGATGGTGCCGCCGGGGGTCTCGTAGCAGCCGCGCGACTTCATGCCGACGTAGCGGTTCTCGACGATGTCCAGGCGACCGATGCCGTTCTCGCCGCCGATGCGGTTCAGTTCGGTCAGCACCTGGGCCGGGGTCATGGCCTTGCCGTCGATGGCGACGATGTCACCGGCCTGGTAGGTCAGCTCGAGGTAGGTGGGGCTGTCGGGCGCGGCTTCCGGCGACTTGGTCCAGCGCCACATGTCCTCTTCGTGCTCGGTCCAGGTGTCTTCCAGCACGCCGCCCTCGTAGGAGATATGCAGCAGGTTGGCGTCCATGGAGTACGGCGACTTCTTCTTGCCGTGGCGCTCGATCGGGATGGCGTGCTTCTCGGCGTAGTCCATCAGCTTCTCGCGCGACAGCAGGTCCCACTCGCGCCAGGGAGCGATCACTTTCACGCCCGGCTTCAGCGCATAGGCGCCCAGCTCGAAGCGCACCTGGTCGTTGCCCTTGCCGGTGGCGCCGTGGGAGATGGCGTCGGCGCCGGTCTCGTTGGCGATCTCGATCAGGCGCTTGGCGATCAGCGGGCGGGCGATGGAGGTACCCAGCAGGTACTCGCCCTCGTAGACGGTGTTGGCACGGAACATCGGGAAGACGAAGTCACGCACGAATTCTTCGCGCAGGTCGTCGATGTAGATTTCCTTGACGCCCAGGGCCTGAGCCTTGGCGCGCGCCGGCTCGACTTCCTCGCCCTGACCCAGGTCGGCGGTGAAGGTCACCACCTCGCAGTTGTAGGTGTCCTGCAGCCACTTGAGGATCACCGAGGTATCCAGGCCACCGGAATAGGCCAGAACCACCTTCTTAACGTCCGCCATGCCATCAGCTCCACGGTGTTGTCGAAAAGCCCGTGATTCTACGCCTGGCGGCCCGGCTTTTACAGGGGCGAGCCGGTTTCAGCTCGCCGGCACCGCAGCCGCGGCGGCCGTCGGCGCCACCGGCTCGCGCTCCAGGCGGATGGCCACGCGGCGGTTCTTCGCCCGGTTGGCGGCGTTGCTGTTGGGCACCAGCGGGTAGCGCTCGCCATGGAAGCGCAGGGTGACCTGCTCTTCGCTGATGCCGTTGGCCAGCAGGTATTCCTGCACCGCCAGCGCGCGGCGGCGCGACAGGTCGCGATTGGTCAGGCGATTGCCGCTGTTGTCCGAGTGGCCGTCGAGCAGCACGCGATTGACGCTCGGATCGGCCTTGAGATAGGCCAGCAGGCGGTCGAGCCGCTGGCGCCCGGCCTCCTCCAGCGTGACGCCGCCGCTGGGAAAGCCGATCTGGCTCTGGCGGATCTGGTCGTAGTTGACCGGCAGCAGCTTGGCCGTACAGGCGCGGTAATCCTCGTAGGCCTTGGCGAAGCGCGCCGGCAGCAGGCGGATCTCCAGCGGGTCGCCACCCTGCAGCGTGCGATGCCGGACCACCGGGCTGCGCCCCTCCAGCAGGCCGCTGAGCAGCCGACCGGCCTGCGCCTGCGAGCTGTTGAACGGAATCTCGCCGCCACCGACCGCGACCACGCCCAGGTTGATATCGCTGCGCGACGGCTGCCAGGGGGCCGCGGCGGCCAGCAGCGTCGCACTGCCGTTGCCCAGCCAGCGCTGCGGCGAGTGCAGGCGGAAGATTGCCTGTTCGCCGGCACGGCGTACGAACTCGCCCTGGCCGAAGCCGGCGATCGGCTGGATCAGCCGGCACTCGAACGAATCGCCTTCCACGTGCCACTCCACCCGTTCCAGACGCGTCTGGAAGGTGATGGCGCTGGCCGGGGTCGCCAGCAGGCAGAACAACAGGACAGGACGCAGGCGCACGACGGGCTCCGCTGGTTGGACACTCAGAACCGGTATCGGGCCCGGCCGGCGAAACTTGAGCGACAGCCATCCGCGGCAGGCCTGGCCGCGCGATCGCAAGGTGCCGTGCCCGGCCATTTCCGGTAGCATTCGGGCACGTTTCACCGGCCTGGAAGACTCCTGCATGACCGACAGAATCACCCTGCTGCGCCCCGACGACTGGCACATCCACCTGCGCGACGGCGCCGCACTCGCCCACACGGTCGCAGACGCCGCCAGGCAGTTCGCCCGCGCCATCGTCATGCCCAACCTGGTACCGCCGGTGCGCAACACCGAGGAGGCGCAGGCCTACCGCGAGCGCATCCTCGAGGCCCGCCCGGCCGGCAGCCGCTTCGAACCGCTGATGGTGCTCTATCTCACCGACAGCACCCGCCCGGACGACATCCGCAGCGCGCGCGCCAGTGGCTTCGTACACGCGGCCAAGCTCTACCCGGCCGGCGCCACCACCAACTCGGCCTCCGGCGTGACCAGCCTGGACAACATCTTCCCGGTACTCGAAACCATGGCCGAGGTCGGCCTGCCGCTCTTGGTCCATGGCGAGGTGACGCGCAGCGAGGTCGACATCTTCGACCGCGAGAAGCGCTTCATCGACGAGCAGCTGTGCCGCGTGACCGAACGCTTCCCGACGCTGCGCGTGGTCTTCGAGCACATCACCACGCGTGACGCGGTGCAGTTCGTCGAGGCTGCCGGCAGCAACGTCGGCGCCACCATCACCGCCCACCACCTGCTGTACAACCGCAACCACATGCTGGTCGGCGGCATTCGCCCGCACTTCTTCTGCCTGCCGATCCTCAAGCGCAACGTGCACCAGGAAGCCCTGCTCGACGCCGCGACCGGCGGCAGCGCGAAGTTCTTCCTCGGCACCGATTCGGCGCCCCACGCGCAGCATGCCAAGGAGGCAGCCTGCGGCTGCGCCGGCTGCTACACCGCGTTCGCGGCGATCGAGCTGTACGCCGAGGCCTTCGAGCAGCGCAACGCGCTGGACAGGCTCGAGGCCTTCGCCAGCCACCACGGCGCGGACTTCTACGGCCTGCCGCGCAACACCGAGCAGGTCACCCTGCTCCGCGAGGACTGGCAGATGCCCGCCAGCCTGCCGTTCGGCGAGCACAACGTGATCCCGCTGCGCGCCGGCGAAACCCTGCGCTGGCGCCTGGAGGGCAGTCGATGAGCGAAGATCATTTCGACGACGAACTGGAGAACAGCCTGCCCGGCAAGCCGCGCTCGCCCATGGGGCGGCGCTTTCGCGGTTTCCTGCCGGTGGTGGTCGACGTCGAGTGCGGCGGCTTCAACTGCGCCACCGATGCGCTGCTGGAGATCGCCGCGGTGCCCATCGCCATGGACGAACAGGGCCTGCTCTATCCGCAGGAGACGCTGTTCTATCGCGTCGAGCCCTTCGAAGGCGCCAACATCGAAGCCGCCGCGCTGGAGTTCACCGGCATCAAGCTCGACCATCCGCTGCGCATGGCGGTGCCGGAAAGTCAGGCGCTCGGCGACATCTTCCGCCACGTGCGCAAGGCGGTGAAATCCGCCGGCTGCAAGCGCGCCATCCTGGTCGGGCACAACAGCAGCTTCGACCTTGGCTTCCTCAACGCCGCGATCGCCCGCTGCGACCTCAAGCGCAACCCGTTCCACCCCTTCTCCAGCTTCGACACCGCGACCCTGGCCGGCCTTGCCTACGGCCAGACCGTGCTGGCCAAGGCCTGCCAGGCCGCCGGCATCGACTTCGACGGACGCGAGGCACACTCGGCACGCTACGACACCGAGAAAACCGCCGAGCTGTTCTGCGGCATCGTCAACCGCTGGCGGGAGATGGGCGGCTGGGAAGAGTTCGACGAATAGCCGTCGCCGCGCCTGAAATACTCGCCCGAAAAGCAGAAAGGCCAGTCTCTCGACTGGCCTTTCTGCTTTGCTGCGCCCGGCTTACAGCGGCTTGCCGCGGTTGCCATGCCCGGCGACGAAGGCTTGCACGGCGCCCAGTTCGTTCGCCAGTACCGTGCAGCGCTCCTCGCGCTCGAACAGGTCGGCCAGGTGGGCCGGCAGTGCCAGCGCCTTGCCTACGCCGGCCTTCTCCACCGCCTCGGGGAACTTCACCGGGTGGGCGGTCCCGAGGATCACCATCGGCACCGCAAGACTGCGCCGGCATTCGCGCGCCGCGCGCACGCCGATTGCGGTGTGCGGGTCGAGCACCTCGCCGGTCTGGGCGAACACCTCGGCGATGGTGGCGCAGGTCTGCGCGTCATCCACGGCCAGCGAATCGAACAGCTTGCGCGCCTCGGTCCAGCGGTCCTCTTCCACCGACAGCTTGCCGCTGGCCTTGAAGCCGTCGAGCAGCTCGGCGACCACCTTGCCGTTGCGCCCGTGCAGGTCGAACAGCAGGCGCTCGAAGTTGGACGACACCATGATGTCCATCGAAGGCGACAGCGACGGGTGCAGGGTGTCCTTGTCGTAGTGGTTGCCGCTCATGAAGCGGTGCAGGATGTCGTTGCGGTTGGTCGCCACGATCAGCTGGCTGACCGGCAGGCCCATGTTGCGCGCCAGGTAGCCGGCGAAGATGTCGCCAAAGTTGCCGGTCGGCACCGAGAAGGCGATGGAACGCGCCGGCGCGCCGAGCTGCAGCGCGGCATGGAAGTAGTAGACGATCTGGGCCATGATCCGCGCCCAGTTGATCGAGTTGACCGCCACCAGCCGGGTGCCCTTGAGGAAGCCCTGGTCGGCGAAGCTGGCCTTGACCATCTCCTGGCAGTCGTCGAAGTTGCCTTCGATGGCGATGTTGTGGATGTTCTCGCCGAGGATGGTGGTCATCTGCCGGCGCTGCACCTCGGACACGCGGTTGTGCGGGTGCATGATGAAGATATCGACGTTATCGCAGGCCTTGCAGCCCTCGATGGCTGCCGAGCCGGTGTCGCCGGAGGTGGCCCCCATGATCACCACGCGCTCGCCGCGCTTGGCCAGCACATGATCGAGCAGACGGCCGAGCAGCTGCAGGGCGAAGTCCTTGAAGGCCAGGGTCGGGCCGTGGAACAGCTCGAGCACCCACTCGTTGCCGTCCAGCTGGCGCAGCGGCGCCACCGCGGCATGGGCGAACACGCCGCCGTCGCCGGTGGCGTAGGTCTCGGCGAGAATGCGCTTGAAGTCCGCGTCCGGGATGCTCCCGGCCACGAACGGACGCATCACCCGGAAGGCCAGCTCGTGATAGGGCAGCCCGGCCCAGGAGGCGATCTCCTCGACCGTGAAGCGGGGCAGGTTTTCCGGGACGTAGAGACCGCCATCGCTGGCCAGGCCGGCGAGCAGGACGTCTTCGAAGTTCAGGGCCGGCGCCTGGCCGCGGGTACTGATGTAGCGCATTGATGCAAACCTTCGGTTTGAGCGGCAGGCTGCAAGCTGCAAGCTGCCAGGCAAGCGGTGCTCACCTGCAGCGTAGGCTCGAGGCTGCGGCTGCGGTTAATTCAATTGTTCGACGCGAATCCGCACGACGCTGCCAACCACGTCGTCGAGCTTCTCCAGCGCCGCGATGGCATCGTCGATACGCTGCTCGACCACGCGATGGGTGACCAGGATGACCGGCACCAGGCCGTCGTGCTCCTCGGCCTCCTTCTGCATGATCGACTCGATGTTGATGCCGCGCTCGGAGAGGATGGTCGCCACCTGCGCCAGCACGCCGGGGTGGTCCTTGGCCTGGATGCGCAGATAGTAGGCGCTTTCGCAGGCACCGATCGGCAGGATCGGATGATCGGACAGCGCATCGGCCTGGAACGCCAGGTGCGGCACGCGGTTGTTCGGGTCGGTGGTCAGTGCGCGCGCCACGTCGACCAGGTCGGCAACCACGGCCGAGGCGGTCGGCTCCATGCCGGCACCAGCGCCGTAGTACAGCGTGCTGCCCACCGCATCGCCATTGACCATCACCGCGTTCATCACGCCGTTGACGTTGGCGATCAGGCGGTCGGCCGGGATCAGCGTCGGGTGCACGCGCAGCTCGATGCCGGCATCGGTGCGACGCGCCACGCCCAGGTGCTTGATCCGGTAGCCCAGCGCCTCGGCGTAGTTCACGTCGGCCGTGGTCAGGCGCGAGATGCCCTCGGTGTAGGCCTTGTCGAACTGCAGCGGGATACCGAAGGCGATCGAGGCGAGGATGGTCAGCTTGTGCGCGGCGTCGATGCCTTCGACGTCGAAGGTCGGGTCGGCCTCGGCATAGCCCAGCGCCTGGGCTTCCTTGAGCACGTCCTCGAAGGCGCGGCCCTTTTCACGCATCTCGGTGAGGATGAAGTTGCCGGTGCCGTTGATGATCCCGGCCAGCCAATTGATACGGTTGCCGGCCAGGCCCTCGCGGATCGCCTTGATCACCGGGATGCCGCCGGCGACCGAGGCCTCGAAGGCGACGATCACGCCCTTCTCGCGCGCCTTGGCGAAGATCTCGTTGCCATGCACGGCGATCAGTGCCTTGTTCGCAGTGACCACGTGCTTGCCGTTCTCGATGGCCTTGAGCACCAGCTCGCGAGCCAGCGTGTAGCCGCCGATCAGCTCGACGACGATCTCGATCTCGGGGTTCTCGGCGATGGCGAAGACGTCATCGGTGACCGGCGTGCTGCCGATGTCACAACGGGGGTTGGCCTGGCGAGTGGCGATCTGGGCAACCTCGATGCCTCGCCCGGCACGACGGGCGATTTCCTCGGCGTTGCGTTTGAGCACATTGAAGGTACCGCCACCGACGGTCCCCAGCCCACAGATGCCTATCTTCACCGGTTTCAAGCTGAACTCCCCATTCACAGCGAAACGGCTGGGACACCCAGCCGCAAAAGGATTCGCACATTACGAAGGGAGGCCGCTTTAGTCAATTGCACGGCCGGCGGCAAGGCACAGCGGGCCGTGGCGGGCGCCGTCACTTGCCGGCGCGCAGGGCCAGCTCGGCAAGTTGGGCGGCCGGCTGGTAGCCGGGAATGACCTGACCATCGGCGAGCACGATGGCCGGCGTACCCTGGACACCGATCATCTGGCCCAGCTGGTACTGCCCGGCGATCGGGCTGTCGCAACTGGCCGCCGGGACATCCTTGCGCGCCTTGGCCAGGTTCATCGCCGCCTGGCGATCCTTGGCACACCAGACGCTGGCCAGGGTCTTCGCCCCATGGCTGCCCAGGCCCTGCCGCGGGAATGCGAGGTAGCGCACCTCGATACCCTGGCGGTTGAGCTCGGGCACCTCGCTGTGCAGCTTCTGGCAGTAGCCGCAATCGGTATCGGTGAACACGGTGATATGGGTCTTGGCCTCGGCCGGCGCGAAGACCACCATGTCCTTGCGATCGATGGCCTCGATCTGCCGGGCGATCGCCTTGCTCTGCGCCTGCTCGGTCAGGTTGACTGCCTGGCCGTTCTGCACCTGGTAGAGATAGCCATGCAGCAGGAACTGGCCGTCGGCGCTGGCATAGAGCTGGCGCCCGCCGGCGAGCTGCACCTGGTACAGGCCGGCGACCGGGCTTTCGGCGATCGACTCGATCGGCATGTCCGGCTGCAGCGCCAGCAGGTTCTGGCGGATCGCCTGGGCGGGCTCGGCAGCCAGTGCCAGGCTGCCGGCGAAGGCAAATGCCGCAGCGGCAGCGAGAGTGGTGATGCGCATGGGAGACTCCTGGACTACGGCGCTCGACGAGGCAGCAAGCCTATCACAGCCGCTTGGCGCGATAACGCTACGCAGTCGCCATGCCACGACGCACTAGCCACGCGGATGGTGGGCCGCGTGCAATTCCTGCAGGCGCGCACGGGCGATGTGCGTATAGATCTGCGTGGTGGAAAGATCGCTGTGGCCAAGCAGCATCTGCACGCTGCGCAGGTCCGCCCCGTGGTTGAGCAGGTGGGTGGCGAAGGCGTGGCGCAGGGTATGCGGCGAGATCGCCTTGGCGATGCCGGCCGTGCGCGCATGCAGCTTGATGCGATACCAGAACGTCTGCCGGGTCATCTGCTCGCCGCGCTGGCTGGGAAACAGCGCATCGCAGGGGCGTCCGGCCAGCAGCACATCGCGCGCCTCGCCGAGGTAACGCTCGAGCCAGACCATGGCTTCCTCACCGAGCGGCACCAGCCGCTCCTTGCTGCCCTTGCCGAAGGCGCGCAGCACGCCCTGGCGCAGGCTGACCTGCTCGAGGCTGAGCCCGACCAGCTCGGAAACGCGCAACCCGCACGCATAGAGCACCTCGAGCATGGCGCGATCGCGCAACCCGAGCGGCTCGTCGACCTCGGGCGCAGCCAGCAAGGCTTCGACATCGGCCTCCGACAGCGCCTTGGGCAGCGGCCGGCCGATATGCGGCAGCTCGACCCGCAGGGTGGGGTCGATCGCGATCTCGCCTTCGCGCAGCAGATAGCGATAGAAGCCCCGCAACCCCGACAGCAGGCGCGCAGTGGAGCGCGCCTTGTAGCCGTTCTCCAGGCGCCAGGCCAGGTGATCGAGAATCGCCTCGCGGCCGATCGCCGGCAGCTCGAGGCCGTGCTCGGCCAGCCAGCCATTGAACAGCGCCAGGTCGCTGCGGTAGGACTCGCGGGTGTTGTCCGCCAGCCCCTTCTCCAGCCAGAGGCTGTCGAGGAAGCGGTCGATCAGGGGATGTTCACGGGCAGGCATCGTTCAATCACGCAGTGGCAGGCGGTCTGCCGGCTTTTACCGCAGCGCCAGGACAGACCACAAGGCGGGCAGGCCGCACGAACGCGCCAAGGCCATGGACGGCTGGCGGCGGAAACGAAAAAGGCAGCCCGCAGGCTGCCTTTTCGGTGCAAGGAGCGCAGTCCTCAGGACAGCTTTTCCTTGATGCGAGCTGCCTTGCCGGACAGGTCGCGCAGGTAGTACAGCTTGGCCTTGCGTACGTCACCGCGACGCTTGACGGTGATGCTGTCGACCAGCGGGCTGTAGGTCTGGAAGGTACGCTCGACGCCCACGCCGCTGGAGATCTTGCGCACGGTGAAGGCGCTGTTCAGGCCGCGGTTGCGCTTGCCGATCACGACGCCTTCGAAGGCCTGCAGGCGCTGGCGGTCGCCTTCCTTCACCTTCACCTGGACGATCACGGTGTCGCCCGGGGCGAAGGCCGGGATTTCCTTGCTCATCTGCTCGGCTTCGAGCTGCTGGATGATCTTGTTGGTCATGCTGTGCTCCTAAGGCAAACCGTCTGGCTGCCATCGATACGTTAAGTCAACTATCGTCCCGCTGACGGAGGTATTCCGTCAGCAGCTTCTGTTCTTCTCCAGAAAGCGAGCGGCTATCCAGAAGATCGGCTCGGCGTTCCCAGGTTCGCCCCAGGGACTGCTGCAAACGCCAGCGCCGGATGTGTTCATGGTTGCCGCTGAGCAGCACCTCAGGAACACGTTTGCCTTCGTACACCTCGGGTCGGGTGTAGTGCGGGCAGTCGAGCAGGCCGTCGGTAAACGAATCCTCCTCGGCGGAATCAGCATGCCCCAGGGCTCCGGGAAGCAACCTGGTCACGGCATCGATCAGCACCATCGCCGGCAGCTCGCCACCGGACAGCACGTAGTCGCCGATCGACCATTCCTCATCCACATGCGCCTCGATGAAGCGCTCGTCGATACCTTCGTAGCGGCCGGCGATGAGAATCAGCGATCGCTCGCCTGCCAGCTGCCGGACATCCGCCTGCTTGAGCGGACGCCCCTGCGGCGACAGGTAGATCACCTTCGCCTGCGAGCCACTGGCCTGCCTGGCATCGGCCAGGGCCAGCTCCAGTGGCCTGATTTTCATCACCATCCCGGGGCCGCCGCCGAAGGGGCGGTCATCCACGGTCTGGTGACGATCCTCGGTGTAGCTCCGAGGGTTCCAGCAGTTGAGCTCCAGCAGGCCCTGCCTCACCGCGCGACTGGTAATACCGAAGTCACGGATGGCGGCGAACATCTCCGGAAACAGGCTGATGACATCGACACGCAGCGAGGACATGGATTCAGAAGTCCGCGTCCCAGTCGACCTTCATCTCGCCGGCCACCAGATCGATTTGCTGTACGCACTGATCGATGTAAGGCAGGAGCCGCTCGCGATCGTCCAGGCTACCGGCACAGGGCCGCACCACCAGGACGTCGTTGGCACCGGTCTCGAGCAGGTGGTCCACCACGCCGAGCAACTGCCCGTGTGTATCGATCACCTTCAAGCCCTGGAGCTGGTGCCAGTAGTATTCACCCTCGCCGAGGGCCGGCAGCTCGTCGCGCGGGACGCAGATCTCGAAGTCGGCATACTCACGCGCCACTTCGCGATCATCCAGCCCCTTGAGCGTCGCCACCAGGACATTGCCCTGAACGCGCCCCTTGACCAACTGCGCCTGCCGGAACTCGCCACCTCGCCGAAGTGTCCAGTTGCGATAACCCAGCAGGTTCTCGATCGGATCGGTGAAGGAGTACACCTTCACGTCACCGCGAACGCCATGCACCGACACGATCTTGCCGATGACCAGCAGGTCTTCGGCCGGGGCAGACGTTGCGCTCATGCGACTCAGGCAGCAGCCTTGCCGGCTTCCTTCAGCAGCTGAGCAACGCGCTCAGACGGCTGCGCGCCCTGGCTCAGCCAGTAGGCGGCACGCTCCTGGTTGACCGACAGCTTGACTTCGGCACCGGTGGCAACCGGATTGAAGAAGCCGATGCGCTCGACGAAACGGCCGTCACGCGCGTTGCGGCTGTTGGTCACGGTCAGGTGGTAGAAGGGGCGCTTCTTGGAGCCGCCACGGGCCAGACGAATAGTTACCATGTGAACATCGTTCCTGTAGGTTCGGTACAGCAAATCTTGGAAACAGGGCCAAGGCCCGAAAGGCCGCACATTTTAAGGATTATGCGGATTTTTGCAAATGGCTTTTTCCGCGACGGCCGACAACAGCGCCCGCCGCGGCGAGGATTCAGAACTTCGGCATGCCACCGCCGGGCAGCATACCGCCCAGGCCGCGCATCATCTTGGTCATGCCACCCTTGCCGGTGACCTTCTTCATCATCTTCTGCATCTGCTTGTGCTGCTTGATCAGCCGCCCGACATCCTGCACCTGGGTACCGGAGCCAAGCGCGATGCGCCGCTTGCGCGAGCCGCTGATCAGGTCGGGGTTGCGTCGCTCGGCCGGGGTCATCGAATTGATGATGGCCTCCATCTGGCGAAACTGCTTCTCCGCGGCACCCTGGGCGCTGCCCATCTGCGCCAGGTTGACGCCACCGATGGCCGGCAGCTTGTCCATGAGGCTGCCCAGCCCGCCCATGTTCTTCATCTGTTGCAGCTGGTCGCGGAAGTCCTCGAGATCGAAGCCCTTGCCCTTCTTCAGCTTCTTGGTGAGCTTCTCGGCCTTCTCGCGGTCCAGCGTCTGCTCGGCCTGCTCGATCAGGCTGAGCACGTCGCCCATGCCGAGGATGCGCGAGGCGATGCGATCGGGGTGGAACGGCTCGAGCGCGTCGCTCTTCTCGCCCATGCCGAGGAACTTGATCGGCCTGCCGGTGATATGCCGTACCGAGAGCGCCGCACCGCCGCGCGCGTCACCGTCGACCTTGGTCAGTACCACGCCGGTCAGCGGCAGGGCGTCGCCGAACGCCCGCGCGGTGTTGGCCGCGTCCTGGCCGGTCATGGCATCGACCACGAACAGGGTCTCCGCCGGCTTGATCGCCGCATGCACCGCCTGGATCTCGGCCATCATCTCGGCATCGATGGCCAGGCGGCCGGCGGTATCGACCAGCACAACGTCGATGAACTTGAGCCTGGCCTCGCGGATCGCCGCCTGGGCGATGTCCACCGGCTTCTGGCTGGTGTCCGACGGGAAGAAGGTCACGCCCACTTCGGCGGCCAGCGTCTCCAGTTGCTTGATCGCCGCCGGGCGATAGACGTCGGCCGACACCACCAGCACCGACTTCTTCTTGCGCTCCTTGAGGAAGCGCGCCAGCTTGCCGACCGTGGTGGTCTTGCCCGCGCCCTGCAGGCCCGCCATCAGCACGACGGCAGGTGGCGCCACGTTGAGCGCGAGGTCCTCGTTGGCCGCTCCCATCAGCTCTTCGAGCTCGGCGCGAACGATCTTCACGAAGGCCTGCCCGGGCGTCAGGCTCTTGGCCACCTCGGTACCGACCGCGCGCTCCTTGACCTTGTTGACGAACTCCTTGACCACCGGCAGGGCGACGTCGGCCTCGAGCAGCGCCATGCGCACTTCCCGCAGGGTGTCCTTGATGTTGTCTTCGGTCAGCTTCGCCTTGCCGGTGACATGGCGAAGCGTTTGCGACAGGCGATCGGTTAGGTTTTCGAACATGAGCCGTTCCACGCTGGTGTGGTGAAGGCGGCGATTATAGAAGCGGAACCTCGCGAGCCGGTACCCCGGGCGCAGCCTTTTGGCGGATGGGCCACAGCCTTGCGGCTTTTGCCGCCAGGGCGTTTGTGCCACACTCACGACCTTTCGAGCCCGCTACCAGAACCTATGCACCCTCTGCTGCCCAGTCTCGCCGCCGCCCTTCTCTACGCTGGTGCCACGGGCTACCAAGGCATGCGCCTGGCCAGCCGCGCGGTACCGAGCAAGTCGCTGCTGCTGGGCCTTGGCGCCCTGGCGCTGCTGGCCCACGGGCTCAGCCTGTTCATGCAGCTGCTCTCGCCGAACGGCCTGCACCTTGACTTCTTCAATGCCTCGAGCCTAATCGCCGCCGCGGTCATCCTGCTGATCCTGCTGGCCCTGCAGCGCATGCCGGTGGAGAACCTGCTGCTGCTGCTGTTCCCGCTGGGCAGCCTGACCGTGCTCTTCGCCCAGTTCGCCCCTTCAGGCACCGCGCCGGCCATCACCGAGGAGCCGGGCATACTGGCGCACATCCTGCTTTCGATCCTGGCCTACGGCATGCTGACCATCGCCGTGTTCCAGTCGCTGCTGCTGCTGCTGCAGGACCACCATCTCAAGCACAAGACCCCCTCCGGCCTGATCCGCAACTTCCCGCCGCTGCAGACCATGGAAAGCCTGCTGTTCGGCTTCCTCTGGGCCGGCTGGATCCTGCTCAGCGCATCGCTGCTGTCGGGGTGGATCTTCCTCGACGACCTGTTCGCCCAGCACCTGGTGCACAAGACCCTGCTGTCGGTCGTCGCCTGGGTGGTCTTCGGCCTGCTGCTGTGGGGCCGGCACCAGCTCGGCTGGCGCGGCTACAAGGCCATCCGCTGGACCCTCGCCGGTTTCTGCCTGCTGATGCTGGCGTACTTCGGCAGCAAGCTGGTGCGCGAATTCATCCTGCATATCTAGCCCAAGGCCCCGTCCGTGGAAAATCTACACCCCGGCTTCCTGTTCGGCCTGCTGGTCTTCCTCCTGCTCTGCTCCGCCTTCTTCTCCAGCTCGGAGACCGGCATGCTGAGCCTGAATCGCTATCGCCTGCGGCACCTGGCCAAGGAAGGGCACCGCGGCGCCCGCCGGGTGACCGACCTGCTGGCGCGCCCGGACCGGCTGCTCGGCACCATCCTGGTGGGCAACAACTTCGTCAACATCCTCGCCTCGTCCATCGCCACGGTGCTGGCGATGCAACTCTGGGGCGAGGCCGGCATCGCCATCGCCACCATCGGCCTGACCATCGCCCTGCTGATCTTCGGCGAGATCACCCCCAAGACCTTCGCCGCGCTGCGTCCGGACCTGATCGCCTATCCGGTCAGCCTGCCGCTCAGCCTGCTGCAGAAGCTGCTCTACCCGCTGGTGGTCCTGCTCGGCTGGATCAGCAACAACCTGCTCAAGCTGACCGGCATCGACCCGACCAGCAAGCGCAGCGACAGCCTCTCCACCGAAGAACTGCGCAGCGTGGTGCGCGAGGCCGGCAGTGCGCTGCCGGTCAATCGCCAGAGCATGCTGCTCGGCATCCTCGACCTGGAACGGGTCACCGTCGACGACATCATGATCCCGCGCAACGAGGTCGCCGGCATCGACCTAGAGGATGACCTGGAGACCATCCTCGGCCAGCTGCGCACCACCTCGCACACCCGCCTGCCGGTGTTCCGCCAGGACATCAACCAGGTCGAAGGCATCGTGCACATGCGCCAGATCGCGCGCCTGCTCAGCCATGACCAGCTGACCAAGGAAAACCTGCTGGAAGCCTGCCTGCCGCCCTACTTCATTCCCGAGGGCACGCCGCTGTCGACCCAGCTGCTGAACTTCCAGAAGGAGAAGCGCCGGATCGGCATCGTCGTCGACGAATACGGCGATGTGCTGGGCATCGTCACCCTGGAGGACATTCTCGAGGAGATCGTCGGCGAGTTCAGCAACCAGGACAGCCTGCGCAGCCCGGACATCCACCCCCAGGACGACGGCACCCTGGTGATCGACGGCGCCGCCTACCTGCGCGAGGTCAACCGCTCGCTCGGCTGGGAGCTGCCCTGCGATGGCCCCAAGACGCTGAACGGATTGATCACCGAGGCGCTGGAGCAGATGCCCGAAAGCGGCATCTGCCTGCAGATCGGCAACTACCGCATGGAAATCCTGCAGGCGGCCGAAAATCGGGTGAAGAGCGTGCGTGCCTGGCCGATCCAGGAACGCAACGAGCAGGCCGCGCGCGACGAATGAACCAGGGCGCCGGCGACCCGGCGCCCACCCTGCCTCACAACTCGATGCGCACCGCGCCCGCTGCGCGCAGGGCCTTTGCGCGCGCCGCCTCGACCGACGCATCGCGCGCCAGCGCCACGCCCATGCGCCGCTGGCCGCTGACGCCCGGCTTGCCGAACAGGCGCAAGGCCGTGCCGGGCTCGCCCAGCGCCGCCTCGAGGCCAGCGAAGGCGACCCGCTCCGACTCCCCCTCGGCGAGGATCACCGCCGACGCCGACGGCCCGAGCTGGCGGATCGCCGGGATCGGCAGGCCGAGAATGGCCCGCGCGTGCAGGGCGAATTCCGAGAGATCCTGCGACACCAGTGTCACCAAGCCCGTGTCATGGGGGCGCGGCGAAACCTCGCAGAACCACACCCGATCGCCCTTGACGAACAGCTCGACGCCGAAGATGCCGCGCCCACCGAGGGCCTCGGTCACGGCCAGGGCGATGCGCTCGGCCTCGGCGCGCGCCACCGGCGACATCGCTTGCGGCTGCCAGGATTCCTGATAGTCACCCTTCGCCTGGCGGTGGCCGACTGGCTGGCAGAAGCTGGTGCCGGCCGCGTGGCGCACGGTCAGCAGCGTGATCTCGTAGTCGAAATCGATGAAACCCTCGACGATCACCCTCCCGCGACCGGCACGGCCGCCGGCCTGCGCATACGCCCAAGCGGCATCGATGTCGTCGGCCGAGCGCAACACCGACTGCCCCTTGCCCGACGAACTCATCACCGGCTTGACCAGGCACGGATAGCCCAGCGCCTCGACCGCCTCGCGACACTGCTCCAGGCTGTCGGCGAAGCGATAGGCAGAGGTCGGCAGCCCCAGCTCTTCGGCGGCCAGGCGGCGGATGCCTTCGCGATTCATGGTCAGTTGCGCCGCTCGCGCGGTCGGGATGACCGTATAGCCCTCGCCTTCCAGCTCCACCAGGGTGGCGGTGGCGATGGCCTCGATTTCCGGAACGATGTAGTGCGGTCGTTCCTGCTCGATCACCGCGCGCAATGCGGCGCCATCGAGCATGTCGACCACGTGGCAGCGATGGGCGACCTGCATGGCCGGGGCGTTGGCGTAGCGATCGACGGCGATCACCTCGACGCCCAGGCGCTGCAGCTCGATCACCACTTCCTTGCCGAGCTCGCCGGAGCCGCAGAGCAGGACGCGCGTCGCGCTGGCCGACAAGGGGGTACCGATTCGGGACATGATGCTTCTCTCGTGCAGGCGCCGTGACGGCGCCGGATTACATGAACTGGCCGTTCTGGCGGGCACGCTTGTCGCAGCGCCGCAGTACCTCGCGACGCTCGTCGTCGCTCATCTGGCCCCAGCGGGTGATTTCCTGCGCACTGCGCTGGCAGCCGAGGCAGAGGTCGTGTTCGTCCAGCGCGCATAGACTCACGCAGGGCGAGGCGACCGGTCGCTGCTTGTCGCTCACTCGCCCTGCTCCGCCAGATCGCGGGCATAACGCTGCGCGTTCTGCACATAGTGCGCGGCACTCGCCTCGAGCATCTTCTTCTGCTCCTCGCTGAGCTCGCGAATCACCTTCGCCGGCGTACCGACCACCAGCGAACCGTCCGGAATCTCCTTGCCCTCGGGCACCAGGGTATTGGCGCCGATGATGCAGTACTTGCCGATGCGCGCGCCGTTGAGCACCACCGCGTTGATCCCGATCAGGCTGTAGTCGCCGACCACGCAGCCGTGCAGCATGGCGTTGTGGCCGACCGTCACGCCGGTACCCAGGGTCAGCGGATGCCCCATGTCAGTGTGCATGACGCTGCCGTCCTGCACGTTGCTGTTCTCGCCGATATGGATCAGCTCGTTGTCGCCGCGCAGCACGGCGCCGAACCAGACGCTGGCGCCGGCCTCCAGCCGCACCTTGCCGACCAGCGTTGCATTGGGCGCCACCCAGCTTTGCGGGTGGGCCTCGACCTGTGCTTGTCCCAGACGATATTTCACGGGCGCTTCCTCTGTTCTTGTTGTGACGATGCCATCAGCTGCTCGGCCTGCCGCGCAGGTCGATGAAGCTGGCCGGTGCACGGCGCATTTCGATCCCGGCGTCGTACACCAGGTTGACCAATTCGACGATCATGATCGCCGTCAGGCCCCAGATCTTGAAATCACCGTAGCGGTAGGAAGGGATGTACCAGGCCTGCCCGCGATAGTCGATGCGGTGGGTCACCTCACGCGGATCCTCGCAGAAGAAACTCAGCGGCACGGAGAACACCGCGGCGATCTCGGCGTCGTTGGCGCGATACTCGACGTAGTCCGGAACGATGCCGACATAGGGGCTGACATGGATGCCATGTACCGAGACCAGGCTGCTGAGCGGCCCGACCACCTCCACCATGCCCGGGGCGAGGCCGACCTCTTCCTCGGCCTCACGCAGCGCAGTGTGGATCAGGTCACGGTCGTCCGGGTCGCGCCGGCCACCCGGAAAGGCGACTTCGCCGCCATGGGTCGACAGCCCGCTGGCGCGTAAGGTCAGTATCAGTTCCGGATCGTCGCTGCGGGTGATCGGCATCAGGACCGCCGCCTCCGGCAGGCGCCCCTCCGGCTCCAGGAGATGCGGGGAATAATCGCGCACCCGTTGGAGAATTGTGTCGAGCATACTCTTCCCGTTTCGTCTTTGACTGGCATCATGGCATGAAAGAAGCGACCGCCCAAGGCCCGCGGCAGGCCCGGCGCAAGCAGTGCCTCCACAAGGGAAGACCATGAAATACTGCAGCCAGTGCGGCGCCTCGGTCGCCAGCCGGATACCGCCGGGCGACAACCGCCCGCGCTTCGTCTGCGACGGCTGCCAGACCGTGCACTACCAGAACCCGCGCATCGTCGCCGGCTGCCTGGCGACCTGGGAGGAGCAGGTGCTGCTGTGCCGGCGCGCCATCGAACCGCGACGGGGCTTCTGGACCCTGCCGGCCGGCTTCATGGAGAACGGCGAGACCCTGCAGCAGGCTGCCGCGCGCGAGACCCTGGAGGAAGCCTGCGCCGTGGTGCGCGACCTGCAGCTCTACACCCTGTTCGACCTGCCGCACATCGACCAGGTCTACCTGTTCTTCCGTGCCGAACTGGCGTCTCCGGCCTTCGCGCCGGGAGAGGAGAGCCTGGAGGTGCGGCTTTTCCGACAGGACGACATTCCCTGGTCGGAGCTGGCTTTTCCGACCGTCGGCCGTACCCTAGAATGCTTCTTCGCCGACCGGGCCCTGCAGGCCTTCCCGGTACGCAACGAGACATTGGCTCCGTTGCGCGGCGCTGCAACCAAGGCCTGATGCAGTTCGAACCAGGAACACCCGATGCGCTGGCCATTCGCCCTTTTCTGCCTGCTGTTCACCACCCTCGGCCACGCCAATGCCACACCCAGCCTGCAGGGCCCGCTGGTGGACAAGGTGCTGGTGGTCAAGTCCGAGCGCCAGTTGCACCTGCTCAGCCGCGGCCAGACCCTGAAGAGCTATCGCGTCTCGCTGGGCAAGCAGCCGAACGGGCCCAAGCAGCAGCAAGGCGACATGCGCACACCGGAAGGCTTCTACTGGATCGACTGGCGCAAGACCAGCGACAAGTTCAACCTGTCGATGCACATCTCCTACCCGAACGCGCGGGACCTGGCCCATGCCCAGGCCAAGGGCGTGCCGGCGGGCGACATGATCATGCTGCACGGCACGCCGGTGGACGAGGAATATCCGGAGTGGTTCTTCCATACCCTCGACTGGACCGAGGGCTGCATCGCCCTGCGCAATGACGACATGCAGGAGATCTGGCGGCTGGTCGGCAACGGCACGCTGATCGAAATCCGCCCCTGAGTTCCCTCAGAACTGCAGATCGGACAGGCGCCAGACCTCGAAGGCCGGCGTCTCGTAGGGATGCGCCCGCTTGAGCGCCTTGACGCTTTCGTGGATCAGTTCGTCGCCGACGACCATCTCCACCTTCCATTCGGCCAACCGATGCACCTGGCCCTGCGTCCCGATGAACGGCTGGCTGCCCGACAGCGGCTGGTACTGCCCCTGCCCCAGGACCTGCCAGCAGCAGCTGTCGTAATTGCCGATCCGCCCGCCACCGGCCGCGAAGACGGCGGTCTTCACGCTTTCCAGGTGGGACTCCGGGACGTAGAAACACAGCTTGTACATCGTTTCCTCCAGCCTCGATCGAGCCGGCGCAACGCCGACGACATCATATTGCCATCACTCGCACGCAACGTCGGTGAGCCAATTCATGTTCAGACGCAGCCGGACAGCCGGAGTTCTGTCGCGCCAGGTGCGCTGGCGCACAAAAACGAAGGCCCGGGAGCCATCGGCTTCCGGGCCTCGGTGTGTCGGCGCATGCGCGACCGTCAGTCGACCCACACCCGCGCGTTGCGGAACATGCGCATCCAGCCGCCATCCTCCTGCCACTCGTCCGGGCGCCAGGAGTTGGTCACCGCGCGGAACACCCGCTCGGGGTGCGGCATCATGATGGTCACCCGGCCGTCGCGGCTGGTCAGGCCGGTGATGCCGCGCGGCGAGCCGTTGGGGTTGGCCGGGTAGCGCTCGGTGACCTTGCCGTGGTTGTCCACGTAGCGCAGCGCCACGGTGCCGGAAAGGTCGGCCTGCAGCATCGCCTCCTCGCTTTCGAACTCCGCGTGGCCCTCGCCGTGGGCGATGGCGATCGGCAGGCGCGAGCCGGCCATGCCCTGCAGGAAGATCGACGGCGAGTCCTGTACCTGCACCATCGCCACCCGCGCCTCGAACTGCTCGGAACGGTTGCGCACGAAGTGCGGCCAGGCCTCGCTGCCGGGTACCAGCTCGTGCAGGTTGCTCATCATCTGGCAGCCGTTGCACACGCCCAGGGCGAAGCTGTCACTGCGCTCGAAGAAGGCCTGGAAGCCGTCGCGGGCACGCGCATTGAACAGGATCGACTTGGCCCAGCCCTCGCCAGCACCGAGCACGTCGCCATAGGAGAAGCCGCCGCAGGCGACCAGGCCCTTGAACGCCTCGAGGTCGATGCGCCCGGCGAGGATGTCGCTCATGTGCACGTCGACCGCGCTGAAGCCGGCGCGGTCGAACGCGGCCGCCATTTCCACCTGGCCGTTGACGCCCTGCTCGCGCAGGATCGCCACCTTCGGCCGCACGCCCTTCTTGATGTAGGGCGCCGCCACGTCGGCATTCACGTCGAAGGTCAGCTTCGCGTGCAGGCCCGGGTTGTCCTCTTCGAGGATGGCATCGAACTCCTGGTCGGCGCAGGCGGCGTTGTCGCGCAGGCGCTGGATGCGGTAGCTGGTCTCGGCCCACTGGCGTTGCAGCAGGCGACGCTCACCGGCGAACAGTTCGTTGCCGGCGAACTGGATGGCGATATGGCCGTTGTTGGTCGGCTGGCCGATGACCGCGACGCAGTCGCCCAGGCCGGCGGCGCTGAACTGGCCGAGGACCAGCTCGGTATCGCCCTGGCGAACCTGGATGACCGCCCCCAGCTCTTCGTTGAACAGCAGGGCCGGTGCTTCCTCGGCCCGCTCCAGCAAGCCGTCGAGCGCCAGCTTGAGACCGCAATGCCCGGCAAAGGCCATCTCCACCAGGGTGGTCAGCAGGCCGCCGTCGGAGCGGTCGTGATAGGCCAGCAGCAGGTCGTCCTGGTTGAGCCCCTGCAGCACGGCGAAGAAGGCCTTGAGGTCTTCGGCATCGTCGACGTCCGGCGCCTGGCGGCCGAGCTGGCCGTAGACCTGGGCGAGGATGGAGGCGCCCATGCGGTTCTGCCCGCGGCCGAGATCGATCAGGATCAGGTCGGTGGCACCCTTGTCCAGGCGCAGCTGCGGGGTCAGCGTGCCGCGGATATCGCTCACCGGGGCGAAGCCGGAAACCACCAGCGACAGCGGCGAGGTGACGCTCTTTTCAGCGCCCTGCTCCTGCCAGCGGGTCTTCATGGACATGGAGTCCTTGCCCACCGGGATGGTCATGCCCAGCTGCGGGCAGAGCTCCATGCCGACCGCGCGCACGGTGTCGTACAGCCGCGCATCCTCGCCGGGGTGGCCGGCGGCGGCCATCCAGTTGGCCGAGAGCTTGATGTCGGCCAGCGAGGCGATGCGCGCCGCCGCCAGGTTGGTGATGGTCTCGCCGATGGCCATGCGTCCGGATGCCGGGGCATCGAGCAGCGCCAGCGGGGTACGCTCGCCCATCGCCATCGCCTCGCCGGTGTGCACGTCGTAGCTGGTGGCGGTCACGGCGCAGTCGGCCACCGGCACCTGCCAGGGACCGACCATCTGGTCGCGGGCCACCTGGCCGGTGATCGAGCGGTCGCCGATGGTGATCAGGAAGCTCTTGCTGGCCACGGCGGGATGATGCAGCACACGGCCGACCGCCTCGGCCAGGTCGACCTTGGCCGCATCGAAGTCGTCACCCAGCTCGGCCTCGCGGCTGGCGCTGCGATGCATGCGCGGCGGCTTGCCGAGCAGCACGGAGAGCGGCATGTCCACCGGCTTGTTGTCGAAATGGCGGTCGGCGACCGTCAGGTGCGGCTCGGCGGTGGCTTCGCCGACCACCGCGAAGGGGCAGCGCTCGCGTTCGCAGATGGCCTTGAAGCGCTCGAAGTCGGCCGCATCGACCGAGAGCACGTAGCGCTCCTGGGATTCGTTGCACCAGATTTCGTGCGGGGCCATGCCCGGCTCGTCGTTGGGGATGTTGCGCAGCTCGAAGCGACCGCCGCGGCCGCCGTCGTTGACCAGTTCCGGGAAGGCGTTGGACAGGCCACCGGCGCCGACGTCGTGGATGAACTTGATCGGGTTGGCGTCACCCAGCTGCCAGCAGCGGTCGATGACTTCCTGGCAGCGCCGCTCCATCTCCGGGTTGTCGCGCTGTACCGAGGCGAAGTCCAGGTCCGCCGAGCTGGTGCCGGTGGCCATCGACGAGGCCGCGCCGCCCCCCAGGCCGATCAGCATGGCCGGGCCGCCGAGCACGATCAGCTTGGCGCCGACCGAGATCTCGCCCTTCTGCACGTGCTCCTCGCGAATGTTGCCCATGCCGCCGGCGAGCATGATCGGCTTGTGGTAGCCGCGCACTTCCTCGCCGCGCGGCGTCTGCACGGCCTGCTCGAAGGTACGGAAATAGCCGGTCAGCGCCGGGCGGCCGAACTCGTTGTTGAACGCGGCGCCACCCAGCGGGCCTTCGATCATGATGTCCAGCGGCGTGACGATGCGCTCGGGCTTGCCGTAGGGCTTCTCCCACGGCTGCAGGAAGCCCGGGATGTTCAGGTTGGAGACGGTGAAACCGGTCAGGCCGGCCTTGGGCTTGGCGCCGCGGCCGGTGGCGCCTTCGTCGCGGATCTCGCCGCCCGAGCCGGTGGAGGCGCCGGGGAACGGCGCGATGGCGGTCGGGTGGTTGTGCGTCTCCACCTTCATCAGGATGTGCACCGGCTCCTGGCTGGCGGCGTACTCGCCGGTCGCAGGATTCGGATAGAAGCGCCCGGCGACGTTGCCGACGATCACTGCGGCGTTGTCCTTGTAGGCCGAGAGCACGCCTTCGCGGTGCATCTCGTAGGTGTTCTTGATCATGCCGAACAGCGACTTGTCCTGACTCTGGCCGTCGATGTCCCAGCTGGCATTGAAGATCTTGTGCCGGCAGTGCTCGGAATTGGCCTGGGCGAACATCATCAGCTCGATGTCGTGCGGGTTGCGCGCCAGCTCGGTGAAGGCCTTGACCAGGTAGTCGATCTCATCGTCGGCCAGGGCCAGGCCCAGCTCGACGTTGGCCTTCTCCAGCGCGCCACGCCCACCGCCGAGCACGTCCACCGCGGTCAGCGGGCGCGGCTGGGCATGGCTGAACAGGCCTTCGGCCTGTTCGAAGCGCTCGAGCACGATCTGCGTCATGCGGTCGTGCAGCGCGGCCGCGATCAGCTGGGCGTCAGCCTCGGACAGCTCGCCGGCGACGTAGTAGGCGATGCCGCGCTCCAGGCGCTGGATCTTGCCCAGGCCGCAGTTGTGCGCGATGTCGCTGGCCTTGCTCGACCACGGCGAGATGGTGCCGAAGCGCGGCACCACGAGGAACAACCGGCCGCTCGGTTCCTGCACCGGGACGCTGGGGCCGTACTTGAGCAGACGCGCCAGCACCTGCTGCTCGTCCGAACCGAGCACGTCGCTGGCCTCGGCGAAGTGGGCGAACTCGGCGTACAGGCCGCTTACCGCGGGGACCTTCTCGGTCAACTGGGCCAGGAGCTTGCCATGACGGAAGGCGGAAAGAGCGGGGGCGCCGCGCAGGATCAACATCGTCGGAACAGCCTCGGTGAGGGAGCAGTCGGGGGCGCGTATTCTAGCCCATGACGGCGCTCGAGGGGCAGCGACCCGATGCAAGCCCGGCAGCCGACTCGCGGACCGGCGCTATCGCGCACCGCCCGAATGGGCCTCGATAGCGCGCCAGACGCCATATTGGCCGACCGGTCGCTTCATCGGCAGGCGCTTGACCTCTTCCAGGCGTTGCGTATCGAGCACGATCACGGCGCCGTCGTCGCGCCCCAGGCTGGCCAGCGCGTAGCGCCCGTCGCGGGTGAATTCGACAGGCGCCAGCGTCTCGCCCGGCGCGGCGGTGAAGTGCCACACGATTTCCAGGGTGTCCCGGTCGATCGCCTGCAGCACATGCCGCGAATCGGCCGCCAGCCTCGAATCGACGAACAGGTAGCGGCTCTGCTCATGGCCCGCAAGAAAAGTCCCCGGACCTTGCAGGGGGATGCGGCGCAGCAATTCGCGCTGCTGCGGATCGATCACCGCGACTTCCGCCAGCGCCAGGTTGCTGCTGGCCATCAGCGTCACGCCCTGGCGGCGCCAGCTGACGGCCGTGCCCAGTTGCGGACGGCCGTGCAAGGGCAGGCTGCCGATTCGCTGGCGCGCATCCAGCTGGATCACCGGCACCTCGCCCTGCCGCGACACCCCGAACAGCTCGGCCTGACCGGGCTTGAGGAAGAAGTCATCCAGCGGCACGTCCAGTTCGATGCGTCGCGGATTGAGATAGGCCGTGACGAAGGTGCCTTCCCGGTACTGGAAGTCATGCACCCGGCCGACCGCCATGTCGCCGGCCTGCGGGTCGTAGCCGACTTCCCACAACTCGGCGATGTCCTTCATCGCCACGACGAACGACCGCCGCCACGGCGCGCTGTAGACCGCCGACACCTCGGAGCTGCGCTCGGCCTTCTGATCGAGGGCCGGCATGGACTTGAGCAGGTTCAGCTCGCCGTCCAGCAGCACCAGGGTATGGGGCCGGTGGTTGCCCACGGCGATATGGTCGCCGGCCGGGTCGACGGCAAGGGTGCGCGCGTCCAGCCCCGCCCGCACCTCGGCCACGGCCTCGAGCGTCCACAGGTCGTACTTGGTCACCCAGCCGTCGCGGGAAAGGAAGAAGGCGTAGCGACCGTCGCCGGTGAATCCCGGACTGCCCTGCAGCTGCGCCCGGGTGGCGAGGCGATGCAAGGGCTCGAGCTTGGCGCCATCGAGGATCGAGACGTGGGAATCGCCGGCCTCGACCACCAGCATCAGCCCCAGCGGATCGGCCTGGTAGACCGGCGCCTGCGCCGTAGTGGCCTCGCGCAGCAAGTGGCGAGAAGCGCGGATGTCCGCCGCGCTCCATGACTCCTGGGCCTGCGCGGCGACGGCCAGCAGGCTTCCCAGCAGCCAGATCGCCAGGCCCTGCCGCGAACGCGTGACGCCACCTCTTCTGTGCCTGGACATGCCCCGCCTCCCGAAGCTCGATGATGGGCAGCGATTACATGCCAGGCGCAACCGCAACCCCATGACCGGCGTCAATCGCAGGCCAGGCGGTGCCTCGCGGCGGTGTCCGCGCGCCGCTCAGTGGAGGATCTGGCTGAGGAACAGCCGGGTGCGGTCGCTCTCCGGGCTGGTGAAGAACACCTCCGGCGCGGCCTGCTCGACGATCTCGCCCTTGTCCATGAAGATCACCCGATCGGCAACGGTACGGGCAAAGCCCATCTCGTGGGTCACGCAGAGCATGGTCATGCCGCTCTCGGCCAAGGCGATCATGGTGTCGAGCACCTCCTTGACCATCTCCGGGTCGAGCGCCGAGGTGGGCTCGTCGAACAGCATGATCTTGGGTTTCATGCACAGCGCCCGGGCGATCGCCACGCGCTGTTGCTGGCCGCCGGAGAGCTGCCCGGGGAACTTGTTTGCCTGCTCGGGAATGCGCACCCGCTCCAGGTAGTGCATGGCCACCTCCTCGGCCTCGCGGCGCGGCAGCTTGCGCACCCAGATCGGCGCCAGGGTGCAGTTCTGCAGCACCGTCAGGTGCGGGAACAGGTTGAAATGCTGGAATACCATGCCGACTTCGCTGCGAATGGCCTCGATCTGCTTGAGGTCACTGGTCAGCTCGTGGCCGTCGACCACGATCCGCCCCTGCTGGTGCTCCTCCAGCCGGTTGAGGCAGCGGATGGTGGTCGACTTGCCCGAGCCGGAGGGGCCGCAGAGCACGATGCGCTCGCCCTGGCGCACCTTGAGGTTTATGTCCTTGAGCACGTGGAACTGGCCGTACCACTTGTGCACGCCCTGCATGAGGATGATCGGCTGGTCGGCCGTCTTGGCCTGGATGGTTTCGTTCATGATTGGCTCCTAGCTCCGGTGGCCGGTGTCCAGCCGGCGTTCCAGATGCATCGAATAACGGGACATGCCGAAGCAGAACAGCCAGTACACCAGCGCGGCGAACACGTAGCCCTCGGTGGACATGCCCAGCCAGGCCGGGTCGGCAGTGGCGCGCTTGATGCTGTTGAGGAAGTCGAACAGGCCGATGATGATCACCAGGCTGGTGTCCTTGAACAGCGCGATGAAGGTGTTGACGATGCCGGGGATCACCAGCTTCAGCGCCTGCGGCAGGATCACCAGCCCCATCATCCGCCAGTAGCCCAGGCCCATGGCCGCGGCGGCTTCGTACTGGCCCTTGGGGATGGCCTGCAGGCCGCCACGCACCACCTCGGCGATGTAGGCCGCCTCGAAGAAGATCACCATCAGCATGGCGCGCAGCAGCTTGTCGAGGTTCATGCCCTCGGGCAGGAACAGCGGCAGCATCACCGAGGACATGAACAGCACGGTGATCAACGGCACGCCGCGCCAGAACTCGATGAAGGTCACGCAGAGCACGCGGATCGCCGGCATGTCCGAGCGCCGCCCGAGCGCCAGCAGGATGCCCAGCGGCAGCGCGCCGGCGATGCCTACCGCGGCGATGATGATGGTCAGCATCAGCCCGCCCCACTGGCTGGTCGGCACCACCTGCAGGCCGAGGCCGCCATGCAGCAGCCAGAAGGCCAGCCAGGGGTAGACCAGCAGGTAGGCCAGGCCGTAGCGCACCTTGTGGCGGAACTGGCGGACCAGCAGCGGCGCCGCCGCGACCAGCGCCAGCCACAGCGTGGCGTCGACCCGCCAACGTGCATCCACCGGGTAGAAGCCGTACATGAACTGGCCGAAGCGCACCTGCACGAACACCCAGCAGGCGCCCTCGCGACCGCAGTCGCTGCGTGTCTCGCCGGACCAGTCGGCACTGAAGATGGCCCAATCCAGCAACGGCGGCACGATCAGCCAGACCAGGTACAGCCCCAGCAGGGTCAGCAGGCCGTTTAGCCAGTTGGAGAACAGGTTGGCGCGCAGCCAGCCGGCCAGGCCGACTTCGCGCGGTGGCGGCGGCAGGTCGGGCTTGAACACGTGTTGGGTCATGGCAGCCTCACCGCTCGGTCAGCGCGATGCGCTTGTTGTACGCGTTCATCAACAGCGAAATGCTGATGCTGATGGCCAGGTACACGCTCATGGTGATGGCCATGGTCTCGATGGCCTGGCCGGTCTGGTTGAGCACCGTGCCGGCGAACAGCGAGACCATGTCCGGATAGCCGATGGCGGCGGCCAGCGACGAGTTCTTCGCCAGGTTCAGGTACTGGCTGGTCAGCGGCGGCACGATCACCCGCAGCGCCTGGGGAATGATCACCAGCCGCAGCAACTGCCCGGGCCGCAGGCCGAGCGATGCCGCGGCCTCGGTCTGCCCGCGGCTGACCGCCTGGATGCCGGCGCGCACCGTCTCGCCGATGAAGGCCGCGGTGTACACCGACAGCGCCACGACGATGGCGACCAGCTCGGGAATCACCGTCCAGCCACCGCGGATGTTGAAGCGCTGCAACTGCGGCACGTCCCACTGGAACGGGCTGCCCCACAGCAGCGCGGCCAGCCAGGGGACGGCAACCAGCAGCGCCAGCGCCGACCAGAACAGCGGAAAGCGCCGCCCCGTCGCATCGCGCCGCGCCTTCGCCCAGCGCGCCAGCACGCCGCAGAGCACGATCGCCAGCAGCAGCGCCAGCCAGAACGCCCAGAAGCCATCGCCCGCGCTGGGGGCCGGCAGTTGCAGGCCGCGGTTGTTGACGAACACCAGGTCGCCCAGGCTCAGGCTGTCGCGCGGTCCGGGCAGCGGGCCGATGACGGCGAAATAGACGAAGAAGATCTGCAGCAGCGGCGGGATGTTGCGAAAGGTCTCGATATACAGCGTGGCGAGCTTGCGGATCAGCCAGTTCGGCGACAGCCGCGCCACGCCGAGCACGAAGCCGAGCACGGTGGCCAGGACGATGCCGACCACGCTGACCAGCAAGGTATTGAGCAGGCCGACCCAGAACACCCGGCCGTAGGTATCGCTTTCGCTGTAGTCGATCAGGTGCTGCGGGATGCCGAAGCCGGCGGCGTTGTCGAGGAAGCCGAAGCCGGAGTTGATGCCGCGATGGGCCAGGTTGGCCTGGGTGTTATGGAACAGGAACCAGCCAAAGGCGACGACCGCCACGACAGCGACGATCTGGAACAGCCAGGCACGCGCCTGGGGGTCGGTGAGCAGCGAGCCACCCACGCGACGGGTAGATCCGTTGGTGCGCATAGGGAAACCTCATGATGCGCGGCCGGCGGCATCCTCCCGCCGGCCACGCTCATCCCTTGGAACGGCCGGCCAGGAGCGCCGGCCGGCTCGATCAACGCACCGGCGGCGCGTAGTGCAGCCCGCCCTTGTTCCACAGCGCGTTCAACCCGCGCTCGATCTTCAACTCGCTGCCCTTGCCGACGTTGCGCTCGAACACCTCGCCGTAGTTGCCGACCTGCTTGACGATCTGCACGGCCCAGTTCTTGTTCAGCTTGAGGTCCTTGCCGTACTCGCCCTCGGCGCCGAGCAGGCGCGCCACGTCGGGATTCTTGGTGGTCTTGGCCATGTCCTCGACGTTGGCCGCGGTCACCCCCAGTTCCTCGGCATTGAGCATGGCGAACAGCGTCCAGCGCACGATATCAAACCATTCCTCGTCGCCCTGGCGCACCGCCGGGCCGAGCGGCTCCTTGGAGATGACTTCCGGCAGCACCACGTAGTCGTCCGGCTTGGCCAGCTTGATGCGCTGGGCGTAGAGCTGCGACTGGTCGGAGGTCAGCACGTCGCAGCGCCCGGACTCCAGCGACTTGGCGCTCTCGTCCGAGGTGTCGTAGGTGATCGGGGTGTACTTGAGGTTGTTGGCGCGGAAGTAATCGGAGAGGTTCAGCTCGGTGGTGGTGCCGGCCTGGATGCAGACGGTGGCGCCGTCCAGCTCCTTGGCGCTGTTGACGCCGATCTCCTTGTTCACCAGGAAGCCCTGGCCGTCGTAGTAGGTGACGCCGGTGAAGTTGAGGCCCATCGCCGCGTCGCGCGAGCTGGTCCAGGTGGTGTTGCGCGACAGCACGTCGACTTCGCCGGACTGCAGCGCGGTGAAGCGCTCCTTGGCTGTCAGCGGGCTGAACTTGACCTTCCCGGCATCACCGAAGACCGCGGCCGCGACCGCCCTGCAGACATCCACATCGATTCCCTGGTACTGCCCCTTGGCATCGGCGAAGGAGAAGCCCGGCAGGCCGTCGCTGATGCCGCACTGCACGAAGCCCTTGTTCTTCACCGCATCGAGAGTCGCCCCGGCGTGGGTCACACCGCTCGCGCCGAGCAGTGCCGCCGCGCCGAGTACGGCCAGAGTGGATTTCACCCGTGTCATCGAAACCTCCAGTTTGCTTTTTTATTCTCGGGGTCTGGGTCTGCTGCCGACACGGCCATTGGCCGCTACGCTGCGGAGCCAGTCCAGAGTCTAGTCGCCCGCGCCCGTACGGCAACCTTGCCCGCGGCACGAGCCTGCCGCAGACAGGCCATAGCAAGCGGCGTACCAGCCGGCCGCATCGCGCCCAGCCGGCGGCAGCGGGCGTGCAGCGCACCGGGCTTAGCGGTTAACCTCGCGCCACCGGCCTCGTCCACGCCCCAGGACGAGGCGAACCGCCCCGAACTGGAGCCAGCATGAACCAACCCCTGATCCTCGAACCCACCCGTCCGGCCGACGCCTGTGTCATCTGGCTGCACGGCCTGGGCGCCGATCGATACGACTTCGAGCCGGTCGCCCAGGCCCTGCAGCAGCGCCTGGACAGCACCCGCTTCGTCCTGCCGCAGGCACCGACGCGCCCAGTGACCATCAATGGCGGCTACAGCATGCCCAGCTGGTACGACATCCTCGCCATGAGCCCGGCCCGCGCGATTGCCCAGGACCAGCTCGAAGCCTCGGCGCAGCTGGTCATCGGCCTGATCGAAGCGCAGCGCGACGCCGGCATCGACCCGGCGCGCATCTTCCTCGCCGGCTTCTCCCAGGGTGGCGCGGTGGTGCTGCACACGGCCTTCCTGCGCTGGCAGGGTCCGCTGGGCGGTGTCCTGGCGCTGTCGACCTATGCGCCGACCTTCGCCGAGCAACTGGAACTCACGGAGTCGGCACGCGGCGTGCCGGCGCTGTGCTTGCATGGGCGCTTCGACGATGTGGTCCCGCTCGCCATGGGGCGCGCCGCGCACGACTGCCTGGCTGCCGCCGGGGTCGAGGTGCAATGGCGCGACTACCCCATGGCGCATGAAGTGCGCCCCGAGGAAATCCTCGAGATCGGCGCCTGGCTGGCGCAGCGCATCGGCTGAGCTGGCGGGCGGCGGATCGACTACGCTTGCAGGACCGACTGCGGAAGCTGAAGGGACCGTCGATCCGCCGCCCGGTTGTAGCCATCGCAGCGGAGGACCGCTTGCCATGCAGGGCCAGACGCAACCTCGCGGTCAGCGGGCGACCCCATGAAGATCGTCGAGCAGCCGGTGGCCCCTGCCCGCCTCGGTCGCCTGCGCCTGCTGCATGGCGTGGATGGCGCGGAGCTGGCCAGGCTGCTGGCGCACTGCGAGGTATGCACCATCGAGGCCGAGGAGACCCTCCTCAGCCCGCACCAGACCAACCGCTACCTCTATATGGTCCTGCACGGCAGCCTGACGGTGTACGTCGACTCGCTCGACAGCCAGCCGCTGCGGGTCATCGACACCAACGACTGCGCCGGCGAGGTGAGCTTCATCGACCACCTGCCGCCGACCATCTTCGTCGTCGCCAACCAGCCCTGCACCCTGCTGCGCCTGCACACACGCGACCTCGCCGTGCTCGGCGAATCGCCGCGGCTGATGCACAACCTGGCGCTGTTGCTGTGCGAGCGCGTCCGCCTGAGCGACCGCCTGATCGTCGACAGTGAGCACAACGCCAACGTCGACATGCTCACGGGCGTGTTCAACCGCCGCTGGCTGGAGCACGCCTACGAGCGCGACAGCGCGCGCTGCGCCATCAATGGCAGCGCCATGTGCATGCTCATGCTCGATGTCGACCGCTTCAAGCGCTACAACGACCGCCACGGCCACCTGGCCGGCGACCATGTGCTCGCCCTGGTGGCGCGTACCCTGGCGGCGCAGCTGCGCCCCAAGGACTGCCTGGTGCGCTACGGCGGCGAGGAGTTCACCATCCTGCTGCCGGAACTGGCCGCCGAGGCGGCGCGCGCGATCGGCGAGCGGCTGCGCCAGGCGATCGAGCGCATCCGTCACTTCCCCACCCCGATCGGCCGGCTGCCCGGCGTGACCATTTCCATCGGCCTGGCCGTCTGGCAACCCGGCGACAGCCTGGCCGAAGTCATCGAGCGCGCCGACCGCGAGCTGTACCAGGCCAAGCAAGCGGGGCGCAACCGCCTCAGCGGCTGAACTCCGCCCCCGGGACAGGATGGCGCAGTGCTTCGCCCCTGCCCATGTCTTGCTTTAAACTCCGGGGCAACTTTTCCGTCGATAAAGAGAACATCGTGCTCAAGGCACTCAAGAAAATGCTCGGCAAGGGCGACAGCCAGGTGCAGCCCGCCAGTTCGCCAGCCCCCGTCCCGCAGGCGCCCGTCGCCCGCCAACCCGAACCCCAGGTGCCCGTCGTCGCCGAGAGCCGATCGGACGACGCGCCGGCCAAGCCCCGCCGCAAGCGCAGCGCCAAGCCAGCCGCCGAGCAGGCCGCCCCCTGGAAGCTGGAAGACTTCGTCGTCGAGCCGGCCGAAGGCAAGACGCGCTTCCACGACTTCCGGCTCGCCCCCGAGCTGATGCACGCCATCCACGATCTCGGCTTTCCCTACTGCACGCCGATCCAGGCGCAGGTGCTGGGCTACACGCTCAAGGGCCGCGACGCCATCGGCCGGGCGCAGACCGGCACCGGCAAGACCGCCGCCTTCCTCATCTCCACCATCACCCAGTTGCTGGAAACGCCGCCGCCCAAGGAGCGCTACATGGGCGAGCCGCGCGCGCTGATCATCGCGCCGACCCGCGAGCTGGTGGTGCAGATCGCCAACGACGCCCTGGCGCTGACCAAGTACACCAGGCTGAACGTGATGAGCTTCGTCGGCGGCATGGACTTCGACAAGCAGCTCAAGCAGCTCGAGTCGCGCTTCTGCGACATCCTCGTCGCCACCCCCGGCCGCCTGCTGGACTTCAACCAGCGCGGCGAGGTGCACCTGGACATGGTCGAGGTGATGGTGCTCGACGAGGCCGACCGCATGCTCGACATGGGCTTCATTCCGCAGGTGCGGCAGATCATCCGGCAGACGCCGATGAAGGGCGAGCGCCAGACCCTGCTGTTCTCGGCGACCTTCACCGACGACGTGATGAACCTGGCCCGGCAATGGACCGTCGACCCGGCGGTCGTCGAGATCGAGCCGGAGAACGTCGCCAGCGAGACCGTCGAGCAGCATGTCTACGCCGTGGCCGAGGCCGACAAGTACAAGCTGCTCTACAACCTGATCAGCCAGAACAACTGGGAACGGGTGATGGTCTTCGCCAACCGCAAGGATCAGGTGCGGCGCATCGAGGAACGCCTGACCAAGGACGGCATCAGCGCTGCGCAGATGTCCGGCGATGTGCCGCAGCACAAGCGCATCAAGGTGCTCGAAGGTTTCCGCGAGGGCAAGATCCGCGTGCTGGTGGCCACCGACGTCGCCGGCCGCGGCATCCACGTCGACGGCATCAGCCACGTGATCAACTTCACCCTGCCGGAAGTGCCGGACGACTACGTGCACCGCATCGGCCGTACCGGCCGCGCCGGGAGCAGCGGCACCTCGATCAGCTTCGCCGGCGAGGACGATGCCTTCGCCCTGCCGCCGATCGAGGAACTGATCGGCCGCAAGATCCATTGCGAGATGCCCCCGGCCGAACTGCTGGCCGCGGTGCCCCGTCACCGCTAGCTGCCCGCGCGCCTGCGCCGAGGCCGGCGGGGCTGATTCAGGTCAGCGCCGGCCTCGCCTCGCAGGGCTAGAGTGGCTTTATCGCGACGTGAAACGGCACAAGGGACAGGGCATGCAGCATCTCGACTGGCTTATCCTGCTGATCACCACCGGCTTCGTGCTGCTGTGCGTGGGTTACAGCTTCCGTGAACGGCAATGGGGCGTGGCGGTGCTGGCGGTCGGCGTACTCACCATGTTCTCCACCCTCGCCTTCAAGATGTACATCAGCTTCCATTGAGAGCCGGCGGGCGCCACGCGCCCGGCCCGACGCTCAATCCTGCTGCCAGCGCTCGGCCGCCCGCTGGTCGCTGTCGCGCCCCTCGACCCAGCGCGGGCCATCCGGCGTGGTTTCCTTTTTCCAGAACGGTGCGCGGGTCTTCAGGTAGTCCATGACGAAGCGGCAGGCCTCGAACGCCGCTTCGCGGTGGGCGCTGGCCACGCCGACGAAGACGATCGGCTCGCCGGGCTCGAGCGGGCCGACCCGGTGCAGCACGTCGCAACGCAGCAGCGGCCAGCGCTGCCCGGCCTCGGCGACGATCTTCTCCAGCGCCTTCTCGGTCATGCCGGGCGCATGTTCGAGGAACATCCCCGCCACGTCGCGCCCGTCGTTGAAATCACGCACATAGCCGGCGAAACCGACCACTGCGCCGATGCCGAGGTTGGCCGCGTGCAGCGCGTTCAGTTCGGCGCCCGGGTCGAACGCCGCCTGCTGGACTCGAACGCCCATCTCAACCTCCCGTGACGGTGGGGAAGAACGCCACCTCGTCGCCATCCTCCAGCGGCTCGGCGAGGCTGCACAACTCTTGGTTGCGCGCGCACATCAGGTTGCGCTCGGCCAGCACCTCCCAGGCGCCGCCGCGCGCGAGCAACGCCTGCCGCACGCCATCCACGCTGGCCAGCCGCTCGCTCCAGGCCAGCTGCTCGCCGTCGCTGTCGAGGGTTTCCCGATAACGGGCATAGAACTGCACACGAATCATGATTCCACCTGCCAGTGTCCACTCTTGCCGCCGCGCTTCTCCAGCAGCCGCACGCCTTCGATGACCATGCCCTTGTCCACCGCCTTGCACATGTCGTAGATGGTCAGCGCGGCGACGCTTGCCGCGGTCAGCGCTTCCATTTCCACGCCGGTCTGCCCGGCCAGCTTGCAGACGGCACGGATGTGCACGCAGTCTTCGCCCTCGGGCGCGAGCTCGACCTTGATGCTGGTCAACAACAGCGGATGGCAGAGCGGGATCAGCTCGTGGGTCTTCTTCGCCGCCTGGATGCCGGCGATGCGCGCCACGGCGAACACGTCGCCCTTGGGATGGCCGCCCTGCTGGATCAGTTGCAGCGTCTCGGGGCGCATGCGCACGCGCGCCTCGGCGGTGGCCTCGCGTGCGGTGACGGCCTTGTCGGTCACGTCGACCATGCTGGCGCGCCCCTGGAAATCGAGATGGGTGAGCATGGGAAATCCTGCTGGCTATGAAAGGCCCGCAGTGTAGCGCAGCTGGCGGGCGGAAGCTGGAGCGCACAGGCTCCAGCCCCATGCCCGGTGGGCTACATGTGGGCCTCGGCGTACTCGGCGAGGATCGAACGCGGTACGCCCTGCAGGGTGATGTGAACGCCGTGGGAGAAGTCCTTGAAGCGCTCGGTGAGGTAGGTCAGGCCGGAACTGGTGGCCGACAGGTAGGGAGTGTCGATCTGCGCCAGGTTGCCGAGGCAGACCACCTTCGAGCCGTTGCCGGCGCGGGTGATGATGGTCTTCATCTGGTGCGGGGTGAGGTTCTGGCACTCGTCGATGAGGATCAGGCTCTGCTGGAAGCTGCGCCCGCGGATGTAGTTGAGTGATTTGAACTGCAGCGGCACCTTCTGCAGGATGTAGTCGATGCTGCCGTGGGTGTTCTCGTCATCCATGTGCAGCGCTTCGAGATTGTCGGTGATGGCTCCCAGCCAGGGCTCCATCTTCTCGGCCTCGGTGCCGGGCAAGAAGCCGATGTCCTCGTCCAGCCCCTGCACGCTGCGCGTGGCGATGATGCGCCGGTAGCGCTTGCTCACCACGGTCTGCTCGATGGCCGCCGCCAGCGCCAGGATGGTCTTGCCCGAGCCCGCCGCGCCGGACAGGTTGACCAGGTGGATGTCCGGATCGAGCAGCGCATACAGCGCCAGCGCCTGGTGGATGTCGCGCGGGCGCAGGCCCCAGGCCTCCTGGTGCAGCAGCGGCTCCTGGTGCATGTCGAGCAGCAGCAGCTCGTCGCCCTCGATGCCCTTGATCCAGCCGACGAAGCCCTGCTCGTCGAGCACGAACTCGTTGACGTGCACGGCCGGCAGGTTGTCGACCAGCTGCACCCGATGCCAGGTACGGCCATGCCCCTGCTGCGTCTCGACGGTACTGACGCGGTCCCAGAACGAGCCACTGAGGCTGTGGTAGCCCGGCGACAGCTGGCCGACGTCATCCACCAGCTGGTCGGTATGGTAGTCCTCGGCCGCCACCCCGCAGGCGCGCGCCTTCAGGCGCATGTTGATGTCCTTGGTGACCAGCACCACCGGCACGCCGGCGCGCTCCTTGCTGAGCATCACCACCAGGTTGATGATCTTGTTGTCGTTCAGGTCCTCCGGCAGGCCCTTGGCCTCGCCCGGCCGGCTCATGAGGATCGACAGGCTGCCGCAGGGCCCTGACTTGCCACGCTGGATCGGTACGCCGGCCTCCACCTCCTCGGGCGAGGCATCGCCGAGCAGGCGATCGATCAGGCGGATGGCCTGGCGGCATTCGGCGGCCACGGTGTGCTTGCCGGTCTTGAGCTGGTCCAGCTCCTCGAGCACGGTCATGGGAATCGCGACCTGGTGCTCCTGGAAGTTCAGCAAGGCGTTTGGATCGTGGATCAGGACGTTCGTGTCGAGGACGTAAAGGGTGGGCTGGGTCGCGCGGGAGGTACCGTAATCATCCATACCGATCACCTTCTTCGTAGTAGCGGCGACGGAGTGCGTTGCTCCGTCGGAGGTGACCGCCGTACGACGACGAGGTGAGCGGACGTTGGGTGCCGGCGGGCTCGGGGCCACCCAGTGGCCGCCACCTGTTGCACAGGGTTCGGCGGTCTGAGTTTCGTAATAACGCAAAACTTATGACAGGCAAATGACTTTTCGATTCGCTGGCGGTTTTTTCTGCGCCCCGGTGTTCGACGAAATGCCTAGCAACGGCCGGCCGGGTCGGTGCAACGGTTGACCTCGGCGGTCACATGGACGAGCTGCGGGAAACGTGCCAGTTCCTGCTTGTAGCGGTCGGCCGAACGGTCCTGGTGCGTCACCACGCTGAGGATGCAGCTGTACTGCGCCCGCCCGACCCGCCACAGGTGCAGGTCGGTCACCTCGGTGTCCGGGACGGCGCTGAGCGCTGCACGGATCTGGTGCACCAGCGGGTCGTCCATCTCCCGATCGAGCAGCGCCTTGCCGGTCTCGCGCAGCAGGCCGCGCGCCCAGATCAGGATCACCACGGCGCCGACGATGCCCATGGTCGGGTCCAGCCAGTCCCAGCCGAACAGCTTGCCACCCAGCAGCGCGACGATGGCGGCGACCGAGGTCAGGCCATCGGTCAGCACGTGGACGAAGGCGGCATGCCGATTGAGGTCACGGCCGCCCTGCGCCGGCTGCCCGTGGTCGTGGTCGTGGTCGTGGTCGTGGTCGTGGTCGTGGTCGTGGTCGGCATGATGATGGCCGTGGTCGTGGTGCTCGTGCAGCAGCCAGGCCGAGACCAGGTTGACGATCAGCCCGACGACCGCGACGCCGATGGCCTCGTCGAAGCCGATCGGCGCCGGCGACCAGAAGCGCAGCAGCGACTCGACGATCATCATCACCGCCACGACCACCAGCAGCAGCGCGCTGGAGAAGCCCGCCAGCACTTCGATCTTCCAGGTGCCGAAGGCGAACCGATGGTCCTTCGAATAGCGGCGCGCCAGCAGGTAGGCCAACGCGGCCAGGCCGATGGCCACCATGTGCGACGCCATGTGCCAGCCATCGGCGAGCAGGGCCATGGAGTTGAGCATGTAGCCGGCGGCGATCTCCACCACCATGGTCACGCCGGTCAGGGCGGCGACCAGCCAGGTCTGGCGCTCGGCACCATGCTCCAGCGGGCGGTAGTCGTGATCAGGTTGCCAGTTGGAATGGTCGCAGGTGCTCATGCCGTCTCCTTGTCTTGAGGCGAGATTGGGCCTTGCCCCGGGGGCAAGGTCAAGCCGACCAATCGCCCCGATAGCTGGAGCATGGCCGCCGTCTGGCCCTAGAATCGCGGCACATCCAAGGAACGAGAACCGCTCGATGCTAATGGTGATCTCACCGGCCAAGACCCTCGACTACGAAACCCCGCCCGCCACGCCCCGCCACACGCTGCCCGAGCACCTCGACCAGGCGCAGATCCTGATCGACCAGCTGCGCGACTATTCGCCGGCGCAGGTCGCCGAACTCATGCACCTGTCCGACAAGCTGGCCGCGCTGAATGTCGCCCGCTTCGGCAGCTGGAACGCCGAGTTCACCCCCGGCAATGCCAAGCAGGCGCTGCTGGCATTCAAGGGCGACGTCTATACCGGGCTCAACGCCGACGACTTCGACGGCGAGGATTTCGACTTCGCCCAGCGCCACCTGCGCATGCTGTCGGGGCTCTATGGCGTGCTGCGTCCGCTGGACCTGATGCAGCCCTACCGGCTGGAGATGGGCACCAAGCTGGCCAACGCCCGTGGCAAGGACCTCTACGCCTTCTGGGGCGAGCGCATCAGCCAGTGGCTGAACCAGGCGCTGGCCGCACAGGGCGACCAGGTGCTGCTCAACCTCGCCTCCAACGAGTACTTCGGCGCCGTCAAGCGCAAGGCGCTGGATGCGCAGATCATCGACGTCGACTTCAAGGACCTGAAGAACGGCCAGTACAAGATCATCAGCTTCTACGCCAAGAAGGCACGCGGGCTGATGGCGCGCTACGTCATCAAGCACCGCCTCACCGACCCGGCGCAGTTGGTGAACTTCGACTACGACGGCTACCGCTACAGCGAAGCCGATTCCCGCCCCGGCCACCTGGTCTTCCTGCGCGACGCCCCGACGGCCTGAGCCGACCGCTCCCTACCTCAAGGCTGCGTCGATCCCGGCGCAGCCTCGCCCCTCCCACGTAGAAATCCAGCCAGCCACGTGGGCCGATCAACGGTCCCACGGCGGGGAACTAACCCCATGGCCGCACAATCATAAGCGCGTACCAACTCCAGACCGGCAAAGGACGTCGCACATGAAAGTGCTCAGGGTCTTCGACAACCAGGGGCCATGCCCCGGCCAACGGATAACTCCGCGGACGACGATGGCGAGGATGCCCATCGGCCCGGCCGCCCCGCGCGCAGCCCGTAGCGTTGCGCCGCCAACCGAGCAGCACCGCAGCCGGCACGATCACAACAAAGCGACGCCAACGCGTCGCAGACGACCGGCCTGCACGGCCACCCCGCTACGGCTTTCCGGGTGGCTCCTTCAATCTGCCCTTGTCATCGGCCCCGAACACAGCGCGGGGATGGGTGGCACCACACGGTCGCACCTGGACAGGCAGCAGGTTTCAACAATCGGGGCATAGGCCTCGGGGGAGCACTCGGTCTCGCCTGGTGGGAGATTTTGCCCGCCGGTTGCCTGACCTACATCCATTCGGCGTAGTCGCTGCGCCACGGACAAGAACAACACGACTTCGAAACTTTCAGGAGAAGCAGCATGATCCCGGTAATTCTTTCAGGTGGTAGCGGCTCCCGGCTCTGGCCCTTGTCGCGCAAGCAGTTCCCCAAGCAGTTCATCGCCCTGACCGGCGAGCAGACACTGTTCCAGCAGACCGTCGAGCGCCTGGCCTTCGAAGGCATGCAACAGCCGCTGCTGGTGTGCAACAAGGAACACCGCTTCATCGTCAAGGAGCAGCTGGCCGCGCGCAAGCTCGGCATCCAGGGCCTGCTGCTCGAGCCGTTCGGCCGCAACACCGCACCGGCCATCGCCATGGCGGCGATGACCCTGATGGAAGAAGGCCGTGACGAGCTGCTGCTGGTGCTGCCGGCCGACCACGTGATCGAGGACCAGCGGGCCTTCCAGCGCTCCCTGGCGCTGGCGACCAATGCCGCGGAAAACGGCGAGATGGTGCTGTTCGGCATCCCGGCGACCCGCCCGGAAACCGGCTATGGCTACATCAAGTGCGACCCCAGCGACCGCGGCGGCCTGCCGGAAGGCATCGAACGGGTCAGCCAGTTCGTCGAGAAGCCCGACGAGGTCCGCGCGCAGAGCTATGTCGATTCCGGCGACTACTACTGGAACAGCGGCATGTTCCTGTTCCGCGCCAGCGTCTTCCTCGAGGAGCTGAAGAAGCACGACCCGGACATCTACGACACCTGCTGGGCCGCGCTGGAGCGCAGCGTGCGCAACGGCGAGGAGATCCTCATCGACCCGGCGACCTTCGCCTGCTGCCCGGACAACTCCATCGACTACGCGGTGATGGAGAAGACCGAACTGGCCTGCGTGGTGCCGATGTCGGCTGGCTGGAGCGACGTCGGCTCCTGGTCGTCGATCTGGGACGTGCACCAGAAGGACGGCAACGGCAACGTGCTCAAGGGCGACGTGATCGCCGAGGACACCCGCGACTCGCTGATCTACGGCACCGACAAGCTGGTCACCGTGCTCGGCCTGGAGGACGTGGTCGTGGTGGAAACCAAGGACGCCACCATGGTCGCCCACAAGGACCGCGTACAGGACGTCAAGAAGCTGGTCGCCCAGCTGGACGCCCGCGAGCGCAGCGAGACGCAGAACCACTGCGCGGTGTACCGCCCCTGGGGCTGGTACGACTCGGTGGACATGGGCGGGCGATTCCAGGTCAAGCGCATCTGCGTCAACCCCGGCGCCAGCCTGTCGCTGCAGATGCACCATCACCGCGCCGAGCACTGGATCGTGGTCTCCGGCACGGCGCAGGTCACCTGCAACGAGAAGACCTTCCTGCTCACCGAGAACCAGTCCACCTACATCCCGGTGACCTCGGTGCACCGCCTGGCCAACCCCGGCAAGATCCCGCTGGAGATCATCGAGGTGCAGTCCGGCAGCTACCTGGGCGAGGACGACATCGAGCGTTTCGACGACGTCTACGGACGCGCCGAGCAGGGCATGGAGGCCAACGCCGCCCGCTGAGCCTCCCCGGTCAAACGAGCCCGCGCAAGTCGCGGGCTCGTTTGTTTCCGTTGCCGACAAAACCACGCATAATAGCCGCCACTTCCCGCCAGCCAGCCAAGCATCGGCCGGCCCGCCGGGAGCCCTCCCCCACCCTGATCAACCGCCCCGGCCACGCGCCCGGGCCAACCGCGGCCGACGGCCGCCCGCATGAGGTCGCAAAGCAGTAGTGACAAAGGAAGAATTACGCAAGGAACTGGAGCGCCAGGCCCAGCGCTACCAGGATATCTATGGCGGCGAGGTGACCACCTACGCCGCCGCCGTCGCCCCCGAACGCAAACCCTGGCGACGCAAACCCAGCGTGCAGGACCAGGTATTCCGCGAAGAGCTGCGCAAGCTGGAGCAGCAGCGCAGCGCCGACGACAGCGAGGACGGCGGGCCGGCCTGACCGGCCGCTAGCGCTTGCGCCCCAGCAACGAACCGAGCATGCCGCGCACCAGCTGCCGTCCCAGCTGGCTCGCCGCCTGGTTGAGCGCGCTGCGAATGACCTTGCCGGCGAACTCACCAACCTTGTCGCCCAGCTCGCTGCCAACGGGCGTGGCCGGCGCTTCGGCAGGCCTGTCGGCCGCCTGCCGGGCGCGTGTGGCAAGAATCTCGTAGGCCGACTCGCGGTCGACCGGCTGGTCGTAACGCCCACGCAGCGGCGATTGCGCCAGGATGGCCGCCCGCTCGGCCTCGCTCAGCGGCCCGACCCGCGACTGCGGTGGCGCGACGAACACCCGCTGCACCACCGCGGGCATACCCTTGGGCTCCAGCCCGCCGACCAGCGCCTCGCCGATGCCGAGCTGGGTCAGCAACTCCAGCGCGGAGAATTCAGGGTTGGGGCGAAAGCCCTCGGCGATCGAGCGCAGCGCCTTCTGCTCCTTCACGGTGAAGGCGCGCAGGCCGTGCTGCACGCGCAGGCCGAGCTGGGCCAGCACCGGATCCGGCAGGTCCGCCGGCGACTGGGTGACGAAATAGACCCCCACGCCCTTGGAGCGAATCAGCCGCACCACCTGCACCAGGCGCTCCTGCAGGGCCTTGGGCGTGTCGCCGAACAGCAGGTGCGCCTCGTCGAAGAACAGCGCCAGCAGCGGCCGCTCGGCATCGCCACGCTCGGGCAGCTGCTCGAACAGCTCGGCCAGCAGCCATAGCAGGAAGGTCGCGTAGACCTTCGGCGCCTCGTGCACCAGGCGGCTGGCGTCGAGCAGGTGGATGCGCCCGCGGCCATCGGCAGCCGGCGCCAGGAGGTCCTCCAGCTGCAGGGCCGGTTCGCCGAACAGCGCCTCGGCGCCCTGCTGTTCGAGCGTCGCCAGGCGCCGCAGCAGTGCCTGGCTCGAGGCACTGGTGACCAGCGCGGCATCCTCGCCGAGCACCTGCGGGCTCTCGCGCAGGTAGGCGAGCAGCGCCTTGAGATCCTTCAGGTCGAGCAGCAGCAGGCCCTCGCGGTCGGCCACCTTGAAGGCCGCATACAGCGCTGCCTGCTGGCTGTCGGTGAGCTCGAGCAGATTGCCGAGCAGCAGCGGGCCCATCTCGCTCAGCGTGGTCCGCAGCGGGTGCCCGCTCTGCCCGTATACGTCCCAGAGGGTGACCGGATAGGCCTGCGGGCGGTGCTCGAGCCAGGGCATGCTGGCGATGCGCTCGGCGATCTTGCCCTGCGGCGCACCCACGGCGCCCAGGCCACACAGGTCGCCCTTGATGTCGGCCGCGAACACGGCCACCCCGGCATCGCTGAACTGCTCAGCCAGGCGCTGCAGCGTGACCGTCTTGCCGGTGCCGGTCGCGCCGGCGACCAGCCCGTGGCGGTTGGCCAGGCGCAGCAGATGCCTGTTGGGCTGGCCGGCCGCGTCCGCGCCCAGTACCAGGCTATCGAGGGGTGCATCCATGGTGGTCTCCATCCGGGTCGGCGCGCCGGGCGATCAATCGGATTCGGGCAGCGGGCGCGCCTGTAACCGCGCCCACAGCTCGGCGGCCTGGGGAAAGTCGGTACCGATGTCCTCGTGCAGCGCGTCCGGGTCGTAGCGACGCGTACAGCCGCTGCCAACGACCGGAGTCGGCTCGGCGGCAGCCTGGTCGAGCGGGTGCTTCATCGGCAACCCCGTCAGTTGAACACCAGGGTACGGTTGCTGTGCACCAGCACGCGGTCTTCCAAGTGATAGCGCAAACCGCGCGAGAGCACCATTTTCTCCACGTCCTTGCCCAGGCGCACCATGTCCTCGACGGTGTCACGATGGCTGATGCGCACCACGTCCTGCTCGATGATCGGCCCGGCGTCGAGCTCCTCGGTGACGTAGTGGCAGGTCGCGCCGATCAGCTTGACGCCGCGTAGCGAAGCCTGGTGGTAGGGCTTGGCACCGACGAACGAGGGCAGGAAGCTGTGGTGGATGTTGATCACCCGCTGCGCGTATTCGGCACAGAGCTCCGGCGGCAGGATCTGCATGTAGCGCGCCAGCACGATCACATCGGCCTGGTGCTCATGGACCAGCCGGGCCACCTCGGCGAACGCTTCCTGCTTGTTGCCCGCATGCACCGGCACGTGGAAATAGGGGATGCCATGCCACTCGACCATGCTGCGCAGGTCGTCGTGGTTGGAAATCACACAAGGGATGTCGCAGTCCAGCTCGTCGCTGTGCCAGCGGTGCAGCAGGTCGGCCAGGCAGTGCGACTCGCGACTGGCCATCAGCACCACGCGCTTGCGCCGATCGGAATCGGTGATGCGCCACTCCATGGAAAACTCGCGGGCAATGGGGGCGAAGGCCTGGCGAAAGCCGTCGATATCGAACGGCAGCGAGTCCGCGCGGATCTCGTGGCGCATGAAGAACCAGCCACTCTGATGATCGGAGTGGTGATTGGCTTCGGTGATCCAGCCATTGTAGGTGGCGAGAAAGTTACTGACCTTGGCGACGATGCCAACGCCATCGGGACAGGCGATGACCAGCCTGAAAGTGCGCATCCGAGAACTCCTGGTCGCATGGGAACGCGGCATTCTAGCCCAGTCCCCAAAAGCCGGGCCACGGCGAAAAAAGCACATGAAGGCTGTGCATTAAGGAAGTCCCGGCGGACCGGCGAGCAAAGATGCCCGGCCCGGCAAACTTGCATGGAAACTTCAAACCGCCCTGCGCGGCTTCTTTTCAAACTAGCCGGGCGCTAACCGGGGCGAACAAAATTGCCCGAGGCTCATCCGCCACGGCAAAGTTTCGATCAATTGAAAAGACTTCGTTACCACTCCAATACACAAATTGCGTGATTGGCTATATTTACTTCGTATCCACCGCAAGACTATGATTCGTCCACTTGCGTACAACCTATATCCAAGGAAGCAAAATGTCCCTGATCAGCGAATACCGCGCAACGGAAGAAGCCATCAAGGAACTTCAGGAGCGCCTGAAGTCTCTCTCGGCTGACGACAAACTGAAAAAGGAGCTGGAGTTCGAAGGCAAACTGCGCGAACTCATGGGCGTGTATCAGAAGTCCCTGCGCGACATCATCGCCCTGCTCGACCCCGAGGCCAGCAAGGCCAGCAAGGCGCCTCGTGCAGCCAAGGCAGCCGCCGCCCCCAAGCGCGCGCGCCGCGTCAAGCAATACAAGAACCCGCACACCGGCGAAGTCATCGAAACCAAGGGCGGCAACCACAAGACGCTCAAGGAGTGGAAGGCCAAGTGGGGTTCGGACGCCGTTGAAAGCTGGGCGTCCGTGCTGGGCTAAAACCCTCCGCGCATTGCCGAAGCCGCGCCGCGAACGACCGCAGCGCGGCTTTTTTATTGCCTAGAGTGCATAGCGCCCCTGCAGCTGGCGGGCATGCTCGCGCCATTTATTCAACAGCTGCGCCTGCTCGGCAGTGGCCCCTTCGAGCAACTGTCCAAGCGCCGCCTCGAATTGGCCGAGGGTATTGGGTGCGCCATATTCGGCCTGCACCAGACGATGGCGGCAGAATTGCTGCCAGCGTGCCTGTTCCTCGGCACTGAGGCTTTGCGGGAAATTGCGCGCACGATATCGGAACAGTAATTCGCCAAGGCGCGGATCGTCGAACATCCAGTTGCGGCTGGCACATTCTTCGGCCGAGGCATCGCGCACCTGGTCACACAGACGCCGGTCACGGTCGCCGAGAAAACCCTCGTAGAGTTGCTGTTCGGGATCGCCGCAACCCTCGAAAGACTCCGGCGCATAGATCGCCTCGAGCTTGTCCAGCCATTGCGCGCGCCGCGCCCGCAATTGTTCGGCGCGGCCCAGGTAGAGCGGCAGGTCCAGTTGCAGGCGGTCGATATCCTGCTCGCGCAGCACCTGCATCGGCGCCAGCACCGGGCAGCGATTGACATGCACCAGCTTGAGCGGCGTCGGCAGCTGCGCCTCGCCCAGCTCATCGCGCCGCGTGTAGAGCCGCTGGCGCAGGGTCTCGGCCGGCTCGTCCCACAGCGGCGCGGGCTCGGCGTGCAGGTCGCAGACGATCAAGGCATTGCGGTTGCGCGGGTGCCAGGCCAGCGGCAGGACCACCGCTAGGTAATGCCGCTGCGCCGAGAAACGCCCGGAGACATGCACCAGCGGCTTGAGCAGTTCGATCTGCTCGAGCACCGCCTGCTTGCGGCGCAGGCGGAACAGGTAATCGTAGAGCCTCGGCTGCGCCCGGCGGATCAGCCGCGCCAGGCCGATGGTGGCGCGCACGTCGGACAGCGCGTCGTGGGCGTGCTGGTGCTCCAGGCCATTGTGCGCAGTGAGCCGCTCGAGCTTGAGCGTCACGCGGCCGTCCTCTTCCGGCCACTGCAGGCCCTCCGGACGCAGCGCGTAGGCGGTGCGCACCAGGTCGATCAGGTCCCAGCGGCTGTTGCCGCCCTGCCACTCGCGGGCGTAGGGGTCGAAGAAGTTGCGGTACAGGCTGTAGCGCGTCATCTCGTCATCGAAGCGCAGGTTGTTGTAGCCCGCGCCGCAGGTCCCGGGCTCGGCCAGCTCGCGATGCAGCCGCTGCATGAACTCGGCTTCGCACATTCCCTGGCGCAGCAGCATCTCGGGGGTGATGCCCGTGACCAGGCAGGCAGCCGGGTGCGGCAGGATGTCGTCCGCGGGGCGGCAATAGAGGTTGAGCGGCTCGCCGATCTCCTCCAGCGCCTCGTCGGTACGGATGCCGGCCACCTGCAGCGGGCGATCGCAGCGGGGCGAGATGCCGGTGGTTTCGTAGTCGTACCAGAAAATGCTTGGCTTCAAGAGGCGCCCTCCAGGTCGGCACGGCAGTCTACCAGCAGCCCCGCGCGACGAACCAAGCCGCGAACGCCACGTACCGCGCAGTTTCGCCGCGCACGATTGCCGCGACCGGTGGCTGGGCATAGCATCGAGCCTCGCTGCCCTCATCGAGCCCGCCCTTGACCACCGTCGCCCCCCTGCCCGTGCTGGACAACCGCTACCGCGTCGAGACGCCCGAGGGCATCGACCTGCTGCTGCGGCCGGCCGGGCTGGTGCCTCGTGCGCTGGCCTTCGCCGTGGACCTGGCGCTGCGCGGCCTGCTGGTGCTGGCCCTGTTCCTCGGCCTCGGCCTGCTGGGCCAGTTCGGCGCGGGGCTGGCGGCGCTCTGCCTGTTCCTCGTGCAGTGGTGGTACATGGTGCTGTTCGAAGTGCTCAACCAGGGCCGCACGCCAGGCAAGCAGTGGCTGGGCCTGCGAGTGGTGCACGATGACGGCACCCCGGTCGGCTGGGCCGCGTCGCTGGCCCGCAACCTGCTGCGGCTGGTCGACATGCTGCCGCTGGGCTATTTCGCCGGCGCGCTGTGCTGCCTCGGCCATCCGCAGTTCCGCCGCCTGGGCGACATCGCCGCCGGTACCCTGGTGGTCTATCGCGAGCGCCCGCCAACGGCGCCCCCCGCGCTGCAGGCGGTGCCGCTGCCCGCGCCGTGGCCGCTCAGCGCTGTCGAAGCACGCGCGATCATCGCCTTCGCCGAGCGCGCCGGCGAACTGTCGGCCGAACGCCGCGACGAACTGGCGGCGCTGCTCGCCGAACCGCTGGACCTTGCACCCGGCCAGGCCTGCGCCGCGCTCGACGGCATCGCCCGCGAACTGCTGCTGGGCGGCACCCGCCAGGCGGCGTTCGAGGCACAGCACGCCGCGCACTGGGAAGCCTTCGCCGCGCGCCTGGCGCAGCTGTCCGGGCCGGGCCGGCAGCGGCAACCGGCAGCCAGCGGCTTCGTCGCCGCCTATCGCCAACTCTGCCAGCTACTGGCGCTGGCCGAAGCCCGGGGCTACAGCGAGCACCTGCAGACGCGCCTGCGCCAGCTGGTCCTGGCTGGCCACCAGCAGCTCTACCGCCACCACAGTCCGTTGCCCGGCCGCTTGCTGGGTTTCGTGCTCGGCGGCTTTCCAGCGCTGGTACGCCGCCAGTACCGTGCGGTACTGCTGGCCAGCGCCCTGTTCTACGGCTGCCTGCTGCTCTGCGGCTTGCTGATCCAGGCCTTCCCCGACCTGGTGTTCGTCCTGCTGCCGGCCGATCAGGTGGCCGAGATGGAGCAGATGTACGACCCGGATGCCAGCCGCCTGGGGCGCTTCGGCGAACGCGGCTCGGCGGATGACTGGGCCATGTTCGGCTTCTATGTCATGAACAACATCGGCATCGCCTTCCAGACCTTCGCCAGCGGCCTGCTGCTGGGCCTGGGCAGCCTCTTCTTCCTCGTCTACAACGGCCTGGTGATCGGCGCGGTGGCCGGCCATCTGACCGCCATCGGCTATGGCCAGCCGTTCTGGTCGTTCGTCGTCGGCCACGGCGCCTTCGAGCTGACTGCCATCACCCTCGCCGGTGCGGCCGGCCTCGGCCTGGGTCGCGCCGTCGTCGCCCCCGGGCGCCTGCGGCGCGGCGAGGCATTGCGCCAGGCCGCAGCCGTCGGCGTGCGGCTGCTGGCCGGCGCTGCGCTGATGCTGCTGCTGGCCGCCTTTATCGAGGCCTACTGGTCGTCGATGAGCTATGCCCCGGCGACGCTCAAGTACCTGGTCGGCGGCCTGCTGTGGCTGCTGGTGCTTGGCTATTTCCGCTTCGCCGGCCGGAGCCCGCATGCGCCTGACTGACACCACCCTGGCGGTGCGCCCGCGCGACAACTGGGAGGCGCTGGACCTCGGCATCCTGCTGGCGCGGCGCCACGCGCGCGTGCTGCTGGCCGGCTGGGCGGTGCTGACGCTGCCGGTGTTCGCCCTGCTCAGCCTGCTGTTCTGGCAACACCCGGGCATCGCCCTGTTGCTGTTCTGGTGGCTCAAGCCGCTGTTCGAGCGCCTGCCGCTGCATGTGCTGTCCGAGGCGCTGTTCGGCGAGGTCCCCAGCCTGCGCCAGAGCCTGCGCGCCTGGCCGCACCTGCTGCGCCGGCAATGGTTCGCCAGCCTGACCTGGCGCCGGCCGAGCCTGACGCGCAGCTTCGACCTGCCGGTGCTGCAGCTCGAGGAACTGGGTGGAGCCGAACGCCGCCAGCGCCTGCAGGTCCTGCATCGCCGCAGTGCCGGCAGCGCGCGCTGGCTGACCCTGGTCGGCGCGCACCTGGAGGCGGTGCTCTGGCTGGGGCTGTCGCTGGTGCTGCTGATGCTGCTGCCGGCGCAGGCGCTGCAGCAGTGGAGCTGGCAGGAGCTGCTGCTGGCCGAGCACGACTGGCTCTGGCTGGAGCACCTGTCCAACCTGCTCTACGTGCTCGTGCTGATCGTCTGGGAGCCGCTGTACGTCGCCTGCGGCTTCAGCCTCTACCTCAACCGCCGTACCCATCTGGAAGCCTGGGACATCGAGCTGAGCTTCCGTCGCCTGCGCCAGCGCCTGCTCACGCCGATGGCCTGGGCCGCACTGGCGCTGACACTCGGGCTCGCCGTGCCGACCACCGATGCCCTGGCCGACAGCCCCGCCGACACGGATGCCCCCGCGCTGAGCCGTGAGGCGGCCGGCGAGCGGATTCGCGCGCTGCTCGCCGAACCGCCGTTCCACCAGCCGGAGACGGTGACCCGCTGGCGCCTGCGCGAGACGGGCGGCGAAAGCCCGCAGCCGCCTGCCGGCCTGTTCCGGCTCGACAGCCTGTGGCGCGTGCTGGAATACGCCGCCAGCCTGCTCGAAGCGCTGCTGTGGGCGGCACTGCTGCTCGGCGCCGCCCTGCTGGCCTGGCGCTACCGCCAGTGGCTGCGCGTCTTCGCGCGCCTTGAACACAACGCGCCGGCCGCCAGCCACGCAACCGCCCGGGTGCTAGGTCTCGACGTCTCGCCGCAAAGCCTGCCGGAGGATGTCGCCGGCGAGGCCGAGCGGCTCTGGGCCGAACAGCCGCGCGTGGCCGTCGGCCTGCTCTATCGCGCCCTGCTCAGCCGCCTGCTGCACGACTACCGGCTGCCCCTGCTGGCGGCACACACCGAAGGCGAGGTGCTGCAGCTGTTGTGCCGGCTCGACGAGCCGCAGCTGCAGGCCTACGCCGGGACGCTCACCGGATACTGGCAGCAGCTCGCCTACGGCCACCGGGCACTGCCGCCCGCGGCCGGCGAGGCGCTCTGCGCCGGCTGGCGCGCACTGTTCCCCCGGGGGACGCAGCCATGAGCCGGCGCCTGTCCCTCGGCCTGCTGCTGGGCGCGCTGGCGCTGCTGGCGCTCTACCTGGGCAGCCGCCTGGAGCCCTACCAGGAAAGCCTCGACCGCGGCCCCACCGGCGAAGCCCGGCGCAACCCCTACCTGGCCGCCGAGCTGTTCCTGCGCCAGGCCGGCATCCAGGTCGAACGGATCGGCAGCCTCGGCAACCCGGCCGAGCTGCCGACCCGCGGGCGCACCCTGCTGCTGCTCGGCGACCGCAGCGGGCTGTCGCCCCGGCAGAGCCAGCACCTGCTGGACTGGGCGGCGGCCGGCGGACACCTGGTGTTCGTCGCCGAACGGCTGTGGGATGAAGCCCGCGGGCGCAGCGGCGATCACCTGCTCGACGGGCTCGGCCTGCAGCAGTACGAGGCCGACAACCGCGACCCGCAGGGCAGCGACCCGCACGCCGAAACCGCCAGCCGCGAGCAGGACCGGCAACTGACGCGGCTCTACCTGCAGGACCGGTCGGCGCCGGCCTACCTGGCCTTCGATACCGGCTTTCACCTCTACGACGCCAACAACCGCGCACATGCCTGGGCCAACAGCGGCGCGGCCACGCACATGCTGCAACTGCGACACGGCGCGGGGCTGGTCACCGCGCTGACCGACGCCTGGATCTGGGAAAACGACCGCATCGGCGAATACGACCACGCCTGGCTGCTCGGCTACCTGACCCAGGACAGCCAGGTCACCCTGGCCTATCGCAGCGACCCGCCCGGCCTGCTCGATGCGCTGCGCCAGCATTTTCCCGAGGCGCTGCTGGCGCTGGCCCTGCTCCTGCTGTTCGGCCTCTGGCACCTGTCGCGGCGCCAGGGGCCGCTGCTCGCCCCGCCCGAGCGCGGCCACCGGCAGCTGCAGGCGCAGCTGCACGCCAGCGCCGCCTTCGCCCGCCGCCACGACGGCGAGCGCGCCCTGCTGGCCAGGCTGCAGGACGACATCCATCACCGGGCCGCGCGCCTGCATCCCGGCTACGGGCGACTCGCCGCCGCCGAGCGGCTGCATGCGCTGGCGCAGCTCTCGCGGTTGCCGGCCGACGTCGTCCAGCAGGCCATGGGCCTGGGCGAGGCACGCCGCTGCAGCGCGGTCGAATTCACCCGGCAGGTCGCCGACCTGCAACGACTCAGGAATGCCCTATGAGCGAATCCGATAGCCAACCGACGCCCGCCCCCGCGGACCAACCGGCGCCCTTGCCGCCCCGCCAGCGCGCCGCCCAGCTGGCCCAGGCCTTGGGCCAGGAACTGCGCAAGGCGGTGATCGGCCAGGACGAGGCGGTCGACGGCCTGCTCACCGCGCTGCTGGCCGGCGGCCATGTGCTGGTCGAAGGCGTGCCCGGGCTCGGCAAGACGCTGCTGGTGCGGGCGCTGGCGCGCTGCTTCGGCGGCGAGTTCGCGCGCATCCAGTTCACCCCGGACCTGATGCCCAGCGACGTCACCGGCCACGCCGTGTACGACCTCAACAGCGAGCAGTTCAAGCTGCGCCGCGGGCCGGTGTTCACCCATCTGCTGCTGGCCGACGAGATCAACCGCGCCCCGGCCAAGACCCAGGCCGCGTTGCTGGAGGTCATGCAGGAGCGCCAGGTCACCCTCGAAAACCGCGCCCTGGCCGTGCCGCAACCCTTCCTGGTGATGGCCACGCAGAACCCCATCGAGCAGGAAGGCACCTACCCGCTGCCGGAAGCCGAGCTGGATCGCTTCATGTTCATGCTGCGCATGGACTATCCGGCCGCCGACGAAGAGCTGGCCCTGGTGCGCCAGGTGACCCGCTCCGCCCGTGCCGACATGCTCGACGTCGCGCCGCTGCAGCCGCGCCTGTCGGCGCGCGACCTGCTGGCCCTGCAGAAGATCGCCGCCGAGCTGCCGCTCGACGACCAGGTGCTCGACTACGCCGTGCGCCTGGCCCGCGCCACCCGCGACTGGCCAGGACTGGCGCTGGGTGCCGGGCCGCGCGCCTCGATCGCCCTGGTACGCGGCGGCCGTGCCCGGGCCCTGCTGCGCGGCGGCGAGTTCGTCACCCCGGACGACATCAAGGGCTGCGCCCTGGCGGTGCTGCGCCACCGCGTGCGCCTGGCACCGGAGCTGGACATCGAGGGACTGACGGTCGACCGGGTGCTGCGGCAGTTGCTCGACCAGGTCGCCGCGCCGCGCCTGTGAACCGCTCGCCCGCCATGATCAGCAGCCTCAACCCGACCCGTCGCCTGCTCCTGGCCATCGCCGCGCTGCTGGCCGGCGGCCTGCTGCTGGGCACGGCGCAGGCGCTGGATGCAGCGTTCGGGCGGCACTGGCACGCGCTCTGGTGGGGCGCCCTGCTGGCACTGCTTGCCCTCGCGCTGCTCGACGCCCTGCGCCTGCAGCGCCAGGCGCCGCCGCAGCTGTCGCGCAGCCTGCCCGGCCGGCTGGCGCTCGGGCGCTGGAGCGAGGTCGAACTGCAGCTGAGCAACAGCCAGGCCTATCCGCTGCTGCTGGAGCTGCATGACCATGTCCCCGACGGCCTCGAAGGTGCCGGGCTGCCGCAGCGGCTGGCGCTGGCGACGGGCAGCGGCGCCCTGCTGCGCTACCCGGTGCGCGCGCTGCGACGGGGCCGCCTGCACTATGAGCACTGCGAACTCTGGCTGCATTCCGCGCTGGGCTTCTGGCGCAGCCGGCGCCTGTTGCCGCTGGCCGGGGAGACCCGCGTCTATCCCGATTTCACGCGGCTGCAGGGCGCCAGCTTGCACGGCATCGACGACTGGTTTGCCCGCCTTGGCGTGCATCGCCAGCCGCGCCGCGGCCTCGGCCTGGAGTTCCACCAGCTGCGCGAGTACCGCGAGGGCGACACCCTGCGGCAGATCGACTGGAAGGCGACCGCACGCATGCATGCGCCGATCGCCCGCGAATACCAGGATGACCGCGACCAGCAGGTCCTGCTGGTGCTGGACTGCGGCCGCCGCATGCGCAGCCAGGAAGACCACCTCTCGCACTTCGACCATGCGCTCAACGCCAGCCTGCTGCTGGCCCATGCCGCGCTGCGCCAGGGCGATGCCGTCGGCCTGTGCACCTTCGCCAGCGACGCGCCGCGCTACATCGCCCCGGCCAAGGGCAGCCGCCAGCTGGGCGTGCTGCTCGACGGCATCTATGACGCGACCTGCAGCCTGCGCCCGGCGGACTATGGCGAGGCGGTCGACCGGCTGCTCGCGCGCCAGAAGCGCCGCGCCCTGGTGGTGATCATCAGCAACCTGCGCGACGAGGATGACGACGCACTGCAACCGGCCCTGACCCGCCTGGCCACTCGCCACCGCGTGTTGCTGGCCAGCCTGCGCGAGGAACGCCTCGACGAGTTGTGCAAGCGACCGGTCGAACGCCTCGACGAGGCCCTGGACTATTGCGGGGCGCGCGACTACCTGGCCGCGCGCCAGGAACTGCTGGCCCGCCTGCAGGCACGCCGGCTGCCGGTGGTCGAGGCGCGCCCGGCCGAACTGGGCCCGGCCCTGGTGCAGCGCTACCTGGCCATGAAGGGCTCCGGCAGCCTCTGAGCACCGGCCATTGCGGCGCCGCTAGGTGTGTAAACCCACTACGTTGTTCAGTGGAAGCGGAGCGCGGCTGATGGGAGGCCGGTAGCCGAGGCTGGCA
>NZ_JAKJRU010000007.1 GCF_021726475.1 Pseudomonas oligotrophica
GCCTCATGCCAGCCTCGGCTACCGGCCTCCCATCAGCCGCGCTCCGCTTCCACTGAACAACGTAGTGGGTTTACACAGCTAGATGCTCGACACCCTCAGCCTGCCCCTGGCGATCCTGGTGGCTGTGCTGGACCTGGTGGCAGTGGTGCAGGTCTGGCGCAGCCGGATCGAATTCGGCCGCAAGGTCGTCTGGAGCCTGGTCATCGTGCTGCTGCCGGTGGTCGGGCTGCTGATGTGGGCGGTCGCTGCCGGGCCCTGGGGCAAGGCGCGGCTCTAGCCCGGCATCCGCGTCGCATAGTCCTGCCAGATGTGCACGGCAGCGTAGGCGCGCCAGGGGCGCCAGGCCTCGGCGCGTGCGGCCAATGCGTTCGCACTCGGTGGCTCGGTGCCCCACAGCGGTGCCTTGAGCAACCCCAGGTCGGCGCTGGGGAAGGCGTCCGCTGCGCCGAAGCCACGCAGCGCGATGTATTCGGCGGTCCAGGGGCCGATGCCTGGCAATCGACACAACTGGCGCACCAGTTCGTCGGCGCCTGCCGCGATGTCCAGTTGCAGGCGCCCGGCGGCGACCGCCTCGGCCAGGTGCTGCAGGGCGGCCAGGCGCTTGGCCGGCATGCCGATGTTGTCCAGCGTCGCGCCGGCCAGCGCTTCGGCGCTGGGAAACAGCAGATGCACCCCATCAGGCGCTGCGGGCAAGGGCTCGCCGAGCCGCTCGACCAGGCGCCGGGTGATGGTCACGGCCGCCTTGACCGATACCTGCTGGCCGACCACCGCACGGACGGCCTGCTCGAACGGATCGTAGGCCGCCGGGACCCGCAGTCCCGGGCTCGCCGCGAGCAGCGGCGCAAGGACCGGATCACGCCCCAGGTGCGCGGTGATCACCTGTGGGTCGGCATCCAGGTCGAACATGCGCCGCACCCGCGCGCCGAGCGACTCGGCCGCCGGCAGCAGCGAATCGCAGAGGGTCAGCGCCAGCACCGGCGCGCCTGCGACCGGTTCGATACGGATCCAGCCGTGCAAGGTTCCGACGCGCACGCTGCGGCTATAGCGTCGCTCGCCGAGCGATTCCACACCGGGCAGCAGGCGCAGGGCGAAATGCCGGTGGAACTGCTGCCAGTCCCAGGGCTCGAGGTAGGGCAGGTGCAGGGTCAGGCTCATCGGCATCCGTCCGCGAAAGGTGGCCGTTGTCTAGGCTGCGTTTGCCGGGCAAGGTTCCCGGGCCAGCGCGGCCGCTACGACGGCGATCGGCTGGCGCAGCGGAATCTTAGCGCGCCAGTGCACCCTGGCAGCGGCACCTCCATGCGTTCCTGTCGCCGCAGGCCGGCAAAGTTTGCCGCCCGCCCAGTCGCCGCACCACGGCGGGCAATTGCTTCGCTATCCTTGGGAGACCAGCCCGCAACCCGGCGATGGCTCTGTTCATCGACCCGAGGGAACCTCGTGCGCTGGCGTGGTCCGTTGTTAAAGAGACTCATCCATCGCTTGAGAGGAGGTAGAACCATGAGCGCCACCTTCCACGAGGATGTCAGCAGCGCCGTCCTGCGCCAGATGAAAGAAGGCGGTTTCGATTTCACCAGGGTGCATCCCATCGAGTTCTACGCGATCTTCTCCGACCGCGACAAGGCCCGCCGCGCGGCCCGTGAGTTTCGTGGCGAAAGCGTCAATGCCCAGGTGCTACCGCGCGAGGATGGCGGCTGGCACTTGCAGATCAGCAAGGTGATGTACGCGACTTTCGACGGCATCGGGGATTTCGAGCAGGACCTGGAGACCCTGGTCGAGCCCCTGGGGGGCGAGCTGGACGGCTGGGGCGTGACCCAGGAGCTCGGTCGCGGCGCCTGAGCTTCACTGGCGCTGCAGGCCGTTGTGCAGCGCCAGGTCCCACGGCGGCAACGGGCCGAACCGGGCCTTGAGAAATTCCAGTAGCAGCCGCGAGCGCGAGTCCGCGTCGCGGGTCAGGCGCAGTGCGTAGATGCCGCTGGGTTCGGCCGCGGGCAGCCCCTGTTCGCAGAACAGCGGGGTCAGTTCGCCGCGCAACAGGTGATCGCTGATCAGCCAGGTCGGCAGGTGGGCGATCCCCAGCCCGGCGAGCACGCCGCTGAGCAAGGCTTCGGCGTTGTTTGCCCGCATCCGCAGCCGGCCAGGCCGGCAGACCTGCGGCTTGCCATCCTGCAGGAAGCGCCAGGCATAGGGCGGTGCCAATACGTCCCAGTCCAGGCCATCGTGACCCTCCAGCTCGCCGGGATGCAGTGGCGTGCCGCGGCGCTGCAGGTACGCCGGGCTGGCACAGGCGATGCGCACCAGTGGTGCCAGCGGGGTGGCGACCAGGCGGGTGTCGGCCAGCGGGCCGATGCGCAGCACCAGGTCGACCTCGCCCAGGTGCTCGCCGTGCAGGTCGACGAAGCTGTCGATGAAGCGCAGTTGCACGTCCACGCTGGGGTAGGCGGCGAGAAAATCCGCCAGCACCGGTGCCAGGTGGCGCCTGCCGAAGGGGCTTGGTGCATCGATGCGGATCAGTCCCTGGGGCGCACCGTCGCGTGCACCGGCTTCGGCCCGGGCCAGTTGCAATTCATGGACCACCCGCCGGGCACGCTCGGCGAACGCCAGCGCCGCAGGCGTCGGCCGCACCGCGTGGGTGCTGCGGTTGAACAGCGCGCAGCCGAGGCTGCGCTCCAGCGCATCGATACGACGGGCGATGGAAGAGGGCGTCACCGCCTGCCGGCGGGCCACGACGGAAAACGAGCCGGCTTCCAGAACGTCCAGGAACAGTCGCAGTGGAGCGGAAAGATCATCGTTGCTCATGATGGTGCTTTGCAGAAAATGCAAAGCCATTGTGCATGGCTATGCGTTTTCCCGCCAGGGGAAGGCCCCTACCATTGGCAGCCTTTGCCGCAGGGATATGTCGCCAGATGCTGGATATGCTGCTGAATCTGTTGTTGGGCCTGGTGCTGGGCAGCCTGGGCGGGCTGTTCGGCATCGGGGGCGGGCTGATCGCGATTCCGGTGCTGGGCGTGCTGTTCGGCCTCGACCAGCAGGTGGCGCAGGGCACTGCCCTGGTGATGGTGGTGCCCAATGTGCTGCTGGCCATATGGCGCTACCACCAGCGCAACCGGATCGACTGGCGCCATGCCCTGGCCCTGGCGGTGCCGAGCTTCTGCTTCGCCATCCTCGGCGCCGCCGTGGCCGTCTCGCTGGATGCCGGGCGGATGCGCCTGGCGTTCGTCGGCTTCCTGCTGGCGCTGGCGGCGCACACGCTGTTGCGGGCCTTCACCCAGCGCACCCCGGGCGGCGCTACGCTACGCCATCCATGGCCCTGGCTCAGCGTGCTGGGCGCGGGCGCCGGGGCGCTCGGCGGGCTGTTCGGCGTCGGCGGCGCGGTGCTGGCGACGCCTGTGCTGACCAGCGTCTTCGGCACCAGCCAGGTCATCGCCCAGGGGCTCTCGCTGTCGCTGGCCGCGCCGAGCACCGGCGTGACCCTGGTCACCTACGCCCTGCATGGCCAGGTCGACTGGTCACTCGGCCTGCCGCTGGCCGTCGGCGGCCTGCTCAGCATCAGCCTTGGCGTGCGCCTGGCCCATGCGCTGCCAGAGCGCCTGCTGCGCGTGGCCTTCAGCGGCTTCCTCGTGCTCAGTGCGGTGATGCTGGCGCTGGAACTCTAGCCTCGCTGTCGCGCAGGCGGCGGATCTCCCGCCGCGCGCTGCGCGCCAGGCGGATGCCGAGCAGCAGGGCCGCGCAGCTCAGCCCGGCGATCAGACCCTGCCACAAGCCGCCGGGGCCTGACGCCGGTCCCAGCCGGTCGGTCAGCCCGAGCAGGTAGCCCAGCGGCAGGCCGATGCCCCAGTAGGCGAAGAGGGTGAAGACCATGGCCATGCGGGTGTCCTGGTAGCCGCGCAGCGCACCGGCTGCGGTCACCTGCACCACGTCGGAGAACTGGAACAGCGCGGCATAGAAGAACAGCCCCGTGGCCACCGCTACCACCGCCGGGTCGGTGGTGTAGATGCGCGCGATGGGCTCGGCGAACAGCAGCATGCTGGCTGCCGAGAAGCAGGCGTAGACCAGCGCCGAGGCGATCCCGGTACCGGCGGCGAAGCGCGCCTCGCGCGGCTCGCGGCGGCCCAGTGCCTGGCCGACGCGCACGGTCACTGCCATGCCCAGCGACAAGGGGATCATGAAGATCAGCGAGGTGAAGTTCAGCGCGATCTGGTGCCCGGCGACCACCGTTGCGCCGAGCGCGCCGATCAGCAGCGCAATCACCGAGAAGATGCTGGCTTCGGCGAACACGGCGATGCCGATCGGCACGCCAACCGCGAGCAGATGCTGCAGCAGCGGCCAGTGCGGACGGTCGAAACGGGCGAACAGCTGGCTGGGCCGGTAATAGCGCGCCCGGCGCACCCAGAACAGCATCGCCAGGAACATGAACAGCATGACCAGTGCGGTCGCCACGCCGCAGCCGACGCCGCCGAGCGCCGGCATGCCGAACTTGCCGTAGATGAAGATGTAGTTCAGTGGCACGTTGAGCATCAGCCCGAGGATGCCGATCACCATGCTCGGCCGGGTGTGGCCGAGCCCGTCGCTGTAGCAGCGCAGCACCTGGTACAGGCCGACCGCCGGAAAGCCGCAGGCCACCGCCTGCAGGTAGCGCATGCTCGGCTCGACCAGCGCCGCCTCGACCTTCATCAGCCGCAGCACGGGTTCGGCGTTCCACATCAGCCCGGCGCAGAACAGCCCGAGCCCCAGGCCCATCCACAGCGCCTGGCGCACCAGCGGGCCGATCTCCGGGTGCTGGCCGGCGCCGAAGCGCTGGGCCACGCTGGGCGTGGTGGCCAGGACGATGCCGGTCAGCAGCAGGTAGATCGGTACCCAAATCGAGTTGCCCAGGGCCACCGCGGCCAGGTCGGCCGATCCGACCCGGCCGGCCATCACCGTATCGACGAAGCCCATGGCAGTATGGGCCAGCTGCGCGATCATCATCGGCAGCGCCAAGGCAAATAGACTGCGCAGCTCCTGGCGGATGCGCCGGAGCTTGTGCTCGAGGGACATTGCTTGCGTTCCGGTTGTATACAAAGCGCAGTAGTCTATGCCGCAACACGTCCGGCCGAAAGGCGGCAGCATGCCGCCGGCCCCAATCGCATAAATGGAGCCCCCATGCGCATCCTTGCTGACGAAAACATCCCGCTGGTCGACGAGTTGTTCGCCGGGCACGGTGATATCCGCCGCATGGCCGGACGCGCCATCAACCGTGCGGCACTCGAAGGCGTCGAGGTGCTGCTGGTGCGTTCGGTGACCCGGGTCGACCGCAGCCTGCTGGAAGGCAGCGCGGTGCGCTTCGTCGGCACCTGCACCATCGGCACCGATCATCTGGACCTGGACTACTTCGAACGCGCTGGCATCGCCTGGGCCAGCGCGCCGGGCTGCAACGCCCGCGGCGTCGTCGACTACGTGCTCGGCAGCCTGCTGACGCTGGCCGAGACCTGTGGCAGCGCGCTGCCCGGCCGGCGCTACGGCGTGGTCGGTGCAGGCGAGGTGGGCGGGCGCCTGGTCGAGGTGTGGCGCGGGCTGGGCTGGGACGTGCGCGTCTGCGATCCGCCACGGCAGGCGCGCGAGGCCGGCGGCTTCGTCGGGCTGGAGGAAATCCTCGCCGAGTGCGACGTCATCAGCCTGCACACGCCACTGACGCACCAGGGCGAGCATGCGACCTTCCACCTGCTGGACAAGCCACGCCTGGCCCGGCTGCGGCCCGGCAGCTGGCTGATCAACGCCAGCCGCGGCGCAGTGGTGGATAACCAGGCGCTGCGCGAGCAGCTGCGCAAACGTGGCGACCTGCAGGCGGTGCTGGATGTCTGGGAGAACGAGCCGCAGGTTGATGTCGAGCTGGCGAAACTGTGCCGGATCGCCACGCCGCACATCGCCGGCTACAGCCTGGACGGCAAGCTGCGCGGCACGGCGCAGATCTACCAGGCATTCTGCCAGGCGCAGGGCCTCGCGCCGGCGCGCGACCTGCAGGCGCTGGTGCCGGAAATGCCGCTGCGGGAAATCGTCCTGTCCGACGTCGCCGAGCCGCAGGAAAGCCTGGCCGCGCTATGCCGGCTGGTCTACGACCCGCGCCGCGACGATGCCGACTTCCGCCGGAGCCTGCAGGGCGACGAGGCCGCACGGCGCGCGGCCTTCGACCGCCTGCGCAAGCACTACCCGGTGCGCCGCGAGATCGATGGCCTGCAGGTGCGCATTGCGGGGCAGGCGCCGGCACTGGAGCAGGTCGTCGCCGGCCTCGGTGCCCGCCTCGTCGGTGACTCGGATGCAATTTGCGGTGTGCTCCGCTAGCATTACCCGTCCTCCGCTGCAGCCCGTGATGGTGTTATGAGTTATCAGGTCCTGGCCCGAAAATGGCGTCCGCGCTCGTTCCGCGAAATGGTCGGGCAGACGCATGTGCTCAGGGCGCTGATCAATGCCCTGGACAGCGGGCGGCTGCATCACGCCTACCTGTTCACCGGTACCCGTGGCGTCGGCAAGACCACCATCGCGCGGATCATCGCCAAGTGCCTGAACTGCGAGACCGGCGTCAGCTCGACGCCCTGCGGCCAGTGCTCGGTCTGCCGAGAGATCGACGAGGGGCGCTTCGTCGACCTGATCGAGGTCGACGCCGCGAGCCGGACCAAGGTCGAGGACACCCGCGAGCTGCTGGACAACGTGCAGTACGCGCCGAGTCGCGGGCGCTACAAGGTCTACCTGATCGACGAAGTGCACATGCTCTCGTCGCACTCGTTCAATGCGCTGCTCAAGACCCTCGAGGAGCCGCCGCCGCACGTCAAGTTCCTGCTCGCCACCACCGACCCGCAGAAGCTGCCGGTAACCATCCTCTCGCGCTGCCTGCAGTTCTCGCTGAAGAACATGCCGCCCGAGCGCGTGGTCGAGCACCTGACCCACGTGCTGACGGCCGAGAACGTGCCGTTCGAGCCGGACGCGCTCTGGCTGCTGGGGCGCGCCGCCGACGGCTCGATGCGCGACGCCATGAGCCTGACCGACCAGGCGATCGCCTTCGGCGAAGGCAAGGTGCTGGCCGCCGACGTGCGGGCGATGCTCGGCACGCTGGATCACGGCCAGGTATTCGGCGTGCTGCAGGCGCTGCTCGAGGGTGACGCGCGAGCGCTGCTCGAGGCCGTCCGCGAACTGGCCGACCAGGGGCCGGACTGGAGCGGCGTGCTCGCCGAGATGCTCAACGTGCTGCACCGCGCCGCCATCGCCCAGACGCTGCCCGATGCGGTGGACAACGGCCAGGGCGACCGCGAGCGCGTGCTGGCCCTGGCCCAGGCACTGCCGGCCGAGGATGTGCAGTACTACTACCAGATGGGGCTGATCGGGCGCCGCGACCTGCCGCTGGCGCCGGACCCGCGCAGCGGCTTCGAGATGGTCCTGCTGCGCATGCTGGCGTTCCGCCCGGCCGACGAGGACGGCGCGCCGAGGGTCTCGCTAAAGCCCCAGGGGATCAGCCAGGCCACGGCTGATCCCGTCGCCAGACCGGTGGCCGCGCCGGCCGCTGCCGGCGTGGCGGGCATTGGCCAGCCGGCTGCTGCCGACGTGGCGGGCATTGGCCAGCCGGCTGCTGCCGACGCCGCGGCGAGCCGGGCCGAGCCGCCCGCATCGCCTGCGCCTGTTCCTCAACCTCCGCCTGCCGTCGCGCCCGCCGCTGCGGTCGTCGAGCCGGTCGCTGCCGCGGAGCCGGATGAAGCCGCCGCGCCGGCTGACCTGCCATGGCTGGATCCGCTCGAGGCGCAGGTCGAGGCCTCCGTCGAAGCACCGGTCGCGGTCAGCGCGCAGGCCGTCGAGACCGGCCTGGCCGAGGTGGCGGTGAGCGAGGCGCCGGCAGCGATCGTCGCCGACGATGCGGACGACGACGAGCCGCCGCTCACCGACGAGGACTATTTCGAGGTCGAGAACCAGGCCGAGGTCTATCTCGAGGAGCTGATGCAGGACAGCAGCGACGAGCCACCCGCCGACGAGCCGCTGCCGGCGGTGGCGCCGGCCACGGGGCTGGCGGCCGACTGGCAGGCGCTGTACCTCAAGCTCGGGCTGTCCGGCCTGACCGGAAGCATCGCCGCCAACTGCACGCTCGTTGCGGTGGATGGCGATCGCTGGGTGCTGCACCTCGATCCGGCCCAGAGCGCGCTGTTCAACGCCACCCAGCAGCGTCGGCTGAACGACGCGCTGAGCCAGTACCAGGGGCGCGAGATCAAGCTGGTCATCGAGCTGGTCGCGCCCGAGCAGGAAACCCCGGCCCAGGCCGCGGCGCGTCGTCGCCGCGAGCGCCAGGCGGCCGCCGAGCGATCGATCCAGACCGATCCGCTGGTCCAGCAATTGATGCAGCAATTTTCCGCGGTGGTTCGCGAAGGCACCATCGAACCCGTCGAACAACCAGAAACCCGACCCGCTTGAGGTGATGAAATGATGAAAGGTGGCATGGCCGGCCTGATGAAGCAGGCGCAGCAGATGCAGGAAAAGATGCAGAAGATGCAGGAAGAGCTGGCGAATGCCGAGGTGACCGGCCAGTCCGGCGCCGGCCTGGTCAGCGTCGTCATGAACGGCCGTCATGACGTCAAGCGTGTCAGCCTGGACGACAGCCTGATGCAGGAAGACAAGGAGATCCTCGAGGACCTGATCGCCGCCGCGGTGAACGATGCCGTGCGCAAGATCGAGCAGAACAGCCAGGAGAAGATGGCCGGTATGACCGCCGGCATGCAGCTGCCGCCTGGCTTCAAGATGCCGTTCTGACTCAGACGGCTCGCCCGGGCGCTGCCACGGCGTCCGGCTATCCGCGCAGGTGCCGAATGGCACCCTGCGTCAAGTCCCTCCGATTGGCGATTTTCCCCGCATGAGTTTCAGCCCGCTTATCCGCCAGCTCATCGACGCATTGCGCATCCTGCCCGGCGTCGGACAGAAGACCGCGCAGCGCATGGCGCTGCAGCTGCTCGAGCGCGACCGCAGCGGCGGGCGGCGCCTGGCCGAGGTCCTTGCCAGCGCGATGGAGAACGTCGGCCATTGCCGCCAGTGCCGCACGCTGAGCGAAGAGGCGTTGTGCCCGCAGTGCGCCGATCCGCGGCGCGACGATTCGCTGTTGTGCGTCGTGCAGAGCCCGGTGGATGTGTTTGCGGTCGAGCAGACCGGTTATCGCGGCCGCTATTTCGTGCTCAAGGGCCATCTCTCGCCGCTGGACGGGCTCGGCCCTGAGGCCATCGGCATTCCCGAGTTGCTGGCGCGGGTCGCCGAAGGTGCGTTCAGCGAGGTGATCCTGGCGACCAATCCGACCGTCGAGGGCGAGGCCACGGCGCACTACATTGCCCAGTTGCTCGCGCCGCGCGGGCTCACGGTCAGCCGTATCGCCCACGGCGTACCGCTGGGCGGCGAGCTGGACCTGGTGGACGGCGGCACGCTGGCGCATGCGCTCGCCGGGCGCAAGCCGGTCAGCCTGTAGCGACCCGCTATAGCGCGGCGGGTTAACCATATAGCGCTTTGCTAGTGCCCTCCCTGGCGCGTTTCGGGTAAAGTTCTAAGCCAACTCCAACAGATAACCAAATCGAATATATTCCTTCGAATTGGTTATATGCCTGTCAGTCGAGGAAAGAATGAAAGCGAAATTCTGGCTGCTCCCCGCCCTGGTCCTGTTCAGCGCCTTCGCCCAGGCCCAGGAAAAGCTCAAGGTCGGCTACATCCGCGTGATGGACGATGCCCAGGCGATGGTCGCCCATGAGGCCGGGCTGTATGCCAAGCATGGTGTCGAGGTGGAACTGGTGGAGTTCAGCTCGGGCACCGATCTGATCAAGGCCATCGTCGGTGGCCAGCTGGACACCGGCGTGCTCGGCTTCACCAACGCGGTGGCCTGGGCCTCGAAGGGCGCAGACCTCAAGGTGGTGGGTGGCGCCCAGCGTGGCTATCACTCGATCCTGGTGCGCGAAGAGGCTGGCATCAACGACGTGGCCGGCCTCAAGGGCCGCACCCTGGCGTCCCAGCGCGAGGGCAGCACCGCGGACGCCGTGTTGCGCGGGGTCACGCTCAAGGCCGCCGGCCTGCAGCCGAGCGACGTCAACATCATGGGCGTGAGCCCGGCGGTGGCCGTGCAATCGCTGGTGTCCGGGCGGGTCGATGCGGCGTTCCTCTTCGAACCCTACGACCGTATCGCCCGTCTGGTGGCGCCGGTGCGCCAGATCTACGAGATCGGCGAGGTCTGGCCCTTCCCGTGCATGGTGGTGATCACCTCCGGCGAGACCCTGGCCAAGCGCAAGGACGCCATCTGGAAGACCCTCGATGCCCAGCGCGACGCCATCGAGCTGCTCGACAAGCAGCCGGCCGAGGCGGCCAAGCTGATCGCCGACTACTTCATCGCCGAGCCGGTGCTCAAGACCCGCGAGCGTGGCGAGCTGGCCCGCGAAGTGGTCATCGAGGAAGCCATCGCGACCCAGGACTTCAGCTCCAAGCTGGATGATTCGGACCTGGCCCGCATCCAGGAACTGGCCGATATCCTCCAGGAGCAGGGTTCGCTGAAGACGCGTGACGGCAAGCCGTTCGACACCCGGGCGATCCTCGACCTGTCCTGGCAGGAGTCGCGCGAACTCTGATTCGTCGCGCCAGCCACGCGCCCGGCCAGCCCGGGCGCTCCGTTTTCCGAAGCCCGGCTAGCCGGGCTGCTTTTTTCCGCCATTCGAAGAGTCAATATGCAGCTCAGGTTTGAAGAGGTAGGTAAGCACTTCGGCCAGCTGGAGGTCATCAAGGGCTTCAGCGGCGAATTTGCGCAGGGCGAGCTGGTTGCGTTGGTCGGCCCCTCGGGGTGCGGCAAGTCGACCTTGCTGCACCTGGTGGCCGGGCTGGAGAAGCCCTCGGCCGGCAAGGTGCTGGCCGACGGTCGTCCGATCAGCGGGCCGCACCCGAGTCGCACCCTGGTGTTCCAGGAACATGCGCTGTACCCATGGCTCAGCCTGCAGGCCAACGTGGCCATGGCGCTGGAGCTGCAGGGCGTGAGCCGGCAGGAGGCCTTCGAACTGGCGCAGGGCTGGCTCGAGCGGGTCAACCTGAAGGGCTTCGAAGACTATTACCCGCACCAGGTCTCCGGCGGCATGCGCCAGCGCACCGCGCTGGCGCGCGCGTTCATCGCCAAGCCTGAAGTGCTGTTGCTGGACGAGCCGTTCGGCGCGCTGGACGCGCTGACCCGCATGGCCTTGCAGGACGTGCTGCGCGAGCTCATCGAGGAACACCAGCCGACCGTGCTGCTGGTCACCCACGACGTCGACGAGGCGCTTTACCTTGCCGACCACGTGCTGGTGTTCAGTGCCCGTCCGGCGAAAGTCTTGCAGACCTTCAACTTCACCCACTGCGAGAAGAGCCACGATCTCTCGGAGTTCGCTGCCGAGCGCCGCGAGATCCTGCGCCTGCTGGGCATCAAGACGGAGGTTGCACACCCATGAGCCAGCAGCGTCGTCTGACCGGACCCAAGAAATATGTCGCGGTGGTACTCGCCGTCCTGTTCATCCTGCTGATCTGGCAGGCCGCGGCCTGGAGCCTGCCGGACTTCCTGATGCCCGGCATTCCCACCGTGCTCGAGCGCATGCAGGCGGCGGTGCAGGAAGCGCAGTTCCGTGAAGGCCTGCTCGGCAGCATGAGCCGGCTCGGCAGCGGCTACAGCTTCGCCTTGCTGTTCGGCATCGGCTTCGGCCTCGTCGGGGGCGTGCTGTTCTTCTTCCGCGAAATCCTCCGTTCGGCCATCGTCATCCTGCAGTCGATCCCCTCGATCGCCTGGGTACCGCTGTTCCTCATCGTGATGGGCTTCGGCAACCTGCCGATCATCGTGGTGGTGGCGCTGGCCGCGTTCTTCCCGATGGCGCTGTCGGTGATGAACGCCACCGAGAGCGTGCAGCCGGTGCATGTCTCGGCCGCCCGGGTCATGGGCGCCTCGCGCTGGCAGCTGCTGCGCCGCGTCTACCTGCCGGCGGTGATGCCCGAGCTCATCACCGGTGCCCAGCTGGCGTTCGGCAACGCCTGGCGGGCGCTGATCTCGGCCGAGATGCTGATCGGCTTCGGCCAGGGCCTGGGGCGCTCGCTGGCCTACTCAGGTGAGATCGCCGACATGACCGGCGTGATGATGAACATCCTGGTCATCGCCATCCTGGCGACGCTGATCGACCAGGTCGTGCTGGAGAAATTCAAGCAGCGCGTGCTGCGCTACCAGTACGTGTAGGTGCGCGCATGAGGGCGGGGTGGTGCTGGTGCCTGCTGGCCGGCCTGTGGCTGGGTGGCGCGACGGTGGTCGCGGCTTCGCCCCGGGCGCTGTCCAGCAACGCCGACGAGAGCCTGGAAACAAGGTTGCTCGCCGCACTGCCGGCCGAGCTGGCAGTAGAGCGCGCCAGGCTGCGCCTGGGCGTGGCCGACGGCGCAGTCTACTACCGCTCCGCCGTGGCGGCGCTGGCGCCGGCGGGTAGCGAATTCGGCTGGGACGCGCTGGCCGGGCAGGTCTTCTGTATCGCCGAGGGGCACGACGCCGATGAGCTGGTCGCTCGGCGCTACGACGCTACGCCCAGGCGCTATCCCAGTTCGGCCCACGCGTTGATCGGCCTCAAGCTCGGCGAATGCAAGGTAGTGGTGGAGGATGTCGTCCTGCTGCAGCCGCTCGCCGAACTGCCCGAGTGGCAGCGCTACAACCGGCTCCTGCCGAGCCTCGCGGACGCCGATCGCAGCCTGGGGCTGGCTGCGGACCGGTCGGACGTGCAAGAGCGCCTGCAGCGCTGGATCCGGGGCGGGGAGCTGCCCGAACTGGTCCGCCAGGCGGTCGACGAAGTCGCATTCCAGGCCTACGTGCTCGCCGATACCCTGGACTGCCACTGAGAAGGCGCGGTCTCAGCGGCCTGACCCGATCAGCTGGGGCAGCGCCTCACGCAAGGCCTCGGGCCGCAGCGGCGCACGCAGGTGGCCGTGGAGCTTGCCATCCGGCCCGACCAGCGCGATGTTGCCGCTGTGGCTGACACTGTAGTCCCCGTCGGTTTGCCCAGCGGGCACGAAGGGCAGGCCCAAGGCGCGCGACAAGGCCTGCAGCTGCTCAAGTTCGCCGGTCAAGCCCTGGAAGCCAGCCCGGTAATAGCCCAGGTATTCCTTCAGCCGCCCGGGTGTATCGCGTGCCGGATCGGCCGTCACCAGCACCACCTGCAGCCTGCCCCGCAGCGAAGGCTCGAGGCTGTCGAGCAGGCGACGCATGTCGCTGAGCGTGGTCGGGCAGATATCGGGGCAGTGGGTGAAGCCGAAGAACAGCAGCAGCCAGCGTTGCCCGTGATTGCCGCTTTGCCACGCTTGGCCGTCCTGGTCGACCAGCTGGACGGCTGGCAGGGGGCGCGGCTGGGGGAACAGCAGCAGGTTCGCCTCGTCCAGCAGCCCGACCCGGTCGAGCGCCAGGGCGGGGCTGGCGAGCAGTGCCAGGCAGATCAGCAGCCGGCAGGCCAGGCGAGCAGGCATCGAGTGGGCTCCGCGGTGCGCGTCGACCGCGATCAGCGGTCGTTCAGGGCAAAGGCGGTGAGGGTGAAGGTGGGGATGCCGATATCCTGCAGCTTCTGCGAGCCACCCAGCTCGGGCAGGTCGATGATGGCTGCCGCTTCGTGGATGTCGGCACGCATGCGACGCACCAGCTGCGCCGCTGCCAGCAAGGTTCCGCCGGTAGCGATAAGGTCGTCGAACAGCACCACCGAATCGCCCTCGCAGAGGCTGTCGGCGTGGATTTCCAGGTGCGCCTGGCCGTATTCGGTCTGGTAGGGCTGTGCGAGCACGTCGGCCGGCAGCTTGCCCTGCTTGCGGAACAGCACCAGTGGCTTGTTCAGTTCGTAGGCGACGATCGAACCGATGATGAAGCCGCGGGCGTCCAGCGCACCGATGTGGCTGAACTCGGCCTCGATGTAGCGCTGGATGAAACTGTCGGCCACCATGCGCAGCGCCCTCGGCGACTGCAGCAGTGGTGTGATGTCGCGGAACACGACGCCGGGGCGGGGAAAGTCGACGACCGGGCGGATCAGGGTCTTGATGCTGTACTCGTCGAAGATCATCGCCTACTCCGAGCGGGCGGCGTCGGTGTCGAGGCTGCCGCCGGCCAGGGCGCACAGGCCGATCGGATCGAGGATGCGCACTTCCTTGCCCTCGGCCTCGAGCAGGCCGTTCTGCTGGAAGCGGGTGAACACCCGCGACACCGTCTCGACCGCGAGCCCCAGGTAGTTGCCGATCTCGTTGCGCGACATCGGCAGGCGGAACTGGTTGGCCGAGAAACCGCGAGCGCTGAAGCGAGCGGACAGGTTGATCAGGAAGGTGGCGATGCGCTCGTCGGCGGTCTTCTTCGAGAGCAGCAGCATCATCTGCTGATCGTCGCGGATCTCGCGGCTCATGATGCGCATCAGCTGGCGGCGCAGTTGCGGCAGCAGCACGCTCAGTTCGTCCAGGCGATCGAAGGGGATTTCGCACACCGAGGTGGTTTCCAGGGCCTGGGCGGTGACCGGGTAGGCCTCGGTATCCATCCCCGAGAGACCGACCAGTTCGCTGGGCAGGTGGAAGCCGGTGATCTGCTCCTCGCCATTGTCGGTCACGCTGAAGGTGCGCAGCGCTCCCGAGCGCACCGCGAACACCGAGGCGAAGCCGTCGCCCTGGCGGAACAGGGTTTCGCCTTTCTTCAGCGGGCGCCCGCGCTTGACGATGTCATCCAGCGCGTCCATGTCCTGCATGTTCAGCGAAAGGGGCAAACACAAGCCGGAAAGGCTGCAGTCTTTGCAGTGCGCCTGGCGCTGAGCACGGACCTTGATCGACTCGGGCATGGGGTGTTCCTGGGAGGCCTTCGATTTTCGCGCAAGGGTACCTCAGGCGGGGGCAATATCAAACAGCCCGGTGGTCGCAGGCGGGTCCGCGGGGCTTTTTCCGATGATCAGACCACCCGGGAAAAACGCTGGCCGCGCTGCTCGGGCAGGTAGTGGTCGAACTGCATGCAGATCGCCCGGATCAACAGGCGCCCGGCGGGCTGGACCAACAGCTGGGTATCGTCGAGCTCGAGCAGGCCGTCGGCCGCCATCTGCTCGAGCATGGGCAGCGCGTCGGCGAAGTAGGTCCTGAACTCGACGCCGTGGGCGCGCTGCAGTTCGGCGAACTGCAATTCGAAGTCGCAGATCAGCTTCTGGATGACGAAGCGGCGGATGCGGTCGTCCTCGTTGCAGCGCAGGCCCCGCGCGGTGGTGAGCTGGCCGCGATCGATGGCTTCCTGGTAGGCGCCGATGTCGCTGGCGTTCTGGCAGTACAGATCGCCGAGCTGGCTGATCGCCGAAACCCCGAGGCCGATCAGGTCGCAGTGGCCATGGGTCGTGTAGCCCTGGAAGTTGCGCTGCAGCAGGCCGTCTTCCTGGGCCATGGCAAGGTCGTCGTCGGGCAGGGCGAAGTGATCCATGCCGATGTAGCGGTAGCCGGCATCGGTCAATTGCTCGATGCTGCGCTGCAGCATCGCCAGCTTGTCGACGGGCGACGGCAACTGGCTGGCCTCGATGCGCCGCTGCGGCATGAAGCGCTCAGGCAGGTGCGCGTAGTTGAACAGCGAGAGGCGATCGGGTTGCAGGCCGATGATCGCCTCCACGCTGCGGGCGAACCCCGCCGGGGTCTGCAGCGGCAGGCCATAGATGAGGTCGATGTTGACCGAGCGATATTGCAGGGTCCGCGCCGCGTCGATGATGGTGGTGGTCTGCTCCAGCGTCTGCATGCGATTCACCGCGCGCTGCACCTGGGGATCGAGATCCTGTACGCCGATGCTGATGCGGTTGAAGCCCAGTTCGCGCAGCAGACCCATCGTCGACCAGTCCGCCTCGCGCGGATCGATCTCGATGCTGAAGTCGCCGTGGTCGTCGTCCTGCAGGTGGAAATGCCGGCGCAGGGCCGCCATCAGGCGACGCAGCTCGTCGTGGCTGAAGAAGGTCGGCGTGCCGCCGCCCAGGTGCAGCTGCTCGACGACCTGCTGTGGCCCCAGGTGGCAGGCGACCAGCTCGATTTCCTTTTCCAGGCGCTCCAGGTAGGGCAGGGCCCGGCCATGGTCCTTAGTGATCACCTTGTTGCAGGCGCAGTAGTAGCAGACGTTGGCGCAGAACGGGATGTGAACGTAGAGCGAAAGCGGCCGGCCGGCATGGCGGCTGCCGCGCAGCGCATGCAGTAGCTCGAACGAGCCGATCCTGCCGTTGAACTGCACTGCCGTCGGATAGGAGGTATAGCGCGGGCCGGCCTGATCGTAACGGCGGATCAGGTCAGTGTCCCAGCGGATGGAATCGAGCATGTGCCTTTCCCGGTATGACGGCAGTGCGCGGATTCTAGGCAGGGGGCCGGGGGGCGGACTTGACCTGTATCAACCAAGGCCGGCGCCTGGCGGATCGGCCGGGATGAACGGTTGGCGGGTGAATTCAGGCGTTCGTCGTGGTCGCATGCTTGTCTGTCGTATGCTGTCGTCTTTGCGAATACGCCCCTGGGCCAGAGGAGGAAATCGATGCACAACCGCCAGCCGGAAATCGCTGCAGCACTCGGAGTTTTGCCGCCGTTCGATGGACCCGAGGCCGTCCAGGCCGAGATCGACCGGCGGGTACGCTTCATTCAGGACTGCCTTCGCCAGTCAGGCATGAAGACGCTGGTGCTGGGCATCAGCGGAGGGGTCGATTCCACCACCGCAGGGCTGCTGGCCCAGCGCGCCGTCGAAGACATGCGCGCGGCGGGCGAGGGCGACGACTATCGCTTCATCGCGGTCCGCCTGCCATACCAGGTGCAGCACGACGAGCACGAGGCGCAGCTGGCGGTCGACAGCATCGCGCCGGACGAATGCCACACGGTGAACATCGGCCCGGCGGTGCAGGCGCTGGCCGAGGCGACCGAGGCACTGGGGGCGCTATCGCCGGCCAGCCGCGACTTCGTGCTCGGCAACACCAAGGCGCGGATGCGCATGGTGGCACAGTACACCATCGCCAACGCGCGCCAGGGGCTGGTCATCGGCACCGACCATGCCGCCGAGGCGGTGATGGGCTTCTTCACCAAGTTCGGCGATGGCGCCTGCGACCTGACGCCCCTGGCCGGGCTGGTGAAGGGGCAGGTTCGCCAGCTCGCCGCCGCTCTGGGGGCGCCCGAGCAACTGGTGCACAAGGTGCCGACCGCCGATCTCGAGGAACTCAGCCCGGGCAAGCCGGACGAGCATGCCCATGGGGTGGCCTATCGCGATATCGATGCGTTCCTGCAGGGGCAGGCGGTGCCGGAGGAGGCGGCCGCGGTCATCGTGGGCACCTACGACAAGACCGCGCACAAGCGGGCCCTGCCCAAGGAGCCCTGAGGACTCAGTGCGCCTGGTGGGCTGCCGGCGTGGCCGAGTGGCCCATCAGCCATTGCTGGTGCGGCCCCGGCAGGGTCCACAGGCCGAACAGGATGACCAGCACCCCGCCAGCGACCCGCACCTGCCGCTTGCGCAGCATGGCGGTCAGCCGCTCGGCGGCCAGGCCGGTGGCCAGCAGGACCGGCCAGGTGCCGATGCCGAAGGCGAACATCAGTAGTGCACTCTGCCAGGCGTCGCCCTGGCTGGCCGACCACAGCAGCGTGCTGTAGACCAGCCCGCACGGCAGCCAGCCCCAGAGTCCGCCGAGCAATAGCGCGCGCGGCAGGCTGGTGACCGGCATCAGGCGGCTGGCGACGGACTGGATGTGACGCCAGAGGCCGCGCCCCAGCGCCTCGATACGGGTCAACCCGCTCCACCAGCCGGCCAGGTAAAGCCCCATGGCGATCAGCAGCAGGGCGGCAACCACACGCATCGCCAGGGCCGCCGGCCCGGTTGCCACCGCCCAGCCAGCCAGGCCGATCAGCAGGCCGGCCAGCGCATAGCTGAACACCCGGCCGAGGTTGTAGGCCAGCAGCAGGCGCAGGCGCCTGGCCCGCTGTTCGGGCGGGATGGCCATGGTCAGCGCGCCCATCAGCCCGCCGCACATGCCCAGGCAATGACCGCCGCCGAGCAGCCCGAGGACGAAGGCCGAGAGCAGCAGCGGGGCGAGTTCAGTCATCGTTGCGACGGTCCGTTTCTTCCGGCGCCTTGGCCTCGGCTTTCGGCAGCGCCTCGTCGTCGTCGAACAGGATGCTGTGCGCCGGGCTGTCGAGATCGTCGAACTGGCCGCTGTCGACGGCCCAGAAGAATACCCAGATGGCCAGTGCAACCAGCACCACGGCCACCGGGATCAGTACGTACAGAGCTGCCATGTCGTCTACCTGTAAGGCACCGCGCCAGCCGCGCGGCGAGGTTAATGGCGGGTAAGCCGCAACGCGTTGAGCACCACGAGCAGCGAGCTTGCCGACATGCCCAGCGCGGCCCACAGCGGCGTGACCCAGCCGATGGCGGCGAAGGGCAGGACCAAGCCATTGTACAGGCTGGCCCAGGCCAGGTTCTCGATGATGATGCGGCGGCTGCGCCGAGCGACCTGGAAGGCCTTGACCAGGCTTTCCAGCCGGTTGGACAGCAACACCGCATCGGCGCTGGTCTTGGCCAGGTCGGTGGCGCTACCCATGGCGATGCTGATGTCGGCCGCGGCGAGCACCGGGACGTCGTTGACGCCGTCGCCGAGCATCAGCACGCGCTGGCCGGCGGCCTGCATCTGCTGCAGGCGGGCAAGCTTGTCGGCCGGGGCCAGGCCGCCGTGGGCCTCGTCCATCCCCAGTTGCTCGGCGATCTGGGCGACCATCGGCGAGCTGTCGCCGGACAGTAGCAGGGTCTTCCAGCCGCGCTCGCGGCACGCCTGCAGCAGGGCGGCGGCATCCTCGCGCAGGCGATCGTCGAGGACGAACCAGGCGAGCGGCCCGCTGCCATCGGCCAGCAGCAGCCATTGGCCCTGGTCGCCCGGGATTGCCGGTGGCGCACTGCCGTAGAGCGCGGCGACGAAGGCTGGCTGGCCGATCCGCAGCACGCGCTCGCCGAGGCGGCCTTCGAGGCCGAGGCCGGGCACGCTGTCCACGGCATCGGCAGGCTGCGGCGCACGGCCAAAGGCGCGGGCGATGGGATGCTCCGAGCGATTCTCCAGGGCCGCGGCCAGGGCCAGGCAGGCGTCGGCACTCTCGCCGCCCAGCGGGTGGACGCCGGTCAGTGTCAGGCGCCCCTCGGTCAGGGTGCCGGTCTTGTCGAAGACCACGGTGTCGATGTGGTTCAGGCCCTCGAGCACGTGCCCGCGGGTGAGCAGCAGGCCGAGCTTGTGCAGCGTGCCGGTGGCGGTGGTCAGGGCGGTCGGGGTGGCCAGCGACAGGGCGCACGGGCAGGTGGCGACCAGCAGGGCGAGCACGATCCAGAAGGCGCGGTCCGGATCGAGGGGCCACCAGACGAGGCCGACCAGGGCAGCGGCGAGCAGGACGATGATCAGGAACCACTGCGAGACCCGGTCGGCGATCTCGGCCAGCCTGGGCTTGTCCGATTGGGCCCGTTCCAGCAGGCGCACGATGGCCGACAGCCGCGTGTCGTCGCCGAGTGCCTCGACGCGGATGGTCAGCGGGCCCTCGACGTTCAGGGTGCCGGCGGTGACGCTGTCGCCCGGTGCGCGCGGCAGTGGCAGGTATTCGCCGGTTAGCACCGACTCGTCGATGCTCGACTGGCCGCTGAGGATGCTGCCGTCGGCCGGCACCAGCCCGCCGGGCTGCACCAGTACCCGGTCGCCAAGGCGCAACTCGGTCAACAGCACCCGCTCGCTCTGGCCGGTGTCGTCCAGCCGCAGGCAGGAGGCCGGCAGCAGGTTGACCAGCTGGGCGGTGGCCGCGGCCGTGCGTTCGCGTGCGCGTCGCTCGAGATAGCGACCGGCGAGCAGGAACAGCGCGAACATGCCCACCGCATCGAAATAGAGCTCGCCGCGCCCGGTGACGGTGGACCAGATGCCGGCCAGGTAGGCGCCGCCGATGGCCAGCGAAACCGATACGTCCATCGTCAGGTGCCGGGTGCGCAGGTCGCGCAGCGCGCCCTTGAAGAAGTCCGTGCAGCAGTAGAAGACGATGGGGGTGGTCAGCAGCAGGGCGGTCCAGCGCAGGATGCGATCCATGCCGGCCGACAGGTCGATATTGAATTCCGGCCAGGTGGCCATGGTCGCCATCATCACCTGCATCCACAACAGCCCGGCCACGCCGAGCTGGCGCAGCGAACGACGGTTTTCGCGGGCCAGCCGTTCGGCGGCCTGGTCGGCCTGGTAGGGATGCGCCGCGTAACCGATGCGACGCAGTTCGCCGAGCAGTTCGCTGAGCGGCAGGCGGGTGTCGCTCCAGCGCACCTGGAGACGATGGTTGGACAGGTTCAGGCTCGCCTCGGCGACCCCCTCGAGGTTGCGCACGTGGCGCTCGATGAGCCAGCCGCAGGCCGCGCAACTGATGCCTTCGATCATCAGCGAGGTGCTGGCCAGCTCGCCTTCGTGGGTCACGAAGGGCTGCTGCACGTCGGCCCGGTCGAACAGGGCAAGTTCCTCGCCGAGCACCTTGGGCAGCGCGTCGGGGTTGATCGCCGCATCGCTGCGGTGCTGGTAGTAGCTTTCCAGCCCGCCCTTGACGATGGCCTCGGCGACGGCCTGGCAGCCCGGGCAGCACAGCGAGCGGATCTCGCCGAGCACGCGGGCCTGGAAGTGGCTGCCCGCGGGTACGGGCAGGCCACAGTGGTAGCAGGGTTGCGGGGTTGCCATCAGTGGCTGGGCTTCAGTTCGAGCGTCCTGCCGGCTTCGATCTGCTTCTCGTCGAACAGGCGCCAGTCCTGTTCACCTTCGCGGCCGATCAGCTCGACGAAGCGGCGACCGCTGATCGACGCTTCGGGAAGTTGCCCCTGATAGAAGCCATTGCCCTGGGGCTGCAGCACCACGCGACGATCGCGTTCCGGCTGGGTAGGGGAGAGCAGGTTGAGCACCAGTTGCTGCGGCTGGCTGTCACCGCTGAGCTGCAGTTCGGCCAGGCCGCGCTCCTCGTTAAGCCGCAGTTCGGCGCGCATGTTCAGCTGTTCGGCCAGGCGCTCGCGCTCCAGCGACTGGTTGATGCCCTTGCCGACGTCGTAGTAGTTGTCCGCCACCAGGGTATCGGCATTGCGGATGGCGATGGTCAGCAGCGAGACGCCGAGCACCACGGCGATCAGCAGGATACCGATGACGAACCAGGCCCAGAACTGGGTGTACCAACGTGTCTGCTCGTTATTGCTTTGCATGAATTACCTGTTAGCGAATGCTCGGGCCGATGAAGCGGCTGTCGGCATCGTCGTTGATCGACGGGTCGTCGGCGGACTTCACGTGGAAGACGATCTCGTTGGTGCTGGAGGGGAGCTTTTCCGGGTCGATGGACAGCTCCACCGGGACCGTGACCAGTTCGCCGGCGGCGGCCTGGATCTCGCGGCGGCCGGAGTAGCTCAGGCCGTCCAGACCGCTGGCCTCGATCACGAACACCTGCGGTTTCTGCGCCTTGTTCATGACCTTTAGGGTGTAGACGTTCTCGATCTGCCCCGTTTCGTTCTCGCGATAGAGCACGCGGTCCTTGAGCACGTCGAGCTTGACCAGCGGGCGGTCGTAGATGGCGTAGGCGAACAGCACCATCATCGCCAGCAGGGCGACGGCGTAGCCGATCAGGCGCGGGCGCATCAGGTGCGTCTTCTGGCCGGACAGGTTGTGCTCGGTGGTGTAGCTGATCAGTCCGCGCGGGTAGTTCATCTTGTCCATGATGGCGTCGCAGGCGTCGATGCAGGCCGCGCAGCCGATGCACTCGATCTGCAGGCCGTCGCGGATGTCGATGCCGGTCGGGCAGACCTGCACGCACATGGTGCAGTCGATGCAGTCGCCCAGGCCCATGGCCTTGTAGTCGGCGTCCTTCTTGCGCGGGCCGCGCTTCTCGCCACGGCGCGGATCGTAGGAGACGATCAGGGTGTCCTTGTCGAACATCACGCTCTGGAAGCGTGCGTAGGGGCACATGTAGATGCACACCTGCTCGCGCAGGTAGCCGGCGTTGCCGTAGGTCGCCAGGGTGAAGAAACCGATCCAGAACAGCGCCCAGCCGCCGACCTGCAGGGTGAGCAGATCAGGTACCAGCTCGCGGATCGGTGTGAAGTAGCCGACGAAGGTGATCGCGGTGAGCAGCGAGACCAGGAGCCAGATGGCGTGCTTGGCGGTCTTGCGGGCGAACTTGCTGCCGCTCATCGGGGCCTTGTCCAGCTTCATGCGCTGGTTGCGGTCACCCTCGGTGACTTTTTCCGCCCACATGAACACCCAGGTGAACACGCTCTGCGGGCAGGTATAGCCGCACCAGACGCGGCCGGCGAACACGGTGATGAAGAACAGGCCGAAGGCGCAGATGATCAGCAGCCAGGACAGCAGCATGAAGTCCTGCGGCCAGAACGTGGCTCCGAAGATATGGAACTTGCGCTCGGGCAAGTCCCACCAGACGGCCTGGCGGCCATCCCAGTTGAGCCAGACGGTACCGAAATAGAGGATGAAAAGGAGGGCGCCGCCAAAGCGTCGCAGATTGCGGAACACGCCGCTGAAGGCGCGGGTGTAGATCTTTTCGCGGGCCGCATAGAGATCGTTGGAAGCGGCGACCTTGGTCGGCGGCGTTACATCGCGAACGGGAATCTGCTCAGTCATCAAGTGCATACCACGGCGGAGAATGGGTGCCCCGACCGATGCATGCCGATCGGGATCCGTTGCTGTTCCAGCTGCGCATGCTACGCCCGGAGGTATGGGGTCAGGTGCGACAGGTCGTCACCCCTGACCCGGATGCATCACTTCTCCGGCTGCTGGGACAGGCTGTATACGTAAGCGGCCAGCAGGTGCACCTTGTCATTGCCAAGGATAGCTTCCTGGGCGGGCATCTTGCCGTTGCGACCGTAACGCAGGGTCTGCTGGATCTGCGCGAAGCTCGAGCCATACAGCCAGACGTTGTCGGTCAGGTTCGGCGCGCCCATGGCAGGGTTACCCTTGCCATCCGCTGCGTGACAGGCTACGCAATTGGTCGCGAAGAGTTTTTGACCCTGCTCAACATCTACCTCGACACCCTCGGGGGTATCGCGGCCGGAAAGACTGCGCACGTAGCCGGCAACGTTGCGGATACCGGTTTCGCCGAGCACGTCCTTCCAGGCCGGCATCGCGGCCTGGCGGCCATGCAGGATGGTGGTCTTGATGGTCTCCGGCTCGCCGCCGTACAGCCAGTCGTGGTCGGTGAGGTTGGGGAAGCCGTAGGCGCCCTTGGCGTCGGAGCCGTGGCAGACCGAGCAGTTGGAGGCGAACAGGCGGCCACCCATCTTCAGTGCCTGCGGGTCGCGAGCGACTTCCTCGACAGGCATGGCGGCGAACTTGGCGTACAGCGGGCCGTACTGCTCGTTGGCCTTGTCGATCTCGTTCTGCCACTGCTTGACCTGGGTCCAGCCGCCCTCATAGCCCGGCAGCACGCCCTTCCAGTTGCCCAGGCCCGGGTACAGGGCGAGGTAGGCAAGGGCAAAGACCACGGTGCCGACGAACAGCATGAACCACCAGCGCGGCAGGGGGTTGTCGTACTCTTCGATACCGTCATAGGAATGGCCGACGGTTTCCTCGGTGCTTTCCTGGCGCTGCCCCTTGCGGGTGGCCAGCAACAGCCACACCAGCGCCACGATGGTGCCGAGGCTCAGCAGGGTGATGTACCAACTCCAAAACGACGTCATTTATTTCTTACTCCTGGAAGCTTCTTCGTCACGCTTCTTGGCGTCGGTCTCGTCTGCGAATGGCAGGTTGGCGGCTTCGTCAAAGCTCTTCTTGCGTTTGCTGCTGTAGGCCCAGAGCACGACGCCTATGAAGGCGACGAATACCAGCACGGTGCCAAAGCCGCGGAGAGTCCCGATATCCATAACGCGTTACCGTTTGTTAGTCAGTGCAGTGCCCAGCACCTGCAGGTAGGCGACCAGGGCGTCCATTTCGGTCTTGCCCTTGACCGCGTCGCGGGCACCGGCGATGTCCTCGTCGGTGTAGGGCACGCCGAGCTTGCGCAGGGCTTCCATCTTGGTGGGCGTGCCCTTGCCATCGAGGCTGTGCTCTACCAGCCAGGGGTAGGAGGGCATCTTCGACTCGGGTACGACGTTGCGCGGGTTGTACAGGTGGGCGCGGTGCCAGTCGTCGGAGTAGCGGCCGCCGACACGGGCCAGGTCCGGGCCGGTGCGCTTGGAGCCCCATAGGAACGGATGGTCGTAGACGCTTTCGCCGGCGACCGAGTAGTGGCCATAGCGCTCGGTCTCGGCGCGGAACGGGCGGACCATCTGCGAGTGGCAGCCGACGCAGCCTTCGCGGATATAGATGTCACGACCTTCCAGCTGCAGCGCGGTGTAGGGCTTCATGCCCTCGACCGGCTCGTTGACCACGTCCTGGAAGAACAGCGGGACGATCTGGGTCAGGCCGCCGATGCTCACCGCGAGGATCATGAACAGCGTCAGCAGGCCGATGTTCTTCTCGAGTTTCTCGTGCTGTTTCATCTATCAAAATTCCTCAAGCGATCTGCGCGGCAACGTCGTATTGCGCCGGCTTGACTGCACGCACGGTGCGCCAGGTGTTGTAGGCCATCAGCAGCATGCCGGTGAGGAAGAAGACGCCGCCCAGCCAGCGCACGATGAAGCCCGGATGGCTGGCTTCCAGCGCCTCGACGAAGGAGTAGGTCAGCGTGCCGTCTTCGTTGATCGCACGCCACATCAGGCCCTGGGTGATGCCGTTGACCCACATCGAGGCGATGTAGAGCACGGTGCCGATGGTGGCCAGCCAGAAGTGGGCGTTGATCAGGCCGATGCTGTGCATCTGCTCACGCCCGAAGATGCGCGGGATCAGATGGTACAGCGAGCCGATGGTGATCATCGCCACCCAGCCGAGGGCGCCGGCGTGTACGTGGCCGATGGTCCAGTCTGTGTAGTGCGACAGCGCGTTGACGGTCTTGATCGCCATCATCGGGCCTTCGAAGGTGGACATGCCGTAGAACGCCAGCGAGACCACCAGGAAGCGCAGGATCGGATCGGTGCGCAGCTTATGCCAGGCGCCGGAGAGGGTCATCATGCCGTTGATCATGCCGCCCCAGCTCGGCGCCAGCAGGATGATCGACATCACCATGCCCAGGCTCTGCGCCCACTCGGGCAGGGCGGTGTAGTGCAGGTGGTGCGGGCCAGCCCAGATGTACAGGGTGATCAGCGCCCAGAAGTGCACGATGGACAGGCGATAGGAATACACCGGGCGCTCGGCCTGCTTGGGCACGAAGTAATACATCATGCCGAGGAAGCCGGTGGTCAGGAAGAAGCCCACGGCGTTGTGGCCGTACCACCACTGCACCATCGCATCGGTGGCGCCGGAATAGATGGAGTAGGACTTGAACCAGCCGGCCGGGATTTCCAGGTTGTTGACGATGTGCAGCATCGCCGTGACCAGGATGAAGGCGCCGAAGAACCAGTTGCCCACATAGATGTGCTTGGCCTTGCGCTTCATGATGGTGCCGAAGAACACCAGGGCGTAGGAGATCCAGACGATCGCCAGCAGGATGTCGATCGGCCATTCCAGCTCGGCGTATTCCTTCGAGCTGGTGTAGCCCAGCGGGAGCGTGATGACTGCCAGCACGATCACAGCCTGCCAACCCCAGAAGGTGAAGGCGGCGAGGCTGTCGCTGAACAGGCGGGCTTGGCTGGTGCGCTGTACGACGTAGTAGGACGTCGCGAACAGGGCGCTACCGCCGAAGGCGAAGATCACCGCGTTGGTGTGCAGAGGTCGCAGGCGGCCGAAGCTCGTCCACGGCAGGTCGAAGTTGAGTGCCGGCCACACCAGCTGTGCAGCGATGAGGACACCCAGACCCATACCCACGATTCCCCACACCACCGTCATGATGGCGAATTGGCGAACCACCTTATAGTTATAAGCAGTCTCACTTATTGCTGTGCTCATGCAAGGCTTCCACGCTAATGGCATTTCGAAGGGCAAAAACGGCGGCGAGTATGGAGAAAGCAGGGGGGCAATGCAAACGGCGCCGGGCCTGTCTCAACCCGCCAGAACCCTGATTTCAGGCGTTTTCCCTACGCATCGAAGGGTCGTTTCGGCACCCTGCCGGTGCCGGTCGAACGCGGGGTTTCGCCTGTGTTTCTGCGCTACCTGGCGAATCGATGCCAAAGCTTATGGCTGCAGCGTGGGAGGGGGAAGGGCAGGTGGTCGCCACCGGTGCGACAGAAGGTCGCATGCGACCGAAGTATGTCCCTGGACAAGGCGGGAAGGGCGGTACGAGTGTACCGCCCTGTACGACTTTTTACTTGGCTGCCTGGTCGGCGGTGTGTGACAGGCTGTAAACGTAGGCTGCCAGCACGTGGACCTTGTCCTTGCCCAGATACTGCTCCTGGGCCGGCATCTGGCCGTTGCGGCCGTGGCGGATGGTCTGCTGCAGCTGGGCCAGGCTGGAGCCGTAGATCCAGCTCGACGGTGCGGTCAGGTTCGGCGCACCCATCATCGCCATGCCTTCGCCGTTCTGGCCGTGGCAGGCCACGCAGTTCTGCGCGAAGATCGCCTTGCCTGCCTCGATGTCGGCCTCGCTGCCTTCGGGCAGCTTAAGCCCGGCCAAATCCTGGCGAACGTAGGCGGCGACGTTCTTCACGCCTTCTTCGCCGATCACCTGGCCCCAGCCCGGCATCGCGCCCATGCGGCCATTGAGGATGCTGGTCTTGATGGCATCGGACTCGCCGCCCCAGCGCCAGTGCGCATCGGTCAGGTTCGGGAAGCCCATCGCGCCCTTGGCGTCGGAACCATGGCAGATGGTGCAGTAGTTGGCGAACAGGCGGGCGCCCATCTTCAGTGCCTCTTCATCCTGCGCGACCTGCTCGACGGACATGGCCGAATACTTGGCGAAGATCGGGCCGTACTTCTGCTCGGCGACGTCCATTTCGCGCTGCCACTGCTTGTCCTGGGTCCAGCCGTCCTCGTAGCCCGGCAGCACGCCCTTCCAGTTGCCCAGGCCCGGGTAGAGGATCAGGTAGATGATGCCGAAGAACAGCGTGCCGATGAACAGCAGGAACCACCAGCGCGGCAGGGGGTTGTCGTATTCCTCGATGCCATCGAAGGAATGTCCCATCGTCTTGTCCGTGGTACCGGCCGATTCGCCCTTGCGCGTGGCGAAGATCAGCCAGAACAGAGCGACGATGCTGCCCAGCGTCAGCAGGGCGATGTATCCACTCCAGAAATTGCTCATGCTCTACTCCTGGACAGCCCGAGCGAGCGGCTGTCCTTGATTGGTTCGCGGGGCCGCGGGCGGCCCCGAATCGTTGGCCCTGTCAGCGCTTGTTGGTCAGCGCGGTACCCAGCACCTGCAGGTAGGCGACCATGGCGTCCATTTCGGTCTTGCCCTTGACCGCGTCGCGGGCGCCGGCAATGTCCTCGTCGCTGTAGGGCACGCCGAGCTTGCGCAGGGCCTGCATCTTGGTGGCGGTGTCCTGGCCGTCGAGGGTGTGCTCTACCAGCCAGGGGTAGGAGGGCATCTTCGATTCCGGGACGACGTTGCGCGGGTTGTACAGGTGCGCGCGGTGCCAGTCGTCGGAGTAGCGGCCGCCGACACGGGCCAGGTCCGGGCCGGTGCGCTTGGAGCCCCACAGGAACGGATGGTCGTAGACGCTTTCGCCGGCGACCGAGTAGTGGCCGTAGCGCTCGGTCTCGGCGCGGAACGGGCGGACCATCTGCGAGTGGCAGCCGACGCAGCCTTCGCGGATATAGATGTCACGACCTTCCAGCTGCAGCGCGGTGTAGGGCTTCATGCCCTCGACCGGCTCGTTGACCACGTCCTGGAAGAACAGCGGGACGATCTGGGTCAGGCCGCCGATGCTCACCGCGAGGATCATGAACAGGACCAGCAGGCCGACGTTCTTCTCGAGTTTCTCGTGCTGTTTCATCTAGCTAGTTCCTCAAGCGATCTGCGCGGCAGCGTCGTATTCCGCCGGCTTGGCCGCACCCACGGTGCGCCAGGTGTTGTAGGCCATCACCAGCATGCCGGCGAAGAAGATCGCACCGCCGATCATGCGCACCACGAAACCGGGGTGGCTGGCTTCCAGCGCCTCGACGAAGGAGTAGGTCAGGGTGCCGTCGTCGTTGATCGCGCGCCACATCAGGCCTTGGGCGATACCGTTGACCCACATCGAGGCGATGTAGAGCACGGTGCCGATGGTGGCCAGCCAGAAGTGGGTGTTGATCAGGCCGATGCTGTGCATCTGCTCGCGGCCGAAGACCTTCGGGATCAGGTGGTACAGCGCACCGATCGACACCATGGCGACCCAGCCGAGGGCGCCGGCGTGTACGTGGCCGATGGTCCAGTCGGTGTAGTGCGACAGCGCGTTGACGGTCTTGATCGCCATCATCGGGCCTTCGAAGGTGGACATGCCGTAGAACGCCAGCGAGACCACCAGGAAGCGCAGGATCGGGTCGCTACGCAGTTTGTGCCAGGCGCCCGAGAGGGTCATCATGCCGTTGATCATGCCGCCCCAGCTCGGCGCCAGCAGGATCAGCGACATCACCATGCCCAGGCTCTGTGCCCAGTCCGGCAGCGCGGTGTAGTGCAAGTGGTGCGGGCCGGCCCAGATGTACACGGTGATCAGCGCCCAGAAGTGCACGATGGACAGGCGATAGGAATACACCGGGCGCTCGGCCTGCTTGGGCACGAAGTAGTACATGATCCCGAGGAAGCCGGCGGTGAGGAAGAAGCCCACGGCGTTGTGGCCGTACCACCATTGCACCATCGCATCGGTGGCACCGGCGTACAGCGAGTACGACTTCATCGCCGAGACCGGGATCTCCAGGTTGTTCACCACGTGCAGCAGGGCGACGGTCAGGATGAAGGCGCCGAAGAACCAGTTGCCTACATAGATGTGCTTGACCTTGCGCTTGACCAGGGTGCCGAAGAACACCACCGCATAGGAAACCCAGACGACCGTGATCAGCAGGTCGATCGGCCATTCCAGCTCGGCATATTCCTTGGAGCTGGTGAAGCCCAGCGGCAGGCTGATCGCCGCCAGCAGGATGACCAGCTGCCAGCCCCAGAAGGTGAAGGCTGCCAGGCCGGGCGCGAACAGGCGGGTCTGGCAGGTCCGCTGGACCGAGTAGTAGGAGGTGGCGAACAGTGCACAGCCGCCGAAGGCGAAGATCACCGCGTTGGTGTGCAGAGGTCGCAGGCGGCCGAAGCTCGTCCACGGCAGGTCGAAGTTCAAGAATGGCCAGGCCAACTGTGCTGCGATGAAAACGCCGAGCCCCATCCCGACGATTCCCCACACCACCGTCATGATGGCAAATTGGCGGACCACCTTGTAGTCATAGGCGGTACTGGTTGCTGTGTTCATGTATGGGCTTCCATCCACGGCTAAATGAGCAGATTTTCTTTCCTAGGAAAGCGAGGCAAGCATGGGGAAAGGGCAATTGGCCGGTATTGACCCCGATCAATACACACATTTTGCCAAGGGGCACTCCGTCTGCTGGGATCGCCCGGCTGGCGCGGCCTCGGCGACACTGCTGCTGGCCCATGGCGCGGGCGCGCCGATGGACAGCCCGTTCATGGCGGGGATCGCCGCGCGCCTCGCTGCACGCGGGCTTGCGGTGTGTCGCTTCGAGTTCGACTACATGGCCGAGCGGCGCCTGAGCGGGCGTCGGCGACCGCCGAGCCCGGCGGCGCGGTTGCTGGAGGAATGGCGGCAGCGGGTGGCCTGGGTGCGACAGCAGACCACAGGCCCGCTGGCGATCGGCGGCAAGTCCATGGGTGGGCGGATGACCAGTCTGGTGGCCGACGAGCTCGAGGTGCAGGCGCTGGTCTGTCTCGGCTACCCGTTCCACCCGGCGGGCAAGCCGGACAAGCCGCGTGTCGCCCACCTGGCCGGGCTGCGCACGCCAACGCTGATCGTCCAGGGCGAGCGTGACGCGCTGGGTGATCGACCCACCGTGGCGGGCTATGCACTCTCGCCGCAGGTCGAAGTGCACTGGCTGGCGGCCGCCGATCACGACCTCAAGCCGCTGAAGCGCTCAGGCTTCAGCCACGAGCAGCATCTGGACAGCGCCGCCGACTGCATCGGCGCCTGGTTGCAGCGCCAGCTCGCGGCCGCCGGCCAGTCCGGCAGTTGAGCCGCCTCAGCGGTTGAAGCGTTCGACCAGCGAGTACTGCGCCTGCGCCGTGCCGGTCAGGTCCTCGCTCAGCAGCGCCAGGCTGCGTGCGTCGCCGCTGGTGCGGTCGGCCAGGTGCGCGATGGTGCCGACGTTGCGGCTGATCTCCTCGGCCACGGCGCTCTGCTCCTCGGTCGCCGAGGCGATCTGCGTGGCCATCTCGGTGATGTGGTCGATCGCCTCGCTGATGCCGGCCAGCGCCTGGTCGGCCTCGACCACCTGGCCGACCCCGCGCTCGGCTTCGGCGCGTCCGCTCTGGGTGGCTTCCACCGCCTGGCGGGCCTGCTGCTGAAGGTTCTCGATCAGCTGGTGGATCTGCCCGGTGGCCTGGGCGGTGCGCTGGGCCAGCTGGCGCACCTCGTCGGCGACCACGGCGAAGCCGCGACCGCTTTCGCCGGCGCGCGCGGCCTCGATGGCGGCGTTCAGCGCCAGCAGGTTGGTCTGGTCGGCGATGCCCTTGATCACGTCGACCACGCTGCCGATCTCGTCGCTGTCGCGGGCCAGCCGGTTGACCACCTCGCCGGTACGCCCGACGGCCTCGGACAGCCGCTCGATTGCCTTGCGCGTCTCGGCGGTGACGCTGCGCCCGCGCACCGTGAGCCGGGTGGCCTGTTGCGTCGCCTCGGCGGCGAGCGCGACATTGCCGGCGACTTCCTGGGTGGTGGCGGCCATCTGGTTCACCGCGGTGGCCACCTGCTCGGTCTCCTGGTGCTGGTGTGCCAGCCCGCCGGAGCAGTTCTGCGCCAGCGTGTCGGTCTGCCGGGCCTGGCCCTGCAACTGCACGGCGCTGTCCTGCAGGCGCGTCAGGCAGGTCTTGAGGTGGGCCTGCTGGCTGAGCATGGCCATTTCCAGGCGTGCCTCGGCGCCCTTGCTGTCGGTGTACATCTGCGCGATCAGCGGATCGCTGGTGGCCTGCTCGGCCAGGCCCAGCAAGCGCTTGAGCCCGCGCCGCTGCCAGTGCAGGCCGGCCAGGCCGAGGGGGATCGACAGCAGCGCGGCGATGGCGAAGCCTGGGCCATGATCCAGCCAGACGCCAATGCCGAAACCGATCTGGCTGATGAGGATGAACGGCAGCCAGTTGAGTGCCAGCGGCAGCCAGCGATCGCGTCGCGGCACGCCGCTCTTGCCGGCGTTGAGCCGCCCGTAGAGCGCCTCGGCCCGGCCGACCTGCTCGCGGGTCGGCTTGGTCCGCACCGACTCGTAGCCGATGACGTTGCGCGTGCCGTCGAGCACCGGTGTGACGTAGGCATTGACCCAGTAGTGGTCGCCGTTCTTGCGCCGGTTCTTGACGATGCCCATCCACGGGCGGCCGTCCTTGAGGGTGGCCCACATATGGGCGAACACCGCGGCCGGCACGTCGGGGTGGCGGATCAGGTTGTGCGGCGCGTTGATCAGCTCGGCGCGTTCGAAGCCGCTGACCTCGGCGAAGACATCGTTGCAGTAGGTGATCTGGCCCTTGAGGTTGGTGGTCGAGATCAGGCGTTGCTGTTCCGGGAACGCATATTCGCGCTGGGTTACGGGCTGATTGTTACGCATGGCGGCACGTCTGGCTGGTGGAGAGGGTGGAGCAGCCTGTTTTCTGGCGTCGTTTTTTTATTCAGGCGCGGCCGGGTATCGGCGGCACGGGGCTGTTCTTGAAGCGAAACCGACCGGCGATCGGCTCTCGGGTAGCCAGGCGACCGCAACCGGCGAGGGCTTAATATCCCTGTCACGTTCAGGGATTAAGGTCTGCTGCATGGATCGGGAGCGCGATCCACCCGTCAAGGGAACTGATCGAGGCCGCAGGATGCACAGCGCCGAAGGGCAGGGGAGCTTCAGCCGCGACGGACTGCTTCGAAACGCCGGGTGATGGACCACCCGGCGTTTCTCCATTTATTACGCGGCCTCAACCGCCGATCAGCTGGCGCAGCACGTAGTGCAGGATGCCGCCGGCCTTGAAGTACTCGACCTCGTTCTGCGTGTCGATACGGCAGAGCACCTGGAAGCTGTCGTGCGCGCCGTCCTCGCGCTCGACCTCCACCGTCAGCAGCTGGCGCGGATGGATGTCTTCGCCCAGGCCACGGATCGACAGTTTCTCGCGACCGGTCAGGCCGAGGCTCTGGCGCGTCTGCTCGCCGACGAACTGCAGCGCCAGCACGCCCATGCCGATCAGGTTCGAGCGGTGGATGCGCTCGAAGCTCTCGGCGATCACCGCCTTCACGCCCAGCAGGTTGGTGCCCTTGGCCGCCCAGTCGCGGCTCGAGCCGGTGCCGTATTCCTTGCCGGCGATCACCACCAGCGGCACGCCTTCGGCCTGGTAGCGCATCGCGGCGTCGTAGATCGACAGCTTGTCGCCGCTGGGCTGGTGCAGTGTGTTGCCGCCTTCCTCGCCGCCGAGCATCTCGTTCCTGATGCGGATGTTGGCAAAGGTGCCGCGCATCATCACCTCGTGGTTGCCGCGTCGCGAGCCGTAGGAATTGAAATCCTCCGGCTTGACGCCCAGTTGCTGCAGATAGAGCCCGGCGGGCGAGCTGGCCTTGATGTTGCCGGCCGGCGAGATGTGGTCGGTGGTGATCGAGTCGCCGAACAGCGCCAGGACTCGCGCCTGCTCGATATCGCGCGGCGGCGCGGGTGGTGCGCCGATGCCCTCGAAGAACGGCGGGTTCTGCACGTAGCTGGAGGCGGCGTTCCACTGGTAGGTGTCGCCGGCGCTGACGGCGATCTTCTGCCAGTGCTCGTCGCCGGTGAAGACGTCGGCGTAGCGGCTGCGGAACATCTGCCCGTCGATCAGGCTCACCGCCGCGTTCACTTCCGCACTGCTCGGCCAGATGTCGCGCAGGTACACCGGCTGGTTGTTGCTGTCGTAGCCGAGCGGATCCTTCTGCATGTCGATGCGCGTGGTGCCGGCCAGGGCGAAGGCCACCACCAGCGGCGGTGAGGCCAGCCAGTTGGCCTTGACCTGCGGATGCACGCGGCCCTCGAAATTGCGGTTGCCCGACAGCACCGAGGAGACGATCAGGTCGTTGTCGGTGATCGCCTGGCCGATCGCCTCCGGCAGCGGCCCGGAGTTGCCGATGCAGGTGGTGCAGCCATAGCCCACCAGGTTGAAGCCGAGCTGGTCCAGGTAGGGCGTCAGGCCGGCGCGCTCGAGGTAGTCGGTGACCACCTTCGAGCCCGGCGCCAGCGAGGACTTGACCCACGGCTGGCGCCTGAGGCCGCGTTCGACCGCCTTCTTCGCCAGCAGGCCGGCGGCCATCAGCACGTTGGGGTTGGAGGTATTGGTGCAGGAGGTGATGGCGGCGATGACCACGGCGCCATGCCGTAGCGAGAACGCCTCGCCTGCGACCGCGGCGGGGGTGTCGGCCTGCTGGCGCTTGCCGCTGGTTTCCAGCAGCAGGTCGAAGCTGGCGCCGATGTCCTCGAGGGCGACGCGGTCCTGCGGGCGCTTGGGCCCGGCCAGCGACGGCTGCACCTGGGCCAGGTCGAGTTCCAGCGTGGCACTGAACAGCGGGTCGGGCGTGTCGCTGGCGCGCCATAGGCCCTGGGCCTTGCTGTAGGCCTCGACCAGCGCGATGCGCTCGTCGCTGCGGCCGGTCAGGCGCAGGTAGTCGATGGTCACCTGGTCGACCGGGAAGAAGCCGCAGGTCGCGCCATACTCGGGCGCCATGTTGCCGATGGTGGCGCGGTCGGCCAGCGGCAGGTGGTCCAGGCCCGGGCCGTAGAATTCGACGAACTTGCCCACCACCCCGTGCTTGCGCAGCATCTGCGTCACCGTCAGCACCAGGTCGGTGGCGGTGACGCCCTCGTTGAGCTTGCCGGTCAGGCGGAAGCCGACGACTTCGGGGATCAGCATCGACACCGGCTGGCCGAGCATCGCCGCCTCGGCCTCGATGCCGCCGACGCCCCAGCCGAGCACGCCGAGGCCGTTGATCATGGTGGTGTGCGAATCGGTGCCGACCAGGGTGTCGGGGTAGGCGACCGTTTCGCCATCCTCGTCGCGGGTCCAGACCACCTGGCCGAGGTACTCCAGGTTGACCTGGTGGCAGATGCCGGTGCCCGGCGGTACTACCTTGAAGTTGTCGAACGCCTGCTGGCCCCAGCGCAGGAACTCGTAGCGCTCGCCGTTGCGCTGCATCTCGATCTCGACGTTCTCGTGGAAGGCCTGGTCGTTGCCGAAGCGATCGACCATCACCGAATGGTCGATCACCAGGTCCACCGGCGACAGCGGGTTGATCTTCTGTGGATCGCCGCCGGCGCGGGCCACGGCGTCGCGCATGGCGGCGAGGTCGACCACCGCCGGCACGCCGGTGAAGTCCTGCATCAGCACGCGGGCCGGGCGGTACTGGATCTCGCGTTCGCTGCTGCGCGTCTGCAGCCACTGCGCCAGGGCCTGGAAGTCGTCGGGGCGCACGGTCACGCCGTCTTCCCAGCGCAACAGGTTTTCCAGCAGCACCTTCAGCGAGGTGGGCAGGCGGCTGATGTCGCCCAGCCGGGCCGCCGCATCGGGCAGGCTGTAGTAGTGGTAGGTCCTGCCAGCAGCCTGGAGGCTGCGCCGGCAGTTGAGGCTGTCCAGGGAAGGCATTCGCATCTCCTTATTGGGCCCGCCATCGCGCGGGCTTTGTAAGAGAGGGGGGCTCGGATTCATCTTGACCCTAGTTCCGGCCCGGGTGTTTCGCCACATCACTGGACCGGGCCGGGGCGCCGGCGGTTCCGCTATCATGGCCGCCCTTTTTCCGGCTGCCCGTACAGGATCGTCCATGAACACACTGCTGCTGCACTGCCGTCCGGGCTTCGAGGGCGAGGTCTGTGCCGAGCTCAGCGAGCATGCCGCACGACTCGACGTCGCCGGCTACGCCCGCGCCCGGCCGGACAGCGCCTACGCCGAGTTCGTCTGCAACGACGCCGCCGGTGCCGAGCGGCTCATGCGCGGGCTGCGCTTTCGCGAGCTGATCTTCCCGCGGCAGTGGGCCCGCGGCGCCTTTGTCGCGTTGCCGGAGAACGACCGCATCAGCGTGCTGCTCGAGCAACTGGCCGACTATCCGGTGTGCAGCGAGCTGTGGCTGGAAGTCTTCGACACCAACGACGGCAAGGAACTGTCGACCTTCTGCCGCAAGTTCGAGGCGCCGCTGCGCAAGGCCTTGCTCAAGGCCGGGCGGCTGCAGGAGCAGGGCAAAGGCCCGCGCCTGCTGTTGACCTTCCGCAGCGGCCGCGAGGTCTTCGCCGGCATTGCCGAGGCGGACAACAGCGCGCTCTGGCCGATGGGCATCCCGCGGCTGAAGTTCCCGCGCCAGGCGCCGAGCCGCTCGACGCTCAAGCTGGAGGAGGCCTGGCATCATTTCATCCCCCGCGAGGAATGGGACGCGCGCATGGCTGCCGGCATGACCGCGGTGGACCTGGGCGCCTCGCCGGGCGGCTGGACCTGGCAACTGGTCAACCGCCACATGCGCGTCAGCGCGGTGGACAACGGGCCGATGAACGAGGAGCTGATGGATTCCGGGCTGGTCGACCACTTGCGCGCCGACGGCTTCGCCTTCCGTCCGCGCAAGCCGGTGGACTGGATGGTCTGCGACATCGTCGAGAAGCCCGCGCGCAACGCCGCGCTGCTGGAAACCTGGATCGGCGAGGGCCTGTGCCGCGAAGCGGTGGTCAACCTGAAGTTGCCGATGAAGCAGCGCTATGCCGAGGTGCGCCGGTTGCTCGAGCGCATCGCCGATGGGCTGGCGGCCCGCGGGGTGCGCGCCAGCATCGGCTGCAAGCAGCTCTACCACGATCGCGAGGAAGTCACCTGCCACCTGCGCCGGCTGTAAGGCGCCAGGTGACCTCGGCGGGCGGTTGCGTGACAATGCGCGCCTGATTTTTCGGAGTTCCCATGACCCAGACTGACCTGACCGTCGATGCGGTCCTCGACGCCACCGGCCTCAACTGCCCCGAGCCGGTGATGATGCTGCACAACAAGGTGCGCGACCTGGCCGGCGGCGGGCTGCTCAAGGTGATCGCCACCGATCCTTCCACCCAGCGCGATATTCCCAAGTTCTGCATGTTCCTCGGCCATGAACTGGTGGCTCGCGAGGAAGACGCCGGCACCTACCTCTACTGGATCCGCAAGAAGCTCGACTGAGCCCGCTCAGAGCCCGTCGCCGGCCTCCAGCCGCTGGCCGCGTCGCATGCGGCCCAGCCAGCGCCAGGCGATCCAGGCGCCGGCCGCGAGATAGACCAGGCCGCCGGGCACCCACATGATCAGCCCCGCCAACTGCTGGTCGGCCACGTCCCGCTCCGCGCCGTAGAAGGACACCGTGCCGAAGGTCAGCAGTGCGCCCAGCAGGCCGGTGTGCATCAGCGTCAGCAGCACGGCCATCAGGGCCTGCGGCACCCGGCGCTGGCCAGCGTGCAGCACCGACCACCAGAACAGCCAGGCGCTGAATAGAAAGCAGGCATGCTCGAAAGCGTGCACCCAGAGGTCGTCCAGCGCCAGCAGGTACAGCCGCGGGCTGTGCCAGATCCAGATGACCGCCCCGTGCAGCAGCGCCAGCGCGGTGGGGTAGCGGCCGGCGCGCAGGATCGGCGTCCAGATTCGCCGGCCGAGCATGCCGGTCACGCCGCGCCATTGCGGCAACGGTCGGGCCAGTGCCCAGAGCGGGGCGATGGCGAGGATGAACAGCATGTGCTGGGTCATGTGCCAGCTGGTGCTGGTCTCGGCCCAGTCGTCGAGGGGGCCGAATACGCTCAGCACGGTCAGCAGCATCGCGGCATGGAAACACAGCGCTTCGTGATGCCGCGGCGGTACCCGGCGCCCGCCCAGCAGGTAGAGCAGCCAGGCCGTACCGACCAGCAACGCGCTGAGCAGCAGCGGCAGGCGCTCGGCCAGTCGGGCATCGAACAGGCCATGCGCCTGGGCAGCGATTGGCCAGGCCAGGCACAGCGCCAAGGCAACGCGCCAGCCAGGTGCTACAGGCATGGCGGGATCTGCAGCAGCGGGATGCCGACGAACAGGGTGGCCAGTGCTGCGATCAGGTGGACCCCGGCCGCGATCTTTGTGACGAAAACCTGCCGCTCGTTGAGTTGCGAGCGACGCGACAGGCGCCAGAAGTGCACTGCCAACCCCAGCAGCAGGCCGAGCGCCGCCAGCGTGAGCAGGCCGAGCCCGGCGTTCAGCCAGTTCCACACGCCCTGTTCGGGCGCCGGCGGGGCCAGGGTGCAGACCACCGCCTGGCCGCCGTACATGAGCACGAACCACAGGCTCCAGATCACCAGGCCCAGGGGAATCTGCATGGGATGGAAGGGCGAGGTGCGCGCGTACTTCATCAGGTGCCTCCCCAGGTGGCGGGGAACAGCACCATCGCCGCGTAGCCGATCCACAGCACGCCGAGGTTGTAGTGCCACAGCTGCTCGACGACGATCGGCTCGTACGGCGCCTCGATGCCCACATAGCCGTAGCTCACGCGCCAGGCCTGCAACGCCGTGAGGACCGCAGCCAGGCCGCAGTGGATGATCGAGTAGGCCAGCATGACGAAGACCACCGCATCGTGGGCAGTCTCACTGGGCGCGAGCTGCGCGCCGAGCAGCTGCCAGAGCAGCAGCGCGGTCTGTATGAAGGCCAGCGCGGCGAGCCCGGCGAGGTTCTGCAGCAGGGTGTCGTGCGAGCCCCGGCGCAGCCGCTTGACCAGCCGGTGCAGCCAGAGGCAGCCGATGCCCAGCAGCACGCCGCTCGCCAGCATCGGCCAGCCACTGAGGGCCTGCGCCGGTACCTTCCACTGCGGCGCGACCGTCCACAGGTAGAACCAGCCGAACACCAGCGACAGGTACAGCGCGCCGTTGGCCAGCAGGGTGACGCCCATGCCCCACAGGCCGGGCCCGTCGAAGGTCCGCGAATGCAGCGGCGGCTCGCCTGGCTGGGTGCGTGCGTCCGGCGCGGCGGCCGGGTGCGCGCCGTTCTCCCATGACCAGCGCAAGAGCACGGCCAGCGTAGCCAGGGTGGCGCCCAGCGCCAGCCCGTAGGCCTTGTTCAACAGGCTCAGGCAGAGCACGGCCAGCAGCAGCGCGGCGATGAACGGCAGCCAGCTGTTGCCCGGCAGGTGGATGATCTCGCGCACCTTGCCGCTCAGCGGGTCGGTGCCCCAGGTCTCCCGGCGGCCATGGTCGATCACCGTCAGCGCATGCTCGCCGCGGGCGATGCTGTCGGGCAGTTGCGGCCGCTCCCACAAGGGGTGGCGCTCGCTGACCTCCGGCAGGCTGACGAAGTTGTAGGCCGAGGGCGGCAGGCTGGTGGCCCATTCCAGGGTGTCGGCGTGCCACGGGTTCTTCGGCGCCGGCAGGCCGAAGCGAAAGTGCAGCACGATGTCCAGCAGGATGGTCGCCACGCCGATGGCCATGACGAAGCTGCCGATCGAGGAGATCAGGTTGGGCAGGTCCCAGCCCAGCCCGCTCTCGTAGGTGTAGACGCGCCGCGGCATGCCGATCAGGCCGGTCCAGTGCATGATCAGGAAGGTCAGGTTGAAGCCGATGAACACCAGCCAGAAGCCCCAGCGGCCGAGCTTCTCCGAGGGCATGCGCCCGGAGAAGTGCGGCAGCCAGTAGTAGAGCCCGGCCATCAAGGGGAAGAACATGCCGCCGACCAGCACGTAGTGCATGTGCGCCACCACGAAATGGGTGTCGTGCACCTGCCAGTCGAATGGCACCAGCGCCAGCATCACCCCGGTCAGGCCGCCGGCGACGAACACCAGCAGAAAGCCCACCAGCCAGAGCATCGGCACCCTGTACACCGGCCGGCCGAGCCAGAGCGTCGCCAGCCAGGCGAAGATCTGCACCCCGGTCGGTATCGCCACCAGCATGCTCGCCGCCGAGAAGAACGCCTGCGCCAGTTGCGGGATGCCGACGGTGAACATGTGGTGCACCCACAGGCCGAAGCTGATGAAGCCGGTGGTCACCACGCCGAGCACCACCCAGCGGTAGCCCACCAGCGGGCGTTGGCAGAACACCGGGATCAGCGTGGTGACGATGCCCGCGCCGGGCAGGAAGATGATGTACACCTCCGGGTGGCCGAACAGCCAGAACAGGTGCTGCCAGAGCAGCGGGTCGCCGCCGCCGGCCGGGTCGAAGAAGGGAAAGCCCGCGGCGCGCTCCAGCTCCAGCAGAATCGAGCCGAGGATCAGCGGCGGGAAGCCGACCACGATCATCATCGCCATCACCAGGATGTACCAGGCGTACAGCGGCATCTTGTGCAGCGTCATGCCGTTGGTACGGGTGCGCAGGATCGACACCACCAGCTCGACCCCGGCCGACACCGCGGAGATCTCGACGAAGGTGATGCCCAACAGCCAGAAGTCCGAGTTGACGCCCGGGGTGTGCGCCTGGCTCGACAGCGGCGTGTACATGAACCAGCCGGCCTTCGGCGCGACGTCGAGGAGGATGCTCGACAAGAGGATCAGGCCGCCGAACAGGTAGCAGAAGTAGCCGAGCGCCGACAGCCGCGGAAACACCAGGTCGCGTGCGCCGATCATCTTCGGGATCAGGTAGACCGCCAGGCCCTCCATCATCGGCACGGCGAAGAGGAACATCATCACCGTGCCGTGCATGGTGAAGACCTGGTTGTAGACGTCCGGCTCCATCAACTGGTAGCCGGGCAGGGCGAGCTGGGTGCGGATGAGCATCGCCAGCAGGCCGCCGACGAGGAAGAACACGCCGCCGGTGACCAGGAAGCGCAGGCCGATGGTGGTGTGGTTGACGATGGTCAGCGCACGCCAGCCGCGCGGGTTGCCCCAGACCTCGTCGAACTGGTCGTGCAGTTGGTCCGCATCGGTTGCCGGCGCGGCCCGCGGGGATGTGCGGCTCATGGGGCAAGCGTCTCCAGCCATTGGGCGATCTGGTCGAGGGTGGCGTCTGGCACTTCGTCATGGCGCGGCATGGCGTTGCCGTGCTTGAGCGTCTGGTGCTCACGCAACCAGCGGCGCAGGCCGTCGTGGTCGTTGGCGATGGCGCCGGCGCCGAGGGTCGGGCGTGTCGCCAGGTCGGTGAGATCCGGCGCGCGATTACCGTCGCTGAGGCCGGCGACCCGGTGGCATTGCCCGCAGCGCGTCTCGAACAGCTCGCCGGCCGCGCCCGGCGCCGGCTGGATGGGCGCGCGCTGCTGGCGCCGGGCGAGCCAGGCGGAGAAACCGTCGTCTTCCAGCGCCTCGACGTGCAGCACCATGAAGGCGTGCTGGGTGCCGCAGAATTCGGCGCACTGGCCGCGGTAGACGCCCGCCTGCGCAGCCTCGAGGCGGATCAGGTTGGTCCGTCCGGGGATCATGTCCATCTTGCCGCCCAGGCGCGGCACCCAGAACGAGTGGATCACGTCGGCGCTGGTCACCTCGATGTCCACCGGGCGGCCCACCGGTAGGATCAGCTGGTTGGCGGTGACCACCCCGGCGTCCGGGTAGCGTACCTCCCACCACCACTGGTGGCCGGTGACCTGGATCCGCAGCGGCGGCCCGCCGGCCAGCGGCAAGGGCAGCATGCCGCGCCCGGTCGGCAGGCCGAAGGCGAGCAGCACCGCGATGCTCACGCTGGGCAGCACGACGCCGCCGCCGATCACCCAGGCGCGGTTGATGCGCTTGGCCTGCTCGCCACTGACTGGCCGCGGCCGGCGCAGCATCGCATAGAGCCACAGCGCGCCGACCGCCAGCCAGACCAGCGTGGCGAAGCCGAGCATCGCCCACCAGAGGTTGGCCACCTCGCGCGCCATCGGCCCGGCGGGGGCGAGCGCCGACTGCGCGCCACCCTCGCACGCAGCCAGGCAAGGAACTGCCAGCGCCAGCGTGGTCCATTGCAACAGGGCCCGCGGTTGCGTTTGCCATTGCGGCGGCCCGAGCGTGGCGCTGCGCCCGTTGGGGGCTGCAGCCGAGCGGTACCCGCTGCCTTGGAGGGCGCGATGGCGACAGAGCGAGACTCGATCCACAGCAACGCGGCGATCGGCGGGCACCCGCTGCACCCGATGATGATCCACTTCCCGGTGGCGGCGCTGATCGGCCTGCTGCCGGCCGACCTGGCCTACCTGTGGACGCTCGATCCGTTCTGGCAGCGCGCCGGCCTCTGGCTCGCCGGTGTCGGTGCGTTCGGTGGCTGGCTGGCCAGCGTCGCCGGCCTGGTCGACCTGCTCAGCGTGAAGGAGATCCGCCGCAAGGTGACGGCCTGGTGCCACGCGATCCTCGCGGTGATGATGCTCTCGCTCGCCTCGCTGAACTGGCTGTTGCGCTACCAGGGCATGGGCGCCGACGAGGGTGCGCTGTGGGGCCTCTACCTGTCCGGCATCACCGCGCTGCTGATCGCCCTGGCGGCGTTCCTTGGTGGCCGGCTGGTCTACGAGCACGCCGTGGGTGTCGACCTGGACGGCTAGCCGGAACGGGCGGGAGGCGCGGGCGTGGGGCGTCATGCGTCGAGTTCGTCCCGGGTCAGAAGGGTTTGGCCAGTACCAGCCAGAGCGTCAGGCTGATCAGCAGCGGAATCAGGATGCCCAGTGCCAGGCACTGGTAGGCGACGCTGCGCTGCGGCTGGCGCTCGATGCGCAGCACCAGCACGCCGCACAGGGCGTGGCAGAGCGCCATGCCGGTCACCGCCGTGAGCTTGAGCACCAGCCAGCCGGCCAGGGTGCCGTCGCGCAGGAACAGCGCGGTGCCCGAGCCGATGGCCAGCAGCGCGGCGGGCGTGCCGACGAGGGTGAAGACCAGGCGCGTCAGGTGCGCATGGTCGCGGTAGAACAGGCTGTCGCTGCGCTGCGTGCCGGCGGCGACCAGTGCCGGCAGATAGAGCAGGGTGCCGCACCAGCAGAGCAGCGCGGCGAAATGCAGCAGCTTGAGCAAGGGCATGCCTGTCTCCGTCGAGCCGGTGGCGGCAAGTGGAGTTGTGACAGCCCGGCTGCGCAGCCGTTCGGCTGCCGGCTCAGCTGGTGGAGGGCGGCACTTGCGTCACGCCGGATGCGACGGATGCTTCGCCGAGGCGGCGAAACAGCTGGCTGCCGCACTGGCTGCAGAACGCCGCGCTGGCTTCGTGGCTGTCCTTGCTGCAGCTCGGGCACTTCAGCTGCAGGCCTTCGCCGCGCATGGCGTTGGCCAGTTCGGCGGTGAAGATGCCGGTGGGCACGGCGATGATCGAATAGCCGGTGATCATCACCAGGGTCGCCAGCGCCTTGCCCAGCGCAGTGTGCGGGACGATGTCGCCGAAGCCCACGGTGGTCAGCGTGACCACCGCCCAGTAGATGCTCATCGGGATGCTGGTGAAGCCGTTCTCCGGCCCCTCGATGACGTACATCAGCGTGCCGTAGACGATCACCAGCGTACTCACGCTGAGCAGGAAGACGATGATCTTCTGCCGGCTGCCGCGCAGCGCCACCAGCAGGAAGTTGGCCTGGCTCAGGTAGGGCGTCAGCTTGAGCACGCGGAACACCCGCAGCATGCGGATCACCCGCACGATCAGCAGGTACTGCGCGTCGGGGTACAACAGGGCGATGAACGCCGGCACCACCGACAGCAGGTCGATCGCGCCATAGAAGCTGAAGATGTACTTGCGCGGCTCCGGGTGGCTGTAGATGCGCATCAGGTACTCGAGCGCGAACAGTGCGGTGAAAGTCCACTCCAGGGTCGCCAGCAGCGCGCCGTGCTGCTGCTTGACGGCCGCCACGCTGTCGAGCATGACCACCACCAGGCTGGCGAAGATGACGATCAGCAGCGCGGTATCGAAGCGCCGACCGGCCGGCGTGCTGGTGAAGAAGATGATGACGTACAGGCGTTCGCGCCAGCTCAGGGCGCGCAGATCGTCGTTGTTCATGCCAGGGGTCCTCTGTCGGCGATGCCTGCTGCGCTGGCGAGCGGGCCGGTCATGCGGCGCAGTTTACACAGCGCGGCGGCTGCCGCCTGCACGAACGGTCTTTGCCAGATCCGGCCATACGTCATAGTCTTGCCTGAGGCGCGCAGTGGGAGATTGAAATGTCCGATTCGAAGTTGGTCGATCCGTTCGGCCGGCGCATCACCTACCTCAGGCTGTCGGTCACCGACCGCTGCGACTTCCGCTGCACCTACTGCATGAGCGAGGACATGATCTTCGCCCCGCGTTCGGAAATCCTCTCCCTCGAAGAACTCTATGCCGTGGCCGACGCCTTCATCGGCCTGGGCGTCAGGCGCATCCGCATCACCGGCGGCGAGCCGCTGGTGCGCAAGGGCCTGACCGAGCTGCTGGCGCGCCTCGGCGCACGCAGCGAACTGGAAGACCTGGCGATCACCACCAACGGCTCGCAGCTGTACAAGCTGGCGCCCGAGCTGCGTCGCGCCGGGGTGCGGCGCCTGAACGTCAGCCTCGATTCGCTCGATCCGCAGCGCTTCGCCGAGCTGACCCGGCGCGACCGCCTCGAGCGCGTGCTCGAAGGCATCGACGCGGCCAAGGCTGCCGGCTTCGAGCGGATCAAGCTCAACAGCGTGATCCAGAAGGGCCGCAACGACGACGAGGTGCTCGATCTGGTGGAGTTCGCCATGGCGCGCGGCCTGGACATCAGCTTTATCGAGGAGATGCCGCTGGGCAACGTGGCCAGCCACGAGCGCAAGATCACCTTCTGCTCCAGCGACGAGGTGCGCGAGCGCATCGAACAGCGCCATACGCTGGTGCGCAGCAGCCATGCCACCGGCGGGCCCTCGCGCTATTGGCAGGTCGCCGGTACGCAGACGCAGGTCGGTTTCATCTCGCCGCACAGCCACAACTTCTGCGGCAGCTGCAACCGCGTGCGCGTCACTGCCGAAGGCAAGCTGGTGCTGTGCCTCGGCCACGAAGGCGCGCTGGACCTCAAGCGCCTGATGCGCAGCCACCCCGGCGACGCCGAGCGCCTGCGCGACGCCCTGGTCGAGGCGCTGCAGCTCAAGCCCGAGCGCCATCACTTCCGCACCGACGAGCAGGTCCAGGTGGTGCGCTTCATGAGCATGACCGGCGGCTGAGCGTCACTGGCTGCGCGGCCTTCCCTTCGCCAGGACGTGAGGCGCTGCCTGCCGGGCAGCGCCTCTGGCGTGCTAGACTCGCGCGCTTTCGCCAACGCCCTGAGGATGCCGAAACAGCCATGACGTCACGGCGACCCCTGCTTGCCCGGCCAGGTGCCGGCCGCTGCCACGGAAGGCAATCATGCGTCTGAAAAGCATCAAGCTGGCCGGCTTCAAGTCCTTCGTCGACCCCACCACGGTGAGCTTCCCGAGCAACATGGCGGCGGTGGTCGGGCCGAATGGCTGTGGCAAGTCCAATATCATCGACGCCGTGCGCTGGGTGATGGGCGAGAGCTCGGCGAAGAACCTGCGCGGCGAGTCGATGACCGATGTCATCTTCAACGGCTCCAACACCCGCAAGCCGGTGACCCAGGCCTCCATCGAGCTGATCTTCGACAATGCCGACGGCAGCCTGACCGGTGAGTACGCCGCCTTCGCCGAGATCTCCATCCGCCGCCGGGTGACCCGCGACGGGCAGAACACCTACTTCCTCAACGGCACCAAGTGCCGGCGCCGCGACATCACCGACATCTTCCTCGGTACCGGCCTCGGCCCGCGCAGCTACTCGATCATCGAGCAGGGCATGATCTCGCGGCTGATCGAGGCCAGGCCCGAGGACCTGCGGCACTTCATCGAGGAGGCGGCGGGCATCTCCAAGTACAAGGAGCGCCGCCGCGAGACCGAGAACCGCATCCGCCGCACCCACGAGAACCTGGCGCGCCTGACCGACCTGCGTGAGGAGCTCGAGCGCCAGCTCGAACGCCTGCAGCGCCAGGCGCAGTCGGCGGAGAAGTACCAGGCGTACAAGGCCGAGGAACGCCAGCTCAAGGCGCAGCTGTCCGCGCTGCGCTGGCAGACGCTGAACGAGCAGGTCGGCCAGCGCGAGCAAGTGATCGGCAACCAGGAGGTCGCCTTCGAGGCACTGGTGGCCGAGCAGCGCAGCGCCGACGCCAGCATCGAGCGGCTGCGCGATGGCCATCACGAGCTGTCCGAGCGCTTCAACCAGGTGCAGGGGCGCTTCTACTCGGTGGGCGGCGACATCGCCCGCGTCGAGCAGAGCATCCAGCACGGCCAGCAGCGCCTGCGCCAGCTGCAGGACGACCTGCGCGAGGCCGAGCGGGCGCGGCTGGAGACCGAGTCCCACCTGGGCCACGACCGCACGCTGCTGGCGACCCTCGGCGAGGAACTGGAGATGCTCGAACCCGAGCACGAGCTGGCCAGCGCCGGTGCCGAGGAGGGTGCCGCCCAGCTCGAGCAGGCCGAGGGTGCCATGCAGCAGTGGCAGGAACAGTGGGAGCGCTTCAACCAGCAGAGTGCCGAGCCGCGCCGGGTCGCCGAGGTGCAGCAGTCGCGCATCCAGCAGCAGGAACAGGGCCTCGAACGCCTGGCCGAGCGGCAGCGCCGTCTCGAGGACGAGCGCGCCCAGCTGGCCGCCGACCCGGAGGACGCGGCCATCTTCGAACTGGACGAGCAGCTGGCCGCCGGCGAGCTGCAGCTCGAGGATCTGGCAGCAGGCGAGGAGCAGTTCGGCGCGCGCCTCGAGGCGCTGCGTGCCGAGCTGGTGCAGGTCAGCGCCGCGCAACAGCAGGCCGCGGGCGAGTTGCAACGCCTGGACGGTCGCATCGCCTCGCTCGAAGCGCTGCAACAGGCCGCGCTGGAGCCGGGCAAGGGAGTCGCCGACTGGCTGGAGGCGCAGCAGCTCGCCGAGCGCGACCGGCTGGCCGAGTCGCTGCGGGTTGAGCCGGGCTGGGAACTGGCGGTCGAGACCGTGCTTGGCGCCGATCTGCAGGCCGTGCTGCTCGACGGCCTGGACGGCGTCGATGTCCAGGCCTTCGCCGAGGGTGAGCTGCGCATCGCCATGGCGGCGACGGCGCCGCGGCAGCCCGGCAGCCTGCTGGACAAGGTCGAGGCGCGGATCGACCTGTCGCCCTGGCTGGGCCGTGTGCGGCCGGTCGAGACCCTGGAGCAGGCGCTGGCCGAGCGCCAGGCCCTGGCCGACGGCGAAAGCCTGGTCACCCGCGACGGCGTCTGGCTCGGCAGGCATTTCCTGCGCCTGCTCCGAGGCGAGGACGCCAGCGGCGGCGTGCTGGCCCGTGCCCAGGAGCTGGCGGTGCTGGTCGAGGAGCGCGATCGGCGTGCGCAGGCGCTCGACGATCTCGAGCTGCGCCAGGCCCAGCTGCGCGCGGAGCTCGGCGAGCAGGAGTCCGCCCGCGAGGTGCAGCGACGGCTGATGCAGGAGGAAACGCGCCGGCAGAGCGAGCTGCGCGCCCAGCGCTCGGCCAGCCAGGCGCGCGCCGAGCAACTGCAGCTGCGGCGGCGTCGCCTGGACGAGGAACTGGCCGAGCTGGCCGAGCAGCGCGCGATCGAGACCGAGCAACTGGGCGAGGCGCGCCTGCAGCTGCAGGATGCGCTGGATGCCATGGCCACCGACAGCGAGCAGCGCGAGCGACTGCTGGCCAGCCGCGACGAGATCCGCGAGCGCCTCGACCGCATCCGCCAGGAGGCGCGACAGCACAAGGACCACGCGCACCAGCTGGCCGTGCGCCTCGGCTCGCTGCGTGCCCAGCATGACTCCACGCGCCAGGCGCTGGAGCGGCTGGAACTGCAGTTCGAACGCGCCATCGAGCGCCGCGAGCAGCTCAGCCTGAACCTGGAGGAGGGCGAGGCGCCACTCGAGGAGTTGCGCATGAAGCTCGAGGAACTGCTCGAGCGGCGCATGGGCGTGGAGGACGAACTCAAGCAGGCGCGCCTGGCCCTGGAAGATGCCGACCGCGAGCTGCGCGATGCCGAGAAGCGCCGCACCCAGGCCGAGCAGCAGGCCCAGCTGCTGCGCGGCCAGCTGGAGCAGCAGCGGCTCGATTGGCAGGCCCTGAGCGTGCGCAGCAAGGCCCTGCAGGACCAACTGCACGAGGATGGCTACGAGCTGCACGGCGTGCTCGCCACGCTGCCCGCCGAGGCCGGCGAGGCGCATTGGGAAGCCAGCCTGGAGCAACTGGCGCAGCGCATCCAGCGGCTCGGGCCGATCAACCTGGCGGCGATCGACGAGTACCAGCAGCAGTCCGAGCGCAAGCGCTACCTGGACGCGCAGAACGACGATCTGGTCGAGGCGCTGGAAACGCTGGAAAACGTCATCCGCAAGATCGACCGCGAAACCCGCAACCGCTTCAAGGAAACCTTCGAGCAGATCAACGCCGGGCTGCAGGCGCTGTTTCCCAAGGTATTCGGTGGCGGCACGGCCTATCTGGAACTTACCGGGGAAGATCTACTCGATACCGGGGTGGCCATCATGGCGCGGCCGCCGGGCAAGAAGAACAGCACCATCCACCTGTTGTCCGGTGGCGAGAAGGCGCTGACTGCGCTGGCGCTGGTGTTTGCCATCTTCCAGCTGAACCCGGCTCCCTTCTGCATGCTCGACGAAGTGGACGCCCCGCTGGACGACGCCAACGTCGGCCGCTACGCCAGGCTGGTCAAGGAGATGTCGGAAAAGGTGCAGTTCATCTACATCACGCACAACAAGATCGCCATGGAAATGGCCGATCAACTGATGGGCGTGACCATGCACGAACCCGGCTGCTCGCGACTGGTCGCCGTGGACGTGGAACAGGCCGTGGCGCTGGCCGAGGCCTGAGCCGATCCGGTGGAAGTAATGAATCGTTTTGCAACGCCTCGGGGCCGCAAAAGAGAACTGGCGCACGGTGCAAATCTGCCGTTCGTCGTGCTAGCTTAGAGAACATTTTTTACGATGCGCCAAACGGGCGGGAAAGCCCGCGGTTTCGCGTCTTTATCATCGGATTCAGGGGTAAGAGGATTAATGGATATCGGTCTGCGCGAGTGGCTGATCGTCATCGGCATCATCGTCATCGCCGGCATACTCTTCGACGGCTGGCGCCGCATGCGCGGTGGCAAGGGCAAGCTGAAATTCAAGCTGGATCGCAACTTCGCCAACCTCCCGGACGCCGACGACGACTCCAACGAACTGCTCGGCCCGGCCCGGGTGGTCAACCGCAACAACGAACCTTCGCTCAACGAAACCGACCTGCCCCCCGTCAGCACCCGTGAACACACCCGCGAGACCGCCAGCAAGCGGCGCAGCGTCGAGCCGCGCCAGGGCGACCTGCATTTCGCTGCCGAAGAGCCGGTGCCGACGCTGCTCGACCCGGTGGTCGGCGACGACGAGCCGGACGAGGACGAGCAGGATGCCGCGCGCCATCAGTTGCCGGTCGAGGAAGTGCTGGTGATCAACGTGCTGGCCCGTGATCCGCAGGGCTTCCGTGGCCCGGCGCTGCTGCAGAACATCCTCGAGAGCGGGCTGCGCTTCGGCGAGATGGACATCTTCCATCGCCACGAGAGCATGGCCGGCAACGGCGAGGTGCTGTTCTCGATGGCCAATGCCGTCAAGCCGGGTACCTTCGACCTGGACGACATCGATCACTTCACCACCCCGGCGGTGAGCTTCTTCCTCGGCCTGCCCGGCCCGCGCCATCCCAAGCAGGCCTTCGACGTGATGGTCGCCGCCGCCCGCAAGCTCGCCTCGGAGCTCAACGGCGAACTGAAGGACGACCAGCGCAGCGTGCTGACCGCCCAGACCATCGAGCACTATCGCCAGCGCATCGTCGAGTTCGAGCGCCGGCAGATGACCCTCAAGCAGCGCTGACTGCCACCTGGCACCGGGCCTTGCGCCCGGTGCCACGTTTGCCGGGCCGGGTCGTCCCAGCCAACCGCCTGGCGCTACATCCGTAGGGTGAGCTTCAGCCCACCAGCCGCTGCATCAGGACGGTTCGCCGGGGCGGCCTCAGCCCACCGGCTTTGACTGGGCAGCGATAGCTATTCCGCTACGCTGCTTACCTACTCCCCAACCCCACCTGATCAGCCCCCATAGACCTGCCTTCGGGGCCGCATTCGGCTAGAATCCGACGCCTTTCCATATCAACCAAGGCGCGCTGATGCGGTCTGAATCAGCATAGCCCCAGTCACGGCTCCGTCCTATGCCTTCCGCCCAAACCGCCGCCGAGCGCATTGCCGAACTGCGCAGCGAAATCGACGCCCATAACTATCGCTACTACGTGCTCGACGAGCCCAGCGTGCCGGATGCCGAGTACGATCGCCTGTTCAACGAGCTGAAGGCGCTCGAGGTCGAGCATCCCGAGCTGGTGACGCCGGAATCGCCGACCCAGCGAGTCGGCGGCACGGCGCTGGCGGCGTTCGGCCAGGTGCGTCACGAAGTACCGATGCTGAGCCTGGGCAACGCCTTCGAGGAGCAGGACCTGCTCGACTTCGATCGCCGCGTGCGCGAGGGGCTGGACCTCCCGGCTGGCGATCTGTTCGGTGGCGGCGCAGAGGTCGAATACAGCTGCGAACCCAAGCTCGACGGCCTTGCGGTCAGCCTGCTGTACGAAAACGGCGTGCTGGTGCGCGGTGCCACCCGCGGCGATGGCAGCACCGGGGAAGACATCACCGCCAACGTGCGTACCGTGCGCAACATTCCGCTGAAACTGCAAGGCCGTGGTTGGCCTGCCGTGCTCGAGGTGCGGGGGGAGATCTACATGCCCAAGGCCGGCTTCGAAGCGCTCAACGCGCGTCAACTGGAGACCGGCGGCAAGACCTTCGCCAACCCGCGCAATGCGGCGGCCGGCAGCCTGCGGCAGCTGGACGCCCGAATCACCGCCAGCCGCCCGCTGGAGCTCTGCGCCTACGGCGTCGGTCGCAGCGACGGCGAGCTGCCGGACACCCATATCGGCATCCTCGAGGCGCTGAAAGGCTGGGGCCTGCCGATCAGCCGCGAGCTGAAGCGGGCCCGAGGCGTCACCGAGTGCCGTGCCTATTACCAGGCCATTGGCGAGAAGCGCGACGCGCTGCCTTATGAGATCGACGGCGTGGTGTTCAAGGTCAATGCCACGGCGCAGCAGCGAGAGCTGGGCTTTCGTGCGCGCGAGCCGCGCTGGGCGATCGCCCACAAGTTTCCGGCTCGTGAAGAGATTACCGAGCTGCTGGACGTCGAGTTCCAGGTCGGCCGCACCGGCGCCATCACGCCGGTGGCCCGGCTCAAGCCCGTGCAGGTGGCCGGCGTCACCGTATCCAACGCGACTCTGCACAACATGGACGAGGTCGCGCGCTTGGGCGTAATGATCGGCGATACCGTCATCGTGCGTCGCGCTGGGGATGTGATCCCGCAGATTCTCGGCATCATCGCCGAGCGCCGCCCGGCCGACGCACGCGCCGTGCAGGTGCCCGAACGCTGCCCGGTGTGCGGCTCGGCAGTCGAGCGCACCCAGCTGATCAAGCGCAGCAAGGGCCGCGAGTCGGTGAGCGAGGGCTCGATCTACCGCTGCGTGGGCCGCCTGGCCTGCCAGGCGCAGCTGAAGCAGGCGATCATCCATTTCGTTTCGCGCCGCGCGATGGATATCGACGGCCTGGGCGACAAGATCGTCGAGCAGCTGGTCGATCGAGGGCTGGTCACATCGCCGGCTGACCTGTACTGCCTCACCCACGAACAGGTCATCGCGCTTGACGGCTTCGCCGAAATTTCCACGCGCAACCTGCTGGCGGCCATCGACGCCAGCCGCACGCCGACCCTGGCGCGGTTCATCTACGCCCTGGGCATCCCCGATGTCGGCGAGGAAACCGCCAAGTTGCTGGCGCGGGCGCTCGGCTCGCTGGAACGCATCAGTCGTGCGCTGCCCGATGTGCTGGTCTACCTGCCGGATGTCGGCCTGGAAGTGGCCCACGAGATCCACAGCTTCTTCGCCGACGCGCACAATCACCAGGTCATCGCCCAGCTGCGCGAGCGCGGCGTGCAGCTGCAGGAGGAGGGCGAGGTGCATCCGGAGTTCGCCGCCTGCGCGACGCTCGCCGACCTGCTCGACCGGCTGAACATCCCCTATATCGCCCGTACCGGTGCCCAGCGCCTGGCCGAGCGCTTCGGCAGCCTGGAGGCGATCATCGCCGCCGACTGGCTCGACCTGCGCCAGGTCGAACGCCTCAACGAAAAGGCCGCGCGCGCCCTGCGCGACTATTTCGACAACACCGAGAACGCCGAGCGCGCCCGCGCCATCGAGGCGCAGCTGCGCGAGTTCGGCATGCACTGGCAAAGCGAGAAGAAAGCGGCCGAGGGCCTGCCATTGGCCGGGCAGACCTGGGTGCTGACCGGCACCCTGGAAAGCATGAGCCGTGACGAGGGCAAGGCGCGGCTGGAGGCCCTGGGGGCCAAGGTTGCCGGCTCGGTTTCGGCCAAGACGACCTGCGTGGTCGCCGGGCCGGGCGCCGGTTCCAAGCTGGCGAAAGCCAACGAGCTGGGCGTGGCAGTCCTCGACGAAACGCAGTTCCTCGAACGCCTCGCCCGACTCGATTCACCGAGCACTCGCGCGTAACGGCCCCCGGCGAGCTTCGTCACCAAACCCGCTCCCTCGATTCCACCAAACCCGTGGGAGCGGCCTTGGCCGCGAAAGCTCTCCGAGGCCCGTCAGCACTCAACGATCTTCCTTCCTGCCACCTAAGCAAACCGCTTCCGCCATCTCCCTAAAGTTTTCCCCGCTCCACCCGAAAAACTGGTCAAGCAAGTCCGCAGTACGGATGCGCTGGCGTAGCGGTGGTGCGGTACCGGGCCCACGAAAAAATTCGAACCTGCCCTAAAGCCAACCCAAACGGCGCCGATAAAAGGAAAGAATGCGAACTCGATGGGTGCCTGGGCACAAGCCGGCCCGGAGTCGCAAGCTCAGGCAACCCTAAGTAACTAGCGCCTTTGGAGGCAAAAACCATGGCTCTTACCGTCAATACCAACATCCCTTCGCTGAATACCCAGCGTAACCTGAACAGCTCGTCCAATGCGCTGGCCACCTCCATGCAGCGCCTGTCCACCGGTAGCCGCATCAACAGCGCCAAGGACGACGCCGCCGGCCTGCAGATCGCCAACCGTCTGACCAGCCAGATTAATGGTCTGGGTGTGGCTGTGCGTAACGCCAACGACGGTATCTCCCTGGCTCAAACTGCCGAAGGCGCTCTGCAGCAGTCCACCAACATTCTGCAGCGTATGCGCGACCTTTCCCTGCAGTCTGCCAACGGCTCGAACAGTGATTCCGAGCGTGATGCACTGAACTCGGAAGTGGGTCAGCTGAAGAAAGAGCTCGATCGAATCAGTAACACCACCACGTTCGGCGGTCGGAAATTGCTAGACGGCGATTTTGGAGTAGCAAGTTTCCAAGTTGGCTCTGCTGCGAACGAAATTATTAGCGTCAGTATTGACGAGATGAGCTCTAAATCTCTTGAGGGTACGTTCTTCGAGGGTACTTCTGCTGCTGCCGTTGGCGTCCCTGCTGCTCCTGCAGAAGTTGTTGCTGGTGACGTTACGTTGACCGTTACCTTATCTGATACATCTACCGTAGATATCACAGCCACTATGAAAGGTGGCGAAACAGCTAAGGAAGCGGCGGATAAGATCGCTGCCGCAGTTAATGATGCCAACATCGGCATCGGAGCGTTTGTGAATAGTTCCAATGAGATCGAATATGTTTCCAAGGCTGATGCTGATGGAGCTAGCCTTCTGACTTCGATCACGTTTGCTGATACCGACACTACCGGCGTGACTGGCGGTGGGGCGGTAGCGACCATGACCGAAGCGACCGCAAATACGGTTAACGAGATTGACATCACTACTTCGAAAGGTGCTCAGTCTGCAGTTTTGGTAATTGATGACGCTATTAAGGCGATTGATGCGCAGCGCGCCGACCTCGGTGCCGTGCAGAACCGCTTCGACAACACCATCGCCAACCTGCAGAGCATCTCCGAGAACGTCTCCGCCGCCCGCGGTCGTATCGAAGACACTGACTTCGCTGCTGAAACCGCGAACCTGAGCAAGAACCAGATCCTCCAGCAGGCCGGTACCGCGATCCTGGCCCAGGCCAAGCAGCTGCCGCAGGCTGTTCTCAGCCTCCTGCAGTAATCGAGGCGCAATGATGGGGCAGCTTGCTGCCCCATCGATTCATTGAGAGGTGAATCATGGACGTCGCAAGAGTAGCGGTTGGTTCCCTTGCGTCATCCTCGCCGGTCAGTACGAAACCCAGTCCCCTTGCGGAGGCTGGGTTTTCGTCGTTCGTAGAGGCTGACAAGGTTGCTGGACCGATCAGAAAAGTCGAGGTTGGCGAGGCGGTCGAGCGCATCCGTTCGCAGGTGCAGAGCCTGCAGCGCGATCTGAATTTCAGCGTGGACGATTCCACCGGCGAGCTGGTGGTCCGGGTAGTCGATGGCGATTCCGGCAAGGTGGTGCGACAGATTCCCTCCGAGGACATCCTGCGCCTGGCCGAGCGCCTGGACGAAATGCGTAGTTTGCTGTTCGAGGCCAAGGCCTGACGGGCACGTTTCTTGTTTGATTTTTGGGATTGTTCGATCGGATCGTTCGATCCTGTGGTTTTCTTGACGAGGTGAAGCTATGGCGGGCGTAACAGGCATCGGTTCGGGCATCGATATCGACAGCATCGTGGCCAGCATGGTGGCTGCCGAGCGTGCGCCTAAGGAAACCCAGCTGGCGACCCTGGAAAAGAAGACCACGACGCAGATCACCGCCATCGGTGCGCTGAAAAGCGCGATCAGCGAATTCCAGACGGCGCTGGGTGCGCTGAACAAGCCTGAGTTGTTCCAGGCGCGTTCGGCAACTTCGAGCAAAGCGGAGCTGGTTGGCGTTACAGCCGGTACCACGGCTGGCGCAGGTCGCTACCAGGTCGAGGTCAAGGCGCTGGCAACCAGCAGCAAGGTCGCGCTGGCTGCGGTGAACAATCCGGCGGATGCGCCGGCCCGGTTCGCGACCGGGACGCTCGAGATAGCCTTGGGTGTGCCGGGTGATCCGCCGGGCCAGGAGTCGTTCTCCGTCACTATCGATGACAGCAACAACACACTTGCCGGCATGCGCGACGCCATCAACACGGCAGGCAAGGACATGGGGGTGAGTGCCACCATCGTCACAGATGAGTTCGGTTCGCGACTCGTCCTCAGCAGCAGCAAGACGGGCGCCGGACGTGATCTCAGCGTCACCGGTACGGATTCCACACCGCCTCAGGGTGGCCAGCTGAGCCTGTCGACCCTGACCTTCGACGGCATGGTCTCGGGTACCGGCGCGGATGCTCGCATCCTGGCCTCGGCGCAGAGCGCGGAGCTGTATATCGATGGCTTGAAGATCATCAGTGAAAGCAACGCGGTGACCGGCGCCATCGAGGGCGTCACCCTCGATCTGAAGGCCAAGACAGTGGCGAACGAGCCCTTGACGATCGATATCGCCGAGGACAAGGCAGGCGTCAAGAAACAGATCCAGTCCTTCGTCGACAGCTACAACAAGCTGATCGGCGTGATCAATGCGCAGACCAAGGTCACCACGGTGGGGGATGACAAGGCGCCGGTGACCGGCGCCCTGGTAGGCGACGCCACGGCACGCAACCTGCTCAATACGATCCGCAACGAACTGGTCAACGTCCGCGGCGACGGCTCACTGCGTGCACTGACCGATCTCGGCATCACCACGCAGAAGGACGGCACCCTCGCCATCGACAGCACCAAGCTGGACAAGGCGATGGCCAGCAACTTCGCGGATTTGCCGGCGCTGTTCACCGGCGATCAGGGGCTCGCCGCGCGCCTGGATGGCAAGCTCAAGCCCTATACCGAGACCGGGGGCATCCTCGAGCAGCGCAACAAGGCCATGACCGAGACGATCTCCAAGATCGATGACCAGAAGGAGGACCTGGCGCGCCGCATCGCATCGCTTCAGGAGCGCCTGTACAAGCAGTTCAACGCGATGGACCAGTTGGTCGGGCAACTGACCAATACCTCCAACAGCCTTCTCGCTTCGCTGGAGAACCTGCCTTGGGCGGCGAACAACTCGAAAAAGTGACCGGGCTTGGCCCTGGCCCTGGAAACCGCCTTCGGGCGGTTTTTTGTTGGGCGCACAGCTCAAGTATCGGGGGCGCGGACCGATAAAAGAGCATGCGATTGATGTGGTGAGGGGATCATCCAATGAATGCGATGGCAGCAATGCGGCAGTACCAGCAGGTTGGCGTGAAGGCGCAGGTCACCGAGGCCGATCCGCACCGCCTGATCCAGATGCTGATGCAGGGCGGGCTCGATCGGATTGCCCAGGCTCGCGGGGCGATGCTGCGCGAGGCCTATGCCGACAAGGGCGTGCTGATCGGCAAGGCGATCAATATCATCGGCGGCCTGCGTGATGTGCTGGACAAGAACGTGGGTGGCGAGCTGGCCGACAACCTGGAGCGGCTGTACGACTACATGACGATGCGTCTGTTCGAGGCCAGCCGTCACAACGACGTCGCCAGGCTCGATGAGGTTGCGACCCTGCTGGGCGAGATCAAGGGTGCCTGGGACGAGATTTCGCCGAAAGATTGATCTGCAGCATACGCCGGGTGACACCGCGGCGGTTGCGGCAGCTTAGATACCGCCTCTGCGCACCGAGTCGCGCGAGGAAGACAAAGCGCTGGCCCAGGCTGGCGCTTTGTCTTTCCGGCATGCGGCTCAGCGGTACTCGCAGAGGTAGGCGGTGTCGGTGGCGACTTTCAGCTGGAACTTGCTGTTGGCAGGTACCGTGAAGCTGGAGCCGGCGGCGAAGGTCTGGAAGCCTTCAGCTCCGGGCAGTTGGACGTCCAGGCTGCCTGCAACCACGTGCATCACTTCCAGCTGGCTGGTGCCGAACTCGTATTCGCCCGGCGCCATCACGCCGACGGTGGCCGGCCCTGCTGCCATATCGAAGGCAATGGATTTGACGGTGCCGTCGAAGTATTCGTTGACCTTGAACATGCTGACTACCTTGCATGGGTGGAAAAGGGTCGCCAGTATGCCCAAGCGATTCAATGCCGTCACCTGGCCGGGCCGTGGCGCCTGGGGCGCAATGCCTGCACACCGGTTTGGGCGGCTTCAAAGTAAAGAATGGTCAGGCCTTGATGATCTCGTTGTGACTGTCTTTTATCATTCCGCTCCCGATTCGAGCGTGGGTCTGTAATGGAGTGTCGTCCTGGCTGTGGTGCTTGCTGTATAGCACCTTCGATCAGCTCTCCGATCCCGGGCATGCCACGGGGCAAGCCGGCCGGTCAGCGCTGCCTTCATCTTTCCGAGCAATCGCTCTGCCTGCTGTTCGGTAACCCCCTGCGGCCTGCCGTATGCGCTGCGTTCAAGCCGGATCCAGACATCTGTGGCGCTGACCAGGCCGCTGCCGTGCGCATTCTTGGCTGGCTGGAACAGGCCACCGCCTGATCGTCCAATCTCATATCTGGAAAGGGAAGGGCTATGAAGCGAACGAGCTGTTTGGCAATCGGTGCCTTGTCGATGCTGGCGATGGCGGTCCAGGCTGCGCCTGCCGGATGGGAGCTGGCCAAGGAAGAGGATGGCATCAAGGTCTATCTCCAGGCCGTCCCGGGCTCCAAGTACAAGGCCTATCGCGGTGAGGTGACCATGCGCACCGATGTCGCGACCCTACGGAAGCTGCAGGATGACGTTGGCAGCGCCTGCGCCTGGATTCATGAATGCAAGGAGCAGAAGCTGCTGGAGCGCAAGGCCGACCAGGCCATTACCTATACGCGCTTCAATACACCCTGGCCGGTGACGCCGCGCGATTCGGTGGTCCGGATAACCGAGCGGGCGCTCGTCGGGGCGGGAGTACGTCGTGACCTGGAAGGGCTCCCACAGTATCTCCCGGAAGAAGAAGGCTTCGTACGGGTCAGCCAGGTGGAGGGCTTCTGGGAGATGACGCCGCAGCCAGACGGACAGGTCGAGGTGATCTATCAGGTGCATACCGAGCCGGGCGGCAGCGTGCCATCCTGGCTGGCCAACAAGTTCGTGGTCGAGGCTCCGTTCAATACCTTGCGCGGGCTGCGCGAGCGGGCGGAGCAGCGCTGAGCGGGCGTGGCTGTCGAGCGACGCCGGTGAGGGTGGGTATAGCGCGGGCTTTGGCCAATGCGCCGGCGGCTCAACACCCGAGCCAGTTGGCGTAGCCTTCGGCTGGGGTGCGTCATGCGAACCACGTAAAAAAAGGAAGGCTGCCCAGGGCAGCCTTCCTTTTATATAGCGACGGTTATCAGCGCGTCAGGTCGCGCTTGGCCGGGCCGGTGTACAGCTGGCGCGGACGACCGATCTTCTGGCCGGAGGCGATCATTTCCTTCCAGTGCGAGATCCAGCCGACAGTCCGCGACATGGCGAAGATGACGGTGAACATGCTGGTCGGAATGCCGATGGCCTTCAGGATGATGCCCGAGTAGAAGTCGACGTTCGGATACAGGTTGCGCTCGGCGAAGTAGGGGTCGCTCAGGGCGATCTCTTCCAGCTTCATCGCCAGTTCCAGCTGCGGGTCGTTGATGCCCAGCTCGCCCAGCACCTCGTCGCAGGTCTGCTTCATGACCTTGGCGCGCGGGTCGAAGTTCTTGTACACGCGGTGGCCGAAGCCCATCAGCTTGAACGGATCGTTCTTGTCCTTGGCCTTGGCCAGGAACTTCTCAATGTTGGATACGTCGCCGATCTCGTCCAGCATGGTGAGTACGGCTTCGTTGGCGCCACCGTGAGCCGGACCCCACAGCGCGGCGATGCCGGCGGCGATACAGGCGAACGGGTTGGCACCGGTCGAGCCTGCCAGGCGGACGGTGGAGGTGGAGGCGTTCTGCTCGTGATCGGCGTGCAGGATGAAGATGCGATCCATGGCCTTGGCCAACACCGGGCTGATCGGCTTAACCTCGGCCGGGGTGTTGAACATCATGTGCAGGAAGTTTTCTGCGTAGTTCAGGTCGTTGCGCGGATACATCAGCGGCTGACCCATCGAGTACTTGTAGACCATCGCGGCGATGGTCGGCATCTTCGCGATCAGGCGATGTGCAGAGATCTCGCGGTGCTGGGCGTTATTGATGTCCAGCGAGTCGTGATAGAAGGCGGAGAGCGCGCCGACGATGCCGCACATCACGGCCATCGGGTGAGCGTCGCGGCGGAAGCCGTTGAGGAAGGTCTTCAGCTGCTCGTGGACAATGGTGTGGTTCTTGATGGTGTCGACGAACTTGGCCTTCTGCTCGACCGTCGGCAGCTCGCCGTTGAGCAGCAGGTAGCAGGTTTCCAGGTAGTCGGATTTCTCGGCCAGCTGCTCGATCGGGTAGCCGCGATGCAGCAGGATGCCCTGGTCGCCGTCGATGTAGGTGATCTTGGATTCGCAAGAGGCGGTGGACATGAAGCCCGGGTCGAAGGTGAAGTGACCCGTGGAGGTCCCCAGGCTTCGTACATCTATAACGTCAGGCCCTACGGTGCCGGAATAAACGGGCAGTTCGACGGGGGCGGCGCCCTCGATGATCAACTGCGCTTTCTTGTCAGCCATGCATGGCCTCCTGTTTTGTGCTTGGAATCATCATGGCCCCCCACGCAGGGCCCGCATCACTATAGTGTGATAAATCGCAAAGTCAATTTGCGCCGAGCCTCGCTGCAAAGGGCTTCCTGGGTGACTGTGCAGCGTTGGGACGACTGTTTACGGCATTTGTTTGGGGGTCGCCATCAGCCTTTAGTGGCACTTCACCACATTGTGCTTAGTGACCTAACTGTTTATACTCCGGCACCGACCGGCAGGGGCCTTACAGGTGAGATTCTGTAGGTTGTCACTCGTGGGTAGCGGGTACTGCTGCGTACTCTTCCCAACAACTTTGCCCTGCGCTCTGGGGCTCTCAAGTGTGAAAAGAAGCCGTGAAAAGCCAACGACCTGTAAACCTAGATCTTAGGACAATAAAACTCCCAATCACTGCTTACACGTCGATTCTCCACCGTGTATCCGGTGTCATCCTGTTCATCGGTATCGCGCTCATGCTGCTCGCGCTCGATGCGTCGCTGTCTTCGCCAGAAGGCTTCGACGAGGTGCGAGCCTACCTGGGCAGTCCGCTGGCCAAGCTGATCGTCTGGGCATTGCTGTCGGCGCTGCTCTACCACCTGGTGGCCGGTATTCGCCATCTGGTGATGGACACCGGGCATGGCGAGACGCTCGAGGGCGGCAAGCTGGGCTCGAAAATCGTCATCGTCGTTTCTGCGGTACTGATCGTCTTGGCGGGAGTGTGGATATGGTAACCAACGTCACTAACTTCTCGCGTTCAGGTCTGTACGACTGGATGGCGCAGCGTGTGTCGGCAGTCGTGCTGGCGGCTTATTTTCTGTTTCTCCTCGGATACCTGGTTGCAAACCCAGGGCTGGAGTTCGCCCAGTGGCGCGAGCTGTTCTCGGCTACCTGGATGCGCATCTTCAGCCTGCTGGCGCTGGTTTCCCTGAGCGTTCATGCGTGGGTCGGCATGTGGACGATTTCCACTGACTACCTGACCAACATGGCGATCGGTCGCTGGGCTACCGGTGTGCGTTTCCTGTTCCAGGCGGTGTGTGGCATTGCCATGTTCACCTTCTTCGTCTGGGGCGTACAGATTCTGTGGGGTATCTGATTCATGGCTAACATTCGTACGCTTTCCTTCGATGCCATCATCGTCGGTGGTGGCGGCGCCGGCATGCGCGCTGCGCTGCAGTTGTCCCAGTCCGGCCACAAGACCGCTGTGGTGACCAAGGTCTTCCCGACTCGTTCGCACACCGTTTCCGCCCAGGGTGGCATCACCTGCGCCATCGCCTCGGCCGACCCGAACGACGATTGGCGCTGGCACATGTACGACACCGTCAAGGGCTCCGACTACATCGGTGACCAGGACGCCATCGAGTACATGTGTTCCGTCGGCCCCGAGGCGGTCTTCGAGCTCGAGCACATGGGCCTGCCGTTCTCCCGTACCGAAACCGGCCGCATCTACCAGCGTCCGTTCGGTGGCCAGTCCAAGGACTACGGCAAGGGTGGCCAGGCTGCGCGTACCTGCGCCGCGGCCGACCGTACCGGCCACGCACTGCTGCACACCCTTTATCAGGGCAACCTGAAGAACGACACCACGTTCCTCAACGAGTGGTATGCCGTCGACCTGGTGAAGAACCAGGATGGTGCCGTCGTGGGTGTCATCGCCATCTGCATCGAGAATGGCGAGACCGTCTACATCCGCTCCAAGGCCACCGTTCTGGCCACCGGCGGTGCCGGTCGCATCTACGCCTCGACTACCAATGCCCTGATCAATACCGGTGACGGCGTGGGCATGGCCCTGCGTGCCGGCGTGCCGGTGCAGGACATCGAGATGTGGCAGTTCCACCCGACCGGCATCGCCGGCGCCGGTGTTCTGGTCACCGAAGGCTGCCGCGGCGAGGGTGGCTACCTGATCAACAAGCATGGCGAGCGCTTCATGGAGCGTTACGCGCCGAACGCAAAGGACCTGGCCGGTCGCGACGTGGTTGCACGCTCGATGGTCAAGGAAATCCTGGCGGGCAACGGCTGTGGCCCGGATGGCGACCACGTGATGCTGAAGCTGGACCACCTGGGCGAGGAAGTGCTGCACAGCCGCCTGCCGGGTATCTGCGAACTGTCCAAGACCTTCGCCCACGTCGACCCGGTTACCGCACCGGTACCGGTCGTGCCGACCTGCCACTACATGATGGGCGGCATCGCCACCAACATCCATGGTCAGGCGATCACCCAGGATGCCAACGGCAACGACAAGATCATCGACGGCCTGTTCGCGGTCGGCGAGGTGGCTTGCGTATCCGTGCACGGTGCCAACCGTCTGGGTGGCAACTCGCTGCTGGACCTCGTGGTGTTCGGTCGCGCGGCCGGCCTGCATCTGGAAAAGGCACTCAAGGAAGGTATCGAGCATCGCGGTGCCAGCGAGACCGACCTGGATGTTGCCCTGGCGCGTCTGGCAGGCGTCAACGAGCGTACCACCGGCGAAGACGTGGCCCCGCTGCGCAAGGAACTGCAGAACTGCATGCAGAACTACTTCGGCGTGTTCCGTACCGGCGAGTACATGCAGAAGGGCATCGCCCAGCTGTCCGACCTGCGCCAGCGCATTGCCAGCGTCAAGATCGCCGACAAGAGCCAGGCGTTCAACACCGCACGCATCGAAGCGCTCGAGCTGCAGAACCTGCTCGAGGTTGCCGAAGCGACCGCGGTCGCGGCCGAGGCGCGCAAGGAATCGCGTGGCGCCCATGCTCGCGAGGATTTCGAAGAGCGTGATGACGAGAACTGGCTGTGCCACACCCTGTACTTCCCCGGCGAGAAGCGGGTAGGCAAGCGTGCCGTGAACTTCGCTCCGAAGACCGTTCCGGCGTTCGAGCCGAAGGTCCGGACTTACTGAGGCCACCGATATGTTGCAAGTGAGTGTTTATCGCTACAACCCGGAGCAGGACGAGAAGCCCTTCATGCAGGACTTCCAGGTCAATACCGACGGGAAAGACCTGATGATTCTCGATGTCCTGGCTCTGATCAAGGAACAGGACCAGGGTTTCTCGTATCGTCGCTCCTGCCGCGAAGGCGTTTGTGGCTCCGATGGCATGAACATCAACGGCAAGAACGGCCTGGCCTGCATCACGCCGCTGTCGGCGGTGGTCAAGGGCAACAAGCTGGTGATTCGCCCGCTGCCGGGTCTGCCGGTCATTCGTGACTTGGTGGTCGATATGGGCATCTTCTATAAGCAGTACGAGAAAGTCCGCCCGTATCTGATGAACGATACGCCGGCTCCGGCTATCGAACGACTGCAAAGTCCGGAAGACCGCGAGAAGCTGGATGGTCTGTACGAGTGCATCCTGTGCGCCTGCTGCTCGACCAGCTGCCCGTCCTTCTGGTGGAACCCTGACAAGTTCCTCGGTCCTGCTGCACTGCTGCAAGCCTATCGCTTCCTGGCAGACAGCCGTGACACCGAGACGGAGAATCGTCTGGCTGCCCTGGACGATCCGTTCAGCGTGTTCCGTTGCCGCGGCATCATGAACTGCGTCAGTGTCTGCCCGAAAGGGTTGAACCCGACCAAGGCCATCGGCCACGTTCGCAACATGCTGCTGCAAAGCGCCACCTGAGGTGGTCGGGGGAAGGAGTGGTGCAGCCTGCCGCTCCAAACTCCTGCGTTACCCGTGACACCTGCGGCGCCGAGACTAGGCGCCGCAGTCTTAGTAGGAATCCCAGCCCAAAAAGCCGGGATTTCACTTTTGAAAATTTGATGACCAGCAGGAGCATCCGGGGAACCGGAACTATCTGCGCGGTCCGTAGTGGCTTTACCTGAGTCGCTGCTCCAGAACTTGGGAAGTCATGCTGCGGTCTCCACGCTGGTGGTGTCTCCTTATCGAAGGTGACCAGACATGCAAGAAAGCGTAATGCAGCGCATGTGGGACAGCGCGCACCTATCCGGTGGTAACGCTGCCTATGTGGAAGAGCTTTACGAGCTCTATCTGCACGACCCCAACGCTGTGCCCGAAGAATGGCGCAACTACTTCCAGAGGCTGCCATCGAGCACCGGTGCAGCGGACGTGTCGCATTCGACTGTTCGCGATCATTTTGTGCTGCTGGCGAAGAACCAGCGCCGCGCGCAGCCCGTTTCTGCCGGCGCAGTCAGCAGTGAGCATGAAAAGAGGCAGGTGGAAGTCCTGCGCTTGATCCAGGCCTATCGCCTGCGCGGCCACCAGGCTGCCCAGCTCGATCCGCTCGGCCTGCAACAGCGTCCCAGTCCGGCGGACCTGTCGATCCATAACTACGGCCTGACCGACGCCGACCTTGATACGGTGTTCCGTACCGGCGACCTGTCGATCGGCAAGGATCAGGCAACTCTCCGTGAAATCGTTCAGGCGCTGCAAGAGACATATTGCCGCACCATCGGCGCCGAATTCGCCCATATCGTCGATTCCGAGCAACGCAACTGGTTCATCCAGCGCCTCGAGAGCGTGCGTGGCCGTCCGCAGTTCTCCGCCGAGCTGCGTGGCCACCTGCTCGAGCGCCTGACCGCTGCCGAAGGCCTGGAAAAGTACCTGGGCACCAAGTATCCGGGAACCAAGCGTTTCGGTCTCGAAGGTGGCGAAAGCCTCATCCCGCTGCTTGATGAGCTGATCCAGCGCTCCGGCTCCTACGGCGTGAAGGAAGTCGTTATCGGCATGGCCCACCGCGGTCGCCTGAACGTGCTGGTCAACACCCTGGGCAAGAACCCGCGCGACCTGTTCGACGAGTTCGAAGGCAAGAAGGTCGAGGGCCTGAGCTCGGGCGACGTGAAGTACCACCAGGGCTTCTCCTCCAACGTGATGACCCCTGGTGGCGAAATCCACCTGGCCATGGCGTTCAACCCGTCGCACCTGGAGATCGTCTCGCCGGTAGTCGAGGGTTCGGTACGTGCCCGCCAGGATCGCCGCAAGGATCCGATCGGCGACAAGGTGATGCCGATCACCATCCACGGTGACGCGGCATTCGCCGGGCAGGGCGTGGTCATGGAGACATTCCAGATGTCCCAGACCCGCGCCTACAAGACCGGCGGCACCATCCGCATCGTGGTCAACAACCAGGTCGGCTTCACTACCAGCAAGCAGGAAGATGCTCGTTCCACCGAGTACTCCACCGACGTCGCCAAGATGATCCAGGCGCCGATCTTCCACGTGAATGCCGATGACCCGGAAGCGGTACTGTTCGTCAGCCAGCTGGCCGTTGACTACCGCATGCAGTTCAAGCGCGACATCGTCATCGACCTGGTGTGCTACCGCCGTCGCGGCCACAACGAGGCCGACGAGCCGAGCGGCACCCAGCCGCTGATGTACCAGAAGATCGCCAAGCAGCGCACCACTCGCGACCACTACGCCGATGCGCTGATTGCCGCCGGCGTGCTGAGCGCTGACGAGGTGCAGGCTCGCGTGGACGAGTACCGCCAGGCGCTGGACAACGGCCTGCACGTGGTCAAGAGCCTGGTCAAGGAGCCGAACCCCGAGCTGTTCGTCGACTGGCGCCCCTACCTTGGGCATGCCTGGACGGCCCGTCACGACACCAGCTTCGATCTGAAGACGCTGCAGGAACTGTCCGGCAAGCTGCTGCAGGTCCCGGAAGGTTTCGTCGTGCAGCGCCAGGTCTCCAAGATCCTCGAAGACCGCACGAAGATGGCCGCCGGTGCGATGCCCATCAACTGGGGCTTCGCCGAGACCATGGCCTACGCCACCCTGCTGTTCGAAGGCCACCCGGTGCGCATCACCGGCCAGGACGTCGGCCGCGGCACCTTCTCGCACCGCCATGCGGCGCTGCACAACCAGAAGGATGGCTCGACCTACATCCCGCTGCAGCACCTGTACCAGCAGCAGCCGGACTTCACCCTGTACGACTCCTTCCTCTCGGAAGAAGCCGTGCTGGCGTTCGAATACGGTTATGCGACCACCACGCCGAACGCGCTGGTGATCTGGGAAGCGCAGTTCGGCGACTTCGCCAACGGTGCCCAGGTAGTGATGGACCAGTTCATCAGCAGCGGCGAGGCCAAGTGGGGGCGTCTGTGTGGCCTGACCATGCTGTTGCCGCACGGCTACGAAGGGCAGGGGCCGGAGCACTCCTCGGCTCGCCTGGAGCGCTACCTGCAGCTGTGCGCCGAGCACAACATCCAGGTTTGCGTGCCGTCGACACCGGCGCAGGTCTACCACATGCTGCGTCGCCAGGCGATCCGTCCGCTGCGCAAGCCGCTGGTTGCCCTGACGCCCAAGTCGCTGCTGCGTCACAAGCTGGCCGTCTCCACGCTCGAGGAACTGACCCAGGGTTCGTTCCAGACCGTGCTGCCGGAGATCGATCCGATCGATCCGGCGAAGGTCGAGCGCGTGGTCATGTGCAGCGGCAAGGTGTACTACGATCTGCTGGAGAAGCGTCGCAACGAAGGTCGCGAAGACATCGCCATCGTCCGGATCGAACAGCTGTATCCGTTCCCGGAAGACGACCTGGCTGAAGTCCTGGCGCCGTACCAGAACCTCAAGCACATCGTCTGGTGCCAGGAAGAGCCGATGAACCAGGGCGCCTGGTACTGCAGCCAGCACCACATGCGGCGTGTCGCCACTGCGCACCGGAAGGAGCTGTTCCTCCAGTACGCGGGCCGCGAGGCATCTGCGGCCCCGGCGGTCGGTTACGCATCCATGCACGCCGAGCAACAGGAAAAGCTGCTCCAGGATGCCTTCACCGTTTAAACCCCAGCTGCAAGAGGCCGCGCGATGCGCGGCCTCGACGTAGACAACGAATCAATAGGACCCCTGATAATGGCTATCGAGATCAAAGCCCCTACTTTCCCGGAATCCGTTGCGGACGGCACCGTCGCCACCTGGCACAAAAAGCCTGGCGATGCCGTCAAGCGTGACGAGCTGATCGTCGACATCGAGACCGACAAGGTGGTCATGGAAGTGCTCGCCGAGGCCGATGGCGTGCTCAGCGAAATCGTCAAGAACGAAGGCGACACCGTGCTCAGTGGCGAACTGCTGGGCAAGCTCGAGGCCGGCGCTACCGTCGCTGCAGCCCCGGCTGCCGCTCCTGCCGCCCCAGCCCAGGCGCCTGCCGCTGCTGCCGCCGAATCCGCCGAGGAGCCGATCCTGGCGCCGGCTGCGCGCAAGCTGGCCGAAGAGAACGGCATCGACCCGAACAGCGTTCGTGGTACTGGCAAGGATGGCCGCGTGACCAAGGAAGACGTGGTTGCCGCCATCGAAGCCAAGAAGTCCGCGCCGGCCGCTGCTGCCAAGCCGGCTGCTCCGGCTGCCGCGGCTCCGATCTTCGCCGCCGGTGACCGCGTCGAGAAGCGCGTGCCGATGACCCGCCTGCGTGCCAAGGTCGCCGAGCGCCTGGTCGAAGCCCAGTCCTCCATGGCCATGCTGACCACCTTCAACGAGGTCAACATGAAGCCGATCATGGAGCTGCGCGCCAAGTACAAGGACCTCTTCGAGAAGACCCACAACGGCGTGCGCCTGGGCTTCATGTCCTTCTTCGTCAAGGCTGCCGTCGAAGCGCTCAAGCGCCAGCCGGGGGTCAACGCGTCCATCGATGGCAACGACATCGTCTACCACGGCTATCAGGACATCGGCGTGGCCGTGTCCAGCGACCGCGGCCTGGTCGTACCGGTGCTGCGTAACGCCGAGCGCATGGGCCTGGCAGAGATCGAGGGTGGGATCAACGAATTCGGCAAGAAGGCCAAGGCCGGCAAGCTGACCATCGAAGAGATGACCGGCGGCACCTTCACCATCTCCAACGGCGGTGTGTTCGGTTCGCTGCTGTCGACGCCGATCGTCAACCCGCCGCAGACCGCTATCCTCGGCATGCACAAGATCCAGGAGCGCCCGATGGCCGTGAACGGCCAGGTCGTGATCCTGCCGATGATGTACCTGGCCCTGTCCTACGATCACCGTTTGATCGATGGCAAGGAAGCGGTAACCTTCCTGGTCACCATGAAGGACCTGCTGGAAGATCCGGCTCGCCTGCTGCTGGACATCTGACAAGGCAGCCACGGGCGGTGGGCGGTTCGCTGGTAGCAGCGCCGCCCACGGCTCGTGGCTTTTCGTTTGCCGCTTAGAAAAGAGGATTGGTAATGAGCGAGAAATTCGACGTCATCGTCATCGGCGCAGGCCCTGGCGGCTATGTGGCCGCGATTCGTGCAGCACAGCTGGGTCTGAAGACCGCGTGCATCGAGAAGTACAAGGGCAAGGACGGCAAGCTCGCACTCGGCGGAACCTGCCTGAACGTGGGTTGCATCCCCTCCAAGGCCCTGCTGGACAGCTCCTACAAGTTCCACGAGGCGCACGAGAGCTTCAACGTGCACGGCATCTCGACTGGCGAAGTCAAGATGGACGTGCCGACCATGGTCGCGCGCAAGGACCAGATCGTTAAGAACCTCACCGGCGGCGTATCGGCGCTGCTGAAGGCCAACGGCGTCACCGTCTTCGAAGGTCACGGCAAGCTGCTGGCCGGCAAGCAGGTCGAAGTCACCGGTGCCGACGGCGCCCTGCAGACCCTGGCTGCGGAGAACGTGATCCTCGCCTCGGGTTCCACCCCGGTGAACATTCCGCCGGCTCCGGTGGACCAGAACATCATCGTCGACTCCACCGGCGCACTGGACTTCCAGAGCGTCCCGGGCAAGCTCGGCGTGATCGGCGCGGGCGTCATCGGCCTGGAGCTCGGTTCGGTCTGGGCACGCCTGGGCGCCGAGGTTACCGTCATCGAGGCGATGGACAAGTTCCTGCCGGCGGCTGACGAGCAGATCGCCAAGGAAGCCTTCAAGGTGCTTTCCAAGCAGGGCCTGAACATCCTGCTGGGCGCTCGCGTCACCGGCTCGGAGATCAAGGGAGAGCAGGTCACCGTCAGCTTCACCAACGCCGAAGGCGAGCAGCAGCTGACCTTCGACAAGCTGATCGTGGCGGTCGGTCGTCGTCCGGTCACCTCCGACCTGCTGGCTGCCGACGCCGGTGTCGACATGGACGAGCGTGGCTTCATCTTCGTCGACGACCAGTGCGCCACCAGCGTGCCGGGCGTGTATGCCATCGGTGACGTGGTGCGTGGCGCGATGCTGGCGCACAAGGCCTCGGAAGAGGGCGTGATGGTTGCCGAGCGCATCGCCGGCCACAAGACCCAGATGAACTACGACCTGATCCCGTCGGTCATCTACACCCACCCGGAAATCGCCTGGGTCGGCAAGTCCGAGCAGGCGCTCAAGGCCGAAGGCGTGGAAGTGAACGTCGGCGTATTCCCGTTCGCGGCCAGCGGTCGCGCCATGGCGGCGAACGACACCGCCGGTCTGGTCAAGGTCATCGCCGATGCCAAGACCGATCGCGTGCTCGGTGTGCACGTGATGGGCCCGGCGGCAGCCGAGCTGGTCCAGCAGGGCGCCATCGGCATGGAATTCGGCACCAGTGCCGAAGACCTCGGCATGATGGTCTTCTCGCACCCGACCATGTCCGAAGCCCTCCACGAGGCTGCACTGGCAGTCAATGGCCACGCCATTCACATCGCCAATCGCAAGAAGCGCTAAGCGCTCCTCGTGATCAAGAAAGCCCGGCCTGTTTTCGAACACGCCGGGCTTTTCTTTGACTAAAGTAGAATGTTTTCATTAGCACGACAGGTCCTTGAAAGGTATCGGCGATAGTTTTCAGGGACTTGCAAGGGGGCAGGCGTCGTCCTGCCGGAAAGCGGTACTGACCAACGGTAAGAAGCATGAATCTTCACGAGTACCAAGGTAAGCAGTTGTTCGCAGAGTATGGGTTGCCGGTGTCGAAAGGCTACGCAGTCGACAGCCCGAAGGAGGCCGCTGAGGCCTGCGACAAGATTGGCGGCACCGAATGGGTGGTCAAGGCCCAGGTTCATGCCGGTGGGCGTGGCAAGGCCGGCGGGGTGAAGCTGGTGCGCAGCAAGGACGAGGCCCGTGCCTTCGCCCAGCAGTGGCTGGACAAGCGCCTGGTGACCTATCAGACCGATGCCAATGGCCAGCCGGTCAGCAAGATCCTGGTCGAGGCCGCCACCGAGATCGACAAGGAGCTCTACCTGGGTGCAGTGGTGGATCGCGCGAGCCGTCGGGTCGTGTTCATGGCGTCCACCGAAGGCGGCGTCGATATCGAGAAGGTCGCCCACGACACGCCGGAGAAGATTCTCAAGGCCACCATCGACCCGCTGGTCGGTGCGCAGCCGTTCCAGGCCCGCGAGCTGGCGTTCCAGCTGGGTCTCAAGGGCGATCAGGTCAAGCAGTTCGTGCACATCTTCGTCGGTCTTGCGCAGCTGTTCCAGGACTACGACCTGGCGCTGCTCGAAGTCAATCCGCTGGTGATCAAGAAAGACGGCAACCTGCACTGCCTGGATGCCAAGCTCAACATCGACAGCAACGCCATCTACCGCCAGCCCAAGCTGCGCGACATGGCCGACCCGTCCCAGGATGACCCGCGCGAGGCGCACGCCGCCAAGTGGGAGCTCAACTACGTGGCGCTGGACGGCAACATCGGCTGCATGGTCAACGGCGCCGGCCTGGCCATGGGCACCATGGACATCGTCAACCTGCACGGCGGCAAGCCGGCCAACTTCCTCGACGTCGGCGGTGGCGCCACCGAGGAGCGGGTGACCGAGGCGTTCAAGATCATCCTCTCCGACAGCAACGTCGCGGCGGTGCTGGTGAACATCTTCGGCGGTATCGTGCGTTGCGACATGATCGCCGAAGGCATCATCGGCGCGGTACGCGAGGTCGGCGTCAAGGTACCCGTGGTCGTCCGCCTGGAGGGCAACAATGCCGAGCTGGGCGCGAAGATGCTGAGCGAAAGCGGGCTGAACATCATCGGGGCGCAGAGCCTGACCGATGCGGCCATTCAGGTAGTCAAAGCCGCGGAGGGCAAGCAATGAGCGTCCTGATCAACAAAGACACCAAGGTCATCTGCCAGGGCTTCACCGGTTCGCAGGGCACCTTCCACTCCGAGCAGGCGATCGCCTACGGTACCCGCATGGTCGGCGGCGTGACGCCGGGCAAGGGCGGTTCGCTGCACCTTGGCCTGCCGGTGTTCAACACGGTCAAGGAAGCGGTCGAGGCCACGGGCGCGGACGCCTCGGTTATCTACGTGCCGGCCCCCTTCTGCAAGGATTCGATCCTCGAGGCGGCCTTCGGTGGCATCAAGCTGATCGTCTGCATCACCGAAGGCATCCCGACGCTGGACATGCTCGAGGTGAAGATGAAGTGTGACGAGCTCGGCGTGCGCCTGATCGGGCCGAACTGCCCCGGCGTGATCACGCCCGGCGAGTGCAAGATCGGCATCCAGCCCGGCCATATCCACCAGCCGGGCAAGGTCGGCATCGTCTCGCGCTCCGGCACCCTGACCTACGAGGCGGTCAAGCAGACCACCGACGCCGGCTTCGGCCAGTCCACCTGCGTGGGCATCGGCGGTGACCCGATCCCCGGTTCGACCTTCATCGACATCCTCGAGCTGTTCCAGAACGACGCGCAGACCGAGGCGATCGTCATGATCGGTGAGATCGGCGGCTCGGCAGAAGAGGAGGCCGCGGCCTATATCAAGGCCCACGTCACCAAGCCGGTGGTGTCCTACATCGCCGGTGTCACGGCTCCGCCCGGCAAGCGCATGGGCCATGCCGGCGCGATCATCTCCGGCGGCAAGGGCACGGCCGACGAGAAGTTCGCCGCCCTGCAGGACGCCGGCGTGCGCACCGTGCGCTCGCTCGCCGATATCGGCAAGGCGCTGGCCGAAGTCACCGGCTGGGAAATGAAAGGCGCCTGATCGACGCCTGGAAAAAGAAGGCCACCTGCGGGTGGCCTTTTCGTTTCATTGCGACAAACCGGTCGGCATCGTCGGCGAATCGTGGCATCATTCGCGCCCCATCACGGCGCAGTCTTCACGAGGGATGCGCGCCGCCGCAGGGCCTGGCTCAACCGGCCGGGTGACATTTCCCTTACCCCTGGAGAAATCGCCCACTCTTCCCCTTACGTCGTCGATCGAGGATCGCGCTGCGCACGTGCGCGGCGGCGGCGTTCCTGTCTGGTAGTGTTTCGCATGACTCGTTTGAAAGGTTTTGACCTCGTTGCCCTCGGCTTCATGACGTTCGCGCTCTTCCTTGGCGCCGGCAACATCATCTTCCCGCCCAGCGCCGGCCTGGCCGCGGGCGAACACATCTGGCGCGTGGCCGCCGGCTTCCTGCTCACCGGTGTCGGCTTGCCGCTGCTCACCGTCGTCGCCCTGGCACGCGTCGGCGGCGGCATGGATCGCCTGACCGCGCCGCTCGGCCGCTTCGCCGGCGTCGCGCTGGCGGTTGCCGTCTACCTGGCCATCGGCCCGCTGTTCGCCACGCCGCGTACCGCGGTGGTCTCCTTCGAGATGGGCATCGCGCCGTTCACCGGCGACAGCGGCGCGCCGCTGCTGATCTACACGCTGCTGTTCTTCTCCGCCGTGCTGGTGCTGGTGCTCAACCCCGGCCGCCTGATGGAGAACGTCGGCAAGATCATCACGCCGGTGCTGCTGGTGTCGCTGTTGCTGCTGGGCGGGGCGGCGGTATTCCTGCCGGCCGGCGACATCGGCACGACCGCCGAGGGCTATCGCAGTGCGCCGCTGGTCAAGGGTTTCCTCGATGGCTACCTGACCATGGATACCCTGGGCGCGCTGGTGTTCGGCATCGTCATCGCGACGGCGATCCGCGACCATGGGGTGACCGATGCGGCGCTGGTCACGCGCTATTCGATGATCGCCGGTGTCATCGCCGCGATCGGCCTGTCTGCGGTCTACCTGGCGCTGTTCTACCTCGGTGCGACCAGCCAGGGCATCGCCGGCGATGCGCAGAACGGCGTCCAGGTGCTGACCACCTATGTGCAGCACACCTTCGGTACCCCCGGCAGCCTGTTGCTCGCCGCGGTCATCACCCTGGCCTGCCTGACCACCGCGGTGGGGCTGACCGCCGCCTGCGGCGAATTCTTCAGCAAGCTGCTGCCCGTGTCCTACCGCGCCGTGGTGATCACCTTCGCCCTGTTCAGCCTGCTGGTGGCCAACCAGGGGCTGACCCAGCTGATCAGCGTGTCGGTGCCAGTGCTGGTCGGGCTCTATCCGTTGGCGATCGTGCTGGTGGCACTCAGCCTGGCCGATGGCCTGTGGCGTTCGCCGAGCCGGGTGATGGTCCCGGTAATGGCGGTCACGCTGGTGTTCGGCCTGGTCGACGGCATGGCCGCCGCCGGCTTCGCCGATGCCGTGCCGGCATTCTTCGGCCAATTGCCGATGGCCGAGCAGAGCATGGGCTGGTTGCTGCCGGCGCTGTGCACCCTGGCGCTCGCCGTGGTCTTCGACCGGGTGCGGCCGGCCCCGGCGAGTCGTTGACGCGACGCAGCGTCCAGCCGAGGCGGGCCGCTATACTCCGCCTCAGGTTGAAGAGGACAGACCATGGCGTTATCCGAACTGCTGGTGCCCGATGTCGCTGCGATTCTCTGGTTCGTCGTCTGCTGGGTGGGCTACACCAGGTACGCCACCTGGCGCGGTCGCGACACAGCCTGCCTGGCCAGTGTCCTGCACCTGTACCGGCAGGACTGGATGCGCCGGCTGCTGCAACGTGACAACCGGATCGCCGATGCCAACGTGATCGGCAACCTGGAGCGCAACGCCTCGTTCTTCGCCTCCAGCACCCTGATCATCCTGGCCGGCATCCTCACGGCACTCGGCGCTTCGGATCGCGCGGTGTCGCTGCTGGCCGACCTGCCGCTGGCCCAGCCGGTCAGCCGCGGGCTCTCGGAAATCAAGCTGCTCGGCCTGGCGGTGGTCTTCGTCTACGCCTTCTTCACGTTCAGCTGGTGCATGCGCCAATACAACTTCGGCGCCGTGCTGGTCGCCTCGGCGCCGATGGCGGCCGAGCGCAACGTCACCGACCTCGAGCGCAAGGCATTTGCCGAGCGCGGTGCGCGGGTGCTGTCGATGGCCGCCAACCAGTTCAACTTCGGCCTGCGCGCCTACTACTTCGGCATGTCGATGCTGGCCTGGTTCATCAACCCCTGGTTCTTCATGGTCGTCGCTACTGGCGTGGTGCTGGTGCTCTATCGCCGGGAATTCCACTCCGACGTGCTGCAGGTCATGGTGTTTACGCCAACTTCCATCGCCGAGCCGTCCAAGGAGTAGGGCGGCGCGGTCCCGCCCGCTATGATGGCCGGCTGGATTCATTAGCGGGGCAACCGATGAGCGACAGCCTGATTCTCGAGCGCACCCAGCGCTTTCTTTCTCTCTTGCGCCATTGCCAGGTACTCGGGCTAAGCGTCGAGCATGCCGATCGCAAGGGGCTGACGCTGCGCCTGCCGTACAGCGAGCAACTGATCGGCAACCCCGAGACCGGCGGTATCCATGGCGGGGCGATCACCACGCTGATGGACACCACCTGCGGCATCTCGACCGCCTGCGCGCTGCCGGAACTCGAGGTATGCCCGACGCTCGACCTGCGCATCGACTACATGCACCCGGCCGAGCCTGGCCTGGACGTGTTCGGCTTCGCCGAGTGCTACCGCGTCACGCCCCATGTGATCTTCACCCGCGGTGTCGCCTACCAGCGCGACATCAACGAGCCGATCGCCCATGTGGTCGGCACCTTCATGCGCATGGGCCAGCCGCCGCGCAAGGGTGGTGCAGGCGGGGAGGGTGCGGCATGAGCCAGGTGGATTTCGATGCCATGGTCCGCCAGGCGCTGGAGAGCAACGACTACGCGCCGCTGATCGAGTCGGTACCCTACGCGCGGATGATCGGCATGCAGTGCCTGCGCCTGGGCGACGAGATGGTGTTTCGCCTGCCGCAAAGCCAGGACAATATCGGCAATCCCATGCTGCCGGCGATACATGGCGGGGTGATCGCCGGGTTCATGGAGCATGCGGCGATGCTGCACCTGTTGATGTTCATGGGCACGCCACATTTGCCGAAAATCATCGACTTCTCGATAGATTATCTACGCGCCGGTCACTATCGTGACACCTTCGCCGCCTGCCAGGTATGGCGCCAGGGCCGTCGGGTCGCCAACGTCGCGATCACCGCCTGGCAGACCCAGCAGGCCGAACCCATCGCCACCGCCCGTTGCCATTTCAAGATCGACCAGGCCTGAACGGCAGTCGTCGGCCGGTGGTGGCTGACGTCTGTCCCCGTCGTTTCAAGGATCGCAATGGATGCTCTGCTGATTCTCGCCGGCCTGCTGCTGATGCTCGCCGGTCTGGTCTGGCTCGTCACGCTCGCCTTCGGTACCAGCCTGTTCTGGGGCATCGGCAGCCTGCTGCCGCCGATCACCCTGGGCTACGTGTTCAGTCATTGGCGGGTCGCCCGGCGGGCGATCGCCGTGATCGGCCTCGGCATCGTGCCGTTGGTGGTCGGCCTGTCGATGCTCGCGGTGCGGGCACCGGACAAGCTCGATGCGATCGTCGGGCTGCAATGGCTGCCGCAACCGGACAAGGCCAAGGGGCCGAACAGGCTGCACGGCCAGCTCAACGGGCAATCGTTTCGGCCGGAAGCGGGCGAGCTGATCGACGGGGTGCTCAGTCTGCGCTCGGGGGCGGGTTTCTACGCGCGGCAGGAGGTGCGCATCGAACTGCCCGAACCGGTTGCCGGCCCGCTGCAGCTGGATGTGCTGCCGGACGACCCGGGGCCGTTGCCGGCGGTGCGCATCGCCTGGATCGAGGCGGGGCGCGAGCTGCCCGAGTCGCGGCTGATCCGCCATGGCTACACGCTGCACCTGGCCCTCGAACCGGAGCAGCCGAACCGGCTGGTCGGGCGCTTCCACCTGGTGCTGCCGCCGCAGTACGCGACCAGCCTCAGTGGCCGCGTCGAGCTGCATACCGACCGCCTGCGCTATCGCGACGGCGAGGTTGACCGCCGCTACGACTCGGCCGACACCCTCGCCTATGTGATCCGCAACTACCTGCAGCGCCGGCACGCCACCCATGACGTCGTGCTGGCGCCGCTGCCCGCGCCGGCCCTGCCGGCGCAGGCGCTGGATGTGGCCGGCGAGGCACGGATCGACGGTTCGCCCGAGCGCTACGCGTTCAGGCTGGTCCGCGCCGCGGACGGCTGGCATGTCGAAGGCGACCAGTTCGCCGCGCTGCCGGAGGCGAGCGCGCCGCCGGCCAGTGCGCCGGTCGCCGAGCCCGCGAGCGCGCCCCAGGCCCCTGCGAGCAGCCTCGATCGGCGCAAGCGTTTCTCGATGGAGCGCCTGCTGCGTGAACCCTCGACCTACGAGCACATCCTGCTGCGTGCGCACACCGAGCGCGGCGGCGTGGCCGAGGGGCGCTTCGCCGGGCTGGATCACGAGGGGCGACTGCGCATCCGGCGTATCCTCAAGGGCCCGGGCGAAGCCTATTTCAACCTGGCGCCCGGGGAGATCGTCCTGCTCGAAGCCCTCGAGCCCTGATGCTACAGGCGGCGCGCCTGCCGCGTTGCGCCGCCTGCCCCTTGAAATCCCGTGCCCGAACCCCATCTGCCTGACACTGCCGCGCTTGCGGTCCGTATCACTGATGACTGGAGTTCGTAGACGATGAGTGTGGAAACTCAAAAACAAACCCTGGGCTTCCAGACCGAAGTGAAGCAACTGCTTCACCTGATGATTCACTCGCTTTATTCGAACAAGGAAATCTTCCTCCGCGAGCTGATTTCCAACGCATCGGATGCCGCCGACAAGCTGCGCTTCGAAGCCCTGGCCAAGCCCGAGCTGCTCGAAGGCGACGCCGACCTGCGGATCCGCCTGTCCTTTGACAAGGACGCCAGGACCGTCACCCTCGACGACAACGGCATCGGCATGAGCCGCGAGGAAGTCATCGCGCACCTGGGCACCATCGCCAAGTCGGGCACGGCCGATTTCCTGAAGAATCTCTCCGGCGACCAGAAGAAGGATTCGCACCTGATCGGCCAGTTCGGCGTGGGCTTCTACTCGGCCTTCATCGTTGCCGACCAGGTCGAGGTGTTCAGCCGCCGCGCCGGCGCCGCCGCGAGCGAAGGCGTGCATTGGTCGAGCAAGGGCGAGGGTGAGTTCGAGGTCGAGACGATCGAGAAGGCCGAGCGCGGCACCCGCATCGTGCTGCACCTCAAGGGCGGCGAAGAAGAGTTCGCCGATGGCTGGCGCCTGCGCAACATCGTCAAGAAGTACTCCGACCATATCGCCCTGCCGATCCAGTTGCCCAAGGAACACCACGGCGAAGATCAGCCCGCCGAAGTCGAGTGGGAAACCGTCAACCGCGCCAGCGCCCTGTGGACGCGGCCGCGCACCGAGATCAAGGACGAGGAGTACCAGGAGTTCTACAAGCACGTCTCCCATGACTTCGAGAACCCGCTGGCCTGGAGCCACAACAAGGTCGAAGGCAAGCTGGAGTACAGCTCGCTGCTCTACGTGCCGGGCCGTGCGCCGTTCGACCTGTACCACCGCGAAGCGCCCAAGGGCCTGAAGCTCTACGTGCAGCGCGTGTTCATCATGGACCAGGCCGACGAGTTCCTGCCGCTGTACCTGCGCTTCATCAAGGGCGTGGTCGATTCCAACGACCTGTCGCTGAACGTCTCGCGCGAGATCCTGCAGAAGGACCCGGTGATCGACTCGATGAAGTCGGCCCTGACCAAGCGCGTGCTGGACATGCTGGACAAGCTCGCCAAGGACAAGCCTGACGACTACAAGGCCTTCTGGAAGCAGTTCGGCCAGGTGCTCAAGGAAGGTCCGGCCGAAGACTTCGCCAACAAGGAGAAGATCGCCGGTCTGTTGCGCTTCGCCTCCACCGCCGGAGAAGGCGACGAGCAATCGGTGGCGCTGGCCGACTACGTCGCCCGCATGAAGGACGGCCAGGACAAGCTCTACTACCTGACCGGCGAAAGCTACGCGCAGATCAAGAACAGCCCGCACCTGGAGGTCTTCCGCAAGAAGGGCATCGAGGTGCTGCTGCTCACCGACCGCATCGACGAATGGCTGATGAGCTACCTCACCGAGTTCGACGGCAAGCAGTTCGTCGATGTCGCCCGCGGCGACCTCGACCTCGGCAAGCTGGACTCGGAAGAAGACAAGAAGGCCCAGGAGGAAATCGCCAAGGCCAAGGAAGGGCTGCTCGAGCGCCTCAAGGGTGCGCTGGGCGAGCAGGTCGCCGAGGTGCGCGTGTCCCATCGCCTGACCGACTCGCCGGCGATCCTCGCCATCGGCGAGCAGGACCTGGGCCTGCAGATGCGGCAGATTCTCGAGGCCAGCGGGCAGAAGGTGCCTGAGTCCAAGCCGATCTTCGAAATCAACCCGCAGCACCCGCTGATCGAGAAGCTCGATGGCGAGCCAGACGAGGATCGCTTCGCCGACCTCTCGCACATCCTCTTCGACCAGGCCGCGCTGGCCGCCGGCGACAGCCTCAAGGACCCGGCCGCCTATGTGCAGCGGCTGAACAAGCTGCTCGTCGAGCTTTCGGCCTGACGGCAGGGGAAGGACAAACGGCCCGGCGATTGCCGGGCCGTTTCGTTTCAGGCCAGCCGGCTGACCAGCCGCGTGCCGTGGGTGAGGTTGTCGACCACCGGGCAGCGGCGCTCGATCTCCCGCAGCAGCTGCAGCTTCTCGTCGTCGCTGAGGTCGGCATCGATTTCCACCTGCACGCGTATCTCGTCGAAACCCGGCCGCACGTCCGGATTGCGCCCGAGCAGCCCGTCCGGGTCGTAGTCCGCCTCCAGGGCGAAGCGCATGCCGCGCAGCTGGATCTTGCGCTGGTGGGCGACATAGCGGGCGATGGTGCCAAAGCAGCCGGCGATGGCCGAGAGGATCACGTCCAGCGGGGTGGGCCCCAGGTCCTGGCCGGCGGCATGCTTGGGTTGATCCATGACCACACGGTGGTTGCCGCAGTCGACCTCGATGGTCATGCCGCTGCCCATGCTGCCGTTGGCGGTGATTGTCTTGCGTGCCATGCGCTTGCTCCTGTCGTTCGGGGGGTCCCGGTTCGGTTCGGGCAAGGTTAGTTCGCCGGCGTGGCGCAGGCCTTGATGGGCGTCACCATAGGGGTGGGGGTATGTCTGGTCACAAAGCGAAACGCTGCCGATGAAACGGGGCGGGGGCGCGCCGGTCTTATTGCCGAGACCGTCGGCGGGGCGCGCAGCTACAGCGCTTCCCGGCCTGGCGAGTCGCCCACCAACCGGAGGCCCGAATGTTTCGAAACGCCCTCTGCGCCCTGCTGGCTGCGTTCTGCGCGAGCGCGCCGGCCATGGCGCGGGAGTACGCCTACAGCGATGCCCATCTGCACTACGTGGATTTCTTCCAGGAAAGCCAGGGCATGGAGAAGTTGCTCGAGGCCATGGACCATGGCCGCATCGAGCACGTCATGCTCAGCGGCATCCCCGTGGCCAAGAAGTGGCACGAGAACGAGCCCAAGCGGCCGCGCTACTACGCCGGCGATGACGCGCCGGTGTACTGGTACAGCGCGACCGACGTGCTGGTCGCCGCCGCGATGGAGGAACTCGAGCCGGCGCAGCGCAAGCGCTTTCATCCGTTCCTGTCCGGTTTCAACCCCAACGACAAAAACGCCGATGCGCATATCCGGCGCATGCTCGAGCTCAACCCGGGCCTGTGGCAGGGCATCGGCGAGGTCTTCACCCGGCATGACGACGTGACCGCCCTGACCGAGGGCGATACCCCGCGCGCCAACAACGAGGCGCTGGCCCGCGTCTATCACCTGGCTGCGGAATTCGACCTGCCGGTCATGCTGCATTCGAACATCACCTCCAAGCGCGAGCGCAATCCGCTCTACCTGGCCGAGCTGGAGGAGCCGCTGCGCAACCATCCGCACACGCGCTTCATCTGGGCGCATGCCGGGACGAGCATGGAGCTGCACCGGCACCAGGAGAAGCTCGAGTTCCTCCTGCCGGTGGTCGAGCGCCTGCTGGACGAATACCCGAACCTGTTCATCGACCTGTCCTGGACCATGCTCGAACCCTACCTGCTGGACCGCCAGGGCCGGCCGGACCCGCAATGGGTCGCGCTGGTGGAGCGCCATCCGGACCGATTCATGCTCGGCTCCGACGTGGTCGGTCACTTCGAGAACCTGGCCGAAGGCCTGGCCGCGTTCGATCCGTTCCTCGATGCGCTTTCGGAGAAGACCGCCCAGCAGGTCGCGCGCGACAACTTCCTGGCGATCCTGCCGCGGTCCGCTTCATCGGAGCCCCAGCTGTCACAGCATTGAAACGCGCACGCCATAGCCTGCTGCCTTTTCCCGATACGAGAGGCTCGAGATGCGCGTGAAATCTTCGCTTTGCCTGCTGGCGGTGGTCCTGGTCGCTGACCTGGCCCGGGCCGAGGTTCGCCTGGAGGGCGAAGTCGAATACGGACTGTTCGAAAGCCCGCAGGTCGAGCTCGAGGCCGGGCAGCGCATGCTGCGCACCGGCCAGCAGCCAATCCAGCGCACCCTCGCGATTCCCGCCAGGCTCGGCAACAAGTTCGGCCTGCGCTACCGCCTGGTCGGCAAGCGCGAGGGCGACACGCCGCTGACCCTGCTCTATCTCACGCCCGGCGTGGTGACCACCGATGGCGTGCGCCACGACAAGTTCGAGGTGGTGCAGGCGCTGGTGCCGGATGCCGCCCAGGATGTCATGGCCTTCGAGTTCACCGAGCCCGAGGAACTGGTGCCGGGGCAATGGCGCTTCCTGGTCTTCCAGGGCGACCGCAAGCTCGCCGAGCAGGCGTTCGAGGTGCGCTGAGGCAGCGCCCGATCGGCGGCCGCTCGTCCAGCGTTACGCCAGCCATCGGGTTTCCGGCGTCAAGCGTTCAAGCGCACCAACCCCGTACCGATAAGTTGACCGTGCCGGCAAGTGGCTTGCCGCAAGTCCCTGTCATGGAGCGAGGTTGTCCCATGTTCATTCGTCGTATGAACGTTTCCAGGCGCTCGGCCCTGGGTTTCGGCCTGATCGGCCTCATCGTGCTGCTGCTTGGCCTGTTCGCACTGAGGCAGATGACGCTGATCCGCTCGGAAGCCGGTGAGGTCAGCGAGCAGTGGCTGCCGAGCATCACCGCGCTGGGCGAGCTGAACCAGCACACCATGCGCCTGCGCATCCACACCCTGCGCCTGCTGTTGGATCGCTCGCGCATCGAGCAGAACCGGGCCGCCGTCGAGCAGTTTCGCAGTGGCCTGCGTCCGCTCGAGGAGGCTTACGGGCGGACCATCTTCATGGCCGAGGAGAAGGCCATCTTCGAGCGCTACCTGGCCGCACGCGAGCGCTTCGAGCAGGTGGTCAAGGAGATCCAGCGCCTAGAGGGCGACGGGCAGGTCGAGCAGGCGATAGAGCTCGTCGGCACCCAGCTCAACGTGGTGGCCACTGCCATGAGCGACGAGATTCGCGCCCTGGTCAGGTTCAACGACGAGCGCTCGCGCGAGTCGGCCGAAAGCGCCGCGGCCATCTTCGACAGTGCCCGCCTGTGGATGGCGGTAACGGTGATTGCCGCCGGCCTGCTGACCTGGTTGCTGGCCTGGGTCTTCACCCGCAGCATCGTGCAGCCGCTCGCCGAGGCCGTCGAGGTCGCCGAAAGCGTGGCCGCCGGCGATCTGCGTCGGCCGATCGAAACCCTTGGCAACGACGAACCGGCGCGCCTGCTGGCGGCGCTCAAGCGCATGCAGGGCAGCCTGCGCGAGACGGTGCAGCGCATCGCCGATTCGTCCAACCAGCTGGCCTCGGCCGCCGAGGAGCTCAACGTGGTGACCGAGGATTCGACCCGCGGGCTGCACCAGCAGAACCACGAGATCGAGCAGGCCGCCACGGCGGTCAACGAGATGACCACGGCGGTGGACGAGGTGGCACGCAACGCGGTGGTGACCTCCGAAGCCTCGCGTGAATCGGATGCCACGGCCCAGCAGGGCCGCCAGCAGGTCATCCGCACGGTCGATTCCATCGGCCTGCTGGCGGCCGACGTGACGACCACCGCCGGCGAGGTCGAGCAGCTGGCCGGCCAGGTGCGCGACATCAGCAAGGTACTCGACGTGATCCGCTCGATCGCCGAGCAGACCAACCTGCTGGCGCTCAACGCGGCCATCGAGGCGGCGCGCGCAGGGGAGGCCGGGCGTGGCTTCGCGGTGGTGGCCGACGAGGTGCGGGCGCTGGCGCATCGCACCCAGCAGTCGACCGGCGAGATCGAGCAGATGATCGGCGCCGTGCATCAGGGTACCGACAAGGCGGTGCACGCCATGCAGAGCAGCAACCAGCGCGCGCACGCCACGCTGGAGCTGGCCCGGGCGGCCGGCGAGGCGCTGGATGACATCGCCCGGGCGATCAGCCAGATCAGCGAGCGCAACCTGGTGATCGCCAGCGCCTCGGAGGAGCAGGCGCAGGTGGCGCGGGAGGTCGATCGCAACCTGGTCAATATCCGCGACCTGTCGTTGCAGTCCTCGGCGGGCGCCAACCAGACCAGCGCGGCCAGCCAGGAACTGGCGCGCCTGGCGGTCGAGCTCAACGGCCTGGTGGCGCGCTTCAGTCTCTGACGGGGCGCGGCCACCCGCCCCGCGGCCCGCGCGGGGCGCCGCTCTTGCGGTGCGACGCGGACGCGCATCTGTGCGTGGCCGGCATAGCTGGCGTACCATGCCGACCCCTGCACGGGCCGGTCGGGCAAACGCTCCGGGACAGTCGGTGGAGGTCATTCCAATAAACGAGAAGCGGTGCCATGTCCGATCTACCCACACGTCTTTTTCGATTCCTGAACCGCACCAGCCTGGTGGCGCAGATCCTGGTCGGCCTCATTGCCGGCATCGTGCTGGCCCTGCTGGCGCCCGGTGCGGCCAAGTCGGTCAGCCTGCTCGGCGACCTCTTCGTCGCCGCGCTGAAGGCGGCGGCGCCGATCCTGGTGTTCACCCTGGTGGCCGCGTCGCTGGCCAACCACCAGCGCGGCCAGCCGACCCATATCCGCCCGATCCTGGGGCTCTATGTGCTGGGCACGCTGAGCGCCGCGGTGACTGCGGTGGTGGCGAGCTTCATCTTTCCGACGAGCCTGACCCTGGTGGCGTCAGCGACCGACGTGGCACCGCCGTCCGGCGTCGCGCAGGTACTCAAGACGCTGCTGTTCAATGTCGTCGACAACCCCGTGCATGCCCTGCTGGAAGGCAACTTCATCGGCATCCTGGCCTGGGCGGTGGCGCTCGGCATCGCCTTCCGCTCGGCCGGCGAGGGTACGCGCACGCTGGTCGCCGACGTCTCGGCGGGGGTCACCCAGATCGTCAAGCTGATCATCCGCTGCGCACCGCTGGGTATCTTCGGCCTGGTCGCCAACACCCTGGCGACTTCCGGTTTCGGCGTGCTGCTGGGCTATGCCCAGCTGCTGGCGGTGCTGGTGGGCAGCATGCTGTTCGTCGCGCTGGTGCTGAACCCGCTGATCGTCTACTGGCAGATCCGCCGCAACCCCTATCCGCTGGTGTTCACCTGCCTGCGCGAGAGTGGCCTGACCGCCTTCTTCACCCGCAGTTCGGCCGCCAACATTCCGGTGAACCTGCAGCTCTGCCAGCGCCTGGGCCTGCACAAGGACACCTACTCGGTGTCGATCCCGCTGGGTGCGACCATCAACATGGCGGGCGCGGCGATCACCATCAGCGTGCTCACCCTGGCGGCGGTGAACACCCTGAACATCAGCGTCGATCTGCTGAGCGCGATCCTGCTGAGCATTCTCGCGGCGGTCTGCGCCTGCGGTGCCTCCGGCGTGGCCGGTGGCTCGTTGCTGCTGATCCCGCTGGCCTGCAGTCTGTTCGGCATTCCCAACGACGTCGCCATGCAGGTGGTCGCCGTGGGTTTCATCATCGGCGTGGTGCAGGACTCGGTCGAGACCGCACTGAACTCCTCGACCGACGTACTGTTCACCGCGGCGTCCTGCATCGCGCACGGCGATACGGTCGAGGCCGACTGACGGGCGCAGGGCAGGCGAGCGACCTCCGCCCCGCTTGCCCTGGCCTTCGCCTCGGGCGGCCTGCGCCCCGACCGATGATCCGGGCGTGGCGCCTGTCGGCCGGGGGTCAATGCAGCGCAGGCGGCCGTGGGCGCTCCAGGGCATCGAACAATGCGAATTTCTCCCGGTCGATCTCGCCGCGGGTGCGCACGCCGAGGTGGCGCAGGATCGGCAATGGCGGGCACCAGCCCTGCAGTCCGTGCTGCAGCAGGAACGGCAGCACCACCGCGGGCAGTGCCAGCCACTTGCGATTGACCGTCAGGCCCAGCACCAGCCCCGACAGGGCCAGGGTCGACGCGTTGACCTCGAGCACCCGCTCCACGTCCCACTCGCGCTCCAGTTGTTCGATGCGCTGCCTGATCGCTGGTGCGTCGAGGCGGCTGTAGTGCTCGATATTGTCGTCCGTGCGGCGGTCGATCTCGCGGTTGAGCGTGGCGGCGGTCGAGCTGCGCACACGGTCCGCGTGGTCGTTCATCTGGCTGGCTGCATGACTCGATTGCATGGAATGGCTCCCGGGCTCGCTGGTGGCTGGACAATGGAATTTCCACTCTTGCTGCAGCAAGTGAGCCCGGCATGGCCGGCGAGTTCCGGCCGCCGGCGGGGAGGCGATGGCTGGCGGTAGCGGCAGAAGCGAGAAAGCGCCGGGGCGGGGCTCGCGTTGCTTGGCCAGCGTCGCCAGGCCGCAACGAAAAACGGCGCCCGAAGGCGCCGTTTTCATTCAGCCCAGGCCGTTCAGCCCTTCCAGCGCTTGAGCACCAGGGTGGCGTTGGTGCCACCGAAGCCAAAGCTGTTGCTCATTACCGTGTCGAACTGGGCGTTCTCGCGGGTTTCGCGCAGGATCGGCATGTCGGCGACTTCCGGGTCCAGCTCGTCGATGTTCGCCGAGCCGGCGAGGAAGTTGCCCTGCATCATCAGCATGCAGTAGATGGCCTCGTGCACGCCGGCGGCGCCCAGCGAGTGGCCGGAGAGGCTCTTGGTCGAGCTGATCGCCGGGACCTTGTCGCCGAACATGTTGCGAACGGCCTTGATCTCCGCCACGTCGCCCACCGGCGTCGAGGTGCCGTGGGTGTTGAGGTAGTCGATCGGGCCGTCGACGGTGGACATCGCCTGCTGCATGCAGCGCAGCGCGCCTTCGCCGCTCGGAGCGACCATGTCGTAGCCGTCGGAGGTAGCGCCGTAGCCGACGATCTCGGCGTAGATCTTGGCGCCGCGCTTGAGTGCGTGCTCCAGTTCCTCGACCACCACGATGCCGCCGCCGCCGGCGATGACGAAGCCGTCACGGTTGGCGTCGTAGGCGCGCGAGGCTTTTTCCGGGGTCTCGTTGTACTGGCTGGAGAGGGCGCCCATGGCGTCGAACAGGCAGCTCTGGCTCCAGTGCTCCTCTTCACCGCCGCCGGCGAAGACGACGTCCTGCTTGCCCATCTGGATCTGCTCCATGGCGTGGCCGATGCAGTGCGCGCTGGTAGCGCAGGCCGAGGCGATGGAGTAGTTGATGCCCTTGATGCGGAACGGCGTGGCCAGGCAGGCCGACACGGTGCTGCTCATGGTGCGCGGCACGCGGTATGGGCCGATGCGCTTGACGCCCTTGTCACGCAGGATGTCGATGGCTTCCATCTGGTTGATGGTCGAGGCGCCACCGGAGCCGGCGATCAGGCCGATGCGCGGGTTGGAGATGTCGTCGGCGCTGAAGCCGGCATCCTTGACCGCCTGCTCCATGGCCAGGTAGGCGTAGGCCGCAGCGTCGCCCATGAAGCGCAGGACCTTGCGGTCGATCAGCTCTTCGAGGTTGAGGTTCACGGAGCCGGACACCTGGCTGCGCAGGCCCATGTCCGCATAGGCCTGGTTGTAGCGAATGCCGGGGCGGCCGGCGCGCAGGTTGGCGGAAACGGTGTCTTTGTCATTGCCCAGGCAGGAAACGATACCCAGGCCGGTGATCACGACGCGACGCATGCGGATGTCCTTCAGAAACTGTCAGTGGAGGTGAACAGGCCGACACGCAGCCCTTCTGCACTATAGATCTCGCGACCATCGACGCTGACGGTGCCATCGGCGATGCCGAGGATCAGCGAGCGGTTGATGGTGCGCTTGATATGAATGTTATAGGTGACCTTCTTGGCGGTCGGCAGGACCTGGCCGAAGAATTTCACTTCGCCCGAGCCGAGAGCACGACCACGGCCGGGGTTGCCTTGCCAGCCCAGGTAGAAGCCGACCAGCTGCCACATGGCATCCAGGCCCAGGCAGCCGGGCATGACCGGATCGCCTTCGAAATGGCAGGCGAAGAACCAGAGATCGGGATTGATATCCAGCTCGGCGACCAGCTCGCCCTTGCCGTACTTGCCGCCGACTTCACTGATGTGAACGATACGGTCGACCATCAGCATGTTCGGTGCGGGCAGTTGCGCGTTACCGGGGCCGAACAGTTCGCCGCGGCTGCAACGAAGCAGGTCTTCCCGGGTAAAGGCGTGTTGTTTGGTCATGCGTATTCCTCAATGGTCCCCTCGGCAGAGGGGCTTGCTGCATTCACCGGGCCTGGGATGAAGGCCTGATCATAAACACTAAGCTCATAGACTGCCGCGCTGTGCTGAAAGTCACAGCGCGACGGACTGCACGCAGGCGCCTGGGCGCGCAGCGGCAAAATCGGCTGGCTACTTTAACATCACTGGCCTGGCCGCGAGGAACTTGTAGCCGCCTTGTTGACCTAGACCAATGTTGGACAACCGCTGGCCGCGCCTGGCAGGCGCAGGCGCTGCGGCATGCGGCCGCGGCGGGTGCGGCGCTGGTCGCTCGCGGCGTGCCACGTATAATGCCGCCTCTGCCGGGAAGGCCTACTTCGGAACATTCATGACAACAAAGCAACCCATCGCCGTGCTCGGCGGCGGCAGCTTCGGTACCGCGATCGCCAACCTGCTGGCCGAGAACGGCCACGACGTGCTGCTGTGGATGCGCGACGAGCAGCAGGCCGAGAGCATCCGCACGCTGCGGCAGAACCCGCGCTATCTGAAGGGCATCGACCTGCTGCCGGCGGTACAGGCGACTACCGACCTGCCGGCGACCCTGGCCGCCTGCGAGCTGGTCTTCGTGGCGCTGCCGTCCAGCGCCCTGCGCCAGGTCCTGCAGCCGCATGCGGCGCTGCTGGCCGGCAAGATGCTGGTCAGCACCACCAAGGGCATCGAGGCGCAGGGCTTCAAACTGATGAGCCAGATTCTCGAGGAGGTCGCGCCGAATGCGAGGATCGGCGTACTCTCGGGGCCGAACCTCGCCCGCGAGGTCGCCGAGCATGCGCTGACCGCCACCGTGGTGGCCAGTGATGACGAGGCGCTGTGCAAGGCCGTGCAGGCAGTCCTGCATGGCCGTACCTTCCGGGTCTACGCCAGTTCAGACCGCTTCGGCGTGGAGCTGGGCGGCGCACTGAAGAACGTCTACGCGATCATGGCCGGGATGGCCGCGGCGCTGGGCATGGGCGAGAACACCCGCAGCATGCTGATCACCCGCGCACTGGCCGAGATGACCCGCTTCGCCGTGCGCCTGGGCGCCAACCCGATGACCTTCCTCGGCCTGGCCGGGGTCGGCGACCTGATCGTCACCTGCACCTCGTCCAAGAGCCGCAACTTCCAGGTCGGCCATGCGCTGGGGCAGGGGCTCAGCCTGGAGGAGGCAGTGTCGCGCCTCGGCGAGGTGGCCGAGGGCGTCAACACGATCAAGGTGCTCAAGGCCAAGGCCGAGGAGCTGCAGGTCTACATGCCGCTGGTCGCGGGGCTGCACGCGATCCTGTTCGAGGGGCGTACGCTCGATCAGGTCATCGCCCTGCTGATGCGCGGCGAGCCGAAGACCGACGTGGATTTCATTTCCACGGACGGTTTCTGACATTGATGCTGGAGACAGAAATGGATCATTCCAACCGTAGCGCCGAACGCGAGTCGCTGATCCTGCGGGTCGTCTGGATGCTGGTGTTCTTCTTCGCCTGGCAGCTCGCCGAGCTGGTGCTGCTGCTGGTGGTGGTCCTGCAACTGGTGCTGCGGCTGCTTCGCGGCCAGCCCGATGCCAGCCTGCAGGGCTTTGGCGACAGCTTGAGCCAGTACATCGCACAGATCGGCCGCTTCGGCACCTTCAACACCGAACACAAGCCCTGGCCGCTGTCGGAGTGGCCGACGCCGCGCCCCGCCGACCTGCAGGCCGCGCCCCAGCAGCCCGCGCAACCCGAGCCGCCACGCCAAGAGCCGACCCCATGAGGCTCTGGCTGCTGCGTCACGGCGAGGCCGAGCCGCGGGCGCGGACCGACGCCGAGCGCGACCTGACCGAACAGGGCCGCGAGGAGGTCCGGCGCAGTGCCGCGCACCTGCATGGCCGGCCGCTGCAGGCAATCCTGGCGAGCCCCTACCGGCGTGCACAGCAGACCGCGGAGATCGTCCGCGAGGTGCTGGGCTTTGCCGGCCAGGTGGAGACGGTGAGCTGGCTCACGCCCGAGACCGACCTGCGCGACGCCTTGCTCTATCTCGACCGGCGCAACGAGCAGGAGCTGCTGCTGGTCACCCACCAGCCCTTCGTCGGCGCGCTGGGCGCCTGGCTGGTCACCGGCAGCCGCAGCGAGGGCCTGCCGATGGGCACCGCATCGCTCGCCGAGCTCTCGGGCGAGCACCTGGCCGGTGGGTTGATGACCCTGGAATCGCTGCACCATAGCCGCTAGCCGAAGGCAACAGACCAATAAGAAAGAAGGAGAACGCCTGTGGGCATCTGGACACGCGAGCCCGATCTCGCCGATCTGCACGAGACTCGCAAGAACACCATCAGCGAATTGCTGGACATCCGCTTCGAAGCCTTCGACGACCAGTCGATCACCGCCAGCATGCCGGTCGACTCGCGCACGCATCAGCCCTACGGCCTGCTGCACGGCGGCGCCTCGGTGGTGCTCGCCGAGACGCTGGGGTCGATGGCCAGCTACCACTGCATCGACACCTCGCGCTTCTATTGCGTGGGCCTGGAAGTCAACGCCAACCATCTGCGTGCCTTGCGCAGCGGGCGGGTCACCGGCGTCTGCCGGCCGGTGCACCTGGGCCGCTCCACCCATGTCTGGGACATCCGCCTGAACGGCGAGGACGGCAAGACCAGCTGCATCTCGCGCCTGACCGTGGCGGTGGTGCCGCTGCCCGACGCGCCGGCGTCCTGAACGGCGCCAGATAGCGGGTAGCGGCCCGCTGTTTGGCGTGAATGGCGCCCATTCCCTGCGGATATGGCAATTGCCCCGCAAAGCCGCGAGCCAGACAATGTGGCTCTCCTGGCCCCGGCAGCAGTTTCCATGTCCCAGCGCATCTTCTTCGCCCACGCCAACGGCTTTCCCTGTGCGACCTACACCAAGCTGTTCGAGGCGCTCGCACCGGAGTACGAGGTGCTGCACCTCGAGCTGCACGGCCATGACCCACGGTTTCCGGTCGATGACAACTGGACCTGCCTGGTCGAGGAACTGGCGCAGCAGTTGAGGCGTCTCGACGAGCCGGTCTGGGGCGTTGGTCATTCCATGGGCGGCATCCTGCATTACCACACGGCGCTGCGCTATCCGCAGTTCTACCGGGGCGTGGTGATGCTCGACTCGCCGGTGCCGACCTGGCTCGACCAGGCAGTGATCTGGCTGGCCAAGCGGCTGGGCTTCATCGACCGCATCACGCCGGCCGGGCGCACGCTGGGGCGCCGCGACTGCTTTGCCGACCCGCAGCAGGCGTACGACTACTTCGCCGGCAAGGGCCTGTTCCGCGACTTCGACCCGGATTGCCTGGCTGCCTACGTCGAGCACGGCCTGCAACCCAGCGAGGCGGGCTATCGGCTGCGCTTCGACCCGCAGACCGAAATCGACATCTACCGCAGCGTGCCGCACATCACCCCCGGTTGGCCGCCGGCGCTGCGGGTGCCGCTGGCGATGGTGCGCGGCGAGCACAGCGACGTGGTCATGCCGCACCACGCCTATCTGCTGCGCCTGATGCCGCGGGGGCAGGCCCTGAGCATGCCCGGCGGGCATATGTTTCCGCTGGAGCGGCCGCTGGAAACGGCCAGTATGCTGCGCCGGTTGCTTGCCCAGTGGCGCCAGGCAGAGCCGGTGGAGCGTTGCGCATGAACCTGCCGTTCGAGGAAATCCGCCTGTCGCTGCCGCACCTCGAGGTGGCGGCGCATCTCTACGGCCCCGAGGACGGCCGCCCGGTGATCGCCCTGCATGGCTGGCTGGACAATGCCGCCAGCTTCCATCGCCTGGCGCCGCGGCTCGACGGCTTGCGCATCGTCGCGCTGGACCTGCCTGGCCACGGCCACTCGCAACATCGCCCGGCCGGGGCCAGTTACTCGCTGTGGGACTACGCCCTGGATGTCCTGCAGGTCGCCGAGCAGTTCGGCTGGGCACGATTCTCGCTGCTGGGGCACTCCATGGGCGCGATCGCCTCGGTGCTGCTGGCTGCCGCATTGCCCGAGCGCATCGAGCGCCTGGCGCTCATCGATGCGTTCATTCCCTACACCGGCGAGGCGGACATGGCGCCGGCCAGGCTCGGCGAAGCGCTGCGCGCGCAGCTAGCCCTGGCACGCAAGCGCAAGCCGGTGCACGCCACCTTCGAGCAGGCGGTGACCGCGCGGATGAAGGCGGCGGTCAAGGTCAGCCGCGAGGCTGCCGAGCTGCTGGCCCAGCGCGGGCTGATGCCGGTGCCGGGTGGCTTCACCTGGCGCACCGACCCACGCCTGACCCTGCCTTCGCCACTGCGCCTGACCCGCGAGCACGCGCTGGCCTTCGCCCGTGGGGTGAGCTGCCCGACCTGCCTGGTGGTCGCCGAGCAGGGGCTGATGCAGGAGGCGCAGATGCTCGAGCTTGCCCGCAGCCTGCCGTACGCGCTGCACGTACTGCCCGGCGGGCATCACCTGCACCTGGATGACGATGCCGGGGCGGCAGCGGTCGCGGCGCTGCTCGGCCCGTTCCTGCTCGGCTGAGGGCGGTCTGCAAGATCCGGTGGCAATGCCGGCTTGACTTGCCGGGATCTACTGGCGAGGCTGCAAACACAGCGGACAAGCGCGCGTGTGCCGCGCCCGGCCAGCCACGCGGCGACGGCCCGGGTGCCGGCCTCGCCGACCCTGCCGCAGTCGAGAAGTGCTTAAGGAGCGTTATGCGAAGAGGGCTGGTGGCCATCGCGGCCTTGCTGTTCGGCGTCGGGGCATCTGCCGCGGACGTCACGGGAAGTGCCGATCTCCAGGTGCTGCCGCGCTATCCCCAGGCGCGCATCATCGACTATCGCCAGGAGCCGGTGCTCGAGCGCGTCTATCCGCAGGATTCGGTCCGCCGCATCAGCGGGCGCCTGCGCATCGCCCAGCAGGTGGTTTCGTCCGGCCAGCTGACGGCGATCACCTATCGCCTGCCTGACAGCCACAGCGGAATCGAAGCCTTCGAGCAGGCACGCCGGCACTTGCTGGAGCAGGGCGGCGAGCTGCTCTACTGGTGCGAAGGGCGCGATTGTGGCTCGAGCAGCCTGTGGGCGAACTCGATCTTTGGCCGGGCCATGCTCTACGGTCCCGAGGCGCAGCAGGCGTACCTGCTGGCGCGCCTGCCCGAGGCCGCCGACAGCCTGGTCGCCCTGTACGGCATCACCCGCGGCAATGGCCGGCCCTACCTGCATGTCGAGCAACTGCAGCCGGACCAGCCGCTGGGGGATCTGCTGCCCAGTGCCGCGACGCTCCTGCGGCAACTGCGCAACACCGGCGAGTTGCGCCTGGCGCGCCTGCCGGACGAGCCGGTGGCCGACTGGGGCGAGCTGCTGGCCGGCATGCTGCGCCTGGACAGTACCCTGCGCGTCAGCCTTGCCGGGCGCGCCGCGCCGGCCTGGCGCGAGGCGTTGATTGGCGGGCGGATTGCCGCCGGGCGCATGGAGCTCGATGACTCGGACGAGACCGGGCTCACCATCAGGCTATTGCGCTGACCCGGTCGGGCAGGTGCAATAGGCGCCTTCCCGTGCGGTGCGCTGGCGCACCGTGCTTTCCCCCGTCGAGTGCCGTGCATGCTCAACAATGACCGCCTTTTGGCGCAGATCCTGCTCCTCGCCTTGCTGGGCGCCTGCCTGTGGGTGCTGGCGCCCTTCGCCTCGACCCTGTTCTGGGCGGCCGTGCTGGCATTCGCCAGCTGGCCGCTGATGCGCCTGCTGACGCGCTGGCTGAAGGGCAACGCCAGCCTGGCCGCGGGTTTGCTGACGCTGTGCTGGATGGTGCTGGTCGCGGTGCCGCTGGTCTGGCTCGGCTTCAACATCGCCGACCAGATCCGCGAAGTGACCATGCTGCTGCACAACCTGCAGGTCAGCGGCCTGCCGCCGGCGCCGGCCTGGCTGGGCGAGATCCCGTTGATCGGCGACAACCTGCTGGAATTCTGGAACACCGTGGACGAGCAGGGCACCGCGCTGTTCGCGCAACTGCGCCCGTATTTCGGCCAGGTCGGCAACTGGCTGCTGGTGCGCAGTGCACGGATCGGCGGCGGCATGCTCGAGCTGGCGCTGAGTCTGGTACTGGTGTTCTTCTTCTACCGCGACGGGCCGTACCTGGCGGCCTTCGCCGAGCGCATGCTCGAGCGCCTGATCGGCGAGCGGGCCGAGCACTACCTCGAACTGGTCGCCGGCACCATCCAGCGCGTGGTCAACGGCGTGATCGGCACGGCTGCCGCCCAGGCGGTGCTGGCCTACATCGGCTTTAGCATCGCCGGCGTGCCGGGGGCGCTGGTGCTCGGCCTGCTGACCTTCGCCTGCAGCTTCGTCATGGTCCCGCCACTGGTCTGGGGGCCGGCGGTAGGCTGGCTGGCCTGGCAGGGCGAGTACGGCATGGCGATCTTCATGGGCATGTGGGGCATGTTCGTGATCAGCGGCGTGGACAACATCCTCAAGCCCTATCTCATCAGCCGCGGTGGCAACCTGCCGCTGGTGGTGGTGCTGCTCGGCGTCTTCGGTGGCATCCTGGCGTTCGGCTTCATGGGGCTGTTCCTCGGCCCGACCCTGCTGGCGGTGGCCTACAGCCTGCTGAGCGACTGGCTGGTCAAGGAAGTGCCCGAGGCGGCGACCAAGGAGGCGGTGGTGCTGCGCTCCGAGCACCACCACCACTGAGGCGCGCCGCTACTGCTCCTGCTCGTACAGGTCCAGCGCGTCGCGGGTGACGATGCGGCCCAGCTCGATCAGCTCGGGCGCCTTGTGGAATTCGTAGAAGCGGCAGGCGCGCTTGGGGATGTTCACCAGCACGTTTGGCGGATAGCCGGCGATCTTGTACTGGGTCAGCGACGACTGCATCACGTCGAAGCTCTGGTTGATCAGGTCGAGCAGCGAGGCCGGGCCGGAGGCATCCATCACCGTCGCACCCTCGGCGGACCTGGGCGCCCCCTGGCCGGTGGGCGCCGCCGGCGGCTGGTCGTCGATCGCCCGCGGGTGCGGCTCGGGCAGCAGGGCGGGCGGTTCGCCCGCGACGTCGCGGCGGCGGAACGGCAGATGCGCACTCAGTGAGCTGAACATGCCGTCGAAGCGCCCGGGCCGCTCGACCTCCGGCAGGGGGTACTGGCGGTGGTTGTTGCCGTTGAGGTTGACCGCGATGATCAGGTCGCTGTGGCTAGACACCACCGGCACGATGGGCAGCGGGTTGAGCAGGCCACCGTCGACCAGCATGCGATTGCCCTGCATCACCGGGGTGAACAGGCTGGGGATCGCCGCCGAGGCGCGCATGGCCAGCTCCAGGCGGCCTTCCTGGAACCAGATCTCCTGCTGGTGGGTGAGGTCGGTGGCCACGGCGGTGTAGGGGATCGGCAGGTCCTCGATGTTGATCTGGCCGAGCATGTCGCGGATGCGGCTGAACACCTTTTCGCCGCGAATCGCCCCCATGCTGAAGCTCGGGTCCATCAGCCGCAGCAGGTCGAGGTAATCCAGGCTCTCGATCCAGGCCTGGTATTCGCCGAGCTTGCCGGCGGCGTAGATGCCGCCGACCACGGCGCCCATCGAGCAGCCGGCGATGCAGCTGATCTCGTAGCCGCCGCGACGCTCCAGTTCGTCGATCACGCCGATGTGCGCATAACCCCGGGCGCCGCCGGAGCCCAGTACCAGGGCCACTTTCTTGCTCATGCCATCCCTCCCGTGCATGACACAAGCATACGTCGGCGGCGCGCTCGGACAAGGGGGCTTTAGGCGTAGCGGGCAGAACGGCGGCGCACTCGCGGCACGGCTGCCCTTTGCTACAATCGCCGCCCGTTTTCGAGCGCCGAGAGTCTTCCATGAGCGAACCGATCCGCCTTACCCAGTACAGTCACGGTGCCGGCTGCGGCTGCAAGATTTCGCCCAAGGTGCTGGACGTGATCCTCGCCGGCAGCGGTGCGCAGAACCTCGACCCACGCCTGTGGGTCGGCAACGCCTCGCGCGACGACGCGGCGGTGTACGGCATCGACGAGGAGCGTGGCGTGGTCTCCACCACCGACTTCTTCATGCCCATCGTCGACGATCCGTTCGATTTCGGCCGCATCGCCGCCACCAACGCGATCAGCGACATCTACGCCATGGGCGGCGATCCGCTGATGGCCATCGCCATCCTCGGCTGGCCGGTCAACGTGCTGCCGCCGGAGGTCGCCCGCGAGGTGGTCGCCGGCGGCCGCGCGGCCTGCGACGCAGCGGGCATTCCGCTGGCTGGCGGCCATTCGATCGACGCCCCGGAGCCGATCTTCGGCCTGGCCGTCACCGGCCTGGTGGACAAGCGCCACATGAAGCGCAACGACACCGCCAGCCTCGGCTGCAAGCTGTACCTGACCAAGCCGCTGGGCATCGGCATCCTCACCACCGCCGAGAAGAAGGCCAAGTTGCGCGCCGAGGATGTCGGCCTGGCGCGTGACTGGATGTGCACGCTGAACGCGGCCGGCAGCCGTTTCGCCCGGCTCGACGGGGTGCGTGCCATGACCGACGTCACCGGCTTCGGCCTGCTCGGTCACCTGGTAGAGATGGCCGACGGCAGCGGGCTGAGCGCCGAGCTCGAGTTCGCCCGCGTGCCGCGCCTGCCGGGCGTGGAGTACTACCTCGAGCAGGGTTGCGTGCCCGGTGGCAGCCAGCGCAATTTCGACAGCTACGGTCATCGCATCGCGCCCCTGGCCGATGGCCAGCGCGACCTGCTGTGCGACCCGCAGACCAGCGGCGGCCTGCTGGTGGCGGTCGCCCCGGAAGGCGAGGCCGAGTTCCTCGCCGTGGCCGGCGAACTGGGCCTGGCGCTGGAGCCCATCGGCCGCATGGTCGAAGCGCGCCAGCACGCGGTAGAGGTCGTCTGATGCGCCCCGATACCGATGATTACCGCGCGCTGTTCCTCAACGACGTGCCGATGATGGATGCGCGTGCCCCGGTGGAGTTCGCCAAGGGCGCGTTCCCCGGGGTGGTCAACCTGCCGCTGATGGACGATGCCGAGCGGCAGAAGGTCGGTACCTGCTACAAGCAGCACGGTCAGCAGGCCGCGCTGGAGATGGGCCATCGCCTGGTCTCCGGCCAGGTCAAGGAAGCGCGCCTGCAGGCCTGGACGCAGTTCGCCGAGCGCCATCCGCAGGGCTACCTGTACTGCTTCCGCGGCGGCCTGCGCTCGCAGATCGTGCAGCAGTGGCTGCGCGAGGCAGGCATCGACTACCCGCGGGTGGTCGGCGGCTACAAGGCCATGCGCCAGTTCCTGATCGATACGCTGGAGCAGGCGGTGGCCGAGTGCGGGTTCGTGCTGGTCGGCGGCATGACCGGCACCGGCAAGACCGAGGTGCTGGCGCAGCTGGACAACAGCGTCGACCTCGAGGGCCTGGCCAACCACCGCGGTTCGAGCTTCGGCAAGCGCGCCACGCCGCAGCCGGCGCAGATCGATTTCGAAAATGCCCTGGCGATCCGCCTGCTCAAGCTGCGTGGCGCCGGTATCGAGCGCTTCGTGGTCGAGGACGAGGCCCGCCTGGTCGGTCGTTGCTCGATCCCGCTGCCGCTCTACCAGGGCATGCAGGATTACCCGCTGGTCTGGCTGGAGGACAGCCTGGAAGGCCGCATCGAGCGCATCCTCAAGGACTACGTGATCGACCTCTGCGCCGAGTTCATCGGCGAATTCGGCGAGGCGGGATTCAGCGCCTTCGCCGAGCGTTTGCAGCAAAGCCTGGTCAATATCCAGAAGCGCCTGGGCGGCGAGTGCTACAAGCGTCTGGCGCTGCTGATGGACCAGGCCCTGGCCGAGCAGTCGCGCAGCGGTTCGGTGGATCTGCACCGGGGCTGGATCGAAGGTTTGCTGCGTGAGTACTACGATCCGATGTACGCCTACCAGCGCGAGAGCAAGGCGCACCGTATCCAGTTCGCCGGCAGCCAGCCGGAAGTGGTCGACTACCTGCGTGCGCGGCAGGCGTGATTCGCTCAACAAGGAGAGACGAGGCAATGAAGATCTGGTTGGCTTTACCCCTGTTAGCCCTGCTGCTGGCCGGCTGTGCCGGCAAGACCGCCTACCGCGACAGTTGCGCAGCCGAGCTCTCGGCGGCCTGGAAGGAGCAGAGCCTGGCCGAGGCCGAGGGCTTCGCCGGCACGGTGAGCTACTCCAAGGCCCTGGCGCTGCTGACCGCAGCCAAGACCCAGCAGCAGTTCGAAGGTTTCCGCGGCTGTACGCAGAAGGCGCAGAAGGCGCGCTTCTACCTGCGCGAGTCGCGCGCCGGCCGCTGACCATCCGCGCGGCCGTCGCCATGTGGCGGCCGCGTCGGACGCAGTGAGACCGAATTGTCATCGCAGGTTGCAGCCGCTTGGCGCAGGGGCTTGCGGCCAGTAGCATCGGGCGGTCCCAGGGGAAAGGGGTTCCCATGCAAGCGAGACTCGAGGCCTGTCTGGCCGCCATCAACCAGGTCGTGCTGGGCAAGGATTCGCAGGTCCGCCTGGCGGTGACCTGCCTGCTGGCCCGCGGGCACCTGCTGCTCGAAGACCTGCCCGGCATGGGCAAGACCACCCTCAGCCATGCCCTGGCGCGGGTCATGGGGCTGAGCTTCCAGCGCATCCAGTTCACCTCCGACCTGTTGCCTGGCGACATCCTCGGCACCTCGGTGTTCGACAAGCAGAGCGGCGGCTTCGTCTTCCATCCCGGGCCGATCTTCGCCGAGCTGGTGCTCGCCGACGAGATCAACCGCGCCACGCCGAAGAGCCAGAGCGCGCTGCTCGAGGCGATGGAGGAAGGCCAGGTGACCATCGAGGGCGCCACGCGGGCGCTGCCGCAACCGTTCTTCGTCATCGCCACGCAGAATCCGGCGAGCCAGGGCGGCACCTTCGCCTTGCCCGAATCGCAGCTCGATCGCTTCCTCATGCGGCTCTCGCTGGGCTACCCGGCGCGCGCCGCCGAGCGTGCCCTGCTGCTGGGCCAGCCGCGTCGCGAACTCTTGCCCGACTTGCAGCCGCTGCTCGACCATGCGGCGCTGGCGGCAATCCAGCAGGCGGTGGCGCAGGTCAGGGCCAGCGATGCGCTGGTCGACTACGTGTTGCGCCTGGCCGAGGCGACCCGTTCGCAGCCGCAGTTCGCCTGGGGGCTGTCGCCGCGCGGCAGCCTCGCGCTGCTGGCGGCCGCCCGCGCCTGGGCCTATCTCGACCGCCGCGACTATGTGATTCCGGAGGATGTCCAGGCCGTGCTGCCGGCGGTGCTCGGCCACCGCCTGCGCGAAGCGGCCGATGCCAGCGGGCACGGCGGCGGCGCGCTGGTGCAATGGCTGCTGCGCGAAGTGCCGGCGCTCTGATGCACTGCGCCGTACGGGGCTCGCCGGCTTGAGGCTGCTGCCGCGCTTTCGTGAGCGCTGGTTGCTGCGACGCATCCCGCCGGCGCCGAGCATGCGCCTGGACCAGCGCCGCATCTTCATCATGCCGACCCGCACGGGCCTGGCCTTCCTCGGCGCGCTGCTGCTGATGATGCTGGCGGCGATCAACTACCAGAACAGCCTGGCCTACGCGATGACCTTCCTGCTCGGCTCGCTGTTCCTGGTCGCCATCCTGCATACCTGGCGCAATCTCGCCGGGCTGGTGCTGCATGCCAGCGGCGCCGGGGTGGCCTTCGTCGGCGAGCAGGCGCGCATGCGGGTGCGCCTGGAAAGCCGCGGGCGCAGCTACCAGGCGGTCGCCGTCGGTTGGCCGGCCAGTGGCCTGCGGCTGCTCGACGTACCGGCGCTGGGCAGCGTCGAAGTCGATCTCGAGCTGCCGGCGCTGCGTCGCGGCTGGCTGCGCCCTGGGCGCCTGCGCGTGGAGAGCCGTTTCCCCCTCGGCCTGCTGGTGGCCTGGAGCTGGGTCGACCTGCAGCTGGCCGCGCTGGTCTATCCGCGGCCGCTGGCGGCGGAACTGCCGGCCATGTTCGGCGCGCAGGAAGGCGAGGCGGGCAGCCAGGTGCGCGGTGTCGGCGCCGACGACTACCAGGGGCTGCGGGCCTGGCAGCCAGGCGATTCCCGCCGGCGCCTGCACTGGAAGGCCTATTCCCGCGGGCAGGGCTTGCTGGTCAAGGAGTTCGCGGCGTTGGCCGGGGGCGATCCGCAGCTGGATTTCGCCAGCCTTGAGGGCGACGTCGAGGTCCGCCTCTCGATGCTCTGCCACTGGGTGCTGGCGCTGAGCGAGCAGAGCCAGCCGTTCGTGTTGCGCCTGCCCGATTGCCAGCTGGGCCCGGACAGCGGCAGCGCCTACCGGGAGCACTGCCTGCGCGCGCTGGCGTTGCACGGCAGCGCGCAGGAGCCGGTGCGATGACGGCCGCGCCGCTGATTCCGCGCAACAGCCTGGTCTGGCTGCTGGTCGCCCAGGTGTTGGTCATCCTGCCGCACCTGACGCATCTGCCGCTGTGGATCATCGGCCTGTGGCTGGCCTGCGCGACCTGGCGCGTGCAGATCTTTCGCATGCGTGCGGGCTACCCGCGCGGCTGGGTGAAGATGCTGCTGATGCTCGGCGTAGGCTTCGCCGTGTATTTCTCCCGCGGCAGCCTGGTCGGGCTGGAAGCCGGCGTGGTGCTGTTGATCGCGGCCTTCATCCTCAAGCTGGTGGAGATGCGCACCCGGCGTGATGCCCTGGTGCTGATCTTCCTCGGCCTGTTCGCCGTGGTGACCAGCTACCTGTTCGAGGATGGTTTGCTCGCCGGTCTCTACAGCCTGCTGCCGGTCACCGTGCTGCTGGCCGCGTTGATCGGCCTGCAGCAGGGCAGCCTGGTCACGCGGCCGTGGCCGACCCTGCGCCTGGCCGGCTCGCTGCTGCTGCAGGCGGTGCCGGTGATGATCGTGCTGTTCCTGTTCTTCCCCAGGCTGCCGCCGCTGTGGTCGTTGCCGCAGCCGCCGGCGCGCGGCACCACCGGCCTGGCCGACAGCATGGCGCCGAGCGATCTGGCCAGCCTGGGCCAGTCCGCCGCGCTGGCGTTCCGCGTCACCTTCGACGGTGCGCCGCCGGCGCAGGCGCAGCTCTACTGGCGGGCGGTGACTTTCGAGCGTTTCGACGGCCGGCGCTGGTCGCAATCTCACCCCGTGCAGCTGCTCGATGTGCCGGAATGGCAGCCGGCTGGCGAGCCGATCGGCTACAGCGTGGTGATGCAGGCCAGCGGCCGCCCCTGGCTGTACACGCTGGACGTGCCGCAGGTGCAGGATGCGCCGGCCCGGCTGATGGGCGACTTCCACCTGCAGTTGCCGCGCCCGGTGGACCAGCCGCTGATGTACCGCGCGCTGTCCTGGCCCGAGGCGCGCCGCGAGGCGCAGACGGCGCCGGCGAGCCTCGGCCGCGCGCTGTCGCTGCCGGAGACCGGCAACCCGCGTAGCCGCGCCTGGGCCGCCGAGCTCGTGCGCCGCGAGGGCGAGCCCGAGGCGATCGTCCGCGCGCTGCTGTGGCATTTCAACCGCCAGCCCTATCGCTACACGCTGAAGCCGCCGGCGGTGGGCGCCGACATCGTCGACGGCTTTCTCTTCGATACCCGCGCAGGTTTCTGTGCGCACTATGCCGGGGCGATGACCTTCGTGCTGCGCGCGGCCGGCATACCGGCGCGGGTGGTGGCCGGCTACCAGGGTGGTGAGTTCAACCCGACCGGCGGCTACCTCAGCGTGCGCCAGTACGACGCCCATGCCTGGGTCGAATACTGGACGCCGGGGCGCGGCTGGGTGAGCGTCGACCCGACCTTCCAGGTCGCGCCGGAGCGCGTCGAGCGGGGGCTGCAGGAAGCCCTCGGCGCGGAACAGGAGTTCCTCGAGGACGAGCCCCTCTCATTGCTGCGCTTTCGTGGCATCGGCTGGGTCGATCGCCTGCGTTTCTCCTGGGACAACCTCAACCATGGCTGGCAGCGCTGGGTGCTCGGCTACCAGGCCGAGAGCCAGGCGCGATTGTTGCGCCAGTGGTTCGGCCGGTTCGAGGCGTCGCACCTGGCGTTCGGCCTGGTCGCGGCGGCCGGGGCGCTGCTCGGCCTGCTGGCGCTGCTGCTGCTCAAGCCCTGGCAACGCCAGCAGGATCCGCAGCAGCGTGCCTTCCTGCGCTTCGAACGCCTGCTGGCCCGCCATGGGCTGGTGCGCGAGCCGGGCGAGGGCGCACGCAGTTTCGCCCGGCGCGCCGCCAGCGCGTTGCCGGCCCAGGCGGCGCTGATCGAAGGCTTCCTGCAGCGCTACGAGGCGCAGCGCTACGCCGGTGCCGGCGGTTCGGCTGTGGAGCTGGCGCGGGCGCTCGCTGAACTCCGGCGCGCGCTGCCGTGGCGATTCAGCCGCGTCGAACGGCGGGTATGACGCTCCATTCGCCGGCCTGATCGCCGATCATTCCACCTGCGCGCGGCCCGCCGTCCGGCTGGTCGCGCTGCCTATAGTTGCAGCTCACTACGGGATCCAGAGGTGGCGATGACTCTTCAAGAAATGCTCCAGGCCGCGCGCGACAATCCACAGGCCGTGACCGTGCCGGCCAGTTGGGGCCAGGGGCGTGCCGGCTTCGGCGGGCTGGCTGCGGCGCTGGTCTACGAGGCGATGCGCGCACAGGTGCCGGCGGAGCGGCCGCTGCGCTCGCTGGCGATCACCTTTGTCGGGCCGCTGGCGGTGGATACGCCGGTCAGCCTGCAGGCCGAGGTGCTGCGCGAGGGCAAGGCGGTGAGCCAGATGCTTGGGCGCGCCGTGCAGGACGGCCAGGTGGTGACCTTGGTGCAGGGCAGTTTCGGCGCGCCGCGCAGCTCGGTGATCGAGGTGGCGGCCGAGCCGGCCCCGGAGCTGCCGCCGGTCGAGGCCTGCCAGGCGCTGCCCTACCTGCCCGGCGTGGTGCCGGCCTTCACCCAGCACCTGGAGATGCGCTGGGGGCTCGGCGGGCTGCCGTTCAGTGGCAACCCGTCGCGGGAGATGGGCGGCTGGGTGCGCCAGCGCGGCGAGCCGACCGGCGAGCGGATGAACGAGGCGCACCTGCTGGCACTGGTGGATGCCTGGCCACCGGCGCTGCTGCCGCAGCTGCGCAGTTTCGCGCCGGCCAGCTCGCTGACCTGGACCATCGAGTTCGTCCAGCCGCTGCCATCGCTCGACAGTCATTCCTGGTGTCGCTATCGCGCGCTGATCGAGCATGCCCGCGACGGCTACGGACATTGCGCCGCCGCGCTGTGGACGCCGGCCGGCGAGCTGGTCGCGCTCAGCCGGCAGACGGTGACGGTGTTCGGCTGAGGCACGGCCTCAGAGCTTCAGCTGGCCGATGGCCCGGCTGAGCTCGGTGGACAGGGCGGCCAGCTCGGCGCTGGTGCTGGCCGACTGGAGCGTCTGCTGCACCGTTCGCTCGGTGACGTCGCGGATGCCGGTCACCGAGCGGCTGAGTTCCTCGGCCACCTGGCTCTGCTGCTCGGCGGCCACCGCGATCTGCACGTTGCTGTCGCGCATCTGCGCCACGGCGCCGGTGATGGCCTCCAGTGCCTGCGCCGCCTCGCGCGCTTCCTGCACGCAGTCATCGGCCTTGAGCTGGCTCTCGCGCATGAATTCCACCGCGTCGCGGGTCATCGCCTGCAGTGCGGCGATCATCTCGGTGATCTCGTTGGTCGAATCCTGCACACGCTTGGCCAGGCTGCGCACCTCGTCGGCGACCACCGCGAAGCCGCGCCCCATCTCCCCGGCCCGGGCCGCCTCGATGGCCGCATTGAGCGCCAGCAGGTTGGTCTGCTCGGCGATGCCGTGGATGACGCCGACCACGCCGTTGATGCGCTGGCTGTCGCTGGCCAGTTGCTCGATGGTCTCGGCGGTCTGCTGCACGCCGCTCGAAAGGCTGGAAATCGATTGCTCGACGCGGGCGACGACCTGGTGGCCGGCGCTGGCCAGGTGGTCGGCGTTCTGCGATTCGTCGCGGGTGGCACCGGCGTGCTCGGCGATGTTGTACACCGTCGCGCTCATCTCGTTGATGGCGGTGGCGGCCTGGTCGGTCTCGCTTTGCTGGCCGAGCATGCCCTGGCGGACCTCGCCCATGCTCGCGGCCAGGCGTGCGGCGCCTTCGTCCAGGCGTGCCGCGGCCTGGGCCACAGTGCCGACGATGCGCTGGTAGCCGCCCTGCATCGCATTGAAGGCGCTGGCCATCTGGCCGACCTCGTCACCGCTGTCCAGCGGTACGCGGGCGGCCAGGTCGCCGCTGCGCTCGACGTGCAGCATCACGTCCTTGAGGGTGTTGAGATGGCTGAGCAGGAAGCGGATCAGCAGCTGCGAGGCTGCCAGCAGGCCCAGCATCAGCGCCGCGACGGCCATCGCATAGCTGAGGAAGTGCTCGGCCAGCAGCTGGCGCAGGCTGGGCGTGGTCGCCAGCACGGCGACCTGGCTGCCGTCGGCACGTTGCACCAGCCAGGCGCCGACCAGCGGATCCTCGGCCAGCAGGCGGTCATGCGGCAGGGCATGCCAGCCCGGCTTGGCGGGCAGGCTCTGCCCGTCGATGCGCAGCGGCTCGCCGGCGGCGGCCTGGCGCAGGCCGGCGGCAGTTGGTAGCGCACGGTCGCCCGGCCACTGCGCGAGCAGGGCGGCGCGCGTCTCGGCTGCGGCCTGGGCGGCGCTCGCCCGGCTGCCCTGCTCGAGCTGCAGGGCGAACAGCGCCAGCAGCAGGGTGATGACGAACGACACCATGTTCAGTGCCCAGAATTTGTATTTCAGGGACAGGTCGCGGATCCAGGCGAGCATGCGGCTTCTTCTTCTGTGGCGATCGGGCGGTAGTGAGAACGGCGTCGCGTTCTTCACCAGCATTAGCGGCCGCGTTCGGCAGAGCTTGAGCCGTCAGTCGCTCAGCGGCAGGCCGAAGAAGGCCCGCGCGTTGATGCTCGTCTGCGCCGCCAGTTCGTCCTGCGGTTCGCCGCGGTGGCGCGCCACCTCGCGCAGCACCTCGCCGAGGAAGGCCGGCTCGTTGTGCCCGGAGCGCGGCTTGGGCCGCAGGGTGCGCGGCAGCAGGTAGGGCGCGTCGCTTTCCAGCATCAAGCGGTCGCGGGGAATGTCGCGCACCAGCGGATGCAGGTGGGTGCCGCGGCGCTCGTCGCAGATCCAGCCGGTGATGCCGATGTGCAGGTCCAGGTCCAGGTAGGCGTACAGCGCGCGCCGTTCGCCGGTGAAGCAATGCACCACCGCGGCGCTCAGGCGGTCGCGAAAAGGCTGCAGGATCTCGACCAGGCGCTCGCTGGCGTCGCGCTCGTGGAGGAACACCGGCAGGCCGCTGTCGACGGCCAGCTGCAACTGCTCCTCCAGGACGCGCTCCTGCTGCGGGCGCGGCGAGAAGTCGCGGTTGAAGTCCAGGCCGCACTCGCCGACCGCGCGCACCCGCGGATCGTTATGCAGCGCCTTGAGCGCCGCGGCCGACTCCGCGCTCCACTGGCTGGCATCGTGCGGGTGGATGCCGGCGGTGCAAAACAGGTGCCGGCCGCTCTCGTCCAGCGCGCGGCACAACCCAAGGGCGGCTTCGCTCTCGGCAAGATCGGTTCCGGTCAGCACCAGCTGGGCGACGCCCGCGGCCCGGGCGCGTTCCAGCACGCCCGGCAGGTCGCGGGCGAAACTCGGGTGGGTCAGGTTGACGCCGATGTCGATCAGCTCCATTGCGGTTCCTTGGTCTACGTGGCGGCCCGTCGTGCGGGTTGCAGCGGTCCGCCGGAATTGGCAGGCGCGCGCCCCTGTGAGAGGCTGCGCATCATTTTTTGCCCGGACGCGGTCCGCCGTACCTCGAGGTTGCCTGCCCGATGCCACGCCTTGTGCTCGTCCTGTTCTGCCTGCTGGCGCTCGTCGCCGGGCCGGCAGCCGGGCGCGTGATGGGGCCGGAGCCCTGGCAGGCCGGGGCCGGCTCGGTGCGCGACCTGGCCGACATCCGGCGCAGCGGCGTGCTGCGGGTGCTGATCAACCAGAGCCGCAACAGCTCGGGCGAGGTCAAGGGCGAGGCGATCGGCGTCGAATACGCGCGGTTGCGTGCGTTCGAGCGCTACCTCAACCGCGGCCGGAGCGGCGAGCAGGGTATCACGCTCAAGCTGATCCCCAAGGCCAAGGACCAGCTGCTTGCCGCCCTGCAGCGCGGCGAGGGCGACCTGGTGGCGCCCGGCGAGCTGATCGACGCGCGCAATGTCCGTGGCCTCGTGCGCAGCCGCCCGGTGGTGCGCGGCGTCGAGCTGGTGCTGGTCGGCCGCAAGGGCGGGCCGCGCTATGGGCGCATCGAGCAGCTCTCGGCGCGCAGCCTGGCGCTACCGCCTGGCAGCGCGGCCGGGCCGGCGCTGGCCGCGCTCAACCGGCGGCTGCTGGAGCGCAAGCTGGCGCCCATCGTCGTCGAATGGGTCGATCCGACGCTGGCCATCGAGGATGTGCTGGAGATGGTCCAGGCCGGCATCTATCCGGTCACCGCGGTGGAGCGGACCATTGCCGAGCGCTGGGCGAAGGTCATGCCGCGGCTGGTCATCGAGGACCGGGTCAGCCTGGGCGAGCCGGCGGACATGCACTGGTTCGCGCGCAAGGAGGCAAGCATGCTGCGCGCCAGCATCGACCGCTTCCTCAAGGACTACCGCCCGCCGGAAAACCAGGATGCGGCCTTCGAGCGGGTCTATCGGCGGCTCTACAAGGTGCAGTACCCGCTCGACCGTACCGGTCGCCAGCGCCTGGAGAAGGTGCGCCCGGTGCTGCAACGCTACGCGGCGCAGATGGAGCTGGACTGGCTCAACCTGGCCGCCGTCGCGTTCAAGGAGTCGACCCTCGACCCGGCCGCCCGCGGCGCCGGCGGGGCGACCGGGCTGATGCAGGTGACCCAGGCCACCGCGCGCAGCCTCGGTGTCGCCGACGTCCACAAGCTCGACAACAACGTCTACGCCAGCGCCAAGTACCTGGCCAGCCTGCGGCGCAAGTACTTCGCCAGCCCGCGGCTCAACGAGCGCGAGCGCATGGCCTTCACCCTGGCGGCCTACAACCTCGGCCCGCAGCGCGTGCAGACACTGCGGGCCGAGGCGCGGCGGCGCGGGCTGGACCCCAACCAGTGGTTCTTCCAGGTCGAACGCGTCGCCATGGCGACGGTCGGCATGGGCGTGGTCGCCTACGTCAACAGCGTCAACAAGTACTACCTGGCCTACGCCCGCGAGCGCTACCTGCTGGAAACCGACCCACGCAGCGCAGCCAACTGAGCTCAGCCTTCGCGCGCGTCGAGCAGGCGTTCGGCGGCCTCCAGGCGCAGGCGTTCGCTGGCGTCGAAGCGATCGGCGGCGAGCCGTTCGACGGCTGCGCGCCGGTCGGGCTCGCCGAGCCCGCGGTTGGCCTCGATTTGCCGCTTCTGCGCCTGGTAGCTGGCGATGCGCTGCGCCCATTGCGCGCGGCGTGCATCGAGCGCCTGCAAGCGCTCGGTGGCCGCGTTGCCGACCAATTGCTGGCGCAACTGGCGCAGCTGCTCGGGCGAGCCGCCGGCCGCCTGCAGGCGTTCGGTCTGCTGGCGCAGTTCCAGCTGGAGCTGCGGTGCCAGCGCCTGGCGCAGGTCTTCGGGCAGGCCGGCCTGCAAGCGGTCGATGGCCTCGCCCTTGGCCTTTGCATCGAGCCTTGGGTCCTGGCGGATGGCCAGGCGCTCGAGGCTGAAGCGGTCGTACTGCTCATCCAGGCCGAAGAACGCCTGGTGCACCTGCGGGTCGAGCAGGCGTGCCCGCAGCGCCTGCACCGCATCCAGGCGCTGCCTGACCGCAGCCAGGCTGTCGGCACGCGGATGGGCGCGCTCGAGGTCGAGCAGCTGGCGCTTGTAGTCCAGGTAGGCGGTCAGCAATGCCTGGGCCTGCTGCCTGGCCGGTTGCGGCAGCTGCCGGTCGAGATGGGCGCGCAGGCGCTGGACACTGCGCAGCAGGGGCTCCTCGCCGACCGCGCTGAGGAAGTAGTCGAACAGCCGGCGCAGCTCGCCGGTGATCAGCAGGTTGTTGCCGGCGTCGACCGCCAGGCGGCCGTCGACCTCGGTGCCGCGGAACGACAGCGGCAGCGGGCCCGGCGGAGGCGTACCGGCCGCTCGGCGGGGCTGTGCTGGCGGCGTTGCGGGCGCGACGGCCGCGGGCGTTTCGCTGCGCAGCGGGGCCTGGGCGGCCGCCGCCGGCGGGTCGCGGTGGGAGGCGGCCCATGCCAGCGCCACGGCCGCCAGCGCGGCCAGGGTCATGATCGTTCGGTTCATGTTCGTCTCTCGCCAGGGGCGGCCGGGCCTGGCCCGGCCGCATGGGTCACAGGCCGGCGGTCTTCAGCCGGTTGGCGTGCTGGCGATAGACGCTCAGCGGATCGGTCTCGAACAGGCTGGTCAGGCCGAAGACCTGGTTCACCTCGTCGAGATGGTTCATCCGGTAGTTGTCGCGGATGACCATGCCCAGGTGCGAGCTGCAGCGGCCGACCAGGCCGTCGTTGGCTTCGTCGAAGGCCAGCGCGCCGGCGCCCATCATGGCGTCGCTGATGTCCAGCGGGTTGGTCAGCGGGCTGGTGCCGCTCCAGGAGTAGTAGCGCACGCCATTGACCTGGTAGGCGCCTTCGCCGCATTCGCTGGTCGGAATGCCCTGCGGGTACTTGGCGTTGAAGCGCGCCGCGCCCTCGCTGTTGAGCGACTCGAGCGAGCCCAGGGAGTCCTGCGGGGCGGTGCTGCTGCTGCCGGACAGGAAGTTGATCAGCGCGCCCATGGCGTTGGTCAGCCCGGCGACAAAGGCCTCGCCCGCCGAGCCCTCGGGGATCTGGCGGATCAGGTCGGCGACGTCCGAACCCTTGTGCGGCGCGCCGACGCTGGTCACCGAGGCGACCAGGTCCGGACGTACCGCGGCGACATAGCGGATGGTCGGCCCGCCATGGCTGTGGCCGATCAGGTTGACCTTGGGCTGGCCGCTGAGCGCGACGATCTCCTCGACCTGGGCGAGCAGTTCTTCTCCGCGCAGCTCCGAGGTGTTCAGCTGGCTGACCTCGGTGACGTAGACCTGGGCACCGTCGCGCCGCAGCGCCGCGGGGATGCCGTACCAGTAGTCGACGCCGAGCAGGCTGTCGAAGCCGAGCATGCCGTGGGTCAGCACGATGGGGTAGCGGGTCTGGGTATAGCCGCTGGCGCTGGCTGTTTGGGCCAGGCCGGCGAGGGCCAGCGTGCAGAAGGAAAGGACGAGCAGTTTGTTCTTGTTGTTCATGGACGCACTCTTTCTAAGGGGTGAGATAAGCAGGGCAGTCCCTTGCCGTTCACCGCGCCAGGCGCGTACTGCGCAGCCAGAAGGGCAGCTTTTGTGCCAATCGTGCGTCGATCGTCTGTGGGGTGCGTTGCAGAGCGGCAGCGGCGGCATCGTTGGGTGCGCGCCGGCTGGCGTTACCGTGCGTGGCTGTTACGGGTGGCTACGCATCTGGCGCCTGGCTTGTTTCATCGCGACACGTTTCGCGATCTTCGAAGAATTTCGTGACTTTTCGGTCACGCAGCGCCTGCCTGGTCACGGGTAGTCGATGGCCACCACGTACCACAACCGCGGGCCGGTCGGTGTCTGTACCTGGACTTCGGCATCCAGCGCCTTGCCGACCAGCGCCCGGGCCAGGGGGGAATCGATGCTGATCAGGCCCTGGCGCAGGTCCAGTTCGTCCGGCCCGACGATGCGGTAGCGCGCCTCGTTGCCGTCCTCGTCCTCGAGCGTGACCCAGGCACCGAAGTAGACCTTGTTCGGATCGCTCGGTCGCTCGGCCACCACCTTGAGCTTCTCCAGGCGCTTGGTGAGGAAGCGCACGCGGCTGTCGATCTCGCGCAGCATCTTCTTGCCGTAGGTGTACTCGGCATTTTCCGAACGATCGCCCTGGGCCGCCGCCTCGCTGACCGCCTGGGTCACTTGCGGGCGCCTGACGTGCCAGAGTTCGTGCAGTTCGGCGCGCAGCCGGGCCTCACCTTCGGGGGTGATCAGCGGCGTGCCGGCGGTACGGGGCGGACGATAGCGGCTCATGGCGTGCGTTCCTGACGAGGCGAGCGGCGATTCTAGAGCGCTTCAGCCGTCGCGCAACACCTGCAGGGGGCTGGCATTGAGCGCGCGGCGGGTGCCGAACAGGCCGGCGCCGCCTACCAGCACGGCGCCGATCAGCGGCAGCAGCAACAGCCAGGGGTGCGGCTGCCAGGCGATATCGAAGACGAAACGGTAGAGCAGGGCGCTGACCAGCTCGCAGCCGAGCGCGGCCAGCACGCCGCTCACCGCGCCGAGCAGGCCGAATTCGGCGCGGCGCGCGCGTACCAGCATGGCGCGCTCGGCGCCGATCGCCCGCAGCAGCGCACCCTGGCGGATGCGCTCGTCCAGCGTGCTCTGCAGGCCGGCGAAGAGCACCGCCAGCCCCGCGGCAAGGACGAACAGCAGGACGTACTCCACCGCCAGCGAGACCTGGGCGAGGATACTGCGCAGCTGGGCCAGCAACGCCTCGACCTGCAGTACGGTCACCGAGGGGAAGTCCCGCGCCAGCTGCACCAGCTCGCGGTCGCGTCCGGCGGGCAGGTGGAAGCTGGTCATGTAGGTGGCCGGCATGTCCTGCAGGGTGTCGGGCTCGAAGATCATGTAGAAGTTCGGCTGGAAACTGTCCCAGTCGACCTCGCGCAGGCTGGTCACCCGGGTCTCGCGGGTCACGCCGCCAACGCTGAAGCCGAGGCGGTCGCCGAGGGTCACGCCGAGGCTCTCGGCCAGCTCCGCCTCGACCGAGACGCCAGGCAGCGCCGACGGATCCTGCCCGGCCTGCCACCAGTGCCCGGCGAGCAGGCGGTTGCCCTCGGGCAGCTCCTGCGCCCAGGTCAGGCTGAGGTCGCGGCGTACCGCGCGTTCGCCTTGCGAATCCTTGCTTACCAAGGCCCGTACCGGCTCGTCGTTGATCGCCACCAGCCGGCCCGGCACCACCGGGTAGAGTGGCGCCGCCTGGTTCGAGAGCGCCTCGATGCGGGCGGCGAAGGCGTCCTTGTCGGCGGGCAGCACGTTGAGGGCGAAGTGGTTGGGCGCGTCCGTCGGCAGTTGTTCCTGCCAGGTCTCCAGCAGCTCGCCGCGCAGCAGGGCGATCAGCGCCATGGCCAGCAGAATCAGGCCGAATGCCAGGGCCTGCCCGGCGGCCGCCAGCGGGTTGCGCATCAGTTGGCCCAAGCCAAGGCGCCAGGTCAGCGAGGTGCCGGCCAGCAGCCGGCGCAAGCCGCGCAGGGCGAGCAGCAGCAGGCCGCCGAGCAGGACGATGGCGAGCAGGCCGCCGCCGAGCAGCGAGAGCGTCAGGCGCAGGTCCAGGCTGAGCCGCCACATGATCAGCCCGAGTGCGGCGATCGCCGTGGCATAGACCACCCAGCTGCTGGGCGGCACCGGCAGCACGTCGCGACGCAGGACGCGCAGCGGCGGCACGCGGCCCAGCGAGGCCAGTGGTGGCAGGGCGAAGCCGGCGAGCGCGACCAGGCCGGTCGCCATGCCGGCCAGCGCCGGCCACAGGGTAGCCGGCGGGATGTCCTGCGCCAGCACGTCGCGCAACAGGACGAACAGGCCGGCCTGGGCGACCCAGCCGAGCAGCGCGCCGGCAGCGCTGGCGATCAGGCCGAGCATGGCCAGCTGGGCGCCGTACAGCAGCAGCGCTTCGCGCCGCGACAAGCCCAGGCAGCGGAGCAGGGCGCTGGCATCGAAGCGGCGGCTGGCGAAGCGCGTGGCCGACAGGGCGACCGCCACGCCTGCGAGGAGGATCGCCGCCAGGCTGGCCAGGTTCAGGTAGCGTTCGGCGCGGCCGAGTGCGCCGCCGATCTGGCGATTGCTGTCGCTGGCGGTCTCGATGCGCTGGTTCGCTTGCAAGTCGGGCTCGATGGCCTGCCGGTAGCGCCCGAGCAGGGCGGCTTCGCCCCGCCACAGCTCGCGGTAGCGCACGCGGCTGCCGGGCTGCACCACGCCGGTCGCGGCGAGGTCGTCCAGATGCATGAGCACCCGCGGAGTGAGGCTGTAGAAGTCGCCGACCCGGTCGGGTTCGTAGGTCAGCACGCGGGTCAGGCGCAGCGGCTGGCTGCCCACCTCTATCAGGTCGCCGATCTGCAGCCCGAGGGCGGTGAACAGGCGGGCCTCGGCCCAGGCCTCGCCCGGGCGCGGGCCGCCGCCGGGTTGTTCGGCCTGGAACGGTGCCGGCGCGCTGCGCAGCTCGCCGCGCAGTGGGTAGGCGTCGTCCGCGGCCTTGATGCTGGCCAACTGGATCTGCTCGTCGGTGGCGATCACGCTGGAGAATTCGACCACCCTGGCGTGGGCCAGGCCCAGCGTGGTGCCGGCCTCGATCTGTCGGGCCTCGGCCGGTGCGCTGCCGGCGAGCACCAGGTCGGCGCCGAGGAACTCGCTCGCGCGAAGCAACATGGCGTCGTTCAGCCGCGCGCTGAAATAGCCGATCGCCGTGCTCGCCGCGACCGCCACCAGCAGGGCGAAGAACAGCACGCGCAGCTCACCCGCGCGCGCATCGCGCCGCAGCTGGCGCCAGGCCATGAGCAGGATGCGCCGCAGCGGGATGGCCTTCATGGCGCGGCCCCGTCGTCGACGCGGCGGCCGCCCTCCAGGTGCAGCTGGTGCTGGCAGCGTCGCGCCAGGCGTTCCTCGTGGGTGACCAGCACCAGCGTGGTGCCGTGCTCGCGGTTGAGTTCGAACATCAGTTCGATGATGTGCGCGCCGGTCTGGCTGTCCAGGTTGCCGGTAGGCTCGTCGGCGAACAGCAGCTGCGGCTCGGCGGCGAAGGCACGCGCCAGGGCGACGCGTTGCTGCTCGCCGCCGGAGAGCTGGCGCGGGTAGTGATGCAGGCGGGCGCCGAGGCCGACCCGTTCGAGCAGCTCGGTGGCGCGACGCCTGGCTGCACTGCTGCCCTTGAGCTCGAGGGCGAGCATGATGTTCTCCTCGGCATTCAGGCTTTCCATCAGCTGGAACGACTGGAAGACGAAGCCGACGTGGGCACAGCGCACCCGGGCGCGCTGGTCTTCGTCGAGCTGTTGCAGTGCATGACCGGCGAGCAGCACCTCGCCCGAGCTCGGCAGGTCCAGCCCGGCGAGCAGGCCCAGCAGGGTCGACTTGCCCGAGCCCGAGGCGCCGACGATGGCCAGGCTGGCGCCGCTGTCGAGTTCCAGCGAGAGGTCGCTGAGGATCTGCAGGTCGCCTTCCGCGCTGGGGACCACTTTGCTAAGGTGCCGGGCGATGAGAATGCTGCCGCTCATGGAGAATCCGATGCGAATGTGGCTCAGGAGTGGCGTGCTGGCGCTCGTGTTCGGGGCTCAGAATGCCCTGGCCGGCACGGTGCTGGTGGTGGGCGATAGTATCAGCGCCGCTTTTGGCCTGGAAACCGAGCAGGGCTGGGTGCACATGCTGGGCGAGCGCCTGGCCCGGGGCCCCGGCGAGCACCAAGTGGTCAATGCATCGGTCAGCGGCGACACCAGTGCCGGCGGGCTTGCCAGGCTGGCGCCGCTGCTCGAGCAGCATCGCCCGGAGGTGGTGGTGATCGAGCTTGGCGGCAACGATGGCCTGCGCGGACAGGCGCCGGCGCAATTGCAACAGAATCTTGCCGCCATGGTGGACCGCTCGCGCGCGGCTGGTGCCGAGGTGCTGTTGCTGGGCATGCAGCTGCCGCCCAATTATGGGCCGCGTTATACCAGGGCGTTCGCCGAGGCCTTCGAGCGCGTGGCGGAGGAAAAGCAGGTGCCCCTGGTGCCCTTCTTTCTGGAGGGCGTTGGCGGGGTCGAGTCGATGATGCAGGCGGATGGCATCCACCCCTCCGCGCAGGCCCAGGCCCGGCTGCTGCAGAACGTCTGGCCGGTGCTCGAGCCACTGCTCTGAAAACCGGCTGCACGCCGCTCCAGCTCTTGCTTTGCGGCCCTGGCGCGGCTACTGTCGCGCCCTCGATTGGAGCCCCCCATGCCGCGCCCAGCCAGGACCCTTTATGCCTACCGCATCATCGTGCCGGACGAGCAGTTCGACCTGTTCGCCTGCCGCGAGAACCGGCTGCATATCGCCCTGCGCCAGCTGGAGCTCGATGGTCACGTCGATCGCACCCTCTGCGGCGGCTTGCTACCGGCCCAGCCGCGCTGGCATGACCTGCAGCGCGAGGTGCTCAAGGACCGGCGCCTGTGCCCGTCCTGCCGGGTGCAACTGGATGCGCGGCGCAAGGGCCTTCCGTCTGCCGGGCAGCTGTGGTAGCTCAAGGCGCCGATAGTTCAAGTACAATTCATCACCTGTTTCCCGTCCTCCATGCCAAGGGTCTTACGAATGTTCTCGCGCGCGTCCAAGGTCGCATTCCCTCTGTCACTCGCTGCACTGCTGATGGCCGCGCACAGCGCCGCGCTGGAGCTGCCCCTGCCGCCTGAGGGCGAGGACGTGGTTGGCGAGATCCGCGTGATCAAGGCCAAGTACGAGGACACCTTCGCCGCCTACGGCGAGACCTATGACCTGGGCTATGCGGAACTGGTGGCGGCCAACCCCGGCGTCGACCCGTGGCTGCCGGGCGAGGGCACCGATGTGATCCTGCCGACGCGCTTCATCCTGCCGCCGGGGCCGCGCGAGGGCGTGGTGATCAACATCGCCGAATATCGCCTCTACTATTACCCGCCGGGCAAGCAGGTGGTGCACACCTACCCGCTGGGCATCGGTCGCGAGGGCTGGGGCTCGCCGGTGGGCAATGCGCGGATCACCGCGATGACGCCGAATCCGGCCTGGTACCCGCCGCAGTCGATCCGCGAGGAGCACGCCGCCGACGGCGATCCGCTGCCGACGGTGGTGCCGCCGGGGCCGGACAATCCGCTCGGCCCGTTCAAGATGAGCCTGTCCCTGCCGGGTTACCTGATCCATGGTTCGAACAAGAAGTTCGGCATCGGCATGCGTGTCAGCCATGGTTGCTTCCGCATGCTCAACCACAACGTGCTGGAGCTGTCGCGGATGGTCGGGGTCGGTACGCCGGTCCGCATCGTCGACGAGCCGTACAAGTTCGGCGTGAGCGATGGCAAGGTCTACCTCGAGGCCCATGCGCCGCTGGACAGCGAGGAGAAGGGCATGACCGTGATGGACAAGCATGCCGTGGTCGTCAATACGCTGCTCAAGCGCGACGAGAAGGCCGGCAAGCTGAACCTGGACTGGGAGATCGTGCGTGATGTGGTGGCCGGCGAGGACGGCTTGCCGATCCAGATCGCCGAGCAGCACTCGACGACGGTGGCCAGCAGCGACGAGCCGCCGCTGTTCTGAGTCGCTCTGCCCGCCGCCTGCCGGGCCGATCCGCAGGCAATAAAAAAGCCGACCATCTGGTCGGCTTTTTCGTTTTCAGCCAGAGGCTTACTTGCGGCTGGCGCGTTCCAGCATGCGCAGGGCGCGCTCGTTGGCCTCGTCAGCGGTCTGCTGGGCCTTCTGAGCGGCGGCCAGGGCTTCGTCAGCCTTGCTGTACGCTTCGTCGGCACGAGCCTGGGCGCGGGCGGCAGCGTCTTCGGTCGCGGTCAGGCGAGCTTCGCTTTCTTTGGTCATGCTGTTGCTGCAACCGGTAGCCAGAACTGCGGCCAGAGCCAGAGCAGAGAATTTCAGAACGTTGTTCATCGTGTTCCCCTTATATGGAATCCATAAGCAACTTCCGTTATGGAAAGTTTGCGCGCACATACTACCTATAACTTTGGTTAAGTAAACTGAGCCAACCGTTCCGCCAGCGTTTTTTTTGCTGATGAACGGTCATCCTGTGTTCACCGCTCTAGCCCGGGATAAAAATGGCCTTGTGCAAGGTCGGATACGAATGGGCATTCGTCTTGAAGCGCCGCCGGGTTTGGCCGTGGCGCGTCCATTGGGCTGGCCGCACGCGATGGAACAGGGTAGAAAGATAGACCCTCTGCACGAAGCGGGAGGCCATCGGCGTCAAGGTCGGCGCCGGTGCTGAGTGCAACAATAAGAAAAACGGGTAGATCCCTCGCCGAGGAGTTCAAATGACCGACACACTCACCATTCGCCACGACCGCGACGGCCATCGCTTCGAAGCGGTCATCGATGGCCACCTCGCCTACCTTGCCTATGTCGATCTCGGCAAGCAGACGCTCGACATCTACCGCACCTTCGTCCCCGATGCGCTGCGCGGCCGCGGCATTGCCGCGGCGCTGACCCAGCGTGCGCTCGATTTCGCCGAGCAGGAGGGCTACAGCGTGATCCCGTCGTGTTCCTACGTGGAATGGTACATGGAGCGCCAGGCCCGCTCCGGCGACGAGGCGGCGGCAGTCGAATGAAAAACGCCGGGCAAGCCCGGCGTCTGGTCAGTTGTGCTCACGCTGCCGCTCGGGCAGCACGTTCCTGAGCTTGTTGTGCATCGAGAGCACGGCCTTCTCGGTGGTCTCCCAGTCGATGCAGGCGTCGGTGATCGACACCCCGTACTTGAGCTGCGAAAGATCCTTGGGGATCGACTGATTGCCCCAGCCCAGATGGCTCTCGACCATCAGCCCGACGATGGACTGGTTGCCCTCGAGGATCTGGTTGGCCACGTTGTCCATCACCAGCGGCTGCAGTGCCGGGTCCTTGTTCGAGTTGGCGTGGCTGCAGTCGATCATGATGTTCAGCGCGACCTTGGCCTTGTTCAGCTCCTGCTCGCACACCGCCACGCTCACCGAATCGTAGTTGGGCTTGCCGTTGCCGCCGCGCAGCACCACGTGGCCATAGTTGTTGCCCTTGGTGGTGACGATCGACACGCCGCCGGCCTGGTTGATACCGAGGAAACGGTGCGGGCTGGAAACCGACTGCAGGGCGTTGATGGCCACGGTCAGGCTGCCGTCGGTGCCGTTCTTGAAGCCCACGGCCGAGGACAGGCCGGAGGCCATTTCCCGGTGGGTCTGCGATTCGGTGGTGCGTGCGCCGATCGCCGACCAGCTGATCAGGTCCTGCAGGTACTGCGGGGAGATCGGGTCAAGCGCCTCGGTGGCCGTGGGCAGGCCCATCTCGGCGAGGTCCAGCAACAGCTTGCGACCGATGTGCAGGCCGTCCTGGATCTTGAACGAGTCGTCCATGTACGGGTCGTTGATCAGGCCCTTCCAGCCGACGGTGGTGCGCGGCTTCTCGAAATACACCCGCATGATCAGGAACAGGCTGTCCGAGACCTTCTCGGCCAGCTCCTTGAGCCGCCCGGCATATTCATGCGCGGCCTTGAGGTCGTGGATCGAGCAGGGGCCTACCACGAGGAACAGCCGGTGATCCTTGCCATCGAGGATGTCCCGAACCACCTGGCGCCCGTGAGCGACGGTCCGTGCCGCGGCGGCGGTCAACGGCAGTTCGTGCTTGAGCTGCTCGGGGGTGATCAGGGTTTCGTTGGAGGCAACGTTGAGGTCATCGATCGGTAGGTCAGCCATGTCTTACTCATCCGGGTCACAGGTGCTCTGCGCCAGCCATCCCGGTGCGGCGCAGCAGAGCGTCGAAGCTCAGCGGGACACGCACCTTAGCGCTATTGCGCGGCCCCGACAACGAGATTGATGGTCCGCCCGGCACCGCCAATGGTCGATGCGCCAAACGGCCGATCCGCGCGCAATCGCGCCGGATCGGGGCGCTGCCAAGGTGTCGGATCTCGGCACCCGCGGAAAGCCGATCCAGCTCGCCGGCCAGCGCCAGGACCCCGCCGAGGCCGGCCTCGGCCAGCTGTTCGGCCGAAGCCGCCTGGCCAGCGCCAGCGGGCTCCGTGCGACGTCGCAGGCCGACCACCTGCCGGAACGCTGCGCCTGGCCGGCGCTCAAACGCCAAAGCCGAACGAGAGCCCTTCGATGCCGCAGTGCCCATACCCCGCCATGTCGCTTCCTCCAATCCTCCAGCCTGATGGCTGCCTTGCTAAGGCGCACGCGGCATGACGGCTTCGCGACTGCTGCTGCTTGGCATCCTGGCCGCCGCGGTGGCGGCGTTCTTCATCCTCGATCTCGGCCAGTACCTCACCCTCGAGTCGATCAAGGCCAACAGCGGTGCCCTGCATGCGAAGGTGCAGGCCTACCCCTGGTGGAGCCGCAGCCTGTTCTTCATCGTCTATGCGCTGCTGACCGCGCTGTCGTTCCCCGGGACCGTCGTGCTGACGCTGCTGGCGGGCGCACTGTTCGGCCTGCTGGAGGGCACGCTGCTGGTCTCGCTGGCGTCGAACTTCGGCGCCGTGGCGGCGATGCTGATCAGCCGCTTCCTGCTGCGCGACTGGATACAGCGGCGCTTCGGCAAGCAGATCGCCGGCATCAACCGGGGCCTGGCGCGCGACGGGGCCTTCTACCTGGTTTCGCTGCGGCTGATCCCGATCGTGCCCTTCGTGCTGCTGAACCCGGCGCTGGGGCTGACGCGGGTCGGGCTCTGGACGTTCTGGTGGACGACCCAGCTGGGCATGCTGCCGGGCCATGCGATCTACGTGAATGCCGGCCGCCAGCTGGTCCGGATCGACTCGCTGTCGGGCATCCTCTCGCCGGGGATGATCACCACGCTGGTGCTGCTGGCGGTGTTCCCGCTGGTGGCGACGCGCCTGCTGACCTCCTACAAGGCGCGGCTGGCCTACCGCGGCTGGCGCCGGCCGAAGCATTTCGAGCGCAACCTGGTGGTCGTCGGCGGTGGCACCGGCGGGCTGGCCACGGCGCGCATCGCCGCCTCGCTGCGCGCCCGGGTCAGCCTGCTCGAGCGCGAACGCCTGGGCGGCGTGGCCATGCACGAAGGCGGCGTGCCGGCCCGGGCGCTGCGCCGCCAGGCGAATCGGCTGCATGGCCTGCGGAGCGATCCACGCGTCGCCAGCAGCCTGGATGTCGCGGGCGGTTTCAGCCAGGCCATGGACGACATGCAGCGCCTGACCCGGGCCGCGATGAAAAGCGCGTCCACCGAGCACTACGCGCGCCTGGGCGTGGAAGTGATCATGGCCGAAGGGCGCCTCAGCTCGCCGTGGACGGTCGAGGCGGGTGGGCGCAGCCTGAGCAGCCGGGCCATCGTCATCGCCACCGGCAGCCGGCCCTGCGTGCCGCCGATTGCCGGGCTCGAGGCCATCGAGCCGCTGACCTGCGACAACCTCTGGGACCTGCGCGAGCCGCCCGGACGCCTGCTGGTGCTCGGCGGCGGGGCCGGTGCCTGCGAGTTCGCCCAGAGCTTCCAGCGCCTGGGCTGCCAGGTGACCCTGGTCAGCGAGCGCGAGACCCTCCTCGAGCAGGAGGACCCCGAGGCAGCCGGGGTCGTACTGGCCGCGTTGCGTGCCGATGGCGTCGAGCTGCAGATGGGCCTGGCGCCGCTGCGCGTGGAGGTCGACGGTGACGAGTGCCTGCTGGTCTGCCGGCGTGGCGAGGAGGGCGAGCAGGCGCTGCCCTTCGATCGCCTGCTGCTGGCGCTGGGGCAGCACGCCGACATCCGCGGCCTGGGGCTGGACGAGCTGGGCTTGCGCTGCGGCGAGGATGGCAGCCTGGAGGTGGATGAATACCTGACCACGCGCTTTCCCAACATCTATGCGGTGGGCAGCGTCGCCGGGCCCTACGGTGCCCCGCACGTGGCCGAGCACCAGGCCTGGTATGCGGCGGTCAACGCGCTGTTCGGCGACTTCAAGCGCTTCGCGGTCAGCGAGCGAGTCATCCCGCGAGCCGTCTTCACCACGCCGGAGGTCGCCAGCGTCGGCCTCGGCGAGCCCGAGGCGCGTGCGCAGGGCACCGAGTTCGACGTGACCCGGGTGCCGCTCGGTGCGCTGTCCGGGGCGATTGCCGAGGAGGCGGGCGAAGGCTTCATCAAGGTGCTCACCGAGCGTGGCAAGGACCGCATCGTCGGCGTCAGCATCGTCGGCGAACAGGCCAGCGAGACCCTGGCCGGCTTTGTCGTGGCGATGAAGCACAAGATCGGCATGAACCGGCTGGCCGACACCGTGCACCTGGGCGCCACCCTGGGCGATGCCAGCCGCCTGCTGGCCGAGACCTGGCAGCGCCAGCACAGGCCGCTGCGCCTGCTGCGCTGGGCCGAGCGCCTGAACCGCTGGCGGCTGGGGCGCGCCGAGCAGTGAGGCACGGTGGCGAGATCAGGCGCTGCAGGCCGGTGCCGGTTCCGCATGTGGCACCCCGACGCCGGCGACATGGCGCCCGGCGATGTAGCCGAAGGTCATCGCCGGGCCGAGGTTGATCCCGCCTGACGGGTAGTGGCCGCCCATCACGCTGGCCATGTCGGTGCCTGCCGCATAGAGGCCGGCGATCGGCGCGTCGTGGGCATCGAGCACCTGGGCCTGGCCGTTGGTGCGCAGGCCGGCGAAGGTGCCGAAGCATCCGGGCTCGACCTTCACGGCGTAGAACGGCCCCTGTTCGATGGGCGCGACGCAGGGGTTCGGCCCTTCGTGCCAGGCCGCGCCCATCTTGCGGTTGTAGGGCGTCGAGCCGCGGCCGAAGGCCGGATCCTCGCCGTGGCGGGCATGGCGGTTGTAGTTGGCGACGGTGGCGGCCAGGCCGGCCGGGTCGATGCCGCAAGCCTGGGCCAGTGCTTCCAGGGTTCGTCCACGCTTGAGGTAGCCCGAACGCAGCACCGGGCCCAGCGGCACCGGGAACGGCCGGGCGAAGCCGAGGCCGTAGCGGCGCTGGCAGCGGTGGTCGCAGATCAGCCAGGAGGCCACCGGCTGGCCCTCGGGCACGGCCTTGAGCATGGCCTCGACGTAGTCGTAGTAGCCATCGGCCTCGTTGCAGAAGCGCTCGCCGCTGGCCAGCACGCCGATCACCCCCGGCTTGGCGCGGTCGATGATGTGTGGGAAGTGCCCGGTCACGCCTTTGCCCATCGGCAAGCGCGAGACCGGTGCCCAGGCGACCGGTGAGGCGAGGTCGGTCTCGAGCACGCCCCCGGCCGATTCGCCGAGCGAGATGCCGTCGCCGTTGCAGGCCGTGGGGGGCAGGGCCAGGTGCTCGTGGCCGGTCGGTGTGCGCGGGAACAGCGCCCGGCGCCTCTGGATATCGTGGGCAAAGCCGCCGGCAGCGAGGATCACCGCGCCGGCGCGTACCTGCAGTTCGCCCCCGGCCCGGTCGAGTACCGCGCCCTGCACGCGCCCGCCCTCGATCAGCAGGCGGCGTGCCGGCGACGATTCCAGCAGCTGCACGCCGAGGTCCTCGGCCGACTTGGCCAGCCGCGCCACCAGTGCCGCGCCGTTGACCAGTTGCAGGGCGCGACCATGGCGGGCCAGGTCGTACAGATGGCGGCCAAAGCGGCGCGCCACGTGCAGCGCGGATCGCGGCGAGCGGGTCATGGTGAGGAAGGCGGTCAGATCGGCGCCGGCCATGATCGGCATGCCGAGGAATGCGGTTTCCGCCATGGTTCGCCGCAGGCGGTGGATCAGCGGGCCGAGTTCACGGCCGTCGTAGGGTGCGGCGATCACCTGGTGGCCCTGGCTGCCGGCGCCGGGAGTGTCGCCGTGGATGTCGGGAATGCCGTTGCCGTCGACGAACTGCAGGCAGGTGTGCTGCTCGAAGAACGCCACCATCGGCCCGCAGTGATCGAGGAAGGCGTCGATACGCGCCGCGTCATAGCGCGTGCCCAGTTCGTGCTTGAGATAGGTGCGCGGCTGCTGCGGGTCTTCGTGGATGCCGGCGCGGCGCGCCAGTGGATTGCCTGGCACCCACATCCAGCCACCGGACCAGGCCGTGGCGCCGCCGAACACCGGCTCCTTTTCCGCCACGACCACCTGCTTGCCATGCCAGGCGGCGGTGACCGCGGCCGCCAGACCGGCCGCACCGGAGCCGATCACAAGGACATCGCATTCAAGGGGGCTGGGGCTGGCGGTCATGGCTGGGGTCCTTTTTGTTTTTCTGGAATTAAGTTCCAAATATACCCAGACGATGCCTTGCGGCCAAGCGTGCGATCGGCAGGATTTGCGCGCGGGGCTGGCTGTGGGAGGGCCGGTGGAAAGAATCTGGCGGTCGTTTTCGACGCTGCGTGTGGGTTCCGTAGGGTGGACAGCGGCGCGTACACGCGTCGTCGTCGGATCGACCCATCTACAGGCCCACGCAGAAGGGCAAGGCTAAGCGCCCGCCTGCCGGCACGCTTCTGGGAAATCCTTTGAGCGAGGTAGCGGTCTGTCCATGAGCGCTGCGCGGACCGTGCCGCGCTCGGGCGTGGCTGCGTTCGGGCGCTGCCGCCGGCCGGCCATCGGAAAGGAACTGATGGTCGATCACGGAACGAGACGAAGTGTTTGTGGTCAGATTCATCGCCCAGTTGCATCTGCTGACGGCTGGGTCGAATTCCGGGCCTGGGCCCGCGGAGAATCAAGGAGTATCTCGATGAAAATCTGGACGAAAGTGGTGATGCTCGGGGCCGTGCTCGCCCTGGCAGGTTGCAGTTTCAGTGCCCCGGGTGTGCACGCACGTATCGGTGACGACGACGCGGTGCGGGTCGACCTGGGCGGTCATGGGCACGGCGGTGGCTTCTGCCCGCCCGGCCATCGCATGAAGGGTAGTTGCTGATGACTGCCCGGATCGTGGTACTCGTTCTCGCAGCGCTGTTGATGTCTGGTTGTAGCCTGCGCCTGCCGGGGATCGGCATCGACATCGGCGACGTGGGCGGCGGCCCACCGCATTGCCCGCCCGGGCAGGCGAAGAAAGGCAACTGCTGACGCCTGCGTGGCGCGTCCGCTGCCGCCACGCCCGTACCAGCAAGGTCGCCTCGCCGGCGGCCTTGCGTCCAGGAGGCACGCATGTCCCGACTCCCGATACTTCTCGTTGCGCTGAGCCTGCTCGGTGGCTGCACGGTCTACGGCCACGGCGACCATGACTACCACCGGCCCTATTACTACGGAGGCTACGAGGGACACCGTCATTCGAGCTACCCGACGCGCTACTACTATTACGACCGCCCGGACTACCGCCGCCCCGCGCCAGTGGTGCGCTATTACGACGATCACCACGATCGCCGCTACCAGGACCGCCACGAGCAGCGCTACGAAGGCGACGACAAGCGCCACTACGACAACCGCCAGACGCAGCCGCCCAGGCAGTACAGCCGCGGCCCCGAGCACAAGGCGCAAGGTCACTCGGAACGCCAGCGCGCCCTGCACAAGGCGCGACCCCAGGGCAAGAGCCCCGACTACCAGCGCGGCTGGCAACGCCCCTACTGAGTTCAACCGACGACGCCCGGCACCCGCCGGGCGTTTTCGTTGGCGCCCCGAGGGCGGTGCAGCCGCTACAATCCGGGCAGCCATTGCCTGCCGGGGATCGGGGTGAACATCGACAACCGCATCAAGTACCGCCATCTGCTCTGCTTCCTCGAGATCGCCCGCCAGGGCAGCCTGGCGCGTGCCGCCGAGGGCCTGGCGGTGAGCCAGCCGGCGGTCTCCAAGACGCTCAAGGAGCTGGAGGACCTGCTCGGCACCGTGCTTTTCGAGCGCAGCAAGAGCGGCGCCAGCCTGACCGCCGCCGGCAGTGCCTTCCTGCGCTACGCCGGGCCCAGCGTGCAGGCGCTGCGCGAGGGTGTGCGCAGCCTGCGCGCCGGCGAGCACGAGGCCGGTATGGTGCGCCTGGGTGCGTTGTCCACGGTGGAAAGCTCGCTGCTGCCCGAGGTGGTGCGGCGCCTGCATGCGCAGCACGCCGCGCTGGTGGTGAGCGTGGCGACCGGCCCGGGCGCCTACCTGCTGGGCCAGCTGCGCGCCGGCGAGCTGGACCTGGTGGTCGGTCGCATGACCGACAGCCCGGAGATCGGCGGGCTGAGTTTCGAGCACCTGTACAGCGAGTCCATGACGCTGGTGGTGCACCCAGGCCATCCATTACTGGAAGAAGGGGCGCGTGAGCGCCTCGGCGAGTTCCCGCTGGTGCTGCCGCTGGCCGGCACGACCATTCGCCGGCATGTCGACAGCCTGTTCATCCAGTTGGGCATCAACCCGCCGCAACGGCGCCTGGAAACGCTTTCCATCGCCCTTAGCCGGCATTACGTGCTGTCCAGCGAGGCTGTCTGGGTGGCGCCACTGGACGCGGTGCGCCAGGATCTTGCCAGCGGTGCGCTGGCCGAACTGGACCTCGGCATCCAGGAGCCCGGTGGCTCGGTCGGTATCTGCAGCAACCCGTCGCTGGCGCCGACCCTGGGCATGCAGTGGTGCTGCGAGGCGCTGCGCGAGGTGGCGGCTGGCTATCGCTGAGCCATAACCGCTGGGTTATGGATGGCGCTGCTCTTTTCAGTTTTTCACTGCGGCAGGCTGACGCACACTGCGACCTGCCTGCGTTGCACGCGCTCATCCAAATTTACAAGGAGCCTGCCATGTCCGACCTGGACACCAGCCTGTTCGTCGCCCGGGACCGCAACTGGCACCCCAAAGCCCTGACCCCCGACTACAAGACCTCGCTCGCCCGCTCGCCGCGCCAGGCGCTGATCAGCATCCCGGCATCGATCTGCGAGACCACCGGCCCGGACTTCTCGCATCTGAAGTTCGGCGAGCACGACAACGACCTGCTGCTGAACTTCAACCACGGCGGCCTGCCGATCGGCGAGCGGATCATCGTTTCCGGGCGCGTCATGGACCAGTACGGCAAGCCGATCCCGAACACCCTGATGGAAATGTGGCAGGCCAACGCCGGCGGCCGCTACCGGCACAAGAACGACCGCTACGTGGCGCCGCTGGACCCGAACTTCGGCGGCGTCGGCCGCGCCCTGACCGACAGCCAGGGTAACTACATCTTCCGCACCATCAAGCCCGGGCCCTACCCGTGGCGCAACGGGCCGAACGACTGGCGGCCGTCGCACATCCATTTCTCCATCAGCGGCCCGTCGATCGCCACGCGGCTGATCACCCAGCTGTACTTCGAGGGCGATCCGCTGGTCCCGCTGTGCCCGATCGTCAAGACCCTCGCCAACCCCGAAGCGGTCCAGACGCTGATCGCCAGGCTGGACATGGGCAATGCCAACCCGATGGACTGCCTGGCCTATCGCTTCGACATCGTGCTGCGCGGCCAGCGCAAGACCCACTTCGAAAACCGCTGAGAAGGGAGACAGACATGCCCGTACAACTGCTGCCGGAAACCCCTTCGCAGACCGCCGGCCCCTACGTCCACATCGGCCTGGCGCTGGCCGCCGCCGGCAACCCGACCCGCGAGCAGGAAATCTGGAACCAGATGGCCCGGCCGGACGCCGCCGGCGAGCACATCATCCTGCTCGGCAACGTCTACGACGGCAGTGGCCACCTGGTGCGCGACGCCTTCCTCGAGTTCTGGCAGGCCGACAGCCAGGGCCAGTACCAGACCCGCTTCGACGTGGAGCAGCCATTCAACAGCTTCGGCCGCACCGCGACCACCTTCGACGCCGGCGAGTGGACGCTCAGCACGATCAAGCCCGGGGTGGTGCACAACCGCGCCGGCGTGCCGATGGCGCCGCACATCAACGTGTCGCTGTTCGCCCGCGGGATCAACATCCACCTGCAGACGCGCCTCTACTTCGAGGACGAAGCCGAGGCCAACGCCGCCGATCCGGTGCTCAACCTGATCGAGTGGAGCCACCGCCGCGAAACGCTGATGGCGCGCCGCTGCGAGGTCGATGGCAAGCTGGCCTATCGCTTCGACATCCACCTGCAGGGCGAGGCGGAAACGGTGTTCTTTGACTTCTGACCTGCCGCAAGGCCTGCCCGGGCAGCCCGGCGAATCCGCCGCCGGCCTGGTCGAGCGGCATTTCCAGCAACTGCTGGCGGCCCGTTGCTACCAGGCCGATGCGGCCCAGCAACAGGCCATCGGGCAGCTCGCGCGCTGGCTTGACGGCTGGTTGCGCGGTCGCGCCGGCTGGCTGCGCGCGCCGAAGGCCGGCGTCTACCTGTGGGGCGGCGTCGGGCGCGGCAAGAGCTTCGTGATGGACGCCTTCTTCGCCGCCGCACCGCTGGCGGCCAAGCGTCGCGTGCACTTCCACGCCTTCCTCCACGAGATCCAGCTGCGCCTGCAGCAGATCGGCGGCCAGGCCGACCCGCTGGCGACCGTCGCCGCCGAGATCGCCACGCAGACGCGCTTGCTGTGCTTCGACGAGTTCCACGTGCATGACATCGGCGATGCCATGCTGCTCGGGCGCCTGCTGCGGCATCTGGTGGACGCCGGGGTAGGGCTGGTCTGCACCTCCAACTACCCGCCGGCCGGACTCTGCCCGAACCCGCTGTACCGCGACCGCTTCCAGCCGGCGATCGCGCTGCTCGAGCGGCGCTTCGCCGTGCTCGGGCTCGAGGGCGGCGAGGACTATCGCCAGCGCGCCGGCTACTGCTGGGGCGATTGCGCGATGCTCGCCGAGGCCGCGCAAGGCGCCTGGGTGGCGCACCAGCTCGGCCTGGACGCCAGCGCCGAACGCGACGTGACGCTGCTGGTGAACCGCCGGCCGCTGGCGTTACTGGCCCGCCAGGCGCAGAACGCCTGGCTACACTTCGACGTGCTCTGCCGCGAGCCGCGCGCCAGCGCCGACTTCCTCTGGCTGGCCGAGGCGTTCCATGGCCTGGCGCTGTCCGGCGTGCCGCGCCTGGACGCCCAGCCGATCGACGTGCAGCAGCGCTTCCTCAACCTGATCGACATCCTCTACGACCAGGGCAACTACCTGCTGCTGGTCGGCGAGGCGCCGCCTGAGGCGCTGCTCAGAGACGGTGGCCACGTCGACTTCTCCCGTACCCGCAGCCGCCTGCAGCAATTGCGCCGCCTGCCGGGCGTTTCCCCGTCCTGCTGACGAGACCCGCATGCTCGCCATCCTCGCCATCACCGCGCCCATCTTCATCCTCATCGGCATCGGCTTCCTGGCTTGTCGCAGCCAGCTGGTCAGCCGCGAGCAGGCCGCCGGCATGGGCCGCTTCGTCATCACCTTCGCCTTGCCGGCGCTGGTGATCAAGGCACTGCTGGAGCGCCCGCTGGACGAGGTGCTCAACTGGAACTACCTGCTGGCCTTCGCCAGCGGCTCGCTGGCCAGCTTCGCCATCGGCTACCTGGTCGCGCGCCGTCTGCGCGGCGACAGCCTGAGCGGCAGCGCGTTGACCGGACTGGGCAGCGCCGTCTCCAACAGCGGTTTCGTCGGCTACCCGATCGTCGCCATGGTGGTCGGCCCGCCCGCCGGCGTGGCCCTGGCGCTGGGGATGATGGTCGAGAACCTGCTGATGATTCCGCTGGCGCTGACCCTCGCCGAACTCGGCCGGCAGCGCGAGGCCAGCGTCTGGCAGGCGCTGGGCGGGACGCTGGCGAGCCTGATGCGCCACCCGGTGCTGATCGCCATCAGCCTCGGGCTGGGCATGGCCCTGCTGGACGTGCGTCCGCCGCCGGTGCTGATGCGGGTGATCGAGATGCTGGCGCTGGCCTCGGCGCCGGTGGCGCTGTTCGTCATCGGCGCCAGCCTCAACGGCCTCAAGGTGGGCACGCTGTACGGCGACATGCTGCAGCTCTCGGCGAGCAAGCTGCTGCTGCATCCGCTGCTGGTGATGGGCGGTTTTTTGCTATTCCCGGTCGCCGACCCGCAACTGCGCCTGGCCGGGATACTGATGGCCTGTGCGCCGATGATGAGCATCTTCCCGATCCTCGGCGCGCGCTACGGCCTGGAAGGGCGCTGCGCCGCCGCGCTGGTCAGCGCCACGGTGCTGTCGTTCCTCAGCATCAGCCTGTTTCTCTGGCTGTTGCACTGAAGGCGCCTGGCGATTATCGAGCAATGTGTCGATAATCGCCCTTGTCTCCCGCATTCGGAATCGCCGCCATGACCGATGAACTGCGCGCCCCCTCCACGCCGATGGCGCCGCCCATCGTCGCCTCGCCGGCCAAGCGCATCGAGGCGCTGACCGGCGATCCCAACTTCATGACCTCCCTGGCCCGCGGCCTGGCGGTGATCCATGCCTTCCAGGAGCGCAAGCGCCACCTGACCATCGCGCAGATCAGCCACCGCACCGAGATCCCGCGGGCGGCGGTGCGCCGCTGCCTGCACACGCTGATGAAGCTCGGCTACGTGACCACCGACGGGCGCACCTACTCGCTGCTGCCCAAGGTGCTGACCCTGGGCCATGCCTACCTGTCCTCGACGCCGCTGGCGATGACCGCGCAACCGATCCTCGATCGCCTCAGCGAGCAACTCCACGAGGCCTGCTCCATGGCTACCTTGGAAGGCGACGAAGTGCTCTACGTGGCGCGCTCGGCCACGCCGCAGCGGCTCATCTCGGTGGATCTCGCGGTCGGCAGCCGGCTGCCGGCCTACTGCACCTCGATGGGCCGCATCCTGCTGGCCGCGCTGGATGACGCCGCGCTGGACGAATACCTCGACCGCGCCGACCTGCAGATCAAGACCAGCCGCACCCTGCACACCCCCGAGGCGCTGCGCGAGAACATCGCGGAAATCCGCCGCCAGGGCTGGGTCATCGTCGACCAGGAGCTGGAAGTCGGCCTGCGCTCGCTGGCGGTGCCGCTCAAGGACTCCGCCGGCCAGGTGCTCGCCGCGCTGAACGTCGGCACCCATGCCGGCCGGGTGTCGCGCCAGGAGCTGGAGACGCGCTTCCTGCCGGTGCTGCTGGAGGCCAGCCGCGAGCTGAGCACCCGGCTGTTCCACTGAGCCGTCACGCCCCGGCGCCGGGCTGGCCGCGGCGGAAGGCGCTGGACGAGCTGCCGTGCAGGCGGCGGAAGAAGCCGGTGAAGTAGGCGGGCTCGCCATCGACTGACCATCCCGGCCGGCCGCGGTGGGTGCCGCCTGCGGTCGGTTGGGCGAGGCTTCTTTGTTCGATTACCGAACCGAATGTCGATTATCGGATTGTTCCGCGACCGTGTGCTGGTTAACGTCTGCTCCACGCTACAGCGTATCGATCACCACACGAGATTCGACCCATGGCTGAACTCCTCACGCTCCGCGAAGCCGTCGAGCGCTTCATCCAGAATGGCGACACCGTCGCGCTGGAAGGTTTTACCCACCTGATCCCCACTGCCGCGGCCCACGAGATCGTGCGCCAGAACAAGCAGGAGCTGACCCTGGTGCGCATGACGCCGGACCTGGTCTACGACCTGCTGATCGGCGCCGGCTGCGTGAAGAAGCTGATCTTCTCCTGGGGCGGCAATCCCGGCGTCGGCTCGCTGCACCGCCTGCGCGATGCGGTGGAGAAGCAGTGGCCGCAGCCGCTGGAGATCGAGGAGCACAGCCACGCCGACCTCGCCAACGCCTACGTCGCCGGTGCCTCGGGCCTGCCGTTCGCCGTGCTGCGTGCCTACGCCGGTTCCGACCTGCCGAAGGTCAACCCGGTGATCAAGTCGGTTACCTGTCCGTTCACCGGTGAAGTGCTGGCCGCCGTGCCGAGCGTGCGCCCGGACGTCACCGTGATCCACGCGCAGAAGGCCGACCGCAAGGGCAACGTGCTGATCCAGGGCATCCTCGGCGTGCAGAAGGAGGCCGCCCTGGCCGCCAAGCGCTGCATCGTCACCGTCGAGGAAATCGTCGACGACCTCAACGCGCCGATGAACGCCTGCGTGCTGCCGACCTGGGCGCTGACCGCCGTTTGCCTGGTGCCGGGCGGGGCGCACCCGTCCTATGCCCACGGTTACTACGAGCGCGACAACCGCTTCTACCAGGCCTGGGACCCGATCGCCCGCGATCGTGCGGCGTTCACCAGCTGGATCGATACCTACATCCGCGGCACGGCCGATTTCGCCGAGTTCAAGCAAAAGCTCGCAGGGGAGGCCAACTGATGAGCGCTCACGACTACAGCACCAATGAAATGATGACCGTCGCCGCCGCCCGCCGCCTGGGCAATGGCAGCGTCTGCTTCGTCGGCATCGGCCTGCCGTCCAAGGCCGCCAACCTGGCGCGCCTGACCCATGCGCCGGAAGTCGTGCTGATCTACGAATCCGGCCCGATCGGCGCCAAGCCGAGCGTGCTGCCGCTGTCGATCGGCGACGGCGAGCTGGCCGAGACCGCCGACACCGTGGTGCCCACCGGCGAGATCTTCCGCTACTGGCTGCAGGGCGGGCGCATCGACGTCGGCTTCCTCGGTGCGGCGCAGGTGGACAAGTACGGCAACATCAATACCACGGTGATCGGCGACTACCACCAGCCCAAGGTGCGCCTGCCGGGCGCGGGTGGCGCGCCGGAGATCGCCGGCAGCGCCAAGGAGGTGCTGATCATCCTCAAGCAGTCGCATCGCACCTTCGTCGACAAGCTGGCCTTCATCACCTCGGTCGGCTTCGGCGAGGGCGGTGAGCACCGCAAGCAGCTCGGCCTACCGGGCAAGGGCCCGGTGGCGATCATCACCGACCTGTGCATCATGGAGCCCGAAGCCGGTACCCACGAGTTCGTCGTCACCGCGCTGCACCCGGGCGTGACCCGCGAGCAGGTGATCGAGAACACCGGCTGGGCGATCCGCTTCGCCGATGAGGTCGCCACCACCGAGGCGCCGCGTGTCGAGGAGCTGGTCGCGCTGCGTGCTCTGGAAGCGCGCACTGCGGCCGCCCACGGCCAGGCTGGGGGTGACGAATGAGCCGCGACGTCTTCATCTGCGACGCCGTGCGTACACCCATCGGCCGCTTCGGCGGCGCGCTGGCGATGGTGCGCGCCGACGACCTGGCGGCGATCCCGCTCAAGGCGCTGCTCGAGCGCAACCCCGGGCTCGACCCGGCGGCGATCGACGAGGTGTTCATGGGCTGCGCCAACCAGGCCGGCGAGGACAACCGCAACGTCGCGCGCATGGCCGCGCTGCTCGCCGGGCTGCCGGAGACGGTGCCGGGCGTGACGCTCAACCGCCTGTGCGCCTCGGGCATGGACGCGGTGGGCACCGCCTTCCGCGCCATCGCGGCAGGCGAGCTGGAACTGGCCATCGCCGGCGGCGTGGAATCCATGTCCCGCGCGCCCTACGTGATGGGCAAGGCCGACACGGCGTTCGGCCGCAGCCAGAAGATCGAGGACACCACCATTGGCTGGCGCTTCATCAACCCGCTGATGAAGGCGCAGTACGGTGTCGATGCCATGCCGCAGACCGCCGACAACGTCGCCGACGACTGGCGCGTCAACCGCGCCGACCAGGACGCTTTCGCCCTGCGCAGCCAGCAGCGCACCGCGGCGGCCCAGCAGGCCGGCTTCTTCGCCGAGGAGATCGTCCCGGTGGTGATCAAGGGCCGCAAGGGCGAGACCGTGGTCGACACCGACGAGCATCCGCGCGCCGACACCACGGCCGAGGCCCTGGCCAGGCTCAAGCCGGTCAATGGCGAAGGCAAGACCGTCACCGCCGGCAACGCCTCGGGCGTCAACGACGGCGCGGCGGCGATGATCCTCGCCAGCGCCGAGGCGGTGCAGAAATACGGCTTGAAGCCGCGCGCCAAGGTGCTCGGCATGGCCAGCGCCGGCGTCGCGCCGCGGGTGATGGGCATCGGCCCGGTGCCGGCGGTGAAGAAGCTTTGCGAGCGCCTGGGCAAGGCGGTGGACGAGTTTGACGTGATCGAGCTCAACGAGGCGTTCGCCGCCCAGGGCCTGGCGGTGACCCGCGAACTCGGCCTGGCCGACGACGATGCCCGCGTGAACCCCAACGGTGGCGCCATCGCCCTCGGCCACCCGCTGGGCATGAGCGGTGCGCGCCTGGTACTGACCGCGGTGCACCAGCTGGAGAAGTCCGGCGGCAAGCTCGGCCTGGCGACCATGTGCGTCGGCGTAGGCCAGGGCCTGGCGCTGGCCGTCGAGCGCGTGTAAGCGGAACAGGGACGTGACGTAGCGTGGAAGATTCGCGCAGCGATCTTCCACCACGCCCCCGCCAAGGGTGGGAAATGCCTTCGGCAGTTTCCCACCCTACGGCAGCTACGCGTGATCGACCGTAGGGTGCGCCGCGCGCACCACGCGTCAGGCGGCTGGACCGCGCTGCCTGGCGCTGCCAACCTTGGTCTTCCCATCGCCTGCAGGATGACTTCGTCTTGAGCAACCAACTGTTCGATGCCTACTTCACCAGTGCGCCGATGCGTGCGGTGTTCTGCGACCGCGGCCGCTTGCAGGGCCTGCTCGACTTCGAGGCCGCGCTGGCGCGCGCCGAGGCGGCGGTCGGGGTGATCTCGCCGGCGGCCGTGGCGCCCATCGTCGAGGCCTGCCGCGCCGAGCGCTACGACGTGCCGGCACTGGCCGCGGCCATCGCCAGCGCCGGAAACTCGGCGATCCCGCTGGTCAAGGCGCTGGGCCGCGAGGTGGCGGCCAGCGATGCCGATGCCGAGAAATACCTGCACTTGGGCGCCACCAGCCAGGACGCCATGGACACCGGCCTGGTCCTGCAACTGCGCGCCGCACTGGCGCTGCTGCGCGCCGACCTGGCACGCCTGGCCGGCGCCCTGGCGGTGCAGGCCGAGCGCCATGCCGAGCTGCCGATGAGCGGCCGCACCTGGTTGCAGCACGCTACGCCGGTGACTCTGGGGATGAAGATCGCCAGCTGGCTGGGCGCAATCACCCGCCATCGCCAGCGCCTGGCCGAACTCGAGCCGCGCCTGTTGTGCCTGCAGTTCGGCGGGGCCTCCGGCTCGCTGGCGGCGCTCGGCGAACAGGCCTGGCCGGTCAGCCAGGCGCTGGCCGCCGAACTCGGGCTGAACCTGCCCGAACAACCCTGGCATACCCAGCGCGACCGCCTGGCGGAGCTGGCCGGCGTGCTCGGGCTGATCGCCGGCAGCCTCGGCAAGCTGGGCCGCGACCTGTCGCTGCTGATGCAGACCGACGTCGGCGAAGTCTTCGAACCCGCGGCGCCGGGCAAGGGCGGCTCCTCGACCATGCCGCACAAGCGCAACCCGGTGGGCAGCGCGGTGCTGATCGCCGCCGCCACCCGCGCGCCGGGGCTGGTCGCCACCATGCTCGCGGCCATGCCGCAGGAGCACGAGCGCAGCCTCGGCCTCTGGCATGCCGAATGGGAAACCCTGCCGGAGCTCTGCTGCCTGGTCTCCGGCGCACTGGCACAGGCGCTGATCGCCGTCCCCGGGCTGGAGATCGACGCCGAGCGCATGCGCGGCAACCTGGAACGCACCCGCGGCCTGGTGATGGCCGAGGCGGTGAGCATTGCCCTGGCCCAGCGGGTCGGGCGGGAAAAGGCCCATCACCTGGTCGAGCGCTGCTGCCGCGAAGCAGTGGCCGAGGGTCGCCACCTGCGCGGCGTACTCGGCGAGACGCCCGAGGTGTGCGCCGAACTGAACGACGCCGAGCTGGATCGCCTGCTCGATCCGGCCTGTTACCTGGGCCAGGCACGCCGCTGGGTCGAGCGTACGCTGGCCGAACACCATGCCCTGAACGAGTGAGAACGACGATGCCGACCGTACAACTGGCCGACGCCACCCTGAACTACCGCTTCGACGGTCCCGACAACGCGCCGGTGCTGGTGCTTTCCAATTCCCTGGGCACCGACCTGCACATGTGGGACGCGCAGATCCCGGCCTTCGCCGAGCATTTCCGCGTGCTGCGCTACGACACCCGCGGCCATGGCGCCTCCAGCGTCACCCCCGGGCCCTACAGCATCGAGCAGCTGGGCCATGACGTGCTCGGCATGCTCGACGCCTTCGGTATCGAGCGCTTCGCCTTCTGCGGCCTGTCCATGGGCGGGCTGATCGGCCAGTGGCTGGGCATCCATGCCGGCGACCGCCTCGAGCGCCTGGTGCTGTGCAACACCGGCGCCAAGATCGGCACCGACGAGGTCTGGAACAGCCGCATCGACAGCGTGCTGGCCGGCCGCGAGCAGGCCATGCGCGACATGCGCGATGCGTCCATCGCGCGCTGGTTCACCCCCGGCTTCGCCCAGGCCAACCCGGCGGTGGCGGCGCGCATCACCGAGATGATCGCCAGCACCTCTCCGGACGGCTACGCGGCCAACTGCGCGGCGGTGCGCGATGCCGATTTGCGCGAGCAACTGGGCGCGATCAAGGCGCCGACCCTGGTGGTCTGCGGCGCGCAGGACCCGGTCACGACCGTCGAGCACGGCCAGTTCATGCAGCAGCGCATCGCCGGCGCCGAGCGTGTGGATTTCGAGGCCGCGCACCTGTCCAATGTCGAGGCGGGCGAGGCCTTCACCCGGGCTGTGCTGGATTTTCTCCGCGGCTGAGCGGGCGTAGGGTGGGCGACGGCGCAGCCTTGCCCAGCGTGGCCCGTGGCGGACAAGCGCTTCGCGCGTTGTCCACCCTACGCTAAGCCAATCCCGCGTGAGCGGGCGGGCGCCGCAGCCGGGCACCCACCCGATTCATCAGGGGCCGCCAGGGAGCAGGGTGGGCTTGAGCCCACCAAAGCCTCGGAACATCACCCCATATCCTTTACCCGGCAGGCCGGCGCCAGGCGCTGGTCCGCCCTGACAGGAGACGCCCCGCAATGGACGAGAAGCAACGCTACGAAGCCGGCATGCAGGTACGCCGCGCGGTGCTGGGCGATGCCCATGTCGACCGCAGCCTGCAGAACATCAGCGAGTTCAACGCCGAGTTCCAGGAGATGATCACCCGCCATGCCTGGGGGGATATCTGGACGCGCCCGGGGCTGTCGCGGCACACCCGCAGCCTGATCACCATCGCCATGCTGATCGGCATGAACCGCGAGGGCGAGTTGAAGCTGCACCTGCGCGCGGCGCGCAACAACGGCGTGAGCCGCGACGAGATCAAGGAAGTGCTGCTGCAGAGCGCCATCTACTGCGGCATCCCGGCGGCCAACGCGAGCTTCCACCTGGCCGAGGAGGTCTATGCCGAGCTGGGCGTCGAGTCCCTTGGCGAGCCCTGACCGGCCGCTGCGCCAGCCGGCCTGTCGCCCCGTACCGCCTTGCGGGTGGTCGGGGCGTTTTTCATGGAGAGCTGCGCCGGGCCTGGCTGCTGCTCGCAGCGCCTGATTGGCGTCCCCGGCGGGCTACTGCCGGCTGATGCGGGTGATGCTGGCGTTCATGCCGCGGCTGGTGAAGTCGAAGCTGACCGGGCTGCCCACCTCGAGCGACTCGATCTGCTCGGCCGTCGCCTTGAAGCCCATGGTCATCGCCGGCCAGCCCAGCGCCTCCACCGGGCCGTGGGCGATGATCACCCGGCCTTTCTCCGGCATCAGTTTCTTCACCGTGCCAGTGGCGCTGGCCGACTGGGTGGCCGGCTGCATGGCCATGCCCTGGTCGGCGGTCTCGGCGGCGTGGGCGGTCGGCAGCAGGAACAGGGCGGCAAGCGCGATATGGGTGATTTTCATGGTTGGTTCTCCGGTTGGCTTTCGGGGGTGGATGGCCGGCGGCGCATCAGCAGGTAGGCGGCCGGCAGGACGAAGAGCGAGAGTAGCGGTGCGGTGATCATGCCGCCGACCATCGGCGCGGCGATACGGCTCATGATCTCGCTGCCGGTGCCGCTGCCCAGGAGGATCGGCAACAGGCCGGCGATGATCACCGCGACGGTCATCGCCTTGGGCCGCACACGCTGCACCGCACCCTCGCGGATGGCGTCGAGCAGCGCGGGCTGGCCGTGGCGGCCGGCGGCAAGGCGGTCGTGCCAGGCGTTCTTCAGGTACAGCAGCATGATCACGCCGAACTCGGCCGAGACCCCGGCCAGGGCGATGAAGCCAACCCCGGTGGCCACTGACAGGTGGTAGCCCAGCAGGTGCAGGAACCAGACGCCGCCGGTGAGGGCGAAAGGCAGGGTGGCCATGATCAGCAGCGCCTCGTCGAGACGGCCGAAGGTCAGGTAGAGCAGCACGAAGATGATCAGCAAGGTGGCCGGCACCACGACCTTCAGCCGGGCGTTGGCGCGCTCCATGAACTCGAACTGCCCCGAATAGCTGATGCTCATGCCCGGTTCCAGGCGCACGCCCTCGGTGACCGCCTGGCGCAGGTCGCGCACCACGGCGGCGATGTCGCGGCCGCGCACATCGACGTAGACCCAGCCGGAGAGCCGCGCATTCTCGCTCTTGAGCATCGGCGGGCCGTCGCTGATCTCCACGCTCGCCACCGTGCCGAGGGTGATCTGGCTGCCGCGCGGGGTGAGGATCGGCAGTTCGCGCAGGTCGCTCAGCGAGTCGCGCCACTCGCGGCCGTAGCGCAGGTTGATCGGGTAGCGTGCCAGCCCCTCGACGGTCTCGCCGACGTTCTGCCCGCCAATGGCGCCGGCGACGATGGCCTGCACGTCGGCGATGTTCAGCCCGTAGCGCGCGGCGGCGGCGCGGTCGATGTCGACGTCGACGTAGCGCCCGCCGGTGAGCCGCTCGGCCAGCGCCGAGGTCACGCCGGGCACCTCGCGGGCGATTCGCTCCACGGCCTGGGTGGCGCGGTCGATCTGCGCCAGCTCGGTGCCGTAGACCTTCACCCCGATGGGGCTCTTGATGCCGGTGGCGAGCATGTCGATGCGGTTGCGGATCGGCGGGATCCACAGGTTGGCCAGCCCGGGCACCTGCACGGTGCGGTCGAGTTCCTCGACCAGCTTTTCCGGGGTCATGCCGGCGCGCCACTCGCTTCTGGGCTTGAACTGGATGGTGGTCTCGAACATCTCCAGCGGTGCCGGGTCGGTGGCGCTCTCGGCGCGCCCGGCCTTGCCGAACACCCGCGCCACCTCCGGCACGCTGCGGATCAGCCGGTCGGTCTGCTGCAGCAGCGCCGAGGCCTTCTGCGCCGAGAGCCCGGGCAGGGCGGTGGGCATGTAGAGCAGGTCGCCCTCGTCCAGCGGCGGGAGGAACTCCCCGCCCAGCCGGCTGGCCGGCCAGAAGCCGGAGGCGAACACCAGCAGCGCCAGCAGCAGGGTCGTCTTCGGCCAGCGCAGCACCACGTCCAGCGCCGGCCTGTAGAGGCGGATCAGCCCGCGGTTCAGCGGGTTGCGCTGCTCGTCGGGGATGCGCCCGCGGATCCAGTAGCCCATCAGCACCGGCACCAGGGTGACCGACAGCCCGGCTGCCGCGGCCATGGCATAGGTCTTGGTGAACGCCAGCGGGCCGAACAGCCGGCCTTCCTGCGCCTCGAGGGTGAACACCGGGACGAACGACAGGGTGATGATCAGCAGGCTGAAGAACAGCGCCGGGCCGACCTCGGCGGCCGCCTCGGTCATCACCTGCCAGTGCGCCTGGCCCTTGAGCGTGGCGCCCGGATGCCGGCGATGCCAGGTCTCGACGTGCTTGTGCGCGTTCTCGATCATGACGATGGCGGCGTCGACCATCGCGCCGATGGCGATGGCGATGCCGCCCAGGGACATGATGTTGGCGTTGATGCCCTGGCGCTGCATGACGATGAAGGCGATGAGGATGCCCACCGGCAGCGAGACGATCGCCACCAGCGACGAGCGCAGGTGCCAGAGGAACAGCGCGCAGACCAGCGCGACGACGATGAACTCCTCGAGCAGCTTGTGGCTGAGGTTCTCCACCGCGCGGTCGATCAGCCGGCTGCGGTCGTAGGTGGTGACGATCTCCACGCCCTCGGGCAGGCTGGCCTTGAGCTCGTCCAGCCTCGCCTCGACCGCGGCGATGGTCTGGCGTGCGTTCTTGCCGCTGCGCAGGATCACCACGCCGCCGGCCACCTCGCCCTCGCCATCGAGTTCGGCGATGCCGCGGCGCATCTCCGGGCCGAGCTGGACATGGGCGACGTCGCCGAGGGTCACCGGCACGCCGTTGCCGTCGAGGCGCAGCGGAATCGCACGAAAGTCGGCGAGGCTCGCCAGGTAGCCGCTGGCACGCACCATGAACTCGGTTTCGGCCAGCTCCAGCACGCTGCCGCCGGTCTCGCGGTTGGCCTCGTCGATGGCTTGGGCGACTTGCTGCTGGGTGATGCCGCGGCTGGTCATGCGCACCGGGTCGAGCACCACCTGGTACTGCCTGACCATGCCGCCGATGGCCGCCACCTCGGCGACGTTGGGCAGGGTCTTGAGCTCGTAGCGCAGGAACCAGTCCTGCAGCGAGCGCAACTGCGAGAGGTCGTGGCGGCCGCTGCGGTCGACCAGCGCGTACTGATAGATCCAGCCGACGCCGGTGGCGTCCGGCCCCAGCGCCGGCCTGGCCGCGGCCGGCAGGCGGCTCTGCACCTGGCTGAGGTATTCGAGCACCCGCGAGCGCGCCCAGTAGAGGTCGGTGCCGTCTTCGAACAGCACGTAGACGTAGCTGTCGCCGAAGAACGAATAGCCGCGCACCGTCTTCGCCCCGGGCACCGAGAGCATGGTGGTGGTCAGCGGGTAGGTGACCTGGTTCTCGACGATCTGCGGTGCCTGCCCCGGATAGGAGGTGCGGATGATGACCTGCACGTCGGAGAGGTCCGGCAGGGCGTCGATGGCGGTCTGCTTGACCGACCAGACGCCCCAGGCGACGGCGAACAGCGTGGCCAGCAACACCAGGAAGCGGTTGGCCACCGACCAGCGGATCAGCGCGGCGATCATGGCTGGCCTCCGAGCTTCTCGATGCGTTCGATGACCAGGCCTTCGTCGCTTTCCCGTGCGCCGACGCGCACGCGATCACCTGGCTTCAGGCCAGCGAGCAGCGCCGGGTCGGCAACCGGGAAGGCCATGGTCATGCCCGGCATGTTCAGCGAACGGAACGGCCCATGGGCCAGCCCGAGCATCTCGTCCTCGATGCCGACCACGCGGCCTTCGGCCTCGTGCAGCATGGGGGCAGGCGCCACCGCGGGGGCGGCCTCGGCGCTCAGGCCGCGCAGGCTGGCTTCCGAATCGAGCAGGAACTGCCCGGAGGCAACCACCTGCTGGCCGGCCTGCAGGCCTTCGAGCACCTCGGTGCTGTCGTCGAATTCGCGGCCGGTGCGGATCGCCACCGGACGGTAGCGGCCTTCGCCCTCGGCGAGCATCACCAGGCTGCGCCGGCCGGTGCGGATCACCGCTTCGCTGGGCACCAGCAGTGCCGGTTGTGCCTCGCGCTCGAGCGTCACCTCGGCGCTCATGCCCGGGCGCAGGCGCTGCTGCGGGTTGGGCAGCTCGACCCGCACGCGCACCGTGCGGCTGTCCAGGTTGGCCTGCGGCAGCACGGCCTGGATGCGTCCTTCGATGCGCTCGCCGGCGAATGCGGGCAGGCGTGCGCTGACCGGCTGCTCAGGGGCGAGCTGCGCGGCCTGCGCCTCGGGGATCGCCACCTCCAGCCAGACCTTGTCCAGCCCGTTGATCCGCGCCAACGAGGCGCCGGCCGGCAGGCTCATGCCTTCGCGCACTTCGAGTTCGCGCAGCACGCCGCCGACGGGGCTGGTCACCGTCCACACCGGGCGCGCCTTGCCGCTGCGCTCCAGCTCGGCGATTAGCGCCGGCGGCATGCCGGCCAGGCGCAGGCGCTGGCGGGCGGCGGCGAGCAGATCGGGCTGGCCGATGCCGCGCAGCGCCAGGTATTCCTCCTGCACGGCGGCCCATTCGGGCACCAGCAGGTCGGCCAGCGGCGCGCCTTTGGTTAGCACATCCTCGGGGGCATGCCGGTAGACGCGCTCGACGAAGCCGGCGCTGCGCGTCTGCACGATGGCGACGTCGCGCTCGTCGAAGGCCAGCACGCCGGTCGCCTGCAGCGCCTGGCCGATCGCCTCGCGGCGCACCGTGGCCAGGCGCATGCCGAGGTTCTGTACGACTCCGGCATCGATGCGCATCGACGCGGCCTGGCCGCCTTCATCGGCGTAGCGCGGCACCAGGTCCATGTCCATGAAGGGCGACTTGCCCGGTTTGTCGAAGTGCTGCTGCGGCTTCATCGGGTCGTACCAGTAGAGCACCTGGCGCTCGCTCTGCTCGCCCGCCTGAGCGGTCGCGGCGAGGAAAGGGCTGGCGCAGAGGCCGAACGCGAGGGCGAGCGTGGCCGCCAGCGGCGTGAGTCGGAAGGTCATGGGCGGGTCTCCCCAAAGGCGAAGTGCAGGCGGGCGTTGTTCAGGGCGCGGTCACGGGCGAGGTCGATGCGACGCAGGCGGGTTTCGACGAGCTGGCGGCGGGCCTCGACCACGGCCAGCAGCTCGCCGCGGCCGGCGCGGTAGTCGGCCATGGCCAGCGCGACCTTCTCCTCGGCGAGCGGCAGCAGGCTGCCGTCCAGGCGGGCCAAGGCCCGATCGAGGCGCTCGTACTCGGCCAGCTCGGCGGCCAGTTCCTGGCGATGCTCGCGCTCCAGCGCCTCGCGTTCGGCTTCCACCGCGACCAGGCGGGCGCGCTCGGCGGCGATCTTCGGCCCCTGGCGCGAGCCGGTGAACAGCGGCAGGTCGAAGCTCAGGGTGAGGTTGACCATGTCGCCATATTCGCGGCCGCGGCGCAGGTAATCGACGCCCCAACTCCAGTCCGGGGTCTTCTCGGCGATGGCCTCGTTCACCCGCGCCTCGGCCTCGCGGCTCAGCGGCTCGTAGGCGAGCAGGGCCGGATGTTGCGCGAGGCCGTGCCGATAGTGCTCGGGGGCCGCGGACCATTGTGGCCAGTCGCCCTCCAGCGCGTCGTCGGCGGCGTTGCCGATCCAGCGGGCCAGCGCGGCGCGGGCGATGTGCTGGTCGCGGCGCAGTTCGTCTTCCTGTTCGGCCAGCAGCGCCTGTTCCTGGCGCGCCAGCACGCCGTCGGCGGCCTGTCCGCGCCCGCCTGCCAGGCGCGCAGCGACGGCACGCTCGAACAAGCGGTTTTCCGCGTAGAGCTGGTCGAACAGCTGCAGCTTGCGCTCCACCGCATAGCTGGCGATCCAGGCCTCGGCGGTGTTCCGGCGGACCTGCAGGCGGGTCAGCGCCTGCTGCACGTCGGCCAGCTCGATGCCGGCCTCGGCCGCCTCGACGCGGGCCCGGCGCTTGGCGCGGTTGGGCACGTCCTGCATGAGGCCGACCATCTGCATGGTCATGCCGTCCTGGTCGATCTGCCAGCGGTTCTCGCCCTCGATGGGCAGGCTCTGGATGCCGAGCTTGAGCTTGGGATCCGGCAGTTCACCGGCCGGAACGGCGGCGCTGCGAGCCGCCGCGACATTGGCGGCCTGAGCCTGCAGCGCGGGGGCCTGTTGCTCGGCCAAGCCCAGGGCCTGGTCGAAGGTCACGGCGAAGGCCGGCGCCGAAGGTACCAGCGCAGCCGCCAACAGGGCCGCGGCGGGAAGCGGCGCCCGAGGGGTGGGGATTCTCATGTAGGTGATTCCTGATCGTCAGGCATGCCCGGAGGCGCGCCGGTCATCCGCCCGGCGCATCAGGCGCAGGCGGTACTCGACAACGAAGTGGAATCAGCCGCGGGGTGGATGCCAGACGGCATCCTTGAAATGGGAGGGGAGCAGGGCGGGGTACGCCGCGGCCCGGGGCGTGGCCGGGAACAGCAGGGGCGGCTTCACCGCGACCACCTGCAGCAGGCTGGCGGTCTTGCACTCCTGGCCGGTCTTGCAGACGCTCGTCGGGCCCTGCTCATGCTCCTGGCAGTCGCCGTCAGCCGCGTCGGCCATGGCATGCATCGCATGCATGTCGTGCTGCCCATGCTGCGTCGGCATGCCGGCCGGCATCAGCAACTGCGCCATCCCGTTGACGGGAAGCGCGAGCGCGAACAGCAGGACGAGGAACAGGCGCAGCGAGGTCTTCATGCCGGCGAGTGTAGGAAGCCGCGAAAACGATGGCAATCGCCGGGTGCGGCGAGATTGTCGCACCCGCTCGGCGGCAAGGCCCGTGGCGACTGGCCAAAGCGCCGCATGATGTTTACCCTCTGCATCTTCTGCTCCTCACGCGGCACTGGCTGGACGAACGCACCGGTCAACGGAGCCGCCATCCTTAAGGAACGTCTTCGACGGGCCGCTTTCCTATCACCGTTCATTCCAACGGCACACGAAGCCCAGGGAAAAAGGGAATCTCATGACCAACCTGAACCACCGCACCGTGGATGCGCTGCGCATCAACCACGGCGAATTGCTCCGCAATTGGGCCGCCGACATGGAAGCCAACACGTCCCAGGCGGCGCTGAAGGCCGGCGAGCTGCAACAGCAGATGACCGAGTTCCTGCGCCTGTTCGTGCGGGGTGTGGAGGCCGGCTCGCCCGGCAGCCTGGCGACCGGCGAGTGGAGCGAGATGCGCCACTTCCTCGAGAAGCTGTCCTACAACTGGGCGGTGATGGGGGTGGATTCGCAGGAGACCGCCGCCTTCATCTTTTCCCTCAAGCGGCCGGTGATGGTGCTGTTGCAACGCGAGTTCGGCGACGAAGCGCTGTTCTTCGTCGAGCAGTTGTGGGTGGTTTCCGAATTCATCGACGTGCTGGCCATGCACACCATCAGCACCTTCCAGAAATCCCGCGAGGCGGTGATCAAGCGGCAGCAGGAAGAACTGCTCGAGTTGTCGACCCCGGTGGTCAAGCTGTGGGACGGCATCCTCGCGCTACCCATGATCGGCACGCTGGACTCCCAGCGCACCCAGGTGGTGATGGAGTCGCTGCTGCAGCGCATCGTCGACACCGGTTCGCAGATCGCCATCATCGACATCATCGGCGTGCCGACCGTCGACACCCTGGTCGCGCAGCACCTGCTCAAGACGGTCACCGCCATCCGCCTGATGGGCGCCGATTGCATCATCAGCGGCGTGCGTCCGCAGATCGCCCAGACCATCGTCCACCTCGGCCTGGACCTGCAGGGCATCGTCACCAAGGCCAACCTGGCCGACGCCCTGGCCCTGGCACTTGCCCGCACCGGGCTGTCCGTGGGCAGGGCTTCGTGATGGAGCGCATCCCCATCCTGCGGATGGGTGAATTTCTCCTGGTGACCATCCAGGTCGACATGCACGACCAGCTGGCGCTGACCCTGCAGGACGACCTGGCCGACCGCATCAGCGCCACCTCGGCGCGCGGCGTGCTGATCGACATCTCGGCGCTGGACATGGTCGATTCCTTCATCGGCCGGATGATCAGCACCATCTCCGGCGTGGCCCGCATCATGGATGCCGAGACCGTGGTGGTCGGCATGCAGCCGGCGGTCGCCATCACCCTCGTCGAGCTGGGGCTGACCCTGCCCGGCGTGAGCACGGCCCTGGATGTCGAGCGCGGCATGAACCTGCTGCGCACGCGCATGGGCCGCGCATGAACAGCGTCCGCAGCGGCAGCCACCCGGTGCGCCTCGAGCAGGACGTGGTGCTGGCGCGCCAGGCGGTGCGCAAGCTGGCCCAGGAGTGCGGCCTGCGCCTGGTCGACCAGACCAAGCTGGTCACCGCGGTCAGCGAGCTGGCGCGCAACACCGTGGTCTACGGCGGCGGCGGCGAGATGGACTGGGAGGTCCTCGAGGACGGGCCACGCAAGGGCATCCGCCTGGTGTTCCGCGACGAGGGCCCGGGCATCGCCGACCTCAAGCTGGCGCTGACCGATGGCTGGACCTCCGGTGGCGGCCTGGGCCTGGGCCTGACCGGTGCGCGTCGGCTGGTCGACGAGTTCGATATCGCCAGCACGCCGGGCGTCGGCACGCGCGTCACCATCGTGCGATGGAACTGAATCTGCGCGGCACCCCGAGCGAGGTGCTCCCGATCGACGAAGCCAGCCAGCTGGGCCATGCCCGGCGCGTGGCCCAGCGCCGGGCCGAGGGGGCCGGGCTCGATGAGACGGCGGCCGGGCGCCTGGCGCTGGTCGTCATGGAGCTGGGGACCAACCTGCTCAAGCATGCCGGCAGCGGCTTGCTGTACCTGCGCGCGGTGCCCGGGCTCGACTGCCAGGGTGTCGAGGTGCTGGCGGTGGACCGCGGCCCGGGCTTCGAGCTCGGCCGCTGCCTGGTGGATGGCTATTCGACCCGCGGCACCCAGGGCACCGGGCTTGGCGCCCTGCAGCGCCTGGCCGACGTGTTCGATGCCTACGCCGATGCGCGTGGCGCGGCGATCCTGGCGCGGGTCTACCCACGCGGCGCAGCCCGCGACCTGCCGCTGGGCATCGTCCAGCAGCCGATCGACGGTGAGACGGCCTGCGGCGACGCCTGGCACCTGGTGCTGCAGCGCGGCCGTCTCGGCGTGCTGGTGATCGACGGCCTGGGCCATGGCAGCGAAGCCGAGCGCGCCGCCCAGGCGGGGGCGGCGGCGTACGCCGGCGCACCGTTCGATTCGCCGGCACCGCTGTTCGGCGAGCTGAACCGGGCGATGACCGCGACCCGCGGCGGGGCCGTGGCCGTCGCGCAGTACGATGCCGCGACCGGGTGCCTGACCTTCGCCGGCATCGGCAACATCGGCGCCACCCTGCTGGGCCCGGGCAAGCCCCGCGGCCTGGCTTCGCTGCCGGGCATTGTCGGCAACCAGTTCAGGAAGGTGCAGAGCTTCGCTTACGAGGATGTGGCGGGGCAGTTGCTGATCCTGTTCAGCGACGGCCTGCAGTCGCGCTGGAACCTGGACGACTATCCCGGGCTGCGGCACCGCCATCCGGCGTTGATCGCCGCCGTGCTGCACCGCGATTTCCGCCGCGGGCGGGACGACGTGACCGTACTGGCCATAGCCCTGGAGGGCATCCGTGACTGATTCCAGTGATCCCGATGCCCAGCTCATCGAACGCCTGCAGCTGGAGAACGAATCCCTGCGCGTCGAGCTGGAGGAGACCAACCAGGGTGTCCTCGCGCTCTACGCCGAGCTGGATAGCCAGGCCGAGGCGCTACGCCAGGCATCGGACCTGAAGAGCCGCTTCCTCTCCTACATGAGCCACGAGTTCCGCACCCCGCTCGGTTCGATCCTGAGCATCGCGCGCCTGCTCAGCGACGAGCTGGACGGCCCGCTGAACGAGGAGCAGCACCGGCAGATCGCCTTCATCCGCTCGGCCGCCGGCGAGCTGAGCGACATGGTCGGTGACCTGCTCGACCTGGCGAAGATCGAGGCCGGGCGCATCAGCATCTCGCCGGCCTGGTTCGACATGCTCGACCTGTTCTCCGCCCTGCGCGGGATGTTCCGGCCCATCGTCGAGGGCGATGCGGTGGACCTGATCTTCGAGGAGCCCGAGGGCATCCCGCGGCTCTACACCGATGACAAGAAGCTGGCGCAGATCCTGCGCAACTTCATTTCCAATGCGCTCAAGTTCACCCCGGCCGGCGAGGTCCGGGTGTCGGCGCAGATGCTCAACGCGCGCGAGGTGCGCTTCGCCGTGGCCGATACCGGGATCGGCATCCCGGCCGACCTGCAGGCCAACCTGTTCGAGGACTTCAGCCAGGTCGACAGCCCGCTGCAGAAGCGCCTGCGCGGCACCGGGCTGGGCCTTGCGCTGTGCAAGCGCTTCGCCGAGCTGCTCGGCGGCTATGTCGGCGTCGACAGCGTGCCGGGCAAGGGCTCGGTGTTCTACGTGGTGATCCCGCACGCCATCGATGCAGGAGCCGCCCATGACGCGTGAAGACTGGCTGCTGATCGTCGACGACAACGCGGCCACCCGCTATGCCATGCGCCGTGTGCTCGAGCGCCACGGCTACCGCGTGCTGGAGGCCGGCACCGGCGGCGAGGGGTTGGCGCATATCGCGCAGTCGCCGGTGGGCGTGGTGATCCTGGACGTCAACCTGCCGGACATGAGCGGCTTCGACGTGGCCCGCCAGCTGCGCGCCGACCCGCAGACGGCGGTGCTGCCCATCGTGCATGTCTCGGCCGCCTCGGTGGAGACCCGCGACATCATCAGCGGCCTGGACGCCGGTGCCGACAGCTACCTGATCCACCCGATCGATCCCGACGTGCTGCTCGCCACGCTGCGCACCCTGCTGCGGGTGCGCGACACCGAGCAGGCCCTGCGCGACAGCGAGAAGCGCTTTCGCGAGATCTTCGCCAACATCGCCGCGCCGATCGCGGTGATCGACGCCGGCCTGGCGGTGCACGAGAGCAACCAGGCCTTCCAGCGCCTGGTCGGCGCCGGTTGCCAAGCCTCGCTGCCGGTCTGCTTCGCGCCGGGGCAGGAGGCGGTGATCGAGGAAATGCGCATGCGCCTGGCTGCCCGCGAGCGCTGGCGCAGCTCGCTGCGACTGGTGGTCGATGGCCAGCTGCGCGATACCGAATGGCAGATTTCCCCCTACCGCCTGCCGGACCAGGCGCTGCTGCTGGTGGAGGACGTCACCGAACAGCGCCAGCGCGAGCGCCTGCAGCTCAAGGAGCTGGATGCCGCGCAGATGCAGCTGGCACAGGAAGTCGCCGAACGCGCCCGCACCGAGGCGCAGCTGCTGCAGGTGCAGAAGATGGACGCCCTCGGCCAGCTGACCGGCGGCATCGCCCATGACTTCAACAACTTGCTGACCGGCATCATCACCGGTATCGGCCTGCTCAAGCAGCGCCTGGCCGACGGGCGCAGCGACGACGTGGCGCGCTACGCCGATCTGGCCCTGAACTCGGCCAACAACGCCGCCGCGCTGACCCATCGGCTGCTGGCCTTCGCCCGCCAGCAGCCGCTCGACAGCCGCGCGGTGGATGTCAACGAGCGCGTATGCTCCCTGGAAGACTTCATGCGGCGCACCATCGGCGAGCGCATCCTGCTCACGCTGGACCTGACGTCCCACCCGGCCGTGGCGCTGGTCGATGCGGTGCAGCTGGACAACGCGCTGCTCAATCTGGTGATCAACGCGCGTGACGCACTGCCCGCAGGCGGGCAGATCCACGTCACCTCCTATGCGGCGCATTCGCAGGGCAGCACCGAACTGCAGGACGGCAACTACGTTGCGCTGAGCGTGCGCGACGACGGCGTGGGCATCGATCCCAAGCTGTTGCACAAGGTCTTCGATCCATTCTTCACCACCAAGCCGCTGGGCCAGGGGACCGGGCTGGGCCTCTCGACCATCTACGGTTTCGCCCGCCAGTCCGGCGGCGAGGTGCGTATTCGCAGCGTGCTGGGGCAGGGTACCGAGGTGACCCTGTTGCTGCCGGCGGCCAGCGAGGCCGTCGACCAGCCGGACGTGCAGCCGGCGCCCGCACGACAGGGCGGCAACGAACACGTGATGATCGTCGAGGACATGCCCGCGGTGCGTTTGCTGGTGACCGAACTGCTCAGCGAGGCGGGCTATCGCTGCACTGCCCTGGCCGATGCCGACGAAGCCCTGGCGGTGCTGGCTCGGGACGACAGCGTCGGGTTGCTGCTGACCGACGTCGGCCTGCCGCGGATCGGCGGGCTGGAGTTGGCCGAGCAGGCCCGGTGCAGCTACCCGGCGCTGCCGGTGCTGTTCATGACCGGCTATGCCGAGAAGGCGGTCAGCCGCAGCGCGTTGCTGCAGTCGGGCATGGACATGCTGGTCAAGCCGTTCGAGCCGGGCGAACTGCTGGAACGGGCCCGCCGCCTGCTCGACGAGGCCGCCGGCTGAGGCTACTGGTACATCCAGAAGTTCGGATGCGGCTCATGGGACTCGCCCTGGGCCTTGTGCGGCTGGCTGGCGAGCTGGCGGAGCAACTGCGCGATTTTCTTCATCTGGTTTTCCCCGTTCGGATCACAATGTGCGGCCAGCTTGGGCCAACCGATCCGAACGGTGAAATCCAGATTCGCTATCGCTGCGATTGATTCAGTCCAGGCGGACCAGAATCCGGCCGCTCTGGCCGCCGGCGAGGATTCGCTCGATGGCCTGGGGTAATGCGTCAAGGGTGATTTCCTCGGCCAGTTGCTCGAGGTTGGGCAGACGCCACTGCAGGGACAGCTTGTCCCACATCGAGGCCTTGACCACCAGCGGGATCTCCACCGAGTCGACGCCCAGCAGGTTCACCCCGCGCAGGATGAACGGCAGCACGCTGGCCTGGAACTGCGCGCCGGCAGTCAGCCCGCAGCAGGCGACGCTGGCGCCGCGGCGCAGCGACTTGACGATGTTGAACAGGATCTCGCCACCAACCGTATCGATCGCCCCGGCCCACTGCTCCTTGAGCAGGGCCTTTTCCGTGCCGGCCTGCAGGGCCGCGCGGTCGACGATCTCCCGCGCGCCCAGGCTGCGCAGGAAGTCGGCCTGCCCGGCCTTGCCGGTCGCCGCCGCCACCTGGTAGCCGAGGCTGGAGAGCAAGGCCACCGCCAGGCTGCCCACGCCGCCGGTCGCACCGCTGACCAGCAACGGCCCGGCGCCGGGCTCGAGGCCGGCCTGCTCGAGCTTGTCCAGGCAGAGGGCGGCAGTCAGGCCGGCGGTGCCGAGGATCATCGCCTCGCGCAGCGACAGCCCATGGGGCCGCTTGATCACCCAGGCCGCCGGTACGCGGATGTACTGGCCGAAGCCGCCGGCGGTGTTCATCCCCAGGTCGTAGCCGGTGACGATCACCTCGTCGCCTTCGGCGAACTCCGCCACGCTGGACTCGGCGACCACACCCGCCGCATCGATGCCCGGGGTGTGCGGGTAGTTGCGTGTCACGCCGCGGTTGCCGCTGGCCGACAGCGCGTCCTTGTAGTTCAGCGAGGAATAGCGGACGCGGATCAGCACCTCGCCGGCCGGCAGTTCGTCGAGCTGCCGCTCGACCACGCGCGACTCGAATGTGCCCGGCGACGTCTCGCTGGTCTGCAATGCCTTGAAGCTGCCCATCGGTTTCTCCTATTGCCAGAATCGGTGTTCGTTGAGTCGGGCCAGGCCCCGGTCGAGGCCCTGCTCGAGGGTGCTCGCCGCGGCGAGGCCGAAGCGCTCGGGCAGGCTCTTCTTCTGCGCATAGCGCAGGTGGTAGAGGTCGGCTTCCCGGGCACGCTCGGCCAGGTACTGGTCGCTGGTCTTGAGTTCGTCGGCCAGGTGCATGCCGAGCGCGGCGATGCCCAGCCAGACCTCGCCGGTGGCGACCTCGTCGATGGACACCTGCTGGCGGTAGCGGGCGACGAAGTTCTTGAACAGCTCGTGGGTGGTTTCCAGGTCTTCCTGGAACTTCTCCCGGCCCTTCTCGGTGTTCTCGCCGAATACGGTGAGGGTGCGCTTGTACTCGCCGGCGGTGAGCACCTCGAAGTCGACGTCGTGCTTCTTCAGCAGGCGGTGCACGTTGGGCAGCTGCGCGACCACGCCGATCGAGCCGAGCAGGGCGAAGGGCGCGCTGAGGATGCGGTTGCCGATACAGGCCATCATGTAGCCGCCGCTGGCGGCGACCTTGTCGACGCAGACGGTCAGCGGCACCCCGGCATCGCGGATGCGCACCAGCTGCGAGGCCGCCAGGCCGTAGCCATGGACCATGCCGCCGCCGCTCTCCAGGCGCAGCACCACTTCGTCGCCGGGAGTCGCCATGGTCAGCAGGGCGGTCACCTCGTGGCGCAGGTTCTCGACCGCCGAGGCGCGGATGTCGCCATCGAAATCGAGCACGAAGACCCGCGTGCGCATCGCATCCTTCTTTGCCTGCTTCTCGGCCTTGGCTTCACGCTTGCGCTGCGCCTTGAGCGCGTCCTTGTCGAGCACCGCGTGCTCGAGGCGCTCGCGCAGGCCCTTGTAGAAGTCGTTGAGCTTGTCGACCTGCAGGTGCCCGGCGCCGGGCTTGCCGCGCCCGCGGCGCAAGCCGGCCAGCACGATCAGCACGGCGACGATGGCGAGCACCACCGTCGCGGTCTTGGCGAGAAAACCGGCATAGTCGAGCAGAAATTCCACGATGGCTCCTTCGAGAGGCGAACAGGTTCGACCGCGGCAGCTGCCGTTCGATCATCCGGGCAAGCATACCGACGGCCTAGGAGCGGGCCAATCGCCGTGATTCAAACAAACGTATGAATTGTCGTTGACACCTTCTGGCGATCCTCCTAACCTCGCCCGGACACGCCAGCCGGAGCAGCAAATGGGCAGCATCTTCCTGATTCGTCACGGCCAGGCGTCGTTCGGTGCGGAAAACTACGATGTCCTCTCGCCCCTCGGCGAGCGCCAGTCGCAAGCCCTCGGCGACCACCTGGCGCAGCTCGACATCAGCTTCGACCGCTGCCTGAGCGGCCAGCTCAAGCGCCAGCAGGACACCGCCCGGGCCACCCTGGGGCGCCTCGCCGAGCAGGGCCACGCCCAGCCGGAACTGGAGATCGACCCGGCGTTCGACGAGTTCGAGGCCGATGCGGTACTCCGAGCCCATCTGCCGGACCTGCAAGCCTACGAGCCCAATGCGCTGCATATCCTGCGCAATGCCGCCGATCACCGCGCGGAGTTCCAGCGGCTGTTCAGCTACGTGATCCAGCGCTGGGTGTCCGGTGAGCATGACAAACATGGGCTGGAGAGCTGGCAGAGCTTCGTCGAGCGCGTCGGCGGCGGGCTGGAGCGCATCCTGGCCCAGGCCGGCAAGCGCGACCGCATCGCGGTGTTCACCTCCGGTGGAACCATTACCGCGCTGCTGCAACTGATCATTGGTGTTCCGCCGATCAAGGCCTTCGAAATGAACTGGCAGATCGTCAATACCTCCCTGAACCTGCTGAAGTTCCGCGGCAGGGAAGTGTCACTGGCTTCCTTCAACAGCCAAGCGCACCTGCAGCTGTTGAAGAACCCCGAGCTCATCACGCACCGCTGAGCCGGACCAAGCGGCTCAAGGCTGCATGTTTCAACCTCAACAATCTCAACAAGGAATCCACCATGAGCAACGTCGCCGATACCGTCCAGCGCATGCAGTCCAAGTTCAATCCGAGCGCTGCCGCCGGCCTGGACCTGGTATTCCAGTTCAACATCACCGATGCCGAGAACTACTACCTGGTGGTCAAGGACGGCACCTGCGATTTCCAGCAGGGCGAGTCTGCCGACGCCAACGTCACCCTGATCATGGACAGCGAGACCATGAAGGGCATCACCAGCGGCGAAACCGATGGCATGCAGGCCTTCATGGCCGGCAAGCTGCGCGCCGAGGGCGACATGATGCTGGCCCTGAAGCTCAGCGAGCTGTTCCCCAACTGACCGACCGGCGATCAGCGCCTGAAGGTTACCCGGCAACCCCGCCTTTACGGCGGGGTTGTCGTTTGTGAGTCGTCGCTCGTTCTCGCCGCTGGGGATAGCCGAACCGGGCCGACAACGGTGCGAGCCAACCTTGGCCGCGGTTGATAGCCATTAGCATATACGAGGGATTAATCCTGGCCCTATAATCCGCCACCTTCTCCGAGGCGGCAGTCCATGGGCGTTTTCGAGGCCATCCAGCATTACCTGGTCGAACCCGTCAGCTACCAGTTCACCGGTCTCTTCGACCTCAACGGCCGCCTTGGCATGCTGTTCCTGGGCATTTCCTACCTCGTGGCCTATGGCCTGTTCCGCTACCGCAGGCGGCACGGCCTGAGCGAGGCGCGCTCGTTCTGGCAGTTCATCGGTGGGCGCCAGGTGCACTGGCACCCCTCGGCGCGGCTGGACTACCTCTACTATTTCCTGCGCGGGGTGTTGAAGGTGGCGCTGGTGCTGCCTGTCATCGCCCTGGTCGATCCCTACATCCTGCGTTCGGCGGACTATGCGGCATTCTTCACCCAGCTCTGGGGCGCACGGCCGCAGCTGGGCGATAACCTCGGCCTTTCGCTGCTCTATGGCCTGGGCGTGTTCGTCCTCAGCGATTTCACCGGCTACTGGGTGCACCGCGCCTTTCACTGCGGTTGGCTCTGGGAATTTCACAAGGTGCATCACTCGGCGCCGGTAATGGTTCCGGCCACCGCCGCTCGCGTGCATGTGCTGGAGAAGATCGCCGGCCGGCTGATCGAGCTGGCCGTGCTCGGCGCCTATGCCGGCGCGTTCTGGTATGCCTGTGGCGGCGAGGTTAGTCGCTACACCTTGTTCGGCGTGACCTATCTGGTGTTCATCTTCAATGCGCTGGCCTCGAACCTGCGCCACAGCCATGTCTGGCTGTCGTTCGGGCCGCACCTTGAGCACATCTTCAACAGCCCGGCCCAGCACCAGATCCACCACAGCGATGCGCCGCGCCACTTCCACAAGAACTTCGGCACCAACCTGTCGATCTGGGACTGGCTGTTCGGCACGCTCTACGTCACCACGCCGACGCCGGAGTCGATCCGCTTCGGCACCGCCGAACAGGACTCGCACCGCTACCTGTCGCTCTACAGCCTGACCATCCTGCCATTCGTCGACACCGCCCGCAGGCTGCTGCCGACCCGGCCAAGCGTGCCGGGCACGCCGGAATCCTGAGCCGCGGGCCGTGGCGCCCGTGCGACCGCCTTAACGAACGAAGGGGGCACTGCGCGAGTTCATATACCGGCTGCGGACCATGGCAAAGCAGGGCTTGGCGCCGAGGGAGACAGCAGCCCGCGTGGCATCGGTCGCTGGAAGGGAGGGGAAGGCGCCGGGACCTGGCCGCGTGCAGTTGCAGGCAAGCCGGCGCCGTTGCTCGTTATTGGGCGAGCTTGGTATTCATCACAGCCTTGCGGCCTTCCTCATCGGATACTTCGGTGAGCTTGGCGCCGCCGACGAACAGGCCCATCTTGATCGACTGGCGCACGTAGTGGTTCTTGCCGGCCTGGGCGTCGAGCTCGAGGGTGTTGTCGCTGAATTCCGATTCGGTCGCCAACAGGTGCGAGCCGGGCGTGACGGTGCGGTAGAAGTAGGTGTTGGCGGCTGTCTCGCCAATGACTTCGCCATCGATCTTGACGGTCTTCTTCAACGCTGCGCCTAGCAACGAGTCACGAAAGATGTACAACCCGGCCTGATCCTGCGGCGGTGCAGGGAAGGCCTTGAATGCCTGGTCCTTTTCCGGCGCTTCCATGGGAACCGACGCGCAGCCGGTCATTACCGCGAAACCCAATGCCGCGGCGCTCATCATCAAATGCTTGAACATGGTTACTCGATCCTGAGTGTTGGCGAAGATTGCTGTGCCATTAAAAAGCCAGCATCTGCACGATACCCACGTTTGCAGCCCTGGCAAGTACCCGTGATGGTGCTGAAGACTTGCATCACGTTACCGACGGCTCTTCGATGCGCAGTTGGAGCTGGCTTGCCCGGCCGCCCCGGCACACCACCCGACCAGCGTCACCGCCTCGCGCGCAATCGCTTCTAGGCTCATAGGGGCTGTTAGCCGCCGGACAGGATAGGTGGCGGCCGACAGCGCAGAGTCGACTTCCATACGAGGGAATGGCCATGCCCAGCACCATCCGCCTGCACCGCGTCCTGCGCGCGCCGGCCGAGCGTATCTATCGTGCCTTCGTCGAGCCGGATGCCATGTGCAAATGGCTGCCACCGAACGGCTTTACCGGCAAGGTCCACGCGAGCGATCCACGGGTTGGCGGCAGCTACCGCATGTCGTTCACCAACTTCTCCACCGGCACCACCCACGTCTTCGGCGGCGAGTACCTGGAGCTGGCCGAGCATCGACGCATCCGCTACGTCGATCGCTTCGACGATCCGAACCTTCCGGGCGAGATGCTGGTGACCATCGAGCTCGCCCCGGTGTCCTGCGGGACCGAGCTGACCATCGTCCAGCAGGGCATCCCTGATGCCATTCCGGCCGAGGCCTGCTACCTCGGCTGGCAGGAGTCGTTGATCCTGCTGGGAAAACTGGTTGAGGCAGAGGTGGCAGACGAGCCGGCCGGACCGACCACATGATCGCCCTCCGTGGTTCGGCGCCCAGGCGAACGCGCCGGCGCGAAAAAAATGCCTATCGCTGCGATAGGCAGATTTCATGGTCTCGCCTGCGCCATGGCCGAGGCGGCTTGAAAGCGCTGTAGCCGGCGTATTCCGGGGCTTTCGCGGCCTGGACGAGCTGCCGGCAAGGTGCCGGGAGCGGCCGCCGCGCCATTCGCGCCGCGTGTGCCGATGCTAGGGTTTCCTCAGCGGTGCCTGTGCACCATCGACGACCCATTGAGGAACAAAAGATGAATGCCGAGTCTGGAGACCATGCTGGTGGCGGTTGCCCGTTCGGGCAGGGCGCCGGGGCACCGCGCAAGCGCATCACCAATCGGGACTGGTGGCCCGAGGCGCTGAGCCTCACCTCACTCAACCAACACTCGCCGCGCTCGAATCCCTATGGCGGCGATTTCGACTATGCCGCCGAATTCAATTCGCTGGATCTCGATGCGGTGATCGCCGACCTGCACAAGGTGATGACCGATTCGCAGGACTGGTGGCCGGCCGACTTCGGCCACTACGGCGGGTTGTTCGTGCGCATGGCCTGGCACAGCGCCGGCACCTACCGCATCACCGACGGCCGCGGCGGCGCCGGCGGCGGTCAGCAGCGCTTCGCGCCGCTCAACAGCTGGCCGGACAACGCCTCGCTGGACAAGGCGCGGCGCCTGCTCTGGCCGATCAAGCAGAAATACGGGCGCAAGCTGTCCTGGGCCGACCTGTTCGTGCTCACCGGCAACGTCGCGCTGGAGTCCATGGGCTTCAAGACCTTCGGCTTCGGCGGTGGGCGTGCCGACACCTGGGAGCCGGAAGAGCTGTTCTGGGGGCCTGAGGGCACCTGGCTGGGTGACGAGCGCTACAGCGGCGAGCGCCAGCTGCACCCGGGCCTGGGTGCGGTGCAGATGGGCCTGATCTATGTGAATCCGGAAGGCCCCAACGGCAACCCGGACCCGAAGGCCGCGGCCATCGACATCCGCGAGACCTTCGCCCGCATGGCCATGAACGACTACGAGACCGTGGCGCTGATCGCCGGCGGCCACACCTTCGGCAAGACCCACGGCGCCGGTGACCCCTCGCTGATGGGGCCGGAACCGGAAGGCGCAGTGATCGAGGACCAGGGCCTGGGCTGGCGCAGCCGCTACAAGAGCGGCATCGGCGCCGACGCCATCACCTCGGGCCTGGAAGTGATCTGGAGCCAGACCCCGGTCAAATGGTCCAACTACTTCTTCGAGAACCTGTTCAACTTCGAATGGGAGCTGACCAAGAGCCCGGCCGGTGCGCACCAGTGGGTCGCCAAGGACGCCCCGGAGATCATTCCGGACCCCTTCGACCCGAACAAGAAGCGCAAGCCGACCATGCTGACCACCGACCTGTCGCTGCGCTTCGACCCGACCTACGAGAAGATCTCCCGGCACTTCCTGGAGAACCCGGACGAATTCGCCGACGCCTTCGCCCGCGCCTGGTTCAAGCTGACCCACCGCGACATGGGTCCCATCGGCCGCTATCTCGGCCCGCTGGTGCCGAAGGAGCAGCTGATCTGGCAGGACCCGATTCCCGAGCGCGACCACCCGCTGATCGACGACGCCGACATCGCATCGCTCAAGCAGCGGATCCTCGGCCTGGGCTTTTCCGTGTCCGACCTGGTGTCGGTGGCCTGGGCCTCGGCCTCCACCTACCGCGGCTCGGACAAGCGCGGCGGAGCCAATGGCGCGCGCATTCGCTTCGCTCCGCAGAAGGACTGGGAAATCAACAACCCGCCGCTGCTGGCGCAGGTGCTGCAGAAGCTCGGCGAGGTGCAGGGCGCGTTCAACGCCTCGGCCAGCGGCGGCAAACAGGTGTCCATGGCCGACCTGATCGTGCTCGCCGGCTGCGCCGCGGTGGAGAAGGCCGCGCAGGATGGCGGCGTGAATGTCGCCGTACCGTTCACCCCAGGGCGGATGGATGCGCTGGAGGAATGGACCGACGCACAATCCTTCGAGGCGCTGCGCCCGGTGGCCGACGGCTTTCGCAACTACTACCACGAGTCGCACTTCATGGCGCCCGAGGAAGCGCTGGTGGACAAGGCGCACCTGCTGCGCCTGAGCGCACCGGAGATGACCGTGCTGGTCGGCGGCATGCGCGTGCTGGGCACCAACGCAGGCGGCAGCCAGGACGGCGTGTTCACCCAGCAGGTCGGCGTGCTGTCCAACGACTTCTTCGTCAACCTCTTGGACATGAAGAACGAGTGGGTGGCCACCGAGCACAAGAACCGCTTCCAGGGCCTGGACCGCAAGACCCGCCAGCCCACCTGGACGGCGACCCGCGTGGACCTCATCTTCGGCTCGCAATCGGAGCTGCGCGCCCAGGCCGAGGTGTACGGCATGGCCGACGGCAACGAGAAGTTCGTCCATGACTTCGTCAGGGCGTGGGACAAGGTGATGAACGCCGACCGGCTGGACATCGGCAAGCCGGCCGACATCTTCAGCCAGAAGCTCTCGGCGTGAGGCAAACGGCGGCGCCCTGCGGGGTGCCGCCGTTGCGCGGAATCCGCAGGCGTTTTCCCCTTCGCCCGGCTATGATGCGCGCCCTCCAGGCCCAGCCCAGACAGACATCATGCCCGGCACCGCCATCTACACCGACTTGTCGGGTTACTACGACCTCATGTGCGCCGATATCGATTACGGCGCGCAAAGCCACTGCATCCATCGGCTGCAACAGCTGTTCGGCAACGGCGGCAGGCGGCACCTGGACCTCGCCTGCGGAACCGGCCCGCATGTGCGGCATTTCATCGATGCCGGCTACGACAGCGCCGGCCTGGACATCAACCAGCCAATGCTGGATCGGGCGAGCCTGCGCTGCCCCGAGGCGCAGTTTTCGTTGCAGGACATGTGCAGCTTCAGCGTGCAGCGGCCGGTCGACCTGATCACCTGCTTTCTCTACTCCATCCACTACAGCGCCGGGCTCGAGCGGCTCGAGGCCTGCATCGCCCGCGTGCATGCCGCCCTGGCCGAGCAGGGGCTGTTCTGCTTCAACGCGGTGGACAAGCAGCGGATCGACAACGCCTCGTTCGTGTCCCACAGCGCCTGCCATGCCGATGGTCTGCTCGGCTTCAGTTCGGGCTGGTACTACAGCGGCCATGGCGAGCGGCAATCGCTGCGGTTGCGCATCGAGCGGACGGCGGGCGGGGCCAGCCAGGTCTGGCAGGATGAGCACGCGATGGTGGCGGTGAGCTTCGGCGAGTTGCGCGAACTGCTGGAGCCGTACTTCGACGTAGAGGTGCTTGAGCACGACTATCAGAAGCTCCTGCCCTGGGACGGCACGTCCGGTAACGCCATCTTCGCCTGCGTGAAGCGTTAGCCGTGCCCGGCGCGAATCAGTGCAGGCGCCCCGTCGACGCCGACGTGGCGAGCAGGTGGCCGGCTTCTCGCGCCAGCTGATCGAGCAACCGGTCGCGCTTTCTTTCGGCATCGCGCATGGCCTTGGTGCCGTGTTGCTGCAGCAGGTAATTGTGAATCTGCCGCACCTCCAGGGTCTGGAAGATCGGCTGCAGATCCTGCACCGCGAATAGGCCGCCGGACGCCTGGCTCTGCGTATTGAGCACCACCTGCGGCCCGCGCACCGCCAGCGGATGAAAGCCCAGCGCCTGGAAATACGGCACCTTGCCGGCGACGCAGGCCACTTCCGCGTGGGCATAGCGTTTCAGCATTTCGCCGACCATGGCCCGGCCGATGCCGTGCCGCCGATGGGCAGCCTGCACCGCCAGGTAGATCAGCGCGCACGCCTCGGGGTCATCCACCGAGGGCAGGTAGAGCGCGAAGCCGAGCAGGAGGGCCGGGTCGTCGGCATCCAGCGCCAGGACCAGCTCCGGCTGGCCCGACTGCGTGCCCTCCATGCGCTCCAGATAGCGATGCACCTCCAGGCCCACGACGTACTGATAGAGCGGGTACAGCGGGTTGTCGGGCTGTAGCGAGACTGCGCTGATGTCGCTGAAGTAATCCACCACCATCTGCAGCAGCTGGCTTTTCAGGCTTTCCGGCGGCGGGGTGACGAGATGGGCGAGGGTGAACATGGCGGCTCCGGAGCGCGGCAGGGAGCGCATTGTAGCGGGCGGTGTGCGCTGGGTGAGGGGTGGCTGGCGGACTGGCGCGCGGTCGTCATGAACAGCCCTGGCTCGGCGACCAACGATCCGCTCAGATCGGCTCCGGGCCCGGCTTCGATTTTCTCGGCTTGCGCGGCGCGGGGAACGGCAAGTGCCGCGCCGTCTCGATCACCAGGCGGCGCAGCGCGTCGGCATCGTCCAGGAGCTCGTCGGCCACCGGATACAGCTTTGCGCCAGGGTAGGGTGGCCGCTGCGGCAACTGCGGAGCAAGCGCTGCGGCCGCCGGGGTGGGCTTGATGAACAGGCTGTTGTCGCAGGCCAGCGCGACGACCTTTTCATCCAGGTAGACGGCGTACTCGCCGAACATCTTCCGGTAACTCAGCCTGCCGCCGAGGTCGATCTGTTCGGCCACGTATTGCATGAAGCTTTTGTCGGTCGCCATGCGTGCTCCGCTGTCTCCACCCGTGTCGACCAAAGAGCGTAGCGTGGAAAACGAAGTGCTTTCCACGCATGGCCCGCTACACCGCAGCGCACTCTGCCTGCCGGTGAGCGTCAGACAAGGGTGCCTCGACGGTTGCCTGGAGTCTGCTGACCAGCGCATCGACCTGACGCAGCGCCTCGGCCACCGAGCTGGCCAGCAGCTCGCCACCGACCTCCTGGCCCTCGATGGCGATCTGGTGGATGCGGGTGATGCCGATGAAGCCCAGCGCGGTCGCCAGGTTCGGCTCCAGGTGGTTCATGTGCGCCATCGCCTCGCCCGGGTTGAAACCGATGCCGCCACGGGCGGTAAGGATGACCGCGTGCCGCTCCCGCTCCGCCAGCATGGGCACGTAGGGATCGAGCGGGTTGCTCTCGTCCAGCCCGACCGTGCGGTTCAGGCGCACCACCTGATCGATCCAGGCCTTGAGCGCCGCCGGCATGCCGAAGTTGTAGAGCGGCGTGCCGATGACCAGCACATCGGCGGCCAACAGTTCGTCGACCAGCCTGTCGCTTTCGGCCAGCGCGTCCTTCATCCATGGCTCCCGGCGCTCTTCCGGGGTAAAGGCCGAGGCGATCCAGTCATGGCTGACGAAAGAGGGCGGGTTCTGGCCGATGTCCCGGTAGGTCACGCCATCCTGCGGGCGACGGGCCAGCCATTGGCTGACGAAGCGCTGGCTGAGGTTGCGGCTATGGGAGCCGTGCTCGTCCTTGCCGGCGAGGCCGGGGCGGGCGCTGGCATCGAGGTGCAGAAGGTGCGTCATGGCGAATCTCCTCTGTAAAAGAATTCATCTGTCATTCGCGGCAGAGTCAGCCTAGGGTTAGGATCTACAGGCGACAAACGACGATTTCTTCCAGATACAGGTGAGGCAAACTCAGCCATGGCGCACCGTTGGTTACCCTCGCTTTCCGCCTTGCGCGCCTTCGAAGCCGCCGCCCGGCACGAGAGTGCCAAGCAGGCCGCGGAGGAACTGTCCGTCACCGCCACCGCGATCAGCCACCAGATTCGCTCGCTGGAGGAGTCGCTCGGCGTCGCACTGTTTCTGCGCAAACCGCGCAAGCTGGAGCTGACCGACCAGGGCCGAGAGCTGCAACAGACGTTGGAAACCGCGTTCGACGGCATCAGCGCCACGGTCGAACGCCTCAGCGCGAAGCCCTGCCGCCAGGCGATCACCCTCAGCACCACACCGGCCATCGCGGTGCGCTGGCTGGTGCCCTGGGTCTGCCTGCTACGCGATTCCCATCCGGATATCGACCTGCGTTTCCACACTTCCCACGAGCCGGTGGCGCTGGACGGTGTCACGGCGGACATCGCGATCCGCTACGGCGATGGCCGCTGGCCCGGGCTGGTGGCGGAGAAGCTGTTCGACAACACCTTCGTCCCGGTCTGCAGCCCGCACCTCGGCTTGCGGGATGTAGCTGAGCTGCCCAAACACCCGTTGATTCACTTCCAGGCCCAGCGCGCCGCCTCGGCCCCAATCCATTGGGCGGCGTGGCAGAAGCTCGCCAACGTGCCGGGGCTGGACGTCAGCGCCGGGCTGGTCTTCTCCGACGAGACCCACGCCATCTCCGCCGCCATCGGCGCGCAGGGTGTGGCATTGATGAGTCGCCAGCTGATCGAGGACGAACTGAGGGAAGGGCGGCTGGTGCAGCCGTTCGGGCCGGAGATGGAGGGCAAGCCGTTTCATCTCGTATATCCGGAGAGCCGTCGGGATGACCCGACGGTTCGGGCGGTTAGGGAGTGGGTGATGAAGGTGCCGGGTGGGTTGTGTGAGCTGACTGGCTAATTCGCCGCAGCGTAGGGTGGAAAACGGCGAAGCCTTTTCCACGCGTCAGCCCGCATCCCCTGCGAATCCCACCGCATCATCACCGCACCAATCAACTGGGTAGATCCCAGCTCCGACCGCCAGATGAAAACTGGAGTAGGGCCAGTCGGCGACTCGCTCCACCAAACCGTGCTTTAACGGATTTCGATGCACATAGTCGACGTGATGCCGGTAATCCCGTTCGTCCTGGATCAAATGCTCCCAATAGCGTCGTTGCCAGATCCCGCGTTCGCCGCGGGAGCGCTGAGTTGCCGTCAGTACTTCGGTCTTAGGCAAGTGTCGGGCGAAAGCGAACTTGATGACTTTCCAGCGCAGGGCGAAATCGGCGTCGCCATCCGGGAGCGTCCAGACGCAATGCATGTGGTCGGGCAGAACGACCCAGGCGTCGATAAGGAAGGGATGGCGTAAGCGTGTGGCTCGCACCGTCTCGCGGAGCAGGTCGACATGGCGGACCAGCAGGTCGCTGCGACGGTTGAGCAGATTGACCGTGAAGAAATACGTGGCGCCCGGCACTTGGGCGCGGCGGTAGCGGGACATGGCGGCTCATCCTTGAGCGTTGTGTTGGCGGGAGGTCCGTATCGGTGGATAAGCAAAGCGTTATCCACCCTACGACATCTCAACCGCCCACACCGCCCACACCGCCGACGCATCGACGTTGCCGGGGCGTAGGGTGGAAAACGGCGAAGCCTTTTCCACGTGCCACTTCCAGGCTACCTCGCTGGGCGTCGCGGGCCTTCTTGACCAGATCCTGGATTTCATCGCGGGCAGGGTCGCCCAGGGTGGCCTTGTTCGTAGCCATGTTGTCCTCGATCTCTTGCAGGTTGAGTTGGCAGAGATCCTTGTCGGCCCTCGGAGCAGCGCCGGAGCGAGGGAAGTCTGGCCGGAGGCCAGATCCGGATGCCGGGGTGGCCTTCTCTTTGGTTACTTTCTCTTGGTCAGACAAGAGAAAGTGACTCGCCGTGAAGCGAAACCTGTCGGTGGGACCAAGGAAAGCGTGGCGGGGGCGCGGAACGGCCGGGCCAGCAGCAGTAAATGAATCTGCCCCCCTTTTTTCCTGTGTGGGCGGGCGGGTCCTTTTAGTTATTGCCCGGATGGCTGGCCGCGCCATCAATTTCCAGTGAGCTTTAGCAGGCTAACCGCCAGACACAGCCATGCCATGCCGATACATGCCAACTTGGTCGATAGAGTCATAAGGCGGCGCAGCGGAGGGGGGAAGTTGCTAACGTCATCGGCATCAAGCACCCCTTTCCGAATATTGAAATCCGAAAGAAGTAAGGCTCCGCTTAGTGACCCGACCAGATAGAAACGGGAAGTTAAGTTCCTTGTTCCCAAAATGTGCTGCTGCTTAGCCCACGCACTGTTTGGAAGAGCTGAGAGCATGATGTTGAAGTGGCGACTACAGGCGATGTAGACACCAATCGCCACGCCAGATAAGCCAATAACGAAGGGTGTCAGCATAAAAGCGAATGCCCACCACGAATTCCAAAAGTCAGTCATGGTTTAGTTTGCTCATACAGAAACTCTCCCATCCACTCCCCACCATCACCACCAATTGATCCACCAGCAGCCGAAGTGCCGCCAACCACAACCAAGCCACAAATCACCCCGCCGATACCTGCGGAACCCATGCCGATTGCTGCGCAGATGGCCGGCGCGGCGGCGCTTCCAATCCAGACGCCGACAGAGCCGCCACCCAGCGCCCCAGCAAAATTACCAGTCTCGGTAAATCGAATCCTCTGACACGCCTGGGTTTCGCCTGCCTGACAAACTTCTTGTACTTTCAAGACAGAGGCCGTACCGCCTAGGGCAATACCTATATAGCTGCCGTTCTTGAGGTACTTGGCCGCCTTGGCAATTTCATTCATGTGGGTCGCGTATCCGGGTATCTGGCCTGGCGCGCCGCCTTTGCTCCAATGGTGCACCAGGCTACGGGTGGAAATACCAAGATCCTGGCGCAGGGTTGGGTAGTTGCCCAGTCCCAGTTGCTTGCCGAGAAAGGTCGCCTTCAACTGGTTGTCGAGCTGGCGGTACAGTTGTTGGCGGGACGTGAAGAATTGCTGGCTGCGTAGATGACCATGCGCTGCGAACTCGCGTTGATGGAGGTATTCGATATCGCGCAGCGTGTTCTCGATTTGCTTCAAGCCGTTCCCGAGCACGTCGGTGCCAAGCCCCAGCGACCCGCTTGCGCCGCCGACCATCAAAGCGATTTCGGCTTGATGATCAGCCATGAAATTGGCTTCGCTCTCGCTCAATGGTTCCAGAGCCGCTCGCACCTCGGCGGCGGCCGCCATCAGCTCAGCTTCTTCGCGTGAGCAGGCAGCTGGATTGATCAGGTTGCCAAGGACGAGCATTTCCCCGGCTTTGAAGCCTTTCGCAAAGGTTGGATTTAGTGCCTTGATGCGATTGACCAGATGTTTGTGAGGCGCGTCGGCGAACAGCCTGGCAAGCACCTGCTCACCGGACATGCTGCGCGGCACCCTGTAGAAGCCGGGCGGCAGGGCCTCGGGAAGCTTGAGCATATCGGGTGGGGGCCAGTCCGAAAGCGCTGGAGTGGTTTCCGCCTTCTGCTCCCAGGCGGCAAAGGAGGCGCCGCCATTACCGGGCTTGGTCTTTGGCAGCTCGGCCTGGCGGCCCCAGCCATGATCAGGCAGCCAACTTGAATCGCGGCCGCCAGTGTTGTCAGGCTTCCAGCCAGTGTCCAGATCCCAGCCCTGATCGAGCGGGTAGGCCGCGTCTTTGAGGGTATCCGTCCCCATGAAACCTTCCTTGGTATGTTGAGTCCGGGCGCAGTCTATCTGTTTGACAACCTTGGCTAACCGGCCCTTGTTCACGAACTTGGGCTTGGGCACCGCCGGGGCTACTAGATTTCATATTGCGGCCCGCCTGCATCACTGGTGTCTCTTTCAACACGGCGCTATAGGGATAGGCCGTGTAAATGCCCGGCGGAAAATGGGCGGGTAGGGATACTCGAAAATAAATCTGTCCCCTTTTTTAGGAAAGTGTGGCGGTTGTTACGCTCGGAAAACCTGGATCAACAAGATTTAATCGGGGTCTGTCCCCGATTTGTCCCCAGGGCGAAATCGGCGTCGCCATCCGGGAGCGTCCAGACGCAATGCATGTGGTCGGGCAGAACGACCCAGGCGTCGATAAGGAAGGGATGGCGTAAGCGTGTGGCTCGCACCGTCTCGCGGAGCAGGTCGACATGGCGGACCAGCAGGTCGCTGCGACGGTTGAGCAGATTGACCGTGAAGAAATACGTGGCGCCCGGCACTTGGGCGCGGCGGTAGCGGGACATGGCGGCTCATCCTTGAGCGTTGTGTTGGCGGGAGGTCCGTATCGGTGGATAAGCAAAGCGTTATCCACCCTACGACATCTCACCCACTTACACCGCCGACGCATCGATGTTGCCAGACGTAGGGTGGAAAACGGCGAAGCCTTTTCCACGCGTCACTTCCAGATTACTCGCTTTTTTCATCTACCGTCAGCGGTTATCCGGACTATTCGCTTGCTTCTGGTTGGGCAATAAAATATTTAGATTGTTCCGCCTTAATGGCATCGATTAGTTGTCTGCCTTTGGCAGCTTTGTCATTTCCACCATGGTATTTATATAAGGATACGACTAAGTTAATACTGTTTTCGAGCTGGTCTTCATTAAAGGTGTCGGTGTTAAGCTTTGCAAATTTTGACGCGGATATGCTGTTTGTTTGCAGGGTTCGCACGGTGTAGTCTTGCATGACGTAAAACTTTAAGTTGTTCCTTTCTTGTGCTGAGAAGGATCTGGCCTTAAGTTGCTCGTCTATGTGCTTTGCTAGAAATACAGCGTTCTTGTAGATTTCTACATTGAATTCGGGGTTGAAGATTTGCTTGTATGAGGCTTCCTTGTCGTCCTCTAATAGCGTTGAAGGGCGGGCTCGTGCGGTGTCAGGGCGGCCGGAGATGGTTGAGATAAGAATCTGAGCCATATACGGAAGGCTGATAATTTCAGCTGGTTTTTTTCCTATATTTTTGTAGTAGTTCTTCCGTCGGTCGTAATAGATGCCAAATTTCTTCAGGTATTCTTCGATATTCCTGTGAATGGGATCTGTCGCTCGGAGAACTGCTTTGGCAATAAAATTTTGGCTGTTTGCAGCTTTAATTATATTATCTCGTACTGTGTCAATATCCGCTACAACAATTTTTATTAGTGCGTTTCGGTTTTCGGCTTTTGCTTGATTATCTTCTTGTGAGTAGAAGTTATAGATTTCATTGGATGTCTGTAGACCGTTGACAATCTCTGGGTTGATAAGTACAAGTTCTTTTCCGCTGGCGATGGTGACGTCTGTTGCAAGTATGGTTATACCATTGTTGAGCCACCAAAAATCTATTGAATCATGGTTGCTCAGTGATTCGGATATTCCAGAGTTTACATCGGTATTGCCTTGGTAGTCGCGAACGTTTGCTTCGAAGAGCCCTTTGTTGAGATTTCCATTATCGTCGGAAATAAAATTGTAATAGTCTTTTAGGTTTACCAAGGCTGCAAAAGCCTTGCCTGTTGAGGACATGGGGTTTTCTGCTAGCTTTAGAATATGATCTTTTCTAGGTTTTTTTCTATGGAGTTCTAATAGTTCATCTGCACCTTGAAATGTAAAGCTTACATTGGCTGCGCGGTGAAGTTGTTTGATGTCTGATGTCAGGGATTTTGCTTCAAGTTCGGTGTTGGGGTGGATATGGCTTGCCTTGGTGGTATAAAAGAAATTAATGGTTAGGCTGGGGGATTTTGCAATTAGTGCTCTATAACATTCGATAAATTTCCTTGATTTCTCAAGAATTTTGCTGTTGTATTTTTTGGCTAGGTTTTCTAGGTCTGCATCTAGTCTTAGGAGATTGAGGGAGGTTGATCTTAACTTGTGGACAGCATCCTCTCCAAAGCTTCTTTCGTTCTTTGATTGGATTATGTTTACTTCGATTTTTATGTCTTTTTTGAATCTAGAATAGTCGGTAAAGTCTTCTTTTATTAGTTCGCCGTTAACGAAAAGATAGAGGGCATCTACTCCGCCGTCGAGAGAGTTGTCGGTGATTCCTTCTATTACATCTTCGTAGCTTATTTCTTTGTCTTTTGTAATTAGATTCGAACAGAAGAACTCAAAGAAATCATTTTTCTGTGTGAATTCGCTTTGCTCATCAAATTCACTGTCCAAAATTTGGTCAATCAAAATTTGCTCGGTAGTGGTGCTCATGTTTTTCCTTAAATAAAAAGCCCCGCACTAGGCGGGGCTTTTTTATTTAGCTTAAACCCCAACATCCATGGCAGGTGTAGGGCCAATCTACTCTGATGTCAGTGAGCCATCAATCCCAGCTCAACGCCCCACCAGTCTGATACTCAATCACCCGCGTCTCGAAGAAGTTCTTCTCCTTCTTCAGGTCCATGATCTCGCTCATCCACGGGAACGGATTAGTCGTGCCTGGATACTCTTCCTTCAACCCGATCTGCGTCAGACGACGGTTGGCGATGAACTTGAGGTAGTCCTCCATCATCGCGGCGTTCATGCCGAGTACGCCACGGGGCATGGTGTCGCGGGCGTATTCGATTTCCAGCTGGGTGCCCTGGAGGATCATCTGGGTCGCTTCGTCCTTCATCTCGGCGTCCCACAGGTGCGGGTTCTCGATCTTGATCTGGTTGATCATGTCGATGCCGAAGTTCAGGTGCATGGATTCGTCACGCAGGATGTACTGGAACTGCTCGGCGGTGCCGGTCATCTTGTTGCGGCGGCCCATGGAGAGGATCTGGGTGAAGCCGCAGTAGAAGAAGATGCCTTCGAGTACGCAGTAGTAGGCGATGAGGTTCTTCAGGAACTGCTTGTCGGTCTCCGGGGTGCCGGTCTGGAAGGTCGGGTCGGAGATGGAACGGGTGTACTTGAGGCCCCAGCTGGCCTTTTTCGCGACGCTCGGGATCTCGTGGTACATGTTGAAGATCTCGCCTTCATCCATGCCCAGCGATTCGATGCAGTACTGGTAGGCGTGGGTGTGGATCGCCTCTTCGAAGGCCTGGCGCAGGATGTACTGGCGGCACTCGGGGTTGGTGATCAGGCGGTAGGTGGCCAGCACGAGGTTGTTGGCGACCAGGCTGTCGGCGGTGGAGAAGAAGCCGAGGTTGCGCTTGACGATGCGGCGCTCGTCTTCGCTGAGGCCGTCCTTGCTCTTCCACAGGGCAATGTCGGCGTTCATGTTCACTTCCTGCGGCATCCAGTGGTTGGCGCAACCATCCAGATACTTCTGCCAGGCCCAGTCGTACTTGAAGGGGACGAGCTGGTTGAGGTCGGCGCGGGCGTTGATCATGCGCTTCTCGTCGACGCGCACGCGGGCGGCTTCGCCTTCCAGTTCGTTGAGGCCTTCGCGCACGTCCAGTTCGTCCAGCGCGCGCTTGGCGCGGGCGATGGCGTCGGAGTCGTCAGCGGCAACGGCGCGGGCTTCTTCCACGGAGCCGGCGGCTTCGTTGTCCAGCTTGGCGGTGGCCTGGCTTGCCGGCTGCGCGGCAGCGGTGGCCGGCGCGGCGGTGGTGGTTTCTTCTTCGTCGAATTCGTCCCAGCTCAGCATGTGCGATTGCTCCTGATTGGGGACCGGGGCTTGGCCGGTCGGGTGTATGGGTGGCTTTTGGTTGTGCACGCAAAAGCGCGGAATGGGTGATGTCGAGGTGCAGCTGTTCGCGGTCGAGACCGCTCCCACGGGGCGGAATCAGCTAGCCCACTCGGCAAGGGCGGAGCTGGGCGAGTGAGCGCAAGGCGCCTGTCGAGTCGGAACCCCTGAGCGTACAGCTGTACGTGATGGGGTCCGGCTCGGCAGGCAACGCAGCGATCGCCGCCCAGATGCGTCCGCCTCCTTTATTACTGACAGGCTTCGCAGTCGGGGTTATCGATACTGCACGCCAGCGGCACCGGAGCCGGCTTCGGCTCTGCAGCCGGCGCGGCGCTGGCGGAGTTAGCCGCCTCGCTGCCACCACTGGACACGGCGTTCAGCTTGCCGGTGTTGATGGTGGACTTCTCGGTGCTGGTCGCGGCCAGGGCACGGAGGTAGTAGGTGGTCTTCAGGCCACGGTACCAGGCCATGCGGTAGGTCACGTCGAGCTTCTTGCCCGAGGCGCCGGCGATGTAGAGGTTCAGCGACTGGGCCTGGTCGATCCACTTCTGGCGGCGGCTGGCGGCATCGACGATCCAGCGGGTTTCCACTTCGAAGGCGGTGGCGTACAGGTCCTTGAGGTCCTGCGGGATGCGTTCGATCTGCTGTACGGAGCCGTCGTAGTACTTGAGGTCGTTGACCATGACCGGGTCCCACAGGCCGCGGGCCTTGAGGTCGTGGACCAGGTACGGGTTGATCACGGTGAACTCGCCGGACAGGTTCGATTTGACGTACAGGTTCTGATACGTCGGCTCGATGGACTGCGACACGCCAACGATGTTGGAGATGGTTGCGGTCGGCGCGATGGCCATGATGTTGGAGTTGCGGATGCCTTTCTTCACGCGCTCGCGGATCGGCGCCCAGTCCAGCGACTCGGTCAGGTCGACGTCGATGTACTTCTGGCCACGGGCCTCGATGAGGATCTGCTGGGAATCCAGCGGCAGGATGCCCTGGGACCACAACGAGCCTTCGAAGCTGGAGTAGGCGCCACGCTCGTCGGCCAGGTCACAGGAGGCCTGGATGGCGTAGTAGCTGATGGCTTCCATGGACTTGTCGGCGAAGTCGATGGCGGCATCGGAACCGTAGGCGATGTGCTGCAGGTACAGGGCGTCCTGGAAGCCCATGATGCCCAGGCCCACCGGGCGGTGCTTGAAGTTGGCGTTCTGCGCCTGCGGCACGCTGTAGTAGTTGATGTCGATGACGTTATCGAGCATGCGCACAGCGGTGCGCACGGTGCGCTCCAGCTTGGCCGAATCCAGCTTGCCGTCGACGATGTGGTTGACCAGGTTGATCGAGCCCAGGTTGCAGACGGCGATCTCGTCCTTGTTGGTATTCAGGGTGATCTCGGTGCACAGGTTCGAGCTGTGCACCACGCCGACGTGCTGCTGCGGGCTGCGCAGGTTGCACGGGTCCTTGAAGGTCAGCCACGGGTGGCCGGTCTCGAACAGCATCGAGAGCATCTTGCGCCACAGGTCCTTGGCCGGCAGGGTCTTGAACAGCTTGATCTTGCCGTACTTGGTCAGCTCCTCGTAGTACTCGTAACGCTCCTCGAAGGCGCGGCCGGTGAGGTCGTGCAGGTCCGGTACGTCGGAGGGGGAGAACAGGGTCCACTGGCCGTCGTCGAAGACGCGCTTCATGAACAGGTCTGGAATCCAGTTGGCGGTGTTCATGTCGTGGGTACGGCGACGGTCGTCACCGGTGTTCTTGCGCAGCTCGAGGAATTCCTCGATGTCCAGGTGCCAGGTTTCCAGGTAGGCGCAGACTGCGCCCTTGCGCTTGCCGCCCTGGTTGACCGCCACGGCGGTGTCGTTGACCACTTTCAGGAACGGCACGACGCCCTGGCTCTTGCCGTTGGTGCCCTTGATATAGGCGCCCAGCGCGCGTACCGGGGTCCAGTCGTTGCCCAGGCCGCCGGCGAATTTGGACAGCAGTGCGTTATCGCGGATGGCGTCGTAGATGCCGCCCAGGTCGTCCGGCACGGTGGTCAGGTAGCAGGAGGACAGCTGCGGACGCAGGGTGCCGGCGTTGAACAGGGTCGGCGTCGAGGCCATGTAGTCGAAGGACGACAGCAGGTTGTAGAACTCGATGGCGCGCGCTTCTTTCTGCTCTTCCTCGATGGCCAGGCCCATGGCCACGCGCATGAAGAAGATCTGCGGCAGTTCGAAGCGAATGTCGTTCTTGTGGATGAAGTAGCGGTCGTACAGGGTCTGCAGGCCGAGGTAGGTGAACTGCTGATCGCGCTCGTGGTTGAGCGCAGCGCCCAGCTTGGCCAGGTCGTAGCTCTTCAGCTTGGAATCGAGCAGCTCGAACTCGACGCCTTTCTCGATGTAGGCCGGCAGGGCCTTGGCGTACAGGTCGGCCATCTCGTGATGGGTGGCGCTGTCGGCTACGCCGAGGAAGCCCAGGGCTTCGGCACGCAGGGTGTCCATCAAGAGGCGCGCGGTGACCTGGCTGTAGTTCGGCTCACGCTCGACCAGGGTGCGGGCGGTCATCACCAGTGCGGTGTTGACGTCCTTCTCGGCCACGCCGTCGTAGAGGTTCTTCAGGGTCTCGCGCTCGATCAGCGCGCCATCGACTTCGGCCAGGCCTTCGCAGGCCTCCGTGATGATGGTCTGCAGGCGGCCCATGTCCAGCGGCTGCTGGCTGCCATCGGCGCGGGTGACGCGGATGCTCGGGTGCGGCTGGGCGATCTCGCCGGCGGCGCTGGCGTTCTTGCGCTCCTGGGCGCGGGCTTCGCGGTAGATCACGTAGTCGCGGGCGACCTTCTGCTCGCCGGCGCGCATCAGGGCCAGTTCGACCTGGTCCTGGATTTCCTCGATGTGGATGGTGCCGCCCGACGGCATGCGGCGTCGGAAGGTGGCGGTGACCTGCTCGGTCAGGCGCGCGACGGTGTCATGGATGCGCGAGGAGGCGGAGGCGGAGCTGCCTTCCACGGCGAGAAAGGCCTTGGTGATGGCGACGGTGATCTTGTCGTCGGTATAGGGCACGACGGTACCGTTGCGCTTGATCACGCGCAGCTGGCCCGGGGCGGTGGCGGTCAGATCGGACGCGTCGGCCGACAGCGGGTTCTCGCGAGTGGATGAGTTCTGCATGGGGTCTCCGGCTTTGTCTGGAACGTCGGTATTCGTTTTCGGTTGGCACGCCTGGCGTGCCTGCTCGCATTGCATGAACCATGCCCCGGCCAGCCGGGCATGGGTGTAACGAAAAAGCCCCCGCGCGGCCCCTGCGGCCGACGGTGAAAGTTCGGGGAAGAATAGCCAGGCCAACCTGGCTGTCAACACAATATCTTGTGTTCTGCGTGGGTGCCTGACACCAGCCCTGTTTGTACTGCGTCGTCGATGACGACTGTTCTGGCGGGTGGTGCCGGCGAGCCCGGACTGCACCACGACGATGCCGTTTCCAGGGGGCAGGGCGACCTTCGAAGGTGCGCCTGCAAGGGATCTTGCCTCCGCTCGGCGAGCCCAACATATGGGGCCTGGCCGCGCGGGGCGCCACAATAATCGGGGTCGGTTGTCGATGCAAGCCGGGTGTTGTTGAACAAGCTGTGGATAAGGTGTGGGTGTTTTGTGGGTGACTGGCAGGCCATCGCCGATAGCCCGGATGCGCGCTGGTATCGGCGTTCGGGCGACGAAATGCCGGGTGTTTTTCCACCCCTGGACGGGGCGGGGCGGGCAAAAGGCCAAACACTATATGTTGTGTTTATTGCAAGCGATTTTCGGCCCCTGCTGCGCCGTCTTCGGTTGAGTACAATGCGCGACGCGTTCAAGACGGTGAGGGGCAGGCGATGGAGCAACAAGCGTGGCGGATCCTGATCGTCGAGGACGACCAGCGGCTGGCCGAGCTGACCCGTGAATACCTCCTGGCACAGGGTGGGTTCGAGGTCGGGGTCGAGGCCGACGGCGCCCGGGCGGTCGAGCGCATCGTCGCCGAGCAGCCCGACCTGGTGGTGCTCGACCTGATGCTGCCGGGCGAGGACGGCATGTCCATCTGCCGCCGTGCGCGCGAACGCTACGATGGCCCCATCCTCATGCTCACCGCCCGCGCCGACGAACTGGACCAGGTGCTCGGCCTGGAAACCGGCGCCGACGACTACGTCTGCAAACCGGTCCGCCCGCGCCTGCTGCTGGCGCGCATTCGCGCCCTGTTGCGCCGGCGCGAAGGCGTCGAGCAAGCCCAGGGGCCGTCCAGGCGGCTGGTGTTCGGGCCGCTGGTGATCGACAGTGCGCTGCGCGAGGCCTGGCTGCGCGAGCGGCAGATCGAGCTGACCGCCGCCGAGTTCGACCTGCTCTGGCTGCTCACCGCCAATGCCGGGCGCATCCTCTCGCGCGAGGAGATATTCGCCGAGCTGCGCGGCATCGAGTACGACGGCCAGGACCGCTCCATCGACGTGCGCATCTCGCGCATCCGCCCGAAGATCGGCGACGACCCCGAGCACCCGCGGCTGATCAAGACCGTGCGCGGCAAGGGCTACCTGTTTGTCGCCGAAGCTGCCGCGGCGATGGCCTAGCCAGCCGATGAACGCCATCTTCCTGCGCATCTACGGCGGCATGCTCGCCGTGCTGGTGCTGGTGGCGTTGCTCGGCGCCGGCGGCCTGCAGCTGCTCAACCAGCAGCGCGCCGACCAGTACCGCGAACGGCTGGCCGCCGGCACCTTCCGCCTGATGGCGCACAACATGAGCAGCATGACGCCTATCGAGCGGCGCCAGGCGGCGAATCTCTGGGGGCGCCTGCTGGGGATTCCGCTGCGCGTGCGCACCCTCGACGACGTCAGCCTGGAGCGCAGCCTGGAGGCGCGCCTGCTGCGTGGGCAGGTGCTGGTCGAGCAGACCCGGCCCAACCGCGTCACGGTGTTCAGCCTGGTCAGCGAGCCCGCGCGGCTGGTACTCGCCGGCGAGGTGGAGCAGGTCAGCGAGCAGCTGGCCCGGGCCGCGGCCTACCTGCTGATCGACGAGCTGATCCGCCACCCCGAGCCGGACCAGCCGCGGCAACTGGCCAATCTCGGCAGCCGTCATGGCTTCGGCTATGACCTGTCGCTGGTCACCCGCGACAGCGCCAACCTCGACGACGACCAGCGCCGAAGGCTGGAGGAGGGCGACACGGTGATCGCCCTCGACCGCGGCGGCGATGCCATCCACGTGTTCGCGGCGGTCAGCGGCACCCGCTGGATCCTGCACATGGGCCCGCTGCACGCGATGAATCCCTACCCGGCGCACCTGCTGCTGGCCATCGGCCTGCTCGGCCTGACGCTGATCGGCGTCACCGTCTACCTGCTGGTGCGTCGCCTGGAGTTCCGCCTGAGCGCGCTGGAGCGCGCGGCGGAGCACATCGCAGCGGGCGACCTGGCCGCGCGCGTGCCGGACGCCGGCCACGACGCGGTGGGCCGCCTGGCGGCGACCTTCAACGGCATGGCCCGCCACCTGCAACGCCTGCTGGCGGTGCAGCGCGAGATGACCAGCGGCGTGGCCCACGAACTGCGCACCCCGGTGGCGCGGCTGCGCTTCGGCCTGGAGATGGCCGAGCAGGCGCAGGATGCCGGCGCGCGCGGCAAGTACCTCGAGGGTATGGATCGCGATATCGACGACCTCGACCGCCTGGTCGACGAGATGCTGGTCTATTCGCGGCTGGAGCAGGGCGCGCCGCTGCTGCACATGCAGCCGGTGGACCTGGCGGCGCTGGTCGAGCAGGTGATCCGCGAGCTGGCGCCGCTGCGCCCGGAGGTCAGCGTGCTGCTCGGCGACTGCCGGCTCGCAGCCGACGGCAACTGCCGGGTCGAGGCGGAGCCGCATTACCTGCGCCGGGCATTGAGCAACCTGATAAGCAACGCCATGCGCTACGCCGAGGCGCGGGTGCAGGTCAGCTTCGCCATCGATGACGAGCGCGCCTGCCTGCAGGTGGAGGACGACGGCCCGGGCGTGCCGGAGGCTGATCGCGACCGCGTCTTCGAGCCCTTCCTGCGCCTGGACGACAGTCGCACCCGCGCCTCCGGCGGGCATGGCCTGGGGCTGTCCATCGTGCGGCGCATTCTCTACTGGCACGGTGGCCGCGTGCAGCTGGGCGACAGCCCGCTGGGCGGCGCGCGTTTCAGCCTGGTGTGGCCGCGGGTGGCCGGAGCCGAGCGGTTGCCGCGCGATCAGTCCTGAGCGCTGGCCGGCACGCTGACCAGGCTCAGCAGATAGCCGTCGAATTCGCAGAACTGGCCGGCCAGCTCGCTGCCGCGCGGCCAGCCCGGCAGGTCGATCAACAGGCGCAGGCGGGCAAGGCCCGGGTCGCTTTCCACAAGCTCGGCGTCCTGGAAGTAGAAGCGCGTGCGCACCAGCGGGTAGAGCGCCTTGAACAGGCTTTCCTTGAGCGAAAAGGCCTGTGTCAGGCGCTCGCTGCGTTGCCGGGCGTCGAGCTGCGCGTAGATCGCGTGCTCGTTCGCCGTGAGGATCTCGCCGGCCAGGCGGTCGGCGCGCTCGCTGGGGATCAGCGTCTCCACGTCCAGGCCCAGGCCGCGCCAGAGGGCGTCCTGCCCGACCACCGCGGCGGCCCAGCCGCCACCGTGGGTGATCGAGCCGACCGTCCCGACCGGCCAGACCGGCGCACGCTCGGCGCCGACTGCCGGTACCTGGGCCAGCCCGGTCAGCCGGCGCAGGCCCTCGCGTGCGCACAGCCGGCCGGCGAGGAATTCGCTCTGCCGCTTGGCCACGCCGCGCACCGGCGGCACCTGGCAGCGGGCGAAGTCCTCGGGCTCGAACAGCAGCGGGTCGAAGCGCGTGCTGAGCAGGCGCACGCCGTCCAGCGCGAGTGGCAGCGGCCAGTGATCTACGAGCGGGGCGCAGCAGCGCGGCAGGTCGGGGGAATTCATGCGCGGCATTGTGCCTCAAAAGACCAACCGGCGGCGCCCGGCCCGCCGCGTCATGCCCTGCCGGCACGCCCGTGCGCCGCTCGCCCGCTGCCGGGCGGCCTGCTAGGGTTGCCCCCATCGCCCCTGCTGGAGACACCGATGTTCGAATCCGCGGAAATCGGCCATGCCGTCGACAAGGCCACCTACGATGCCGAGGTGCCGGCGCTGCGCGAGGCGCTGCTGCAGGCGCAGTATCGTTTGCGCAACCAGGCACGCTTCCCGGTGCTGATCCTGATCAACGGCATCGAGGGCGCCGGCAAGGGCGAGACCATCAAGCTGCTGAGCGAATGGATGGACCCGCGGCTGATCCGCGTCGAGAGCTTCGACACGCCGAGCGACGAGGAACTGGCGCGGCCGGCCGCCTGGCGCTACTGGCGGCGGCTGCCGCCCAAGGGCACCACCGGGATCTTCTTCGGCAACTGGTACAGCAAGATGCTCGAGGACCGGGTCAACAAGCGCATCAAGGGCGCGCGCCTGGCCCTGCTCACCGCCAAGGCGCAGCGGCTCGAGCGCATGCTCTGCGACGAGGGCGTGCTGATCTTCAAGTTCTGGCTGCACCTGTCCAAGGCGCAGATGAAGGCGCGCCTGGACTCGCTCAAGGACGATCCGCTGCACAGCTGGCGCATCAGCCCGCTGGACTGGCAGCAATCGAAGACCTACGACCGCTTCGTGCACTACGCCGAGACCATCCTGCGCCGCAGCAGCCGCGACTTCGCGCCCTGGTACATCATCGAGGGCGCCGACGAGCGTTACCGCAGCCTGGCGGTCGGCCGCATCCTCCTGCAGGGCCTGCAGGCAGCCCTCGACGCCGCCGAGCGAGCCGAGGCGGTGGCGCAGCCGCACACCGCGCCGCTGGTGGCCGACATCGAGCGCCTGAGCCTGCTCGACAGCCTCGACCTCAGCCAGAAGCTCGACAAGGACAGCTACCAGCAGCAATTGATCGCCGAGCAGGCGCGGCTGTCGCAACTCTTGCGCGACCGGCGCCTGCGCAAGCGCGGCGTGCTGGCGCTGTTCGAGGGGCACGACGCGGCGGGCAAGGGCAGCGCCATCCGCCGGGTCACCGGCGCGCTCGACCCGCGGCTCTACCGCACCGTGCAGATCGCCGCGCCGAGCGAGGAGGAGCGCGCACAGCCCTGGCTGTGGCGCTTCTGGCGCAACGTGCCCGAGCGCGGCAAGTTCACCATCTTCGACCGCTCCTGGTACGGCCGCGTGCTGGTCGAGCGGGTCGAAGGCTTCTGTACGCCGCAGGAGTGGTTGCGCGCCTACAGCGAGATCAACGACTTCGAGGAGCACATGAGCGAGGCGGGCATCGTGCTGGTGAAGTTCTGGCTGTCGATCGACCAGGACACCCAGCTCAAGCGCTTCAAGGAGCGCGAGGAAACGCCGTTCAAGCGCTTCAAGATCACCGAGGAAGACTGGCGCAACCGCGAGCGCTGGGACGACTACGCCAGTGCCGTGGCCGACATGGTCGACCGCACCAGCACCGAGATCGCGCCCTGGACGCTGGTGGAGGCCAACGACAAGCGCTTCGCCCGGATCAAGGTGCTGCGCACGCTGAACGAGGCGCTGGAGGCGGCCATCGCCGGGAAGTGAGCGCGGCCAGCCAGGCGATGGCCGTGCATACGCTCGCTGAATGGTCGTCGCCACCGCCAACGGCGCGCTCCTATGCTCGGCTGATCGCCCACAACAAGACCCGAGGTAAGCCATGCGCGAAGTGGTAATCGTCGACAGCGTCCGGACCGGCCTGGCCAAGTCCTTCCGCGGCAAATTCAACATGACCCGTCCCGACGACATGGCGGCCCATTGCGTCGACGCGCTGCTCGCGCGCAACGACCTCGACCCGGCACTGGTGGACGACTGCATCGTCGGCGCCGGCTCCAACGAGGGCGCGCAGGGCTACAACATCGGTCGCAACGTGGCGGTGCTCTCGCGCCTGGGCGTGCAGTGCGCCGGCATGACGCTCAACCGCTTCTGCTCGTCGGGCCTGCAGGCGATCGCCATCGCCGCCAACCAGATCGCCTCCGGCTGCAGCGACGTGATCGTCGCCGGCGGGGTGGAGTCGATCACCCTGACGGCCAAGAGCCGCAACACCGACCACCTCTACAACCCGATCCTCCAGCAGCAGGTGCCGGGCATCTACCACAGCATGGGGCAGACCGCCGAGACGGTCGCGCGGCGCTACAACATCAGCCGCGAGCAGCAGGACCTCTACGCCCTGCAGAGCCAGCAGCGCACCGCGCGCGCCCAGGCCGAAGGGCTGTTCGCCGACGAGATCGTGCCGATGTCGGTGCGCTATTTCAGCGAGGACAAGGCCACCGGCGCACGGACCGAGCACGACGGCGTGGTCGACCGCGACGATTGCAACCGCGCGGACACCACGCTCGACGGCCTGGCCTCGCTCAAGCCGGTGTTTGCCGAGGATGGCTCGGTCACCGCCGGCAACGCCTCGCAACTCTCCGACGGCGCCTCGATGACGCTGGTGATGAGCCTGGACAAGGCCATCGCCCTGGGGCTCAAGCCACGCGCCTTCTTCCGCGGTTTCACCGTCGCCGGTTGCGAGCCGGACGAGATGGGCATCGGCCCGGTGTTCTCGGTGCCGCGCCTGCTCAAGGCCAAGGGGTTGTCGGTCGACGACATCGACCTTTGGGAACTCAACGAGGCCTTCGCCTCGCAGTGCCTGTACTGCCGCGACCGGTTGGGCATCGACAACGACAAGTACAACGTCAACGGCGGTTCGATTTCCATCGGCCACCCGTTCGGCATGACCGGCTCGCGCACCGCCGGGCACCTGATCCGCGAACTGCAGCGACGCAACCTGCGCTACGGCGTGGTGACCATGTGCGTCGGCGGCGGCATGGGTGCGTCGGGCCTGTTCGAAGCGGTGCGCTGAGAAGACAGGCAGGCGACCCTGCCAGGCGGTGGATGGCTGCGGCCATCCACCCTACGGGCGGAGGAAGCGTAGGGTGGATAACCGCGAAGCGTTATCCCCCGTCCGGCTCATCGCTACCTCGTAGGGTGGGCTTCAGCCCACCTTTTTTGAGCGCAAGGACAGGCGGTCCTGCCAGGCGGTGGATGGCTGCGGCCATCCACCCTACGGGCGGAGGAAGCGTAGGGTGGATAACCGCGAAGCGTTAGCTTCAGCCCACCTTTTTTGAGCGCAAGGGCAGGCGATCCTGCCAGGCGGTGGATGGCTGCGGCCATCCACCCTACGGGCGGAGGATGCGTAGGGTGGATAACCGCGAAGCGTTATCCACCGTCCGGCTCATCGCTACCTCGTAGGGTGGGCTTCAGCCCACCTTTTTTGAGCGCAAGGGCAGGCGATCCTGCCAGGCGGTGGATGGCTGCGGCCATCCACCCTACGCCGCCGCTCAGCCCTGCTGGCCGGATTCGAGCATGCTTTCCGGACGTACCCACTGGTCGAATTCTTCGTCGCTGAGGTAGCCCAGCTCCAGCGCGACCTCGCGCAGGGTCTTGTTCTCCGCGTAGGCCTTCTTGGCGATCTGCGCGGCCTTGTCGTAGCCGATGTGCGGGTTCAGCGCGGTCACCAGCATCAGCCCGCGCTCCAGATGCTCGGCCATGCGCGCGGCGTCCGGCTCCAGCCCGGCCACGCAGTGCGTATTGAAGTTGCGGCAGCCATCGGCGAGCAGGCGGATCGACTGCAGCAGGTTGTGGATGATCACCGGCTTGAACACGTTGAGCTGCAGGTGGCCCTGGCTCGCGGCGAAGCCGATGGTCATGTCGTTGCCCATGACCTGGCAGGCGAGCATCGACAGCGCCTCGCACTGGGTCGGGTTGACCTTGCCGGGCATGATCGAGCTGCCCGGCTCGTTGGCCGGCAGCCGCACCTCGGCGAAGCCTGCGCGTGGGCCGGAGCCGAGCAGGCGCAGGTCGTTGGCGAGCTTCATCAGCGCCACCGCCACTGTCTTCAGGGCACCTGACAGCGCCACCAGCGGCTCGTGGCCGGCCAGTGCGGCGAACTTGTTCGGCGCCGAGACGAACGGCAGGCCGGAGAGGGCGGCCAGCTCGGCGGCGACGGCTTCGGCAAAGCCGTGCGGCGCGTTCAGCCCGGTGCCGACCGCCGTGCCGCCCTGGGCCAGCTCGTAGACCGCCGGCAGCGCGGCGCGCACGGCGCGCTCGGCGATGTCCAGCTGGGCGACGAAGGCCGACAGCTCCTGGCCGAAGGTGATCGGCGTGGCATCCATCATGTGGGTGCGCCCGGTCTTGACCAGCTTGCCGTGACGCGCGGCCTGCTCGGCGAGGCCGCCGGACAGCTCGGCCAGCGCCGGCAACAGGTCGTGCTGCACCGCCTTGGCCGCGGCAATGTGCATGGCGGTGGGGAAGCAATCGTTGGAGCTCTGCGCGCGGTTGACGTGATCGTTCGGGTGCACCGGGCTCTTGCCGCCGCGCGCGCCGCCGGCCAGCTCGTTGGCGCGGCCGGCGATCACCTCGTTGACGTTCATGTTCGACTGGGTGCCGCTGCCGGTCTGCCAGACGACCAGCGGAAACTGCTCGTCATGCTGGCCGGCGAGAATCTCGTCGGCGGCCTGCTCGATCAGCCGCGCCACGTCCGGCGGCAGTTCGCCGATGCGATTGTTGACCCGCGCCGCGGCCTTCTTGATCAGCGCCAGGGCATGTACCACGGCCAGCGGCATGTGCTGGTCGCCGATGGCGAAGTTGTCCAGCGAACGTTGCGTCTGCGCGCCCCAGTAGGCGGCCTCGGGTACCTGCACGTCGCCCAGGCTGTCGGTTTCGATGCGTGTCATGCCGTGCTCCATCGGGTTCGAATCCAGTATAGGCCGCGCCCGTGCGGGCCGGTTCCCGGCGGCGCGTGCCTTGTGAGCAGTGGAACTCCCGGCGCAGAATGTGTCCATTCAGGGCTGACTATCGCCCAATGAAGGAAAATCCAATGCCCAAGATCTCCACCCTCGGTTGCTGTGGTGCGCTGCTGCTCGCACTGGCCAGCGGTTGCGCCGTCGCCGACCAGGCCAGCCATGCCGCCAAGGCCGAAGAATTCCTCCAGCTGGCCAAGGCCGACCGCCTGGCCGTGCCGGTCTACGCCCAGGTGCAGCAGATGTTCGCCAAGCGCTTCGCCGAGGCGCAGGCCCCGCAGGACAAGCGCGCCATGCTCGAGCGCTACCAGGCCAAGGCCAACGCCGCGCTGGACAAGGCCATCGGCTGGGAGCGGCTCGAGCCCGAGCTGGTGACGCTCTACACCGAGGAATTCACCGAGCAGGAGCTGGCCGGCCTGATCGACTTCTACCGCTCGCCGCTGGGCGCCAAGATGCTCGGCAAGCTGCCCGAGCTCAACGCGCGCTCGGCACAACTGACCCAGGCCCGGCTCGAAGGCGCCGTGCCGGAGGTCAACAAGCTGCTGGCCGAGATGACGGCCGAACTCGAACCCCCGAAGAAGTGACGGAACCCGCATGAGCAAACTGGACAGCATCAAGGTCGCGCTGCAGACGCTGCAGCCCGAGTACCTGCAGGTCATCGACGAAAGCCACATGCACAGCCGTGGCCAGGAGACCCACTACAAGGCGGTGATCGTCAGCGAGGCGTTCGCCGGGCTGAACGCGGTCAAGCGCCACCAGAAGGCCTATGGCGCCATGGGCGAGCTGATGCAGCAGGTGCATGCCCTGGCGCTGCACACCTACACACCGGCCGAATGGGCCGCGCAGGGCAGCGCGCCGGCCTCGCCGGTGTGTGCCGGCGGGCACAAGTGACGCTGCGCGTCTGTTAGACTCCGCACCCCCGCGCCGGCTTCCGCCGGCGCTTGCTTTTCATCACCCCGGTACGCCCTTTGCGCGGGCGGCCACTGGAGGATGCCTTGAAAGATTCCATCGTCGTCGCGGCGCTGTACAAGTTCGTCGGCCTGCCGGACTACGTCGCCCTGCGCCAGCCGCTGCTCGACACCCTGCTGGCCCATGACATCAAGGGCACCCTGCTGCTCGCCGCCGAAGGCATCAATGGCACCGTCTCCGGCAGCCGCGAGGGCATCGACCGGTTGCTCGCCTGGCTGCGCAGCGACCCGCGCCTGGCCGACATCGACCACAAGGAGTCGTACTGCGACGAGCAGCCGTTCTACCGCACCAAGGTCAAGCTCAAGCAGGAGATCGTCACCCTCGGCGTGCCCGGCGTGGACCCGAACCGCCGGGTCGGCACCTACGTCGAACCGCGCGACTGGAACGCGCTGGTCGACGATCCCGAGGTGCTGGTCATCGACACCCGCAACGACTACGAAGTCGCCATCGGCAGCTTCGAGGGCGCGGTCGATCCGAAGACCCGCTCGTTCCGCGATTTCCCCGACTACATCAAGGCCAACTTCGACCCGGCGCGGCACAAGAAGGTGGCCATGTTCTGCACCGGCGGTATCCGCTGCGAGAAGGCCTCGAGCTACATGCTCGGCGAGGGTTTCGAGGAGGTCTTCCATCTCAAGGGCGGCATCCTCAAGTACCTGGAGGAGGTGCCGGAAAGCGAAAGCCGCTGGCGGGGCGACTGCTTCGTCTTCGACAACCGGGTCACCGTGCGCCACGATCTTTCCGAGGGCCGCTTCGAGCTCTGCCACGCCTGCCGCATGCCGGTGTCGGCCGAGGATCGCGAGTCCGCGCACTACGCGCCGGGAATCAGCTGCCCGCATTGCTGGGACCGGCTGCCGGAAAAGACCCGTGCCAGCGCCCGCGAGCGGCAGAAGCAGATCGAACTGGCGCGCCAGCGCAACCAGCCGCATCCCATCGGCCGCGACCCGCGTCGCCACGACGCATGAATCTGGCGCGACAGGCTGGCCGCCGTTGAGGCAGGCTGCGCGGCGTTGGCGAACCCTGGGCGCAGCTGTGTGCCCAAAGCAGTAATCGGCACGGAGTGAGCATGAGCGCCCGACTGATCTACGTGATGGACCCGATGTGCTCCTGGTGCTGGGGCTTCGCGCCGGTTGCCCAGGCGCTCGCCGAGCAGGCCGGGCAGGGCGGTGTGGCGCTGCACCTGGTGGTCGGCGGGCTGCGCCGCGAGCGCACGCCGATGGACGCCGCCGGGCGCAGCCGCACCCTGGCCTACTGGCGGGCGGTGCACGAGGCCAGCGGCCAGCCGTTCGACTTCGCCGCCGGCCTGCCCGAGGGGCTGGTCTACGACACCGAGCCCGCCTGCCGGGCGCTGGTCGCGGCGCGGCAGCTCGATGCCGCGCGGGCCTGGCCGCTGGCGCTGCTGATCCAGCAGGCCTTCTACACGCAAGGCGAGGACGTGACCCGGCCGGCGCGGCTGGTCGAGCTGGCCGAGCGCGCCGGCCTGTCGCGCGACGCCTTCGCCGAATGCTTCGATGCCGATGCGACCGGCGCGGCCACCGCCGCCGACTTCGCCTGGGCCGAGAACCTCGGCATCGCCGGCTTTCCCACCCTGCTCGCCGAGCGCGACGGCCAGCTCGCGCTGCTGACCAACGGCTATCGCTCGCTGGAGGCGCTGGCGCCCCTGCTGGCGCGCTGGCTCGAGCGTGGTGCCCATGGCTGACCAGCTGAGCTGGGCGGAGATCCGCCGCCTCGCCCTGCGCCACCGCAAGGCGCTGCTGCTGGCCAACCTGGTCGCCGTGCTGGCGACCCTGTGCAGCGTGCCGATCCCGCTGCTGCTGCCGCTCTTGGTCGACGAGGTGCTGCTCGGCCAGGGTGATGCCGCGCTGCGGGTGATGGACCGCTTCCTGCCCCAGGGCTGGCAGGTCGCGGCCGGCTACATCGGCCTGATGCTCGGCCTGACCCTGCTGCTGCGCGGCTCGGCGCTGGTGCTCAACGTGTTGCAGGCGCGGCTGTTCGCGCGATTGTCCAAGGACGTGGTCTACCGCCTGCGGGTGCGGCTGATCGAGCGCCTCAAGCGCATCTCGCTCGCCGAATACGAAAGCCTCGGCGGCGGCACCGTGGCGACCCATCTGGTGACCGATCTGGACACCATCGACAAGTTCCTCGGCGACACCCTGAGCCGCCTCTTGGTGGCGCTGCTGTCGATCGTCGGCACCGCGGCGATCCTGGTCTGGATGCACTGGCAGCTGGCGTTGTTGATCCTGCTGTTCAACCCGCTGGTGATCTACGCCACGGTGCAGCTGGGCAAGCGCGTCAAGCACCTGAAGAAGCTGGAGAACGACAGCACCTCGCGCTTCACCCAGGCGCTCACCGAGACGCTGGAGGCCATCCAGGAAGTGCGCGCCGGCAACCGCCAGGGTTTCTTCCTCGGCCGGCTCGGGCTCAAGGCCCGCGAAGTGCGCGACTATGCGGTGGCCTCGCAGTGGAAGACCGACGCCTCCAACCGCGCCAGCGGCCTGCTGTTCCAATTCGGCATCGACGTGTTCCGTGCCGCGGCGATGCTCACCGTGCTGTTCTCCGACCTGAGCATCGGCCAGATGCTCGCGGTGTTCAGCTACCTGTGGTTCATGATCGGCCCGGTGGAGCAACTGCTCAGCCTGCAGTACGCCTTCTATGCCGCCGGCGGCGCGCTGGGGCGAATCAACCAGCTGCTGGCGCGCGCCGACGAGCCGCAGTATGCCGCCACCCAGGACCCCTTCGCCGGCCGCGAGACGCTCGACATCGAGGTCCGCGGCCTGCGCTTCTCCTACCAGGAGGAAGCGGTGCTCGAGGGGCTGGACCTGTCCATCGCCGCCGGCGAGAAGGTCGCCATCGTCGGGGCCAGCGGCGGCGGCAAGAGCACCCTGGTGCAGCTGCTGCTCGGCCTCTACCAGCCGCAGGCCGGGGAGATCCGCTTCGGCGGCGTGCGCCTGGAGGACATCGGCCTGGCCACGGTGCGCGACAACGTCGCCGTGGTGCTGCAGCACCCGGCGCTGTTCAACGACACGGTGCGCGCCAACCTGTGCATGGGCCGTGAGCGTGACGACGCGGCCTGCTGGCAGGCGCTGGAGATCGCCCAGCTGGCCGATACCGTGCGCCAGTTGCCGCAAGGGCTGGACAGCATCGTCGGGCGCTCCGGCGTGCGCCTGTCCGGCGGGCAGCGCCAGCGCCTGGCAGTGGCGCGGATGATCCTCGCCGAGCCGAAGGTGGTGATCCTCGACGAAGCCACCTCGGCGCTGGACGCGGCCACCGAATACGCCCTGCACCAGCAGCTGACGCGTTTCCTCCAGGGGCGCACCACGCTGATCATCGCCCACCGCCTGTCGGCGGTGAAGCAGGCCGACCGCGTGCTGGTGTTCGACGGCGGACGCATCGCCGAGCAGGGCGAACACCAGCAGCTGATCGCCGAGGGCGGCCTCTACGCGCGGCTCTACGGCCACTTGCAGCACTGATCGGGCGCCAGACGAACGGCGCCAAAAAAATCCTGCCCGGGCACTCAACTATTCGGCAGCGCTGCCGACTTCAGGCTGATGGCCTTTTTAAGGGATTGAACGATGCAAGCTGCAAACCCCTTCACCAACCTGCCGGTCGGCAAGAAACTCAGCATCGGCTTCGGCATGGTGCTGGTGCTGACCCTGGCGGTCGCTGGCACCGGTTTCTATGCGGTCGATGCCACCGTCGAGCGGTCGCAGCAGATCAATCGGCTGGCCGGGATCAACGCGAGCATCCTGGCCGCCCGTGGCGACGAGCGCGACTTCGCGCTGACCCGCCAGGAAGCCTCCGCCACGCAACTGCACCAGGGGCTGGGCGCCATCGGCGGCGAGCTTAAGCAGCTGGCCGCCAGCGCCGACAGCGAGCTGCAGGCGGGCCTGGTGCGGATCGGCAAGGCGGTCGACGCCTACCAGCAGCAATTCGACGAGTACCGCGAGCTGATCAGCCGCGGCGAGCGCCTGCGAGTGCAGATGGGCGAGGCCGCGCAGCGCAGCCGCGAGGAGTTCGAGTTCATCGAGCTGGACATGTACGACGCCGTGCGCGTGCTGCGCCTGGAGGGCGACCGGCTCAAGGGCAGCGACCCGCTGACCATCGCCGAGGCGACTTCCGGGCTGACCAAGCAGGTGCTCGACATGCGCACCCTGGAGAACGCCTTCATCGCCAACAGCGACGAGCAATCGGTGAGCGACTGGCAGGCCAAGCATGCCGACGTCAGCGCCATCGGCAGCAACCTCAAGGTCTGGCTGGACGACGGCCAGAAGAGTTCGATGGACGCCGCCCTGGCGGCGCTAGGCGATTACCAGCGCGCCTTCGACGAGTTCCGCGGCAACCGCATCCGGCGCCTGGCGGCGCAGCAGCGCATGGCCGAGCTGTCCGGCGAAGTGATCGCCGCGGCCGGGCAGACACTGGCGCTGGCAACCGAGGAAATGAAGGCGCAGCGTTCGAGCATCTACCTGCTGCTGGCGGTGATCGGCGGCCTGGCCATCCTCATCGGCATCGTGGCGGCGGCCGCCATCACCCGGCTGATCGTCGGCCCGCTGCGCGATACCGTCGCCCAGGCCGAACGGGTGGCAGCCGGTGATCTGACGCACTCCCAGGCCAGCATCCGGCGCGACGAGGTCGGCCAGCTGCAGAACGCCATGCACCGGATGAACGAGAGCCTGCGCAACCTGATCGGCCGCATCGGCGGTGGGGTCAGCCAGATCGCCGCGGCCGCCGAGCAGCTGTCGGCGGTGACCGCGCAGACCAGTGTCGGCGTGCAGACCCAGCGCGAGGAGACCGACCAGGTCGCCACTGCGATGAACGAGATGGCCGCCACCGTGCAGGAAGTCGCGCGCAACGCCGAACAGGCCTCCCAGGCCGCGCTGCAGGCCGATCAGCAGGCGCGCCAGGGCGACCGCGTGGTGCGCGACGCGATTGGCCAGATCGGCAGCCTGTCGTCGGAGGTGGAGCATTCGGCCCAGGCCATCGAGGCGCTGAACGAACAGAGCGGGCGGATCGGCAGCGTGCTGGAGGTGATCCGCGCGGTGGCCGAGCAGACCAACCTGCTGGCGCTCAACGCCGCGATCGAGGCGGCGCGTGCCGGCGAGCAGGGCCGTGGTTTCGCGGTGGTCGCCGACGAGGTGCGCGCGCTGGCGCGGCGTACCCACGACTCGACCGAGGAAATCGAAGGGCTGATCGGCAGCCTGCAACAGGTCGCCGGCCAGGCGGTCGCGCAGATGCAGACCAGCCGCGAGCTGACCCAGCGCACCGTCGAGCTGGCCAACGAGGCTGGCACGGCGCTGGGGCGGATCACCGAGTCGGTCTCCACCATCGAGCAGATGAATCAGCAGATCGCCGCCGCCGCCGAGCAGCAGAGCGCCGTGGCCGAGAACATCTCCGAGAGCGTTACCCGCGTGCGCGACATCGGCGAGCAGAGCGCCTGCGGCAGCGAGCAGACCGCCAGCGCCAGCGCCGAACTGGCGCGCCTGGGCGTCGAGTTGCAGGAGCTGGTGCGGCAGTTCCGTACCTGAGGCGACTGGCGAGCCCGAACGACCCCGGCCCCGTGCCGGGGTTTTTGTTGGCGCTGGGCGGCGTCTGGAGAGGTGGGCCGTTGCTGCCCCGGGCACAGCTCCGGCCGTGCGTAGGGTGGATGGCCGAAGCCATCCACGCCCAGTCAGCACCCGTTTTGTAGGAAAGCCCTGGCCGCGTCGACATCGCCCGGGCCGGGCGCAGGTTCATTCAGCGGCGGCGGCCGAGGTCGATGGCCCATTCGCCCAGCGGCACTTCCGGCTGCTGGTTCCAGATCCGCCGCCAGAGCACTTCCAGCCGGGCCAGGTCGCCGCGTGCGGCGGGCAGGCGCTCGGCCTGTTCGACCAGTTGCCAGCCGTCCTCGTCGCGCCGGGCCAGCGGGAAACGGAACGGGTGGAAGCCGGTCATGCCCAGGCGCAGGTCGGTCACCAACAGCTGATCGTCTTCCACGTCATAGCGCAGGAGGCCGTCGGTGAACCAGTGCAGGCGCTGGTGCTGCGGCGAGGTTTCCAGCGCAGCGGCCAGGCGGGCGCCGCGGGGCAGGGCGACCAGCTCCGGCGGGCCGTCGTCGAGCCAGCCCACCAGCGCTTCGTGATAACGCTCGCCGTCGATCACCACCACCCGCCAGAGCAGGCTGTTGAAGGGCGTCGGCGTGCTGAACAGGCGCTCGGCCTGGATGCCCTGGCGTGCCAGTTCCGCCTCCACGCGCTGCGCGGCCATCAGCTTGCCGGCGACGGTGAAGCCCAGGTACAGCGTCGAGAGCGCCAGTGCCGCCGCCGGCCAGCGGGCCGCACGGCCACGAAAACCGGCGACGCCGACGACCAGCACCGCCAGCAACAGCGGCAGGCTGTACAGCGGATCGATGATGAACACGCTGGCCCAGGCGACCGGCGGAGTATCGAGTGGCCAGAACAGCTGGGTGCCGTAGCTGGTGAAGGCATCGAGCAGCACATGGGTGACCAGCACCAGCCAGATCGCCAGGAACAGGCGCATCGCCGAATAGCCCGGGCGCACCCTGCCGGGCAGGGGTAATCGCAGGCCGCGCCACGCGCACCATCGCACGGCCAGCCAGGTCAGCAGCAGTGCCACGCCGGTGAGCACGAACAGCGAGTGGCTGAAGCCGCGGTGGTAGGTCATGTCGGCCACCGCGTCGCCGTAGTCGATGATCACGTCGAGGTCGGGCAGGGTGCCGAGCAGCGCGCCGAACAGCAGTGCCTTGCGCCCCTGCCAGCGGCCGAGCAGGGCGGTATGGACACTGGCGCCGAGGACGGCCTGGGTGATCGAATCCATCGAGGTGTGCGCTCCGCTGAATCGAGGGCTGGATGGACACTACCCGAAGACGGCCCTGCCGGCAGGCCGAATGTGTGTTCAAACCTGTCGGTCTGCCGCGGGCCGTAGGACAATCCAAGGCATATCGTCCAACGGAAGCCTGACCGCCATGCTGGAAATCTCCAACAACGTACAGCTCGCCGACAGTGAGGTCGAGCTGAGCGCCATCCGCGCCCAGGGGGCCGGCGGGCAGAACGTCAACAAGGTCTCCAGCGCCGTGCACCTGCGCTTCGACATCGGCGCCTCGTCGCTGCCGGCGTTCTACAAGGAGCGCCTGCTGGCCCTGCGCGACAGCCGGATCACCGAGGGCGGCGTGGTGGTGATCAAGGCCCAGCGCTACCGCACCCAGGAGCAGAACCGTGCCGACGCCCTCGAGCGCCTGGTGGAGCTGATCCGCAGCGTGACCAAGGTGGAGAAGGCGCGGCGGCCGACGCGCCCGACGCTTGCCTCGAAGACGCGCCGGCTCGAAGGCAAGACCCGCCGTGGCGCGATCAAGGCCGGGCGCGGCCGGGTCGATTTCTGAGCCTCAGGTACCGGTGCGTGGTTCGGCCGGCGGCACGTCGTCGTCCAGAGTCTGCTCGTTGGCTGGTTCCTGGGCGACGCTGGCCTCTTCCGGCGCATCGGGCATCAGCTCCATCACCGTGGGGCTGGTCCGCAGCATCGGCGTGAAGTGGCCGTGGGGCTCGGTGACCAGGTCCATCACCTTGCGCGGGCGGTAGAACGCGTAGAACGCCAGCACGCCGAGGGAGACGGCGAAGAACACCGGCAGCGCCACCGGGCCGGCCAGGTGCATCAGCGCGCCGGCGATCACCGGGCCCAGCGCGGCGCCGAAGCCGTTGGCCAGCAGCAGGCCGCTGGAGCCGGAGAGGATCTCGTCGGGGTTGAGGTGGTCGACCATCTGCGCCACGGCGATCGAATAGATCGAGAATGCCAGGCCGCCCCAGACGAACATCAGCCCCAGCAGCAGCGGGCTGGCACCCAGCGGTGCCACGGCCAGCGCCAGCAGCGCGGCCAGCGCCACCACCCAGAGCAGCACTGTGCGCCGCTCATGCTTGTCGGAGAACAGGCCGATCGGCCACTGCAGCACCGCACCGCCGAGGATGGTCACGCTCATCAGCAGGCCGACGCCGGAAGCATCGAAGCCGATCTGGCTGGCATACACCGGTGCCAGGCCCCAGAAACCGCCCAGGGCGAACCCCGAGATGCCGGCGGCCATCAGCGGCAGCGGGGCGATGCGCGCCAGCTGCAGCAGGTCGGTCGGCGGGATGTCCGGCAGCGCCGGCTGCGGCTGGCGGGTCAGGGTGATCGGCATCATCGCGCCGCCGATGAGGATGGTCGCCAGGGCGAACAGGGTGAACTCCATCGGGCTGTCGAGGCCCAGCAGCTGCTGGGCGACGGCCAGCGCGCCGAGGTTGACCGCCATGTAGATGGCGAACACCTGGCCGCGCTTTTCGCCGCTGACCTGGGCGTTGAGCCAGCTCTCGATGACCATGTACAGCGTCACCAGGGCGACGCCGTAGATCACCCGCAGCACCAGCCAGACCCAGGGGTTGACGATCATCACGTGCAGCAGCACGGCAGTGGCGGCGAGCGAGGCGTAGAAGGAGAAGGTGCGGATGTGGCCGATGCGCCGGATCAGCGAGGGCGCCAGCCAGGTGCCGATCAGGAAGCCGGCGAAGTAGCCGGACATCAACAGGCCGACCATGCCGGTGGAGTAGCCTTCGGCGACGCCGCGCAGCGTGAGCAGGGTGTTCAGCAGGCCGTGGCCGAGCAGCAGCAAGGCCACGCCGCCGAGCAGCGAACTGATGGGAGCGATCAAGGACTTCATGGGCGACACCCTAGGCAACGAAATCGGCTAAAGCAAGTTTCGGCGCGCCGGCCATGGCTCGGCGAAGTTTCATAACTTGCTGATTCTAAAAGGTAAAAACCTGGGCGAGTGGGGTGGCTCATCGCGATACACCGCTCCCTGTGTTGTCGTTGGGCAGCAGCAAGCGCTCAGGATTCCCGCAGCGGCGCGCGCGACAGCGGCTCGGCATGACGTACTGCCTGGTTCAGTGACTGCACTGCCTCGGCCATCGCCTGGCGATCCAGCTCGCCGGACAGGGTGATCGATGCCTGCTCGACGACCGCTTCGGCGTGGCGCAGCAGGATGCGTTCGGTGGCGCTGTCGCCGGCGGCATACAGCAGGTTCTTGCAGGCCTGCAGCAGCGTCAGCAGTACCTGCAGGTCGCTGCTGCCGTAGCGGCGCAGGGGGCCGAACGCCAGCTGCAGCATCGCGTCCAGCTCCAGCTCGCGGATGAACAGGCGTGGCTGGCCCTCGATCGGGGCGACCTCGTGGTTGGGCAGGTGCATGCGTTCGGCCAGCAGCACGCCAAGCATGTCGATCGCCTTGATTGCCGTGCCCGGGTCGTTGATGCCCGGGCTCAAGGCGCGGATGGCGATCTCGACGATCTGCTTGAAGCCGAAGAAGAAGTGCCGGTGGGCATATTCCTCGACATAGAAGTCGAAGCAGTCCAGCAGCCGGCTCACGCAGGCTTCGTCCAGCTCGCGGTCCAGGCGGATCAGCGGGTGGCCCGGCATGACGAAAAAGCCGTAATGCACCTGCACCGTCATCTGCGCGTCCTGCTCTTGCAGCAGTGCCTGCGCCGCCGAGAGGTTCAGCGCCTTGAAGTAGCCCGAACGTTGGGCGCGGATCGTCGTCCAGCGGCTGTCGTCGGGCCAGGGAATCACATCGCGGTCGCCAGCCTGGCGGCGCCTGGCGTGGAGCTGGTCGAGGGTCTGCTTGTAGACCCGGTTGAGGATGTAGTCGACCTGGATCGACAGCGAAATCGAGCGGATGAAGTAGATGAACAGGCACAGGCAGATCACGCCCAGGAACAGCGCCAGAAAGACGCCCAGGCTCGGCACATTGATGTCGTCGCCTTCCTGAATGGTCGAGATCAGCATCAGTGAATTGATGATGGTGCCGAGATAGACGCCCAGCACGACTTGGTGGCTGCGGCTGCTGATCAGCCCCGGAATCACCCGCGGCGACAGCGAGGAGGCCGCCGAATTGAGCACCACCATGACCATCGAGAAGCTGAACACCATCAGCGAGATGGTCCCGCCGACCAGGGTGCCGAGAATCAGCCGGGCGTTCTCGGCGTTCTTCACCAGGCCAAGGTCCAGGTCTTCCTTGTATGGTTGCAGCCAGGTCATCTCCAGCAGGATCGTCACCACGCAGAGAAGTCCCAGACCCACCGCAATCAGGGTCGGGTAAAAGGCGATGCTGCCGGTGATGCGGTGGTACAGGCGAAACAGCCTGTTGGTCAGTGATGGCATGGCAGCTCCCTGCGGTGATCCGGCGATGCGTGCCTACCCGCCGTTCGGCAGCAAAGGCTGGGCAACGTTCGTTTCGGCGGCTACATCGGGCGCCAGGGTGGCGATCAGCGCACGCACGCTGCCGGGCAGGGCGTCCAGTTCGCGGACCAGGATGCTGCGCTCGCGCACCGCCCAGGGCTCGTCCAGTGTGACTAGGGCCAGCTGCATGGTGCGGCTGTGTCGGCGCGCTGCCGACTCGGGGATGATGCCGATGCCCACACCGGCCTCGATCATCCGGCAGACCGCCTCGAAGCTGGAGACCTGGATGCGCAGGGAGAGCTGGCCGCCGAGTTTTTCCACCTGATCGCGCAGGAATGTCAGCAGGGTGCTGCCCTCGTGCAGGCCGATGTGCTGATAGGCCAGGGTCTGGCGCAGCGTGACCTGTGCTTCCCCGGCCAGCGGATGGCCGACCGGCACCGCCAGCAGCAGGCGGTCGGTGCTGAAGTGCAATACCTGCAGCCCTTCGGCCTGCACCGGGCCCGCGATGATGCCCATGTCGGTGCTGCCGTCGAGCACGCCGCGGACGATGTCGCGGCTCAGGCGTTCCTGCAGGTCCACCGTGACGCCGGGGCGCTCGGCGAGAAATCCGGCCAGCACCTCCGGCAGGAATTCGGTTACGGCCGTGGTATTGGCGAAGATGCGGATGTGACCGGCCGAGTCGGTGCCGTATTCGGCGAACTCGCTTTTCAGGTAGTCCACCTGGCGCATGATCAGCCGCGCATGCTGCAGCAGCTTGTGGCCGGCCGGCGTCAGCTCCACCCCGCGGCTGTCGCGGTAAAGCAGGCGGCTATCGAGCTGGCCTTCCAGTGCCTTGATGCGCGCGCTGGCGGCTGCCGGCGAGAGGTGCGCACGGCGCGCACCCTGGGTCAGGCTGGGCGATTCGGCGATATGGATGAACAGGCGCAGGTCGGCCAGATCGAAATGCATGAGGCGCCTCGGCTTGGGTCGGGCGTTCAGCTTAGCCGAACGCCGGTGTCGGTAAATACAAATTCTCGGAACGCTGGCTTCGTAGCATCCTGCGGCAAAACAAGACAACAGCGGAACCCGACGATGACCGATACCTCTGCCTGGATTGGCCGCAGCGAAGAAGTCCACGACCAGCTCAGCCGCAACCTGCTGATGCGCATCGCCGCGACCTTCGGTGAAAGCACTCCCGCCCATGGCGAAGCGCTGCCGCCTTTGTGGCAATGGTGCTTCTTCCAGGACCCGATTGCGGAAAACGGGCTGGGCGAGGACGGCCACCCGGCGCGCGGTGGCTTCCTCCCGCCGGCGAACAACCGCAACCGCATGTGGGCCGGTGGTCGGGTCGAGTTCATTCGCCCGCTGGAAGCGGGTGGCGAGGCCCGGCGGGTATCGACCATCAAGCACATCGAGGAAAAACAAGGCCGCACCGGCGCCCTGCTGTTCGTCACCGTGCAGCACGACTACCTGCAGGACGGCCGCCTGGCCATCCGCGAGGAGCAGGACATCGTCTACCGTGAGCCCACCCCGCCGAAAACCAGCAGCGGCGAACCCATGGTCGCCGGTGGCTGGCGCGAGGCGGTCACACCGACGCCGACGCTGCTGTTCCGTTATTCGGCGGTCACCTTCAACGGCCATCGCATCCATTACGACTGGCCCTACGTCACCGAGACCGAAGGCTATGCCGGCCTGGTCGTTCACGGCCCGCTGATCGCCACCTTGAACCTGCGCGCCTTCTGCCGCGCCAATCCCGACGCCCGCCTGCGCCGCTTCGCCTACCGCGGCCTGCGCCCGCTGATCGCGCCGCAGCCGTTCGAGGTCGGCGGCCGCATCGTCGCGCCGGGCCAGGCCGAACTCTGGGCCGGCGACCACAACGGCCTGGCGCAGAAAGCCGAAGTGGAATTCGACTGAATCGTAGGGTGGATAACGGCGCAGCCTTATCCACCGAAAGTCCGGCGGTGGAACGCCACCCGGTGGATCGCCACCCGGTGGATCGGTAAAGCGCGATCCACCCTACGCCGGCCGCGACAACCAGAAGTGGTGAGAAACCGAGATGACCCCGAACAAGACCGAAGAACTGAGCTTCATCCGCGAAGGCGTGCGCGCCCTCTGCGCCGAATTTCCCGCCGACTACTGGCGCAGGATCGATGAGGAGAAGGGCTTCCCGGAAGCCTTCGTCACCGCCATGACCGAGGCCGGCTGGCTGTCGGCGATGATCCCGGAAGAATACGGCGGCTCGGGCCTGGGCCTGGCCGAGGCCTCGGTCATCCTCGAGGAGGTCAACCGTTGCGGCGGCAACTCCGGGACCATCCATGGGCAGATGTACAACATGTTCACCCTGCTCAGAAACGGCAGCGAGGAGCAGAAGCGCCATTACCTGCCGAAGCTGGCCAGCGGCGAGCTGCGCCTGCAGTCCATGGGCGTCACCGAGCCGACCACCGGCACCGACACCACCAAGATCAAGACCACCGCCGTGCGCCGGGGCGACAAGTACGTCATCAACGGGCAGAAGGTATGGATCTCGCGCATCCAGCATTCCGACCTGATGATCCTGCTGGCACGCACCACGCCGCTGGCCGAGGTGCAGCGCAAGTCCGAGGGCATGTCGATCTTCCTTATCGACCTGCGCGAGGCCATCGGCAACGGCCTGACCGTGCAGCCGATCGCCAACATGGTCAACCACGAGACCAACGAGCTGTTCTTCGACAACCTGGAAATCCCCGCCAGCAGCCTGATTGGCGAGGAGGGCAAGGGCTTTCGCTACATCCTCGACGGCCTGAATGCCGAGCGCACGCTGATCGCCGCCGAGTGCATCGGCGATGGCCGCTGGTTCGTCGAAAAGTCCGCTGGGTACGCCCGCGACCGTGTGGTATTCGGCCGGCCCATCGGGCAGAACCAGGGCGTGCAGTTCCCGATCGCCGAAGCGCATATCGAGATCGAGGCCGCCGACCTGATGCGCTGGCGCGCCTGCGAGGAATACGACGCCGGGCGCAACGCCGGAGCCGCGGCCAACATGGCCAAGTACCTGGCAGCGAAGGCCAGCTGGGAGGCTGCCAACGCTTGCCTGCAGACCCACGGCGGCTTCGGCTTCGCCAACGAATACGACGTCGAGCGCAAGTTCCGCGAGACGCGGCTGTACCAGGTGGCGCCGATCTCCACCAACCTGATCCTGTCGTACGTGGCCGAGCACTTGCTCGAGCTGCCGCGCTCGTTCTAACGGAGCCAGACGTAGGGTGGAAAACGACCGCAGGTCTTTTCCACGCGTATCCGACAGGCGATGCACTTGCTGGGAATGGCCTTCGTTGGCCACCACAAGAGGGCGCCGTGCGGCGGAGCGGATTCGGACAGGCGCGTGGAAAAGGCTTCGCCGTTTTCCACCCTACGACGGCAGGTTCGTAGGGTGGATGTCGCGAAGCACATCCACGCGGGCGTTGAAATGCCGGCGTATCGAATTAGGAGGCACACATGCAGATCGACCACCTCGACCATCTGGTCCTCACCGTTGCCGACCTCGAGGCCACGTTGGACTTCTACACCCGCGTGCTCGGCATGCAGGCGGTGACCTTCGGCGAAGGGCGCAAGGCGCTGGCCTTCGGCAACCAGAAGATCAACCTGCACCAGGCCGGGCGCGAATTCGAGCCCAAGGCCGAGCGGCCGACCCCGGGTTCGGCGGACCTCTGCTTCATCGTTGCCACACCGCTGGCCGAGGTGATCGCCCACCTCCAGACGCAGCAGGTCGCCATCGTCGAAGGTCCGGTGCAACGCACCGGCGCGACCGGACCGATCCGCTCGGTGTACCTGCGCGACCCCGACCAGAACCTCATCGAACTGTCCAACCAATTCGAGAATCCGTTAGAGAATCCGCTGGAGCCCAACGCATGAGCCAGCACACCCGTGCCCTGACCGAATTCCTCGCCGGGCTTGCCTACGAGCAGATCCCCGAACCGGTGCTTGCCCGCACCGAAGACCTCTTTCTCGACTGGCTCGGCTCGGCCCTGGCCAGCGCCGGCTCGCATCCGATTCCGCTGTTCGAGCGTTATGCGCAGAAGATGGGCCCGGCCGACGGGCCGGCGTGCATTCTGGTCAACGGCCAGTGCAGCTCGGCCTATTTCGCTGCGCTGGTGAATGCTGCCAGCTCGCACCTGGTGGAGCAGGACGACCTGCACAACAGCTCCGTGTTGCACCCGGCCACCGTGGTGTTTCCCGCTGCGCTGGCGGCGGCGCAGGATCTCGGCAAGTCCGGCCGCGAGCTGCTGGTGGCCTCGGTGGCCGGCTACGAGGCGGGCATCCGCATCGGCGAGTTCCTCGGCCGCTCGCATTACCGCATCTTCCACACCACCGCGACGGTCGGCACCCTGGCCGCGGCGGTGGCCGTCGGCAAGCTGATGGATTTCGACCAGCAGCAGTTCACCCATCTGCTCGGCAGCGCCGGTACGCAAGCGGCGGGGCTGTGGGAGTTTCTCCGTGACGCGGCGGACTCCAAGCAACTGCACACCGCCAAGGCGGCTGCCGATGGCCTGCTCGCCGCCTACCTGACCGCCGATGGCCTGACCGGCGCACAGAACATCCTCGAAGGCGAGCAGGGCATGGCGGCGGGCATGTCCCGCGATGCCGAGCCGAGCAAGCTGTCCGACCGCCTCGGCACGCGCTGGGCGCTGGCGGAAACCTCGTTCAAGTTCCACGCCTCCTGCCGCCATACCCACCCGGCGGCCGATGCGCTGCTGGCGCTGATGCAGCGCGAGGGGCTCGGGGCCGATGACATCGCCTCGGTCACCACTCGCGTGCACCAGGGCGCGATCGACGTGCTCGGCCGCGTGACGGTGCCGCAGACGGTGCATCAGGCCAAGTTCTCCATGGGCACCGTGCTGGGGCTGATCGCCCTGTACGGCAAGGCCGGCCTGACCGAATTCCACAGCCATGCGCTCGGCGACCCGCGTGTCGGCGAGTTCCGCGAGAAGGTCTCGATGACGCTCGATCCCGAGGTGGACGGCGCCTACCCGGCACGCTGGCTCGGTCGCGTCGAAGTGATCACCGCCGATGGCCGCACGCTGCACGGCGCCATCGACGAGCCGAAGGGCGACCCGGGCAACACGCTGAGCCGCGCCGAGCTGGAAGACAAGTTCCGCCGCTTGGTGCAGTTCTCCGCGGCGCGCAGCGATGACGAGGCGGGCGCGCTGATCGAAATGGTCTGGCGCCTGCGTGAGCTGCAGTGGCTGGACGCATTGGCCTGAACGTAGGGTGGAAAACGACCGCAGGTCTTTTCCACCGATGGGCACGCTGCCCGGCGCAGATGCCGCAAGGACTTGAACAGACGCGTGGAAATGGCTTCGCCGATTTCCACCCTACGCCGAAATTGCAGGAACCGAACATGAACGACACCCAAGTCAAACCCCGCCCACTCGATGGCATCACCGTGGTCAGCCTTGAGCACGCCATCGCCGCGCCGTTCTGCACGCGCCAGCTGGCCGACCTCGGCGCACGGGTGATCAAGATCGAGCGGCCCGGTGCCGGCGACTTCGCCCGCGGCTACGACGAGCGGGTCGACGGCCTGGCCTCGCATTTCGTCTGGACCAACCGCTCCAAGGAAAGCCTGAGCCTGGACGTGAAACAGGACGCTGCTGCCCAGGTCCTCGACCAGCTCTTGGCCAAGGCCGACGTGCTGGTGCAGAACCTGGCACCGGGCGCCGCCGCGCGCATGGGGCTCTCCTTCGAGGCGCTGCACGAGCGCTTTCCGCGGCTGATCGTCTGCGACATCTCCGGCTACGGCGAGGGTGGCCCCTACGAGCAGAAGAAGGCCTACGACCTGCTGATCCAGAGCGAGGGCGGCTTTCTCTCCGTCACCGGTGGGCCGGGTGAAACCGAGATGGCCAAGGCCGGCTGCTCCATCGCCGACATTGCCGCCGGCATGTACGCCTACACCGGCGTGCTCTCGGCGCTGATGCTGCGCGACAAGACGGGCGAGGGCAGCCGCGTCGACGTTTCCATGCTCGAAAGCCTGGTGGAGTGGATGGGCTACCCGTTGTACTACGCCTACAAGGGCGCGACGCCGCCGCCGCGTGCCGGCGCCGCCCACGCCACCATCTACCCCTACGGTCCGTTCCCCACCGGCGACGGCGGCACGGTGATGCTCGGCCTGCAGAACGAGCGTGAGTGGCTGGCGTTCTGCGACAAGGTGCTGCTGCAGCCGGAACTGGCGCAGGACGAGCGCTTCTCCAGCAACGCCCGGCGTTCGGAGCATCGCACCGAATTGCGTGCGCTCATCGTCGAGGCCTTCAGCCACCTCAGCGCCGAAGAGGTGATCGCCCGGCTGGATGCCGCGCCCATCGCCAATGCCCATGTCAACGACATGGCCGGTGTCTGGGCGCATCCGCAGCTGGAGGCGCGCCAGCGCTGGAGCGAGGTGGACAGCCCGGCCGGTCGCTTGCCTGCGCTGCTGCCGCCGGGACGCAACAGCGCCTTCGCCCCGCGCATGGATCCGATCCCCGCGCTGGGCCAGCACACCGACAGCCTGCTGGCCGAGCTGGGTTACGCGCCGGGCGATATCCAGCGCCTGCACGAACAGGGCGCGATATGAGCGGCAATCGCGCGGGGCGCTGCCCGGCTGCCGTCACAGGCCGTATGCTGCCGGCGCCCCTCCATCGATAAGGAACGCAACATGACAGCTTCGATCATCCGCTCGGCACTCTTCGTCCCGGCCACCCGCCCGGAGCGCATCCCCAAGGCGCTCGCGGTGGGCGCCGATGTGGTCATCGTCGACCTCGAGGACGCCGTCGCCGAAGACCTCAAGCGCGAGGCACGCACCAACCTCGAGACCTTTCTCGCGGAGAACCCCGAGGCGCGGTTGCTGGTGCGCATCAACGCGCCGACGCACCCCGAGCAGGCCGAGGACCTGCAGCTCTGCGCGCGCCACCCCGGCGTGATCGGCGTGCTGCTGCCGAAGGTGGAAAGCGCCGTGCAGGTGGCGCTGGCGGCTGGTTGCGGCAAGCCGGTGTGGCCCATCGTCGAGAGCGCCCGCGGCCTGGCCCATCTGCCGGAGATCGCCCATGCGCCCGGCGTCGAGCGGCTGTCCTTCGGCGCGCTGGACCTGGGCCTGGACCTCGGCCTGGCCAGCGGCAGCGCCGCAGCCGAGCGCATGCTCGACCAGGCGCGCTACGCCTTGCTGCTGCAGTCGCGCCTGGCCGGCCTGGCTTCGCCGCTGGAAAGCGTGTTCCCCGATATCAAGAACCTGCCGGGCCTGGCCCGCGCCACCGCCGAGGCCCGCGACATGGGCTTCGGCGGCCTGCTGTGCATCCACCCGAGCCAGGTGGCGGTGGTGCACGAAACCCTGATGCCCAGCCCGCAGGAACTGGACTGGGCACAGCGCATCCTCGCCGCCGGAGCCTCCGGCGATGGGGTGTTCGTGGTGGACGGACAGATGGTCGATGCACCGGTCATCGGCCGCGCCCGCCGCCTGCTGCAACGAGCCGGGCAAGCGATCCCCTGATCGCCGGCATCACGGCAAACGTACCAACCGACAAAAACAATAGGGGTACCACCATGCTGATGAAAACCACCCTCAAGGCGCTCGCCTGTGCGCTTTCCCTGACCGCGGCCGGGCTGGCGCAGGCCGCCGAGCCGGTGACCATCAAGTTCGCCCACGTCGTGGCGGACAACACGCCGAAGGGGCAGGGCGCGCTGCTGTTCAAGAAGCTCGCCGAGGAGCGCCTGCCGGGCAAGGTGAAGGTCGAGGTCTACCCGAACTCGTCGCTGTTCGGCGATGGCAAGGAGATGGAGGCGCTGCTGCTCGGCGACGTGCAGATGCTGGCGCCGTCGCTGGCCAAGTTCGAGCACTACGCCAAGGCCATCCAGATCTTCGACCTGCCGTTCCTGTTCGACGACCTGGCGGCAGCCGATCGCTTCCAGAGCGGGCCGCAGGGCAAGGCGCTGCTCAAGGCCATGGAGGGCAAGAACATCACCGGCCTGGCCTACTGGCACAACGGCATGAAGCAGCTGTCGGCCAACAAGCCGCTGCGCGAGCCCAAGGACGCGCGCGGGCTGAAGTTCCGCGTGCAGGCCTCCGCAGTGCTCGAGGAGCAATTCAAGGCGGTGCGCGCCAACCCGCGCAAGATGAGCTTCGCCGAGGTCTACCAGGGCCTGCAGACCGGCGTGGTCAACGGCACCGAAAACACCTGGTCGAACTACGAGAGCCAGAAGGTGCACGAGGTGCAGCCCTACATGACCGCCTCCGACCACGGCCTGATCGACTATATGGTGATCACCAACACCAGCTTCTGGAACGGCCTGCCGAGCGATGTGCGCAGCGAGCTCGAGGCCGTCCTGGAGGAGGTCACCGCCGAGGTGAACCGCCAGGCCGACGCGCTCAACCAGCAGGCGCGCCAGGCGATCGCCGCCTCCGGCAAGAGCGAGATCATCGAGCTGACCCCGGCGCAGCGTGCCGAATGGCGCGAGGCGATGAAGCCGGTGTGGAAGAAGTTCGAGAACGACATCGGCGCCGAGATGATCCAGGCCGCCCAGGCCGCCAACCAGCAGTAACGCTCGGGCCACATGGCCGGGCGCGGCCTTCGTCTGCGCCTGGCCAGTGGCAGCTATCGACGCGGCAGGCGCTCGCCTTATGCTGCGGCCGTTCTTCCTGGAGCCGACGCCGATGCATCCCTACCTGTTCGTCAGCACGCCGCTGCTGGATATCGCCTATCTCGAATGGAACCCGCGCGGTGAGCGCACCGCGATCCTCGTCCACGGCTGGCCCGACTCTGCCGAAGGCTGGAGCGGCGTCGCCGAGCGGCTCGCTGCCGCCGGTTTCCGCGTGCTTTGCCCGACGCTGCGAGGCTTCGGCCAGACGCGCTTTCGCGACCCCTTGACCCCACGCAGCGGCCAGTTGGCCGCGCTGGGGCGCGACCTGCTGGATTTCATCGACGCGCTGCACCTCGACCAGCCGGCGCTGGTCGGCCACGACTGGGGCGCACGGGCGGTGGCCAACGCCTGCGGCCTGCGTCACCACGTGGCGGCGCGGCTGGTGATGCTCTCGGTGGGCTACGGTACCAACGATCCGAACCAGGCGATCTCGCTCAGCCAGGCGCGCAATTACTGGTACCACTGGTACATGGCCACGCCGCGCGGCGAACGGAGCGTGAACGACGATCGCATCGCCTTCACGCGGCTGCTGTGGGACACCTGGTCGCCGGCCGGCTGGTATGCCGAGGCGGATTTCCTCCAGGCCGCCGAAGCGTTCGACAACCCCGACTGGGCCGCCGTGGTGCTGCACTCCTACCGCCACCGCTGGGGCTTCGCCGAGGGCGATCCGGCCTACGCGCGGGACGAGGCGCTGTTGCAGCCCACGCCTGTGCTCGCCGTGCCGACGCAGGTGTTGCACGGCGAGGCCGATACCTGCAACGCACCGGAAACCTCGGCCGGGCGCGAAGGCATGTTCAGCGGGCCCTACCACCGCCAGCTGCTGCCGGGCATCGGCCACTTTCCCCAGCGCGAAGCGCCCGAAGCCGTCGCCGAGGCGATCCTCGCGTTCTGCCGGTAGACGATGCGGCCCCCGGCCGAGCACGCCTCCTTAGACCAACGTGCAGTGGCCGAGCCGGGCAGGGCGGCCCACAATCGCGCCATCGAATCTGCGTGATCCGATGAACAAGTGCATATCGACCGGACTGGTTGAACAGGCGACCCCATACATGGCGTCGCCTTTTTTATTGCCCCGGCTTGTTGCCCCAGAACAAGCCCCCGTAGGGTGGACAACCGCGCAGCGTTGTCCACCGCCGGCAAGCGCAAGCAGCGGCCTTGCGGCGAGTTTCTTCGCGCCCGGCCACGCCCCGCCTACCCACGCATCCACACCAGCCAACAACGAACCACGCCACAGCCCGAACCGCCACCTCAACAGCGAACCTGCTGTCAATACCCAAAGGCTGTTCAAAGTCTGATCAACATGCTACAAACGACCGCATCGCAATGATCTAGCCGCTTGAAAACGAAGGGAAAACCATGACCAAGTCGGAGTTGATCGAACGAATCGTCAGCCAACAGGGCATGCTTTCGTCGAAGGACGTGGAGCTCGCCATCAAGACCATGCTCGAACAGATGGCCCAGGCCCTCGCCACCGGTGACAGGATCGAGATTCGTGGCTTCGGCAGCTTCTCCCTCCACTACCGCGCCCCCCGCATCGGCCGCAACCCCAAGACCGGCCAGTCCGTCAGCCTCGACGGCAAGTTCGTCCCGCACTTCAAGCCGGGGAAGGAGCTGCGCGATCGGGTGAACGAGGAATGAAAAGCGTGACCCAGTCCGTCAAATAATCTCAATCGCGTAGAACTTTCACGGTCTAGGCTGTCCAATTGCCACCGCTTGATCCGTGAGCGATTAAAACAATCAGGACGAGGCCAGCCTTGCAGCAGCAGTACTCCAACGATGAGATCGATTTGGTCGAGCTCGCCCGCGCGTTGTGGCGCCAGAAAGCAGTCATTCTCGGCGTTGCCGCGACCATCACGGTTATAGCCGTGCTCTACGCCCTCCTGGCGACCCCTTACTATCAAACCCGCTCGATGCTCCGGCCTGTGCCCTCCAGTGGGCTGGATCAGCTCAACGAAACGGGCATCTACAAGATGACGCCCGAGGAAGCGCTGTCCCGAGTCGCCGGGGCACTGTCATCGTATGAGAATCGGCTGGACTTCTATCGCACCCGCCAGGATCTGTTCGAGGGTATCGAGAGCCAAGACCGCTCGCTGGAACAAGCCTTCGCGAAGTTCAACGACGAAGCCTTTGCCATGTTGTACCCGGATGCCAAGAAGGCCGAGCCCCACGCTTATGTCGGCCTTTCGCTCACCTATCCGAAAGGCGTCGATGGCGCCTCCATCGTCAACAGCTTCGTGTCGTACGCCCTGGAAAAGGAGCGCAAGAATATTGCGCTCGACCTGCAAAGCCTGATCGCCAACCGGCTGGCCTCGCTCGACATGCAGATCGCCGCGGGCCGCGCCAGCTACCAGGCCAGCACTGAGGCGAAGATTGCAACGCTTGAAGAAAAGGCCGAGCTCACCCGGGCCGAACTACGGGACGAGCTCGCGGCACTGCGTGCCGAGCTAAAGACCCGTCGCCTGAATCGAATCCAGGAACTGGAAGAAGCGATAGCCATCGCCGACTCGCTGGGCATTCGCACACCCACCACGCCTTCGGCCATGACTGACAGCCGTACCGCTGGCCAGGTCATTCGCACCGAGGTCTTCAATCAGGAAATGCCGCTCTACTTCATGGGCACCGACGCGCTGAAGGCCGAGCAGCAAGCCCTGCAGCAGCGTACCTCCGACGACTTCGTCGAGCCTCGCATCGCCGAGATCCAGAAGGATCTGGTTCTGCTCGAGCACAACCGCGAGGTCGAGCTGTTGAAGAAAAGAGAGGGTGACCTCTATCTCGAAAAGCTCGCCGAGTGGCGACAGGAAGCGGCGCGCCTGAAGGGCATCACGCTGGACACGGAACGGCTGCAATTGGTGCGCATCGATCAGCCGGCGCTCCAGCCGCTTTCTCCCATCAAGCCGAAGAAGCTGATGATTGTGGCGTTGGGCGTGGTGTTGGGCCTGATGCTCGGTGTCTTCGCCGCCCTTGTCCGGGTAATGGTCAAAGCGCAAAGCCGAACGGAGCGTTAACCGGTTTTACCGAAACATGACGTCCAGCAGCGGGTAACGAGAAGCTCTAGAGCGGAGCTTTTCGTCAGCTCCCGTTGATTTTTGTGAGCATGGTGGCAAAATGCCCGCGCTTTTGGCGTGTACGCGCGGTTGCTCACGCCTTCCTGTCTCTTCTACGAGAGACGTCGACAGCTGGATGTCCGGAATGAACGCTCAAGCTCCCCTCGCGCCTGCTCTACTCAAAAACGAGCAAGAAATCGACCTATTGGAATTGTTCAGCTCGCTGTGGAAGCAGCGAGTGCTGATTCTGGCCATTACCCTCGGGGTCGGTCTGCTGGGGGCAGCGTATGCCTTTCTCTCTCCGCGCTACTACCAGGCCCAAAGCGTGTTGCGGCCTGCCGCGATCAAGGACTTGGACCAGCTCAACCAGCTCGGTTTCTACAAGCTGACCCCGGCGCAGGCCATGGCCAGGGTCGGCGCTGCGCTGGAGTCCTACGATAATCGCCTGGGTTATTTCCGTGAGAATCAGGCGGCCTTCGAGGCGCTCGCACAGCCTGGCCGATCCCTTGAGCAGACCTTCGAACAATTCAATGCCGATGCCATCGCCATGCTTGTCCCAGATGCCAAGAAGGGCGACGGCGGCACGCCGTTCGTAGGGCTCAAGTTGACCTACCCCGGCGAAATCGATGGGCCGACTGTGGTCAACGGGTTCGTGCAGTACTCGATTGATGTCGTACGCCAGCAGGTGGCGGATGATGTGGAGACCATGATCGCCAACCGGCTGAATCTGCTGACGAGCAAGATGGAAGCCGCCCGTGCGAGCTATGAGGCGACCAAGGAAATCGAGATCGCCAAACTCACCGAGTCGGACAATCTCAAGCGCGCGAAACTCCAGGACGAACTGCGAGCACTGCGCCTGCAACTGAAAACTCGGCGTGATAACCGTATTAGCCAGCTGACCGAGGCGATCACCATTGCCAAGTCGCTCGGTATCACCAAACCGAGCACCCCGTCTTCCCTGGGCACGACTGACCAGATCATCCAGGGCAGCGTCATCCGCACCGAAGTCAACAACCAGCAGATTCCGCTCTACTTCATGGGCACCGATGCCCTGGAGGCCGAGCGCAAAGCGCTCCTGCAGCGCCGCTCCGACGATTTCACCGAGCCTCGCATCGCGCAGATCAACAAGGAGCTCAAGTTGCTGGAGGCCAACCGCAAGATCGAGATTCTCAAAAGCCGCGAGAACGAAGACCTCTTCCTCAGCGAGCTTGCCGGCTGGCGTGAGGAGGCCGCGCGGCTCAAGACCTGGAAGATCGACACCGGCAACCTGAAACTCGTAGCCGTCGATCAGGAAGCAATCGACCCACTCGCCCCCGTCAAGCCTCGCAAGGCCCTGGTCCTGGCCTTGGCCTTGGTACTCGGCGGCATGCTCGGGATCTTCGTTGCATTGGTGCGACAGCTGGCCCAACGCCATCTTCGTCCGGCTTAATATTCGCCGGCTTGGCGGGCAGCATGGAAAGCCTGCCTCGGTGAATAAATAAACGGCGCCTGGCTTCGATACCGGCGCGCTGTATGGCCAGAGATCCTGTTAAAGGACTAACCATGCTCTATCCCGACATCGAGCATCACGGAGCGGCGGACGGCGTAACGGGCTCCTGTCACCAGTTACACATGGATGCCGACAATAGTCTGCTGATCGACTGCGGCCTGTTCCAGGGTAACGAAGCGCCGGCCGCCGGCCGGGCAGGGCAGCCGGCCATCGAGTTCGACCTGGCTACCGTCAGGGCGCTGGTCGTCACCCACGTGCACATCGACCACGTCGGCAGGATTCCCCAGCTGCTGGCCGCCGGCTTCAAGGGGCCGATCCTTTGCAGCGAACCCTCGGCCAAGCTGCTGCCCATCGTCCTCGAAGATGCCTTCAAGCTCGGCATCAGCCGTGACCAGAACACCTTGGAGCGCTACATCCAGCTGCTGGAACGGCGCCTGCAACCGTTGCCGTACGGGCAATGGTTCACGCTGCTGGCGACCGACGCGCTGGACGTGCGCATCCGCCTGCAGCGCGCCGGGCATATCCTGGGCTCGGCCTATGTGGAAATCGACCTGAGCTACCCGGCCACCGGCGACAACAAGCGCATCGTCTTCTCCGGCGATCTCGGTGCACCCAATGCGCCGTTGCTGATGCCGCCCCAGCCTCCCGAGCGGGCCGATATCCTCGTGCTCGAAAGCACCTACGGCGACCGTCTGCACGAAGACCGCGCCAGCCGCCGCCAGCGCCTCGAGGCTGTCATCGAGCATGCCCTGCGCGACCAGGGCACCGTGCTGATCCCGGCCTTCAGCATCGGCCGCACCCAGGAGTTGCTCTACGAGCTGGAAGACATCATTCATACCAAGCTCACCGGCCCTACACCCCATCCTGTAGGAGCGAGTTCGCTGGCGAACAGCCCCCATGCTATTGGTGAGGCTGTGTCACCCACCAACTGGCCACAACTGCCCATTATCCTCGACTCCCCGCTGGCCAGCCGCTTCACCGCGGCCTACCGCAGCCTGCAACCCTATTGGAACCAGGAAGCCCGCGAGCGCGCCGAAGCAGGGCGCAACCCGCTGGCGTTCGACAACCTGATCATGATCGACAACCACGCCGACCATATCGCCGTGGTCAACCACCTGACCCAGACCGCACGTCCCGCCATCGTCATCGCGGGCAACGGCATGTGCGCAGGCGGCCGTATCGTCAACTACCTCAAGGCCATGCTGCATGACCCGCGGCACGACATCCTGTTCGTCGGCTACCAGGCCCAGGGCACGCCGGGTCACGCCATTCAGCAATACGGCCCGAAAGGCGGCTATGTGGAGCTGGACGGCGAGCGTTTCGACATTCGCGCGAATGTCACCAGCATTGGTGGTTATTCGGCGCATGCGGATCAGCAGGGGTTGGTGGGGTTTGTGACGGGGATGCAGGAATGGCCGGGTGAGATACGGATGGTTCACGGGGAACCGCGCGCGAAGAATGCTTTGGCCATTCAACTGCATGACTGCTATTCGCGACGCGACAGACCGCTCGCTCTTGTTGTACCGGGCTGCTGATTCTCGGTCCAGGACGTTCAGCGCAAGTGAACCAGCCTGAGCAAGGGCACAACACAGGAAGACAAATGAACATCACAGTAGTAGGCACCGGCTATGTCGGCCTCTCCAACGCAGTCCTGCTCAGCCAGCATAATCATGTTGTCGCGCTGGATATCGTCAAGGAGCGTGTCGACCTGATCAACGATCGCGTGTCGCCAATAGAAGATACCGAGATATCGGAGTATCTGAAGAACAAGCCGCTTGCTCTGACCGCTACGCTGGACAAACAGCAGGCGCTGGACAATGCCGACTATGTGATCATCGCTACCCCGACTGACTACGATCCGAAAACCAACTACTTCGATACAAGCAGTGTAGAAGGGGTGATCGCCGACGTACTGTCAATTAATCCACATGCGGTAATGATCATCAAGTCCACCGTACCGGTTGGCTATACACAGTCGGTCAAGCAACGGTTCGGTACTGATAACATCCTCTTCTCGCCAGAATTCTTGCGCGAGGGTAGGGCGCTGTACGACAACCTCTACCCCTCGCGGATTATCGTTGGGGAGCGCTCCCAGCGCGCGGAAGTTTTCGCGCATCTGTTGCAACAGGGCGCCCTCAAGCAGGGTGTCGACGTCCTGTTCACCGACGCCACGGAAGCTGAAGCCATCAAGTTGTTTTCCAACACCTACTTAGCCATGCGCGTAGCCTATTTCAACGAGCTGGACACCTACGCCGAAACTCATGGTTTGGACTCCCGGCAAATCATCGAGGGCGTCGGCCTCGACCCGCGCATCGGCATGCACTACAACAACCCCAGCTTTGGCTATGGTGGCTACTGCCTGCCCAAGGACACCAAGCAACTACTGGCCAACTACGCTGATGTACCAAGCACCCTGATCCGCGCCATCGTCGACGCTAACACCACGCGCAAGGATTTTATCGCTGAGTCCATTCTCAAGCGCAGTCCTAAAGTAGCCGGCATTTACCGGTTGGTGATGAAATCCGGCTCGGACAACTTTAGAGCCTCCGCGATTCAGGGTGTGATGAAGCGCATAAAAGCGAAGGGGATCGAAGTGGTGGTGTATGAACCGGCGCTGGAGGCCGAGAGCTTCTACAACTCGCGGGTGATAACCGACCTGCAGGAGTTCAAGCATATCAGCGATGTGATCATTGCAAACCGACGGACAAATGCCTTGCAGGATGTACTAGACAAGGTTTATACGCGGGATCTATTTGGCAATGACTAAATTTATAAGCGCCAGCTGTGCGGACGAGAATACATGCCAATCGTAAAACTAGCTAATTCCACCCAGTTCAAATGCCTGCCTGAGCAAACGCTCCTCGATGCTGCGCGCCTCCAGGGAATTATACTCGAGCACAGTTGTCGCGTAGGGCGGTGCGGTGTGTGCAAGGCGCATGTATTGAGTGGCAACACTGTGGCACTGAAACCGGAAGATTACTTGGATGTAAAAGATCAGTCGGAAGGTTTAATTCTTACCTGCTGCCGTACGGCTTCGACAGATATCCAGCTTGATATAGAAGATTTGGGAGAACTAGGTAGTCTGCAAATTAAAACTCTGCCGTGCCGAATTGACAGTCTACAGCTGTTATCCGCTGACGTGATCGAAGTAACTCTACGTACCCCACCAAACAGTCGACTTGAGTACCTGCCGGGTCAATATGTTGACATTATTGGCAGGGATGGTCTGCGCCGAAGTTACTCAATCGCTAATGCGCCTCTCGACAATGGTAAAATTACCCTGCAGGTTCGCAAGGTTGAGAGCGGCCAGATGAGCCGATACTGGTTCGAAGAAGCTAAAGCCAATGATCTGCTTCGTCTCGAAGGCCCATTGGGTACCTTCTGCTTGCGAAATACTGCAGTCGCCCACCTGGTATTCTTGGCAACCGGCACAGGTATTGCGCCTGTTAAGGCAATGCTGGAACAATTGGCCGTTGCTCCAGAGCGAGTAGCAGGAAAAAAAATGCATGTTTATTGGGGGGGGCGTGTTGAGTCAGATATTTACTGGCAACCTCGGTTCGAAAATTTACATGTTAACTTCACGCCCATATTGTCACGTGCTGATTCTGATTATTCGGGACGTGCCGGCTATGTTCAGCAAGCATTACTCGACGACAGAATACCGCTTGGCGATGCAATTGTTTACGCCTGCGGATCGGACAAAATGATTAGCTCTGCTCGCGAGAAACTAAATGCTGCCGGGTTGCCAGTTAAAAATTTTTACTCTGACGCTTTTGTCAGCTCCAGCTAATCAGGAGAAACCATGAAAGCAGTAATTCTGGCCGGTGGCTTGGGTACGCGCCTGAGCGAAGAAACCAACACTCGCCCAAAGCCTATGGTTGAAATCGGCGGAAAACCGATTCTCTGGCACATCATGAAAATGTATTCGAGCCATGGAATAAACGACTTTATTATTTGCTGTGGCTACAAGGGTTATGTAATAAAGGAATATTTTGCCAACTACTTCCTGCACATGTCCGATGTCACCTTCAATATGCGTGATAATACTATGGAAGTACACGACAAGCGCGCTGAAGCCTGGAATGTCACATTGGTCGATACCGGTGACGATTCGATGACCGGTGGGCGACTGCGACGCGTAGCTGATTATGTGAAGCACGAAGAAGCCTTCTGCTTTACCTATGGCGATGGTGTAGGCGATATCGATATTACCGCCTCGTTGGCTTTCCATAAGCACCACGGAAAGGCAGCCACTCTCACTGCCACCTATCCACCAGGCCGTTTTGGTGCCTTGGATATCCGTGCGGGTCAGGTACTCAACTTCAAAGAAAAACCTAAAGGCGACGGTGCCATGATCAATGGTGGTTTTTTTGTGTTGACACCTAAGGTGCTTGACTATCTGGTCGATGACAGTACCGTCTGGGAGCAGGAACCCCTGATGAAACTCGCCGAAGAAGGACAATTGATGGCTTATGAGCATCAAGGTTTCTGGCAGCCGATGGACACTCTACGCGACAAGAATTATCTAGAAGAACTGTGGCAGAGCGGTGAAGCACCCTGGAAAACGTGGTCGTAAGCATGAAAGCCACAGTTACCCCAGCCTTCTGGAAAGGCAAAAAGGTTTTCCTCACCGGGCATACCGGCTTCAAAGGTAGCTGGATATCGCTCTGGCTGCAGAGCATGGGTGCTGAAGTCAAAGGTTTTGCGCTCACGCCTCCTACCACCCCGTCGCTGTTCGAAGAGGCCAAGGTGGGGCAAGGTATGCAGTCAGAGATAGGGGATGTTCGTGATCTGCCAGCGGTTACCTGCAGCATGACCAACTACAATCCGAACATACTTATCCATATGGCCGCACAGCCGTTGGTACGGCTCTCTTATCGCGAGCCGGTCGCAACCTACGCCACTAATGTGATGGGTACTTTGCATGTCCTAGAAGCCGCGCGGCAATGCACGAACCTGCGCGCCATCGTCAACGTCACCACTGACAAGTGTTACGAAAATCGCGAATGGGAGTGGGGTTATCGCGAAGACGAACCCATGGGTGGGCATGACCCGTACAGCAACAGCAAAGGCTGTGTCGAGCTGCTGACGTCTGCCTATCGCAAATCGTTTTTCAATACACCACAAGCTGCCGCATTGGCATCTGCACGCGCCGGCAATGTAATCGGTGGAGGTGATTGGGCCGAAGACCGCCTGATCCCCGATATCCTTCGCGCCTTTGAACAAGGCAAACCAGTTACCATCCGCAACCCAAAGGCGACGCGCCCCTGGCAGCATGTGCTGGAGCCCTTGAGCGGGTATTTGCTGTTAGCCGAACATCTATACAACCATAGACAAGCCTTCGCCGACGGCTGGAATTTCGGGCCCAAAGACGAAGATGCCCGCCCGGTCGACTGGATTCTCAACCGTATGGTTGAACGCTGGGGACAAGGTGCCAGATGGCAGCTGGATGAAGATCCGCAACCACATGAAGCCAACTTTCTGAAGCTGGACATTTCCAAGGCCCGCAGCCGTCTGCACTGGTCACCCACTTGGAATCTGGAAGCCACTCTGACCCGAATCGTTAACTGGCATCGTGCCTGGTTGAGTGGTGAAGATATGCGGGCGCGATGCTTGGAAGAAATCAACGCTTATATGGCAGCCATGCCCACAAGCGGCAAATAACTCAATTTCGCATGCAGGACACGCAATGACCCTTGATATGCTCCGTCAGGAAATCAGCAAGCTCGTAGAGCAGTACGCCGACATCGCCCACGCACCCAAGCCTTTTATTGCTGGCGAAAGTGTCATTCCGCCGTCTGGCAAAGTCATCGGTGCTCGTGAATTGCAGCTGATGGTCGAAGCCTCGTTGGATGGCTGGCTCACTACCGGCCGGTTCAATGCCGAGTTCGAGAAAAAACTGGCTGACTTCCTCGGCGTCAAATTCCTACTTTCAGTCAACTCCGGCTCTTCGGCCAACTTGGTGGCATTTAGCGCCTTGACGTCTCCAAAACTAGGCGAGCGTGCGATCAAAAAAGGAGATGAAGTGATAGGCGTGGCCGCTGGTTTTCCCACCACAGTCAATCCCATCGTCCAGTTCGGTGCGATTCCGGTATTCGTCGATGTCGATATGGCCACCCACAATATCGACGCTAATTTGATCGAAGCGGCTATCACTCCGAAAACCAAAGCCATCATGCTCGCGCACACATTGGGTAATCCATTTAATCTGGGCAAAGTAAAGGCGCTGTGCGAGAAGTACAACCTCTGGCTGGTGGAGGATTGCTGTGACGCACTCGGCGCCACCTATGACGGCAAGATGGTCGGCACCTTCGGTGACATAGCTACCCTGAGTTTTTACCCAGCGCATCACATCACCATGGGTGAAGGCGGCGCGGTATTTACCAACAATCCTCAACTTAAAGTGATTGCTGAATCCTTCCGAGACTGGGGGCGTGACTGCTATTGCGCGCCTGGCTGCGACAATACCTGCGGCGATCGTTTTGGCCAACAATTCGGCAGCCTGCCACAAGGCTATGACCATAAATATGTCTATGCTCACCTTGGCTACAACCTAAAAATTACTGACATGCAAGCGGCATGTGGACTCGCTCAGCTGGAGCGCGCACAGGACTTCATCGACACCCGCAAGCGCAACTTCAACCTGCTCAAGGATCGCCTTGCAAGCCTGAGTGATTTCCTAGACATCGCCGAAGCCACCCCTAATAGCGATCCGTCTTGGTTCGGCTTTCCGGTCACCCTTAAAGAAAGTGCTGGAGTCAATCGTGTTGACCTGCTCAAGTTTCTTGATCAGAACAAGATTGGTACCCGTCTGTTGTTCGCCGGCAACCTGACCCGCCAGCCTTATTTCCAAAACGTCGAATACCGCGTCGTCGGCGAGCTGACCAATACCGATCGCACCATGAACCAGACTTTCTGGTTAGGCCTCCAACCAAGTTTGAATACGGAACACTTTGACTTCGTGGCTGAGAAGTTCCAAGAGTTCTTTGGGCTTAATTTTTAATGCGAACGATACTGCTAACGGGCGGGGCTGGTTTCATTGGCAGCTGCGTTTTGCGGCGGCTATTGGCCGACGGATTTTCTGTTATCGTTCTTATTAGGTCACGGACGAATTTGTACAGAATAAATGACCTTTTGGACCAGGTTGTGGTGTATGACATAGAACAAAAAAAACTTTCAGATATCTTTCTGGAAAACCATATATACGCTATTTTGCATCTTGCCTGTAAATATGGGCGCGCAGGAGAAATTATGCCTGTTGTGCAGTCGAACGTGATATTTGGTTTGGAGTTGCTTGAACTCGCTGTTAAAGGCAATGTTAAAATTTTTATCAATTCGGATACGTTTTATAACGTGCCGGGGAAGAAGTATGAAGGACGTTTGGCTCCTTATATATTAACCAAGCGGCAATTTTTAGACTGGCTTTTATTCTACAGTCAAAAAATTGCGATAATTAATCTTAAGTTGCAGCATGTATATGGCAGCGGTGATGCCGAAGACAAATTTTTACCTTGGCTTGTTAGCCAGTTTTTTTGTGGCGGTGGTGAGGTAAAGCTTACCGGCGGGGAGCAGCAACGCGACTTTGTAGCCGTTAACGATGTTGCAAGCGCGTTTAGCTTTTGCTTAACGCACTTTGCCGGAGTTGATAAAGGCTTCAGGACTTTCAAGGTTGGCTCCGATCAACCGACAACCCTAAAAGAGTTCGTGTTACTAGCTTATGATCTTTATAAGAAGGAGAATTGCAGTGAGGAGGTTTTTTTAGACTTCGGTGCTGTCCCATATGCGGTTGATGAAATCATGTTTTTAGATGAAATAACCCCCTCGCTTACAAGCATTGGCTGGCATCCTCGATCAACGGCTGAGGTGACTTTAAGAGAACTGATCTCAGAGTGGAGTAAGCATAGATGTTTGAGCTAAATATATGTATCCCTACGTTTAACCGAAAAGAAAAGGTGTTATCACTGTTACAGTATCTTCGTGAAGAGTTTCATGGAAGGTCCTATTGCATAACTGTTCGTGATAATTGCTCTGAAGACGGAACATTTCGTGAGCTTCAGTCAGTTTATGGAGGTTGCGACAATGTGTTTATAAAAAAAAACGAGCGGAATATTGGCTTGGGGGGAAATTTAGCAGCGCTATATAAAGAAAATGTTAGTACCTTTATCTGGGTGATTGGGGATGATGATCACTTGGAAAGCGGCATCGCTGATTATCTATTTTGCTCACTAGCTAAATCTGACGCTGGCTGTTATTTACTGAATCATCAGGCAATTAATAAGGAAAAGCAGGTCTTGTTCCTAAATGCGTACCAGCGATCCGAAGAATTTAGTGATTCGCTGCTGCCGCTTTTTCATGATAGAGGCAGTGTAATGATGTTTATTACCTCTGTAATTTATAGGGTTTCAGCAATTAATGAGCTTGTATCAAAAAGGCCATCCAATATTTCTGCACGGTTAACACTCCCTTTGTATATGTCATTGGGTGTCGCTGAGCTCAGAGGGGTGCAATTTTTACAGAGCAATTCTTTCCTGACAAACATACATGGAGACACATCTTGGAGCAAAGATGCGTGGAAAGTCTTCCTGATAGGTATACCTAGCGAACTATTGCGAATGTTTTTTCTAACTGGAAAACCACGTTGTTTGGTTTTGGGTGTCAGATATCTAGTGAAGAGAACAGCTGCAAAATTCTACCGTGGCGTTATTGGACGATATGAAGAAGCTACTAAATAATAGAGCGGCGATTTACCATAACGCGACCATTGCAATAAAATCCTTGGCTGGACCGATTACATTTATTCTCATAGCAAAAAGTTTCACAGAACTTGAGCAAGGATTGTTTTTCGCATTTTTATCGATAGGGGCACTGCAGTTAATTTTTGAGGCAGGAATGACCACTAGCTTCGTTCAGCATATAGCTTCTGAGCGCAGACGTAGTTATGAGTCTGAGTTATATTATGGTCTTTTAAAAGGCTGTGTTATTTGGTGTTCAGTATCTGCTATTTTTTTTTACTTAACCTCTGTTGCCTTTGCTTTTTATGTGTTTTCAGGTTTTTCAATTCAGCTATGGTTGTTGCCACTTAATGTCTTTGCTTTGGCATTAAGTTTAAATATGTTTTCTTTATTTATCTATGTAGTACAAGAAGGGTCAGGCGATATTTTATTCGTGTATAAAACTAGGCTTTGGGGAGCAGTTGTAAGTCTCGCCTTGCTTTGGTTGTCGTTATTCTTTGAAGCGGGACTATATTCGTTGGCAGCCGCTCAGATTGGTTACTTAATTCCTCTATTCATTCAAGGCAAAACGTGGAGATGTATGGCGCACATTTTCACATCTTCAGAAGCTAACGTTCGCTTAGCTATGTACGGCCTGGCTTCTTTTCAGTTTAGATTAACAGCCGTCTGGGTCAGCGGCTATTTGTATTGGAATTCACCGGTGTTGTTAATATTCAAGTTCGTCGATCCGGTGTACGCTGGAAAATTCGGCCTGACGTTTAGCCTGATGAACGCTATAAACCAAATAGGGCAGGGATGGCTGACCACCCAAAGAGTGCGTATAGGAACAATGATAGCCGACCGGAAATTTAAGATAGCAAGAAAGCTTTTCGACGATGTGTCTAAATTTTCGCTATTGATAGTAATTTCCGGCTTATTATGTGCTGTTCTTATGAGTGCTATTCTTAGTGAACAGTTTTTTTTCCCTAGAGCGCTTAATACAATATCATTTTTCGTTATGGGTATCTACTTTGCACTGCTATGCAGAATCTCTAACTTGGCTACATATACAAGATGTTATAAAGAGGAGCCATTATTTAAGTTGTTTTTGATTATGAATATTGTTGTTCCGGCTGCTTTATATTTGTCTGGCTTGTTGAACAGTATTGAAATTGGTTTGATCTTCGTTGTGTTGATACACTTTGCATTTTTGTTCGCCGCGGAGCGAATTACAAAAAATTTTGAGAGAGGCTATAGTTAAAAATTTTGCCGGTATTTTTTGTTTTGAAGTGGTTGATCTTATGGTTCGCATGAGTAAATAAATTTGATATACATAATTATGATGATTTACTCAACTGCATATTCTTATATGGCGAATGCAAGGGCTGGCAGGGTGGGGTTTTTCATCACTCTTTCTCCAGTATTCTTTTCTATACTATTGGCATTAAGCCTGCAAGAGGGCGTGGGGACTGACTACTATGCTTATTTAAGCATGGCTGCTGGTGAAAAAGACTTAGGATGGATAGAAAATAAAAACGAGATTTTTTTTGTTTGGTTAAATGACCTTGCCATTGGGTTGGGTGAGCCGCAGTTGATATTTTTTTTTACTGCATTTATCCAGGTTTCTTTTCTAGGCTTGATTGTATATGAATTAAAAAAGCTTGAGCTAACGCTTCACTGGTTTTTCTTGCTTTACTTTATTTATTTATTGATTTTCTTCAATTCTTTTAATGGGATAAGGCAGTACACGGCAGTGTACATGGTTGTCTATTCCTTTTTTCTGCTTTTTCTAGGTAAGCAAATAAAGTTTATTGCGGTAGTCTTGTTGGCTTCTTGTTTTCATTCTACAGCTATCTATTTTTTACCGTTTGCGTTTCTACGGCGAGCTCTAGGGATAAAAGTAAAATTCCCTATTATCCTAACGATTGTGTTATTTTTACTATCTTTAAGTTTTGCTGATTTGAATGGCGTGATGGAATATTTTATGAGCCTAACCGGTTACTCTTCATATTTGAATAGTAGTTATTTGGGAAGAATGAATTTTCTTGGGATTATGACGAAATTTCCGAAGATTATAATGGTTTTGTTTTGTGCGTATTTCCTTGAAGTGAAGTGCGAGCGGCTGGCTATTAAATATAGATTTCTTTTGAATTTGTCATATATTTCCTTGTTTGTATTGATTGTTAGCTTTTCATCTACCCTTATTTGGCGCATGTACCAGTACTTCGACTTTTTTACGATGGTCCCTATTTTGATTCTGCTGTCATATGCTAAACAAAAGCAGTTTCTTTATTTTGCAATGGCATCATTTTTGCTAATTTTTTTGTTGAAGGTTTCTGTTTTTGCAAAGGGTGAGTATCTGTATGCTTCTATCCTGTTTGGATGATTGAAATGAAAATAGATATTCTAATCTCTACTATGAATCAAGCAAACTATGACTTGTTAGATAGTATGAGGATAAATAGCGATTGTGTAGTGGTTAACCAGTGCGGCAAAGATTCCTTTGAAGAATTTAGCTACCGCGGGCATAAAGTTAAATGGATAAATTCATCTGAGATTGGCTTGAGTCGGAGCCGGAATCTAGCTATTAAAAACTCATCGGCTGATATTTGCGTGCTGGCAGATGATGATTTAATTTATGTTGAGGGATATGCTGATCTCGTTGTAAGCCAATATGATAAAATGCAAGATGCAGATCTTTTGGCTTTTGTGGTTGAGGGAATTGATCGTGTTTTTAAGACCTATCCGGCAAATACCCAAAGGCTGAATTTTATTTCATCTATGAAGGTGTCTTCTGTGCAAATATCCTTCAAGAGAAAAAAATTTGTAGATAATGGTATATCATTTAAAGAAGAGTTTGGGGCGGGCTCGACGTTTTATGTTGGCGAAGAAAATATAATGTTATCTGATTGCTGGCGCATCGGTCTTGGCATGTATTTCGTGCCCCTGAAAATAGCCGATATAATCTTAGGCAGTTCGACATGGTTTGAAGGATTCAATAAAAGATACTTCATAGCTAAAGGCGCCTGTTTTGCGGCGATGTCTAAGCCTTTAGCAGTTCTCCTAATTGTTCAGTTTGCTCTCCGTAAACAAAGACTGTATAAAAACGAGTCCACGTTGGTACAAGCGCTGAAAAATATGCTGAAGGGCAGAAAAGCCTATTTGAAGGGAAATTACAAAATTTGATGCACCTTTAAGAAGTATACGAGAATTTTCGGTCGTAGGGCGTGCATGTAAGGCACTTTCCATTCTGTTTATTAGTTGGTGCGGCGAAGTTGTTGCGCTGGACATTGGCCAAGAGAGGCGTGCCTTTAAACAGGCTACCGCCTCTCGAGGATGTAAATGTTATATGGCTCTAGCAGTCCAGGGGAAGTGATCACTTTTGTTCTCGCTATAAGTGCCTGTGCAGTAATATTAGAAGGCGCTCTATATATTAGGTGCTAAATAATAATCGCGTTTCTAGTGAGCGGTTGATTTGTAGGGTTTTTATGGTTTCAGATAAGGTTTCCGTAGTAATACCTTCATATAACTCGGCGAGGTATATAAGGGAGTCAGTTGGGTCAGTTATTTCTCAAGACTATCAGAATGTTGAGGTAGTTGTGGTTGATGACTCTTCTAGCGATAGTTCGTGTGAAATAATAGAGGAAATGGCTAGTCGTGATCATCGTATAGTGCTTCTGAAATTGGACGTAAGATCAGGGGCGGCGATTGCAAGAAATAAAGGGATAGAGTTTAGTACAGGTAGGTATATAGCCTTTTTAGATGCTGACGATATCTGGCTTCCAGGAAAGCTAACAGCTCAGATGCAAGCAATGCAAGATGCAGGTGCAGCCCTCTCATGCACGGCCGCGAGAATAATTAATGAACATGGCGAGTATGTGGGATTTAGATCGATCCCGGCGGAAATTACATTTTCCTTACTGCTTAAGAAAACCCCAATTATTAATTCTAGTGCCATTTACGACACTAGAATGCTTGGGAAGGTCAAAATGCCTGACGTAATTCGGCGCCAAGATTTTGGGCTCTGGATTGAGATCATAAGGCGGTCAGGTCCTGCGCTGGGGTTAATTAAGCCTTTTGTATCGTATAGGGTGCACTCTGAGTCGCTGTCTAGAAATAAGTTCATTTCGGCTTGGTATACTTGGAAGGTTTTAAGAATGGCGGGGAGGCTTTCAATGGTTAAGTCTTTATACTATTTCAGCTTCTATGCGTTAGGCGGCGTTTTGGGCCGGATTAGGGGAATTAATTAAAATAAGCGATTAGGATCTAAGCCTTTGTAAGCAGATCGGGTGGGTTGTGAAAGTTCTTCTGACTGGATGTTCGGGTTTCATTGGGCGCCATCTTTTTAGATGCTTAGGTGATTTTGCACGCTATGATGTCACGTGCGCAGTAAGAAGTCTTTCCATTATCCCGGCGAAAAATGAGATATTAGTTGAAGGGTTGCGCGGAGATACAAATTGGACAAGGGCATTGAAAGGTCAGCAAGTGGTCATTCATCTCGCTGCACGCGCCCATGTGGCTAAGGATGGTATGGTTGATCAGCACGAATATTCACAAGTGAATGTAGCTGGTACGGTAAGTCTTGCAAGGCAGGCGGTGGCGGCGGGAGTGAAACGTTTTATCTTCCTGAGTTCAATAGGGGTTAACGGAAATCTCAATAGCCGCCCATTTACCGCAGCCGACCAGGCTAATCCCGCAGAACCCTATGCTCAGTCAAAATGGGAAGCAGAGCAGGAGCTATGGGAGATGCAGCGGGGCACAGGAATGGAGATAGTTATTATCCGTCCTCCGTTGGTTTACGGTCCGGGTGCCCCAGGAAACTTTGGCAGTTTGGTGCGCTGGATCGAAAAAGGTTTACCGCTCCCGCTCGGCGCCATCCACAACAAGCGCTCTCTGGTCGGCATCGACAATCTCATCGATCTGATCATCCGTTGCATCGACCATCCGGCTGCCGCCAACCAAGTATTTCTTGCGGGCGACGGCGAGGATTTGTCGACTACCGAACTGCTGCGAGGAGTAGGCCGCGCGATGGGCAAGCCTGCTCGGCTGATACCAGTCCCAGCAGGCCTGCTGCAGCTTGGTGCTACGGTGTTGGGCAAGAAGGCCATGGCGCAGCGTTTGCTGGGTTCGTTGCAGGTGGATATCAGCAAGACCTGCGAGCTGTTGGACTGGAAGCCACCTTATACGGTGGAAGGGGGGCTCAGGCGTTGCTTCGAGCCCACAGATTGATTGAAAGATCAGGTGAATCCGTGATTCGAGTGTTCGATTTTGTTTTTTCCCTACTGGGCCTGGTGATCGGGCTGCCGGTGCTGTTGCTGCTGACCGTAATCGGGCTTTTCGATACGGGGTCGCCGATTTTTCGACAGGTTCGCGTGGGGCGTCACCAGAAGGCCTTCACGCTCGTCAAATTCCGGACCATGAAGGTGGATACCGCATCGGTTGCCACTCATCTGGCCAGCAGTGCGTCAATTACCCGATTCGGTCATTTTCTACGCAAGACCAAGCTGGACGAGCTGCCACAGCTCTGGAATGTGCTCAAGGGTGAGATGAGCCTGGTGGGCCCTCGGCCCGGATTGTTCAATCAGGAAGAGCTGACTGCAGAGCGCGCCAGGCGAGGTGTGTATGTGGTGCGCCCCGGGATTACCGGCTTGGCACAAGTGAGCGAGATCGATATGTCCACGCCCGCGCTCTTGGCCGAAACGGATCAAAAAATGATCCAGAGCCTGACTGTCGCGGACTATTTCAAGTACATCTTCATGACCGTGGCGGGTAAGGGTGCCGGCGATCGGATTGTGCACAAGGGCTGATTCATTCGCTCTACGTGGGTGTATGTGTTGCCTGCAGAATGTTGCTCGCCTGGTTGGCCACTCGAGCATGTTCGGCGCTAAGGAAGGGGAAGGTTTGTGTTGAGGTTTGCTGAGAAACTTCGTGCCCGTCTGGTGCGGCTGCCGAGGCGGCAGAAGCGGCTGATTCAGGTGGCGACCGATGTGGTGCTGGTCTGGTCGGCTCTTTGGCTGGCGTTTTTCGTGCGGGTTGGCGAGGCCGGGTTTGTCGAGCCATTGAGTGGTCACGCTTGGATATTCGGTATAGCGCCGCTTCTCTCCATCCCTTTCTTTGTGCGCTTTGGCATGTATCGCGCGGTGATGCGCTATTTCGGCAACGATGCGCTGATGGCCATCGTCAAGGCCGTCACGCTGTCGGCGCTGACGCTGTCGCTGGCAATCTACTGGCGGAGTGACGTGCCGAAGGTAATTCCGCGCTCCATGGTGTTCAACTACTGGTGGCTCAGCCTGGTACTGATCGGCGGGTTGCGCCTGGTGATGCGGCAGTACTTCATGGGCGACTGGTTCTCGCCGGCGTCTCCATCCAAATTCAAGGGCAGGGATGCGGGGCTGCCCAAGGTTGCCGTGTATGGAGCGGGGGCGGCGGGTAACCAGCTGGTTGCGGCGTTGCGCATGGGGCGGGCGATGCGCCCGGTGGCGTTCATCGATGACGATCCCAACCTGCATGCGCGCTCCATCGCGGGGCTGCGTGTGTATTCGGCCCGGCACATTGAACGGATGGTCGAAGAGACGGGTGCTGGTGAGATTCTCCTGGCCATCCCTTCCGCGTCACGCGCTCGTCGTCGCGAGATTCTCGAAAAGCTCGAGCATTACCCGCTGCATGTGCGCAGCGTGCCAGGCTTTATGGACCTGGCCAGTGGCAAGGTGCAGGTCGAGGATATCCAGGAAGTGGATATCGCCGACCTCTTGGGCCGGGATGCGGTCCCACCGCAGCAGGCGCTGTTCGAGCGCTGCATTCGTGGCCAGGTGGTGATGGTCACCGGGGCGGGCGGTTCGATCGGCTCGGAGTTGTGCCGGCAGATCCTGGCGAACGAGCCGGATACCCTGCTGCTGTTCGAGCACAGCGAATTCAACCTCTACAGCATCCATCTGGAGCTTGAGCGGCGTATCGAGCGTGAAGCGCTGGCGACCCGCTTGGTGCCGATCCTGGGTTCGATCCGCAATGGCGAGCGGCTGCTGGACGTGTTGCAGACCTGGGGCGTGCAGACGGTTTATCACGCAGCCGCCTACAAGCATGTGCCGATGGTCGAGCACAACGTGGCCGAGGGCGTGCTGAACAATGTGATCGGCACCTTGAATACGGCCCAGGCCGCGGTGCAGGCGGGGGTGGCGAACTTCGTGCTGATCTCCACCGACAAGGCGGTGCGCCCCACGAATGTGATGGGTAGCACCAAGCGGATGGCTGAGCTGGTGTTGCAGGCGTTGAGCCGGGAGCTGGCGCCGGTGTTGTTCGGCAGCCGCGACGGCGTGCATCACGTCAACAAGACGCGCTTTACCATGGTGCGCTTCGGCAATGTGCTGGGCTCGTCGGGCTCGGTGATTCCGCGCTTCTACCAGCAGATCCGCGCCGGTGGACCGGTGACGGTGACCCACCCGAAGATCACCCGCTATTTCATGACCATTCCCGAGGCCGCGCAGCTGGTGATCCAGGCGGGCTCCATGGGGCAGGGTGGCGATGTGTTCGTGCTGGACATGGGCCAGCCGGTGCGCATTGCCGAACTGGCCGAGAAGCTTGTTCACCTGTCCGGCCTGAGCATTCGTTCGGAGAAGTGCCCGCACGGCGATATCGCCATCGAATTCACTGGCCTGCGGCCCGGCGAGAAGCTCTACGAGGAGCTGCTGATCGGCGACAACGTCAGCCCTACCGAGCACCCGATGATCATGACGGCAAGCGAGGAATACCTGCCGTGGGATCAGTTGAAGGCTTTGCTGAACCGCCTGGTCGCGGCGGTCGATGAGGATGATTACCCGCAGGTGCGCCAGTTGCTGCGCGAGGGAGTGAGTGGCTACAAGCCGGAAGGGGAGATCGTCGACTGGATCTACCAGCAGCGCAGGGCTGAGCCGGGGGAGTGAGGATTGCGGGGCGGTTGGAGACTGTGGTTGGGCGGCTCTTTACCGAAAAGAGCAACAGGACTTTGCTCTGTTGGAACACGGCCCACCAGATGGCCAGGGCAACGGGATCACCGATCCTTGCGGTAAAGCGACTTTCCAACCCGGGCAATGTGGTCGAGCAATTGCGGGTTGTCGATGTGCTGATGCAGCGATAGGTCGATCTTGTAGGGCAGCAGCAGGTCATCCAGCTCCAGCTCGATATCGAGTAGGTCTTGGTGGGAAAGATGGTCGCCCTTGAGTGTCAGGTCGATATCAGAACCGGGCCGGAAATCGCCCTTCGCTCGAGAGCCGTACAATATCGCTTCGCAGATGCCGGGAAATCTTTGGAGGGTATCCCGGATCGCCTGGAGATCCGCTTCCTTCAGGCCAGTATTGTCGATGCTCATTTGGTTGGCTCGACCCGCTGTGCCAGCGTCTTCTCCAAAGCTTTGAGCAGTGGATGATGCTGCAATCGGATATTGGCGAGGATCGCTTCGGCTGTCTCCTCGTTGTAGGTGTGCGAGGTCCGGTTGCGATCGGTGAGCATCTGCATCCAGCCGTGGCCATCGCTGATCAGTCCTTTGCTGAAGCCTTCGCGAATGGCGTCACGTGAGCCAACGATGCCATCGATACCTTGCCAGACCAGGAAATCCTTCAGGGTGTTCCAGCCTAGCTCATAGCAATATTCGAAGCCTTGGATAACGCCTTGCTTCTCGAGTTTCGATAAGTCGCGCTGCTGCATGAGCGACATTGCTTCATCAAGTTGCTTGAGTGCTTTTTGGAAGTTGTCCAGGCGTTGCTGCCAGCGCACATCGACGTTGTTCATTAGCCCAATCCATGTTGGTTTGGGTACAGAGTTTATAGATTGTTCGTCGGGAGGCCTATTTGATGTTGGCGTCACAGTCACAATCTTGCGCTGAGTTGCTGGGTCTTCCCATTTACCGGTGCCATTGTCAGCTTGCAGCGGAGCGGTGCGTACTGGTTGCGGTCTAAGCGTTTGCCAAATGGGCGTAGGGTGGAAAACCGCGCAGCGTTTTCCACCGCCAGCCGTGGCAAGAGGGCAGCCCCTGTACCGGATGCACACGGCGCGCCCTGCCCATGATCAATGCCGCGGGCTTTCGTCCGGCATGCTCAGCAGCTGTTTTTCCTGGTTCCAGTCGAACGGTTCGCCGCTTTGTTCGGCGTCATAGCGACGTTCTTCGAGTTGCTGGAAGACGGCGATTTCCTCGTCGGGCATGAAGTGCAGGCAGTCGCCGCCGAAGAACCACAGCAGGTCGCGTGGGACGAGATGGGCGACCTGCGGGTAGCGGTGGAAGACCTGGCAGATCAGGTCCTGGCCGAGGTGGCGCTCCTCGGGGATGCCCCGCAGGTTCATGACCAGTTCGTCGAAGCGCTCGATGAATAGCTGGTGGCTTTCGTCCGATACCTGGCCGGATTCGCCCATGGCGATGAGGATGCCGCGCAGGTGCGCCAGCAGCGCCAGGTTGTGGTCTAGGTAGGAATTGGCCATGGGGCACCTCGTTGATTCTGGGCGCGCGATTATAGGGCGCGCCGGAGCACTGTGTTCAGTTGATTGACTCGCCAGGGCGGGGAGGGTTCGCCGCGAAGGGCGGGCAGCCAGGGTCGCCGGCCGCCCGGTGGCGCTCAGCGCACGTGGCCGGGCAGCAGCACCAGCTCGTCCTTGGCGAAGTCGTCGACGTCGATCACCCGCCGCCTGGCCTGTTCGGCATCGCGCAGCTCGGCGGCTTCGGCGTCGCTCAGGATGCCTGCTGTGCTGGCGGCGGTGATCGGGCACTGGCCAGGCTCGGGCGTCAGTTCCCCGCTTTTCAGCGCCTGGTGCAGCTTGCGGTCCGCTTCACGGCTGGCGGCGATCCGCTCGAAGGCATGACGCAGGGCGCCGAGAGGTTGCTCGGTAGCCGCGGGACGATACAGGCCGTCGAGTAGCTGCTCGAGCGCCGGGTCGCCTTCGACCCGGCCGAGGATGGCGGCGACCTCGGCATCCAGCGCATCGGATGGGCCGATATGGCGTGCGCCGAAGGGGAACACCACCACGCGCAACAGGCCGCCGAGGATCCGGTTGGGGAAGTTGTCGAGGATCGCGGCGAGCGCCTGCTCGGCCTTGTGCAGGCAGTCCTCCAGGCCCCAGCGCAGCAGCGCTTCCTGCTCCTCGGGCTCGCCGAGGTCGTGGTAGCGCTTGAGCGCGGCGGAGGCGAGGTAGAGCTGGCTCAGCACGTCGCCGAGCCGGGCCGACAAGCGTTCGCGGCGCTTGAGTTCGCCGCCGAGCAGCATCATCGAAAGGTCCGCCAGCATGGCGAAGGCGGCCGCCAGGCGATTGAGCGCGAGGAAATAGCGGCGGCTGACGGCGTTGCCCGGCGCCTTGCCGAGGCGGCCGAAGGTCAGGCCGAGCACCAGGGTGCTGGCGGCGTTGCTGACGGCGAAGCCGACGTGCTGCATGAGCAGCTCGTCGAAGCGGCGCAGCGCTTCGTCGCGGTCCGGCTCCTCGGCCAGGGCCATCTCCCTGAGCACGAAGGGATGGCAGCGAATGGCGCCCTGGCCGAAGATCATCAGGTTGCGCGAGAGGATGTTGGCGCCCTCGACGGTGATCGAGATGGGCGCCGACTGCCACAGTCGGCCGAGGTAGTTGTTCGGGCCGAGGATGATGCCCTTGCCACCGTGGATGTCCATGGCGTCGCGGATACATTCGCGGCCGCGCTCGGTGAGGTGGTACTTGAGGATCGCCGAGAGCACCGAGGGCTTCTGGCCGAGGTCCACTGCGTTGGCGGTGAGGATGCGCGCGGCGTCCATCAGCCAGGCGTTGCCGCCGATGCGCGCCAGCGGCTCCTGGATGCCCTCGAAGGCCGCCAGCGGCACGTTGAACTGTTCGCGGATCGCGGCGTAGCGGCCGCTGACGTAGCTGCACAGCTTGGCCGCACTGGTGCCGGTGGCCGGCAGCGAGATCGAGCGGCCCACCGACAGGCAGTTCATCAGCATCATCCAGCCCTTGCCGATCATCTCGCGGCCGCCGATGACTGCGTCCAGCGGCACGAAGACGTCCTTGCCCCAGTTCGGTCCGTTCATGAAGGCCGCGCCGAGCGGCAGGTGGCGCCGGCCGATCTCGACGCCGCGCGTGCTGGTGGGGATCAGCGCCAGGCTGATGCCCAGTTCGGTTTCGTCGCCCAGCAGGTGGTCGGGGTCGTAGGTCTTGAAGGCGACGCCGAGCAGGGTGGCGACCGGGCCGAGGGTGATGTAGCGCTTTTCCCAGTTGAGTCGCAGGCCGAGCATCTGTTCGCCGTTCCATTCGCCGCGGCAGACGACGCCGGTGTCGGTCATGGCGCCCGCGTCGGAGCCGGCATGCGGGCCGGTGAGGGCGAAGCAGGGGATCTCGCTGCCCTCGGCCAGGCGCGGCAGGTAGTGGTTGCGCTGGTCTTCGGTGCCGTAGTGCAGCAGCAGCTCGGCCGGGCCGAGCGAGTTGGGGACCATCACCGTGCTGGCCAGGTCGCCGCTGCGGGTCGCCAGCTTCATCACGATCTGCGAATGGGCATAGGCCGAGAAGCCCTTGCCGCCGTATTCCCTGGGGATGATCAGGGCGAAGAAGCCTTGTTCCTTGATGTAGTCCCAGGCGGCCGGCGGCAGGTCCATCCGTTGTGCGATGTCCCATTCGCTGACCATGGCGCAGAGGGTTTCGGTTGGCCCGTCGAGAAACGCCTGCTCCTCGTCGGTCAGCCGGGCCCGTGGGTAGCCCAGCAGCGTGTCCCAGTCCGGACGGCCGCTGAACAGCTCGCCATCCCACCAGACGGTGCCCGCCTCGATGGCATCGCGCTCGGTGGCCGAGATCGGCGGCAGCACCTTGCGGAACCAGTCGAACAAGGGCGCGCTGAGATACTTGCGGCGCAGATCCGCGACCAACAGCGGCACGGCGACGACGATCAGCGCCAGCCAGAGCAGCGCGACCACCCAGCCGGCGACATCCTCGGCTGCGCCCATCGCCAGCAGGTAGACGGCGACCAGCGCCAAGGATGGAACCAGGCCCAGCCGCAGGTGGGCGATAAGGGCGATGCCAAGCAGCAGAACGAGCGTCCAGACCAGCGTCATGAGCGAATCTCTCCCGGTGAAGTATCCGTCCAGCATAGGCGCTCATGTCTCTGAAGGCCCGGGACGTGGTATTCGCCGGCGCTGTTGCGACGGCGTGACGCAGCGATGGAGGGGGCGCGGAAATCTGCGGTTGCAAACCGGATGCAGCATCCCCATATAGGCTGGGTCGGCGTCAGGGTGCTGGCTGCAGCGTGCAGGCAGGGCCGTCGCCGAATGCTGATCGCGGCGCCGTCGTTCGTTTTTGCTTCGAGCGGTCGGGCGTTCCCGTGCTGCCCCTCTCATCAGAACATCCATCCGGAGCGGCCCGGTGTCGACGATCGACGGATTCCCAAGCCCATCCCCTTGCGTTGTGTGCATCTACCTATGAGTACTGCTCTGTCCATCCGGCAGTTGACCAAGACCTACGGCAACGGCTTCCAGGCGCTCAAGGGCATCGACCTGGACGTCGCCGAAGGCGACTTCTTCGCCTTGCTTGGCCCCAACGGCGCCGGCAAGTCGACCACCATCGGCATCCTCTCCACCCTGGTGAACAAGACCAGCGGCACGGTCAACGTGTTCGGCCATGACCTGGATCGCGACCCGGCCGGGCTCAAGCGTTGCCTGGGCGTGGTGCCGCAGGAGTTCAACTTCAACCAGTTCGAGAAGGCCTTCGACATCCTCGTCACCCAGGCCGGCTACTACGGCATCCCGGCGAAGGTCGCCAAGGAGCGCGCCGAGCGCTACCTCAACCAGCTGGGGCTGTGGGACAAGCGCGATGTGTCCTCGCGGATGCTCTCGGGCGGCATGAAGCGCCGGCTGATGATCGCCCGCGCGCTGATCCACCAGCCGCGGCTGCTGATCCTCGACGAGCCGACGGCGGGGGTGGACATCGAGCTGCGCCGCTCGATGTGGTCGTTCCTCACCGAGCTCAACCGCGAAGGGATCACCATCATCCTGACCACGCACTATCTGGAGGAGGCCGAGCAGCTGTGCCGCAACATCGGCATCATCGACCACGGCCAGATCGTCAAGAACACCAGCATGCGCGAGCTGCTCAAGCAGCTGCACGTGGAGACCTTCCTGCTCGACCTCAAGGAATCGCAGCTGGTGGCGCCGCAGCTCGACGGCTACCCGGCGCGGCTGGTGGACGACCATACCCTGGAGGTGCAGGTAGAGAAGAGCCAGGGCGTCAACGAGCTGTTCCGCCTGCTGGCTTCCCAGGGCATCGAGGTCCTGAGCCTGCGCAACAAGACCAACCGCCTCGAGGAACTGTTCGTCTCGCTGGTGGAGAACAACCTGCAGAAGGTGGCGCCATGAGTGTCGAGATCCGCGCCAACTGGGTGGCGCTGCAGACCATCGTGCGCCGCGAAGTGCGCCGCTACACGCGCATCTGGCCGCAGACCCTGCTGCCCCCGGCGATCACCATGGTGCTGTACTTCGTCATTTTCGGCAGCCTGATCGGCAGCCGCATCGGCGAGATGGGCGGCTTCAGCTACATGGACTACATCGTCCCGGGGCTGATCATGATGTCGGTGATCACCAACTCCTACAGCAATGTGGTGTCGAGCTTCTTCAGCGCCAAGTTCCAGCGCTCCATCGAGGAACTGCTGGTTTCTCCGGTGTCGCCGCATGTGATCGTCGCCGGCTTCGCCCTGGGCGGCATCACCCGCGGCCTGGCAGTGGCGGTGATCGTCACGCTGCTGTCGATGTTCTTCACCGACCTGCAGGTGCATCACCTGGGCATCACGGTGCTGGTCATCAGCCTGACCGCGACGATCTTCGCCCTCGGCGGGCTGATCAACGCGGTGTTCGCGCGCAATTTCGACGACATCTCGATCGTGCCGACCTTCGTGCTGACGCCGCTGACCTACCTGGGCGGGGTGTTCTACTCGATCAACCTGCTGCCGCCGTTCTGGCAGGGGCTGTCGCTGGCCAACCCGATCCTGCACATGGTCAATGCGTTCCGCTACGGCATCCTCGGGGTGTCGGACATCCGCATCGGCGTGGCTATCAGCTTCATGCTGGCTGCGGCGGCGGTGCTGTACCTGGTCTGCGTCCGCCTGCTGCAGAGCGGCAGGGGCATGCGCCAGTAGCCGAAGCACTGCCGGCCCGCCTGACGGACCTGAAAAAAACGCCGCGAGGCTTTACACTGCGCGGCGTTTTTTCTTGCAGGTCATCGCGATGCAGCATCCCGCCGAGCTTTCGCCGCTGGGCAAGTCCAGCGCCTACGTTGCCACCTACAGCCCCGAGCTGCTGTTTCCCATCGCGCGCGCGCCGAAGTGGGCCGAGCTCGGCCTGAGTGCCGAGACGCTGCCCTATGTCGGGGTGGATATCTGGAACTGCTACGAGCTGTCCTGGCTGCTGCCGTCGGGCAAGCCGGTGGTGGCGATCGGCGAGTTCGCGATCCCGGCCGATTCGCCGAACATCATCGAGTCCAAGTCGTTCAAGCTCTACCTGAACTCGCTGAACCAGAGCCGCTTCGAAAGCCGCGAGGCCTTGGCCGAAACCCTGGCGCGCGATCTCTCCGGCGCTGCCGGCAAGCCAGTGCAGGTGCGCCTGCGCGGCCTGGACGAGGTGTCGGCCGAGGGCATCGGCAGGCTGCCGGGGCGCTGCATCGACGACCTGGACATCGCCATCGAGCACTACGACGAGCCGCGGCCCGAGCTGCTCGGCTGTGATCGGACGCAGGTGGTGGATGAGGTGCTGCACAGCCAGCTGCTCAAGTCCAATTGTCCGGTCACCGGCCAGCCGGACTGGGGAAGCGTGGTGGTTGACTATCGCGGGCCGGCGCTGGCCGCCGAGGGGCTGCTCGCCTACTTGGTGAGCTTTCGCCAGCATGCCGATTTTCACGAGCAGTGCGTGGAGCGCATCTTCCTCGATCTGCAGCGGCTGCTGCAGCCGGAGCGGCTGACGGTCTATGCGCGCTATGTGCGCCGGGGCGGGCTGGATATCAATCCCTACCGTAGCACCGAGTCGCTGGCGATCGACAATCGGCGCCTGGTCAGGCAGTGATGGCGGGAAGCAGGCCGCCGCTTGCCGGCAGGCCTGCTCGGCGCGGGCTCAGATGCCCATGTTCGCCAGGCTCTGCATGATGTTGCGCAGGGTCATGGCCATGTTCGGGTGACTCACCTCGAAGCGCTCGACCGCGAGGTTGACGCCGTCGACCAGCGAGTCGCTGTATTCGGTTTCGCCACGCGCGGCGAGGCGGGCTTCGATGTCCTGGGCAAGGGCCTGCAGGGACGCGCGCTCGTCGTCGGTGAGCGGGGTGTCCTGAGCCAGTTGGTTGCGCAGCTCGAGCAGCTGCGACTGCAATTCACGTTCCGGCATGTTGCTTCCCTCTTCGGTTACGGAGCGACCTGGTTAAGACCAGGCCGGATGCCGGAAGATTAAACCAGCCGCTGCCCGCTTGTCTGGTCCTTTGCCGCCTCCACGCGAAGCGGGCGATTGGCCTTATACTTCGCGCCGCGTGGGCGGCGGATGCCAGCCCAGTCAACAACACAGGAGAGTTGCGATGCCTACGATCGGTGCAGGTCGATTCGGGCTCATCAAGTCAGGCGTGCTGGCCGCGGTGGCCGCGCTGTCCGCCTTGCCGCTGCAGGCAGCCGAGGAAGACCCGTGGGAGGGCGTGAACCGCGCCATCTTCCGTTTCAACGACACGCTCGACACCTATACCCTCAAGCCGCTCGCCAAGGGCTACCAGAAGGTCACCCCGGATTTCGTCGAGGACCGGGTGAGCAACTTCTTCGGCAACCTCGGCGATGTCGTGGTAATGACCAACGACCTGCTGCAGGGCAAGCCGCGCGATGCCGGCATCGACGCCAGCCGCATCCTGTTCAACACCACCTTCGGCTTGCTCGGCTTCTTCGATGTCGCCACGCACATGGGCCTGCAGAAGAACGACGAGGACTTCGGCCAGACGCTCGGCGCCTGGGGGCTGGGCAACGGTCCCTACGTGGTGCTGCCGTTGCTTGGACCCAGCACGATCCGCGACGCCGCCGGCCGGGTGCCCGATGCGTTCCTGCAGCCCTATCCGTACATGGACCACGTGCCGACCCGCAACCTGACGCGCGGCGTGGAACTGGTCGACACCCGCGCCGGGCTGCTCTCGGCGGAGAGGATGATCACCGGGGACAAGTACGTCTTCGTCCGCAACGCCTACCTGCAGAACCGCGAATTCCGCACGCTGGACGGCCAGGTCGAGGACGATTTCTAGTCCTGGCGGGTCAGCTCATCGAGATGATGGCCAGGCCGACGTCGTAGTGGCCGTTGCCGTGCTCGGCGACCCGCACGACCTCGGCCTCGGCGTCCAGCCCTTTGAGCTCGCTGTGACGGGAGGGGATCAGCACCCGCACCCGTTCGCCCGGCTGCAGCGCTTCGTCGAGCAGTAACTGCATGCCGGTGCTGGACAGGTCCACGCAGGTGGCGCTCAGCTCGCGCTCGCCAATCCGAAGGTAGGCCGTGGCGTCGATGTGCATGCGGATGAAGTCGCGCTTTTCGCTGTACTGGCGGTCGTTCTGACTCATTGTTGTTCGTCCTCTGTTCATGGACCCAAGGGTTCTTATAGCCATCGGTAATCGAAGCCGCAAAGGCTGGCCGGCACGGCGCCCGTGCGGCTTGAAACCCCATTCGTATGGGAGTACCGTCTGCGCCTTGAAAGCAGCCGTGCCCCTTCCTCGGTACGGACTCAGGCTCAGACCATCATCCTGGCGAATTGTCGCCTGGCAGGACCATGCAGAAACCAAGCGCGACGCTGCTGATCATTGACGACGACGATGTGGTGCGAGCTAGCCTCGCGGCCTACCTCGAAGACAGCGGTTTCCGGGTTCTGCAGGCCGCCAACGGCCCCGAAGGGATGGCGCTTTTCGAGTCCGGCCAGCCCGATCTGGTCATCTGCGACCTGCGCATGCCGCAGATGGACGGCCTGGAGCTGATCCGCCAGATCAGCGAGCGCCAGCTGGACCTGCCGGTGATCGTCGTCTCCGGCGCCGGGGTGATGAGCGATGCGGTCGAAGCGTTGCGCCTGGGCGCCGCCGACTACCTGATCAAGCCCCTCGAAGACCTCGCCATGCTCGAGCATTCGGTGCGCCGTGCGCTGGATCGCTCGCGCCTGCGCCTGGAGAACCGCCGCTACCGCGAGCAGCTCGAGGCCGCCAACCGCGACCTGCAGGCCAGCCTGCACCTGTTGCAGGAAGACCAGGACGCCGGCCGCCAGGTGCAGATGAACATGCTACCGGTGACGCCCTGGAGCGCCGACGGCTTCGACTTCGCGCACCAGATCATCCCGTCGCTGTACCTGTCCGGTGACTTCGTCGACTACTTCCGCGTGGACGACCGGCGCATCGGCTTCTACCTGGCCGACGTGTCCGGCCACGGCGCATCCTCCGCGTTCGTCACCGTGCTGCTCAAGTTCATGACCACGCGGCTGCTCTACGAGTCCCGTCGCAGCGGCACCCTGCGCGAGTTCAAGCCCTCCGAGGTGCTCGATCACATCAACCGCGGGCTGATCAACTGCAAGCTGGGCAAGCACGTGACGATGCTGGGCGGGGTGATCGACATCGAGCGCGACATCCTGCACTACGCCATCGGCGGCCACCTGCCGCTGCCGGTGCTCTACGCCGACGGGCAGGCGCGCTACCTGGAAGGCCGCGGGCTGCCGGTCGGGCTGTTCAACGAGGCGACCTACCAGGACTTCCAGCTGGAGCTGCCCAAGGCCTTCAGCCTGACGCTGCTCTCCGATGGCATTCTGGACCTTTTGCCGGGCGACACACTCAAAGACAAGGAAGCCGCGCTACCGGAGCTGATCAAGAGCGCCGGTGGAACGCTGGGTGGATTGAGCAGCCTGTTCGGTCTCGCCGAAGTAGCCGACATGCCTGATGACATTGCCTTGCTGGTGTTGAGCAGGAACCTTTCATGAGTACTGGAAAGATCCAGTTCGCCGAGATGGACGGCACCTTCGTGCTCAAGTTCGTCGGCGAAATCCGCCTGACGCTCTGCTCGGCGCTGGATGCCACGATCGAGAAGATCTTCTCGTCGCTGAACTTCTCGTCCATCGTCATCGATCTGACGGAAAGCCGCAGCATCGACAGCACCACCCTCGGCCTGCTGGCCAAGCTGTCGATCCTCTCGCGGCAGAAGGTCGGCATGCTGCCGACGCTGGTGACCACGCACCCGGACATCACCCGGCTGCTGCATTCGATGGGCTTCGACCAGGTATTCAACATCGTCGACCGGCCGCTGCCCTGTCCGGATTGCCTGTCCGACCTGCCGAGCCAGGACCAGTCCGAAGAGGTGGTCAAGGCCAAGGTCCTCGAGGCTCACCGCATCCTGATGAGCCTCAACGAATCCAACCGCGAGGCCTTCCGTGACCTCGTCACCGCGCTGGAACGCTCCTGATCAGGCGCCCAGCAGCGCTTCCAGCTTCTCCTGATCCCGCGCGAACTGGCGGATGCCTTCGGCGAGTTTCTCGGTCGCCATGGCGTCCTCGTTCAACCCCCAGCGGAAGGCGTTTTCATCCAGCGTGATGCGCGGCTCGCCCGAGGCACCGGGCGCGAGACGGCGCTCCAGCACACCTTCGCCCTCGGCCAGCTGGCCGAGCAGCTCCGGGCTGATGGTCAGGCGATCGCAGCCGGCCAGTGCTTCGATCTGGCCGACGTTGCGGAAGCTCGCGCCCATCACCACCGTCTGGTAGCCGTGTGCCTTGTAGTAGTCGTAGATGCGCGTGACCGAGCGGACGCCCGGGTCTTCCGCGCCCTGGTAGTCGCGGCCCTCATGCTTCTTGTACCAGTCGTAGATGCGCCCGACGAAGGGCGAGATGAGGAATACGCCGGCCTCGGCGCAGGCCACCGCCTGGGTGAAGGAGAACAGCAGGGTCAGGTTGGTCTGGATGCCGGCCTTCTCCAGCTGCTCGGCGGCGCGGATGCCTTCCCAGGTCGAGGCGATCTTGATCAGCACCCGCTCACGGCCGATGCCGGCCTGCTCGTAGAGGCCGATCAGGCGCTCGGCGCGCTGGATCATCGCCTGGGTGTCGAACGACAGGCGCGCGTCGACCTCGGTGGAGATGCGCCCGGGGATCAGCTTGAGGATTTCCTGGCCGACCGCGACGGCGAACAGGTCGCAGGCCAGGCCGACATCGCCCTGGGCCTGGGCCCTGGCGGCGGCGAGATGCTCCGCATAGCGCGGCAGGGCCGCGGCCTTGAGCAGCAGGGAAGGGTTGGTCGTCGCATCGACCGGCTGCAGCCGTGCGATTGCATCGATATCGCCGGTGTCGGCCACGACCGTGGTGAACTGCTTCAGTTGTTCCAGCTTGGAAGTCATCAATGGGAGCTCCGTCCTGTGATTGGCAATGACCTTACCTGAGCGATTCGTCCGTCAGCAACGGGCTGGGCTCATGCGGCGGGCATTTGAGCCCGCCGCGGGCGCGGCGTTCCCCGCGCAGGCTCAATGCCCTTCGAGCAGCCCGATGGCCTGGTCGAGCAGTGCCAGCGGCTGGGCGGCCTTGTGGATGTCCACCGACAGCAGCTGGCGGAAGCGCCGCGCCCCGGGAAAGCCCTGGCCCAGGCCGAGCACGTGGCGGGTGACATGGTGCATGGCGCCACCTTCGGCGATGTGCCGCTCGATGTAGGGCCGCATGTTGCGCAGCGCCTGCGCACGGCTGATCGGCGTGGCGTCGCTGGCGAACAACTGCTGGTCGACCTGCGCCAGCAGGTAGGGGTTGTGGTAGGCCTCGCGGCCGAGCATGACGCCATCGAAGGTGCGCAGGTGCTCGCGGCATTCGTCGAGCGTCTTGATGCCGCCGTTGAGGATGATCTCCAGGTCCGGGAAGTCCCGCTTCAGCTGCGCCGCGATGTCGTAGCGCAGTGGCGGCACCTCGCGGTTCTGCTTGGGCGACAGCCCCTCGAGGATGGCGATGCGCGCATGCACGGTGAAACTGCGGCAACCGGCCTCGCGCACCTGGCCGACGAAGTCGCACAGCTCGGCATAGCTGTCGCGGCCGTTGATGCCGATGCGGTGCTTGACCGTGACCTCGACGCCGACCGCGTCGCGCATCGCCTTGACGCACTCGGCGACCAGCTGCGGATGGCCCATCAGGCAGGCGCCGATCATGTTGTTCTGCACCCGGTCGCTGGGGCAGCCGACGTTGAGGTTGATCTCGTCATAGCCGGCCGCCTCGCCCAGCCGGGCACAGGCCGCCAGCTCCGCCGGCACGCTGCCGCCGAGCTGCAGCGCCAGCGGATGCTCGCATTCGTCGTGGCGCAGGAAGCGCGCCGCCTCGCCATGCAGCAGCGCGCCGGTGGTGACCATCTCGGTGTACAGCAGCGTGTGGCGCGACAGCTGGCGCAGGAAGTACCGGCAATGGCGGTCCGTCCAATCCATCATCGGCGCGACGGAAAAGCGGCGGGACACTGTGGTTGCTGGCTTCGAGGGGAGATTCACTGGTACATCCTATGCGCGTCGGCCACGTGTGTTCGGCGGTACAGGGCGATATCAACGTGCCGCGGTACGACGCAGCTGCGCCGTCCTGATCGGTACCACCGGATGGGGCGCCATTATGACGCGCAGACGCGTGGATGGCGCTATGAGTTGCGCCGCCTGGGCAAAGGGGGGCGGGAAGGTGCCGAGCCCGGCAGCGATGCCGCGGGCTCGGCAGGGGGCGGCCGCTTGCCTCAGCCGGCCATGTTGAGCAGGATACCCGCGGCCACCGCTGAGCCGATCACCCCGGCCACGTTCGGCCCCATGGCATGCATCAGCAGGAAGTTCTGCGGGTTGGCTTCCAGGCCCACCTTGTTGGCGACCCGCGCGGCCATCGGCACCGCGGAGACACCGGCGGCGCCGATCAGCGGGTTGATCGGCGTCTTGCTGAAGCGGTTCATCAGCTTGGCCATGATCACCCCGGCCGCGGTGCCGCCGGCGAAGGCGACCATGCCCAGCAGCATGATCCCGAGGGTCTTCATCTGCAGGAAGGCGTCGGCCGAGAGCTTGGCGCCAACCGCCAGGCCCAGGGCGATGGTGACGATGTTGATCAGCGCATTGCGCGCGGTATCGGCCAGGCGATCCACCACCCCGCACTCACGCAGCAGGTTGCCGAAGGCGAACATCCCCACCAGCGGCGCGGCATCGGGCAGCAGCAGGCCGATCAGCACCAGCAGCATCAGCGGGAAGACGATCTTCTCGCTCTGGCTGACATGGCGCAGCTGGGTCATGACGATGGCGCGTTCCTGCTTGCTGGTCAGCGCGCGCATGATCGGTGGCTGGATCAGCGGCACCAGCGCCATGTAGGAGTAGGCGGCCACGGCGATCGGCCCGAGCAGGTCCGGCGCCAGCTTGGCGGTGACGAAGATCGAGGTCGGCCCGTCGGCGCCGCCGATGATGGCGATCGAGGCGGCTTCCTTGAGGGTGAACTGCAGGCCGTCCAGGCCGAGCGAGCTCAGCGCCAGGGCGCCGAGCAGCGTGCCGAAGATGCCGAACTGCGCCGCGGCGCCGAGCAGCAGGGTCTTGGGGTTGGCGAGCATCGGCCCGAAATCGGTCATCGCCCCGACGCCCATGAAGATCAGCAGCGGGAACACCCCGGTGGGCAGGCCCACCTCGTAGATCAGGTGCAGGATGCCGGCGCCTTCGGCCATGTTGGCCACCGGAATGTTGGCCAGCAGGCCGCCGAAGCCGATGGGAATCAGCAACAGTGGCTCGAAGCCCTTGCGGATCGCCAGGTAGATCAGCCCGAAGCACACCAGCATCATGAAGATCTGCCCGGGCGCCGCGTGGTACAGCCCGGTGCTGAACCAGAGTTTGCTCAACGTTTCCATGTCCGCTCCTTAGCCGATGGTCAGCAGGGTGTCGCCTACCGCCACCGCGTCGCCGACCTTGACGTTGACGCTGGCAATGGTGCCGGCCTTGAATGCGCGGATCTCGGTTTCCATCTTCATCGCCTCGAGGATCAGCACCAGGTCGCCTTCCTGCACCTGCTGGCCCGGCTGGGCGAGCACCTTGAAGATGTTGCCGGCCAGCGGCGCGGCCTGCGGCTCGCCGCTGCAGGGCGCGGCGTTCGAAGCGGCCGCCGAAGCCTGAGCGCCGACAGGCTTGATGCCCTCGATGTCGCCGCCGTCGTTGACCTGCACCACGAAGGACTTGCCGTTCACCTCGACGGTGTACACCTCCGGCTTGCCGGCCTCGCGCATGGGCGCCTCGTTGCCGGTCGGCACGGGCTCGAAGGCCGCGGGGTTGCCGCGGTTCTCCAGGAACTTCAGGCCGATCTGCGGGAACAGCGCATAGGTGAGCACGTCGTCGATCTCGTCGGCGGCCAGGCTGAAGCCTTTCTCCTTCGCCAGCGCGCGCAGCTCGGCGGTGAGCTTGTCCATCTCCGGCTCGAGCAGGTCGGCCGGGCGGCAGGTGATCGCGGCCTTGCCATCGAGCACCCGGGCCTGCAGCTCGGCGTTGAACGGAGCGGGGGCCGCGCCGTACTCGCCCTTGAGCACGCCGGCGGTTTCCTTGGTGATGGACTTGTAGCGCTCGCCGGTGAGCACGTTGATCACCGCCTGGGTGCCGACGATCTGCGAGGTCGGTGTCACCAGCGGGATGAAGCCGAGGTCTTCGCGCACCCGCGGGATTTCCGCGAGCACCTCGTCGAAGCGGTCCTGCGCGCCCTGTTCCTTGAGCTGGCTTTCCATGTTGGTGAGCATGCCGCCGGGCACCTGGGCGACCAGGATGCGCGAGTCGACGCCCTTGAGGTTGCCCTCGAACTTCGCGTACTTCTTGCGCACCTCACGGAAGTAGGCGGCGATCTCCTCGAGCAGCTCGAGGTCGAGCCCGGTGTCGCGCTCGGTGCCCTGGAAGATGGCGACCACCGACTCGCTCGGCGAGTGGCCGTAGGTCATCGACAGCGAGGAAATCGCCGTGTCGACGTTGTCGATGCCGGCTTCCACCGCCTTGAGGATCGCCGCGGTGGACAGGCCCGCGGTGGCATGGCACTGCATGTGGATCGGGATCGCCAGGCTGGCCTTCAGCCGCGACACCAGCTCGAAGGCGGTGTACGGGTTGAGGATGCCGGCCATGTCCTTGATCGCCACCGAGTCGGCGCCCATGTCCTCGATTTGCTTGGCCAGGTCGACCCACATCTGCAGCGTATGCACCGGGCTGGTGGTGTAGGAAATCGTGCCCTGGGCGTGCTTGCCGACGGCCTTCACCGCTTTCAGCGCGGTCTCCAGGTTGCGCGGGTCATTCATCGCGTCGAACACGCGGAACACGTCGACGCCGTTGATGGCGGCGCGCTCGACGAACTTCTCCACCACATCGTCGGCGTAGTGCCGGTAGCCCAGCAGGTTCTGGCCGCGCAGCAGCATCTGCTGGCGGGTGTTGGGCATGGCCTTCTTCAGTGCGCGGATGCGCTCCCAGGGGTCTTCGCCCAGGTAGCGGATGCAGGCGTCGAAGGTCGCGCCGCCCCAGGATTCGACGGACCAGAAGCCGACCTGATCGAGCTTGGGCGCGATCGGCAGCATGTCATCGAGGCGCAGGCGGGTGGCGAGGATGGACTGGTGCGCGTCACGCAGCACCACGTCGGTGAGGCCCAGGGGCTTGTTGGCTGGCGTCATGGGAGCGATTCCTTTCACGAACGGCGCGCGCGGTGGCGCTGGATGGCGAGCGAGATGGCTGCGAGGGTGTCGGCGTCCACCGATTCGGTGCTGGTCGTGCCAGCCGCTGGCTGCGGTAGCGGCGCGAAGCGGGTGACGATCGCCGACATCAGCTGCACGCTGAAGATCAGCAGGATCAGGAAGGCGAACACGAAACCCATGCCGAACAGCATGAGTTCCACACCTGCGAATAGAAGCTCAGTCGAAGTCATACGCCGTGGCGCTCCTGGGGTTGTTATTTTTGGCTGGCGCGAGCTTACCAGATGCTTTGCCGCCAACCGCGATCGATGTTCCGTTGCACGATTGCCGGCTGCGGGCCCGCGCGGAGCCTGGCCTGTGCCGATGGCACGGCGCAGGATGGCGAGGCTTCGGCCCGGTGTCGATGTGGCCCTGCGCCACGGCTCACGAGTGTCGTGGCAGGCGGAATGGCACCGGCGCCTGGCTGCTGACCATTTCCTGTTTGCACTGGGCGCACCTGGGCTCTACAAACTAAGGGGGCTGCCAGCCACCGTCGGCAGTGCCATTGCCAATGAGGATTCGATGAGCGATCAGCAATTTGCCAGCGACAACTATTCCGGCATCTGTCCCGAAGCCTGGGACGCCATGGCCCGGGCGAACCAGGGCCATGAACGGGCCTACGGTGACGACCAGTGGACTACGCGTGCGGCCGATCACTTCCGCGAGCTGTTCGCCACCGACTGCGAGGTGTTCTTTGCCTTCAACGGTACGGCGGCCAACTCCCTGGCGCTGTCGTCCCTGTGCCAGAGCTACCACAGCGTGATCTGCAGCGACATCGCCCACATCGAGACCGACGAATGCGGTGCGCCGGAGTTCTTTTCCAACGGCTCCAAGCTGCTGCTCGCCCGGACCGAGCAGGGCAAGCTGACGCCCGCGGCGATCCGCGAGGTCGCCCTGAAGCGCAAGGACATCCATTACCCCAAGCCGCGCGTGGTCAGCCTGACCCAGGCCACCGAGGTCGGCACCGTCTACCAGCCGGACGAACTGCGCGCCATCAGCGATACCTGCCGCGACCTCGGCCTGCACCTGCACATGGATGGCGCCCGCTTCGCCAACGCCTGCGCGCACCTGGGCATCTCGCCGGCGGAGCTGAGCTGGAAAACCGGCGTCGACGTGCTCTGTTTCGGTGGTACCAAGAATGGCATGGCGGTCGGCGAGGCCATCCTGTTCTTCAACCGCCAGCTCGCCACCGACTTCGAGTACCGCTGCAAGCAGTCCGGCCAGCTCGCCTCGAAGATGCGCTTTCTCTCCGCGCCCTGGGTCGGGCTGCTGGAAAGCGGCGCCTGGTTGAAATACGCCGCCCACGCCAACCACTGCGCAAGCCTGCTCGCCGAGCTGATCCAGGATGTGCCCGGCGTCGAGCTGATGTTTCCGGTGCAGGCCAATGGCGTCTTCGTCAGCCTGCCGCCGCCGGCGCTCGAGGCGCTGAAGAGCCGCGGCTGGGTGTTCTATACCTTCATCGGCGTCGGCGGCGCACGCTTCATGTGCTCGTGGGATACCCGCGAGGCACGTGTGCGCCAGCTGGCCGCTGACATCCGCGCGGCGGTCAGCGCCGCCAGCTAGTCGGCGCCGGGCTAGCCGGGCAGCGGCTCCAGGTAGAGCCGCTGCGGTGGCTCGTGCATCAGGAAGTGCTGGTGCGAGATGTTCCAGGCGTAGGCGCCGGCCAGGGTGAACACCAGCAGGTCGCCGACCGCGAGCGCTGCCACCGGCTGCTGGCGGGCCAGCACGTCCTTGGGTGTGCACAGCTGGCCGACCAGGGTCACCGGCTGGTGCTCCAGCTCCGCTGGCGCCGCACCGCGCACCACCACGAAGGGGTGGTCGTGGCCCTGCGCCGCCGGGGTGCGGAAGTGGTGGGTGCCGCCACGGGCCACGGCGAAGTACTGGCCGTGGTTGCGCTTGATGTCCAGCACCTCCATCAGGTAATAGCCGCAGGCGGCGGTGAGGAAGCGGCCGATCTCGAAGCGGATGCGCGTTCCGGCCATGCCTTCCTCGGCGATCAGCGCAGCAAGCCCCGCGCAGAAGCCCGGCCAGTCGAAGGAGCGGGCGTGGTCGCGGTAGTCGATGCCCATGCCGCCGCCGACATTGAGCAGTGTCAGGTCCAGGCCGTGGCGCGCGTTGAGCTGGCGGAAGCAGCGGAAATAGCTGCGCATCAGCTGCAGGTGCGCGGCGCTGTCCAGCTGGTGGGAGAGCATATGGAAGTGCAGGCCCTCCAATTTCAGCCAGGGCTCGCCGGCAAGCAGCGCCAGCGCCTCGTCCAGGGCTTCCTCGTCGAGACCGAACGGGGTCGGCTTGCCACCCATCACCAGGCGGCTGTCGGGCGCCTCGTCGAGCTTGAGGTTGAGCCGCAGCAGCACCGGTGCCGGGCGGCCGCAGGCCCTGGCGACGGTCGCCAGGCGGCGCAGCTCGCCGAGGCTTTCCACATGGAAGGCGGCGATCCCGCAATCCATCGCCGCGGCCAGTTCGCTGTCCAGCTTGCCGGGGCCGCCGAAGATCAGCGGCTTGTCCGGGTGACATTCGTGCAGCCAGCGCAGCTCGCCGCCGGAGGCCGCCTCGAAGCCGTCGACCCAGGGCGCCAGGGTGCGCAGGATCGGCGCTTCGGGGTTGGCCTTGGCGGCGTAGAACAGCTCGCAGCCGGCCGGCAGCGCCTCGCGCAGGGCGCGGGCGTGGCGGGCCAGCGCCGGCAGGTCGTAGAGGTAGGCGCACAGCGGCTCGCGGCGCTGGCGGCGCAGCGTGGCGATGGCCTCGTGGATGGCAGCGGGCAGGCTCATCGATCGTCTCCATGGGCGGCGGCCAAGGGATTGGGCAGGGCGGTGTAGCCGGCCTCGCGGTCGGCTTTCATCAGCAGGCGGGTCATGAAGTTCTCCTTGCTTGGCAGCGGGGCGCCGGCGCACAGCTCGCGTAGTGCAGGCGGGTCACCGAGCGGGGTGCGCTGCGTCTCGAGGATTGCCGCGATCTCGCGCCACAGGCGTTTCTCCAGCGCCGCGTCGCCACCGGCCAGGTGGAACACCGCCTCGCCGAGGTTGTTGACCAGCGCGCAGTAGGCGACCCGCTTCCAGGCCTTGTCGGCGTCGTAGTGCAGCGAGGCGCGGGTGCGCGCGTCGAGGTGGGCGAGGCGCTCGGCCGGCCAGTGCTCGGGGATCAGCTTGGTGCCTTCCAGGTCGCGGATCCACACGCGGCAGGGCAGGCCCTGTTCGTCGAAACCGAGCAGGGTGTTCTGCAGGTGCGGTTCGAGCACCACGCCGTGGCGGAACAGGCAGTGCAGCGAGCCGCCGAGCAGCAGCCCGGCGTAGGCGCGCAGCCAGCGCACGGCGGCCTCGGCCGGGGCCACGCCGAGTTGCGCCGCGCACTGCGCGACCAAGGGCTGGCAGACGCTGTGCCCGTCCAGGCTCCAGGTGAACAGCGCCATGGCGACCCGCGGCTGGTAGCGTACGCGGCTGGCCGCGTCGAGATTCTGCCGGTAGAGGATGCCGAAGCACTCGGTGACCTCGCGGGCTTCCTCGGTGCTGCCGTAGGCGGACAGGTCCAGGGTGCTGGCGGCAGGCTCGGGCATCAGCGCAAAACCCGGCTGGCTGGCGCCCAGCTCTCGCATCAGCGGGCCGAGCAGGCGGGTCAGCGCCACCGCGCTGTCCAGTTCGTACCAGGCGTTCTTGCGCACGCAGTTGGTCAGCCGCACGTGGATCGAGAACTTCAGGAAATGGCTCAGCTCGGGATGGTAGAGGGTGCGCACCGATGAGGTCGGGTAGAGGGCCAGCCCCTGCGGACCGAGGTATTCCACGAGGCCGAGCTTGCGCACGCGCTGGACCAGCGGGTCGGCCAGCACCCGGGCGACTTCCCATGGGTGGCACGGGTAGAGGTGCTCGGCGCCGGCCACCTGGGCGAGCAGGCCGCGCGGGTCGTCGCCCTGGTGGCGCACCAGCGCCGGATCGACGCGGAACCAGTGCAGCGGGAACTGCGCGCCGACTTCCGGCGAGCAGGCCAGGAGGTCGGCCTCGGAGACGCCATCGCGGCTCTTGGGCGTCGGGTGCAGGGCATGGCCCCAGACTTGCCTTTGCTCGGAATGCAGCAGCGTGTCGACCTGCCCGGAGCTACCGACCTGGGGCTGGTTGGCGGCAGTGGCGTGGCCGAGGAAGGTACGCGTGATGCGCAGGCTGTTGTCGATCTGCTGCAGCAGTTCGGCGTGGCGTTCCGCGCCGGTCAGCGGGGTGAGCAGCAGGCGCGCCAGGCTATTGGCGTCCAGCGCCTGCCAGCCCTGGCCGTGGCCCTTGAACCAGGGCGCGCTGAGGAAGCGGCAGCGGCCGAGTGCGCTGGTACGGTCGGCGAGCAGCGCCAGGCGACTGCCGTCGGCCAGGCGTAGCTGCACGCGGCGGCCGGGCAGCTGGCGCAGGCCCATGGGCAGGTCATGGGCCTGGCAGTCGAGGCTGGCCTCACCGCGCGGCAGGGCGTACTCGCGCAGGTAGCAGTTGAGCAGGCAGTCGATGGCATGGCGTTGGGCGGCACCGTCGAGGGTACGTTCGTGGGGCGTGCGGGTGGCGAGAGTCATGCGGCGGTCTCCGGCGAGCGGGCATATAGAGGGGTGGCCACGGCCAGCGCGGCGAGCGCGGCCAGGCTGGCGATCAGGAACGGCATGGCGGCGCCGTGCAGCTGGACGGCGAGGCCGGCGACCAGGCCGGCGGCGCTGCCGGCCCATTTGCCGCTGGCGTCGAACCAGCCGAACAGGCGGCCGGCACCGGCGCGCTTGCGGCGCTCGGCGAGGCAGCGGTGCAGGCCGACGAAGCCGAGCAGCATGCCCAGTCCGCTGAGCAGGCGCAGGGCGACCAGCAGCTCGGCCGGCAGGCGCAGGAACTGCAGCAGGTTGGCCAGCGCCAGCATGGCCAGGCCCATCGCCAGCAGCGGGCCGCCGCGCCGCTGCACCCAGGGCAGGGCGAGCAGGTAGACCAGGTGCGGCAGGCTGTAGAGCAGGCCGATCAGCGCATCGTTGGCGAGCCCCAGGTCTTCGCCGTAGGGCACGAAGTAGGGGAAGGTCACCACCATGGCGAAGCTGAACAGGAACTGCACGGCGAGCAGGCGCAGCAGGTCCGCCGGCAGCTCGCCGCCTCCCCGCGTGCCGTCCGCCGCCGGCGCCTCGGTGCGCGGCGCGTCGACCGGCAGCGGCAACACCAGCACGAAGGCGGCCAGCGGCAACCAGGCCAGGTAGCGGTAGATCTCCAGCCCCAGGCCGGCGCTGGCCAGCAGGCCGACCAGCACCGGGCCGGTGAGCAGCGCCAGGCGCGCCGAGTACTGGGTCAGGTTGAGCGCGCGCGCCAGGCCTTCGCCGGCCAGTTGGGTCGCCAGGTAGGCGTTCGACGCCGCCATGGCACCGCCGAAGGTGCCCTGGACCACCAGCGCCAGGGTGAACACCGCGAGGTTCGGGCTGAAGCCGGCGAGCAGGAAGCCCGCGGCCAGCCCGGCATGCGCGCGCAGCAGCGACAACCGGCAACCATGGCGGTCGGCCAGGCGCCCCCAGACGGGCGCCGCCAGCGCGGTGCACAGGGTCGGCAGCACGTAGAGCACACCGATGCTCCAGGTCGGCGCCGGGGCGTCGAGGTCGGCGAGGATGCGCGGCAGGAACAGCGGCGCACCGAGGGCGGTGAACGCCGACAGGTAGTGTCCGAGCAGGACGCTGGCGGTCAGTCGGCGGGACATGGGGCCGCCTCCTGCAGGACGTTCGCCGCGCTGTAGCCGTAGAACTTGTTGATGTCCGCCGCACCGGAGTGCGCCTTGCTGAACAGGCTGCCGGCACTGAGCAGGTACTTCACCGGCAGTGTCGGGGCGTCGAGCAGGAAGTGGCGTGCCTCGTCGACCGCTACGCCGTCGTCCTCCAGCGTGTCGAGGGCGGTGGCCAGGCGTTCACGCAGCAGCGCATAGAGGCTTGCGCGTTCGGCCAGGCCGGCGGCGGCGATGGCTTCCAGCGGGGCGAGCATGTTCAGTTGCAGGGTGATGGTGCAGAACATCTCGGCCAGCGGCCGCGCGCCATCGACGCAGATTCGCTCGTCGCGCAGCTCGGCCAGGCGCGGCGCGAGGTCGGGACTGGCGCTGGCGAAGCGCGCCGGCCACAGGCGCGCGGCATCGTTGTCCTTCATCAACAAACGCAGCGGCCGGCCGGCCTCGAACAGCAGCACGGCGTTCTGCTGGTTGGCTTCCAGGGCGATGCCGTAGACCAGCCAGAGGCGCAGGTGCGCGGCCAGCAGCAGGTCGAGGTACTCGCGCCACCAGGCCAGCAGGTCGCCTTGGTGGAAGCGCTCGGCCAGCGCCGCGACCAGCAGGCGACCGTCGGGCAGTGCGCTGGCCAGGGCGGCGACCGGCACCAGGGTCGCCTGCGCCAGGTCGTCCGGGTAGTGGCGCAGGATATAGGCCAGGTGGCGCTCGCCGGCGACGTGGCCGCCGTGTTGCTCGTCGACGTGGAGATAGCGCGCACCAAGCTGGCCGTCGCGCGCAGCGAGCGCCTCCAGCACGGTCTGGAACCAGTGGCCGTCGTGGATGGTGCTCGGCTTGATCAGGCGCAGATTGCGCGCGCCGAGGGTGCGTACCAGCAGCGGCAGCTTGATATGCCAGCGCGGGGCATCCACGCACATCACCGTGCGCACCGAGAGGGTCGGCTCCACCGCCAGCGCGGCGTGCGGTGCGCGCAGGCAGCCGGCCGGCAGACCATGGGCGTCCAGCTCCGGCCAGGTCAGCGGATGCACTGGCAGTAGCGCGTGGCTGCTCTCCAATGACGGGTCCAGGCCGACCGTGGCGAAGCCCGGCCAGAATGCCGGCGGCGTGCTGGTCTGCTCGAGCAGCGCCCTGGGCACCGCCAGCCAGCGCAACTGGAAGCGCGGCGCGAACTCCGGCGCGTAGCCCTGCAGCGCCGCGGTGTCGAAGCCGCTCTTGGCCCGCGCGGTGGGGTAGAAGGGATGATCCAGGTAGCTGGCCAGGCGATCGATACCGAGCAGGCGGCGGCCCCAGTCGGGCTCGTCGAGAATCCGCTGCAGCCCGCCGGCATGCGTGGCGTAGGCTGCGCGGCACAGCCGGCGATGCTCGACCGCGCAGTCGGCCTCCTCGAGGTAGTCGGCGAACAGCGCCAGGCTCTCGCCATCCAGGCCGCGGGCCAGGTGCTCCAGCCAGCGGCGATAGCCCTGCTCCAGCTCTACGTGCTCGCCTTGGCGGCGCAGCCAGCGGTCGCCGAGTGCACTCCACGCCTGCAGCGGGCCGCCGGCGCGCACCGGCAGCCACAGCTCGCCACCGCCCAGGTGGTCGATGCACAACCAGTGCGGCTCCGCCGGTTGCGGCCAGTGCGCGGCCAGTTCGGCCGGTAGCTGACCGATGCGTGAGCGGCCGAGCAGGCCGCGGATGTCCTCGCGCAGGCAGCAGTCGAGGATGCGCTGGCCGATGGCGGTGCGGTCGTGATCGAGCTCGAAATCGTTCGGGTTCATGCCAGCTCCCAGCGCAGGTCGCCGCGCACGGCCGCGAACTGTGCCTGCAACGCCGCCTCGTCGGGGGCGATCAGGCGCAGCACGCCGAGGTAGTCCTTGTTCGAGTGGCTGAGGTGGATCTGCTCGCCCGCCTCGCGCAGTGCGCAATAGTCGGTCCAGTAGCCCGCTTTCTCGGCGCTGAAGCTGGCGGAGGTTTGGCGCAACTGGCCGCCGTGCGGGGCGACGAGGTAGTGGACCAGCGCCGCGGCGTCGCTGGGCTGTGCTTCGGCCAGCGGCTCGCCGAGGTGCAGGGCGAGGATGCGTGCGAACCAGCCCTGCGGCAGCAGGCGGTCGAGGAGGAACTCGCGGCCGTCGCCGATGCTGCGGTAGTTGATCTCGACCAGCACCGGGCCGTCGGCGGTGAGGATGAACTCGCTGTGGCAGACGCCGAAGTTGACGCCGAAGGCGGCCACCTGGGCCAGCGCGGCGCTGCGGGCGGCGCGGCTCAGCGGGCCGTTCCAGCGCGCCTCAAGCTCGACGAAGTGCGGTGGCGGCGAGAGCGTCACGTCGAAGCCGCCGATGGCTTGCAGGCTTTGGCCGTCGCCGAGGGTTTCCAGGGTGAACAGCGGACCTTCGAGGTAGGCCTCGAGCAGTAGTGCGCGGTTCGGCTGGCGCTGCCAGAAGTCCGCGCAGTAGTCGGCCAGTTCGGCCGCGTCGTGGCACAGCTGCACGTCCAGGCTGGCGACACCCTCGCGCGGCTTGGCTACCAGCGGAAAGGGCGCGTCGACGGGCAGCGCCGCGCCGGGCGCCAGCACCCGGAACCAGGGCCCCGGCAGGCCGAGGCGCTGCAGGCGCTCGCGCATTTCCGCCTTGTTCTTCGCCGCGTGGCAGATCCGCCAGTCCTTGCCGGGGCAGGCGAAGGCCTCGGCGACCAGGGCGCAGCTGGTCTGCAGGTGGTCGCTGTTGGAAAACACCGCGCGCGGACGCTGGCCATGGGCGTGCAGCAGCTCGATCACCGCCAGCGGGTTGAACACGTCGCACTCGAGGATATCCAGGCCGTCGACCGCGATCCCGGCATCGGCCAGGTGGTGCCAGTGCTCCTGGGCATGGTCGGTGAGGATCAAGAGCGGTTGTCCGCTCTGCTGGGCGGCGGGCAAAAAGCCTTGGCAGACGGCATGGGTGGCGACGTGGCTGAGGATGACGATGGGCCTTTGCATGGGTTTCTCCTGGGCAATGGCGGGCCGACGGCAAGGCGCAGGCGCTTGCCGGAACGGAGGTGGCGGTGGTGGAGCGAAATTGGGTGGGGCGGAGGGGAACCCTTTAGCCTCCGGCGGCGCTGAAATCGCGTCGGCGCGCCTTCAGCGCGGCGAGCAGCAGGCCGCGGTCCTCGCCGGCGAGAAAGGCACGTACGCCGCGCGCTTGCCAGTGGCTGAGCTGTTCGGACGTGCGCGGATTGGCACAGAACGGCACCCCGGCGTCGGTGCAGGCGGCGGCGACCTGCTGCAGCCCATCCCAGACCTGTGGGTGCAGGGGATCGGGGCCAACCCCCAGGTCCAGCGCCAGGTCGAGGGCGCCTTCGAGGACCATGGCGATGCCGGGCAGGGCGAGGATCCCGGGCAGGGCGGAGATCCCGGCGGCGCTCTCGATCATCGGCACCAGGCGCGGCTCGGCATTGGCCAGGCCGATATAGTCGGCAAGACCGAGCGCGCCGAAGCCGGTGCAGCGCCCGCCGCTGATGCCGCGCTGACCGAGGGGCGGGAAGCGTACTGCAGCCAAGGCCCTCTCGACCTCTGCGGCGCTTTCCACCCGCGGCAGCACGATCGCCTCGACACCGGCGTCCAGCGCCCGGCCGATCAGCTTGGGGTCGACTTCCGGCACGCGCAGCCAGGCCGCGATGCCGGCGGCCTCGCAGGCGCGCAGGCAATGCATCAGCTCGTCGCCGGAGCGCAGCAGGTGCTCCAGGTCGAGGATCACGAAGTCGTAGCCGGCGGCGGCGATCATCTCGCACAGCAGCGGCGAGGGAACCGAGTTGAGCAGGCCATGGACTTCCTGGCCGGCGTGCAGGCGCGCAAGGACGGATGAAGGGCGGAGCATGCAAGAGCCTTTAGAATTATTAGCTAATGAGAATTATTATCGATAAATTCCCTGACTGTAAAGCATGTCAATTTGCCCTTGCTGGCTGCCATGCAGCGTATCGGTCGCCGGTGTGACGCGCAGCACGGCGCGCGGGGGGCATGGCGTATCTGGAGCAGGAGGAAGGCGGGGGCGCCGAGCGGCGGTTGGCTGGCAGGAGCCGTGTCGCTCGGCGACGGCGCGGCGTTGCCTGGCCGAAGACGCTACGGCAACGGGCCCGGCAATTGCCCTGGATCGTGATCTGGGCAATTGCCGGGATTCGATGAGTTCGCGGCGGGGAGGTCCTGCGGAGGGGTGTGTCGGCACTGAGGGGCGCAATTGGCGCCCCTCAATGTCCTGTTCAGGCGCGCTCGATGGCCAGCGCCACGCCCTGGCCGCCACCGATGCAGAGCGTGGCAAGACCCTTCCTGGCATCGCGGCGCTGCATCTCGTGCAGCAGCGTGACGAGGATGCGACAACCCGAGGCACCGATGGGATGGCCCAGGGCAATGGCGCCGCCGTTGACGTTGACCTTCTCGCTGTCCCAACCCAGTTCCTGGCCGACCGACAGCGCCTGCACGGCGAAGGCTTCGTTGGCTTCGATCAGGTCCAGCTCGGCCAGCGTCCAGCCGGCCTTTTCCAGGCAGCGGCGGGTGGCGGTGACCGGGGCGATGCCCATGATCGCCGGGTCGACGCCAGCATTGGCGTAGCCGGCGATCTTCGCCAGCACCGGCAGGCCCAGGGCCTCGGCCTTGTTGGCGCTCATCAGCAGCACCGCGGCGGCGCCGTCGTTGAGGGTCGAGGCGTTGCCGGCGGTGACGCTGCCGTCCTTCTTGAAGGCTGCACGCAGGCCGCCGAGGGATTCGGCGGTGGTGCCGGCGCGCGGCTGCTCGTCGCGGGCGAAGGCGAGCGGGTCGCCCTTGCGCTGCGGGATCAGCACCGGGGTGATCTCGGCGTCGAAGCGGCCGGCCTCGATGGCGGCGCTGGCGCGCTGCTGCGACTGGGCGGCGAAGGCGTCCTGCCGGGCGCGGTCGATGCCGTACTGGTCAGCCAGGTTCTCCGCGGTAATGCCCATGTGGTAGTCGTTGAAGGCATCCCACAGGCCGTCGCTGATCATGCTGTCGACGATCTGCGCGTGACCCATGCGCAGGCCGGTGCGTGCGCCGGGCAGGACGTAGGGCGCCAGGCTCATGTTCTCCATGCCGCCGGCGATGACCACCTCGGCATCGCCGCAGCGGATCGCCTGCACGGCCAGGTGCACGGCCTTGAGGCCCGAGCCGCAGACCTTGTTCAGCGTCATGGCCGGCACCGCGTGGGGCAGGCCGGCCTTGATCGCGGCCTGGCGCGCAGGGTTCTGCCCGGCACCGGCGGTGAGCACCTGGCCGAGGATGACCTCGTCGACCCGGGCCGGGTCGAGGCCGGTCTTTGCCAGCAGGGCGCGGATCACGGTGGCGCCCAGTTCGACTGCCGGCACATTGGCCAGCGAGCCCTGGAAACTGCCGATGGCGGTGCGGGTTGCCGCTACAATGACGACGTCTTGCATGGGTTGTCTCCTTGTGAAAGCTGACAAGCGAACATTGAAAGGGCGGCTCAGGCGAACTGCATCTCCGGCACCTCGTCGGGCACCACCAGTTCGCCGGCCGTCATCGCGCGGATCTGCTCGACGCTGACTCCCGGCGCGCGCTCCCTGAGCACGAAGGCGCCGTTCTCGATCTCCAGGTAGGCGAGGTCGGTCAGCACGCGCCTGATGCAGCCGGCACCGGTCAGCGGCAGGCTGCAGCGCGGCAGCAGCTTGGATTCGCCGTCCTTGGAGGCGTGGGTCATCACCACGATGATGTTCTCGGCGCCGGCCACCAGGTCCATGGCGCCGCCCATGCCCTTGACCAGCTTGCCGGGGATCATCCAGGAGGCGATGTTGCCCTGCACGTCCACCTCGAAGGCGCCCAGCACGGTGAGGTCGACATGCCCGCCGCGGATCATCGCGAACGACTCGGCCGAGCTGAAGATCGAGGCGCCGGGCAGCGCGGTGACGGTCTGCTTGCCGGCGTTGATCATGTCGGCATCCAGCTCGGCCTCGGTAGGGAAAGGGCCCATGCCGAGCAGACCGTTTTCGGACTGCAGCATCACCTCGATGCCCTCGGGCACGTAGTTGGCGACCAGCGTCGGGATGCCGATGCCGAGGTTCACGTAGAAGCCGTCCTGCAGTTCGCGGGCGATGCGCTGGGCCATCTGTTCACGGGTAAGTGCCATGCTCTGTTCCTCTTGTTCTGGGCCGGCGATCAGGCGCGGACGGTGCGCTTTTCGATGCGCTTCTCGAAGCTGCTGCAGATGATGCGGTCGACGTAGATGCCCGGCGTGTGGATCTGGCTGGGCTCGAGCTCGCCTGGCTCGACGATCTCCTCCACCTCGACGACCGTGATCCGGCCGGCCGCGGCGGCCAGCGGATTGAAGTTCTGCGCGGTGTGGCGGTAGACGACATTGCCATAGCGGTCGGCCTTCCAGCCCTTGACGATGGCGAAGTCGCCGGTGATGGCGCGCTCGAGGATGTAGCGGCGGCCGTCGAACTCGCGCACTTCCTTGCCTTCGGCCACCGGCGTGCCGTAGCCGGTGGCGGTGAAGAAGGCGGGGATGCCGGCACCGCCGGCACGCAGCTTCTCGGCCAGGGTGCCCTGCGGGGTCAGTTCGACCTCCAGCTCGCCTTCCAGCAGCTGCTTCTCGAACAGCGCGTTCTCGCCGACGTAGGAGGCGATCATCTTGCGGATCTGCCGGTCTTCGAGCAGCACGCCTAGGCCGAAGCCGTCGACGCCGCAGTTGTTCGAGACCACCGTCAGCTCGCGGTTGCCGCGGCGTTTGATCTCGGCGATCAGGTTTTCCGGGATGCCGCACAGGCCGAAACCGCCGGCCAGCACCGTCATGCCATCCTGCAGGCCTTCGAGGGCCTGCTCCATGCAACTCACACGTTTGTCGAAACCTGGCATTGCCGTTCTCCTTCTTGTTTTTCAGGACGGCTCCAGTGTCGAACCCGGCGACTGTTTTTTTAAGTTGAATTTTCAAAAGGATTGATTGATAAAACTCTTCAATCCAGCTGGATACCCTGCCATGACCGTCAAGCAACTGCGCGCCTTCCTCGTCGTCGCCCAGACCCTGAGCTTCGCCCAGGCCGGAGAGCGCTTGTGCCTGTCGCAATCGGCGCTCAGCCTGACCATCAAGGCCCTGGAGGACAGCCTGGGCGGCCGGCTCTTCTCGCGGACCACGCGCAGCGTCTGCCTGACGCCGGAAGGCGAAGCCCTGGTGCCGCTGGCGCGACGCCTGCTCGCCGACTGGGACGACGCCGAGGACGAGCTGCGCCAGCGCTTCTCGCTGCGCCGGGGACGGGTTGCCATGGCGGCCATGCCGTCGTTCGCCGGCAACCTGCTACCGCCGGTGCTCAAGCGGTTCCGCCAGCAGTACCCGGCGATCGGCGTGACCGTCCATGACGTCATCAACGAGGAGGTCATGGAACTGGTGCGAAGCGGGGCGGTGGAACTGGGCATCGCCTTCGAGCCCGAGCCAACCAGCCCGCTGCTGTTCCAGGCGCTCTACGTCGACCGCTTCGTCGCGGTCGTCCCGGCCGATTCGCCGCTCGCCGGGCAGTCGGCCCTGAGCTGGGCCGAACTGCTGACCGAATCCTTCATCACGCTGCAGCGGCCGTCCAGCGTGCGGGTGATGCTCGAGGAGCACCTGCGCCAGCAGGGTCGTGCGCTGCCGGTGGCGTTCGAGAGCCACCAGCTGGCTACGGTCGGCCGCATGGTCGCCAACGGCCTGGGCGTCAGCGCCGTCCCCGCGTTGTGCCGCGAGCAGATGCACGAACTGGGCGCATGCTGCGTGGCGCTGGGCGAGCCGGTGATCGAGCGCCCGGTCGGCCTGCTGACTCGGCCGGGATACGAGCTGTCGGTCGCCGCCCGCGCCATCGCCGATGTACTGGCGCAGGCGCCGATCTACCCAGCCTCGACTTGAACAACGCTTGACAGTCTGGTCCGGGTTGCGCAGATTTCTCTAATCGTAATCAAATTACGCAAAATCGACACGACGACGTCGTACGGGCCCGAGTGGAGTGACCGCAACCATGGAAATCTGTACGTGCTTCCGCTCATCCAGCTCCCGCCGGGTGCGCATGGTGAGCGGCCGATGAAGACATGCGGCTTTCGCCTGACGCTGGGCGATCATCTGGGGCGCAGTGTCCGCGGGGTGCCCTGTGCGCCGCCGGGCGAGGTAGCAGGCGCAACCTCCTACCTTATAAATAGAAATACAGGAGCCAGTCATGGCCGATCTTTTTGAAAACCCCATGGGCCTCATGGGGTTCGAGTTCATCGAATTCGCCTCGCCCACCCCGAACGTCATCGAGCCGGTGCTGGAGAGCATGGGCTTCAGCCACGTCGCCAACCATCGGTCGAAGGACGTGGCGCTGTATCGCCAGGGCGAGATCAATGCCATCGTCAACCGCGAGCCGAAGAGCCACGCCGCCTACTTCGCCGCCGAGCACGGGCCGTCGGTGTGCGGCATGGGCTTTCGCGTGCGCGACTCGCACCAGGCCTACGCCCGCGCGCTGGAGCTGGGTGCCCAGGCGGTGGACATGCCCACCGGGCCAATGGAGCTGCGCCTGCCGGCGATCAAGGGCATCGGCGGCGCGCCGCTGTACCTGATCGACCGTTTCGGCGAAGGCAGCTCGATCTATGACATCGACTTCGTCTTCCTCGAGGGTGTCGACCGCCATCCCCTGGGTGCGGGCCTGAAGCTCATCGACCACCTGACCCACAACGTCTACCGCGGGCGCATGGGCTACTGGGCGGACTTCTACGAGAAGCTGTTCAACTTCCGCGAGATCCGCTACTTCGACATCAAGGGCGAGTACACCGGCCTGACATCCAAGGCCATGACCGCGCCGGACGGCATGATCCGCATCCCGCTGAACGAGGAGTCGAGCAAGGGCGCCGGGCAGATCGAGGAATTCCTCATGCAGTTCAATGGCGAGGGCATCCAGCATGTGGCCTTTCTCACTGACGACCTGATCCGCACCTGGGACGCGCTCAAGGCGCGGGGCACGCCGTTCATGACCGCGCCGCCGGACACTTACTACCAGATGCTCGAAGGGCGCCTGCCGAACCATGGCGAGCCGACCGATGAGCTGCAGTCGCGTGGCATCCTGCTTGACGGGACCTCCGAGAACGGCGAGCGCCGGCTGCTGTTGCAGATCTTCTCGGCGACCCTGCTCGGCCCGGTGTTCTTCGAGTTCATCCAGCGCAAGGGCGACAGCGGCTTCGGCGAAGGCAACTTCAAGGCGCTGTTCGAATCCATCGAGCGTGACCAGATCCAGCGCGGGGTGCTGAGCACCGCGCAGTGAGCGATGGCCCGGCAGCCACTTGCGGCTGTCGGCGCCGGGATAAGGGGAACGCAACAACGAAACGGCCCGCCGGTAAAGGCGGGCCGTTTGTTCTTCCAGGTGCCGATTGTCGCGTTCAGGCCAGTGCCGGCAACACCACGCCGCGGCATTCGCCGAAGCCGATCGAGGGGCCGCCCTCGCGCTGGCAGCGGGCGCGCAGGATCACCTCGTCGCCATCCTCGAGGAAGGTCCGCGTCTCGCCGCTGGCCAGGGTCAGCGGGTGCTTGCCGCCCTCGGTCAGCTCCAGCAGGCTGCCGCAGGCATCGGGCGTCGGCCCGGACAGCGTGCCGGAGCCGAACAGGTCGCCGGGGCGCAGGTTGCAGCCGTTGGCGCTGTGGTGAGCGACCATCTGCGCCACCGTCCAGTACATGTTCAGCGTGCTGCTCAGTGCAATGCGCTGGGGCGCCAACCTTTGCTCGCGCATGGCCTGGCTGCTGAGCAGCACCTCCAACTGGATATCCAGCGCGCCCTGCCGCTGGTCACGCGCGTCGCGCAGGTAGGGCAGCGGCTGGGGGTCGCCCTGCGGACGTGCCGGCTGGGCGCAGCGAAACGGCGCCAGCGCTTCAGGGGTGACTACCCAGGGAGAAACGCTGCTGGCGAAGCTCTTGGACAGGAACGGGCCGAGCGGCTGGTATTCCCAGGCCTGCACGTCGCGTGCGGACCAGTCGTTGAACAGGCAGAACCCGGCGACATGGGCATCGGCCTCGGCGATGTCGATGGGCGTGCCCAGCTCGTTGCCGGGGCCGATCCAGATACCGATCTCGAGCTCGTAGTCCAGGCGCCGGGCAGGGACGAACTCCGGTTCGCTGGCGCCCGGCTTCAATGTCTGCCCGTACGGGCGCCGCACCGCGCTTCCGGAAACGCAGAGGCTCGAGGCGCGGCCGTGGTAGCCGATCGGCACGTACTTGTAGTTGGGCAACAGCGGGTTGTCGGGGCGGAACAGCTTGCCGACATTGGTGGCGTGATGGATGCCGACGTAGAAATCGGTGTAGTCGCCGACGCGTGCCGGCATGTGCAGGGTGCAGTGGGCCATCGGCGCGAGCAGGGCTTCGCCCAAGTCGCGCAAGCGCTGCTGCGCTGGGTTGTTCTTGGCGAGCAGGCTTTGCAACGCCTCGCGCAGCGCGCGGCGCGGGCCAGCGCCGAGGGCGAACAGCGGGTTGAGGCTATCGCCCTGTGCCGCTTCGGCCGCGCGGGCCGCATCGCCCTGCAGTAGCCCGGCTTGCAGGGCCGTACCCAGGTCGAGGATGCAGTCGCCGATGGCGACGCCGCCGCGCGGACTCTGCTGTGCACGGCTGAAGACGCCCAATGGCAGATTGTGCAGCGAGAAGTCGGCGTGGCCGTTGGCCGATTCCACCCAGCTTTCAAGTGTGTTGGCGATATTCATAAGGTTTCCGTTTGTTGACCAGAGCGTGCCTGGCGCTGCTGGCGTCAGAAGAACATGTCCTTGTAGCGGCCATCGTGCATCCAGGCTGCATGCTGCGGCGCCTTCTTGGTACGCGCCCATTCTTCCAGCATGTCCCATTTCACCTGGTCCAGCGCCTCGAGCATCTTCGGCGAGCCGGTCTCGGCAGCGAGCTCCAGGCGGTGGCCGTTGGGGTCGAAGAAGTAGATGGACTGGAACAGCGCATGGTCGGTCGGCCCGATTACTTCGATCCCGGCGGCCTCCAGCCGCTGCTTGGTGGACAACAGCAAATCCATCGATTCGACCTGTAGCGCCAGGTGCTGGGTCCATACCGGCGTGTTCTCGTCGCGGCCCATGGGCGGGCGGGTCGGCAACTCGAAGAAGGCCAGCACATTGCCCATGCCGGCATCCAGGAAGATGTGCATGTAGGGGTCGGCCTCGCCGGTGGAGGGCACTGCATCCTCGGCGATCGACAGGATCAACCGCATCTGCAGGTGTTCTTCATACCAGCGCGCCGTTTCCAGCGCATCGCGGCAGCGGTAGGCCACATGGTGGATTTTTTTCACGATTGCCATTGCAGAGCCTCGTTCGGGTAGGTGCCGTGTCGCACGGTCGTATTTGTTTCTTATATCGTAATTCATTTACGCAAAACGTAACGTGCAGCCCGGCAAGCGTCAAGGGTAAGATCCGCCATCCATTCCTGACGGACATCGCCATGGCCACTGAATCCGAGAACAACCCGGCACCGAGACGACAGAAGGTGCAGGCGGCCGAGATCGGTACGGACATCCTTAGGGGCCTGGCCGAGCTGGCCCCGTCCACCTCGCTGAGTCGGCTGGCTGAACATCTGGAGATGCCGGCAAGCAAGGTGCATCGCTATCTGCAGGCGCTGATGGCCAGCGGCTTCGCCGAGCAGGACCCGCGCACCAATCATTACGGGTTGGGTCAGGCGGCCCTGTTCGTCGGCCTGGCTGCGATCGGCCGGCTGGATGTGGTGAAGCTGGCTGGCCCGGTGCTGACGGAACTGCGGGATCGCTTGAATCAGACGTGCTTCCTGGCGATCTGGGGCAACCATGGGCCTGTGGTGGTCTCTGTCGAGCAGGCCGTGGGGGCGGTGACGCTGGTTACCCAGGTCGGTTCGGTCTTGCCGCTGCTGGGTTCATCCACCGGGCAGGTGTTCGCAGCGTATCTGCCGCGAGCGCAAACGGCGGCGTTGTCCGAGCAAGAGTCAGGGCGACCGGGCGCGCCGGATAGCGAGCATCTGCAACGGGTGCAGTCGCAGATCCGTGCAAACGGCATCCATGCGGTACAAGGATTGCTGATGCCGGGTGTCAATGCGGTCTCGGTTCCGCTGTTCGGGGCCGGCGAGCAACTGACGGGGGTGATCACTATGGTGGGTTCGGCTGCGGTGTTCGACGCCGACCCGCGGGGCTCTGCTGCACGCAGCCTGCAAGCGGCCGGACAGACGATCACGGAACGGATGTGTGGCGTGCCGCCGGTGAGTTGAAGCGACAAGGGCGGCCTGACGTTTCTTTTACCGAGCTTTATATAAAAACCGGTTGACGCCCTCCGAAATCCGCCTATAATGCGCACCACTTTCGCAGCGCACTTCGATGGAAAAGCCTGATAAATCAACAGGTTAGGAAGTCGAAA
>NZ_JAKJRU010000008.1 GCF_021726475.1 Pseudomonas oligotrophica
CCGCCAAGCACGGTGGGCGGGTGCTGCGCTTCGAGGAGATCGACCAGGCCTTGCTGCAGGAAGCGGCGGGCATGCAGTATGGCGCAGCGCAGGGTGGCACGATGCACGAACAGGCCGCGCACACTGCGCATGCCGCGGCTCACAACGAACATGCCGGTCACTGACCGCAGTCACACGCAACGAGGTAGCAAATGATGGGTATCAGTATCTGGCAGCTCCTGATCATCCTCCTGATCGTCGTCATGCTGTTTGGCACCAAGCGCCTGCGCGGCCTGGGGTCGGATCTGGGCAGCGCGATCAGCGGTTTCCGCAAGTCGGTCAGCGAAGGGGATGCCACGGTCACCAGGCAGCCGGAGGCCGCCAAGCACCAGGTCAAGTGACCGCCGCTGCGGTATGCAAAACGGGCCCTCGGGGCCCGTTTTTTCATTCTGCCGGCCGGGCTGCGCGCGCTGGCGGTTGCGCGGCGAGGCGCCTGCCAGCCGTCACTTTCTCGGCGTTCCCGGCAAAAGCTGATTGCAATCAAGTCTGTTCCGGGCGGCGAAGCGGTAGAAAGTAGCCATCGCTTCCCGCTGCGGAAGCACACACCGCCGGGCGTCGCTGACGCGGCCCCGGCGGCAGAAATATTTCAGGAGGCCTGCTGTGCAAGTTGTCGATCGGCGTAAAGCCCTCAGTATCCCGCCCATCTGGCGCCTCGCCTTCCGCCCGTTCTTTCTCGCCGGCAGCGTCTACGCCCTGCTCGTCGTACCGCTCTGGGTGGCGGCCTGGACCGGGCTGTGGCCGGGCTTCCAGCCGACCGGCGGCTGGCTGGCCTGGCACCGTCACGAAATGCTCTTCGGCTTCGCCATGGCCATCGTCGCCGGCTTCCTGCTGACCGCGGTACAGACCTGGACCGGCCAGGTGGCGCCGTCGGGCAAGCCGCTGATGGGTCTGGCGGTGGTCTGGCTGGCGGCGCGCCTGGGCTGGCTGTTCGGTCTGCCGCTGGCGTTGCTGATCCCGCTGGACCTGGCCTTCCTGGCCGTCGTCGCCCTGCTGATGGGGCGCATGCTCTGGGCCGTACGGCAGAAGCGCAACTATCCGGTGCTGGCGGTGCTGAGCCTGATGATCGCCGCCGATGCCATCGTCATGAGCGGCCTGCTGCTCGGCGACGACGGTCTGCAGCGCCAGGGTGTGCTGGCCGGGTTGTGGCTGATCGCCGCGCTGATGGGCCTGATCGGCGGGCGGGTGATTCCCTTCTTCACCCAGCGCGGGCTCGGCTGGGTCGAGGCGATCAAGCCCTGGGTCTGGCTGGATATCGCGCTGCTGGCCGGCAGCCTGCTGATCGCCGCGCTGCATGCCGTGGGCCTGGCCCTGCTGCCGCAACCGCTGGTGGGCGTGCTGTTCCTGCTGCTGGGCCTCGGTCACCTGCTGCGCCTGGCGCGCTGGTACGACAAGGGCATCTGGCGCGTGCCGCTGCTCTGGTCGCTGCACGTCTCGGTGCTCTGGCTGGCGGTAGCCTGCCTGGGCCTGGCGCTCTGGCACTTCGGCGTGCTGGCACAGTCGAGCCCGGCGCTGCACGCACTGACCGTCGGCGCGATGAGCGGCCTGATCCTGGCGATGATCGCCCGCGTCACCCTCGGCCACACCGGCCGTCCGCTGCAGGTACCGGCGGGCATGGTTCCCGGCTTCGTGCTGTTCAACCTGGGCACCGCGGCCCGTGTCTTCATCGCCGCCCAGTGGCCGGTCGCCGGGCTCTGGCTGGCGGCCATCTGCTGGTCGCTGGCGTTCCTGCTCTATGCCCTGCGCTATGCGCCGATGCTGCTCAGCGCGCGGGTCGATGGTCATCCCGGCTGAGGCCGGGCGCTGCAACCGGAAAAGCCGCGCCCGCGAGGCGGGCGCCTGAGACTCGGCGAGCCGAGCAACGGAGAAAGAGATGAAAAGCGACTTCCTCGATCGTCTGGCCGTGATCACCGGCGCCAGCTCCGGCATCGGCCTGGCCCTTTGTGCGGCGCTGCTGCAGCGCGGGGCACGGGTACTGGCCATGTCGCGCTCGCTCGGCGGCCTCGGCCCGCTGATGGAGACCTACCCCGAGCGGCTGTGCTGGCATGCCGGCGACGTGACCAGTGCCGACGACCTCAACGCACTATCCCGCCGCGCGGCGGAGATGGGCCCGGTCGATTTCCTGGTGCCCAATGCCGGCATCGCCGAACTGGCCGACAGCCTGGACAGCAGCGCCTTCGATCGCCAGTGGGCGGTCAATGGCGCCGGCGCGTTGAACACCATGGCGGCGCTGCGCAGCGAACTGGCCAAGCCGGCCTCGGTGGTGTTCATCGGCACCTTCCTGACCCGCGCCAGCTTCCCCGGACTGGCCGCCTACATCGCCAGCAAGGCGGCGCTCGCTGCGCAGATGCGCACCATGGCGGTGGAATTCGCGCCGCTGGAGGTGCGCATCAACATGGTCTCGCCGGGGCCGACCGCCACGGCCATCTGGGGCACCCTGGGGCTGTCCGACGAGCAGCTCGAGCAGGTCGCCGAGAGCGTCACCGGGCGCCTGCTGCCGGGGCACTTCCTCGAGGCGGCGGCGGTCGCCAACGTGGTGCTCTTCCAGCTGTCGCAGGGTGCGCGCGGTGTCTACGGCCAGGACTGGGTGGTCGACAACGGCTACACCCTGGGTTGAGTGGGCAGCATGTGGCTCACGAGCAGCAAGGCGGTCCAGCGTCTGGAGCGCGAGGCACGCGAACGGCTGGCCCGCGATGGGGCGCGCGAGGCCCGCATCGCGGCGCTGGAGCAGGAACTGGATGACGCGCACCGGCTGATCGAGGCGCAGCGACAACAGCTTGCGCACCACCGCGGCGTAGCAGCCAACCTGGTGCGCTTCGGTGCGTCGGTGTCCAGCCTGGGCGATTCCTTCGAGTACCTCGCCGACCAGCTGGCGCACAGCCAGGATCGCGCCGAGCAGGTGGCCGACGCGGCGCTGTCCAGCCGGCAGCAGTTCGGTGCCCTGCGCGGCGAGGCGCAGCGGATGGAAGACGGCCTCGACCAGGCCTCGCAGAAGGTGCAGTCGCTGGCCGAATGCTCACGCGAGATCAACGGGATCGTCGATCTGATCAGCGGCATCGCCAGCCAGACCAACCTGCTGGCGCTCAATGCGGCGATCGAGGCGGCGCGTGCCGGCAGTGCCGGGCGCGGCTTCGCCGTGGTCGCCAGCGAGATCCGCAGCCTGGCGGAAAAGACCGCGCTGGCCACCGATGACATCGTGCGCAAGATCGGCGAGGTCCAGGAAGAGATTCGCAGCGTGCATACGCACATCCGCCTGCAGGGCGAAAGCGCCCAGGGTTTCAGCCGCACCGCCGACGATGCGGTGCAGGCGATGGAGCGGCTGCGCGCGCTGGCCGGGGCGATGCGTCGCAGCAGCGAATCCTCGGCGCTGCGCGCCGGCGTCGAACTGGCCAACCTCGATGAGCTGTCGCTCAAGTTCGTGGTCTACAACCACCTGCTCGGCACGGGCGGGCAGGCGCCGGCGCTGCCCAGCGAGCGCGACTGTCGTTTCGGCCGCTGGTACTACGGCGATGCCGATCGCCAGCTCAAGCTGGTCGACGGCTTCGCCCAGATCGAGCGACCGCACACCACCGTACATGATCAGGGCCAGGCGGCGCTCACCGCATTCGGCAGGGGCGAGCTGGCGCTCGCATTGCAGAGTCTGGAACGCATGGAGGACGCCAACCTCGAGGTGATGCACATCGTCAAGGGCCTGTTCGACCGGCTGGAACAGGCCGCAGCGCATGAAGCGGAGCGCGAAAGCGCACGGCATGGCGCTGATATGATTCGATATAAGTGATACTAACAAGCAATAACATTCGTTAGATAAAAGTTAATTGCTCGTCCGACAATGGTGATCGCAGCAAGGCGCGACGCTGGGTCGCGCCTGTTCATGAACCGACTTCCACAGAGGAACGGTGAGTGAGTGCGTGCCGACCAGTCGGAACCGAGTGGGCCAGGTAACCGGGCCCCGGACCGCTGCCCGCGCCGCATTCGCTCGCGATGGCTATGAGCGAACCGCAGAGCATTCTCGAACCTGCCTACAACTACCGCGTGGTACGCCAGTTCACCCTGATGACCCTGGTCTGGGGTGTGCTGGGCATGAGCCTCGGCGTGTTCATCGCCGCGCAACTGGTCTGGCCGGAGCTGAACTTCGGCCTGCCCTGGACCAGCTTCGGCCGGCTGCGGCCGATCCACACCAACCTGGTGATCTTTGCCTTCGGCGGCGGCGCGCTGTTCGCTGCGTCCTTCTACATCGTGCAGCGCACCAGCCAGGCGCGGCTGGTCTCCGATCAGCTGGCCGCGGTGGTGTTCTGGGGCTGGCAGGCCGCCTGCGTGGCGATGCCGGTCAGCTACGTGCTGGGCTACACCACGTCCAAGGAGTACGCCGAGATGGAGTGGCCGATCGCCCTCTGGGTGACCTTTGTCTGGCTGCTCTACGGCTACCTGTTCTTCGCCACCATCGCGCGCCGGCGGATGCGCCACATCTACGTCGGCAACTGGTTCTTCGGCGCCTTTATCCTGGTCACCGGCATGGTCCACGTGGTCAATCACGTGCAGTTGCCGGTGTCGTTGCTCAAGAGCTACTCGGTGTATTCCGGCGCCACCGACGCCATGGTGCAGTGGTGGTACGGCCACAGTGTGGTCGGCTTCATCCTCTCGGTGGGCTTTCTCGGCATGATGTACTACTTCGTGCCGAAGCAGGCCGGGCGGCCGATCTACTCGTACCGGCTGTCGATCGTGCACTTCTGGGCGATCATCGCGATCTACATCTGGGCCGGCCCGCACCACCTGCACTACACCGCGCTGCCGGACTGGGCGCAGAGCCTGGGCATGGTGATGTCGATCATCCTGCTGGCGCCGAGTTGGGGCGGCATGATCAACGGCATGATGACCCTCTCCGGCGCCTGGCATAAGCTGCGCACCGACCCGATCCTGCGCTTCCTGGTGGTCTCGCTGGCGTTCTATGGCATGTCCACCTTCGAAGGGCCGATGATGGCGATCAAGACGGTCAACGCGCTGTCGCACTACACCGACTGGACCATCGGCCACGTACACGCCGGTGCCCTCGGCTGGGTGGCGATGATCACCATCGGCTCGCTGTATCACCTGGTGCCGCGGCTGTGGGGCGCCGAGCGGATGTACAGCGTACGGCTGGTCAACGTGCACTTCTGGCTGGCCACCATTGGCACCGTGCTCTACATCGCCTCGATGTGGGTCAATGGCATCACCCAGGGCCTGATGTGGCGGGCGATCAACGAGGACGGCACGCTGACCTACTCCTTCGTCGAGGCGCTCGAGGCCAGTCACCCCGGCTACCTGGTGCGCATGCTCGGCGGCGGCATCTTCGCCTCGGGCATGCTGCTGATGGCCTTCAATACCTGGCTGACGGTGCGCCATGCGCGCACGACCGCGGCCAGCGCAAGCGCCATGCTGCCTGCCGCCCGCTGATTTCCCCTCGCTACCCGTGTAGCTCCTGATGGTCCACGGACGGACCTTTTTTACCCCGCCGCGCTCCCATGCCGGTGCCCCGCCCGACAAGAGTTTCCATGCAAGACAACCTGATCGACTGGTTCAAATCCTTCGTGCCCGCCGCGCCGAACGCGGCCCCGCGGCAGTGGCTGCGCGCGGCCCTCGGCATCCTGCTGGTCATGCCGCTGGTGTTTCTCAGCGACCGCTGGCTGGTGGGCAGCAACCTCGCGCTGCAGGTCATCGCCCCGGTGGGCGCTTCGGCGGTGCTGGTGTTCGTCGCCTCGTCGAGCCCCTTCGCCCAGCCTTGGTCGGTGATCGGCGGCAACCTGTTCGCCGCGCTGATCGGCATCAGCCTGGGGTTGAGCGGACTGCCCGGCGTGCTCGCCGCGACCCTCGCCGGCGCGGCGACGCTGCTGTGCCTGTTCTCGCTGCGCTGCCTGCACCCGCCGAGCATCGCGTTGGCGCTGGTCGCCGCGGTGGGCAGCCCCGATCTGCACCAGCTGCACTTCGGCCTGCTCTGGCCGGTGATGTTCAACTCGCTGCTGCTGGTGACCTTCGCCCTGCTGTTCAACAACCTGACCGGCCACCCGTACCCCAAGCCGCGGTTGCCGCGCGACAACGATCATCACACCCGCGACCCGCGCCCCGGCGAGCGCATGAGCTTCATGCAGGACGATGTCGACCGGGCGCTGGCCGAGTTCGGCGAGTACGTCGACATCACCCGCGACGACCTCGCGCGGCTGATCAAGCAGACCGAGAAGCACGCCCTGCGCCGCAGCATGGGCGAGATCACTGCGGCCCACGTGATGTCGCGCGACATCTACTGGCACACCCCGGACACCTTCATCGAGTCGGCCTGGCAGACCCTGCAGCAGCACCGCCTGCGCTCGCTGCCGGTGGTCGAGGGCGACGACCACCGGCTGGTCGGCATCGTCACCCTGGTCGACCTGCTCAAGCATTTCCACCCACGCCCGGGGCGCCTGAGCTTCGGCCAGCTGAAGTTTCTGCGCGGCACCAAGCTGCGCGCGATCATGTCCTCGCCGGTGGTCTCGGTGGGCATGGACACGCACATGGTCGAGCTGGTCTACCTGCTCTCCGACCGCGGCCTGCACTGTCTGCCGGTGGTCGACGAGCAGCAGCGGTTGGTCGGCATGATCACCCAGACCGACCTGATCGCCGCGCTCTATCGCAACTGGCTCAAGCAGCTGCCGGACTGAACCGGCTCAGATCTCGTAGTACCAGCGCGACCAGTCGAAGTCGTCCAGCGCCAGCCCGCGCACCAGCTCGATGGCCCGTGCCAGGGCCGCCGAGCGGTTGGCGCGCGAATACACGAGATAGATGGGGTAGGAGAATTCCGGCGCCTGCTCGACGCGCTTGAGCAGCCCTTCGTCCAGGTAGCGCTGCACCACCCGCGTGCGGAAGTAGCCGCGCCCGCCGCACTGCAGCAAGTACTGCAGCGCCAGCGGGCCGAGGCTGAAGGACATCGCCGCGCGGGTGTACTCGGGTAGCGCCTGGTTGTGCTGCTTGCGAAAGGCCGAGCCCCAGTCGACATACAGGTACGGGTCGGGGTTGTGCGTCTGCACCACCTGGATGAGTTTTTCCTCGAGCAACTGCTCGACCTGCAGCCCAGGCCAGTATTCGGGCTGGTGCACCAGGGCGGCGTCGAGCAGGCCGAGGTCGAGCTTCTTCTGCAGCTCCTCGTCGCTGGCGACTTCGCTGCGTAGCGCATGGCTGGGCAGCGTCTCGCGCAGGCGCTGCACCCAGGCCAGCATCAGCGGGTTGCACAGGCTGACCTCGGCGCCGAGGGTCAGCAGCTGGTCGTAGCCCTGCGGCAGCGGCAGGTCGCGGCGTGCGGCTTCCCAGGTCTGCACCAGCTGGTTGGCGTAGGTGACGAAGCGCTCGCCGTCGTCGGTCAGGCGCGCGCCGGCGCGGTTGCGCACGAACAGCCGGCAGCCGAGCTGGCTTTCCAGGTTCTGGATACGTGCGGTGACCGCGGTCTGGGTCAGGTGCATGCGCTCGGCCGCGGCGATGAAGCTGCCGCCGCGGATGATCTCGAGAAAGGTGCGGGCGAGATCGATGTCCATGCGCAGGCTCCGGGGGAAGGGGCGTCGATTGTAACGGAGCCCGGCGCCGCGAGGGCGCCGGGGGATGGCCGCGGCGGGCGCCGGCGGTTGGCTCAGTGGGAGGTGCCTTCGGCGAACTCGATCTTGTTGCCGACGTTGTACTTGCCGGACGGCTTGTTCATCGGGATGCGCTTGATCTCTTCCAGCGTGTTGGCGTCGTAGACGATCAGCGCGCCGTCGGTGTCCCAGACGCTGAGCAGGGCGTAGCGGCCATCGTTGGTGAACTCGACGTGGGCGGCGTTCTTGCCGGGCATCGGCCGCAGGGTGTGGGCGACTTCCAGACTCTGCTTGTCGATCAGGTGCACGGCATCGTTGTTCGGGCCGAAGAACACGTCGGTCCAGGCATAGGGCGAGTTCTGCTGGCTGCGCATGAAGAAGCCCGGTCCTTCGGTGGGAATTTCCTTGATCAGCTTCCAAGTCTCGAGGTCGAGCACCGAGATCAGCCCCTTGCTCACGTTCGGCGTGGCGAACACCCATTTGCCGCCGCGCTTCCAGTAGATGCCCGAGCCCAGGTGCGGCATGCCCGGCAGCGGGATGTCGGTGACCGTGCGCCCGCTGTCGAGGTCGATCACCTGGCCGCCCTTGGCCTTGCGCGAGGTGGCCAGCAGCTGGCCGTAGTCGGGGGTGAAGGAGAAGTCGTCGAGGTAGTCGGCGGCCTCGATGCGCCGCGGTTCGAAAGCCGGCTCGCCGGCATAGGACAGCTCCCAGGCTTCCTTCACGTCCTTCAGCGCGACGATGAAGCTCTCGCGCGGCGGCGCGGTGTACACCGCGCTGACCCGCGACGGCGTGCCGTCGGCCGCCACCGCCGGGATGTGCTTGACCAGCGACAGGTCGCGCGCATCGAGCAGCACCAGGTTGCCCGGCAGGTAGTTGCCCACCAGCACCCAGCGGCCGTCGTTGCTGACCGCCAGGTTGCGTGTGTTCAGCCCGGCGCGCACCTCGGCGACCATGGTCAGGTTGTTGAGGTCGTAGAGGCTGACCCAGCCATCGCGCGAGGCGAAGTAGACGAAGCGCCCGTCCGGCGAGAACTTCGGCCCGCCGTGCAGGGCGAAGTGCGACTGGAAGTTGGCCAGTTCCTCGAAGCGGTCGCCGTCGAGCACCCGTACATGGTGGTTGCCGGCCTCGACCACGACGAACAGGTTGAGCGGATTGGCGCCATGCTGCGGCGTCGCCGGCAGCCTGGCCAGGTCGGCCAGCAGGCGATGGCTGGCGCGGATGTCGGCGTCGCTCCAGGTCGGTGGCACGGCGGCGGGCTGGTAGAGGTAGCCGGTCAGCGCCTTGATCTGCCCGTCGTCGAGCACGCCGGCGAAGGCTGCCATCTGGCTGGCCGGGCGGCCGTCGCGGATCACCTTCTCGGCTTCGGCCGGCTTCAGCCGGCTCAGGCTTTCGGGCAACAGCGCCGGGCCGGCGCCGCCCAGGCGGTTGTCGCCGTGGCAGCTCTGGCAGTGCTGCTGGTAGAGCGCATGGGCATCGGCTTCGGCGGCCGCGGCGCGCGGCACCGCCAGGTCGAGGGCGACGAAGGTGGCGGCCGGCAACGCCGCCGCCACCAGCAGGGCAGGGATCAGCCGCATAGAACCTCCGCTACCGGGTTGGGATTGCCGCGCAGCCGGGCGGGAAATTCGACGGCGCGCTCGGCGAACAGGCCGACCACCTTGCCGATCACCGTCAGGGTCGGCGGCGTGAGCTGCTTCTCGTCGGCCATCAGCGGCAGCTGCTTGAGCGTGCAGCGCACCACCTGCTGGTCGTCGCGCGTGCCGTTGCCGATCAGTGCGGCGGGGGTATCCAGCGGCAGGCCGGCGGCGATCAGGTTGCGCGAGATCTCGGCCAGGCTCGACAGGCCCATGTAGAACACCAGGGTCTGCTGGCCGTCGACCAGGTTGGCCCAGGGCAGGCGCAGCTCGCCGTTCTCCTGCAGGTGGCCGGTGATGAACTGGCACGAATGCGCCAGGTCGCGGTGGGTCAGCGGGATGCCGGCATAGGCCGTGCAGCCGGCGGCGGCGGTGATGCCCGGCACCACCAGGCAGTCGATGCCGCGCACCAGGAGGAAGTCCAGCTCCTCGGCGCCGCGGCCGAAGATGAACGGGTCGCCGCCCTTGAGCCGCACCACGCGCTTGCCCTGCTGCGCGAGGTCGGCCAGCAGCTGGTTGATCTGCGGCTGCGGCAGGCTGTGGAAGCCGCTGGTCTTGCCGACGTAGTGGCGGCTGCAGCGACCGGGCAGCAGGGCCATCAGGTCCTCGCTGACCAGGCGGTCGTAGACCACCGCATCGGCCTGTTGCAGCAGGCTCCAGCCGCGCAGGGTGAGCAGGCCGGGGTCGCCCGGGCCGGCGCCGACCAGGGCGACCTGACCGGGAGCGAGGGTGGCGCTCAGCGAGGCGGGAAAGGTGATTGGCTGATCCATGCAGGTCTCCTGAATCTCATCGGCTGCGGTGGTTGACGCTGCGGCATCTGGCGGCCGCTTCGCTGAATCTCAGAGGGCGACGCTGGGGATGCGCTCGGGCATCGGCAGGCCGATCTCCTCGTCGGTGAGGTAGCAACCCGGGTCCTCGGCCCAGAGGTCGCCGGCCGCCCAGGCGCGGGTGCGGGTGTTGCCGTTGCAGATCGGCAGCCAGCGGCACTCGGCGCAGCGGCCGTTGACCGCGCGCGGGTGCTGGCGCAGCTGCTCGAGCAGCGGCTCGGGGCGTTCCAGCCAGATCTCGCGGAAGGTCTGCCGGCGCACGTTGCCGACGGTGTGCTGCCACCAGTAGGTGTCCGGGTGCACGTCGCCGATGTTGTCGATGTTGGCGATGCCGCTGCCCGAGGCGTTGCCGCCCCAGGCGCGCAGCATCTGCTCCAGGCGCGCGGCGTGCTGCGGCAGGTTGGCCTCGACCCACTGCAGCAGGAGGATGGCGTCGGCGTCGTTGTTGCCGCTGACGAAGTCGGTCTCGCGGCCGTGCTGCACGTCGTCCCAGGCCTGCTCGAACAGCTGGCGCATGGCGTCGCGGGTCATCTGGTGGTGGGCGTCGGCCTTGCGGCTGCGCTTGCCACGGCCGCTGTAGTTGAGGTGCGAGAGGTAGAACTTCTGCACGTCGTGTTCGCGCATCAGCTCGAGCAGGGCCGGCAGTTGCGGGTAGTTGTTCTGCGTCAGGGTGGTGCGCAGGCCGACGCGGATGTCGTGCTGGCGGCACAGGTCGATGGCGTGCATCGAGGCGGCGAAGCTGCCCTTGAGCTGGCGCCAGTCGTCGTGCACCGCCTCCAGGCCGTCGATGCTGATGCCGACGTAGTCGAACCGGGCCGCGGCGATGCGTGCGATGTTGCGCTCGTCGATCAGCGTGCCGTTGCTCGACAGGGCGACGAAGAAGCCCTTGTCGCGGGCATGGTCGGATAGCTCGAAGATGTCCTGGCGCAGCAGCGGCTCGCCGCCGGAGAGGATCAGCACGCGCACGCCGGCGTCGTGCAGCTGGTCGATCACGCCGAGCGCCTCGGTGGTATCCAGCTCGTCGCGGAATTCGCTGTCGGCGGAGGTCGCGTAGCAGTGCCGGCAGGTCAGGTTGCAGCGACGCAGCAGGTTCCAGATCACCACCGGCGGCCGGCTGCCAGCCGTGCCACGGGCGCCGAGCACCCGCTGCTGCGGGTTGGCGAGCGCGCGCAGGTAATGGCTGATTCTCAACATGGGCGATTCTCCTCGGGAGCGACGGCTCCGATGGCGCGCCGCTGGAGGCGCGCCGGGTTGCCTGCAGAATCACCGACCTGGCGGCTGCCCATCCTTGACCGGAAACAATAAAAGGTCGGAACGCCGCCGTGGCGCGACGAAGCGCGCTCAGGCCAGCTGCGGCAGCAGCGCCAGCACGCCGCCGGCCAACAGCAGCGGCCAGCCGAGCAGCAGCAGGCGCCACAACCGGGGGGCGTGGCGCAGCTCCATGAAACCCTCGGTGATCAGCCAGGCCTTGCCCAGCGCCGCGGCGAGGATCGCGGCGCCGAGCAGCAGGCCCGAGCCGCTGCCGCCGAGCAGCACGGTGAGGGTGGAGAGGGCGGCGAGCCCCAGCCAGCAGCCGATCAGGAGCTTGGAAGCGGACATGGCGGACCTCGTCAGTTCAGCACGTAGACCAGCGGGAAGAGCACCACCCAGACCAGGTCGACCATGTGCCAGTAGAGCACCCCGGACTCCAGACCACCGTGCTGGCCGGCGTCGTAGGCGCGGCGCCGGCAGCGCTCGGCGAGCCAGGCGAGGATCACCATGCCCAGCAGCACGTGGAGGAAGTGGAACCCGGTGAGGATCCAGTACAGGGTGAAGAAGGTGTTGTGTTCGATGTCCAGGCCGAGCCCGGCCAGGTGGCCGTATTCCTCGAGCTTGAGCACCACGTAGAGGCAGGCGCTGCCCAGCCCCGCCAGCAGCAGCAGGGCCGCGCGGCCCTGGCGCTGGCGGCGCACCGCCTCGACCGCCAGCGCGGCGAGCAGGCCGGAGGTCAGCAGGCTCAGGGTCAGCGCCAGGCCGATGGAGCTGTCCAGCGCCGCGCGGCTCTCGGCGAACAGGCGCGGGTCCAGGCGCTGCATCACCGCGAAGGTGAGGATGAGGATGGCGAAAACCGTCAGCTCGGCGAGGATGAAGAACCACATCGCCAGGTCGCCCGGCAGGCGCCGGGCCGGCAGCGCCAGGGTTTCAGCCGAAGTGGACATCGACCACGTCCATCAGTGCGGCGACCGTCTGCGGATCGTCCGAGAGCGGTTCGGCCAGGCAGGACAGGCAGGCCTCGCGCGGCGACATGCCGGAGCCGATCATCCGCGCGGTGAAGATCAGCAGGCGCGTCGAGGCGACCTCCTCCAGGTCGTGCTGCTCCAGCCGGCGCAGGGCCTGGCCGAGCTTGACCACCTGCGCGGCCAGCTCCGGGGCGACCCCGGCCTCGTTGGCGACGATGCGCTCCTCCTCGGCAGCCGCGGGGTAGTCGAAGCACATGGCGACGAAGCGCTGGCGGGTGCTGGGCTTCATGCCCTTGAGCAGGTTCTGGTAGCCGGGGTTGTAGGACACCACCAGCATGAAGCCGGGCGGCGCCTTGAGCGCTTCGCCGGTGCGCTCGATGAACAGTTCGCGGCGGTCGTCGGCCAGCGGGTGCAGCACGACGGCGGTGTCCTGGCGCGCCTCGACCACTTCGTCCAGGTAGCAGATGCCGCCCTCGCGCACCGCGCGGGTCAGCGGGCCGTCCTGCCACCAGGTGCCCTGGGCGCCGATCAGGTGGCGGCCGACCAGGTCGGCGGCCGAGAGGTCGTCATGGCAGGCCACGGTGTACAGCGGCAGGCCGAGGCGATGCGCCATGTGCTGCACGAAGCGGGTCTTGCCACAGCCGGTCGGGCCCTTGATCAGCACCGGCATGCCGTGCTGCCAGGCCTGGGTGAACAGCCGTTCCTCGTTGCCTTGGGGCTGGTAGAAGGGGATATCCGGCGTGCCAGCGGCGGTCGGGAATTCAGGCGCATTCACAGGCAATACCTCACTGCGGCGGTTGGTTATCTCGAAGTCCAAGCTACCGGTCCGCCCCCGCGCTCTCAAGCCATCCGCCGGCAAAGCTTGATCGTGGTCAAGTGCGACCGCGGTGCCGCTGCCATTCAATGCCGGCAACCGGCGCAACGCGCGCCATCCCCCGCGACAAGGCGTCACGGCAGGTGGGTACGGGGGGGTCTCTTGATTGTCGTCAAGCGCTGCCCGAATCGGCCCCTCATAGGATGCAATCGCACCACAAGTACCCGGGAACTGCTGCATCGCCGTCATTTAAGTACGAATCGCACGAAGCGATTCAGAGGGGATAACAGTATGAGAAAACCACTTCTGGCCGGATTCGTCGCCGGCTTCTCGTTGCTCGCGCTAGGCATCGCTCAGGCGCAGGACAAACCCGAAGAAAAGGCCGAGGCTGCCTACAAGAGCCAGGCCTCGGCCGTCGATCCTGCCAGCGCACAGGTCGTGCACTCGCCGGGCGCGCCGGACCTGACTGCCGCCGAATTCGAACAGGCCAAGGAAATCTACTTCCAGCGCTGCGCCGGCTGCCACGGCGTGCTGCGCAAGGGCGCGACCGGCAAGCCGCTGACGCCGGACATCACCCAGGAACGCGGCCAGGCCTACCTGGAAGCGCTGATCACCTACGGCTCGCCGGCCGGCATGCCCAACTGGGGTACGTCCAACGCGCTGACCAAGGACCAGATCACGCTGATGGCCAAGTACATCCAGCACACCCCGCCGACCCCGCCGGAGTGGGGCCTGGCCGAGATGAAGAATTCCTGGAAGGTGCTGGTCAAGCCCGAGGATCGTCCGAAGAAGCAGATGAACGATCTGAACCTGCCGAACCTGTTCTCCGTCACCCTGCGTGACGACGGCAAGATCGCGCTGGTCGACGGTGACAGCAAGAAGATCGTCAAGACCATCGAGACCGGCTACGCGGTGCACATCTCGCGCATGTCCGCCTCGGGCCGCTACCTGTTCGTCATCGGCCGCGACGCCAAGATCGACATGATCGACCTCTGGGCCAAGGAGCCGGTGAAGGTCGCCGAGATCAAGGTCGGCATCGAGGCCCGCTCGGTGGAAACCTCCAAGTACAAGGGCTACGAGGACAAGTTCGCGATCGCCGGTTCCTACTGGCCGCCACAGTTCACCATCATGGACGGCGAGACCCTGGAGCCCAAGCAGATCGTCTCCACCCGCGGCATGACCGTCGGCACCCAGGAATACCACCCCGAACCGCGCGTGGCGGCGATCATCGCCTCCCACGAGCACCCGGAGTTCATCGTCAACGTCAAGGAAACCGGCAAGGTCATGCTGGTGAACTACGAGGATATCGACAACCTCTCGTTCACCACCATCGGCACCGCGCCGTTCCTGCATGACGGCGGCTGGGACGTCAGCCACCGCTACTTCATGACGGCAGCGAACAACTCCAACAAGGTCGCGGTGATCGACTCCAAGGACCGCAAGATGGCGGCGCTGGTCGACGTCGGCAAGATCCCGCACCCCGGCCGCGGCGCCAACTTCGTGCACCCGACCTACGGTCCGGTGTGGGCCACCAGCCACCTGGGTGACGAGACCATCTCGCTGATCGGCACCGACCCGGACAAGCATCCGAAGAATGCCTGGAAAGTGGTCGAGACCCTCAAGGGTCAGGGCGGTGGTTCGCTGTTCATCAAGACCCACCCGAAGTCCAAGCACCTGTACCTGGACACCACCTTCCATCCTGATGCCAAGGTCAGCCAGTCGGCGGCCGTGTTCGACATCAACAACCTGGCGGCCGGCTACAAGGTGCTGCCGATCGGTGAGTGGTCGGGCCTGAAGGGCGGTGCCCAGCGCGTCGTGCAGCCGGAGTACAACAAGGCTGGCGACGAGGTCTGGTTCTCCGTATGGAACGGCCAGGAAGAGGAATCGGCGATCGTCGTGGTCGACGACAAGACCCTGGAACTCAAAACAGTGATCCGGGACAAGAGGCTGATCACCCCGACCGGTAAATTCAACGTCCACAACACTCAGTACGACGTTTACTGAGCCAATCCGGGGCGGGCTCCGGCCCGTCCCACCCTAGCCTTGAGGAAGTTCTCATGAAGAAAGTTCTGCTCCCGCTGCTCGCCCTGGGCGGCGCGCTCGCCCTGCAGCCGGCACTGGCCCAGGATGGCGAGGCGCTGTTCAAGAGCAAGCCCTGCGCGGCCTGCCACAGCATCGACGCCAAACTGGTCGGCCCGGCTTTCAAGGAAGTCGCCGCCAAGTACGCCGGCCAGGACGGTGCCGCCGACACCCTGGCGCTGCACATCAAGAATGGCAGCCAGGGCGTCTGGGGGCCGATCCCGATGCCGCCGAACCCGGTGACCGAAGAAGAGGCCAAGACGCTGGCCAACTGGGTCCTGAGCCAGAAGTAAGCGTCCCGGAGGGCGTCATGAAAGTGTCCCGACAAATAGCAAGACGTCCGGGGCTCGCTCTGGCGTCCCTTCTCCTGATTCCCGCTGCGCTGGCCGAGCCCTCGGCCCAACGTCAGGCGCAGCTGGAACACCTGCTCCAGCAGGACTGTGGCTCCTGCCACGGCCTGCGCATGACCGGCGGCCTCGGCCCGGCACTCACCCTCGACGCGCTGGCCGGCAAACCCCGCCAATCCCTGATCGCCACCGTGACCCACGGCCGCCCCGGCACCGCCATGCCTGGCTGGAAGGCCCTGCTCGACGAGCAGGATGTCGCCTGGCTGGTCGACCTGCTGCTCGAAGGATATCCCAAGCCATGATCCGCCCGACCCTGCTTGCCGCCGCGGCCAGCCTGCTGCTCGCCGCCTGCGCCCACCAACCGCCGCTGCGCGGCACCGGCGACCTCGGCGTGGTGGTCGAGCGCGCCACCGGCAGCCTGCAGATCATCGAGACCAGCGGGCGCAGCAGCCTGGCGCGCATCGAAGGGCTTGGCGACCTGTCGCACGCCTCGGTGGTGTTCTCCCGCGACGAGCGCTTCGCCTATGTGTTCGGCCGCGACGGCGGGCTGACCAAGGTCGACCTGCTCGAGCAGCGCATCGACAGGCGCGTGGTGCAGGGCGGCAACAGCATCGGCGGGGCGATCAGCCAGGACGGCACCCTGATCGCCGTCGGCAACTACGAGCCTGGCGGGGTCAAGGTGTTCGATGCCGTGACGCTGGAGCTGGTCGCCGACATCCCGGCCACGCCGCTGGCCGACGGCAACCGCAACTCGCGGGTGGTCGGCGTACTCGACGCGCCCGGGCGGCGCTTCATCTACAGCCTGTTCGACACCCACGAGACCTGGCTGCTGGACTTCAGCCAGGGCAACACGCCCGCCATCACCCGCTTCGACGACATCGGCCAGCAGCCCTACGACGCGCTGCTGACCCCCGACGGCCGCTACTACGTCGCCGGCCTGTTCGGCGAGGACGGCATGGGCAAGATCGACCTCTGGCACCCCGAACGCGGTGTCGAGCGCATTCTCGACGGCTACGGCCGCGGCCAGGAAAAGCTGCCGGTCTACAAGATGCCGCACCTGGAAGGCTGGACCGTGGCTGGCAACCAGACCTTCGTTCCGGCGATCGGCCAGCACCGTGTGCTGGTGATGGATTCGCAGAGCTGGAAGCAGACCGACGCCATCGACGTCGCCGGCCAGCCGGTGTTCGTCATGGCGCGGCCCGACGCGCGGCAGATCTGGGTCAACTTCGCCTACCCGGACAACGGCAAGGTGCAGGTGATCGACAGCGAGACCCACGAGATCATCGCCGACCTGGAGCCAGGCCCGGCGGTGCTGCACATGGAATTCACCGCGCGCGGCGACCAGCTCTGGCTGTCGGTGCGCGACGGCAACGAGGTCCAGGTCTGGGACCCGTACCGGCTGCAGCTGCTCGAGCGCCTGCCGGCCGAGAGCCCGAGCGGCATCTTCCTCACCAGCCGTGCCCACGAGACGGGACTCTGACATGCACCTCGACGCCCTCAGCCGCCGCCTGATCGACCGCTTCCAGCACGGCATGCCGCTGTGCGCCGAGCCCTACCGCGCCATGGCCGAGGAGCTTGGCTGCGCCGAGACCGAGGTGCTCGCCTGCCTGCAGCAGCTGGAGGCCGGTGGCGGGTTGTCACGCATCGGCCCGGTGTTCGAACACAGCCGCGCGGGTGCCAGCACCCTGGTGGCGCTGGCCGTGCCGCCGGTCCGGCTGGAGGCGGTCGCCGAGCGCATCAACCGCTTCCCCGAGGTCAACCACAACTACCTGCGCGAGCATCGCTACAACCTCTGGTTCGTGCTCACCGGCCCGGATCGCGCGCACCTCGACCGCGTCCTCGCCGAGATCGAGGCCGACACCGGCCTGGTGCCGCTGGACCTGCCGATGCAGAGCGCCTACCGCATCGACCTGGGCTTCCCGCTGGGAGACTTGCCATGACCCTCACGCTCGATCATCCGCAGGCGCTGCAACTGCGCCGCCTGCTCGAGGCCGGCCTGCCGCTGGTGTCGCGCCCCTACGCCTGGCTCGCCGAACAGCTCGGCGCCAGCGAGGACGCAGTGCTCGAGCAGGTCCGCCAGTGGAACGAGGGCGGCCTGTTCCGCCGCGTCGGCGTGGTGCTCAAGCACCGCGCGCTGGGTTACCGGGCCAACGCCATGCTGGTGCTGGACGTGCCGGATGCAGCGGTCGACGCCATCGGCCGCCAGCTCGGCGCCGCGCCGGGGGTCAACCTCTGCTACCAGCGTCCGCGGCGCTTGCCGCAGTGGCGCTACAACCTGTTCTGCATGGTCCACGGTCGCGAGCGCGAGCAGGTCGAGCGGCAGATCGAGCGCCTGCTCGCCGAGCAGGGGCTGAGTGAGCTGCCGCACCAACTGCTGTTCAGCACCCGCGCGTTCAAGCAGTGCGGCGGCCGCTTCGCTCCGCCGGCGGAGCGCGCCCATGGATGAACTCGATCGCCAGCTGATCAATCGTCTGCAACATGGCCTGCCGCTGGTGCGCCAGCCCTGGGAGGCGCTGGCCGAGGAACTCGGCAGCAACTCCGCGACCCTGCGCGCGCGGGTGCAGGCGCTGCTCGATGACGGCACCCTGACCCGCTTCGGCCCGATGTTCGACATCGAGCGCCTCGGCGGAGCCTTCACCCTGGCCGCCTTGTCGGTTCCGGAGGAGCGCTTCGATGAGGTCGCCGCCGTGCTCGAGGCGATGCCGGAGGTGGCGCACAACTACCGCCGCGAGCATGCCTGGAACATGTGGTTCGTGCTCGGCTGCGCGACACCCGAGGGGATCGCCGAGACCATCGCGCGGATCGAGGCAGAGACCGGGCTGGCGGTACTCAACCTGCCGAAGGAGGAGACCTATCATGTCGGATTGCATTTCGCCGTCTGACCTGGCCCTGGCGCAGCGCCTGGTAGCGCTCACCGAGGCTGGCCTGCCGCTGGTCGAGGACCCCTGGGCCTGGCTGGCCGACGAGCTGGGGATCGAGGTGGACGAGGCGCTGGCGTTGCTGCAGCGCTTGCAGGCCAGCGGCGCGATCCGCCGCATCGCCGCGGTGCCCAACCACTACCGGCTGGGCTACCGGCACAACGGCATGACCGTCTGGGACGTCGACGATGCCGAGATCGAACGGCTCGGTGCGCTGATCGGTGCGCAGCCGTTCGTCAGCCACTGCTACCGCCGTCCGCGCCAGGATGGCTGGCGCTACAACCTGTTCGCCATGGTCCATGGGCGCAGCGCCGACTACATCGAGGCCTACCGCAACCAGATCCGCGCGCTGCTGGGCAACGCCTGCCGCGCCGATGAGATGCTGGTCTCCAGCCGCATCCTGAAGAAGACCGGCCTGCGCATCGCCGCCGGGCGCGCGGGCGCTGGCCGGTAGGTGGGCGCGCACGGCCGACTCACTTTCCGGTGCACCCGGCGCACCCTACGAAGCGCCGGGCGCACGGGGGCTGGCTGGTAGGGGGGCGCACGCACCGTCGTCCCCTTACGGCGGGCGTGTGCTGGCCCGCTCTCGTTTCCCGCACCCATCCGATCAGAAGCTGACCACCGTCTTCAGCCCCAGGACCACCACGTCTTCCGCCTCGTCGAAGCCGCCGGGCCGATGGAAGTACTGGATGTTCGGCGTCAGCGAAATCGCCGGCGTCAGGGCGACGCGGTAGTAGAGCTCGGCCGGGTATTCGACGTCTGGCACCGGCTCGCTCTGTTCGCGCAGGCGCCGGCGGGCGTCGTCGTTGATTTCCAGGCGCCCGAGGCCCAGGCCTAGCTCGTCGTTCGGCCGCGCGGCGAACGGCGCGGAGAGGAAGGCGCCGACCTGCCAGATGCGCTCGATGTAGGTCACGCCCGGGTCGGACTGGATGAAGTTGGCGAACAGCTTCAACTGTCGCTCGGCCACCGCGCTGCTCTGCCAGACCTGCTGCTCGGCCATCAGGTAGCCGCCCGTGGCGTGGTCGTGCTCGGCGGCCGCGGCACCGGAAAGCGACATGGGCCGGCCGGCACCGTCGCGGTAGAGGTCTTCGAAGTCACCGGTGTTGCGCCACAGGCCCAGGCGATAGGCGCCGGGTTGCCCGCCCAGGGTTGGCGTCCAGCCCAGTTCGGCGACCGCGTGATAGCCGGTGGTGCCCGACGGGCTGCCGAAGTTCAGGCCCTGCTCACGCTCGGTGAAGCGCGGGTTGACCTGGTAAAACGCAGTCTGCATCGACCATTTTTCGTTCAGCTGGTAGCGCGCGGTAGCGCCCCATTGGCTGATCGGCCAAGTGTACCAGTTGGGTGTGACATAGCCGGGCACCGTGCCGCAGAAACCGAGGTTCTGGAACGGGCAGGCGAAGGGGTAGATGTCCCCGCTCATGGGCAGCCGGCCGAGCTTGACCAGTAGGCGGTCCTCGAGCAGCGCCTGCTGGTAATAGAACTGCACCAGCCGGGTGGTGCTGCCATAGCCGTAGATTTCCTGCGGCTGCAGCAATACGCCGAGGTCGGCCTCGGCGTTGAGGTTCTCGCCGTTGCGGTTGGTCAGCGTGAAGTGCAGGCCGGCGCCGGACCAGCCCAGCAGTTTGTCCAGGTCCAGCGCGGCGTCGAACATCACCTGGTCGGCGTAGGTGCCGGTGTGGTCATCGCCGCCCTGCGTGTTCCAGGCCAGCTCGTTGACGTAGGTGATCTGCAGGCCGACCCCGGCCTCATGCAGGCGGGTGCGGTTGCCGTCCCAGTCGCCGAACAGGAACTGCTCGGGTGAATAGTCCGCCGCGTGGGCAGAAGTGAACAGGCAGGCGGCGAGAACGCCGCTGCCGAAGCGCAGGCTTGTTGTCATTGTTCTGATCCTTTGGGATGTAACGGTGCGCGTGCGTTTCTGCTATTGGTAACGCCTGGCTATCCAGGCGTTACCGGCTCAACTGTTTGGTTGGTGATCGAAAGTTGCCGGCCTAATGTCCGCCACCAGACTTCACGCCGTCATGCGCTTGCCGGCGCACGAAGTGGCGAATGCTCTCCAGCTCGGCATCCGTCAAATCCGGGAACTTGGGCATGCCGTTGGCGAGCAACGCCCCACCGCGCACAACACGCTCAAAGGCTTTTTCGTTGCCCGAGAGCAGGATTGGCGACTCCCGCAGATCGGGCGCTTTCATCCCCGCGACCGCGCCGGCGCCATGGCAGCCGACACAGAGGTTTTCCGCAAAAGCACCCGCGCCGGCTTCCGCTTTCTTGGCGTCGACCTTGAACTTCTCGTCGATGATGGGCTTGGCCAGTTGCGGTGCAGGCTGTTTGGGGATGACCGCTTTTCCGTCGAGCGAGAAGGTCATGATCCGGCGTTCATGCACACCGTATTTCCAGCCATGGCTTTCGAAACCCAGCTCACCGTTACCGCCGAAGTTGGAGGCCAGCGCCCCACCCGGGCCGACCAGCAGGGACACCATCTGCTTGCCGTCCAGCTTGTAGGTAATCGGTGGCGCGGAGATGCCAAGGCCCACGTCATAGGACCAGAGCTCGTCGCCGGTGCGCGCATCGTAGGCCTTGAACAGGCCGTCAGGCTGACCCTGGAAAACCAGGTTGCCGGCCGTGGTCAGGGTGCCACCACCCCATGGGCTCTTCTGGTTGACTTGCCACACGCGCTTGTTCTTGACCGGGTCCCAGGCCTGCAAGGAACCGCGAGTTTCATGCGGGTCCTTGGTCAACTCCCAGCCGGTCAGGCCCAGATAGAGTTTGTGGCTCGCCATCTTGTGGCCAGGCTTGGTGTTCTTGCCATCGTCCTTGAAGGTATTGCCCAGATGGTTGGTGGGGATAAAGGCAAGATTCAACTCGGGGTTATAGGACATCGCGTGCCACGAGTGAGCGCCGAATGCCGAAGGGTAGATATTCTTCTCGCCATCGGGGTATCTGGCGTCCTTGGCGACAATATGGCGTTGCTCTTTCAGGTCGTAGCGGGGTGACCAGTTGGCGTCGGCAAATTTCTCGGCCGACAGTACCTTGCCGTTCGAGCGGTCGATTGTGTAGAAGAAGCCGTTCTTCGGCGCATGCAATACCGCATCGACATCCTTGCCGTCGATTTTCAGGTCGGCCAGCACGATGTCCATGTTCGAGTTGTAGTCCCAGGTATCGCCGGGTGCCGTCTGAACGTGCCATTTGTACTTGCCGGTATCCGCATCTACCGCCACGACCGAACACAGGAACAGGTTGTCGCCGCCCTCCGGGCTACGCACCTTGATGTTCCATGGGCCACCGTTGCCGGTGCCAAAGATGAGCTGGTTGTACTTGGCGTCGTATGTCCAGCCGTGCCAGGCATTGCCGCCGCCGCCGTTTTCCCACCACCGGCCGCTCCAGGTTTTGGCCGCCATTGCCTGAGCAGGGTCCTCGAACCCATCGGCAGGGTTGCCGGGCACGATATAGAAGCGCCAGATCTGTTTGCCGGTTTCGGCGTCATAGGCCGTGACATAGCCGCGCATCGGGCCGAGTTCCGTTCCGCCGTTACCGACGAATACCTTGCCATCGAAGGCCTTGGGATGGCCGGTGATATTCAAGGGTTGGTCGTGATCGAAGGTGCGGGTTTGCCAGACTTCCTTGCCGTCTTTTCGGTTGATCGCGATCAGGCGGCCATCCCAGGTGGCGATGAACAACTTGTCGCCATAGGTCGAAAGGCCGCGGCTATGTTTCCAGAAGACCTTCTTCATGTTGTTGTCGAGAATTTCTTTGGAAACCTGCGGATCGTATTCCCAGAGCTTCTTGCCGGTGCGGGCATCGAATGCGCGCGTTCTGTTCATTTCGCCCACGTAATACATGACGCCATCGACGACCAGGGGCGTCCCGACCATATCGGATCGATCCGGAAGAGGGGCGTACCATTCGGGTTTCAGCTGGCTGACATTGTCTACGTTGATGTCTTTCAGCGGGCTGAACCGCTGTTCGGAGTGCGTTCGCCCATAAGCCAGCCAGTCAGCGGTGTTTGATTCATCGGACAATTCCTTGTCGGTAATCATCCGGTCCGATGCGTACAGCGGTGTAGCTGATAAAACCGAAGCTGCGATAACAAGCTGTGCCGTTAGATATGATTTCTTAGGTTTCATTATTGTTATTCCTTTATTGGCTTTTGTTGCAGGTATGCCTTGAGCGGACGAGTGCCGTTAAAGCGTTAACTGCTCTTCTTGATTCGCTTGTGATTTACAACGGCGCATACAAGCTGTGCGCTGATGTCGCTGTTCTAGTTATTTCTTGTCGGGTTATTGGCCCTGGCCAGCATTAGGGCCCGGCTGCGGCATGCGCTCGGCTGGTCGCCCCCGTTCAGCGCGCCGGGTGGCGCGGGTCCCAGAGCAGGCGATTGCGGCCCTGTTCGTAGGCCATGCCGTCGGGAAAGCTGACCAGCTCCAGCTGCAGGCCCCAGGGGGCGAGGAAGTACACCCAGGTCAGGCCCTTGCCTGGCCCCTCGGTGAAGGTCGAGGGCTCGCCGAGGACGCGGATGCCGCGTTCCCTGAGGAAGGCCACCGCGGCGTCCATGTCGTCCACGTAGAACGCCAGGTGGTGGCCGCCGATGTCGCTGTTCTTCGGTGGCGTGTCGGCCTGGTCCGGTGCCGAATACTCGAACACCTCGAGATTGGTGCCGTTGCCGCAGCGCAGCATCTGGAAGTTGCGGATCACCGCACGCGGATGGACGTTGAGGTGCTCGTGCATCCAGTCATCGTCGAAGGCGAAGGTGCCGAGTTCGAAGAACGGCTCGCAGCCGAGCACCTCGCAGAAGAAGCTCACCGCTTCCTCGAGGTTGGGCACGGTCAGGCCGAAGTGCTGGATGCCGCGCTGGCCGGGCAGGCTGCCCTTGGGCGGGGTGGGGTGGCTCATGGGGGTTTCCTCCAGTGCCAAGGCAGGCGGGCTGCCGACTTGTTGTTGTGTACGCAAAGGAAGTACGGGCGCCGGCTCAGGGCAGGACGCGGGGCGGCGATGCGGCGCGTGCGCCGATTTCCAGCCCGTGCCAGCCGAGCACGCGGCGATAGTGCTCGGGCAGCTGTTCAGCCTCCGACCAGGCCGCGCGGAGTCGCTCGGCCAAGGCCAGGTGGCGGTCCGCGCCGCAACGCAGGTCGCTGGCGCAGGCGTGATAGAAGCGGTTGACGACTTCGGCCATGTGCTCGCGCCAGTCGTCGATCAGCACCGCGGCGTGGGCCAGCACCACCGGGCGGCCGTCGCGGCTGCGTCGCCAACGCTGCGCGGTGCCGGCGACCTTGCGGCCCTCCAGGGTCAGGTTGAAGCGGCCATCGCAGAAGGCCCCCGGAACGCTGGCGCAACCGGGTTTCAGCTCGTGCTCGGCGAGCCACACGGCAAGCGGTTCGAGCAGCCGCTCGTAAGCACTGTCGATCCGCCGGCCCTCGTCGTCGCCGGCCGGCAGGGCATAGGCGAGGGCGACATTGAGTACCGCGGGCGACTGCGGCACCGGCTCGCCGCCGGTGTCGCGCAGCAGGATCGGCCAGCCCTGGGCCGCGCAGCGCCCCGAGGCCAATGCGAAGCCCGGCCGGCGCTCGAAGCTTTTCGGCATCACCAGCGCCTGCCCGGTCGGCCGCCAGAGCAGCAGCTGGCTGTCGAACAGGCCGTCGCAGACGCGCTGCAGCAGCGCTCGCTCGGCGTCCAGGCCCGCCGCGACGGTGAAGCGGGCGATGCCGTTCATGCGGCCTCCCCCTCGATGCGCCGACACAGGTCGTCGAGAAAGTCCGCCGCCGGCGCACCGTTCACCGCACGGTGGTCGAAGGTCAGCGACAGGCCCATCCACTCGACCTCCACCAGCTCGCCGCTGGGCCCCAGTTCCAGCCTTCGCTGAATGCCGCCGACGCCGAGAATCGCCACCTGCGGCGGGTTGAGCACCGGGGTGAAGTGGTGCACCCGCGACAGCCCCAGGTTGGAGACGGTGAAGGTGGCGCCGGTCAGCTCCTTGACCGACAGCTTGCCGGCCAGGGCCTTGTCCGCCAGGGCCTTGCGCGCCTGGTACAGGCCTTCGCCGTCGAGCCGGTCGGCATCGAACAGCGCCGGGGCGACCAGCAGGTCGCCGGGCAGGGGGATGGCGAGGCCCAGGTGCACGGCGGCGTGGTGCTCGATCACCTCGCCGTCGAGGGTGGCGTTGAGGCCCGGATGGGCCTTGAGCGTCTCGATCACCTTGAGCAGCAGCAGGTCCTGCACGGACACCGCGCTGCCCTCGGCCTTCAGCTCAGCGCGGCGGGTTTTCAGCGCATCCAGCCGGCATTCGGCGTGGTGGGTCAGCTGCGCGGTGGTCTGCAGGCTTTCGAGCATCTTCGCCGCGATCATCTTTCGCATGCCTTTGAGCGGTACCCGTTCGGGCACCCGGACGGGTGCACGCTCGGCAGGCAGTGTTTGCAGTTGGGTCATGGCTATTCCACCTGGGCGATGGTCGCGCCCTTGGCGATCACCGCGTCTTCTTCCTCGAGAATCTTCAGCACGCCGGCCACCGGCGCCTCGATCTCGAACTGGGCCTTTTCCGACATGATCTCGGCGACCAGGTCGCCCGCGGCCACTTCGGCGCCGTCGCTGACCAGCCAGGAGGTGATCACCGCTTCGGCGTCGCCTTCCCAGAGGTCGTCTGCAATCACGATGGGGGTACTCATAAACGTCATTCCTTATGCATGGCGTGATAGGCGGCCACGATCTTGTCCGCGCTGGGCAGGGCCCATTGCTCCATGACCGGGGTGAAGGGGATGGGGATGTCGGGGAAGGCCACCCGTTGCGGGCGGGCCTTGAGCATGCCGATGTCGTGCTCGACCACGCTGGCGATGATTTCGCCGCTGACGCCGAAGCTGTGGTAGTCCTCGTCGATCACGATCAGCCGGCCGGTTTTCTTCACCGAGGCGATGACGTGCTCGCGGTCCAGCGGCACCAGGCTGCGCAGGTCGATGACCTCGGCGCTGACACCGTCCTTCTCAAGCGTCGCGGCGGCGCGCAGGGCGTGATGCACGCCGGCGCCAAGGCTGACCAGGCTGACGTCGCGGCCTTCGCGCACGGTCTTGGCCTTGCCGATCTCGACGATGTAGGGCTCGTCGGGCACCGGCACCGTCGCGCCTTTCTCCGTGCCCAGCCAGCCCATGCCCTGCAGCGCCTTGTGGAAGAGGTAGACCACCGGGTTGTCGTCACGGATGGCCGCGGTCATCAGGCCCTTGGCGTCGTAAGCATTGCTCGGCACCACCACCTTCATGCCCGGCAGGTGGGCGAAGGTGCCGTAGAGGCACTGCGAATGCTGGGCGGCGTCCGAGTAGCCGGCGCCGGTGGAGGCCATCAGCACCATCGGCACCGGCACCTTGCCTCCGGAGAAGTAGGTGTTCTTGGCCATCAGGTTGTAGATGGCGTCCATGCAGACGCCGAAGAAGTCGACGAACATCAGCTCGACGATCGGCCGCATGCCGTCCGAGGCGGCACCCACGGCGGCGCCGATGAAGGCCGTTTCGGAGATTGGCGTGTCGCGGATGCGCTCCTTGCCGAACTCTTCATAAAGGCCACGGGTGTTACCGAACACGCCGCCGAGCTGGCCGATGTCCTCGCCCATCACGAACACTTTCGGGTCCAGGCGCATCTCCTGGGCCACGGCTTCGGCCATGGCGCGGGCGACGGTGAGCTTTCTCTCTTTTACGGCTGTGGTCATGGTGGTCTCCTGCTCAGCCGGCCAGTGCGCTGGGGCTGACGATGATCTTGACGTTGCGGTCCTTGTGGTTGGCCAGCTCCTCGAAGCCCTGCTCGAGGATGCTGTCCAGCCCGATGCGCCCGGTGATCAGTGGGGTGACGTCCATGCGGCCGTCGGCGATCAGGGCGATGACATCGGCGAATTCGCCGGCATAGGCCAGCGAGCCGATCACCTGCTTCTCGGTGGCGACGATCTCGAAGAAGTTGAATTCAGAGGGCTCTTCGAAGATGCCCACCATCACGCAGCGCCCGGCCTTGCGGATCACGTCGATGGCGAGCTTGGCGGTGGCCTTGTGGCCGATGCACTCGAAGGAGGTGTCGGCGCCGTAGCCGCCGGTGAGCGCCTTGATCTCGGCGATGGCGTCGCACTCGCTGGGGTCGATGACCCGCGTGGCGCCGACTTCCAGCGCCTTGGCCTTGCGCGCGGCGGACATCTCCAGGGCGATCACCTGGCCGGCGCCGGCAGCCTTGGCGCACATGATGGTGCACAGGCCGATGGTGCCGGCACCGACCACCACAACCGTCTCGCCGAGCAGGCTGCCGGCCTTCTTCACCGCGTGCATGCCGACCGCCAACGGTTCGATCAGCGCGCCGGCCTCCAGCGGAAAGCCTTTGGGCAGGCGGTAGAGCAGTTCGGCGGGTACGTTGACGAATTCGGCGAAGGCGCCGTTGTTCATCAGACCCGTGAAGGCCAGCTGCTCGCAGAGGTTGTACTGTCCGGTCTTGCAGAAACGGCACTGGCCGCAGTGCTGGCAGGCATCGGCAGCGACCTTGTCGCCCGGTGCGTAACCCTCGACGCCATCACCGGTGGCGACGATCTCGCCGCAGAACTCGTGGCCGAGGATGCACTGGCCCTTGATGCCGGTGAGCGGGTGCGGCGCGTCCACCGGGATGAACACCGGGCCGGCGAGGTATTCGTGCAGGTCGGAACCGCAGATGCCGCACCAGTGCACGCGAATCTGCACCCAGCCCGGTTGCGGCGCGCCGGGCAGCGGCACCTGTTCCAGGCGGATGTCCTTGCGACCGTGCCAGACGGCGGCGGTCATGGTGGCTTGGCTGTTCATGGGGTGTTCCTCGTGTTGTTGTCGGGCGGGCTCACACGAACACTTGCTCGAGCGCTTCTTCCGGCCGCGGGTACGGGCTTTCGCGGGCGAACTGCACGGCTTCATCGATGCGCCCGCGGGCACGCGCCGCGATGTCCTCGGCCTGCGTCTCGCTCATCACGCCTTCGTCGATCAGGCGCTGGCGGTAGCCGGGAATCGGGTCCTTTTTCATCAGGCCGTCCTTCTCGCCCTCGGGGCGGTAGGTTTCGCCGTCGCCCATGAAGTGGCCGGCCAGGCGATAGGTCTCGATCTCGATGAGGGTCGGGCCGCCACCGGCACGGGCGCGCTCGATGGCTTCGCCGGCCGCGCGGAACACGCCGTCCGGGTCGTTGTTCTCGACGAAGACACCGGGCATTCCGTAGGCCGCGGCGCGCACGTGGTGCTGCTTGATGCAGGTGGCGCTGGCCTTGGCCACCGAGATGCCCCAGGCGTTGTCCTCGATGACGAACACCACCGGCAGCTTCCACAGCGCGGCGAGGTTCAGCGTTTCGTGGAATGCGCCCTGGTTGGCCGCACCCTCGCCGATGAAGGACACGGCCACCCCGGGCTTGCCCTGCATCTGCCGCGACAATGCGGCGCCGACGGCCGGGCCCATGCCTTCGGCGATGATCCCCGAGCAGGAGAAATTCACCCGGCCATCGAACAGGTGCATATGGCCGCCGCGCCCGCCGGAAAGCCCGGTGGCCTTGCCGAAGATTTCGGCCATCATCTCGTTGAGGTCGACGCCCTTGGCCACGGCGATGTGGTGCGGGCGGTGGGTGGCGGTGACGATGTCACCGGCCTCGAGGTGCGCACAGACGCCTACCGCGCAGGGCTCCTGGCCGTTGGAGAGGTGCATCTCGCCGGGAATCGGCCCCTTGGCCATATTGAACACCGGCGTCTTGCCTTCCATGTAGATGCGCTCGATGGATTCCTCCATGTAGCGGCTGGTCAGCATCTGTTCGTACATCCACAGGCGCTGCGAGGGGGTGGGCTGGGTCATGGTCGACTCCCTTGTAGTAGTGGTCAGATCGCGCGTTCGTTGAGCAGTCGGCCGATCTGGTCGGCCTGGCGCAGGGCCAGCGCGACGATGGTGAGGGTGGGGTTCTGCCCGCCGCTGGTGGTGAACTGGCTGCCGTCGGAGACGAACAGGTTGGGGATGTCGTGGCTCTGGCCCCACTTGTTCACCACGCCATCGCGGGCCTTGGCGCTCATGCGGTTGGTGCCCATGTTGTGACTGGCCGGGTAGGGCGGCAGCTCGATCACCTCGGTGGCGCCGGCGGCCTCGTAGCACTTGGCGGTGGCGGCGACGCCGTGCTTGCGCATGGCGGCATCCATCGGGTGATCGCTCTTGGTCACCACCGGGATCGGCAGGCCGTACTGGTCCTTCTCGGTGGCGTGCAGGGTGATGCGGTTGCTTTCCAGCGGCAGGTCTTCACCGCACAGCCAGACGCCAGACATGTGGTTGTACTTTTCCATCCGCGAGGCGAACTGGCGGCCCCAGCCCTTGGGCGTCGGGTCGAGGAAGGCGGAGAGGAAGGGCAGGCCGAGGGCGAGGATTTCCAGGCGGTAACCGCCGACGAAACCGCGCGACGGATCGTTGTACGACTCATCGGAGATCACCCCGGCGCAGGTGGTGCCGCGGTGCATGTTCACCGGCTTGGGCATCACCGCGAAGATCCCGGCGGTGGTGTGGGTCATGTAGTTCCTGCCGACCTGGCCGGAGGAGTTGGCCAGCCCGTCGGGGAACATCGAAGAAGCGGAGTTGAGCAGCAGGCGCGGCGACTCGATGGAGTTGCCGGCCACGCAGACCACCCGGGCCTTCTGCCGCTGGATGGTGCCCTGGGCGTCGGCGTAGACCACGCCGTTCACCTTGCCCTTGGCGTCGTGCTCGATGCGCAGCACCATCGACTGCGGCCGTACCTCGCAGTAGCCGCTGGCTTCGGCGCGCGGGATGTCGGTGTAAAGCGTCGACCACTTTGCGCCCATCTTGCAGCCCTGCATGCAGAAGCCGATCTGCTGGCAGGCGGCGCGGTCGTCGTAGGGCTCGGTGTTGATCGCCATCGGCCCGGAGAGAATCTCCTTGTAGCCGACCCGCTTGGCGCCGGTGGCCAGCACCTTGAAGGAGTTGTGCCAGGGGTGATAGGCCATGCCGGTGCTCGGCCCGGTCACGCCCATGTGCTTCTCGGCCTTCTCGTACCAGGGCGCCATTTCTTCGAGCGTCACCGGCCAGTCGAGCAGGTTGGCGCCGGCGATATCGCCGTTGATGCTCTGCATCTTGAATTCGAAGTCACGAAAGCGCAGGGCGATGCCGGCCCAGTGCACCGTGCTGCCGCCGACGCCCTTGACGATCCAGGCGGGCAGGGTCGGGTTGTTCTCGGTCAGGTGCCAGCCACCGGCGGCCTGGCGCTTGTCGAGCCAGGAGATCTTCTTGAACATCGCCCACTCGTCGTTCTCGATGTCCTCCAGCGTGTGCCGCTTGCCCGCCTCGAGCACTACGCTGCGAATCTTCTGTTTGGCCAGCGCGTTGGCCAGCGTGCCGCCGCCAGCGCCGGAGCCAATGATCACCACGACGCCATCGTCGTCCTGGGCAAAAGTTGCCATGGGTCTTCCTCGTCTTGTTCTTGTTGTGGGCCCGCCGGGTGGGCAGGGGACCGCTCAGAGCCAGTCCAGGTCGTTGAAGCCGCGGTTGACGTAGCCGCCGTATTGCCACGACGAGCCCTCGTAGCCGAACAGCGGAAACAGCGCCTTGTTGTCGTACAGGCCGAACATCAGGTTGCTGCGCACGGCCTTGAAGAACGGCGTGCGCTCGACCTCGGTCAGCAGGGCGACGCGCTGCGCTTCGTCGAGCGTCTCGAATGGACGGTCATGGGCCTTGAGCGCGCGCCGGTCGAGGTCCTCGAGGCCGTCGGCGACCAGCTTCGGCTGTTCCTTGACCAGCTCGGCCAGCGGACGGGCGTAATGCGCGTCGTCGATGAAGTCGTGGGGAAATACGTCGCGGCCCATGCGCAGCAGCCCGGCGGGCAGCTCTGGCAGGGCCTCGTCGGCCAGCAGGCGCACGGGAATCAGTTGCGCCAGGCTGAAGGCCAGTGCGGACTGGCCGGTCAGGGATAGAAAGCGTCGGCGACTGAGGGCGCCTTTATGGCAGGCTGGATCTTGCATGGCTCAGCTCCTGATTTATTGCCGGAGCCTGAGAAAAAGTGCAGGCGCCTGGCGTTCTTGTTATGCGGGGGCTTGTTCCGCAAGAGTGCAGGAGCAGGGCGCGTGCCAACTTTAGAGATGGCCTTATTAGTTGGCTAACATATTGATATACAAGCATATATTCGTTGAAGAGTGCGGAGCTGTAATCGGAGTGTAAAACGCCCCGAGCTTTACACCTGTAACGTCGCTGTAAAGCGCTTTACAACTTGGATGCCTCTTTTAAGCGGTGGCATGTTCCAAAGTTGAACTTCCCAGCCGGATGCATTGGTTTATGCTGGCTGGCAGTTGTAACGGGTCGAATACAAACAGACCGTCAATAAGAAGAATCACCCAGGTCTCCGGGCGCCTGCGTGCCGGGATCGAGGAGGAAGCATGACGCTGCTCGCCACGCCTGCCAGTCATATCGAGGCCGTGCTGTCGCTGGCCAACGCACCGCAGCAAAGCGGTGACCGTGACCCGATCATCGCCCGCTCCTGGCGCCGCTGCGTGCACGACTACGGGCTGGACCCGGCGCGCCCGTCCGAGGCGCGCTTCGTGCCGCGGCGAGTGCTGCGCGAGCACCAGGATCAGGCCGACGAGCTGATCGCCGTCGCCCGCGCTGGGGTCGAACAGCTGTACCGGCATGTCGCCGAGCTCGGCTACGTCATCCTGCTGACCGACAGCCGCGGCATAGCCGTGCAGTTTCTCGGTGACCCGGCCGACGAGAAGGCCCACCGCAAGACCGGCCTCTACCTCGGCTCGGACTGGGGCGAGGACCATGCCGGCACCTGTGCGGTCGGCACCTGCATCAAGGAACAGCAGGCGCTGACCTGTCACCAGCACGACCATTTCAGCGCCTGGCATACCAACCTCACCTGCACCGCGGTGCCGATGTTCAACCCGCAGGGTCAGCTGCTGGCGGTGCTCGACATCTCGGCGCTGTATTCGCCGCCGTCGAAGGACTCGCAGACCTTTGCCCTGCAGCTGGTCAAGCAGTACGCGCGGATGATCGAGGACGCCTACTTCCTGCGCCTGTACCGCGACCGGCCGATCCTCTGCTTCGATGCCTCGCGCGAGTTCGTGCTGATCAACCGGCACTACCTGCTGGCGCTTGGCGACGACGGCGAGCTGCTGGCCGGCAACACGGCCGCCCGCGGCCTGCTCGCCGAGCACGGGCTGATGACGCCGGGGCCATTCGGCAGCCTGACGCGGGCACGCATCGACGAGTTCTTCGACTGCGAGCTGGCGGACATCCTCAGCATTCCCTACGCCAGCCATGACCAGGTGCGCGCCTTCCGCACCGGGCGGCACAACCGGCTGTTCTTCGCCGCGCTGATGGAACCGCGCCGCGCCGCGCCGCTGCCGGCCGAGCGCACGGCGGGCGCGCCGCGCTGCGCGCTCGATGCCCTGGCCGACGACGATCCGGCGATGCGCAAGATGCTCGCCCGCGCCCAGCGGTTGTGCAGCGAGCCGCTCAACGTGCTGCTCAGCGGCGAGACCGGCACCGGCAAGGAGCGCCTGGCGCGCGCCCTGCACGAGAGCGGCAGCCGCCGCCAGGCGCCGTTCGTGGCGATCAACTGCGGCGCGGTGCCCGAGTCGCTGATCGAGAGCGAGCTGTTCGGCTATGCGCCCGGCACCTTCACTGGCGCACGCAGCAAGGGCATGCGCGGGCTGATCCAGCAGGCTGACAAGGGCACGCTGTTCCTCGACGAAATCGGCGACATGCCGCTGCACCTGCAGACCCGCCTGCTGCGTGTGCTCGCCGAGCAGGAGGTGACGCCGCTGGGCGCCGAGCAGCCGGTCAAGGTGGATATCCGCGTGATCGCCGCCAGCCACCGCGACCTGCGGCAGATGGTCGAGGCCGGCGCGTTCCGCGAAGACCTGTTCTACCGGCTCAATGGCGCCCTGCTGAAGCTGCCGCCACTGCGCGAGCGGGCCGACAAGGGCTACCTGATCGAGCGCGTCTACGCCGAGCTGGCGCAGGGCCGCAGCAATGCCCCGCACCTGCGTGGCGATGCCATGAGTGCGCTCTTGGCCTATCCCTGGCCGGGCAACATCCGCGAGCTGCGCAACGTCCTGCAGTACGCCCTGGCAACCTGCGAAGGTGCCGAGATCACCGTGCACGACCTGCCCGAGGAATGCCTGCCGCGCACCCTGGCCCGCCACGAGCCGCCGGCACTGGAACAGGGCCCGGACGATGCCCTGCGCAGCCTGCTGCGCCGGCAGCGCTGGAACGTCAGCGCAGTGGCCCGCGAACTGGGCGTGTCGCGGCCGACGGTGTACCGGCGCATGCGGGTGCTGGGGATCGAGCCGCCGGTGTAGCGCCAGGTTTCGCTGCCGTTCTTCTCAGCACGTTGCCTCGAATGATGCGTGATAGCTGACGGCACCTTCTGCAATTTCGCCGTGCAGCGCCAAGGCCTGGAAGTACTCGGGCGGCACCCCAGGCAACTGCAGGCAGGCATGGGATCTGAAGCCAAAGCGCCGGTAATAGAGCGGGTCGCCCAGCAAAACGCAACCTGCGGCGCCCCGGCACCGGAGTTCGTCGAGCGCGGTCGTCATCAAGGCCGAACCGATCCCCAGGTTCTGCCGCTCGGGCATGACGGAGATCGGCCCCAGGCCATACCAACCGAGGGCACCCGAGGAAATCGTCACCGGTGAAACGGCCACATGCCCAACGATCTCATCGCCCTCAAGCGCGACCAGCGAAATAGCCAACTGGCCGCTGCGACGCAGGGCGTCGATGATGAACTGCTCGGTATGGCTGGAATGCTCGGCCGTGGCGAAGGCCAGTTTGGTAAGCCGTGCGATGGCGGCGACGTCATCAGTCTGTTCACCGCGAATGGAAAGATGCATGCCGGTGTCCCTGCGCGCGGGATGGATGAGGGGAAGCAGCCAATGGTTGGAGGCAGGCCGGTTTCGCTAACAATTGGGAACGACTGCCGAGCTGCGGGGAATAGGTCCACGTGAGGTCATCGCGCCAAAGCATGCCACGGAACGCCTGTCGCGAGTGGAAGCGATCGGACAACAGCGAACCGACGGTCTTCCCGAGGCTTTCAACACCCCAAAGAAAAAGCCCCGAGCATCTTTCGATGCCGGGGCTTTGTGTTTGGTGGAGCCGGGGGGATTTGAATCCCAAACTTCAATATCCCGGCCAAATCAAGGCTTCAGCGCATTATGCAGGAAACCTTGATTTGTTGGATTGCTCACAGTGAGCGCGAGTATATGAACCTTTTGAGCCTTGTCAAGCATCGCATTCACCTATCTGTGAGAGTGGCTTTGCGTGCGTTGGCGAGTAGAGCTGCCCGCAGTCGGTTGGGTTTAGGCTGCGTTGAAGCCAAACGCTCCTGAGTTTGAAGTTACCAATGATCTAGGGAGGCGTCTTGGGTTTCTAAGGTGTTCCCGTTGGCCCCCGATCATAATCACCTCAACTCAATTTACGGTCTTATCTTGACTGCGGTTCGAGGTTCATGGAGCAGGATTGCTTGGTGTGATTCCAGGTTTCAATCGCGAAGTGCGAAAATGGATGGGGCTGACATCGCTCGCTCAAGGCGCGGTTGCCAATACCTTACGAGCGAACGTAACCAATTCAGGGCAGTCACCGTTGGTGCTGTTTCGGTCAACAAAAAAGCCTCGGATGCCTACTGCCGTTGGCCCATCTCGGTCGCAACGTTGGGAGTCACCGATCATCCACGATGCGGTCGGGGACGCCCCAAGCTGATCGCAAATCCAACTGTAGATGGTGGGTTCGGGCTTCATTACGCCTAAATCACAGCTAAATGCATATGCGTCTAGCATGGGGTAGCAACGCAGGACGGCTTGCCGGTACGGGAAAGCCAAATTCGAGCAAACACCGATTCGAATGCCTTGCTCTTGGAGCAGTTTCACCGCTTCGAGCCCGTCAGGATATGCCTCAACGGCTGCGATCTCTTCTGCCAGGACAGTTTCCAGAGTGCTCAATTGTTCAGGGCTTGCAGTGATCCCCAAATGCGCTGCGGCTTGCGTCAACGTTATCGCAGATTTCATCAGGAAAGACGCGTCGTCCGGGCGGGGGCGCCGCCCATGCGCCTTTCCGATCTTCATCAACTGTCGGTACGGATGCGACCCATCTTGAATCTTTATCAGTGTCCCGAAAGCATCAAAAATGACGGCTTGTATGGTCATTAGACATCCCGTCACGACAGGGTATCGAAGGCTGGCGCATTCAACCGACGTGCTTGATTGGCCCCGAATACTTCGCTATAGCATGATTATTGGTTACTAGGATGAAGCCTTCCGAAGCTGCTTGTCCAATGAGCATCCGATCAAATGGGCGCTGTGAAGGAGAGGCGAGGCCGCAGCCTTAATGGCGTGTCGGCTGGTCATGGACAGCTCCTTGTAGTCGCCGTCCAGAAGAGACCTTCTTAGTACTCCTGAATCGAACTGAAAGCTGGCTTTGCTCATCGCGTTTTTGGCCGATTTTCCAGCTGCTAGCGGCGCTGATGAACAGCTCATTGGCGCGATCCTCGATCATCTCCACAGCCCCGAGTTAGCTAACCTACTTAGTCTATCCCCTCGTTGGAGGGGCAGCTGTCATGGTCAATTGCAGGCTGTAAATAATTGCGGTTTTTCCGTGACGCTGCGGTTATATGAAATTATGGCTCAGCCATAATTATTGCTGAGCCATAATTTTCATCATTTTGTGGCCTCGCCGTACAGCTCGACGCGTGGCGCGCTTCGTGCGTGCACTAGATGGGTAGCTAGGTGTTAGTGAGCAGATCTCAGCGTACGCAGACTTTCTCGAACCTGCCCCTCGCTACAAATTACTCAGATCATCCGCTTTCGTTTGCAATTAAGCAGTCGCGAGGAGTCGCGGTACCCTTCCGCGTCACCGACGCGCCTCGCTTGTGGTGATTACCAACGGTGCGAAATTTCAAAATTCGAAAAGAAGACTCCGAGCCGGTTGGATCAGCCTCGCATCGTCCGTGGAGATGTCTTGATCTCAAATAGTCATTGACCGCGCCCAGGACATACATACGACCTGACATACCAGAGAACCTGACAGAAATGTAATGGTTACTTCAGCCTTTGGTCAGGACGCTTTGCATATATTGGCTGTCAGACGCTGCAAGCATTGAAAAACCGCAAATGTCCCTGCAATAGGCCAAGTTCGTCGCTAACCAATCCATAAGGTGCCCCGTATGTCCTCTCAGCAGTGCCATCACCAGCCCGACCAAACGAAAGGTACTGCAGCACTCACAGACCCCGTCTGCGGGATGAAGGTGGAAGAGGATAGCGAGCATCAAGAGCATTATCAGGGAAGCACTTACCGCTTCTGCAGCCAGGGTTGCCAGACCAAGTTTCGTTCCGACCCTGCTCGATATCTCGCTGCACCGCAGGCTCATGGGACCTCCTCTCGGGCATCTACCCCACCCGCACAGAAACCACCCGCCGGTGATGCAACGACAGAGTACACCTGCCCGATGCACCCTGAGATCCGCCAAATGGATCCAGGTGATTGCCCTATCTGCGGGATGTCATTGGAACCTCTGATCCCTGAACTCGACGAGGAGGAGAATCCCGAACTCAAGGACTTCTCGAAGCGATTCTGGTGGTCTCTGCCCCTGACCGTAGCAGTAACCCTGTTGGCAATGGCGGGACATGCGATACCGCTGTTTCACGGCGCTAGCCAGAACTGGGTTGAACTAGCCCTTACGACCCCGGTTGTCTTGTGGGCAGGTTGGCCATTTCTCGTGCGCGGTTTCGCATCAGTTAAGCATCGCAGCCCAAACATGTGGACGTTGATCGGGCTTGGCACAGGGGCTGCGTATATTTACAGCATCGTAGCAACCGTCTTACCGAGCATATTTCCAGAGTCATTCACTGTGGGCGGCCGGATAGGCGTTTACTACGAAGCCGCAGCGGTCATCATTTCACTGACGCTTTTAGGTCAGCTGCTCGAACTGAAGGCCCGCTCTCAGACATCTTCCGCAATCAAGTCCCTGCTTGGCTTATCACCCAAAACAGCTCGCCGTATCGCCAAGGATGGTTCCGAGGAGGACATCCCGCTCACACATGTTCACGAGGGCGACCATCTGCGCGTTCGTCCTGGTGAAAAGGTACCCGTTGATGGAGAGGTGTTAGAGGGCGAGAGCGCCGTCGACGAATCCATGCTAACGGGCGAGCCGGTTCCGGTGACGAAGCGGACAGGCGATTCGCTTATCGGCGCGACGATGAACACGAGCGGCTCGCTTGTCATGCGAGCCACCAGGGTTGGCTCCGGGACTATGCTTTCACAAATCGTCCAGATGGTTGCGAATGCGCAACGCTCCAAAGCACCCATGCAGCGAATGGCGGACACGGTTGCGGGTTATTTCGTGCTGACGGTCATTGGTATCGCCTTGCTGACATTCTTTGCATGGGGCCTGTTTGGACCCGAGCAGGGCTGGGTATTCGGCCTGATCAATGCAGTTGCGGTTCTGATCATTGCTTGCCCTTGCGCACTTGGCCTGGCAACGCCTATGTCGATCATGGTTGCCACAGGCAAAGCGGCTGGAAGTGGAGTGCTTTTCAGAGACGCAGGCGCCATCGAAAATGTCCGTAAGGTAGACACGCTGATTGTCGATAAAACAGGAACCTTGACCGAGGGCCGACCTGTCTTCGATCGGGCCATAGGCGTCACGCCGTTTGACTCGCAGGAAGTCATCCGTTTGTCTGCCAGCTTGGATCAAGGTAGTGAGCATCCCCTAGCCCACGCGATCGTAGACCATGCCAGAAGCGAAGGTATCCAGCTGGCGAAGCCAGAGACCTTCGAGTCAGGGTCAGGGATCGGAGTCCGTGGTCTGGTGGAAGGCAAGCAGCTACAGCTAGGCAACACCGCGCTTATGGAAGATGCGGGTGTGAGCGTCGAGCCGTTGAAATATCAGGCAGAAAAAATGCGCGAGAGCGGTACCAGCATTGTTTACCTGGCTGTTGATGGGGCACTTGCCGGCTTGCTGGCCGTATCGGACCCAATCAAACCGACGTCCAAGGAAGCTGTAGCGCGGCTCCAAGCGGAGGGCGTGCAAGTCATCATGGCCACCGGCGACGGGCTTACCACTGCCCGCGCGGTGGCTCGTGAGCTATCGCTCGATGAGGTGCATGGCGAAGTGAAGCCGCAGGACAAGGAGGCGCTGGTGGTTAAGCTACAAGCCCTAGGTAAAGTAGTCGCCATGGCAGGCGACGGAATAAATGATGCGCCGGCGCTCGCCAGGGCTGATGTCGGCATAGCGATGGGCACGGGCACTGACGTCGCCATGAACAGCGCCCAAGTTACGCTCGTTAAAGGTGACCTGATGGGGATACTGCGCGCGCGCACGCTTTCGGTGGCGACGGTTCGCAATATGCGTCAGAACCTTCTGTTTGCCTTTATGTACAACGGGTTGAGCATCCCGATTGCCGCAGGTCTGCTCTATCCGTTCTTCGGACTGTTGCTGTCTCCGATGATTGCTGCCCTGGCCATGAGCCTCAGCTCAGCATCGGTTGTGTTCAACGCACTCCGGCTCCGTCAAACGCGTGTAGTTTGAAGCCTGTCGGCTTAGGCTTCGGTTGCGAAGCGACCGAAGCCTCATTGATTGCTCATGAATTGCCCGTAAGCTGGAAATATGAAGTCCTACATGCGCTCCTTCCTTGTCCTGCTGCTAGTGCTCGCGCTTCCGATCAACGGGATGGCGCAATTGCTCATGCCGGTTGGGTCGTCAGCGCATCACGTAATGCCTGATAGGGTAGGCATAGAGGCTATGGCAGCCAGCCACGCGTCGATGGCTGGCGTCAGCGGCGCTGAGCCCGAGTGCTGTGAAGCGAATGAGCATGGAACGGCGACCGTCTGCAAGACGGGCCAAGAATGCAAAACTGCAAGTATCCTTCAGCTTGTCTCAATAAAAGCCCAGCTGATGCCTGCTGCTAAACCCGTGACCACTCCCTATAACGGCCTGATCCCCTCTAGCCTTTTAGACGCCGTCTGGCATCCACCCCGCGTCTAATTCCGATCAAATTATAGGAACCGCCCGAGTGAGCATTCGGGCCGGCTACCGCGCGCCTTTGGCTCGCATGAAAGATCAGGAATCCTTCGCAAATGAAACCCCGTATTTATTGGGCGCCGCCGTACGTGGCCGCCTTGATCATGGGCGCGCTCTCGTTTCCAGGGTTAGCGTCCGCTTTGACCTTAGAACAAGCTCTGAGCGTGGCCGAGCAAGACGCGCCTTCGCTGCATGCGCAAGCCGCCAACCTGGTGGCCGCACGCAGCGCTGCAATCCCTGCCGGCGAGCTTCCTGACCCTAAACTTAAGCTTGGACTGCAAAGCGTGCCCATCGAAGGTGACGCTCGCTGGCAGTTGGAGCAAGAGGCCATGACCATGCAAATGGTTGGGGTCATGCAAGATGTGCCAAACCGAGCGAAAAGGCGCGCTCGTGCCGAGGCCGCGCAGGCTAGTGTTGCGCTCGCAAACGCCCAGCAAACGGTTGAACGTCTCGGTGTGCGCCAAGCAACCGCCGAGGCATGGATCGCTAGCTTCGCGGTCGAGCAGAAGCTAAGCCTTTTCAAGCAGCTTTACAGCGAGAATCAGCTCCTTTCGCGGGCTGTTCAGGCCCGCATTGCTGGCGGCAGCGGACAAACCGCAGACAGCGTACTTCCGAGGCAAGAGGCAGCATTGCTGGCTGAACAAGAGGATGAGCTGCTGCGTAACCAGGCTGTTGCGCGGGCCGGCCTCCGGCGCTGGATAGGCGAGCTAGCAGGCCAGCCGCTTACAGGTGACTGGCCGCAATGGCTTGCCGCCGTTGATAACTATCAGCACAACCTGAACCGGCACCCGGCGTTACTCGCCTTCGACCCGATGACTCGTGAAGCGGAGGCAAAGGTTCACCAGGCCATCGCAGAGAAAACACCGGATTGGAGTTGGGGGGTCGACTACCTGCGACGTGGCCGTGAGTACGGCGACATGGTGAACCTCAGCGTCAGCTTCGACCTGCCGCTGTTTACCAGCTCTCGGCAGGATCCGAAGATCGCGGCCGAACGAGCTCGCCTTGCCCAGATCGAGGCTCAGCGCCAAGCGACCTTGCGCCTGTACAACCAAGAGCTGGGTACTGACCTCGCTGAGTATCAGCGTCTGGACCGCGCACTCATCCGCCTCGACAAAACCTTACTACCCCTCGCTGAAGAGAAGGTCCGCCTTGCCATGGCCGATTACCGCTCCGGAAGCGGTGAGCTGACCGCTGTGATCGAAGCGCGACGACAGCTTGTGGAGACCCGGCTACGGCGTATTGACGTCGCCCGCGATCGATCGTTGAGCAATGCCCGCCTGCATTTCGCCTTTGGAGATACCCGACCATGACATTCCAACACAAGCGGCTGGTACTCGCCTTCAGTCTGCCTCTGATGATTAGCGCTGCAGCGCTAATCGGTCTGCCTACCGCAGCCTTCGGACAATCGCCTGCAGAAGAAGACAAGGAAGTGCTCTATTGGTATGACCCTATGGTCCCCCAGCAAAAGTTCGATAAGCCGGGCAAGTCGCCATTCATGGATATGGAATTGATTCCACGCTATGCAGATGAGGGAAGCGACGGGGCATCGATCAGTATCGACCCGAGCGTGACGCAGAATCTCGGCGTGCGCTTGGCAACCGTAACGCGTGAATCGATCAGCCAGTCGCTCGAAGCGACAGGCGCGTTGATGTTTGACGAGCGAGACGTGGCGGTTGTGCAGGCGCGTGCCGGTGGCTTTGTCGAGCGCGTTTACGACCGAGCACCGGAGGATGTCATCGAAAAAGGCGCGCCGTTAGCCGATCTTTTGGTTCCCGAATGGGCTGCCGCACAGGAAGAGTACCTGGCGCTCAAAGGGGTCGGCCAACCCCAGCTGCTCGCAGCGGCTCGCCAGCGGTTGCGCCTTGCTGGCATGCCGCCAGAAGTCATAGTGCAGCTAGAACGAACTGGTAAAGCGCGCCCTGTTTGGACAGTGAGGAGTCCAATAGGCGGCGTGCTGAACAGCCTCGACGTTCGCGAGGGCATGACCGTATCCACCGGTGCGTCTCTGGCACGTGTTAATGGGCTGGAAAAGGTATGGTTAGAGGTTGCGGTGCCTGAGGCGCAGGTTGCAAATGTGGCGCCTGGGCAGCTGGTCAACGCGCGCCTCCCGGCCTTTGCAGGTGAAGTTCTGGAAGGGACGATCCAGGCCGTACTACCACAAGCCAACTTGGATAGCCGTACTGTGCGCGTCCGGGTTGAACTGCCTAATCCGCAACAACGGCTTCGTCCCGGCATGACGGCCGAGGTGACGTTGAGTCGCAACGTCGAAGATGTCTTGGTCATCCCGTCCGAGGCGGTCATTCGCACCGGTCGGCGCGCATTGGTGATGCTGGCCGAGGATCAAGGCCGTTACCGCCCGATTGAGGTTCGCACAGGCCGGGAATTCGATGACCAGACAGAGGTGCTTGAAGGGCTGGAAGCCGGTCAGAAGGTCGTGGCGTCCGGTCAGTTTCTCCTGGATTCAGAGGCGAGCCTACGCGGGCTGACCGCTCAGGATTTGGAGGAGCCTGCAACTTCTACAGAACCTGCGCTGCACGAGGCTGAAGGTACGATCGTCAGCCTGGAAGATGGCATGGTTGGCCTGTCGCATGGGCCGTTCAAGACGCTGAACATGCCTGGGATGACCATGTCCTTTCCGGTTGCGGATCAATCCCTGCTGTCAGGCTTGCAAGTCGACGACCGCGTCCGTGTGGGCGTGCGTGAAAGCGACGAAGGCCTGGTCATCGAGCGCATCGAGAAGCTCGGGGGCCAGAAATGATTGCAGCCATAATCCGATGGTCAGTAGCCAACCGCTTTCTGATCCTGCTGGCCACTTTGTTCGCGGTGGCCTGGGGTATCTGGTCGGTCAAGAACACTGCTGTCGATGCGTTGCCAGACCTTTCCGACGTTCAGGTCATCATTCGCACGCCATACCCCGGGCAGGCGCCCCGGATCGTTGAGAATCAGGTCACCTACCCAATGACGACGACCATGCTGTCTGTCCCCGGCGCAAAGACGGTCCGCGGCTACTCCTTCTTCGGGGATAGCTACGTGTACGTCCTGTTTGAGGACGGCACCGACCTCTATTGGGCCCGTTCTCGGGTGCTGGAGTACCTGAGTCAGGTGCAGAGTCGGCTTCCCGCCGCCGCCAAACCCGCTTTGGGCCCTGACGCCACAGGTGTCGGCTGGATCTACCAATATGCTTTGGTAGACCGAACGGGCAAACATGACCTCTCGCAGCTGCGCTCTTTGCAAGATTGGTTCCTGCGCTATGAGCTCAAGACACTGCCCAACGTGGCGGAAGTCGCGCCCATAGGCGGGATGGTCAAGCAGTATCAGGTCGTACTGGATCCCGTGCGCATGGCAAGCAGGGGCGTGACGCAGCAGCAGATTGCAAAGGCGATCGATGAAGCCAACCGTGAAACCGGCGGGAGTGTTCTGGAACTCGCAGAAACCGAGTTCATGGTCCGTGCGACCGGGTATCTCAAGACACTCAAAGACTTTCGAGCCATTCCTTTGCGTCTCGACGGCGGCGTGCCAGTGACGCTAGGGGACGTTGCGCATATCCAGCTCGGCCCGGAAATGCGCCGGGGCATCAGCGAGCTTGACGGTGAAGGTGAGGTAGTCGGCGGCGTGGTGATCCTGCGGAGCGGCAAGAACGCTCGGGAAACCATCGCTGCCGTTCAGACCAAACTGGATGAGCTGAAAGCGAGCCTGCCCCAAGGCGTCGAAATCGTCACGACGTACGACCGTAGCAAGCTGATCGACAGTGCCGTTGAAAACCTCACGCACAAGCTCATCGAGGAGTTCATTGTCGTTGCGTTGGTTTGCGCGATTTTTCTGTGGCATCTGCGCTCGTCGTTGGTCGCCATCGTGTCGTTGCCGATCGGCATCCTGATTGCTTTTGTGATCATGCAGCGGCAAGGCATCAACGCCAACATCATGTCGTTGGGTGGCATCGCGATCGCCATCGGAGCGATGGTCGATGCAGCAATCGTCATGATCGAAAACGCCCACAAGCACATTGAGGCCTGGCACAAGCGGCATCCTGACTCCACCTTGAAGGGCCAGGAGCACTGGAAGGTCATTACTGACGCGGCTGTTGAAGTGGGGCCGGCATTGTTCTTCAGCCTGCTGATCATCACGCTGTCGTTCATTCCAGTGTTCACCCTGGAGGCGCAGGAAGGCCGGCTGTTCGGTCCACTGGCGTTCACCAAAACCTATGCAATGGCAGCCGCCGCGGGCCTGTCTGTCACGCTGGTTCCGGTGCTCATGGGGTATTGGATCAGGGGCAAAATCCCTGACGAACACCGTAATCCACTCAACCGTGGCCTCATCTGGATCTACAAGCCGGCCCTGGACGCGGTACTGCGCTGGCCCAAGATGACTCTGCTGGTGGCTGTTCTGGTCTTCCTGACAGGCTTGTGGCCGGCCTCTCGCCTTGGTGGGGAGTTCTTGCCCCCGCTGGATGAAGGTGACCTCCTTTATATGCCCACTGCGCTTCCAGGCCTCTCCGCTCAGAAGGCTTCTGAGCTACTGCAGCAGACGGACCGGCTCATAAAAACGGTTCCAGAAGTTGCACACGTGTTCGGTAAGGCTGGTCGAGCCGACACCGCTACAGATCCCGCCCCGCTGGAAATGTTCGAGACGACCATTCAGTTCAAGCCGAAGGATCAATGGCGCCCTGGGATGACGCCTGACAAGCTGGTTGAGGAGTTGGATCGCACCGTACAGGTACCTGGATTAGCCAATCTGTGGATCCCGCCGATTCGAAACCGTATCGATATGCTGGCGACGGGTATCAAGAGCCCGATCGGGGTGAAAGTGTATGGCACTGACTTGGCACAGATCGACAAAGCCACCCAGGCAGTGGAAAAAATCGCCAAAACGGTGCCTGGGGTCAGTTCGGCGCTTGCTGAGAGACTGACCGGCGGCAGGTATATCGATGTGGATATCGATCGTGTCGCCGCCGCACGCTACGGCCTGAATATCGCGGACGTGCAATCGATCGTGGCCGGTGCCATCGGTGGTCAAACCATTGGTGAAACCGTGGAAGGGCTCGCCAGGTATCCGATCAACCTCCGCTATGGCCGCGAGTGGCGCGACTCGATATCCGATCTGCGCAACCTACCGATCTACACGCCGCAAGGCAGCCAGATCACGTTGGGGACCGTGGCCAAAGTACAGGTGACAGACGGACCGCCCATGCTTAAAAGCGAAAACGCAAGGCTGTCGGGCTGGGTTTACGTCGATGTTCGTGGCCGCGACATGGCGGCTGTGGTGGGCGATCTGAGGGAAAAGATCAGCAAAGGGGTCCAGCTCGAATCCGGCATGAGCATCAGCTATTCCGGCCAATTCGAATTCATGGAGCGCGCTAACGCGAAGCTGAAGCTCGTCGTTCCGGCTACCTTGCTGATCATTTTTGTATTGCTCTACCTAACGTTTGCCCGCTTTGGCGAGGCGCTGCTCATCATGGCTACGCTGCCATTCGCTCTGACCGGGGGCGTCTGGTTCCTATATCTGCTCGGGTACAACCTATCCGTAGCGACAGGAATCGGATTCATCGCACTGGCAGGCGTTTCTGCTGAGTTCGGCGTCATTATGCTGCTGTATTTGAAGAACGCCTGGACGGATCGGGTTAACGCTGGAGCCCATGGCGAAGGCGTCCTGCTCGACGCCATTCGTGAAGGTGCTGTCCAGCGAGTGCGCCCCAAGGCCATGACCGTCGCCGTGATCATCGCTGGCCTGCTGCCCATCCTTTGGGGCGGCGGGACCGGCAGCGAAATCATGAGCCGTATTGCCGCGCCCATGGTGGGCGGGATGATCACCGCGCCGTTGCTCTCCCTGTTCGTTCTGCCGGCAGCCTACCTGCTGATGCGCCGCCGGCAATTGCAGGCCCAGCACGCAACCAACTCCCCTGGAGAACATCTATGAACATCAAGCACATCACCCTTGCCTCACTCTTCCTAGTACCAGTCGCCTATGCCGCCGACAAGGAGCCAATGGACGGCATGCCGATGGATCACAAAGGCATGAACATGCCAATGGACCAGAAGTCGGCGGGACAGACCGCTACAGCCACAGGTACGGTCAAGAAAGTAAACACCGAGAGCGGAACCGTCACCATTGCCCACGGCCCGGTCGAAGCGTTGGGCTGGCCGTCGATGACGATGGGCTTCAAAGCAAAGCCTGATCAGCTCCAAACGCTGAAAGAAGGGGACCAGGTCGAATTCGAGTTCTCCTCGAAAGGTATGGATTCCACCATTACGCGCATCGAAAAGCAGTAAAGAGCAGAAAGCGACCGCCGCAGGCGCGGCGGTCGTACCAACACGAGAATGAAGCGATTACCGCTTTGTAACCTTGGCAACAGCTTCTTGTAAGTAGCAAGCCTTTAATCTACAGGCATCAACTAACCAAGAGCTGCAAACCATGAACCGCATAACCAAAGTAATCGTTCCTTTTATTCTGACCGTTGCTTCCTCGCTTGCAATGGCCGAAGGCGGAAGCGAACGTACGCTGAATCGCTTAAATGACTCGGCAGGAGCAAAGCCCACCCTTAAGGAGCTTGTCAAAGAGGGTCAAGTGCTGAGCATCGCACCTGCAGGGGCGACCGGCACGACTCGAATGATTCAAAACTATAGAACTAGTGCCCAAGTCCAGACGTATGAGATGAAGGTCAAGACCCCCGACGGGAAGATCCATACGGTAGAGTTCCTGAGCACCCCAGTTGGCGTGAACAATGGCTAATCTGCCAAGCTTAATATCCGAGGGATAGTTAGATGAGCAGCATAATATCCAAGATTAAAAGCGTACTGCAGCGCAATCCGGTCGTAACGGGGTTAACCGCAGCTGTGGTTGGCTACATGCTACTGAACCAAAGCACTGCGGCGTTGGCAACAACGCTGCCAAGCCTGCTCTTTCTCTTGCCCTGCTTGTTGATGATGGTCGTATGCATGAAGCATATGTCTAGCGGTAAGTGCGACAAGCCCAAGGAGCCCAACGTTGGCGAAAACACCTTGTTAAGCAAAAGCGAATAACCCACTGAACTTGGAGATTTAACATGCGAAAGGCCATCACCGTTACAGCAATCGCAATCACCTTGGCGAGCGGACTGAGTTTCGCAGCGGCAGATAAAGCGGACCAAAGTCATTCAGAAACCGGCATGATGAGCGGCGACAAGCATATGGAAATGATGGGTGACATGCGTGGAATGATGAAAGAGTGTCGTGAGATGATGGGGGCCGCCAAAGCCGACCACTCGCAAAATGGCGAAAATCCAGACGCAGCATAGGATATGAGGGTGTGAGTAACAATGATCGAAGCAGGTGGGGGGTGCCCCACCTGCTTTTTTGTGCTTGATGGCCTAACCAGGACCGTACTGATGGGAAAAGTGTCACTGACGAGCAGAATGGCGATAGCTTTCATGCTCGTGGTTACGGTTGTGCTGCTGGCGGCCGCAATCAGCTTTAATTATTTTTGTCAGCTCCATTTCGAACGCAAAGATGCACAAGTGCTTAATGAAAAGGCCGCTGCAGTAGAGCGTACGCTACTCAACAGCTCAGCATTCGGGCCTGAGACCGCTTCAAGGATCGATGCCGTTATTGAGCACTCCTTTGGCTTCGCGACTGCGGTTGTAGTAGACGGTAAGACGGTTTACTCCCATCACAATCTGTCTGAGAGCTTGCTACCTCTTGTCACAGACATCCAAGAGGAACGCTGGACGGTAAGTTTCGGTGGCCACCAGTACAGCGGAATTACCAGAAAAGTAAATCGGTGGGTAGAAGGGCAGGACACTGTTATCTATTTGGCTTTGGATGTAACGCACCGAATCCACTTCTTCGATATGATTCAGCAGTGGTTTGCTTATACGCTTGTCGTTAGTGCACTTCTGAGTGGCGCGTTAGGTGTTGTTCTGATCAGGAAAGGCTTAAAACCAATAGACGAACTGTCCAAGACTTCTTCTACGGTAACCGCCCACTGCTTAGATACCAGAATTCCAACCGAGTCGGTGCCAGGCGAGCTGCATGAACTCGTAGACAACTTCAACGAAATGCTTTCGCGCTTGGACGACTCTTTTCTCAGATTGTCAGGTTTCTCAGCGGATATCGCGCATGAGCTAAGAACGCCGCTGAACAGCATGCTTACCCAAATGGAGGTCGCGCTCTTGCGCGACCGCGAGAATACCGACTACAAAGACATTTTGTATTCCGCCCTCGAAGAACTTAGGCGCATGTCAAAGATGGTCGATGACATGCTATTCCTCGCCAAGGCGGACAACGGGAAGATTACGCCCAATGCCGAAGATGCCAGCATGGCTGAGATTACCGCGAGCGTTATCGAATATTACGAGCTTGCAGCCGAGGACAAAAAGGTAGAAATCGCGCTTTCAGGCGATGGATCGGTACATGGCGATAAATCGATGCTGAGACGGGCCGTCTCAAACATAGTCTCTAACGCAGTTCGATATGCAGAGGAAGGCAGCACCATCAGCGTTGAAATAAGCGAGAGCGGTGGCTCGGTTTGCACAGCCATATCCAACCGAGGCACAACGATTCCAGCCGAGCTTCAGGCCCGAGTGTTTGATCGATTCTATAGGGTCGACACCGCAAGGCGCGAAGGAACCACCATGAATGCGGGCCTCGGCATGGCTATCACTCGTTCGATAGTCGAAGCGCACAAAGGGCGCATCGCTTGCGAATCAGCTGAGGGGCATACGACTTTCACAATGACGCTTCCAAAGCTTATGTCTAGTTAATGGCAGAGTGCCAGCAACGACCCTGACCTACGCTCATAGAAACGCCAGGCTGAACCGAAAGAGGCCGAGACTTTCGAAGCTGTATGTTTGGTTCTGGAGGTTCCCGTGCAAGCGTCCTCATCGAGAAAATGCGGTACGACAGCCGCAGCGCTCAACGAAGCGTGCTTCTGCGTAAGCCTAGATCAAGCTGCGCTCGTAAACTCATTGACCGAACAGCTTGGGAATTCAGAGCTGTCGGAGCTATTGAAGTCACGTTGCCCTCATGTGTTTGCAGCACGACCGGTCTTTGTTTCATCCTTGCGGCTGCGCCAGGTTAATGAGGTTATTCAGGCCATCGAGCAGACCGTGAGCTCGCCCGGTTGGCGTGAGCATGCTCTGGATTCTGCACCTCCTATTGCCCGACACGATCCTCGGGGCGCGCGCGGCGTCTTCTTTGGCTACGACTTCCATCTGGATGATGACAAGCTTGGGCTCATCGAAATAAACACAAATGCGGGCGGAGCGATGCTAAACGTATTGCTCGCCCGCGCGCAGCGTAGTTGTTGCAGCGGCGTAGTCGGGCTTTCGCCAGGTCAGGAAGGACCCGGCGGCTTCGAGCGTTCGATTCTGGATATGTTCGCCCAGGAATGGTCTACGAGCGGCGAGCCACGTCCGCTCACGCGCGTGGTGATCTTGGATGAAAGCCCACAAGCCCAATACCTGTATCCGGAGTTCCTTCTTTTTCAGCGGTTATTCGAGTCAGCAGGAATCGACTGCCTAATCGCGGACCCAGCCGATCTGGCCTTTCACAACGAGTGCCTCTTGGTCGACGGGAAGCCTGTGGATCTCGTCTACAACCGACTCACCGATTTCTATCTGGAAGGCGACAATTGCAGCGCGCTGCGCAGCGCTTATTTGGCTGATGTCGTGACGGTAACGCCACATCCTCAGGCCTATGCCCTTTATGCCGACAAACGCCGGTTGGTTGACCTAACCAACGCACGTTTTTTGGAAGAGATTGGCGTCGATCAGCAAGTCCGAGCCGTATTGGCCCAGTACGTCCCGCTTACGGTTCCTGTCGAGCATCGCAATGCGGAGCACCTCTGGCAAAACCGCCGTAGCCTCTTTTTCAAGCCTGTCAGCGGGTTTGGTAGTCGCGGTGCGTACCGAGGAGACAAGCTCACCAAGCGGGTTTGGGAAGAAATCATTGGCGGAAACTACTTGGCCCAGTCCCTTATAGCTCCTGGCGAGCGTAGAACCGTCGCCGACCCTCAGGTACGACCAATGAAGTTTGACCTGCGCGCGTACGCTTATGCTGGCGAGGTGCAGTGGAACGCTGCCAGGGTCTACCAAGGCCAAACGACCAACTTTCGAACGGAGGGGGGCGGCTTTGCTCCTGTGTTTACCTTAGGCGAGGAAGAGGAGCGAGCCGGTTCTACAGAGCAACGGTCGCACGCCTCGTTCACGTTCTTGCTCGACGAAACCGGCGCCGTAGAGGAACTGCCGCACCCGCTATATCTGGCGCTGGTTCGAGCCGAAATGGCTACTTCTAAGCTTGCCGGTAAGCGTTTCCGATTGGCGGACTGGTATGTGGCAATGGAAGATGGCCATCCTTCCGAAGTCATCCGAGAATTGTACGGCTGGGTTGCTTTCGACGCAGATGGCGCCTACCACCCTGAAGTTGGCCCACCAGAAAATGGTCAGCCAAATAGTATTGGCAATGTTGACTCATCTGCCCTGCCAACACCGGAAGAACATGATCGAATCGAAGGTCTGTTGTTTCAAAGTGAGTGAGGTCCCGCGCGCCACGAAAGGCGCGGCTTGGGACAGAATAACCTCGCCGCTCAGTTTTGGAGCCAGCTACACCCAGCCGTCTTAGCCGCCACACATCTAATGTGCGAATACTAACCCTGCGGTCACACTCGACAAGAACGTGGCATATGCTGGGTGCTGAATTGTTCTCTCCGAGTGTTCTATTGCTCACGATAACTCTTTGGGCTTGCTAAGCCGAGTAGTCGGGTCTCAAGGCTTGAAGGCCATCTTAGTGGGCCCGCTCTTTCGCGCAGTGGTCCATAGCGCGACGTTGGTATTGTCTGCTTATAAGCTATTAGCGATTGATTAGTTCAGGGGAACATTACGCGTAGTACAGCGCTGGCAGCGCTTTAAGCCGGTCTTAAAGCGGTCGATGATTACATTTTTGTAAGCTTCTCAAAAAATCGAAACCTCATCATCTTCGGCTTGTCCGTTTTTAGGAGAGCATTCGAAAGCCACTTCTAAGCAGGGCTGCGCGAACACGTTGAGTCGCCGATCCAGCAGCAATCATTAAAGAGGTCTAACTATGCAAATGTCTTACTGGCGCTTTGCAGCGATGGTAGCCACGTCTACGATCATTATGTATGGCGTGATGTACTTAAATACTTACTCGTTCGAGCATGTTTTTTGGAGCGAGACTCGCGCTTGGATGGCATTAGTGATGGGCGCGGTAATGGCAGTAGTCATGCTCGCATTCATGCTCAACATGTATAAGCGTAAGTCAGTAAACCTAGCGATATTGGCAGGAAGTGCAGTAGCTTTTACCATTGCACTATGGCTTGTACGTGGGCAAGCGACGGTAGACGACACGGACTACATGAAGGCCATGATCCCCCACCATTCCATAGCAATCCTAACAAGTGAACGAGCTCAGATTTCAGATCCTCGCGTCCGCAAGTTAGCTGACGAAATCATCGACGCTCAGCGCCGAGAAATCGCAGAAATGAAGTCCCTGATCAATGAACTAGAAAGGGCAAATTGATTCCCAGAAACGGTGTGTCCACAGCCCAGGGCATGACGGTGGCGACATTGATGGTCTCGCTACCGCTCAGGCGAATCTCCTCAGCGATTGCCGCGCCGAGATTTATGACGCCACCTTTGGTCGCTGCGGAGGAGGCATGATAAGCCAGCGGTATCTCGCTCTCGACTGAGCCCACGTTGACAAGCGTGCCGAAGCCTTGAGCTCTGAACTGGCGCATGGCTGCGTGGCTGCCATAGATCATGCCCTTAAGATTGACATCCACGATCCGCGCATGGTCCTCGACGGGAACGTCCTCGAAACGACCCAGCGCTCCGACCGCAGCGTTGTTAATCCAAACGTCGATCCTGCCGAAACGCTCGATGGCGGCTCGTGCCAAGTCCTGCATCTCGTTCGGGTTGCTCACGTCGGTGGTCACCACCAGTGCCGATCCTCCAGCCATGCGTATCTGCGCGGCCAGTTCTTCGAGCACGTCGGTCCGGCGGGCCGCTAGCACCACGTCGCCTTGCAGAGCGGCAAGCTTGAGCGCCACGCCGCGGCCGAAGCCACTGGAGGCACCAGTGATGACAAAGGTTTTGCGAGCAACGCTTGGCTGGTCGCTTGGTTTCAGGCGCGGGGAAACGGCGCAGCCACTGAGTTGCAGAACGGCGAGCAGTACTAGCAGCAAAGCCAATCGCTGCGATGGGAATATTCGCAAAACCATTTTCGTTTTCTCCCAGCAAAATAAGGTCGCATGGCCCGCTTGGTTGTTGTTGGACCGCCTTTTTGCCAGGAGCTTTCATGCTAATTCACTCAATTAGTTTTCAGCGCTCAATCGGGAGACAGTGGCAAGAGAATAGACCGTTACGGTGGCGATCATCGGTGGCTAAGTAAGAGTTGCTAGCGCGTAACTATCGTATTTCGCTTTGGAATGAAATGCTGCTGGACAGGGATTGATTCGCTCTTGGCAGTTGCGGGTATCGTACGCACTTTTTCGATATGTCATGGAGGCGCGAACATTAAGCGCACCATGGCTTTTCTTATTCTTCGAGGGGCTCTGACACTCCCAATTTAGTAGTGCCAGAGCAGTGAGTTACGGATGTTATCCTGCCATTCGCTCACATTCCTCAGCGCAGTTCATGCACGCCTTCGCACACTCTTGGCAATGATCCATTTCATGCTTCGCGCATTCCTCTCCGCATGCACGGCAGATCTTGGCGCAAAGGGCGCAGAACTCCTTAGCATATTCACTTTCGCGGCTCATCAGTGTGGCAGCCAACCTGCAAATGTCCGCGCAGTCGCGGTCAAGCTCGATGCAGCGAGCCATCATTTTTACATCATCCTCGCGTAGGCAAGCAGAGGCGCACATTTCGCACACTAGGGCACAGTTCGAACAAGCTTGGATACAGGATGCGAACATTGAGTTTGTCATTTACGTTCTCCAGGGTTCGATAGTTGTATTTCGTCGTTTGCTTACTGGCCGATATGGCTCATCAGCCTGTTAGCAGACACTGAATTACGACACGCTCCTACCGAGCCCGTTTCGAAAAACCTCATTACAATGTTGTAAGGTAAGTCCAACCGCACCGGGGATCTGCGGGCGCAGTTGGTGGCGATGTGGCCGTCAGATTGCCTGTACGGCTTCGCTAGTCTGTTCGAGATGATTGAGTTGAAAATGAGGGAGCTCCCTGTCGCCACGACTGGGAGCATTCGTTGGGGAACGGCCGGAGCGCAAGCCGCTTAACTAGGTAAGTTACTGGCCTTGCGGCCTAACTTTTAGGAAGGAAGCAATTGCAAAGCCCTCCGGTACCGTTGCGTCGACTAGGATGGCCTAGGGCCGATCCTCTGCTTGCTGAACCGCCTTTCTTAGTGCCTCGATCAGAACCGCATAGGCACACATATACCGGATGTTAGTGCTCGTGTTGCTTCCCGTCTGCGTGCACATGGTTTTTTGAAGGGGATTTGCCTTCCGCATCGGCACTGTCACTGCCATTGCTGTGCTCAACCGCCTGGGGCTCCTCGGACGCATGATGGTCATCGCTTTCGTTATTACCATGATGACCGGAGCCTGATTGGCCGGATGCTCCACCTGTGCTGCTGGAGCCATGGTGATCCGAGCCGCCACTGTCGCCCTGATGGTGGTCGCCCGAGGCCATCTCGCCGTGTTGCTCACTATGCCCAGCTGGGGTCTCCCCACCACCATGCTGGTGACCACCGCTAGACGCAACGAGTGCTCGATACGCTCCTTCATCTAACTCAGGAAGCTTCTGCAGAAAAGCCACCATTCCCCAGATGTACGGGTCAGCCATGCTTTTACCCCACGCGGGCATCCCAGTGGCCTTGATGCCATGCTTGATGACCCAAAATGTTTTTGCTGGGTCACCGTATAGCCCCGCTTCAGCCAGGCTGGGTGGAGCGGGATAAAGGCCATTGCTTAGCTCGGTCTCAGCCATGCCTGGCGCCAAATGACAACCCACACACATCGAGTCGTAGTTCCCCGCCCCGGCGCGGATTTGGTCTTCATCGTCGAGAGATGGCACGACTATGTCTTCGGAACGAACCTCAATCGAGCGATTGCGAGCAGTTTCCAGGAATGCGTGCACGACTCCCGTATGAGGATCATCCGCGGCAACGCTAATCAGTCCTGAGAAAACAACTCCGGCCACTACCAACAGGCCCAGAGCACAGAAGGCAACGAAGCTAATAATTATTCTTTTCATCGAGGGTCCTTAAAACCAAAGCCTGATGCCAGCAACGAACCGCGCCTCATCTAGGTCTTCGCCCTCATCTCTCGCCATATCAGCGGTATTACCGTATGCCCGGCTCCACGTGACGCCGATGTACGGTGCGAACTCACGAACGATTTCGTATCGGAGGCGGAGCCCCACCTCTGTATTTGCTAGACCAGCGCCCACTCCGCGTGCAGGATCGTCCTTGCCATAGAAATTGAGCTCGGCAGTCGGTTGGAGGATGAGCCGGTTAGTTAGGAGAATGTCGTACTCGCCTTCAAAACGTGCTGCTGTCTGCCCACTTTCACCGACGAAGGCGGTGGCTTCCGCCTCAAACCCATACAGCGCCATCCCCTGGACGCCTAAAGCCGCCCACGTCTGCGGCGACTCGGGCTTAAAGTCCTGGCGAACACCTGCTACTACATCCCACCAGGGACTGATTGCACGCCCGTAAAGCGCCTGAATTTCCGCGTCTTCAGTAACGCCATTCGTTCGCTCACCTTCCGAGCGAAACCAGAACCGATTGATATCGCCACCAATCCAGGCAGTAGCTTCCCAACTGAGGGTGCTACCTTCATTTGCGTCCTGGTACTCAAGTTGATCTAGCAGAAGGAACCAGGCCAGATACTTGTCATGGACCGTATGACCTTGAAGACCAGGGAAAGCCGCTTCTCTATCCGCATCGGTCAATACTGGAATGAACGAGGGATGAACCATGCCGGGCATTTCGAGCGTATCGTCATGCTTCATTTGGCCATGGTTCATCTTGCTATGGTCCATCGCACCATGACCCATTGCAGAATGGTCCATTTGCCCACCGGAGCCATGATTCATTGCCGCGGGCTTGGCAGAAGATGCAGGGGCTTGAGCTGCCGGAATAGGAGGGGTTTGATGCATCGAGTGATCCATCATCTCGGCGGCGTTGGCTATCCGTCCAGCCGCTGCGCTCAACGAAACTCCGAGCGCAATAAGAGCAAAGCGAGAAGATCTAGTGGTCATGGTGCGAATCCACCTCAGTACCAGTAGCCTTCGGGTCATGATCCATCTTGCCATGGTCCATTTCACCATGGTCCATCGAGCCATGACCCATGTCGCCGTGGTCCATTTCTGAGTTAGAGGAGCCTTGTGTCTGAGATGCCGGCTTGTTGCCTGAATTTTGCGACGAAGCCGATGGTTGCTTGTGCTGATCATGCGTTTGCTCTGCAAACGCAGCTGATATATTCATTACGCCCAGCAGACTGAACATTAACGCGCTGCCGATAAGAGTTTTACGCTTCATAAAATTTCCCATATAAAGTTCCTCTTACTCGTCCACTCGGACTTCACGAAACATGCCCATTTCCATGTGAAGCAGTAGGTGACAGTGATAAGCCCAACGCCCGAGTGCATCGGCTGTCACGCGGTAGCTGCGCTTCGAACCTGGAGGCATGTCGATCGTGTGCTTGCGAACCATGAACTTTCCATTGTCATCCTCAAGATCGCTCCACATACCATGCAGATGAATCGGATGGGTCATCATGGTGTCGTTGACCAAAGTGATGCGTACCCGCTCGCCATATTTGAGCCGCAGGGGCTCTGAATCAGAGAACTCTATGCCGTCAAATGACCAGGAGAACTTCTCCATGTGGCCGGTGAGATGGAGTTCGATCGTCCGACTGGGCTCACGGCCGTCCGGATCGGGGAAAGTGCTTCTCAAGTCGCCATAGGTCAGGACTCGGCGGCCGTTGTCTCGTAAGCCAATACCGGGATCGTTCAGCCTGTGAGTTGGGCTCATGGTCTGCATGTCCACCAGTGGGTTATTGGACTCTGAGGGCGGGTGCGATTGCATATCTGCGCTCATTCCAGCCATTCCAGAGTGGTCCATCCCGGACATCCCACCCATTTTGCTGTGATCCATGCCGGCCATTGCGCCCATGTCGCCCATCCCTTGCATGTCACCGTGGTTCATGCCGGACATGTTGCTATGGTCCATCGCGCCCATGTCGCCGCCATGGTCCATGCCCGCCATACCGCCCATGCTGCCGTGATCCATCCCCATGTCGTCCATGGTGATTAGTGGTCGAGGATCGGTTTCTGGAACAGGAGCGCTCAGCCCTTCGGCAACCGCTAGCGTGCCACGGGCGTATCCTGTGCGATCCATCGATTGGGCGAAGATCGTGTAAGCCTCCTCGGTCGCAGGCTCGACAATCACATCGTAGGTTTCTGCCACGGCAATGCGGAATTCGTCGACGCTAACTGGGTTGACGTATTGGCCATCGGCTGCGACTACAGTCATCTTCAGCCCTGGAATGCGGACATCGAAATAGCTCATGGCCGAGCCGTTGATGAACCGCAGACGAAGCTTCTCGCCGGGCTTAAAGATGCCGGTCCAGTTCCCGTCGGGTGCTTGGCCGTTCATTAGATAGGTATAGGTGTAGCCGCTTACGTCGGCGAGGTCGGTGGGACTCATTTTCATCTGAGCCCACAGTTTCCGATTCGCAATCGTAGCGGCCCAGCCGTCTTCGCTCACGTCGTTAATGAAGTCTCCGACAGTGCGCTTGTGGAAGTTGTAATAATCGGACTGCTTCTTGAGCTTAGAAAGGATTCGAGCGGGATCCTCATCGGACCAATCAGTCAACATCACCACATAGTCGCGGTCATAGCTGAACGGTTCGGGATCCTTCGCATCGATGACCAAGGGACCATAGACACCAAGCTGCTCTTGTAGGCCTGAATGACTGTGGTACCAATAGGTACCGTTCTGTTTAACCTGAAACTTGTAGACATACATGCCATCGGGAGCGATGCCGTGGAAGCTCAATCCAGGCACGCCATCCATGTTGGCCGGCAGGATCATGCCGTGCCAGTGAATCGATGTATCTTCGCTCAACTTATTTCTGACTCGCAGCGTGACGGTATCCCCTTCACGCCAACGTAGAAGCGGCCCTGGGATGGTCCCATTGATAGTCATCGCTGTCCGGGCCGCGCCGGTGATATTGACCGGCGTCTCCCCAATCAGCAGATCGAACTCCGTGCCACTTAGTACGCTGGGCTGGCCTGGGCTAGTCACTGCCCAGACCGGAGCTCGCCACAAGCCAAGACCGCCAAGGATGCCTGCGGCAGTCAAGCCTTTAACAAAGGTTCGCCTAGAGGTTTTACGTTGCATGTGTAGGTTCCAATCAAACTAAGGAGCCAAGCCGAAACCAGCCGTAAGGTTGGTGTTGCCAGCGTTAATTGATCTTAGAAACTCGCGCACGGTCTGTCTTATCAAGCGACTCGCCTTTAATCGTAAATATGGCATGCCTAAGAAAGACGCGGGATTACATTTTTGTAAGCTTAAAGCGCTTCAGAAATCGCCCAAAAAATCGCCTGTGAGCATGTCAATCTCCAGGTGGAAGCTGCGCAATGGCTTTTGATTTCCGTGCAAGGATCCGGTTGCAACGATACTCATTGAAGTCAAAGATTGCTCAATGTACGGCTAATACCATCAGCCTCTAACCGCTGCCTTCACATTATTATATTCCGATCATCTTAATAGTTTAATTTAGGCTGCAGCTTTGATAATAATCGCTTTGATAATGTGCGCTGTTAATACTGATATCGCCGGTTCTTCCAACGAATGTTACAACTACCAACACCGTGGCAACTACAACATCCGAGAAAGCTGCCACAGTTCCGAGAGGTGCATGGTCACAGTTGCGTAAGGTTTCGCTTCAGCAATTAGCGTGGGCGTGCTTCGCTGAAGTTGCTTTTGAGGCTACCTCCTGGGCTTGGTCCTTCTGGTCAGCCTGATAACTAGCGATCGCTATTTGGCGAGCCTGCTCCATACGAGCAAAGGTACGATCACCACCACCTTCTGCCATTGCATAGGAAGAGCTTGCTGCGATGGCGAGCAGTACAGAAACGGATCTGAAGAATTTCATTACTTGTTACCTCGTTCGAAGACATGGGAGACCCAGCGCAGCTCCATAAATAGAGGCTTTGGCTTTGGCTTGGTCTTGTGTCTAAGCTAACCGAGCGTTCCTGTCAGAACCCTGATTTAGACATTACGGTTTCGTCAGTAATGCATAAAGGCAGTGAGCCCAAGCGAAAGCGCAGGTAGCGTGCATGGTGCCTTTTCGTTCAGGCAAATAGGTCTTGTTTCCAGCGGGCAAAAAAAGGGCGCCATCTAGGCGCCGATAGGCCAAAGGAGCATGGAAAAGGCCAAAAAGCAGAGTGTGGGAGCAACTGCTGATGTAGACGTTAACGCTACAAGCTGTCAGACAGATGATGCGAGCATTACGTTTCTGTAAGGTACTGGCTGCACGCCCTGACAATCGGCACACTGCTCCAAATGCCGGAGGGAATACTTTCATGAAGCTTCTTGTTGCTGAAGACGAGCCGAAAACAGGCACCTACCTACAGCAGGGGCTTTCAGAGGCAGGCTTCACAGTCGATAGAGTTGAAAACGGGACCGATGCTGCTCAGCACGCGCTTCATACCACATACGACTTGCTCATCTTAGACGTGATGATGCCTGGCCTGGATGGGTGGCAGGTTTTACAGAAAGTCCGCGCTGCTGGTAATGAGGTTCCCGTGCTCTTTCTCACCGCCCGAGACGGGGTTCAGGATCGAGTAAAGGGATTGGAGTTGGGCGCTGATGATTATCTCATCAAGCCGTTTGCCTTCTCCGAATTGCTAGCCAGGATCCGTACGTTGCTTCGCCGCGGCAATAATGTCCCCAACCAAACAATACTCAAACTCCTCGACCTTGAGGTCGATCTGCTCAGGCGTCGAGTTACGCGATCGGGGAAACGAATAGACCTAACTGCAAAGGAATTCGCACTTCTTGAGCTATTACTTCGGCGTCGCGGGGAAGTGCTCTCAAAGTCCCTTATCGCCTCCCAAGTATGGGACATGAATTTCGACAGCGATACCAATGTGATTGAGGTGGCGGTACGACGGCTGAGAGCAAAAATCGATGATGAGTTCGAACCTAAGCTCATACAAACCGCGCGTGGGATGGGCTATTTGATCGACGCGCCAGACCCCTAGAGCGAAATGCTCGGCATTTCACGCGATGGGCCAAGCTACCGGTACCGATGCGGTTAAGGCGAGCCACCGAGCAAGGAGCGGTGCCGAACCTCAGTTCTCCGAGCTGGATTTCTTCAGCTGTGGCACGAAGAAGATGGGGCTCTGCGGGGGAGCTATCAGAATATCACTGGATTTGATGCTAGTGCCCTTGCGACGCCTGGTCTTGCCATCCTTACCGACCGCCGGCAAATCACCGGTCGCAACAGCGATATCGAGCGCCTGCTTTACGCGAAACTCGTCAGCCATGGTGTAGTTGGTCAATCCGCTCATCAGGCCCAAAAAAGGTTGCCGTTCTACCTCGTAGACCTGTTTGGGCAAGAGCTCTGAAAGTTCTCCTCGGACGCGGTCATCGGTGGCATCGTCGAAGTGATGCTCATCCAACAGCAAATCGTGTTGGCCTGTCACGGCGATATCCGATTGGCGTCGTAGCCGAAAAAGCTGGAAGGCGACAGCATATGGGAAAAGTTGTTGCCGTATTTCCAGTGGATCTTCTTCATCACATCGTTGGCGCGGTAGTTGTTCGCCAGATGGATAAACCAATAGGCCATCGGGTTGCTGCCAGCAGGGCGGATGAAGAACACGGTCATGTACTGGGCACCGCTTTCCTGTTTGATCCCTTCAGACAGATGGCGTTGGATCAGGTACTGCCAATTGCGAGGCTGATGTGCCTTCAGCTCTTTCAGCATGCCATGCGCTTTTGTTGGTGCAATCTATAAGCGTGCGTCGGTTGCCGGGCATTAGTAAATGAAAGGCTACCGAGACAGTAAAGATTTGAAGTGGGCAGTCTTCAAGCTAATCAGGCGATCTACAATAAAGCCAACGTCTAACCGAGTCACATTGAAGTCAATTTAGTCGATTAAACGTCTTTATATATAGCGCGCCTCGGTTGCATGCGGCTTTTGATTGGGAATGCAATGGCGGGACATTAGCGCGTGCACGCTTACCGTGGTGCATTGAAACTCAAAATATCCAGTTGCTCGGTCAGCCAGCGATGCGCCTGATATGTACTCTGAAATTTACGAGCTAGGATGCGTACACCTTTATCTACGCTACAGTCACGGAGCGTGAGGCCATGACCTTCTTCGTCGATTTCGTAGGTCTTTGCTTTCATATCGCCGAGCTGCATCGCCAGCAGCCTAACGTCATCGAGTGAATGAATGGGGGCTATGCTGTGCTTGCGCACGTAGGAGCGTACCTTCTCAGAAAGCTCATTGAAGTCATCTGCATTAATGCGGTGGACTATATCATCTGAATCTGGGATTTTCTCCGGATAGTCATCATCAAGTGATACGCAGTGTTCCACACCGTGAATGCTTGCTACTAGGTATTGACCGCCGACTTCGTCGCGCTCGCAGTTAAGAATTAGGATAGACATGATTTTTCCTCAGGTTGTTGTTCTGTTCATAATTCTAAGTTGCTCTGCTTAAAAAAGGCAATAGGCTAACTGTATTTTTATGCAGTCTCTGGTTAACGCCCCGGAGGCCGTTCGGCTGGCTATCTAGTAGAGTGTTCGACCCAAAACTCATAATTTAAAAGTGGCACAAGCAGTATGTCGTGGGCAGTGGTGTCTCGGTAAGCGATCGCGCCAGTCCGTCGCCGACCCAGGCTGTGAGCGCAATTTAAAATTACTCTACTTGGTTCTCGCATTTTAAAATGTGAATCGGCTGAAAGAGTGGAAGCACCTGCTGATACCCGACGCTATCCAGTCGGTCTATGTGCTGCTCCCGGCGGGTTGTCTTGATGGGTCAGGTAACATGGTGCGTTCTTGGCCAACGAACCAAAGTCCAGGGCGCGATATAGAAAAGGATAGGGATTTTGGGATTTGCAATCTTGGGCTTGTGGGTTATATAAAAAATAATATTCTGGTTGTTGTTTTTTGGTTTTCGTATTTGCAATAATTAATCGTGTGGCATGTGTCGCGCAGATAATAATAAGAAGATAGTTATGAATACAGATACTCAAAGCGCCTACGTCGGTTTGGCCAGTAACTTCTATGCAACTCGAATGCAGGGCGTTGAGCTTAATGAGCTCAATATTATTGGTGCTTTGCTACGGGCTGCCCCTGATTACCGCCCGGATTATTACCGGCGCTTACGTAACGCTTTGGCGTTTGATCAAAAGCGTCGAGGCAATTTCTGGGCTGCTCAAGAAATCAATCGGACGCTAAATCCGGTCACCGTGTTGGGTCTTCCGCGCAAGCAAAAGCAACAACGTCCGCAAAAGCTTTCTACCGCTGATTTTGAGGCGTGGCTCCGATATTTAGCTGAACGAGATATGCCTGTTGAAGCGGGCGCTTTGATGGTGATATCTCTTACCGGAGCGCGCCCATGTGAGCTTAATGGCATTTCTATCGACGGCCGGCGCATCCATGTATCTGGTGCAAAGCTTAGCCACAACGGTTTACGCGGCGCTAGCCGAACGCTCGAGGCTGACGATGGTGTCTGTAACATCTTGAGAGATGCTCTCGCTGCTTTTAAATGTCAGCCGCGCAGTATGGACTCAATACGCGTTGCGCTTCACCAAGTCGCTACTGAGCTATTCGGTAGGAGGAAGGTGCCGAGCATGTACACGCTTCGTCACCAGTTCGGAGCAAATTTGAAAGCTTCAGGCATGTCTGCGGTTGAGATGGCGTATGTCATGGGTCACCAGGCGACCGATTCGATTAGCCGGTACGGCGATAGACGAACCGGACGAGCAGAGGCTGTTAAGGTGAAGCCCGCAAGTGATGCTGATTTCTCAAAGGTGAGAGATACAGTGCCCACGCGAATGCGTGCGGTTGAGCTGGCCCTTAGTGTTAAGCGAGACAGAGAGCGTAGGTCGGAAATCGCCGACGGCTGAGGTACCTCCTGATGGTTTGACCTTTCAGATGCAGCTCGGCTGATGGCCTGTGAGGCAATAGGAGTGGTCTCGTGGCTACCTATAGTTTGAGCGCTTTGCAGCGCTCACGCCGGAAATTCATGCGTATCTATTGGGTGGCTGGGCTACGAAAGTGGAGGCCCACGGGCAGCTTCCGGCCAAAAGCTGCCTGTCGTTGAGTGCAATTTTTGACTCATGGCTGCCAGCAACGGCAGCAGTTAAAATGCTCAGAGACGATCACTCAACGAGCAATAGACCTAGTTTGTTCGACCGAGCTAGATTAGTAAAAGCTCTTTCACTTTTTGCTTGATTTCAGCAGGGCTTTCTTCAAATCCGTATTTACCGGCATTATCTTTAGAAGAGTTATATCCCAAGAAATAACCATTGTATTGAAAGTAGTTAGTGTCAATTTTTCGCCTGCTTGGCTTGCCTTTTTCCAGCATATCCAGAAGCGTTTTTAAGTGTGAGCGTGTTAGCCAGAATTTTAGAAGTAATCCGCTCCCTAGCACTTCAGTGCCGATCATTGGAGCTGCTTGAAAGCCCAAGGCCTAGCTCAGGGCTAGTCGTCTACACCAGTTCCGCTATGTATGCTGAAGGGGGCCCAACCACTCTACCTGACCAGCAACCTCAAGCGCTTCGGCGAATTCAACCTCAAGCTAAACCGGCCACCGGAGCCCTGGATCAAGGACTCGGTGTTCCAACAAGCTGCCGGCTCGCTGCGGGTGATCAGACCTAGCCAGCTAGATACCGAGAAAACGCCATGATCAACATTCCTCCCGCATCCTTCCGCCTTACACCGTACGGCGAAGTGGACGCCGTGGCGTTGGAAAACCTGCGCGACAGCTTCGACACCTCTCAACTGCTCCGGCTGGTTGATCGCTTGGACGTCTGCTTGGTGGAACTGGGTGGAATCACCTCCATTCGCGACGAGCTACTGAGATTGCATGCGATGGCTCTGACGATAGTTGAGGGCATCGCTCTTACGGTGCCTGCCGAGAGTGCTTGTATCTGGACAGAAGCCCAATCTCTACAGATGGATCTTGAGGCACTGGTTTCTTGGGCGCGCTCCGCTCAGCTCATCATTGCGCCGCTGATCAATCTTGCTCCACAGCACGAGGCATGAGCGCTCTCGCCGATTTCGACGAGGCTCAACTGTTTCTGACCATGGCTGGAATCGCCCGTAAGTAGATCAATTCACCAATCAGTTCTACGAGTGTCTGAGTAATCACAGCCGCCGCGGCCAGCGCGCGAATGGACTCCGGGAGCGCTAGGGCCAGGGGAAGCACTACAAGCGAGTTGCGAGTGCCTGAGCTAAAGGCCACTGCCCGTGCGGCAGAAGCCTCCAAGCCAAATAGCCGGGAGCTGAGTACGCCGAGGGCCGGAGCGAGTAGTAGAAACGCTCCGTATACCGGAAGCAACGGCGCCAGGATGTCGAGTTGGTACACGACAGCCGCGATCTGCGAACCCACCACCACGATTAGAACCAGGGCCATTGCAGGCACTGGCAGCCAGGCCCAACCTGCGCTCCATGCGCGAAGCAGCAGAGATCGGCGTCCGCCAAATTCGGTGAGCACAGCCGCTACCAAGGGTAGGACGATCAGTAACAGGAAGGCTTCTGCGAAGGGCCACAGCTCGATCACTGTGCCGGCTTCGGGGCCAAGGATTAGCCGCAAGTAGAGGGGCAGCAGCAGAAGCTGGAGCAACAGCAGCAATGGCGTCGCCGCGAGCACCAGACGAGAGTCCCCTTTGCCCAGGTGGGTGAAGACCACCACGTAATCGATACAAGGCGTCAGCAGGACAAGCAGCGCGCCGACCAACAAGGCCTTGTTCGATGAGAGCGGCCACGTCACCAGCCACACCATCAATGGCACCAATAGGAAGTTGGCCAGCAACAAGGCACCGACGAAGCGGCGGTTGGCAAAAGCTTCTCGCAGCTCCAAAAAAGGAATCTGCAGAAACATGGCATACATCAGCACGGCAATCGCCGGTGTGATGGCCATGGCCGTCAGTCCGGTGAATTGCGCAGAGCTCAGGCCTGCAATGGCAGCGGCCACCACCGCCGCGAAATAAAATGCTATCTGGTGTTCTTCCAGCCAGTCCCGCGACATCTGATATCTTCCCTTGTTGCGCAAGGGCGACATTCTCCCACTGGCATCGGATTTAACCCAGCGTTGAGGCTGGTTGCTTTTCGCTTTGCCGTTGGGCGAAGTCCGCAACGGTCCTAACAAGTCCTGCCGATAAGAGGATGCATGATGTTTCGAAATAACTGGATGGCGGGTCTGAGGCAAGTGCTCGCCATCGCCAGGAGTTAACCGCAATGAATCCTCAACCTTCAGGCATGCCCTGGAACCTGCTGCTGCTAACCTGGCTGGTCGCACTGGTATCGACCCTGTCCGCGCTGTTCATTGGTGAGGTGATGGGCCAGGCACCCTGCGTGTTGTGCTGGTTCCAGCGTGCCTTCATGTTTCCGCTGGCGGTGATCCTGGCCATCGCCTGCTACCGCTCGGATTTCACCGTCTGGCACTATGCCCTGCCGCTGACCGCTATCGGTGCGGCACTGGCATTTGTTCACACGCTGCTCTATGCAGGGCTGATTCCACAGCCGATCCAGCCCTGCACGGCCACTGGTCCATCCTGCTCAGGCGCCGGAATGACCCTCTTCGGCGTGGTGCCCCTGCCGGCACTCGCCTTGTTCGCTTTTATCCTTATCGCCATCCTGCTCATAATCATCCGTCGGAGAACCACCCCATGAATCGCCGTTCCGTGGTCCTGATCGTCAGTGTCGTGATCCTGGCCGTCTTTGCTGCCGCCGCATTCTTCTATTCCCCCTCGCAATCGCCTCAACAGGCCCAGGCTCCCGGTTCGACAGCCCAAGAGACCGCGACACAACCCAAACAGAACGGCGGCCAGTTGGTTCGCTTCCACTCACCAGTGTTCGGCCCGGCGCAAGCGCCAGTGACCATCGTCGAATTCTTTGACCCTTCCTGCGAGGCATGCCGCGCCTTCCACCCCTATGTGAAGCAGATCCTCGCCGAGAACCCGGAAGACGTGCGTTTGGTGCTGCGCTATGTACTGTTCCATCAAGGCTCCGAAGAGGTGGCGCGAATGCTGGAGGCGGCGCGTAAGCAAAATCTCCATGAACAAGTGTTGGGGGCTGTGCTGGAAGCCCAACCCGGTTGGCACGACGACCCCAAGGTAACGCAGGCATGGGCTGCTGCAGAGCGCGTCGGTTTGAACTTGGAACAGGCCCGCCAGGACATGCATACGCCTGGCGTCAACGCCGTGCTGGAAACGGACATGCAGGACGTTAAAGCCGTTGGGGTTCGTGGCACGCCGACTTTTTTTGTCAATGGTCGTGCGCTCAGCGAGTTTGGCCCGGAGCCGCTGCGCCAGTTGGTGAACAGCGAAGTGGCCAAGGCACGAGAATGACACTATGAGCGCGCTGGAAAACCGCGTGCCACCGCTGCTCGTGGCCGGCCTGATCGCTGTGCTGATGGGTTTGTCGGGAACCAAATTGCCGGGTTTCGAACTGGCATGGACCGCGCGCCTGACCTTCGCTTTGCCAATACTGCTCCTGGGGCTCGGCGTGTGCCTCGCCGGCGTCCTGTCGTTTCGCCGCGCGCGTACTACGGTTAATCCATTGCAGCCGCAGCAGGCTTCTGCATTAGTGGAGGCTGGCATCTACCGGTACAGCCGCAACCCCATGTACTTAGGCTTTGCCATTATCCTGGCGGCTTGGGCGCTGGTCTTGGCCTCGCCTCTAACCCTGCTTGGCGTAGTTGCTTTCGTGCTGTACATGAACCGTTTCCAGATCCCAGCCGAAGAGTGGGCGCTGGAAACATTGTTCGGCGAATCATTTGCCCGCTACCGTGCACGAGTCCGCCGCTGGCTCTGAGCGTCCGCGGCGGTAGCGACTGGCGGGGCTTGCTCGTCGCGGCAGCCTGCCGAAGGTGCCACGACCTAGCCTGATCTCCTCGTGACGAGCTGCTTTGGCCACATGCCGCTAGCATGTCTCTGGTCGAAGACATAGCGCCAACGAGTGATGTCGCAAGTTCACTCCGTTGATATCGAGATAACTGTCTAGCAACAGCGTTGAGCGCAAAGCAGGCTTATGCTTCGCTGCGATGACTGTCGGCCTGCCTGGTGTCGATACAAACACTGCCGTCTAGCTCCATTTCAAGTGTCGAGTGGCTGACTTTGAATTGCTCATGAAGTACTCGTTTTAAATCAGTCTTTACTCGTTCAATATCGGGCAGGCTAGCCTTCTTGATGACAACATGTGCTTCCAGTGCGATTGTATGCTCAGCGATTTCCCATACGTGTACGTGGTGAACACTCACAACGTCGTTTACATGTTCCATGATATTGATTATGTCGGCGATGGAAACTCCTTCTGGCGCGCCCTCCATCAACAAGTGAATGGTTTTAGGTAGCATGCTAAAGCCCTGCCATAGCACGTAACCAGCAATCATCAGCGTCAGGACAGTATCTGTCCAATACCAGCCATACAGGAGGATCAATGTTCCGGCAATAATAACGCCGACGGAGGCCAACGCATCCGACACGTTGTGCAAGAATGCCGCCTTTATATTCATGCTATTCTTAGACATTGTGTAGGTGAGCAAGGCCGTAGCGATATCTACAATCAAGGCTATTCCCGCCACCACGACCACTGTCCATCCTTCAATGGGCTGTGGGGAAAAAAACCGACCTATAGCTTCGTAGATGAGGTAGAGACCAACGATAATCAGCGTGACCAAGTTAATCAAAGCCGCTATGGTTTCACTGCGTCGGTAGCCAAAGGTTTTAAAAGCATCTGGCGGTTTGCGGCCGATCTTACGTGCGATGAGCGCAATAACCAGTGATGCAGCATCGCTCAAGTTGTGTAGTGCATCCGCTATGAGCGATAAGCTCCCAGAAAGTATCCCGCCAACAACTTGTGCCAGAGTTAGTGCAGTATTAACGCCAATAGCTGCGATTAAACGCTTATCACCCATGGCTTCGGTGTTATGGTTATGTTCGTGAGCCATATTTTTACCGCTCCTTAAAAACTAGCGTAAGAAAAATAGGGGAGCCAAACGACCGCCCATAAGAGATAATAAAAATACTAGCGCCTATACCATCTGGCCCTCCAAGCCACACTGACAGAAAATGCGACCACCCTCGAGCGAGTTCGTGCGTTATCGTCTTTAACTCGCCGACAACAGGTCGATCTCTCTCAAACGATAAACGACGTTGCTCGCTAATGATATGGATTATGCGGTGCCATGATCTGAAGATGACAAAAATGTAATCTTCCAATCAATTTTGTCGTAGGCTCAAGCCCCTTGCAGATTGGTGCGCCTTGTTGCTGCAATGACGAAGCAAGGCGCTCATGTCACTCCACAATGGAAGCATTACATTTCAATAATGTAATGCTTGGCTCATGCTGCTGTTAGCTTCAGTCAGGCAAAATTCATTCGAACCTGTAGAGCTCACCGAGAAAGCTCAGCAAGCCACCTTTGAATTTAGCGAGGACTGCCCTATGAATCTGTTGAAAGCTATTGTTGTTGGTTTGGTAATTTTCGGCTCCGCATCGTCTTATGCAGGAGATGGATACGACCGTTCAATGAAATTTAATGAAAAATTCCGAGCAGATCAAAAGCGAATTCACGGAACCGAATCCGCCGAAAAAAAAGCAAACGAGTTGAAGGTTAATGATATTCGCCAAGATCAGAACAACACGGAAATTAAGAAAGAAACCAAAGCTGACTAACCGCTTAATATCTGAACGATATCCGCCGCCGGCAGCTTCCAAGCACCGTTGGAAGCAGTTGTACTCTAAGCGCCCTTCGGGGCGCTTTTTTGTGTCCATCACTTGCCCGCAACATCGCTACCAGCGAATCGCCCCGGCCTTTATAGGCCGTTTCGTTAAGTCAGGCCGCTATCGCCTGATCTGTCTGTTATTAGCGTTCGCAAGAGCATATCCGATTGAGCTGAACAGACGCTGGTGGCGTACAACGCATCCACGTCAGGGTCGCCATCTCAACGGCCTCGCGGTTCGTCCATGATTGAAGGTGTCAGCTCGGCCTTGTAAAGCCCGCTGATCGTTCCAGCCAGGGCGTTTTCGTAGCTATCGCCCGTGCTGCCGCCCGGGGCAGGTCAGCCGCTGCTTGCATAATCTTTCGTCAGCTCACCGTGGGTGAAAGCCATCAGCCGAGGAGGCGTATGTAGCGCGGAGTCATACGCACTAAGCGCTGAGCACCCTTTCTATTCACCGTTTAGATGCATTAGACCTACGCTATAAAGGCTTTGCTGCCCGCTGCGCCGCCGCTGAATCTTAGCACTCCGAAACCAACACGCCCCGTTCTCGCGAGCTAGCAAGAACGGGGCGTTGTGTGCCGCCATCCAATCTCTAGCTTGTTCTGTCAGCGGCCAACGCGATTTCTTGCTCCTCCAATTCGTCTTCGCGCCGATGAGCCAGCTGGTAGAGCAACGGCAGTACCAATAGCGTTAGCACCGTTGAGGAGAGAATCCCCCCGATCACCACCGTCGCAAGGGGGCGCTGTACCTCTGCACCGGTACCCACATTCAAGGCCATCGGAACGAACCCGAGTGAAGCCACCAAGGCTGTCATCAATACCGGCCGTAGCCGGGTCAGAGCGCCCTCGCGGATCGCGGTGCCCAGAGGTAAACCTTGCTCCCGTAGGCTACGGATGAAGGAGATCATTACCAGGCCATTTAGAACGGCGACGCCCGACAGAGCAATAAAGCCAACTCCTGCTGAAATGGACAATGGGATATCTCTCAGCCACAGCGCAACAATGCCTCCGGTGAGCGCAAATGGAATCCCTGTAAACACCAACAAGCCGTCTTTGACATTGTTGAACATCATGAAAAGCAGAATGAACACCAGGAGCAGCGCCACAGGGACGACAATCTGCAGCCGCTTCGTTGCAGATTCAAGCTGCTCAAAGGTACCGCCCCAGTCGATCCAATAACCTGACGGGATATCTACCTGGGCCTGGATTTTCTGTTCTGCCTCAGATACGAATGATCCAATGTCCCGACCACGGACGTTTGCACTAACGACAATTCGCCGTTTCCCTTCCTCTCTACTGATCTGATTCGGACCGGGGGCCAAATCCAGAGTGGCCACCTCGCCGAGGGGGATATAACTTATGGCGCTGTTTAATTCCCTTGGAAGGGCAATTGGGAGCCTCTCAATTGCGGCGAGATCGCTTCGTATCTCGTCCGGTAAACGAACTACGATATCGAAACGCCGGTCTCCTTGAAACAAGGTGCCTACCTCTCGGCCCCCGATGGCTACTGCAACCGCTTGCTGTACAGTATCTAAACTCAGGCCGTATCGTGCGATTTGATCGCGATCGATATCAATCGTGAGCATAGGAAGGCCAGTCGTTTGCTCGACCGTAACCTCGGAGGCGCCTGGTACTTGTCCTAGCACCTCGGACACTTCCGCCGCCGTGCTGTTAAGAACCTCCATGTCATCACCATAGATTTTCACGGCTACAGCGGCACGAACACCGGAAATCAACTCGTTGAAACGCAGCTGAATAGGCTGGGAAAACTCGTAGTTATTGCCCGGTAACTCAGCGGCGGATGCTTGGACCTCGCTTAAGAGTTCGTCGCGCGACTTGCCTGGATCCGGCCACTGCTCTTGTGGCTTCAGCATGACGTACCCGTCAGAGATGTTTGGAGGCATGGCATCGGATGCCACCTCCGCAGTGCCTGTGCGCGCAAAAATCCGCTCGATCTCCGGAAACTCATCCATGAGCTTTCGCTCCAGCTGCTGCTGCATCTCGACAGACTGACTAAGGCTGGTAGCCGGTACACGAAGGGCTTGGATAGCGAAGTCCCCCTCGTTGAGGCTAGGCACGAATTCACTGCCCATACGTGCCCCTACGAGGCCGGAAAGTACAACTGCAACAACGGCAAAGGTGAGCACTACTGGCTTGTTGGACATCACCGCATCGAATGCAGGTGCGTAGGCCCGTTTAGCATTGCGGATTAGAAAGTTTTCCTTCTCTGTAACACGCTTGCCGATAAAGAGCGCAACGGCTGCCGGGACGAACGTCACCGAGAGAATCATCGCCCCGAATAGCGCTGTCACTACGGTAAACGCCATGGGCGTGAACATCTTACCTTCTACCCCTGTAAGGGCGAATATCGGCAGATATACGATCATAATGATCAGCTGCCCATAGAGTAGAGGCCGACGCACTTCCTTTGCCGCAGCGAACACTTCATGAAGCCGTTCGGACAGCGTTAATGCCCGCCCGTGATGGGACTGAGCGTGAGCAAGTCGACGCACGCAGTTCTCAACAATCACCACGGCACCATCGATAATGATGCCGAAATCCAATGCGCCTAAGCTCATCAGGTTGGCGCTGACCTCGTTGGCTACCATGCCGGTGAACGTAAAGAGCATCGCCAGCGGTATAACAAGTGCGGTTAGGATCGCCGCACGGATATTGCCCAAGAAGAGAAAAAGTATAACCACAACAAGAATGGCACCCTCAGTGAGGTTCTTCTTAACGGTGGATATAGCTTTGTCTACGAGTACAGTTCGATCGTAGACAGTAATCGCCTTTACGCCCTCTGGAAGCGAAAGGTTTATCTCTTTCATCTTGTCATCGACAGCCCTAGAAACTACCCGGCTATTTTCACCGATAAGCATGAAAGCCGTACCTAGAACCACTTCGCGGCCATTCTCGGTGGCTGCGCCAGTACGGAGCTCCTTTCCAACCTCTACCGTCGCAACGTCGCGGATACGTACTGGGGTACCGTCAACGTTGCTAATAAGGGTATTGCGGATGTCCTCTACTGATTGCATTTGTCCTGGAGCACGAACAAGATACTGCTCGCCGCGTTTTTCAATATATCCGGCACCTAGATTGTTATTGTTTTGCTCAACCGCCTCGATCAAATCTTGTAGTGTTAGTCCAAACGACCGCAAAGTGTCTGGGTTGGGGGCGATCTGATATTCCTTTGCATATCCTCCGATCGTATTGATCTCAGTTACGCCTGGTACATTGCGGACTTGCGGTTTGATGATCCAATCTTGAATCTCACGCAAGTCAGCAGAGGTATAAGGCGTACCGTCCGATTTGGTGGCACCGTCCTCAGCTTCAACCGTCCAAAAATAGATTTCGCCAAGCCCAGTGGAAATAGGGCCAAGTGTTGGAGTGACGCCTTCCGGAAGCTGATCTTTGGCCCCTCCCAAGCGCTCATTCACAAGTTGGCGGGCAAAATAGATGTCAGTGCCTTCCTCAAAAATAACTGTGATCTGAGAAAGTCCATATCGAGACAAGGAACGGGTCTGCTCGAGCTTGGGCAACCCGGCCATTACCGTCTCGAGCGGGTAGGTAATGCGCTGCTCCACTTCCAGCGGGGAATAACCTGGGGCCGCAGTGTTGATTTGCACCTGTACGTTGGTGATATCAGGGACAGCATCGATAGGCAGCTTTTGGTAGCTGTAAGCTCCTAACGCTGCCATGCCAAGCACGGCTAGCAAAACCAGCCAGCGATGCTCTATAGAAAAGCGAATGATACGTTCGAACACAGTCTATAACTCCGTATCAGTGAGCATGCGAGGCGCTGGCTTTGCCAAGCTCGGACTTAATGATGAAACTGTTGGCCAAGGCATAGCGCACTCCGGCCTGAAGACCTTCCTTGATTTCAACCGCTTCACTATCGCCGCGACCAGTCACGATTGGCTGAGCAGCAAAGCCATGGTCGGTCCGTACAAACACCACCGGATTATCTTCCAACGTGTGGATCGCATCGGGCTTGACTGCAACCGGCACGGACACTCCGCCAGAGCCTACCCGCACTTTGACGAACAGGCCGGGACGCCAAACACCTTCCGGGTTCGGAAGCGTGACCCGGGCGGTAGCGGCGCGGCTTTGCTGACCAACAAGTGAGCCGACATAAGAAACGGTGCCATTGGCACTGGACTCGAATGCTGTGGCTTCGATAACCGCGTTGCTGCCGACTCGTACCGCGCTGAGTGCATTGGCAGGAACGCTGATATCTGCCCAAACGGTAGAGAGATCGGAAATGATGAATATCTGGTCGTCGGTATTGACTGACTCACCGAGCGTGATGTCCTTCTCAACGATCATCCCATCGAACGGCGCCCTGAGTTCGTAGCGGCTCAATGCGTCTGGCTTGCCAGCATCACTACCAAGCGCTTGTAGCTGTGCTTTTGCATTCGCAACCGTCAGCTCTGCTTCCCGTAGAGCCTGTTGTGCCTGTAAATAATCCTGTTCTGCAGAAATACGCTCTTCCCACAGCTCCTTTTCGCGTCGATAGGTTTTCTGAGCCAATGCAAGACGTTTTTGTGCCGCGTAGAACTCGCTTCTACGTTCCGACAGGTCGGTACTCGCGATCACAGCAAGCACTTGCCCCTGTTTCACCTGTTCGCCCAAATCGACTTTGACCGCTTCAACGACACCTGAGAGACGAGGCACAACTTGCGCTGTACGATCCTGGTTAAACGTAATTTCACCTGGCAGCTCGATTGCGCTTTGTATCTTTGCGGGCTCAGCAGTTGCCAGTGAAATGCCGGCGGCTAGGATTTGTGTCTCTGAGAGTTCTACCTCTGCTGTTTCAGTGTGCTCCGCTCCCTCGGGCTCATCTTCATGCTCATCTTTCTCTGCCGCACCGACCTCGTGATCGCTATCGGCGCCTCCTTCATCATGTCCATGATCTCCTTCGGCTTCAGCATCCTCATCCGAATGCCCTTCATCCTCCTGCTCCGATGCGTCACCATGCTCGCTATGTGCGTCGCCCGCTTCGGGCACAGCTGGACTACTGCGAAGAAGCAATCCGCCAAGCACAAGTGCCACGCTTAATATGACGACGATCCAAAAAATCTGCTTCTTGTGACCAGCCAAGGAAGATGTATTCGATTTACTTTTCATATGGATTCCTTATGGCTGAGTGGCCGAGGTGATAACGGCCGACCCATCGCCGACGATTCGGGCGATTTCCGCCGCCGCCTGGTTAGCTTGCGAGAGCGCAGACAGATACTGAGAGCGGGCTTGGAAAAGCGTGCGTTGAGCATCCAGTACGTCAAGGAAGGTGAACTTTCCTAGTTCGAACCCCTTGCTGGCAGCTTCATAAGCGCTTTGGGCACTGGGGAGCATGTCGTTGCGCAACAGTTCGAACTGCTGGCGAGCAGTGCGCAGCCGCATGTGCGCTTGGGAAAGTTCGCTTTTCAGGCGTATATGGACGGCGTTAAGCTCGTCCTGCGCCTGGTAGGCCCGTTCCTGTGCTGCTCCGATGTTGCCTTGGTTTCGATCAAACAACGGCAGGGGCATCGAGATACTCACCAGTCCCAGCGTGCCGTTATATTCATCTGAGCGTTGGGCACCTACGCTAACCGTCACGTTAGAAAAGCGATTCGTCCTTTCCAGCTCCAACGCAGCCCGACGTCTTTCAGCCTCCCGACGCGCGCGGGTTAGTTGGGCGGAATCGTTCAAACGGCTATAAAGCTCAGCTAGCTCGGGAAGAGGAGGCACTGCCTCTACCGGCTCTTTTACTCGCTCAAAGCGTGGCTGTGGATTTCCCCAGTTGGCCGCCAGCCGAGTGCGCGCAGCTTCGAGTTCAGCTGTGGCCTGGGCAAGCTCTACTTGCACTCCAGTAGCCGCAACCCGCGCCCGGGTTTCCTCTACGGGAGAGACCATGCCGGCCCTCACACGTCGATTGGCAACGTTCACAGCTTGCTTCGCAAGCTTTGAAGCAGCCTGAGCGAGGTCCAGCCGTTCTTGAGCAGTAAGCACATCGTAGTATGCACCCATCACTGCCCCCCTCAGTCGAGCTTGGGCGTCCTGTAGGTCGGCGGCCGCTACGTCCATGGCGCGTTGCGCTGCCTCAATACGAGCCGAACGTTTACCACCCAGCTCTATTTCTTGGCTCAGTTCAAGCGTGGTCTCCGGGGCATCGCCCCGGATTCCCTCCTGGCTAGCGGACAATATTGGATTCGGACGTGCTCCTGCTTGGCTAATCAATGCGCGAGAAGCAGCCAGCTCACGTCTTGCAGCAGCCAGTTCAGGGCTTGCAGAGCTAGCGAGTTCCAAGGCGCGTACAAAGCTTATGGAGTCGACAGACTCAACGGGGAAGGTATTTGACACACTGACAGGTAAGGTCTGTGTGAAGGTCGGCAACTCTAAGGGTTGCGCAAAGGCGAGATTGCACGACAACGTCGTCAACCCCAGCGAGAAAAGAGCTTTTCGCACCGAAATCTCCTAAAAAAAGGGAAGGTTCGGTGAGACGTCAGATACAGATAAATGGCGCTTACTGGTTACTTTGGCGTCCCACCGGTTTTGCACCGATGCGCCAATTAGGTTTCTCAGGACGCCCCGCTTCAGCCGATGCGTAGCTAGCAGAAGGAAACGGTTTCAAGCTCATTGATAATACCGAACCAGGACAGATCCCTTTCGTTATAAGCGGCTTGATATGGTCGCCATGAAAGACACAGTCTCCATCCAGACTGATTTTTTTTGCGGCTTTTGACGATCCTTCCTCGTCAGTACCCAGAGACTCGTGCGGATGTTCGTGATGTCCAAGATGATTTGCTGCCGAACCATCCTCATGACTGCAGCTCGTGCTAACAACTGCCCATGATGATTGCAATGGGAACAAGGCTAGCAACATCAGCAAAACTATTTTTCTCATCCAAGGCAAAACGATGACTTCCTGGTTTAGATGTCGAATCCAATCATAAGAACTACCCCCGCCAAGACGCGAAACACATGCGCCTCTACTGCGATAGTGATTCGCCCTGAATTTAGTAGACAAATACACGAAAGCGTTTTTATCAGCCTTGCCAAGCCGGCGAGATAGCTGATGGCTATGGGGTGGTGACTTTAAATAAGTGTGGATAACGACCTGGTGACCGCAACATTACAAATCTGTAATCGAAGGAGTGCGCGATTGGGCTTCCTCAGATTACAAAATAGTCATTTGCCGCTAATCCTGCCGTCATCTCTAGGGGAAGAACATGGCCAAGCGCTAAAAACAAAAAGGCGAAAGGCGTCATTCGAGCACTGACCTGCCGTACATAAGGAGCATCATCATGAGCAAAAAGGCCGTTTTTTCGCTGACAGCCCTTTCACTGGCATTGGGCAGCGCCCCGGTCTTTGCCCAATCGGAAACAGCCGAGGGCTTCATCGAAGGCAGCACGCTATCGCTGATAAATCGCAACTTCTATTTCAATCGGGATTTTCGCGACGGTGAGAGTGCCGCCGGCAATGGCTACTCCGAGGAATGGGCCCACGGATTGATGGCCTTCTTCGAGTCCGGATATACCCAAGGCTCGGTAGAGATTGGCTTCGACGCTTTCGCCATGCTCGGCCTCAAGCTCGACTCCGGTTCGGGGCGCTCCGGTGTGGGCGGCAGCATCGACCTGCTTCCCCACGACAGCGCTGGCGATCCTGAGGATGACTTCACACGGGTGGGGGGCGCGGTGAAAGCACGCTTGCTGGACACCGAGATCAAGGCCGGCGATGTATTTCCCACTACACCTGTCGTGCACTTCGGCGACTCTCGGCTGCTGCCGGAGTCTTTCAAGGGTGTCACCGTTGTGAACAACTCGCTGGACGACCTCACCCTTCAGGGAGGCCGCTTGCACGCGATGAGCCAGCCCAACACCAGTAACATGAACGAAGACTTCGTCACCTTCTACGGCGGGGGCGTAGACGCGCCTTGGCTCGGCTACGCAGGCGGTGACTACAGCGTGAATGAAAATATCAGTCTTAGCCTGTACACCAGCCGCCTCAAAGATGCCTGGAACCAGCATTACTTCGGTGCGTCGGCCACCTATCCGCTCTCCGATATCGTCGCGCTGCTGGCCAGCTTCAACTATTACAAGGCAACCGACGAAGGCCGTGAGTTGCTGGGCGAGTTCAACAACAACATCTGGAGCTCCAGCCTGGGTGTCGCCTTCGGCGCGCACACCGTCACGGCGTCGTATCAGCGAAACAACGGTAACAACGACTTTGACTACTTGCGCCAGGCGGACTCGATCTACCTGAACAACTCCATTCAGTACAGTGATTTCAACTCACCTAAAGAGCAGTCCTGGATGCTGCGCTACGACCTGAACATGGCGGAGTACGGCATACCCGGGCTTACTTTCATGACCCGCTACGCCCGCGGTTGGGGCGCCGATTACAGCAACGCGAACGAGGTGTACATGCGCCAAGACGATAACGGTGCGCCGCTGACGGGACAGAACCGCTGGGAACGCGACGTCGAAGCCCGCTACGTTGTACAGACTGGCTCTCTCAAGGATTTGTCTCTGCGGGTGCGCCAGGCTACCACGCGGGCGACTGCTTTCGAGTCCGACCTCGATGAGGTCCGATTCATCGCCGAGTACCCTCTCTCGATCTTGTGAAACACCATGAGCAACACCACATCTTCTTTAGTTTTGCTCCCTTGGTTTGAAGATGTGTTTCAGGCGCCCATCAGGGCGCCTTTTTTCGTTTGGTGCACCCGCTCGCGCTGCGGGTCAACCAAATGACCGGTAGATTACAAATTCGCAAGATAGCCCTCACAGGGCTTTTACCGCGTTAAAGTGCTTCCCGCTTCCCTGGGCAGATCTTTTCGCCTCTGCCTTTCACGCTAGAGCCAAGCCGCTTTCGTCTTGACCTAGTTACTACATGGATTTTTTTGGTTCCGCTTACCGCGCACCTCCTTGCCGAGTTACCTCAAAATATGCGCATCCTGGTTGTCGAAGACGAGATCAACGCTGCGGAATACTTGCAGCAGGGTCTTATCGAATGTGGTTACTTGGTCGATTGCGTAAGTGATGGCCTCGATGGGTTTCACCTGGCACTGCAGAACGACTATGACATCGTGCTGCTAGATGTGAATCTGCCAACCATGGATGGGTGGGAGGTTCTCGAACTCATCAGGCGGCGTAAGCAGACACGCGTCATCATGCTGACTGCCAATGGCCGCTTAGAGCAAAAAGTCCGCGGCTTGGAATCGGGCGCCGACGACTATCTGGTCAAGCCGTTCCAGTTCCCCGAGCTGCTTGCCCGTATCCGGACACTGTTGCGGCGAGGCGAGGCAGTCACACTTCCGAGCAACCTGCGTGTAGCCGACCTCGAACTGGACCCGGCCCGGCATAGGGCTTACCGGAGCGGTCAGCGTATCGACCTCACCAGCAAAGAATTTGCGTTATTGCATCTGCTCATGCGCCGGACTGGCGAAGTCCTCACGCGTACGGAAATAACTGCCATGGTGTGGGACATCAATTTCGACTGCGATACCAATGTGGTGGATGTTGCGATTCGTCGCCTGCGGATGAAAGTGGACGAACCCTTCGGCGATCGCCTGATACACACCATCCGGGGTGTGGGCTACGTGCTGGAGGCGCGGCCTTGAAGCCACTCAGCCTCGCATCGCGTCTCGCGCTTCAAATCACACTGACCGGCGCCGCTTTGGTCGCGCTGCTGATTGCACTGAGCTACTGGGTACTGGTGCGCCAACTGGAACTGCGCGCCCAGGAGGAAGTGACGGCCAAGCTCTCTCAGATCGATCATGGACTCCTCGAAGACACCAAAGCCCGTATGGGCCGCTCCTGGCAACACGCATTGAGCGATACCGTACTCGGCCATGACAACCTTTCGATTACGGTCATCGGCGATACAGCGAAATCACCCATTTTCAGTATCGGCCGATTCGCCAATGCGCCGCAGCAGCTGGATCTCGTGAGCAGGGACGGCGACTATCTTGGCTGGACAACGAAAGATGGCGTGCAGATGCTAACCGGGCGCAAGCAAATCCAAGTCCCGGGACTGGCTCCAATGACGCTTTTACTTTCGCAAGATCGCAGTGCCGATCAACGGCTGGTGGCTGCATTCCTGCGCTCGGCCTTAGTGACCGTGCCGATGCTACTGATATTGATCGGATTGGCTGGATGGCTAATCGCCCAAAATGGCTTGCGGCCGCTTCGCAAGTTCCGGGCCTTGGCGACTAAGGTATCTACACAGGATCTATCACCTCGAATCCGCACCGATCGGCTTCCGCAAGAGCTCCAGGCATTGGCGCACAGCCTCAACGTAATGCTTCATCGACTCGATGACGGCGTTCAGCAACTGTCACAATTCTCGGACGATGTGGCTCATGAGTTAAAAACTCCGCTGAACAACCTGATAGGCAAGGCGCAGGTGACTTTGGTGCGTGAGCGAAGCAAGGAGCATTATCGGGAGGTGATCGAGTCGTCGGTTGAAGAACTCGAACGCATGGATCGAATCGTGTCAGACATGCTGTTTCTCGCCCAGGCCAGCCACGCCAGCCCAGCACTGAAGCTCGAACAATTATCTTTAGGAAGCGAGGCGAGGCGCGTATGTGAATACTTCGAAGTCCTTGCCGAAGAAGCGGGAGTCGCTACGACAGTAACGGGCGATGCCATGATTTTGGGAAATCGACTTATGGTCCAGCGGGCCATTTCCAACCTGCTATCCAACGCGCTGCGGCATTCAAATACTGGCAGTACGGTCGAACTTAAGATCCTTGAGGAGGACGTAGACATCGTCTCGCTGGCTGTCACCAATCATGGCGCGACTATCGAATCGGATCATCTCCCACATCTGTTCGACCGCTTTTACCGCGTTAACGGCATACAACCTCGCGGGGCAGGATTGGGGCTAGCGATTGTCCGCTCAGTGATGAACCTCCACAAAGGCCACGTGGCCGTCGCCAGCAAAGACGGTCGGACCACGTTTGAACTCACGTTTCCTCGGCAGGCCTGACTCAAAGTGATACCGCACGGAGACAGCCATCACTACGAAGGGGCAAAAACCACAGGGACAAACAACCATTTCGAGGGCATGCGCGTTGGCCGGGTAACCAGGCCCGCAAGCCCCAACGCCGTTCATTTAATGCATGCGTCCTCGCTAATTCCGGCGAGAATGCCGCAAGCCTCAACTTCCCGCCCATCGTTGCAATTAGCCCGCAGTGAAACGAGTTGTCGTTCGAGTGATTGCAGAGCGGTTATCTGGGATCTGACTTGAGAAATGTGATCATCGAGTAAGGCATTGACGGCCGTACAAGGCTGGCGAGGGTCATCCTGGTAGCTTTGGAGTGCGTGAATCTCTGGAAGTGACAGATTCAAGATTCGGCAGCGCCGGATGAAAGCTAGCCGCTCGCCATGCTTCTCGGTGTAGACACGATAGCCGTTCGCCTGGCGATCAGGCGGTGGCAACAAGCCCTGCTGCTCATAGAAGCGGATCGTCTGTGTATCAATCCCTATTAGCCTTGCTAACTGACCAATGCGCATCGTGTGAATCCTCATCGGCTCTGCGTTATTGACCTTATAGTAGCTATAAGGCTTTTAATGATCCCATCTTCGATTTCAAGTGGAGCCGTATCATGAGCAAGTCCGATGGTCCCTGCGGCTGCGATGCGACACCAGCCGCTGATGCCGATATGCAAAACCCTTCCGATACGACGGGGCAATGGGTCAGTGTTTACGCCGTGCCCAAGATGGATTGTCCATCAGAAGAGCGAATGATCCGCTTGGCGCTGAATGGTTTGGACGGAGTTCGGAAGCTGACTTTTGATCTGTCGGACCGTCGGTTAGATGTCATGCATGACAGTGCCGTTGAGCCCATAACCAAAAAGCTGGCGACGTTAGGGCTAGGCGCCACTCTTCAGAAAACTGTCGCGGCAGACCCTGAGATGATCAAAGCCGCCGAGAATCCGGCGAACTCTACACAGGAATCCCGCTCCCTACGTTTACTGTTAGGCATCAACGCCTTCATGTTCGTGGTAGAGATGACTGCTGGCCTGATTGCCAGGTCCGCGGGTCTGATTGCCGATTCGCTCGACATGTTCGCTGACGCGGCAGTGTACGGCCTGGCCCTTTATGCGGTTGGGCGCAGCGTCAATCTGCAGGTGCGTGCTGCACACCTTGCTGGTGTGCTCCAGCTGATTTTGGCCCTCGGCGTGCTCGTAGAGGTGATCAGACGCTTTATATTCGGCAGCGAGCCCGAGTCGCTGATAATGATGGCCGTCGCGTTCCTGGCATTGCTCGCCAACACGGGTTGTTTGCTGCTGATTTCCAAACACCGGGAAGGTGGTGCTCACATGAAAGCGAGCTGGATATTCTCCGCCAATGATGTGGTCATCAACATGGGCGTCATAGTCGCCGGAGCGCTCGTCGCTTGGACTGGGTCCAACTACCCAGACCTGATTATCGGTACCGTCGTGGGATTCATCGTTCTCAACGGCGCTCGGCGTATTCTGGCGCTCAAGGGTTGAAGGAGCTCCCGTTACAGAAAAAGGGTGTCTTCATGCCTGTAAGCCATCCGGGTCTAGCGGCGTCAGCTAAAACTGGCGACGCCGCTTTAGCCGTTGGCGGATGGTGGGTATTGCAGAACGTGGGCTGCAAAGTCCATCAGCGAGACGAAGCCGCACTGATCGGCTTTTCCTTCACGCTGTAGGTGGTAGCCCCGCATGCCTTGCCCAATTGGACCAAGCATATCGGCTTGCAACGTGTCACCGATCATTGCGATAGCGGAGGCTTCGCAGCCAAGCTGTTCGATCATCTGACGATAGATTGCGGGCTCAGGCTTTATTGTCCCAACCTCAAAGCTCCATCCGTAAACATCGAACGACGGCAGTAACAGTTTGGCCGGAATCGCATATGGGGCTGCGAGATTGGAGCACAACGCGAGATTCAGGCCGGCGTCCTTTAGCTGATTTAGCGACTCCAACGCATCATCGAAAAGGCGAACGCTGGCCAGCTCGGTGAAAAGGTCGCTTTCAAGGCTAGCTAACTCAGAGTTGCTCAACTGCGCACCGAAATAATCGGCAGCTCCAGCCAAGCCCAGATTTCGAGTCATCAGAGTCCGTGCGTCATCCGGCCTTGGTGTTTTGCCCTGAAGCCGCAGGTTCTGCATCAGTTGGCGGAAAGGATGGCGGCGCTCACCTATCTGGAGAAGCGTGCCAAACACATCGAAAACTACTGCTTGTATCATGCCGGTACCTCTACCGTTGGAGGCGAACCGCCCACCCGAAGAGCGATGCCGCCCCTCTCAGTTTTCTGAACTGGATTTCTTCAGAGGTGGCACGAAGAAGATGGGTCTTTGCGGGGGCGCTATCAGGATATCTGTCGACTTGATGCTTGTGCCTTTTCGACGCCTTGTTTTGCCGTTCTTGTCGACCGCCAGCAGATCACCGGTCGCGACAGCAATGTCGAGTGCCTGCTTTACGCGAAGCTCGTCAGCCATGGTGTAGTTGGTCAATCCGCTCATCAGGCCCAAAAAAGGTTGCCGTTCTACCTCGTAGACCTGTTTGGGCAAGAGCTCCGAAAGTTCTCCTCGGATGCGGTCATTGGTAGCATCGTCGAAATAATGCTCATCCAACAGCAAATCGTGCTGACCTGTCACGGCGATATCCCGATTGGCGTCGTAGCTGAAAAAGCTGGAAGGCGACAGCATATGGGAAAAGTTGTTGCCGTATTTCCAGTGGATCTTCTTCATCACATCGTTAGCGCGGTAGTTGTTCGCCAGATGGATAAACCAATAGGCCATCGGGTTGCTGCCGGCCGGACGAATGAAGAAGACGGTCATGTACTGGGCACCGCTTTCCTGCTTGATCCCCTCGGACAGATAGCGCTGGATCAGGTATTGCCAGCTCCGTGGCTGATGCGCCTTCAGCTGTTTAAGCATGTCCCATGGCACATGCTGATCCAAGCCGATATTTGCAATGGCTTTCCGGTTCGCTTGGCGGTCGGCTAGATACGTAACCAAAAAATCGACATTGAAGGTCAGCAGGACCTCGGCTTTGTTGAGATTCTGGAAAATCCATTTGATCTTAGGGAACGGCACATCGCCATACATCATGCCCAGCCCCGCAGCGAGGATTGCCTTTTTCCGAGCCGGCTGCATATCTCAGACCATCTATCCACTCGTCAATACGCTCGTATCGTCAAAGGTTGGGTGAAAGCCATTGGCCCTGATCCAGCCCTGTATGGCATTCACACAATAAGACGTACGAAGGCATCGCTGATCTATCGCAGGACGAAGAACCTGCGGGCAGTTCAACTGTTGCTCGGCCATACGAAGCTGGAGAGCACCGTTCGATATCTGGGGATTGAGGTCGATGATGCCCTAGAGATGGCGGAACAGACCGAGGTTTGACCATGCATAGCGACGGTCGAAGCCAGGCCGTCGCTAACCGGCCAGAAGCCGTCGTTGTGATCCTTGGATACAGCGCCAAAGCCGTGGCCGGCTGTCAAAAGCCGCAGGCCATTTTCGATAGTAGTGCGGCAATTGATTTAGCACCGGCAGACTGGGGAAGGACAATGAATGTATTTGTTACGCCGATAGCCACGCTTTTGGAACAGGGTGCGGGCGAGCTACAGGGAGCAATTCAGGGCGATCAACCTGAGCTTCAACTATACGAAAAAATCGATTGGTTCCTGCTCGGCAAGGTGTTCAATGACGATCGGTTTCGTGGCCTCGACTCCACGATCCTTCAGCTTGCCGCACATTCGAGGAACGTATGGACAGCAGGCGTCCGCATGGCTCTCAGTGGGCAGCCGTACGCGGTACCACCAATCGTGCGCACCGCCCTTGAAGCGGCCTGCTATGCCTCGCTGATCAATCATGATGTCTCGCTCGCGAGGATCTGGCTCGACCGCCACAACAACCCGCAATCAATGAAAGCTTCCCGTAAAGCGTTTGGCAGTGCTGTCGAGACGGTGAGAAAACTGCTCAACTCCAAAGCCTCTGGGCTTGGCGATCAGGTTAACGAGGCATACCAGGGCTGCATCGATGATGGAGCTCATCCGAACACCAGGGGTATACCGCGGACACGAAAGCTAGTTTTAGGCCCAAACAATTTCCGAGAAGAATACGACGAGACGACCGATTTCTACGGCATTCCTTCCATCAAATCCAAGGATGCCTTGTGCCTAGTCGCATATATAGGCCTGCTTATGTGTCACATCCTGTGCCTAACATTCATGCCTTTTCATGAATTGCCCCACGGCCTCCTTGATGAAATGTTGGACGAATTCAACGGCATCATTCCGCAGGCTGATGCCTCACCAGTAGATTTTTCGTCAATCATTAGACATGACTAGGTTGCGCGTTGCGCGAAGTGAATAGCTGTTTGGGGTACCGTCTCACACTTGGCCAACAGTCCCGTCGATGTCGGCCAAGAATCTGCCTTACGATCACGCATACGCTGTCTGCACAGCTCGGAGCGAGCTCCAGTCTTAGTCGATTTGACTGGCAAGGTTGGAGATCGTCACCGACTGCTTTTGGCCGTAAGCGGAAGCTGGGCTATCTGCCCCTAGAGCGGTGTGTTCAAGTTCGCTGTTCGAAATTTAGCGAAATTCCCTAGCTCACCTTTCTAAACTAAGACGCCTCACCGTAGCGTTAGCCCATGCAGTGGCGAGCTAGAAAAAAGCTGGCATTTGATTCGGTTGTCACCAACGGCCCATCGGAGAGAAACGCCTTTCATCTCGCCGAAAAGCGTCCTGGCATATTTATACCAGTGGTTGGGCGATCCTATCGATAAGTTCGGGCCCCTCATTCCGCACGTTCCCGACGGCCTTTCCCACCGGACGCCACTCGAACTCCTCCACGCACAAACCATGCTTTAGTGCGAGCTCTTCAGCCTCGTGCGGCGGTAAATCCGAGGACATCCAGTGAGCCGCGTACTCGGGCGTTAGAACCAGTGGACGCCGATCGTGAATGTCGAGCATGCCGGCAGCGCTGGATGACGTAATGACAACAAACCCGTCGCCGTCTCGCGGTTCCAGCGAGCCGCCTCGCTGAAACCGCCCGAGCGCAGCGAAAAACATCGGCTCACCGCTACGGAGCGTGATGTAGTAGGGCTGCTTGATCTTCGGATTCTCCGCGTTCTTCTTCCACTCGTACCAACCATCAGCGGGCACTATGGCGCGGCCTGTTTGCCAGATATCGCGAAAGAATCTGCTAGTCGCGGCAGTTTCCACCCTGGCATTTATCGCTGGTGGTCGTTTCCCCTGTGCCCACAATGGGGCGTATCCCCACCTGACCGGCTCCATGCAGATCCCGTCATCGTCTTGGTGCAGGAGCTGGACCATTGATTGCGGACACACGTTGTAGCGTCCAATCGGCTCGGGGTTTACGTAGCCTTGCAGCGGCAAGGGCAGCTGCACCGCAATCCTGTCCAGATACTCAAAGGCGATTCGGTACTGAGTGAAACGTCCACACATGGGTGCCCCCCGCACATCTGGTTCAATTGACCAGGCTTTAGCCTCAGAATACTGTGTGCACATACAGTTATGAGGTCTGTGCCATGCCCGTCCATATCTTGGGACCTGCTGCTCCCACCACAATTTCGCTGCCGTTTTTCAGTTTCTGCGTGCCCGCGGGATTCCCGAGCCCAGCGCAGGACCACATGGAGGGGAGCATCTCGCTCGACGAGCTGATGAACATCCGAGCTCCGCATACCTACCTGGCGCGCGCAGACGGGGAGAGCATGATCCAGGTCGGCATCTTCGACCGGGACATTCTAATCATCGATCGGGGACGGGAGGCAGAGAAGGGGGAGGTAATCATCGCAGCGCTGAATAACGAGCCTCTGGTCAAGATTTTCGACCGAGCCGGCAGCCAAGTGATTCTGCGCTCGGCCAATCCGAAGTTTCCGCCGCGGTACCTCCTCGAAAGCGAAGAACTCTACGTATGGGGCGTGGTGTCATACAGCATCCGAATCCATGGCAAGTACTGAGCGGGCAATCGCCCTCATCGATTGCAACTCGTTCTACGCCAGCTGCGAGCGTGTCTTCCGACCAGACTTGCGCCGTACGCCTATCGTCGTGCTTTCGAACAATGACGGCTGCGTAATCGCGCGCTCAACCGAGGCAAAGCAGCTCGGTATCAAGATGGGCGTGCCGTATTTTCAGATTCGGCGCGACCTGGAGCGTTTGGGCGTTGTGGTGTTTTCCAGCAACTACGCACTGTACGGCGATATGAGCGAGCGCGTCATGACGGTCATCGAGAGCCTGGTCCCTACGGTTGAGGTGTACTCAATCGACGAGTCGTTTGCCGACCTTACCGGTGTGCCAGACGTCGAAGTGCTCGGCAGGCGGATCCGCGCTGAGGTACTGCGCAGCACGGGTATCCCGGTCGGGGTGGGCATTGGGGGGACCAAGACGCTCGCCAAGTTGGCGAACCATTCAGCGAAGCGCTGGCAGAAGCAGACGGGTGGGGTAGTGGACCTGCTTGACCCGGTGCGGCGCGACAAGGTGCTGCGCGTGACTGACGTCGGCGATGTATGGGGTGTCGGCCGCCGGATGACCGAGCACCTGAACAGGTTGGGCATACGTACTGCTTGGGATCTAGCCAGCGCGGATGCCTGGACCCTGCGCAAAAAATTCAGCGTGGTCATCGAGAAAACCGCACGCGAACTGCGCGGGACGCCGTGCCTCGATCTGGAGGACGTCGCGTCACCCAAACAGGAAATCTGCTGCTCGCGAATGTTCGGCAAGCGCTTGCGCGAGCTGGAGCCAATCAAGGAGGCAGTGGCGGCATACGCTGCTAGGGCCAGCGAGAAGCTGAGGGGCCAGCAGTCACTGTGCAAGCGTCTCCGAATCAGCATCCGGACCGGCATGTTCAATCCCGACGAGCCTAAGTTTGCGAAAGGCGTGGTGTGTGAGCTGTCGTATCCTACCGACGACACCCGATACATCGTCCGAGCGGCGATCGCCGGTTTGGAGCACATCTATCGCGAGGGATTTTCGTTCAGCAAGGCCGAGGTCCTGCTGATGGACCTGTGCCAGCGTGGCGAGTACACCGGTGATCTATTCTCCCAAACTCAACCTGCTGCCTCGGAGCGCGTTATGGGGGTGCTCGATGCAATCAACGCCAAGTGGGGCCGCAACACCCTACGGCCAGGCCGTGTAACCACCGCGCCGGACTGGGGCATGCGACGGGAGATGATGAGCCAAAGCTTCACAACCAGGCTGGATCAGTTATGGGTGGTGCGTTGCAACTAGCCGAGCGGATGCGACGGCCGGTGATTTTCCATGTGTCGGTTGTAGTGCGATTCGCTTGGCGCTGAAAGCGGATAGATAAAAGCCAGGCATTGCCTGGCTCTTGTGCTGGACGGGATAGCTTACTGAAGCCAACTCTCCACCTTGTCGGCGCCGTGCTTTTCTTTCCAGGCTTTCAAAATCTTATGATTGCCACCCTTAGTCTCTACCACCTCTCCAGTTTCTGGGTTTTTGTAAACCTTAACTTGGCGCTGCCGACGAGGCGCTTGAGACGTCGGGGTGGCGCTGATGCTGGTGCGGCTGGGCTTCGGATCCAATATTGAAATAATTTCGCGCAGGCCTACGTCATATTGCCCCATCAAATTGCGGAGTTTTTCCTCGAACTCGATTTCGCGCTTGAGTTTGTCGTCATTCTTAAGAGCATCAAGCTGCTTTAGCTGGGCTGCGAGCTGGGCTTCTAGAGCTTTGAATTCGGCGAGTTTGGACATGGGTAACCTTCTGAGAACGAAACTGCTTTGTGTGTCTCAGTCTACCGTTTGGGCACAGAGGGAGAAAACTAAGGACCGACCGATTTCGCGAGTGATCCAGTCATCGAGAGGCTGGCAGGGATAGCGCTGCGGAGTGTTTGTCAGCCAGAGATGTGCGTAATTTCCTGACATATGAAGTGGTGGGTTCGCAGAATGGGAGGTGACCAAGCGGCGGCCGTTGCATAGAAACGTCGCGCATCCCGTAGAGGAAGCGGACGTGAGCAGGCTTCTTCCGCTTTAGCAGAGGTAGCCATGCATAGCATCGAAATTCGAGCTAGCCATTTACCTGCGGCAAATGAAGAAAGCTGCCTTTTTTGACAACAATGGCAGCCGCTTCGCGAAGGCAGTTGATCATTTTGGTCTTATTGCTCGGTCTCGCTCCACATTCGTTTCGCTTACCTGCAAACGCCCAAAATGCTCAACTGCCCCATACTTGAAGATTTCAAGTATGGGGTGCGGGGGCATACTTGAAGGAACGCTTCGCTGCTTCAAGTATGCCCCCGCAATTTTGTTGTCAAATCATAGCCGCCAGGCGTTGCCTGGCCGAAATAGCGATGGAGCAAAGAGACGTGGCTATCGCACTCATGAGCCTTGCCGTCCCGTAACTGACATCGAACAAAGTTGTTCGCTCTGGAGCGCTGGCCGAACCGTCTAGCGATGGTATAAGCGCATAAATGAGGCAGATGAAGTTACGTAAAAATGCTGTTCAAACGAGCTTTTATTGGTTATATAGATTTCACTTAACTGTCTGATATTTAACGAATTAAAGGAAATTATAACCGAAAAAGGCAGTGCCAGTTCTGGCACTGCTGCTGCCAATGACGGCGCTAAAAACGCCTGTAATGGCGCTCTGTAGTGCCATTAGAGGCGTCAAGAGTGCCGGCAATGACCTCCGATGGCGTGGTCTTCCAATTCTTAACGTGGCCAGAGTCCATACCGCGACATTCGCACCATTTGCTGCTGCACGCGTGTTGTATCACGACGTCTATGCGACATGATCTGAATGTCGCAGTCTCGTCCTGTCACACGTGCGGCTTGCTGCAGCGGGTGGGTGTGAAAGGCCGCATAACTGCACTGCGTGCGTGTCACATGTGGGGCTTATGACACGGTGTACTGCGACGCTCGGAAAGCGTCGCGGTTCCTATGTGTGACATGACTATCGCTTCGCGCTGCCGACTGTCACGGAAATTCTAGTCGTAGTGTGTGGGCTGCTCTTACTGGCGGCGGATTGATCAGCAAAGTGGTCGTTGGATGGTTTCAGCGAGCGTCGCCCCCCTGAGTCAGTTGAACACTTGGTCTATGCGGCTGCGATACAGAACGAAAAAAGCCGCAGGGTTAGCTGCGGCCTTTTATTCATCCTGTCTCATAATCATCTCCAGGCGACGATTGTTTTGAACGCTACGCGCTAGCAAGGCTTTTGCTTAGTTCTCCTTCCTCGCTTTCCGCGTCCGGCTTGGTTTGCGAGCAGGTTTTTAAAATGCTCCCAGCGGATCTGCTCGGTCTGTGCGTTGTATGTCAGTCCCCGTTCCATCTGCTCCAGTAATCGCAAACTCAGTGGCTGCTCCAAGTAGTGGTCTGCTGTGACTTCTGGAGCACCACCCTCATGGCCGAGCAGATAGGCAATGGTTGAAGGGGGTATACCTGACCGTTCAAGTCTCACGGCAAACGAGCGGCGGAAGCTTTTAAAATTTAGACCACCATTTACGGCTGGCGGGCAGTGCTGACCGATGTATCCTGTCCCCGTGCACGGCCCGCAGAAAAACCGACTTGGGTCGCGGGAGTACAGGTGCTTCGGATCGAAGCTCAGCTCGTTGAAAAGCAGTGCATCGTTGCCTTCGGCCTGACGCCGTTCTTCTACGAATTTTAGAAAGCCCATCTCCACTAGCTTCGAGCAGATTGGGATCTGCCGGGCCGACGGCCCCGTCTTCAAAGACTTGTTGTAGCCATTATCGTTGATATCGATAAGGTCGACGCCGTGGACATCTTGGATCACATCATGCACACGTAGCTGGCAGAGCTCGTTAAGCCGCGCGCCGGTATAGAGCCCAAGCGGGAGCAACCAAAACCGATAGGGCTTGGCGTCCTGGTTGATTTTCGGCAGGTCGCCTGCGAGATACTTTCTGTAGGGCCAGCCTGAGAACATCTGATTCAGATTGCTATCCAGAAATGGCTTGGTGATTTCGGCGTGTTTTGTATTGCAGGTCGCGACTTTGATCGCCTCGGTAATCAGCTTGCTCTCAAGTGCTTCGTCCAGCATTCGATTGAACAACTGATAGTAGGTCGTGAGGTTTGCGCCTTTGCTACCCGACGCAGCGTTCTGCTTGAGTAACGACGGTAGCTGATCCTTCAGACGCTGTACGTCGGCCCGATCAAGCTCAGCAACTCGGCGGGTAGGATTATCTTGCGTCAGAGCGATTTTTAGTTTCTCCATCCGCGCTCGAAGCATGTGCTCGGATTTCCCTGCGTAATTGTTTTCTCGCAGAAAGCGGGACAGCGTTATGTCCATGAACTCGGTAAGCAAAGGAGAAGACTGAAAGCGGTTTATCGCATCCGTAATCGCTGAAATGTTTGCCAACGCGATTCGCAAGTGTTCTTCATGGCCGGGTTCGACGATAAGACTCAGGCCTTTGTAAAAAGGAATGGAGAGGGGGGCAGTTACATTCATATATACCTCACAGTGGGTGAGGCTTGAGATTATTACTGGATGGATAAACAGTCAAGATAATCTATTAGGATTTACCATGCGATAGTTTTTATTGACAACTTGTCAATAATCGCAAGATGAGCAAAAGGTAAGAGCGAGCCCCTACCTTTTATTAGCTGAATATTATGCGTACGTTTTCCAGTGCCGCTTAGCAACCCGCACGCTGGGGAAGGGGGTGCCAACCGGGCGACCGACATTGAAAACGCCCTGGCGTTCTCGTAACTCTTGATAGTGCCGGTAATGGATGTGTCCCAGCCCTAGCCCGAAATCGAGCTTGTCGAGCTCGTCTTTGAGCACGTCAGACGGATAGCAGTCGCCGTACCCACCGGTGGTACTTTTATCCGAGTGGCCTACAAGCGCTTTGGCTTTCGCCAGGTCAAGGTTCTGCCTGCGAAATTGATTGATAAAGGTGTGGCGCAGACCGTGGTACGTCAGGCCGTCATCTCCCAGGCCGCAAAGCCCAAGGTAACCCCGGCTAATCTGGCTTGAGCCGAGAAACCAACGGCTCGCAACATGCCCGGGAGAAAGGTCGCCGTATACCCGAATATTGTCGAAAAGCGGAGCCTTGCCGTCTCGCTCGACAGCTTCCAGGCGTGCTTGATGAAACTCCAGGAAGCCCGACTCGATAAGCTGCCGGTGAATCGGCACCAACCTTTCCGAATCGGACGTCTTCAGCTGTTTCGACCCGCTTCGATTGATGCTGATGAGCCAGACGCCGAGTTCTTGCCGAATGTCTTCGAGCCGTAGCTGGCACAGCTCACTTAGCCTTGCGCCTGTAAAAAGGCCAAGCAGCGGCAGCCAAAACTTGTAGTCATCCAAGCGCCAGCGCGGCGGCGTGGTCAGTGTGTAGGCCGGACCGTGAAGAAGTTTCTCGATCTGGCTTGGGCTATACGTGCGCTTCCTCGGCGCCTCGGCTCCTTTGGTGCTGAATGCCAATCCGGCCGCGATATTTTCGGTGATGTAACCCTGATCATGAGCGTAGGTGACAAGGGCCCTTGCCAGCTCAAAGAACTTTTTCGCGGTGCGTGGATTGATCGGCTCGAATTTCCCGTCGCTGATGATCTTGCTCAGCGGCTGATTACGGGTGGCGCGAAGGCGGTGCCGGTTCTTCGGATAGCTACGCAGATGATCGCGTAGCGTGTTGAATTCAGCGCGAGTCAGCGTCTCGACTTGCCGGTGCCCGCCAAGCAGCTCGCACAGGCCTTCCAGGCGGGCCTTTGCGGTAATGCGAGTCCGCGGGTTAGCCCAGGCGCCTTCACGAATTTGCCGTTCTTCGTATTCCTTTACCAATGCTGCGAGGCTCAGCCCTGCGTTTGGACTGCTCGTCGGCGAGACAATGCGTTCGCTGACCGAAGGTTGGGTAAAGAGGGTTTCAAGCTTCGCTTTCTGCGCGTCGGGCAGAACGCTCCCGAGCGCATTCAGCAACGCGAGCGTGCCTGGATCCTGTGGCGGTGCCACAGGATCTGTCGGCGAGTTCAGCTCCGGAATCGTCTGCATAGGCTCGGTGGTTGCAGCAGAACCCAACATCCGCCGAACCAGGTCACCGATTTCCTGCATGGCTTGGGCGTAAGGATCTTCGTGATCGTCTTCCTGAAAGTAACGCAACAGCACCTTATCAACCTTCTGCAGCGTATACGTCAGCATGAGGACCGCAATGATGATGGAGCTAGTGAGCAGCTCAACCCGAAAGCTTTTCTTTTCTCTCAGATGCGCTTTCATGCAGAGCGGATCAAGTTCGATAAGCATCACATAAAGCCCCGACTCCTCCTGCACCAAGAGCGCTCGATCAATGATGCGGAGCTTCAGATGCATCGCGTTGGCTTGCTGAAGATGAAAATGCAAAGCTTGCCGAGATTGCGGTAGTGCTTGGGGGATGTGCATGAGATTCCGACCCTGGTCTGGGCGGGCATGGCACAGGTATTCGTAAAGCGTCATCGCTGCAAACGCAGGAGATTCTTTCGAATAGCGCCCTGGAGAGGGTGGGACGGTCTCGAGTACATCAAGGGCAGCGTAAATGTACCGGGCAGCGTCGCTCGCCACGTTCTGGTTGCTGGTTCCGAGCGGCCAGTCAAAGCGTACGAACCCAACGCCAAGCGCTTTCACCAGTGCGGGCGTGGGTGTTAGTGCGAAAAAGATTTCGCCCCCTGGCTCGTGGCTATAGAGCACCACACGCTCGGCACTCTCTTTCATCATGCGAGCGTGGGCGACCGAGAGATCTTGGTTCGCGAGCTTCATTGGCGACGGGCGTACTTTCCAAACTCGGTCGGCGAATTTGAGTGCTTCCGCTACCGCCAAGTGAAACCTTTGGAGGTCAGCCAGCAGGCGGTCAGAAAAGAGCTCGACGTAGTGCTCGGTCGCCTTCGCAAGAAACTGCTCGAAAGAGGCGTTCAAATACCTTGCGAGGTCACGTGCAAGCGCTTCGTCGTGGCTGAGCGACCACCGGATTTGCGCAGGCAGTTTCGGGTTGGCCGCGAAATGCTTCGGGAATGTGAGGTAGTACTGGAAGCCAGTGTTGGCTTGATAGACGAGGTGCGGAACACCTGTTTTGCTTTGGCGCTTGGACATGATGGCATACCTTTTGGATTCACAGACGGACTGTGAGTAATCCAATGCCATCAAATCTGGCCTGAAACCCGCGTTCTAGACGGGTTTCAGTGTTGAATTGGTGGAGCCGGGGGGATTTGAACCCCCGTCCGCCAGCTCTCCGCTATTGGTTCTACATGCTTAGCCAGATCTACTGAGTTAACTCCGCGCCGCCCGATTGGCAGGGTGCTTGGAGCGAGCTGTATGAGATTTAGCCGTTACGTCTACAGCGAACTTGGCGGCGATCCTGTTCTGTCTGACGGTCATTTCGGGTTTACAGGCATCCCCTAGTGACCGCTGGAGCCGAAGCTACCAGATGAAGGTTAGGCGGCTAGCGCGTACCCTTCGTAGTTGTCGTCGTTGGCAACTATAGGTTTGCAACAGTTTATTTACGAGTTCTGTTACCAACTCGGCATGCCCCTCAAGTTTCGTTACCGGCGTCGAATCCTAATCGGCCCCTGGCGAAGCTTTTGGTGCTTCGATGGCTGCGGAGTCTACAACGGTGTTTTTTCGCTGTCGATCATTTTTTAGCCATGCTGGTTAAAAAGTGATCGACAGCGACAGGGCCGAAGCCGGTCGGCCCTGCCGGTATGGCTTACTGGCCCGCGCCCGAGCCAGAGCCGCTAGTGCCGCCACTGCCGGTGCTGCCCGGGCCCTTGAGTTCTTGCAGGGCCTTGGTGCTGTGCGCGATGCAGGCTTCCTTGTCGCCGGCCTGCTGGGCCTGCTTGGCCTGGCTGGTCAGTTCTTCCACCTGGCTGCGGGCAGGTTCGCCGAGGGTGGCCGTATTGGCCGCCATGTTGTTCTCGATTTCCTGCAGGTTGATGGCGCACAGGTCGTCTTCGGCGAACACGGCGGGGCTGGCGAGCAGTACGGCGGATGCGAGCAGAGCGTGAATTTTCATGGTGGGGCCTCCAGTCTTGTGGACGTCCCGGGCCTGCCTGAAAACTGTGGAAACGGCGGCGCCGAGTCGAGTCGAACCCGTCAGGGGCTCTGAAATTCCGACTGCGATTGCGCCTGAGCGTTCATCGAAATGCCATGAACGGAGCGGCCCCGGCATTGCGCCGGAGCCGCTTTCGCCATTCAGGCCGGCACGGCGGCCTTGGGTCGGGTGACGCGGTCGACCAGGTAGACCAGCCCGTGATAGTCGATCTCGCCATGCCGCGACAGGCCGATCTCGCAGGTGCGGCTGGTAGAGATGCCTTCCTCGCAGACCTGCACGGCGTTCTTCAGGCTGCGCAGCGCATGCTCGTTCAGTTCCGGCGTGGTGAAGCCCTTGTCGCCGGCGAAGCCGCAGCAGTGGATGCCTTCAGGCACCACGACTTCCTTGGCGCAGTGGCGGGCGATGTCGATCAGCGCCTGCGCCTCGCCCAGGTGCTGGGTGCTGCAGGTGACGTGCACGGCGATCGGCTTGTCCTGCGGGACGAAGTCCAGCTTGTCGAGCAGATGCGTGCGGATGAAGCGCACCGGGTCGTACAGGTCGAGGCGCTGATCGGTCAGGCCCTGGACCAGGCGCAGCGTGCAGGGGCTGGTGTCGCAGTAGATCGGGTCGAGCCCGCCGCGGCTGGCCTTGAGCAGCGCATCGAGCATTTCCTGGCGCTTGCGTTCGCCCTGTTCGGCGTAGCCCTTGGAGGCGAACGGCTGGCCACAGCACAGGTCGTTCAGCTCATCGGGGAAGATTACCTGGTAGCCGGCCTTCTCCAGCAGGCCGCGGGTCTTGTCGAGCAGCGGCTCCTGTTCCTGATCGCGTGCCGCCGGGCCCATGGCACGGGAAACGCAGGCGGCCAGATAGACCACGCGCGGGCGCTCGTCCTGCATGGCTGGTTTGGGTAGATGCAGGCGTTGCAGCGGCTGCGGTGTCGCAGGGGTCCACTGCGGCACGCGGCCCTTGCTGGCGTTGGTCATGGTCGCAGACAGCTTGGCCAGGCGCTTGGTACCGAGAATGATGTGCGCGCCATTGGCGGCATGCAGCATGAACCGGGTGCCCTGCACGGCGGTGGAGAAATGATCGGCCAGCCAGTTGGCGGTTCCTGTTTTGCTCGCTTCGCGTCCGCGCAGCTTGCGCACCAGGTCGCCGGTGTTGATGCCGACCGGGCAGCGCTGCGCGCAGAGGCCGGTCGCGGCGCAGGTCTCGACGCCGTGGTAGTGGTAGAGCCGCTCGATTTCCGTGGTGTCGACGCCGGCGCGCTTGCGCGCCTGGATGTCGCGCCAGATGACGATACGCTGGCGTGGCGTCAGGGTCAGCCCGTTGGATGGGCAGACCGGCTCGCAGAAGCCGCACTCGATGCACTTGTCGACGATCTCGTCGGCGGCCGGCATCGGCTTGAGGTTCTTCAGGTGGATGTCCGGGTCTTCGGAGAGCACCACGTCCGGGTTGAGGATGCCGGTGGGGTCGAGCAGGCGCTTGATCTTCCACATCAGCGCGTAGGCCTCGCTGCCCCATTCCAGCTCGACGAAGGGCGCCATGTTGCGCCCGGTACCGTGCTCGGCCTTGAGCGCGCCGCCGAACTCGACGGCGACCAGCTGCGCCACTTCGCCCATGAAGGCCTCGTAGCGGGCGACTTGGGCCGGATCATCGAAGCCCTGGGTGAAGACGAAGTGCAGGTTGCCCTCCAGCGCGTGGCCGAAGAGGATCGCCTCGTCGTAGCGGTGCTTGTCGAGCAATTCGATCAGCCGGTTGACGCCCTCGGCCAGGCGCTCGACCGGGAAGGTCACGTCCTCGATGATCACCGTGGTGCCGGTCTGGCGCACCGCGCCGACTGCCGGGAAGGTGTCCTTGCGGATCTTCCACAGCTGGTTGTAGACCACCGGGTCCTCGCTGAAATCGACCTGCTTTTCCACCGGGAAGTGCGCGATGGAGGCCATGATCTGGTTGATCTGCTCGTGCAGCAGCGATTGCGTTGCGGCGCGTGATTCGATCAGGAGCGCGCAGGCCGTCGGTGACAGTTCCTTCACCCACTCGGGCATGCCGGCCTTGTGCTCGACCGAGCGCAGGCTGCGACGGTCGAGCAGCTCCACCGCGGACACCGGTTGCTGCTTGAGCACCGGCACGGCGAGGCAGCAGGTTTCCACGTCGGGGAACACGACCAGCGCGCTGGCCTTGTGCGGATGGTCCGGTACGGTGTCGTAGGTCACTGCGCTGATGAAGCCCAGCGTGCCTTCGGAACCGACCATCAGGTGGTTGAGGATGTCCAGCGGCTCGTCGTAGTCGACCAGCGCATTGAGCGAAAAGCCGGTGGTGTTCTTCAGCCGGTACTTGTGGCGGATCTTCGCGGCCAGTTCGGTATTGGCGCGGGTTTCGCGACCCAGCTCGGCCAGCTGCTCGAGCAGGGCGGCGTGGCTCTGGCGGAACGCGGCAACACTGGCGGCATCCTCGCTGTCGACCACGGTGCCGTCGGCCAGCACCACGCGCAGGCCGGCGAGGGTCTTGTAGCTGTTCTGCGCGGTGCCGCAGCACATGCCGCTGGAGTTGTTGGCGACGATGCCACCGATCTTCGCGGCATTGATCGAGGCCGGATCAGGGCCGATCTTGCGCTGGAAGGGTGCGAGCACGGCGTTGGCGTTGGCGCCGATGACGCCGGGCTGCAGGCGGATCTGCTCGCCGCCGTTGCGAATCTCGCGGCCGTTCCAGCTGTCGCCGAGCACGATCAGTACCGAGTCGCTGATCGCCTGGCCGGACAGGCTGGTGCCGGCGGCGCGGAAGGTCACCGGCACGTTCTCGGCATGCGCCAGTTTGAGCAGCCTGATCACTTCGGCTTCGGTTTCGACGCGTACCACCAGCTTGGGCACCAGCCGGTAGAAGCTGGCGTCGGTGCCGAAGGCGAGGGTGGAGAGCGGGTCGTCGAAGCGGCGCTCGACCGGGATCAGGCGCTCGACTTCGCGGAGGAACGCCGCCGGCAAGGGCGCACGTTCGAGCTGTGCGGCCGCGTTCATGCGTCCTCCAGGATCAGCACGACCAGATCCTTCGGCCCGTGGGCGCCGTAGGCCAGCACCTGCTCGATGTCGGCGGTTTTCGACGGGCCGGAAACCAGCAGGGCATTGGTCGGCATGCCGGCGGCCCACTGGAACTTCTGCTGGATCTCGTAGAAGTTGTCGTGGATTTCGCTGGCCTTGAGGATGGCGAAATGCACCGGTGGCACCAAGCTCATCAGGCGTGGTTCCTCGCGGGTCGGCCACATGATCAGGCTGCCGGTGGAGGCGATGGCGCCGAGAGTGCCGGTGAGGCTGGCCGGGGTGTCGTTGAAGAGCTCGTCCTTCCAGTCCTCGACCGGGCGGTCATAGGCCTTCAGCGTCGGCAGGCCTTCACGACCGGCGCAATGCGCGGTGAAGCGCTGGCCGTACGGCGTGGTCGGGGCGATCAGCAGGCTCGGCAGCTGGCGGTCGTGCAGCAGCTGCTCGAGCAGGGCGGGCCAACCGGCGTCCGTGGTCAGGTGAATCTCGGTGTGCACCGCTTCCATCAGCTGACGCAGACGGGCGATGCGCTGCTCCGGCGCGTAGCTCCAGGGCTGGGTCACCAGCGACTCGTCGTAGTCATCGACGATCGGCGTGGTGCCTTCCAGGCTTTTTTTCAGCTTGGCGAGAATATTGGCTTTGGCGCTCATGTCAGGCTCCCGGAAACGGCACGTTGGTGGAAAAAAGCTGCGCTTGTTTTCCACCCTACGGAGCCCGCAGGCCGGCGTAGGGTGGACAACGGCGCAGCCTTGTCCACGCGGGCGTTGAGGCTGCAACGGTCGAGGCTCATCGCTTGCCCTCCAGGTGTTCCTTGGCCAGCTCGTGCAGCGAGCGGGCAGCCGGTTTCGGTGCGCTGTGGTTCTGCGTCCAGGGGCCGATGTTCGATGGCGTCAGGGCGCGCAGGCGTGTGGCGAAGAAGCCGAACAGGCGGTACAGCGTCGGGCTGGTGTTGAGCAGGCGCCAGCCGGCCCAGATCAGCCGCTCTTTGCGCGAGTACTTGCTGCCCTGGCCGCGCATGACCTTGTGCGGGTCGTCCGGTGCCTTGACGTTCTCCTCGCGCAGGCGCCGCAGGAGGGTCGGAATCGGAATCTTCACCGGGCAGACTTCGCCGCAGGCGCCGCACAGCGACGAGGCGCTGGGGTGGTCCGGCACCTTGTCCAGGCCGACCATGTGCGGAGTAATGATCTTGCCGATCGGCCCGGGGTAGACCTCGCCGTAGGTGTGGCCGCCGACGCGGGTGTACACCGGGCAGTGGTTCATGCAGGCGCCGCAGCGGATGCAGTTGAGGGTCTGGCGCAGCTCGCTGTCGGCGAAGGCCTGGCTGCGGCCGTTGTCCAGCAGGATCAGGTGCACTTCCTGCGGGCCATCGAGCTCGTGCGCCTTGCGCGGGCCGGAGATCATGTTGACGTAGGTGGTGATCGGCTGGCCCAGCGCCGAACGGGTCAGCAGCGAGAGCAGCGGGACCACGTCGCGCAGGTTTTCCACCACCTTTTCGATGCCGGTGACGGCGATATGTACCGGCGGCACGGTGGTGCTCATGCGGCCGTTGCCTTCGTTCTCCACCAGCAGCAGGGTACCGGTCTCGGCCACCGCGAAGTTCACCCCGGAGACGCCGATATCGGCCTCGAAGAACTTCTGCCGCAGGGTGCGGCGGCCGATCTGAATGAGCTGGTCGACATCCTTGGTGTACTCCACGCCGAGTTTCTCGTGGAACAGGGACGCGACCTGGCCGGCGTTCTTGTGGATTGCCGGCATGATGATATGGGAAGGCTTTTCGTGGTCGAGCTGGACGATGTACTCGCCCATGTCCGATTCCAGGCATTCGATGCCATGGCCCTCGAGGAAATGGTTCATCTCCATCTCTTCGCTGACCATCGATTTGCCCTTGATCACTTGTCGCGCCTCGTGAGCGCGGGCGATCTCGAGGACGATGTTGTTCGCCTCGTCTACCGTCTCCGCCCAGTGCACTTTCACACCGTTGCGGGTCAGGTTGGCTTCCAGCCGCTCGAGCAGTTCGGGCAGCTTGGACAGTGCGCGAGCGCGGATATGGTTGCCCATCTCGCGCAGCCGCTCGCGTTCGTCGGCATCGCTGAACGCCGCGGCGCGCTTGGTCATCAGCGAGTCCATGGCGGTGCGGAAGTTGCGCCGCAGCTGCTCGTCCTTCAGCGACTTGCGGGCACGGGCGCGGAAGTCCGGGTCGCCGGCGTTCTCGATCTGGATCGCGGGGATGCGCTGTTCGGCGTTCATCGGGCACCTCCGGTGCGTTGCCAGAGGAAGCTCGCCAGATGCTGGCCGCGCAGGGCTTCGCGCTGCTTTTCCAGCGAGCCGTTGATGTTCATCAGGCAGCCGCAGTCGGCGCTGACCACCTGATGCGCGCCGGATTCCTTCAGCGCACGGGTCTTGTCCAGCACCATGGCGCCGGAGATGTCGGGCATGCGCACGCTGAAGGTGCCACCGAAGCCGCAGCATTCGCTTTCGTGGTCATGCTCGACGCGCTCGACCTGGCCCAGCTGGGCGAGCAGGGCGCGGCCGTGCAGGTGGGTGTTCATCTCGCGGCGGGCCGAGCAGGAGGTGTGCAGGGCGACCTTGGTCGGCGTGCCGGCGTCCTTGAACTCGACCTTGCAGACGTTGAGCAGGAACTCGGCCAGCTCGAAGGTGCGCTCGGCGAGCGCTTGCGCCTTCTTGAGGGTCTGCGGCTCGTCCTTGAACAGGTCCAGATAGTGGTGGCGCAGCATGCCGGCGCAGGAACCGGAAGGGACGACCACCGGCCAGTCGTTGGCGAACAGCTCCAGCTGCGCGCGGGCGACCTTGCGCGCCTCGTCGGTATAGCCGGTGGTGTAGGCCGGCTGGCCGCAGCAGGTCTGGCCCTGCGGGTAGTGCACGGTCAATCCTTCGCGTTCGAGCAGGCGGATGGCATCCAGGCCAGCCTCGGGATAGAACAGATCCACCACGCAGGTACCGAACAGGTAAACCTGGCTCGGCTTGGCAGGATATTCGCGTGGTTTGGGCAGCGGCGGCGCGACGCGGGTGGCGTTCGGCGCGGCGTTGTAGAAGAGTTCACTCATCGGCTTGGTCTCCGGGTGGGCCCGGTTATCCGCACGGGGCGGGATGTTGGAAACGCTCTTGCCCCGCGCATGGCGGGGCAAGACTTCACGGTTCGATCACTGCCCGACCAGCGGGTCGCTCACGCCCATCACATAGATCGCGATCAGCGTCAGCAGGCCCGAGATCAGCACGTAGTAAAGCGTCGGCCAGACCGTCTTACGAAGCGTAGTTCCTTCGCGGCCGAGCAACCCGACCGTGGCCGAGGCGGCGACCACGTTGTGGATCGCCACCATGTTGCCCGCCGCGGCCCCGACGGCCTGGGCGGCGACGATCAGCGCGCCGGAGATGGTCAGGCTGTGCGCCACACCATACTGGAACTGGCTGAGCATCATGTTGCTGACGGTGTTGGAGCCGGCAATGAAGGCGCCCAGTGCGCCGACGCTCGGCGCCAGCAGCGGGTAGACCGAGCCGACGCTGTCGGCGACGAAGCGCGCCATGGTGATCGGCATGCTCGCCAGCTCGGCGCCGTTGACCCCGGAGTTGATCAGGATGCGCACCATCGGCACGGTGAACAGCAGGACGAAGCCGGCACCGATCAATACCTTGCTCGACTCACCGACGGCGGCGGCCAGTTCGCGGGCCTTCATGCCGTGCAGGAAGAAGGTGGCCAGGACCACCAGCACCAGGATGCCGCCGGGCAGGTACAGCGGCATGAAGTCGGCCTTGACGCCGGCTTCGCCGAGGATGTCCGGGAACAGCAGCACGACGGATTTCATGAAGGCGCCGACTTCCGGCACCGTGCGGCTGATCACCAGCAGCGCACCGACCAGTACGTAGGGCAGCCAGGCGCGCACGGCGCTCATCGGCTTGGCGGTCAGTTCGTCGAGCTTCATCTCCACGCTGCCGAGCCACTCGCTGGGCCACTCGCGGGCATCGGCGAAGTCCCAGGTCTTCTTCGGTACCAGGAAACCGAAATGCGCGGCCGTAGTGACAATGGCCAGACCAATCAGGCCGCCGAGCAGGGACGGGAACTCCGGGCCGAGCAGCAGGCCGGTGGCGACGTAGGGCAGGGTAAAGGCCAGGCCGGCGAACAGCGCGAAGGGCAGCACCTCGAAGCCGGCCTTCCAGCTCTTTTCCTTGCCGAAGAAGCGGGTCAGCAGCAGCACCATGATCAGCGGCATCACCGTGCCGGTCATCGCATGCAGGATCGCCACCTCGCCGGTGATCAGCCGCAGGAAGGCGTCCCAGCTCGAGCCCTGGGCGGCCAGTTGCGCGCCGAGCGCCGCGGTATCCAGGCCGCCGTTGATGCCGATGATGATCGGCGTACCGACCGCGCCGAAGGATACCGGCGTGGACTGCACCAGCATGCCGAGCATCACCGCGGCCAGCGCCGGGAAGCCGATGGCCACCAGCAGCGGGGCGGCGATGGCGGCCGGGGTGCCGAAGCCGGAGGCGCCTTCGATGAAGCAGCCGAACAGCCAGGCGATGATGATCGCCTGGATTCGCCGGTCGGGGCTGATGGTGGTGAAGCCCGCGCGGATCGCGGTGATGCCGCCCGAATGCTTGAGCGTGTTGAGCAGCAGGATGGCGCCGAAGATGATCCACAGCACGCCGGCGGTGATCACCAGGCCCTGCAGGGTCGAGGCGAGCACGCGGTTGAAGCTCATGTCCCAGACATAGAGCGCGATACCGGCCGTCAGCAGGTAGACCACCGGCATGGCGCGCTTGGCAGGCCAGCGCAGGCCGATCAGCAGGATGGCGGCAAGCAGGATGGGGGAAAACGCCAGGAAGGCGAGTAGGCCGTTGGACATGGATCAGACTCCTGCGGCAGGCTGGCGGAGCGGGCCGCAGCTGGCCCCCGGCTGGTGGATCGGGTGAGACGTCATGCGTTGGTCCTCTTCTTATTCAGGTTGCCTGTCAATTGGTAATACCAATTCTGCCAGGCGAAGAGGCAGGGTAAGAGTTGCCGCTCCGGTGCGTCAATTAGGGTGCTATAGACATTGGTAGTAGCGTTGCGGCTTGCCGCCGGACGGCGTCGTCGTTAGCCTTGCGCAATTTTCAAAGTGGTCAAACCAATCTCGGGAAGTTTCATGGAAATCGGAATGGTGCGCCAGCGGCGGCTGGCCGACGACATCGTCACGCAGCTGGAAACCATGATCCTGGAGGGCACGCTCAAGGCTGGCGAGCGCCTGCCGGCCGAGCGCGCGCTGGCCGAGCAGTTCGGCGTCTCGCGGCCATCGCTGCGCGAGGCGATCCAGAAGCTGGTGGCCAAGGGGTTGCTGGTCAGTCGCCACGGTGGCGGCAACTTCGTCTCGCAGTCGCTGGGCTCGACCTTCAGCGATCCGCTACTGCACCTGTTGGAGAGCAATACCGACGCCCAGCGCGACCTGCTGGAGTTCCGCCATACCTTGGAAGGCAGCTGCGCCTACTATGCGGCGCTGCGCGCCACCGAGGTGGACCAGCGCCGCCTCAGCGACGCCTTCGCGGTGCTGCAGGACTGCTACACGCGCGAAGGCAAGGTCACCCGTGCCGAGGAGGGCGCGGCCGATGCGCAGTTCCACCTGGCGATCGCCGAGGCCAGCCACAATGCGGTGCTGCTGCACACCATCCGCGGGCTGTTCGACCTGCTCAAGCGCAACGTGGTGACCAACATCGGCGGCATGTACGCGCTGCGCGACGAGACGCGTCACATGCTGATGAACCAGCACCGCGAACTCTACGAGGCGATCATGGCGCGCCGCGCGGACGAGGCGCGCGACGTGATCCACCGGCATATCAACTATGTGCAGGAAGTGCTCGCCGAGGGCCAGCAGGAAGCGCGGCGCCTGGCGCGAGCGCAGCGCCGACAGGGCTCTGCGGGTGGCGAACTGCAGGCCTCAGGCGACAAGTAGGGACGTGGAACGGGAGCCGCGATGGGCTCCCGCTTGTGGCAGCGTCAGTCGTCCTTGCCCTTGCTGCGCATGGCGCGCTGGATCTCGCGGTCGGAGTCGCGCTCCTTCTCGCTGTGGCGCTTGTCGAACTCCTTCTTGCCCTTGGCCAGGGCGATCTCGCACTTGATCATGTGCTTCTTCCAGTACAGCGCCAGCGCCACGCAGGCGTAGCCTTTCTGCTGTACGGCACCGAACAGCTTGCCCAGCTCGCGCTTGTTCAGCAGCAGCTTGCGGGTGCGCGTCGGGTCGGCGATGACGTGGGTGCTGGCGCTGGTCAGCGGGCTGATGTGCGCGCCCATCAGCCAGGCTTCGCCATCCTTGAGCAGCACGTAGCTGTCGACCAGCTGCGCCTTGCCGGCGCGCAGGCTCTTGACTTCCCAGCCGGCGAGCACAAGCCCGGCCTCGAATTTCTGTTCGATGAAGTAGTCGTGCAGCGCCTTCTTGTTCAGCGCGATGGTCCCGGGGGACTGTTTTTTCTGTTTGGCCATAGGGCGCGCATTATAGGGAGTCGCGCAGCGGCTGGCGACAGGCGCGCAGCGGGGGCGAACTTGAGGCGATCCGGCTAATCCCGGACAATGCTGCACGATGTTTCAGGCGCCGGTGCCCCGGTGCCTGGCTCGACGCTGACCGGCCGGCCGGCGCTCGTACCGAAGTAGAAGGTCCGCATGACGACGCATATTCAACGCTCCGCGCTGCTGCCCTATCCCGCGCAGGCTCTGTTCGACATGGTCAACGACGTGGCGAGCTACCCGCAGTTCCTGCCCTGGTGCACGGCCACCGAGGTGCTGTCCAGCAGCGATACGCTCATGCAGGCGAGCATGACGGTGGGCAAGGCGGGGCTGAGCCAGCGCTTCAAGACCCGCAATCAGCTGGAGCCGGGCAAGCGTATCGAGATGACTCTCGAGGAAGGGCCGTTCAGCCACCTGCACGGCATCTGGGAATTCAAGGCGCTCGGCGAGAAGGCCTGCAAGATCAGCCTCGACCTGCGCTTCGACTACGCCGGGCCGCTGGTCAAGATGGCCCTGGGCCCGCTGTTCACCCAGGCTGCCAACACCCTGGTCGATGCCTTCTGCGAAAGGGCCAGGCAACTCTATGGATAAGCCGATCGCCATCGAGGTCGTCTACGCCCTGGCCGACCGCCAGCGCCTGCTGAGCCTCACCGTGCCGCCGGGCACCAGCGTGCGCCAGGCTGCGCTGCTTTCGGGCATGGACCGTCATTTCCCCGGGCTGGACCTGGCCGGCGCGCCGCTGGGCATCTTTGGCAAGGCGGTGGCCAAGCCCGACGAGCGGCTGGTACAGGACGGCGAGCGGGTGGAGATCTACCGCCCGCTGATCGCCGATCCGAAGGAGGTGCGCAAGCAGCGCGCTGCCAAGGCTGCGGCGAAGAAGGCCGACGACTGAGCGTGCCAGGGCAGGCACAAGGCCGGGCAATGCCCGGCCTTGTCTTGTCTGCTGTGGATCGGTCGCGGGGCGCCTGGCGGTCGTGCGGCGGCCGGCTCAGGGTTGCACGACCTCGATCACGCCGCTGGCGGTAAGGCTGATCGGCCGGCTGCCGGCCTCGATCTCCGGTACGGCGGCGGCATCGAACATGGCGGTTTTCATCCGCGGGCTGTGCAGCGGCTGGAAGCCGCCGCCATCGAGGCTGAGGCTGACCAGCCGGTATTCGCGGCCGCCCAGCGCCTCGGTGGCCAGTTTTGCGCGGGCGCGGAACGCGGCCACCGCCTCCTTCAGCAGGGCGTCCTCGGTCTGCCTGCCGAGCGTCTCGGACACGCTGAACTGCATGTCGGCCATCTTCAGCGTCTGCAGAAGCTCGGCGACAAGCCCCGCCAGCATGGCGAAATCGGCGCTCTCCAGGTGCAGTTCGGCGCGCTCGCGCCAGCCGACGATCTTCTGTCCCTTGTCGTCGTAGACCGGGTAGCTGCTGCGATTGCCCTGGCGGGTAGTGACGCCCTTGGCCAGCCGCGCGCGCTGCATGGCCTGGTTGAGGGTCTGGGTGGTGCCCTCGGCCAGGCGCGCCGGATCGCTGTGCTGGCTCTCGCTGTAGAGCGTGACCTGCATGCGGTCGTGCGGCACCTCGCGACTGACCTCGGCGCGCAGCGACACCTGGTTGTAGCGCGGCTCGTCGGCCAGGGCCGGGGCGCCGATGGCCGTTAGGCATGCCAGCAGGGCGATGCTGTGAGAGACTCGCTTGAACATGGGCTGCTCCTTGTCGTGTGCAGAGAGGACGGGCAAGAGGAATCGAGCGATGAATGTAACCGGCCCTGGCCGTTTGCACAGTGAATCCGTGCGTCCCGTTGCCGCACGGGATTCGGCGTATGGGTGGCTTCGTTATACTCGCCGCATCCTTGGAGACCCCATGTATTCATCCGTTCAGCTGCTGTCGGCCAGCCGCGAGAATCTGCGGCTGCTGATCCTGATCCGAATTCTCGTGCTCGCCGCCCAGTCCGGTGCGGTGGGCATCGCCTATGCGACCCAGCTGCTGACGCTGCCCTGGCTGGCTCTGGGCGTGACCCTGGCGCTGTCGGCGCTGCTCTGCCTGGGCACCGCGCTGCGCCTGCGCGGGCCCTGGCCGGTGACCGAGCTCGAGTACGCCGTGCACCTGGGCTGCGACCTGCTGATCCATAGCGCGCTGCTGTACTACTCCGGCGGCTCGACCAACCCCTTCGTCTCCTATTACCTGGTGCCGCTGACCATCGCCGCGGCCACGCTGCCGTGGCTGTACTCGATCGTGCTGTCGGGCTTCGCCCTGGCCGGCTACACCGCGATGCTGATCTGGTACGATCCCCTGCAACTCGATCCGGCGCAACGCGCCACGCTGCAGGTCTACGGCATGTGGCTGAGCTTCGCCCTGGCCGCCGCGCTGATCACCTTCTTCGTCGCCCGCATGGCCGAGCAGTTGCGCCAGCAGGCCCAGCTGCAGGCCCAGCGCCGCGAGGAGAGCATGCGCGACCAGCAACTGTTGGCGGTGGCGACCCAGGCGGCCGGCGCGGCCCACGAGCTGGGCACGCCGCTGGCGACCATGAGCGTGCTGCTCAAGGAATTGCGCCAGGAATACAAGGAACCCCAGCTCCACGAGGACCTCGGGCTGCTGCAGTCCCAAGTCCAGCTGTGCAAGGAAAGCCTGCAGCAACTGGTGCGCGCGGCCGAGGCCGACCGTCGCCAGGCAGTCCAGGAGCAGACGGCCAGGGAGTGGGTCGATGCCGTGCTGCAGCGCTGGCACCTGATGCGCCCCGAGGCGACCTATCGCTTCCAGTGCCTGGGCAAGGGCAGCGCGCCGCGGCTGATGCCGGCGGCCGACCTCAGCCAGTCGCTGCTCAACCTGCTGAACAATGCCACCGATGCCTGTCCGGACGACCTCGACGTGCGCCTGGACTGGGACGCCCAGTGGGTCAAGCTGACCATCCGCGACCACGGGGCCGGCGTGCCGCTGGCCATCGCCGAGCAGATCGGCCGGCCGTTCATCACCACCAAGGGCAAGGGATTCGGCCTCGGCCTGTTTCTCAGCCAGGCCAGCGTGACCCGCGCCGGCGGCACCGTGAAGCTCTACAACCACGAAGAAGGTGGCACACTGACCGAGTTGCGCCTGCCGCATGGCTTGCTGCGCAGCTGACATTCAGGCGTGCCAATTGGAGGAATGCAGACATGACCGATGAGTTGCAGCAAGAGGGAGAAGAGCAACCTCATCTGCTTCTGGTGGATGACGATCCCACGTTCACCCGCGTGATGGCACGTGCCATGAGCCGCCGCGGCCTGCGCGTGAGCATCGCCGGCTCGGCGGACGAGGGGCTGGCCATGGCCCGCCAGGACATACCCGATTACGCCGTGCTGGACCTGAAGATGGACGGTGACTCCGGCCTGGTGCTGCTGCCCAAGTTGCTGGAAGTCGACCCGGAAATGCGCGTGCTGATCCTCACCGGCTACTCGAGCATCGCCACCGCCGTGGAGGCCATCAAGCGCGGCGCCTGCAACTACCTGTGCAAGCCGGCCGATGCCGACGACGTGCTCGCCGCGCTGCTGTCGCAGCACGCCGACCTCGATTCGCTGGTGCCGGAAAACCCGATGTCTGTCGATCGCCTGCAGTGGGAGCACATCCAGCGCGTGCTCAGCGAGCACGACGGCAACATCTCCGCGACCGCGCGCGCCCTCGGCATGCATCGCCGCACCCTGCAACGCAAGCTGCAGAAGCGCCCGGTCCGCCGCTGAACCGCCCGCGCGGCGCCCGGCGGGCCTCGCTGCCGCCGGGCGCCGTTTGCTTTAACATGCCCGGACTCCTTCGCGCCAAGGCCCCGGCATGCCCCTGATCCTGCAGACTCTCAACGTCACCGCGCCGGTCTTCGCCATGCTCTTCGTCGGCGTGGCACTGCGTCGCCTGGGCTGGATCGACGTGCCCTTCATCAACACCGCCTCGGCGCTGGTGTTCCGCGCGACCATGCCGACCCTGCTGTTCATCTCCATCATCGAGGCGGACCTGGCCGCCGCACTGCAGCCGCGCGTGTTGCTCTACTTCAGCGCAGCGACCCTGGCGACCTTCCTGCTCGCCTGGGGCTGGGCGCTGCTGCGCTGCCCGCCAGCCGACCGCGGGGTCTACGTGCAGGGCGCGTTCCGCGGCAACAACGGCATCGTCGGCCTGGCCCTGGCCAGCAGCCTGTACGGCGACTACGGCCTGTCGTTGGGCGGCGTGCTGGCCGGCCTGGTGATCCTGCTCTACAACGTCCTCTCGGCGGTGGTGCTGGCGATCTACAGCCCGAGCGGCCGCTACGATGTCGGCTCGATCGTCGCCAGCATCCTGCGCAACCCGTTGATCATCGGCGTGGTCGCGGCCATGCCCTTCGCCTACTGGCAGATCGGGCTGCCGGGCTGGCTGATGACCAGTGCCGGCTACTTCGCCAAGATGACCCTGCCGTTGGCGCTGATCTGCATCGGCGGCACGCTCTCGCTCGCCGCGCTGCGCGAGAGCAGCGGCCCGGCGCTCAGCTCGAGCCTGATGAAGATGGTCTGGCTGCCGCTGCTGGGCACCGTCGGCGCCTGGCTCTGCGGCCTGCACGGTCCGGAACTCGGCATCCTGTTCCTCTATTTCGCCAGCCCGACCGCGGCGGCCAGCTTCGTCATGGCCCGGGCGGTGAATGCCAATGCGCAGCTGGCCGCGGCGATCATCGTCATCACCACCTTGATGGCTGCGTTGACCATCAACGCCGGATTGTTCCTGCTCGGCTGGCTGGGCTGGATCTAGCGCGGCCGACGCGCCTGCTGCCGGCCGAGTTCCGTGCCGCTTTGTGACCGAGGTCGGTTTTTGGCAAAGAGGCGTCGGCCAATCCTCGTAATCGCCCAGCGTGCCGCAGATAAAGCACCGCGTTTGCGGCAGATTCCCCGGATGAATCAACGGCTTGCCTGGCCAGGCAAGCCGTCCTGCGTGCTGGGGAATCACCATGGCTGTTCTGTTCTCACCTTCGAGCCGCGCGCTGATCCGCGGCGACATCCGTGTGGTCAATCCGCGCCGGCTGGTGCTGCGGGGTATCGCCGTCTTGCTCGTGCTGAGCCTGGCCAGCTTCGCCGGCGGCGTCTGGCTCGGCCGCGACCTGGGTGGGTCGCCCGAGGCGACCGGGCTCGCCCCGCGCGAACTCGGCAACGAGGGTCGCTTCGCCATCGCCCGGGTCGGCGAAGTCGTCGGCCGCCTGAAATCCCTGGAGTCGGACCTGCTCGCCCTGCAGCAGATGATGGACGAGCAGCGCACACTGCACCGTCAGCTCTCGGCGCTCGATCCGACGCTGCTGCCGGTGCTGGTGCCCGAGCGCGGTGCTGCCGGCAGCGGTGGCGTGCTGCTGCCGCCGCGCGGCTGCTCGCAGACGCTGCAGGACGCCGAACTGGCGACCCTGGGGGACCTGTCACGCAGCGAAGGCTCGGCGCGCTGCCTGCGCCAGCTGCTCGATGCGCTGATGCAGCGCGCGGCCGAACGCAATGCCGCGCTGATGGCCATTCCCTCCCGGCGCCCGGTGGGCCAGGCCCGCCTGGGCTCGGCCTTCGGCAATCGACTCGATCCGTTCCGCAAGCAGCTGGCCTTCCATTCCGGCGTCGATTTTGCCCTCGCCACCGGCTCCGCCGTGCGCGCCGCCGCCGGCGGGCGGGTGCGCTTTGCCGGCACCCGCGGCGCCTACGGCAAGCTGGTGGAGATTGACCACGGGAATCGCCTGGTGACCCGCTATGCGCACCTGTCGCGGCTGGATGTACGCAAGGGCGAGGTGGTCACCCCCGAACAGCGCATCGGCGCGGTCGGCTCGACCGGTCGCTCCACCGGCCCGCACCTGCATTTCGAAGTGCTGCACAAGGGCCGCTTCGTCGATCCGCAGCGTTTCCTGGCCCTGGGCGACCTCGAGCGAGTCGGCGATGGCTTGGCCGAGGACTAGCAAGCCCAGCACCCGCGAGCTGCTGCGGGCCGAGCACCGGCTGCAGGCGGTGCGCGACCGGCGCTCCGGGCGCTGGGTCTGGCTGGCGCTGCTGCTGGTGATCGGCGCGCTGCTCGCTTTGCGCAACCACGAGCAGGCGTTGCATGCGCAGCAGGTCGTCGCGCTGGCCGAGGAAAGTCGCGCGTTGCGCACCAGCCTGGAGCAGCGGCGCCTGCAAGGGCAGGAAAGCCAGGCCACCCAGGAGCAGCTGCTCAGGCGCATCGCCACGCTGTCGGCCCAGGTCGAGCGCCTGCAGACGGACCTGGCCTTCTTTCGCCAGCAGAAGAAAGCCCGATAACCCACTGGAGTAGATGATGTTCAACAAGAAACGCCCGGTTTCCCGGGTCACCGTCGAGCAGTTTTCCAGCCTGATTTCCGGCAATATCTCGCTCGATGGCGGGGTCAGCTTCGAGGAGGGCCTCAAGGTCAGTGGCCAGGTGAAGGGCAACGTCTGTCACAAGCCGGGCACGCACAGCCTGCTGGCGCTCAGTGCCGAAGGCCGGATCGAAGGCAACGTCAGCAGCTACGATGCGCTGATCGACGGCACCATCGTCGGCGATCTGGTGGTCGAGCACCTGCTCGAGCTGCACTCCAATGCCCGGGTGCGCGGCAATATCCGCTACCGCCAGCTGAGCATGGAGAACGGCGCGGTGGTCGACGGCGTGCTCAGCCGGATGGGCGACGAGGAAGAGGGCGCGCAGGTGTTCGAACTGCCGCGACCTCAGGTCCGCGAGGGCTGAGCACGCGTGCCGGCCGTCAGCGCTGGGCCTTCCAGGCGCGGCCGGCGATGACCAGGATGGTCACCGCGGTCAGTGGGATCACGTAGCCCAGCATCGCCTCGCCGAAGGTCTGGGCGAACGGCCGGCCGGTGTTGGCCAGCACCAGGTAGGCCGTGTAGGCGACGTAGTAGCCAAGGAACAGCAGGCCCTCCCAGCGGCGGATGCAGTAGCCGGCGAAGAAGATCGGCAAGCAGGCCAGGGCGACGCCGATCATCACCGGGAAGTCGAAGGCCAGCGCCGTCGCGGACACGCCGATCGCCTTGGGCGAGACCAGCGACGCCAGGCCCAGCACGCAGAGCAGGTTGAACAGGTTGCTGCCGACGATGTTGCCCACGGCAATGTCGCGCTCGCCGCGGATCGCCGCGAGAATCGAGGTCGCCAGCTCCGGCAGCGAGGTGCCGATGGCGATCACCGTCAGGCCGATCACCAGTTCCGAAAGGCCCAGCGCGCGGGCCAGCGCGACGGCACCTTCGACGAGGAAGTTCGACCCCAGCACCAGCAGCACCAGCCCGGCGAGCACCAGGCCGGTGTTGATCAGGCTGGCATGCGGCTTGGCCGCTTCGTGCAGGCCGAACTCGCGGGCGAACTCGTCGTCGGCCTCGTTGACCTTGTTGTTGCGCCGGCTGTTGACGATCAGGAAGCCCGTATAGCCCAGCACGCAGACGAACAGCAGGGCACCATCGAGCCGGCCCAGGGCGCCATCCCAGGCCAGTGCGTAGGTCAGCAGACTGGCGCCGATCATGAGCGGCACGTCCAGGCGGATCAGCTGGCGCGACACCACCAGCGGCGCGACCGCCGCGGTCAGGCCGAGGATCAGCAGCACGTTGGCGATGTTGCTGCCGATCACGTTGCCGACCGCGATGTCGCCGCTGCCGCCCCATGCCGCCTGCACGCTCACCGCGGTCTCCGGGGCGCTGGTGCCGAAGGCGACCACGGTCAGGCCGATGATCAGCGGCGAGATGCCGAACTGAGCGGCCAGGCGGGCGGCGCCGCGGACCAGCACCTCGGCGCCGACGACGAGCAGCACCAGGCCGGCCACGAGGTAAACAAAGGTCATCAGGGTCATCGAAGGCTCCGCAGGGTGGGATAGATCAGTGCCGGCGTTTCCAGGCGCGCAGAAAGATCACCGCCAGGGTGGTCGCGGTCAAGGGCAATACGTACCAAGTCATTGCATGGCGCAGCAGCTCGAGCGCGCCGAGGCCGGCGGCGAACAACACCAGGTACAGGCAGTAGGCCAGGTAGTAGCCGAAGAACAGCAGGCCCTCCCAGCGATTGATGCAATACCCGGAGAAGAAGATCGGCAGGCAGGCGGCGAACACCGCCAGCATCACCGGGAAGTCGAACGCCAGCGCGTTGGGTGAGATGGACAGCCCGCCGGGGGCCAGCGAGGCCGCCGAGCCGAGCACCAGGGTCAGGTTGTAGATGCTGCTGCCGACTACGTTGCCCACGGCGATGTCGCGCTGGCCGCGCAGTACGGCGAGCAGCGAAGTGGCCAGCTCGGGCAGCGAGGTGCCGACGGCGACGACGGTCAGGCCGATGACCAGCTCCGAGAGACCGAAGGCCCGGGCGAGGCTGGAGGCGCCCTCGACCAGCAGGCGGGAGCCGACCACCAGCAGCCCCAGGCCGAGCAGGATCAGCGGGACCTGCGCCAGCCAGCCCGGTGCGCCGGTGTCCGCCCTGCGCGGTGGCGGGGCCGCGGCATGGCGGCGCTCGTGCCGCGCCGCGAACACCAGGAAGGCGCTGTAGCCGAGCATGGCGAGCAGCAGCAGCGCGCCGTCCCCATGGCTCAGGCGGCCGTCATGGGCGAGCAGGTAGGCCAGGCCGCCGGTGGCGAGCATCACCGGGATGTCCAGGCGGATCAGCTGGCGCGAGACCAGCAGCGGCGCCACCAGCGCGCACAGGCCGAGGATCAGCAGGATGTTGGCGATGTTGCTGCCCAGCGCGTTGCCCACCGCCAGGTCGCCGCGCCCGGACAGCGATGCCTGCAGGCCGATGGCGGTTTCCGGCGAGCTGGTGCCGAGTGCGACGATGGTCAGGCCGACGATCAGCGGCGCGATCCCCAGGCGGATGGCCAGGCGCGATGCGCCGCGCACCAGCGCCTCGGCGCCGGCGACCAGCAGCATGAGGCCGGCGACCAGGTAGCTGGCGACCAGCAGCGACACTAGGCGGCTCCCGTGCTGGACACGGTCGCGCCAGGCAGCCCAGGCAAGTCGCTCACCGTTCGGCTTCGATGCGCACGCGCACCACGCCGTCGTCGATCATGTCGAGCTTTTGGGCGGCTGCACGGGACAGGTCGATGATGCGGCCGCGCCGGTAGGGGCCGCGGTCGTTGATGCGCACGGTCACCTGGCGGCCATTCTCCAGGTTGGTGACCCGCACCCGGGTGCCGAAGGGTAGCGAGCGGTGGGCGGCGACCAGGGCATTCTGGTCATGCGCCTCGCCGCTGGCGGTCTTCTGGCCGTGGTGCATGCGCGCATAGAACGAGGCCTTGCCTTGCTGGGTGAAGGCCTGCGGGCGCTCGCGCGGTGGTTTTTCCGGTGCCGGGGCCGGCGGCCGTTCGGCACAGCCGGCAGCGAACAGGATGAACAGGGCGACGGCCAGCAACCGACCGATATGCATGGGGCGATCCTTCCCTCTGACCAGGCTGGCGGCGCCGGCGGCCGTGCGTGCCGGCTGCCGCCGTGGCCTTGTTGTCAGCCTTCGAGTTTCTTCTTCAGCAGTTGGTTCACCTGGCCGGGGTTGGCCTTGCCCTTGGAAGCCTTCATCGCCTGGCCGACGAAGAAGCCGAACATCTTGCCGCGCTTGGCCTCATCGCTGGCGCGGTACTGTTCGACCTGCTCGGCGTTGGCGGCCAGCACCTCGTCGAGCATCGCCTCGATCGCGCCGGCGTCGGTGACCTGCTTGAGGCCCTTCTGCTCGATGATCGCGTCCGCCGAGCCTTCGCCGGCGGCCATGGCCTCGAAGACCATCTTGGCGATCTTGCCGCTGATGGTGTCGTCCTTGATGCGCAGGATCATGCCGCCCAGCTGCTCGGCCGAAACCGGCGACTGCTCGATGTCCAGGCCTTCCTTGTTCAGCAGGCTGGACAGCTCGCCCATCACCCAGTTGGCGGCGAGCTTGGCATCGCCGCAGGTGGCGTTGACCTGCTCGAAGTAGTCGGCCAGCTCGCGGCTGGCCGACAGCACGCTGGCATCGTAGGTGGACAGGCCGAACTCGCGCTCGAAGCGCTCGCGCTTCTGCGTCGGCAGCTCCGGCAGCTCGCCGCGCAGCTGCTCGAGGAAGCTCTGCTCGATCACCACCGGCAGCAGGTCCGGACAGGGGAAGTAGCGGTAGTCGTTGGCTTCTTCCTTGCCGCGCATCGAGCGCGTCTCGTCCTTGTTCGGGTCATACAGGCGGGTTTCCTGGATGACCTTGCCGCCGTCCTCGATCAGCTCGATCTGCCGCTGGATCTCGTGGTTGATCGCCTTTTCGATGAAGCGGAAGGAGTTGACGTTCTTGATCTCGGCGCGGGTGCCGAAGGCTTCCTGGCCCTTGGGGCGTACCGAGACGTTGCAGTCGCAGCGCAGCGAGCCCTCGGCCATGTTGCCGTCGCAGATGCCCAGGTAGCGCACCAGCGCGTGGATGGCCTTGACGTAGGCCACCGCCTCCTTGGCCGAGCGGATGTCCGGTTCGGAGACGATCTCCAGCAGCGGCGTGCCGGCGCGGTTGAGGTCGATGCCGGTCATGCCGTGGAAGTCTTCGTGCAGGCTCTTGCCGGCATCCTCTTCCAGGTGCGCGCGGGTGATGCCGATGCGCTTGACGGTGCCGTCTTCCAGGGTGATGTCGAGGAAGCCCTTGCCGACGATGGGGTGGTCCATCTGGCTGGTCTGGTAGCCCTTGGGCAGGTCGGGGTAGAAGTAGTTCTTGCGCGCGAAGACGTTCTTCTCGCCGATCTCGGCGTCGATGGCCAGGCCGAACATGCAGGCCATGCGCACGGCGTTCTCGTTGAGCACCGGCAGGGTGCCGGGCATGCCGAGGTCGACCAGGCTGGCCTGGGTGTTGGGCTCGGCACCGAAGGTGGTGGCGCTGCCGGAGAAGATCTTCGAGCGGGTGCTGAGCTGTGCGTGGATTTCCAGCCCGATCACGGTTTCCCATTGCATCTGTTCGGTCTCCTCAGAATCCGGCCGGGGCGCGCAGGTGCCAATCGCTGACCTGCTGGTACTGGTGCGCGACGTTGAGCAGGCGGGCCTCCTGGAAGTACGGCGCCAGCAGCTGCACGCCGACGGGCAGGCCGTCGATGAAGCCGGCCGGCATCGACAGGCCGGGAATGCCGGCCAGGTTGGCGGTGATGGTGTAGATGTCCTCGAGGTAGGCCGAGACCGGGTCGGCGTTCTTTTCGCCGAGCTTCCAGGCCAGGTTCGGCGTGGTCGGGCCGAGGATCAGGTCGACCTCCGCGAAGGCCGCGACGAAGTCGTTCTTGACCAGCCGGCGGATCTGCTGTGCCTTGATGTAGTAGGCGTCGTAGTAGCCGGCCGAGAGGGCGTAGGTGCCGACCATGATGCGGCGCTTGACCTCGTCGCCGAAGCCTTCGGCGCGGGAACGCTTGTACAGATCGGTGAGATCGGCCGGGTTCTCGCAGCGGTAGCCGAAGCGCACGCCGTCGAAGCGCGACAGGTTGGAGCTGGCCTCGGCCGGGGCGATCACATAATAGGAAGGGATCGCATGCTGCATGTTCGGCAGGCTGATGTCCTTGACCGTGGCGCCGAGCTTTTTCAGTTCCTCGACCACGGCCAGCACGGCGCTGGCGATCTTCGGATCCAGGCCCTCGCCAAAGTATTCCTTCGGCAGGCCGATGCGCAGGCCGGCCAGCGGCTGGCTCAGCGCGGCCAGGTAGTCGTCCAGCGGCTGGTCGACGCTGGTCGAGTCCTTCGGGTCGAAGCCGGCCATGGCGCCGAGCAGCAGCGCGCAGTCCTCGGCGGTGCGCGCCATCGGGCCGCCCTGGTCGAGGCTCGAGGCGTAGGCGACCATGCCCCAGCGCGAGACGCGGCCGTAGGTGGGCTTGAGGCCGGTGAGGTTGGTCAGCGCCGCCGGCTGGCGGATCGAGCCGCCGGTGTCGGTGCCGGTGGCGGCCGGCAGCAGGCGGGCGGCGATCGCCGCGGCCGAGCCACCGGAGGAGCCACCCGGCACGCGGGTCAGGTCCCAGGGGTTCTTCACCGCGCCGTAGTGGCTGGATTCGTTGGCCGAGCCCATGGCGAACTCGTCCATGTTCAGCTTGCCGAGCGTGACCGTGCCGGCGGCGGCGAGCTTCTCGACGACGGTGGCGTCGTAGGGCGCGGCGAAGTTGTCGAGCATCTTCGAGCCGCAGCTGGTGCGGATGCCCTGGGTGCAGAACAGGTCCTTGTGGCCGATCGGTGCGCCGAGCAGCGCGCCGCTCTCGCCGGCGGCGCGGCGCGCATCGGCGGCGCGCGCCTGGGCCAGGGCCAGTTCCTCGGTAACGGTGATGAAGCTGTTGAGCTGCGGGTCGAGGCTGGCGATGCGCGCCAGCAGGCTGCCCGCCAGCTCCTCGGCGGAGAACTGGCGGTCGCTCAGGCCGCGGGCGATCTGGGCTAGGGTCAGTTGATGCATGTCGGCTTCCTCAATCACTCGATGACCCGCGGGACCAGGTACAGGCCGTTTTCCACCGCCGGGGCGATGGCCTGGTAGGCGTCGCGCTGGTTCGCTTCGGTGACCTCGTCGGCGCGCAGGCGCTGGGTCGTCTCCAGCGGGTGGGCCAGCGGCTCGATGCCGGTGGTGTCGACCGCCTGCATGCGGTCGATCAGGCCCAGGATGTTGTTCAGCGTTTCGGTGGTGCGGGGCAGGTCGCCCTCGGCCAGGCCCAGGCGGGCCAGGTGAGCGATCTTTTCCACCTCGGAGCGTTCAATCGCCATCGGGTTTCTCCAGCGCAAAGCGAATCGGTGCCGCCCCGGTCGCAGGCGGCTCCGCTGCAACCGGCGTCTCGGCGTCCGGCAAAGGCGGCAATGGTACATGCCCGTGCCGGTTCCCGGTAGCGCGCCGGGCGCCGGCACTTTTCGCCGATTGGTGCACACCCGCTCGGCGCCGCGCCGAATCGCGCCTTGCCCTGACCTGATGCCATTGTTAGAGTTTGCGGCAATTTTTTCCCCACGCGTTTGCCCCAAGGGCCCCTCTCCAATGTTCAAGAAACTGCGTGGCATGTTTTCCAGCGATCTGTCGATCGACCTGGGCACTGCCAATACCCTCATTTATGTGCGCGAGCGCGGCATCGTTCTCGACGAGCCCTCGGTCGTCGCCATCCGTAGCCATGGCAACCAGAAGAGCGTCGTGGCCGTGGGTACCGAAGCCAAGCGCATGCTGGGCCGCACGCCGGGCAACATCAATGCCATCCGCCCGATGAAGGACGGCGTGATCGCCGATTTCAGCGTCTGCGAGAAGATGCTGCAGTACTTCATCAACAAGGTTCACGAGAACAGCTTCCTGCAGCCGTCGCCGCGCGTGCTGATCTGCGTGCCCTGCAAGTCGACCCAGGTCGAGCGCCGGGCGATCCGCGAGTCGGCCCTGGGCGCCGGCGCCCGCGAAGTGTTCCTCATCGAGGAGCCGATGGCCGCGGCGATCGGCGCCGGCCTGCCGGTGGACGAGGCGCGTGGCTCGATGGTCGTCGACATCGGTGGCGGCACCACCGAGATCGCGCTGATCTCGCTCAACGGCGTGGTCTATGCCGAATCGGTGCGCGTCGGCGGTGATCGCTTCGACGAAGCCATCGTCACCTATGTGCGGCGCAACTATGGCAGCCTGATCGGCGAATCCACCGCCGAGCGCATCAAGCAGGAAATCGGTACCGCCTTTCCCGGTGGCGAGCTGCGCGAGGTCGACGTGCGCGGGCGCAACCTGGCCGAGGGCGTGCCGCGCAGCTTCACGCTCAACTCCAACGAAGTGCTCGAGGCGCTGCAGGAATCGCTGGCGACCATCGTCCAGGCGGTCAAGAGCGCGCTGGAGCAGTCCCCGCCGGAGCTCGCCTCGGACATCGCCGAGCGCGGCCTGGTGCTGACCGGTGGTGGCGCGCTGCTGCGCGACCTGGACAAGCTGCTGGCCCAGGAAACCGGCCTGCCGGTGATCGTCGCCGAGGAGCCGCTGACCTGCGTCGCCCGCGGCGGCGGCCGTGCCCTGGAAATGATGGACCGCCACGCCATGGACCTGCTCTCCACCGAGTGAGTCCGGCGCAACGCGCACCAGGCGGCAAGCGCGGAGGGTGGCACGATGCTTCCCTTCGGCTTGCCGCGTCTGGTTTCTAGCCCAGTCGCGAGGTATCGACGATCAAACCGCTATTCGCCAAAGGACCCTCGCTCGGCGTGCGCCTGCTGGTGCTGGCTGTCGTCTGCGTCGCGCTGATGGTGGTGGATGCGCGTTTCGATACGCTCAAGCCGGTGCGCAGCCAGCTCGGCCTGGCCCTGACGCCGTTCTACTGGCTGGCCGACCTGCCGGTGCGCGCCTGGAACACCGCGACCCAGCAGCTGACCAGCAGCAGTACGCTGATGGCCGAGAACGAGCGGCTCAAGGCCGAGGCCCTGCTGATGCAGCGCCGCCTGCAGAAGCTGGCCATGCTCACCGAACAGAACGTGCGCCTGCGCGAGCTGCTCAATTCCGCGGCGCTGGTCGACGACCGCGTGCTGGTGGCCGAGCTGATCGGCCTGGACCCGAACCCCTTCACCCACCGCGTGCTGGTCGACAAGGGCGAGAAGGACGGCGTGTTTCTCGGCCAGCCGGTGCTCGACGCCAGCGGCCTGATGGGCCAGGTGGTGGAGGTGATGCCCTATGCCGCGCGGGTGCTGCTGATCACCGACGTCACCCACAGCATTCCGGTGCAGGTCAATCGCAACGGGCTGCGGGCGATCGCGGTCGGCACCGGCGACCCCGAGTACCTGGAGCTGCGCCACGTGGCCGAGACGGCGGATATCAAGGAGGGCGACCTGCTGGTCAGCTCCGGCCTGGGGCAGCGCTTCCCGAGTGGCTATCCGGTGGCCCAGGTGCGCGAAGTGGTGCGCGATTCCGGCCAGCCGTTCGCCATCGTCCGCGCCACGCCGACCGCGATGCTCAACCGCAGCCGCTACCTGCTGTTGGTCTTCAGCGATTCGCGCAGCCCCGAGGAGCGCGCCGCCGCAGCCGCCCAGGCACAGGCCGAGGCCGACGCCCGGCGGCCGCAGGGCGAGGCGCCGACGGGCACGTCCGAGGCGGCGGCGCCGGCGCCCGCATCGCCTGCCGCGACAGAAGCACCTGCCGGAGAGCCGCAATGATCGTGCGCCCGCGCAACGGATGGGTGATCTGGCTGACGCTGATCATCGGCCTGGTGCTCAGCATCGTGCCGATGCCGGCCAGTGCCGAGCTCGGCCGGCCGCTGTGGCTGGGCATGGTGATCGCCTTCTGGGCGCTGGTGCTGCCGCATCGCGGTGGGATGGGCGCGGCCTTCTGCGCCGGCCTGGCGCTCGACGTGCTGGCCGGCACGCTGCTCGGGCAGAACGGCCTGCCGCTGATCCTGGTGGCCTTCCTCGTGCTCAGCCTGCAGCAGCGCCTGCGCATGTTCCCGCTCTGGCAGCAGAGCATGGTCCTGTTGGTGGTGCTCGGCATCGCCCAGCTGGTGCAGCTGTGGCTCAACACCCTCACCGGCAACCGGCCGCCGACGCTGCTGTTCCTGGTCCCGGTGCCGATCAGCGCGCTGCTCTGGCCGTGGCTGTTCGTCGCGCTGCAGTGGCTGCGCCGGCGCTTCGAGGTGTCCTGAGGCCGGCGTGCCGGCACCGCCCGCTGCCCGCCCGCGCGCGGCTTCGTCGCGCTTTTCGTCGTCCCGTCGATATGCGACTCTGCGCCTTATTTTGCGCAAGGATCAGGCATGGGCGCGTTGTACCTCGCCTCGGCGTCTCCCCGACGCCGCGAATTGCTCCAGCAGATCGGAGTTCCGTTTTCGCTTCTCGCGGTGGCTGTCGATGAAGACCCGATGCCGGGCGAGCCGGCCGAGGCCTATGTGCAACGGGTCGCGCTGGACAAGGCACGCGCCGGGCTGGCTGCGCTGGACACGGTGGATGCCTGCGTGCTGGGCGCCGACACCAGCGTGGTGCTCGACGGGCGCATCCTCGGCAAGCCGGTCGACCGCGCCGACGGCCTGGCGATGCTGCAGGCGCTGGCCGGGCGCAGCCATCGCGTGCTGACGGCCGTGGCGCTGGTCTCGCCCAGCGCCTGCGAGACCCGCCTGGTGGCCAGCGAAGTCGAGTTCCGCCCGATCGCCGCGGCCGAGGCCGAGGCCTACTGGGACAGCGGCGAGCCTTGCGACAAGGCCGGGGGCTACGGTATCCAGGGCTGGGGCGCGGCGTTCGTCAGCCGGATCGCGGGCAGCTACTCGGCGGTGGTCGGCCTGCCGCTCTGCGAGACCGCCCAGCTGCTCGATCTCTTCGGCCTGCCCCGTTGGTGCAAAGCCGCGACATAGAGCCGGCCGGCAATTCTGCCGGAGGCTAGAATCCAACCATCGGGCAACTCCCCCTCAGTACCGCCGGGAAGAACAATGAGCGAAGAAATTCTGATGAACATCACGCCGATGGAATCGCGCGTGGCGGTGGTGGAGAACGGCGTGCTGCAGGAGGTGCATGTCGAGCGCACCCAGCGCCGCGGCATCGTCGGCAACATCTACAAGGGCAAGGTAGTGCGCGTGCTGCCGGGCATGCAGGCGGCTTTCGTCGACATCGGCCTGGACCGCGCGGCCTTCATCCATGCCTCGGAAATCTCCAGCCGCGAGGGCAATGCCGTCGAGCCGATCAACGCGCTGGTCCACGAGGGCCAGAGCCTGGTGGTGCAGGTGACCAAGGACCCGATCGGCACCAAGGGCGCGCGGCTGACCACCCAGCTGTCGATCCCGTCGCGCTACCTGGTCTACATGCCGCGCACCAGCCACGTCGGCATCTCACTGCGCATCGAGGAAGAGGCCGAGCGCGAGCGGCTCAAGCAGGTCGTCGCCGAATGCGTCGAGGCCGAGGGCATCCAGGAGGCCGGTGGCTTCATCCTGCGTACGGCCGCCGAGGGCGCCGGCAAGGACGAGATCCTCATGGACATCCGCTACCTGCGCCGGTTGTGGGAGCAGATTGCCGGCCAGATGAAGACCGCCTCGGCGCCGTCGCTGATCTACGAGGACCTGGCCCTGGCGATGCGTACCCTGCGCGACCTGGTCAACCCGCGCATCGAGAAGATCCGCATCGACTCGCGGGAGAACTTCCAGAAGGTCCGCCAGTTCGTCAGCGAGCTGATGCCCGAGCTCGGCGACCGCCTGGAGCACTACCCGGGCGAGCGGCCGATCTTCGACCTCTACGGCGTCGAGGACGAGATCCAGAAGGCCCTCGAGCGCAAGGTGATGCTCAAGTCCGGCGGCTACCTGATCGTCGACCCGGCCGAGGCGATGACCACCATCGACGTCAACACCGGCGCCTTCGTCGGCCATCGCACGCTCGAGGAAACCATCTTCAAGACCAACCTCGAGGCGGCCACGGCGATTGCCCGCCAACTGCGCCTGCGCAACATCGGCGGAATCATCATCATCGACTTCATCGACATGGAGGACGAGGAACACCGCCGCCAGGTGCTGCGCACCCTGGAGAAGCAGCTCGAGCGCGACCACGCGAAGACCAACATCATCGGCATCACCGAGCTGGGACTGGTGCAGATGACCCGCAAGCGCACCCGCGAGAGTCTCGAGCAGGTGCTCTGCGAACCCTGCCTGGCGTGCCAGGGCCGCGGCAAGCTGAAGACTCCCGAGACCATCTGCTACGAAATCTTCCGCGAGATCCTGCGCGAGGCGCGGGCCTACCAGGCCGAGGGCTACCGCGTGCTGGCCAACCAGAAGGTGATCGACCGGTTGCTCGATGAAGAGTCCGGCAACGTCGCCGACCTCGAGGCGTTCATCGGACGGTCGATCAAGTTCCAGGTCGAGAGCATGTACTCGCAGGAACAGTACGACGTGGTGCTGCTCTGAGTCCGCGCGGGAGCGAGCGGTGGCCGGGGCTGCGGAGTGCCGCGCGGTGACGGGCGGCGCTGCCTTGCTGGCGCGTTTGCTGCAGCGCCTGTTCGGCGTGCTCGCCGGGTTGCTGGTGCTGGCGGCGCTGTATGTCAGTCTCGGTCGCCAACTGGTGCCACTGGTGGCCGAGTACCGCGCCGATGTCGAGGCGCGCCTGGAGCAGGCCCTGGCGCTGCCGCTGGCGATCGGCCGGCTGGAGGGCGCCTGGGAGGGCTTCACCCCGCGGTTGCTGGCGCATGACGTGGTGCTCGGCGACGGCGCCTCCGCGCTGCGCCTGGATCGCCTGGTGCTGGTGCCGGACCTGGCCGACTCGCTGCTCGCGCGGACGTTGCGCCTGCGCTCGCTGAGCTTCGCCGGTGTACACCTGACCGTGGCCCAGGACGGTGACGGCCGCTGGCGGATCGAGGGGCTGCCCAGGGGCGGGGACGCTTCGCCGCCGGATGTCGAGGCCATCCTGCGTGGCCTGCAGGCGGTGCGCAGCCTGGCCCTGCAAGACAGCCAGATCACCTTCGAGCCGGCCGGCGCGGCGCCGGTGACGCTGACCTACACCTCGCTGGCCCTGCACAACGCCGGCAGTGACTGGCGCCTGGATGGCCGCACGGTGCTCCCCGATGGCCAGAACCTGAGCCTTTCGCTGGCGGCCCAGGGCCGCGTCGGCGAGTGGCGTGATGCCCGGGCCGACCTCTACCTGAGTCTGCCGCAGAGCGACTGGGCCGCCTGGCTGCCGCGGCGGCTGACCGGCGACTGGCGGCTGGATGAGCTGAAGGCCGGCGGGGAAATCTGGCTGCGCTGGGAGAAACGGGCGCTGGGCCGCGCGGTTGCCCGGCTGAACGCGCCGAGCCTGGCGGGTGCCTACCAGGCTCGTGAGCCAGTGCGCCTGGAGGACCTGGCGGTCGATCTCTATCTCGACCGCCTGGGTGATGGCGCCTACCGCGTCCTCGCCGAGCGCCTGGCCTTCGACTTCGGCGCGCAGCGGCTGGACGATGTCCGCCTGGCGCTGCAGCGTGACGCGGCCTCCGGCGACTGGCAGCTGCAGGCCGATCGCCTGCGTATCGCGCCGCTCGCCACGCTGGCGCTGGCGCTGGCCCCCTTGCCCGAAGCCGGCGTGGAGACGCTGACCGCGCTGGCGCCCCAGGGCACGCTGCGCGATATCCGCCTCGCCTACCGTCCGCGGCTGGATTCGCCAGATCGGCTTCGCTACGCCGCGCAGCTCGACGATATCCGCCTTGCCGCCCATCACTGGATTCCCGCGGTGGAACATGGCTCCGGCAGCATCCGCGGCGACCTCGCCGCGGGCGTGCTGGATATCGACAGTCGCGATTTCGGCCTGCACCTGGCGCCGCTGTTCGCCGAGCCCTGGACCTATCGGCGGGCCCAGGGACGCCTGAGCTGGCGTCTCGACGAGGAGGCCTTCACCCTCGCCGCGCCCTATCTGAGCCTCGACGGCGAGGAGGGCCGCCTGGCTGGGGACTTCCTGATCCGCCTGCGGCGCGACCCGGCCGCCGAGGACTACATGGACCTGCGCGTCGGGCTCAGCGAGGGCGATGCGCGCTTCGCCAGCCGCTACCTGCCCACCCGCTCGCCGGCCCTCAGCGGCGCGCTGGCCGAGTGGCTGAGCACGGCCATCCGCGGCGGTGCCATCGACCAAGGCTATTTCCTCTACCAGGGCGCGCTCAACCGCGGTGCCGCGGCCGAGGCGCGCAGCATGAGCCTGTATTTCAAGGTGCACGATGCCGAGCTGGCCTATCGGCCGGGCTGGCCGGCACTGCGCGACGGCCGCGGCGAGGTGCTGATCGACGACGACGCGGTGCGCGTGCGCCTGGCCGAGGGCCGCCTGCTCGACAGCCAGGTGCGCGATGCCAGCGCGCAGATCCTGCGCGGCCAGCCGGGTACGCCGCGGCTGGCGCTGCGTGGCGAGGTCTCCAGCAGCGTGGAGGATGCCCTGCAGCTGCTGCGCGAGGCACCGATGGGTACCGCGGCGTTGTTCGGCGACTGGCGCGGGCAGGGCGCGCTGGACGGGAGCGTCGAACTGGATCTCCCGCTGGGCCAGGGGCCGGCGCCGAAGGTGGTGGTGGACTTCGCCAGTGCCGATGCGCAACTGCGCATCGCCCAGCCGACGCTGGCCTTCGAGCGCCTCAAGGGACACTTTCGCTACGACAGCGAGAAAGGCTTCAGCGCCGAGGACATCAGTGCGCGCACCTTCGGCCGCAGCGTGCGCGGGCGTGCAGTGGCGACCGGGCGCGCCGGCGCGCCTTCGACGCGCATCGAGGCGCAGGGCAGCATCGCACTGCCCGAACTGGCCGGCTGGCTCGGCGTCGCCCAGCCGCTGCCGGCCGCCGGCGAGCTGCCTTACCAGCTGCGGCTGAGCCTGGACGGTGACGACAGCCTGCTGCAGGTCGACTCCTCGCTGCTCGGCCTGGCCATCGAGCTGCCGGAACCCTTCGGCAAGCCCGCCGAGGTGCGCCGCGACACCTCGCTGCGCATGACCCTGCGCGGGCCGCAGCGTCGCTACACGCTGCTGCACGACCAATTGGCGGCACTCGACTACATCGCCCCGGAAGGCGACTGGCGCCACGGCCGCGGCGAACTTCGGGTCGGGCCGGGCGCCGCGGTGCTGCCGGCGCGGGATGGCCTGCGGGTGCGCGGGACCCTGGCCCAGCTCGACCTGGCTGCCTGGCAGGCGGTGCGCCAGCGTTACCTGTCCGGCGACAGCGTTGCCGGTGCTGCCGGAGCCGAGCCGTTGCGCGAGGCGCAGCTGCACATTGGTCGTTTCGACGGGCTGGGCAGTCGCATCGAGGCTCTCGACATCGACCTCCAGCGCCAGGCCGACGCCTGGTCGCTCGGCCTGCGCAGCGAGACCATCGCCGGGCGGCTGCGCCTGCCGGATGCCGCAGGCCAGGCGATCACGGCAAACCTCGAGCACCTGCGGCTGCCGGCCGGCACGTCCGGCGTCGCGGCCGGCGAGCGTCCCGATCCGCTGGCGGCCGTCGACCCGGCCGGGCTGCCGCCGATGGATCTCGCCATCGGCCAGGTCTGGCTGGGCGAGGCGCCGCTGGGCCGTTGGGCGCTGAAGATGCGCCCGCAGGACGGTGGCGTGGCCTTCTCCCAGGTCGATCTCCAACTCAAGGGCCTGCGCGTCGAGGGCAGCGGGGGCTGGCAGGACGGGGTGACCCGCTATCGCGGGCGCCTGTCGGGCGGCAACCTTGCCGACGTGCTGCTGGCCTGGGGCTTCGCCCCCTCGACCACCAGCGAGAGCTTCCGCCTGGATGTCGACGGCAACTGGCGCGGCTCGCCGGCCTGGTTCGCCCTGTCGCGCTTTTCCGGCAGCCTGGAGCCACGGCTGCTCCGTGGGCAGTTCGTCGAGGTGGAGGGCAGCGCCCAGGCACTGCGGGTGTTCGGCCTGCTCAACTTCAATTCGATCGGCCGGCGCCTGCGCCTGGACTTCTCCGACCTGTTCGGCAAGGGCTTCAGCTACGACCGGCTGAGTGGTTCGCTGCTCGCCGAGCAGGGCCTCTACCGTACGCAGAAGGCGATCAGCGTGACCGGGCCGTCGAGCAACCTGGAGCTCGAGGGCACGCTGGACATGGTCGCCGATCGCATCGATGCCAAGCTGCTGGTGACGCTGCCGGTGAGCAACAACCTGCCGCTGGCGGCGCTGATCGTCGGCGCGCCGGCGGTCGGCGGGGCGCTGTTCGTCTTCGACAAGCTGCTCGGCGACAAGGTCGCCCGCTTCGCCAGCGTCCAGTACGATGTCCAGGGCCCCTGGCAATCGCCGCGGATCACCTTCGACAAGCCCTTCGAGAAGCCGGAGTGAACGCCGGCCGCCAGGGACATTCCAAACCTTTCCCAGCAGCGTGCGCCACGTCCATGTCGATCGCCGTGATACAGATGGCCAGCCAGGCCGATATCCAGCGCAACCTGCGCGACGCCCGCGAACTGCTCGCGCGTGCGGCCGAGGCCGGCGCGCGCCTGGCCGTGCTGCCGGAGAACTTCGCGGCGATGGGCCACCCGCGAGTGCCGGCGGTGGCGCGCGCCGAAGCCGAGGGTTGCGGGCCGATCCTGCCCTGGCTGGCGACGGTGACCCGCGAGCTCGGCCTCTGGCTGGTGGCTGGCACCATCCCGCTGCCGCCCGACGGGGCGCCGGCCGATGCCCGCCCGGCCGCCTGTTCGCTGCTGTATGACGACCAGGGGCGCCGCGTGGCGCGCTACGACAAGCTGCACCTGTTCGACGCCGAGGTGGCCGACAGCCGCGGCCAGTACCGTGAATCGGACGACTACGTCGCCGGCCAGCGCCTGGTGCTGGCCGACACCCCGGTCGGCCGGCTGGGCCTGACGGTCTGCTACGACCTGCGTTTTGCGGAGCTCTACGGCGCGCTGCGCGCGGCCGGCGCCGAGCTGATCGCCGCGCCGTCCGCGTTCACCCAGGTCACCGGCGAGGCCCACTGGGACGTGCTGATCCGCGCCCGTGCCATCGACACCCAGTGCTACCTGCTGGCCGCCGCCCAGGGCGGCGAGCATGCCGCAGGCCGGCGCACCCACGGGCATTCGGCGATCGTCGATCCCTGGGGGCGGCTGCTGGGCGGGCAGGCGAGCGGGCCTGCCAGCATCGTCTGCGCCCGTGACGCCGCCGAGCAGGCGGCCTTGCGCCGGCGCATGCCGCTGGCGCAGCACCGGAGGTTTTCTGTACCGTGCCTGGGCACGGCGAATGTGGAGTGACTATGAGCGACTGGCTGTTACCCGTTAGCGAACGCCTGCTGACACCCGGCGGGCTCGGCATCGACGATCTTCCCGGGCTGCTCGGCGAGCTGGCCGGCCCCGGCATCGACGCCGCCGACCTCTATTTCCAGGACCAGGTCAGCGAGTCCTGGGTGCTGGAGGACGGCATCGTCAAGGAGGGCGGTTTCCATCTCGAGCAGGGCGTCGGGGTGCGCGCACTGGCTGGCGAGAAGACCGGTTTCGCCTATAGCAACGCGATCACCGCCGAGGCGCTGCGCCAGGCCGCCCAGGCGGCACGCTCGATCGCCCGCAGCGGCGGGCGCACGCCTGTCGAAGTGCTGGCCCGGGCGTCCTTCGCGCCGCTCTATGCCGAGGGCAACCCGCTCGACGCCATGAGCCGTGCCGACAAGGTCGAGCTGCTCAAGCGTGTCGACGTCGCCACCCGCGCGCTGGACCCGCGCATCAAGCAGGTCACGGTGAGCCTCGCCGGGGTCTGGGAGCATATCCTGGTGGCGGCGCTGGACGGCTCGCTGGCCAGCGACATCCGCCCGCTGGTGCGCTTCAACGTCAGCGTGATCGTCGAGCAGAACGGCCGGCGCGAGCGCGGCGGCCACGGCGGCGGCGGGCGCACCGGCTACGACTACTTCCTCGACCAGGACCGCGCCATGGGCTATGCCCGCGAGGCGCTGCGCCAGGCGCTGGTCAACCTCGAGGCGCTGCCAGCGCCGGCCGGCACGCTGCCGGTGGTGCTCGGCCCGGGCTGGTCCGGCGTGCTGCTGCACGAGGCGGTGGGCCACGGCCTGGAAGGCGATTTCAACCGCAAGGGCAGCTCGGCCTACAGCGGGCGCATCGGCGAGCGGGTCGCCTCGCCCCTGTGCACGATCGTCGACGACGGCACCCTGGCCAACCGCCGTGGCTCGCTGAGCGTGGACGACGAAGGCACGCCCACCCAGTGCACCACGCTGATCGAGAACGGCGTGCTCAAGGGCTACATGCAGGACAAGCTCAACGCCCGGCTGATGGGCGTGGCGGCGACTGGCAACGGCCGTCGCGAGTCCTACGCGCACCTGCCGATGCCGCGCATGACCAATACCTACATGCTGGCCGGCGAGAGCGAGCCGGAGGAAATCATCCGCTCGGTGAAGAAGGGCATCTACTGCGCCAACCTCGGCGGCGGCCAGGTGGACATCACCAGCGGCAAGTTCGTCTTCTCCACCAGCGAGGCCTATCTGATCGAGGACGGCCGCATCACCGCGCCGGTCAAGGGCGCGACCCTGATCGGCAATGGCCCGGAAGCCATGAGCCGCGTGTCCATGGTCGGCAACGACCTGGCGCTGGACAGCGGTGTCGGCACCTGCGGCAAGGATGGCCAGTCGGTGCCGGTCGGCGTCGGCCAGCCGACCCTGAAGATCGATGGCATCACGGTCGGCGGGACCGGCGCGTGAGCCGCGCCGGCCGCTCGGCGCGGTCTATTTCAGGCCGCGCTTGATCTCGTCGAGCTCGCGGATGTACTTGAACACCTTGCGCGCGGCCGCCGGCGGCTTGTTGTGGGCCGCCTCGTGCTGGGCATGGCGCACCAGGCTGCGCAGGTGCTGGCGGTCGGCATCGGGAAACTCGGCGACGAACGCCTCCAGCGCCTCGTCGTTGCCGGCAATCAGGCGATCGCGCCAGCGCTCCAGGGCGTGGAAGCGCTCGTTGTACTGGCGGGTGGAGGCGTCGACCTGGTCGACCAGCGCCAGGATCGCCTCGACATCCTGGTCGCGCATCAACCGGCCGATGTACTGGATGTGGCGCTTGCGGGCGATGTGCGCCTTGTGTTTCGGCGCATCGGCCAGCGCCTTCTGCAGGGTATCGGACAGCGGCAGGCGCGCAAGCAGCTCGGGCTTGAGCGTGGTCAGCCGCTCGCCGAGATCCTGCAGCGCCTGCAGTTCGCGCTTGACCTGCGACTTGCTTTTTTCGCCGAGCGGGTCGGTATCGGGGTAGTCAGACATGAAAACTAGGGTCCAATCGGGAAGTGCGGGCCATGATAGCAGCAGCTCGGGTATGCGACCGCCGGTTGCCGGGCCTGGGCGTTGAATGGTTTGGGAGTGCTTATGAGCGAAGTTGAGGGAATCGGGCCGCAGGCGCTGCCCGGGTTGCAGGAGCGGGTCGCGCAGATCATCGACGAGGCGCGGCGGCAGGGCGCCAGCGCCTGCGAGGTGTCCGTCTCGCTGGAGCAGGGGCTGTCGACCACGGTGCGCCGTGGCGAGGTCGAGACGGTCGAATTCAACCGCGACCAGGGCTTCGGCATCACGCTCTACGTGGGCCAGTGCAAGGGCTCGGCCAGCACCACCGGCAGCGGCCCGCAGGCCATCCGCGAGACAGTCGCGGCCGCACTGGCCATCGCTCGCCATGCCTCGGAGGACACCTATGCCGGCCTGGCGGATGCCGCGCTGATGGCGCGCGAGCTGCCGGAGCTCGATCTCTACCACCCGTGGCAGATCAGCCCCGAGCAGGCCATCGAGCAGGCGCTGACCTGCGAGGCGGCGGCATTCGCCAGCGACCCGCGCATCCGCAATGCCGATGGCACCAGCCTCAACACCCACCAGGGCTGCCGGGCCTATGGCAACAGCAACGGCTTCATCGGCAGCTATTGCAGCACCCGCCACAGCCTGAGCTGCGTGATGATCGCCGAGGCGGACGGGCAGATGCAGCGTGACTATTTCTACGACGTCAACCGCATCGGCCAGGCGCTGCTCGATCCGACGAGCATCGGCCGGCGCGCTGCCGAGCGTGCCGTGCGGCGCCTGGGCGCGCGGCCGGTGCCAACCTGCGAAGTGCCGGTGCTGTTCTCCGCGGAGCTGGCCACCGGGCTGTTCGGCCACTTCCTCGCGGCGATCTCCGGGGCGAACCTGTACCGCAAGGCATCCTACCTGGAGGATTCGCTGGGGCAGGTCCTGTTCCCCGAGTGGCTGACCCTCGACGAGCGGCCGCATATTCAACGGGCGCTGGGCAGTGCCGCCTACGACGGCGACGGCCTGGCGACCTACGCCAAGCCGTTCGTGGAGAACGGGCGGTTGCTGTCCTATGTGCTGGGCACCTATTCGGGTCGCAAGCTGGGCATGGCCAGCACTGCCAATGCCGGCGGCGTGCACAACCTGTTCGTCAGCCACGGCGACGAGGACCAGGCCGCGCTGATCCGCCGCATGGGCCGTGGCCTGCTGGTCACCGAACTGATGGGGCAGGGCCTCAACCTGGTGACCGGCGACTACTCGCGCGGTGCCGGCGGCTACTGGGTGGAGAACGGCGAGATCCAGTTCCCGGTGCAGGAGGTGACCATCGCCGGCAACCTGCGCGACATGTTCCGACAGATCGTCGCGGTCGGCAGCGATGTGGAGACGCGCAGCAACATCCGCAGTGGCTCGGTACTGCTCGAGCGGATGACCGTGGCCGGCAGCTGACGGCCGCCTGGCGCTGTCCCGGCCGGCAAGGTTCGGCGGGGCAGCGGCAGCTACTCGCCTTCTTCGAAGTAGTCCTCGATGAGCGCGACCAGCGCGTCCAGCGCCTGGTCTTCCTGCTCACCTTCGGTGCTCAGCCAGATGCTGGTGCCCTTGCCGGCGGCGAGCATCATCACCGCCATGATGTTCTTGCCGTCGACCAGGCTCGCAGCGTCGCGGCCGATGCGAATGGCGCACGGATAGCGGGTCGCCACGCCGACGAACTTGGCGGCCGCGCGGGCGTGCAGGCCGAGCTTGTTGATGATGGTGATTTCGCGCGAGGGCATCGGTCTGGAGGTTCCTAGAGGTCGCGGTGGCGAACCTGCAGATTCTTGAGCGGTTCGCGCAGGGCCTGCCCGAGGCGCTCGGCCAGGTAGACCGAGCGATGATGACCGCCGGTGCAGCCGATCGCCACCGTGACGTAGGCGCGGTTGCTGGCAGCGAAGCGCGGCAGCCATTTGCTCAGGTAGGCGTGGATGTCCTGGAACAGCTCCTCGACGTCGGGCTGCGCCGCCAGGTAGTCGATAACCGGCTGGTCGAGGCCGGAGAAGTCGCGCAACTCGGCTTTCCAGTAGGGGTTGGGCAGGCAGCGCACGTCGAACACCAGGTCGGCGTCCACCGGCATGCCGCGCTTGAAGCCGAACGACTCGATGAGGAACGCCGTGCCCGGCTCCGGCTTGTTCAGCAGGCGCAGCTTCAGGGTGTCGCGCAGCTGGTAGAGATTCAGGTGCGTGGTGTCGATCTTCAGGTCGGCGTGGTCGGCGATGGCTGCGAGCAGCTGTTCCTCGTCACGGATCGCCTCGGCCAGCGAGCGGGTCTCGTTGGTCAGCGGATGCCGGCGACGGGTCTCGGAGAAGCGCTTGAGCAGGGTGTCGTCGTCGGCGTCGAGGTAGAGCACGTCGCACTGGATATGCCGCGCGCGGACTTCCTGCAGCAGCTCGGGGAAGCGCTTGAGCTGGCTCGGCAGGTTGCGTGCATCGATCGATACGGCAGCCTGCGGCTGCAGCAGCTCGGTGTGCAACAGGGCGCGCTCGGCGAGCTCGGGCAGCAGGCCCGCCGGCAGGTTGTCGATGCAGTAGAAACCGTTGTCCTCGAGCACGTCCAGCGCCGTGCTCTTGCCCGAACCGGATCGACCGCTGACGATGATCAGGCGCATTCAGTGCCCGTTCTGAACGTCGACCACTACCTGGTAGAGGTTCTCGCTGGTAGAGGCCTGGCGCAGCCGTGCCCGCACGTCCTCGCGGTCGAGCATGCTGGCGATCTGGCGGAGCAGTTCGAGGTGCTCGTCGGTGGCGGCCTGGGGTACCAGCAGCACGAACAGCAGGTCGACCGGCTCGCCGTCGATGGCATCGAAGTCCACCGGCGACTCCAGGCGCAGCACCGCACTGACCGGCGCGCTGCAGCCGACCATGCGGCAGTGGGGGATGGCGATGCCGTTGCCGAAGCCCGTGGAGCCGAGCTTCTCGCGGGCGACCAGGCTTTCGAAGATGGCTTGGGATTCGAGGTCGGGCAGGTCCTGGGCGATGACCCGGGCGATCTGCTCCAGTACGCGCTTCTTGCTGCCGCCCGGGACGTTCACCAGGGAACGTCCGGGGGTCAGGATGTTTTCGAGTCGGATCATGTCGGTCAGCGGGCAACGACACCTTGGGAATGGTCGAGCTGTTTTTCCTTGTGCTTGATCAGCTGGCGATCAAGCTTGTCGACCAAGAGGTCGATGGCGGCGTACATGTCTTCGTGTTCGGAGTTGGCTACCACTTCGCGGCCGGCGATGTGCAGCGTGCCTTCGGCTTTCTGCTTGAGCTTCTCTACCTGCAGGAACACCTGGACGCTGATGATGCGGTCGAAATGGCGGGACAGCCGCTCGAACTTCTCCTCGACATAGTTGCGCAGGGCATCGGTCACTTCCAGATGAAGACCGCTGATATTGATTTGCATACTGCTTCTCCTTGTTGCCTTCTGCAGAAGAGGCAGACACACCGGTCTGCCATCGAAACCTTCCGAGCTCGCCGTGTTCGCCTACAGACCCTTGCGTTCGCTCGACGGCGCGATGCCCAGCGATTCCCGATACTTCGCCACGGTACGGCGTGCTACCTGGATGCCTTGTGCTTCCAGTAAACCAGCGATCTTGCTGTCGCTCAACGGCTTTTTCGGGTTTTCCGCGGCCACCAGTTTCTTGATGATCGCGCGGATTGCCGTGGACGAGCATTCGCCTCCTTCGGCGGTGCTCACGTGGCTGGAGAAGAAATATTTCAGTTCGTAAATCCCGCGCGGGGTGTGCATGTATTTCTGCGTGGTGACCCGCGAGATGGTCGATTCGTGCATGCCTACCGCTTCGGCGATGTCGTGCAGCACCAGGGGCTTCATCGCCTCCTCGCCGTGCTCGAGGAAGCCGCGCTGGTGCTCGACGATCTGGGTCGCCACCTTCATCAGCGTCTCGTTGCGGCTCTGCAGGCTCTTGATGAACCAGCGCGCTTCCTGCAGCTGGTTGCGCATGAAGGTGTTGTCGGCGCTGGTGTCGGCACGCTTGACGAAGCCGGCGTACTGCGGATTGACCCGCAGGCGCGGCATCGCTTCCTGGTTGAGTTCGACCAGCCAGCGTCCGTTGTGCTTGCGCACGATCACGTCCGGGACGACATATTCCGGCTCGCTGGCCTCGATCTGCGAGCCGGGGCGCGGATTGAGCGACTGCACCAGCTCGATGACCTGGCGCAGTTCGTCTTCCTTGAGCTTCATGCGGCGCATCAGCGCGCTGTAGTCGCGATTGCCGAGCACGTCGAGATAGTCGCCCACCAGGCGCTGGGCCTCGGTGAGCCAGGGAGTATTAGCCGGTAGCTGGCGCAGCTGCAGCAGCAGGCATTCGCGCAAATCGCGCGCGCCGATGCCGGCCGGCTCGAACTGCTGGATGCGGTGCAGCACGACCTGCACCTCGTCCAGTTCGATGCCCAGTTCCGGGTCGATCGAGGCGAGGATGTCGTCCAGGCTCTCCTCGAGATAGCCCTGGTCGTTGATGCCGTCGATGATCGAGGTGGCGATCAGGCGATCGGTGTCGCTCATGGGCGTCAGGTTCAGCTGCCAGAGCAGGTGCGCCTGCAGACTGAGGCCGGTGGGCGTGCGGGTGGTGAAGTCCCACTCGTCATCGTCGCTGGCCGGCAGGCTGCTGGCGCTGGTCTGGTAGACGTCTTCCCAGGCGGTGTCCACCGGCAGCTCGCTGGGGATGCGCTCGCTCCACTCGTTCTCGTCGAGGCTGTCGCTCGAGTGGCTGCTTTCCTCGTAGTGGTTGTCGAGCTGGCGCTGTTCGCCTTCGGCGCTGGCGCTGGTGGATTCGCTGGCCTCGGCCATGGGGTCGGCGCCGTCGTAGTCGTCGCCGTCCTCCTCGCGTTCGAGCATCGGATTGGAATCCAGGGCTTCCTGAATTTCCTGCTGCAGATCCAGCGTGGAGAGCTGGAGCAATCGAATGGCCTGTTGCAGCTGAGGGGTCATGGTCAGCTGCTGGCCCATCTTCAGGACTAGCGATGGTTTCATGGCAGAGGACTTCTAACCTTTGATGCCGGCGCCTGCGCGCCCGTTCCTGATCGCGGGCGCCGCGGGCGCCTCGGGGAAAGCAAATTATATGCCTGCCTTCGAAGCCCTTGCCTAGGCCTGATTGTCGATTTGGCTGAAAGAAACGCTCAAAGCCTGAATTCGTGGCCCAGGTAGACTTCCTTGACCAGCTGGTTGGCGAGGATGGTTTGCGCGTCACCTTCGGCGATCAGCTGGCCATCGTTCACGATGTAGGCGGTTTCGCAGATGTCGAGGGTCTCGCGCACGTTGTGATCGGTGATCAGTACGCCGATGCCCTTGTTCTTCAGGTGATGGATGATCTGCTTGATATCGCCGACCGAGATCGGGTCGACGCCGGCGAAGGGCTCGTCCAGCAGGATGAACTTCGGCGCGGTGGCCAGCGCACGGGCGATTTCCACCCGGCGGCGTTCACCGCCGGACAGGCTCATGCCCAGGCTGTCGCGAATGTGGCTGATGTGGAATTCCTGCAGCAGCGCCTCGAGTGCCTGCTGGCGGCCGGCGCGGTCGAGGTCCTTGCGGGTCTCGAGGATGGCCATGATGTTGTCGGCCACCGTCAGCTTGCGGAAGATCGAGGCCTCCTGCGGCAGGTAGCCGATGCCGGCACGCGCACGGCCATGCATCGGCAGGTGGGTGACGTCCTGCTGGTCGATCAGCACGCGGCCCTGGTCGGCACCGACCAGGCCGACGATCATGTAGAAGCAGGTGGTCTTGCCGGCGCCGTTGGGGCCGAGCAGGCCGACGATCTGCCCGCTCTCGATGGACAGGCTGACATCGCGGACCACCTGGCGGCTCTTGTAGCTCTTGGCCAGGTGCTGTGCCTTGAGAGCCGCCATTATTGGGCCTGCTCCGCGGGCTGGTCCTTCTTGCGCGGCTGGATGACCATGTCCACGCGCGGGCGCGGCGTGGTCACGTCGGCATTGGTGGCGCGGCCGGCGTTGACGATCTGGCGGCGGGTGTCGTAGACGATCTTCTCGCCTTCGAAGGTGTTGCCTTCCTGGACGACCTTCGCCTGGTCGATGAGCACGATGCGCTCGTTGGCCGCGAAGTACTGGATGGTCAGGCCGTAGGCCTTGACGATTTCCTTGTCCACCGCCGGCTTCTGCTCGTAGTAGGCCGGCTTGCCGATGGAGGTGAAGACCTCGACATCGCCGCTGTCGTTCTGGGTGATGGTCACGGTGTCGCCGGTGATCTTCATGCTGCCCTGGGTGATGACCACGTCGCCGCGATAGACCGCGACGCCCTGGCGGTCGTCCAGCTCGGCGGAGTCGGCCTGCACGCGAATCGGCTGGTCGCGATCCTCGGGAAGTGCCCAGGCGCTGCTGCCGAGCAGGAAGGCGCTCAAACCGAGCAGGAGGGGGAGAGTCTTAACGCAGCTCATGCTGGCCTCTTACGTTGGACAGCAGGAGCATCCTGCCGTCATCCAGGTACGCTTTCATTCCGGTCGCGGTGGTGACGCCGTTGGCGGCGACGATTCTAACGGCTTGGCGGGTCTCGGCGTAATCCTTCTCCGGCCAGACCGTCATGCGGCTGCTGGTCACCACGGTGGGGCGGCCCTTGGCATCGGTGCGCTCGACCACCACCTTGTCGATCAGCTCGACCTGCTCGCCGCCGGGCGAGACCTCGCCGCGCTCGCTGCTGACATGCCAGGGCAGTTCGCTGCCGCGGTAGGCCAGCAAGTCCGGGCGGGTGAGCAGGCTGGTGTCGCTGGCCTTGAGATGCTCCATCCGCTCGCTGCGCAACTCGTAGTGGCGCTTGCCGTCGGGCTGGAACTGCACGGTGCGGGCATTGACCACGTAGAAGTCCACGTCGGGCTCGGCGGTGGCCGCCTGCGGCGGCTCCTGCATGAAGCTCTCGGGGCGGATGTTCCAGTAGCCCACCGCCACCAGCAGGGCGGCGATCAACCCCAGCAGCAAGGGGAAGCGAAGCTTGCGCAGCATCGTGGTGTCCTCAGAGGTAGGCGGCCTGGGCCGCTTCGAGGTTGCCCTGGGCTTCGAGGATCAGCTCGCAGAACTCGCGAGCGGCGCCCTCGCCGCCGCGAGCGCGGGTAACTCCGTGGGCATGCTGGCGGACGAAGGCATCGGCGCTGGCTACCGCCATGCCGAGGCCGACGCGGCGAATCACCGGCAGATCCGGCAGATCGTCGCCCAGATAGGCGACCTGAGCATAGTTCAGCTCGAGTTCGGCGAGCAGTTCGTCGAGCACTACCAGCTTGTCCTCGCGGCCCTGGTAGAGGTGCTGGATGCCAAGGTTCTGCGCGCGGCGCTCGACCACCGGGGTCTTGCGCCCGCTGATGATTGCGGTGCGCACGCCGGAGTTGATCAGCATCTTGATGCCGTGGCCATCCAGGGTGTTGAAGGTCTTGAATTCGCTGCCATCGGTGAGGAAGTACAGGCGGCCGTCGGTCAGCACGCCGTCGACGTCGAAGATGGCCAGGCGCACGTTGCGCGCGCGTTCGAGCAGTTCGGTGTGCATCACAGCACCCCCGCGCGCAGCAGGTCGTGCATGTTCAGTGCGCCGACCGGGCGGTCCTGCTCGTCGACCACCACCAGGGCGTTGATCTTGTGATCCTCCATGATCTTCAGCGCCTCGGCGGCGAGCATGTCGGGTGTCGCGGTCTTGCCGTGCACGGTCATCACCTGCTCGATCCGCGCCTGCTGGAAGTCGATGCCCTTGTCCAGGGTGCGGCGCAGGTCGCCGTCGGTGAAGATGCCGGCCAGGCGGCCGTCGGGCTCCAGCACCACGGTCATGCCCAGGCCCTTCTGCGTCATCTCCAGCAGGGCATCGCGCAGCGGCGTGCCGCGCGATACGCCTGGCAGGCGCTCGCCGCTGTGCATGACATGCTCGACCTTGAGCAGCAGGCGCCGGCCCAGGGCGCCACCGGGGTGGGAGAAGGCGAAGTCCTCGGCGGTGAAGCCGCGCGCCTCGAGCAGGGCGATGGCCAGGGCATCGCCGAGCACCAGGCTGGCGGTGGTGGAGGAGGTCGGCGCCAGGTTCAGCGGGCAGGCTTCCACCGCGACGCTGGCGTCGAGGTTCACCGCCGCGGCCTTGGCCAGCACCGAGTCCGGGTTGCCGGTCATGCTGATGAGGGTGATGCCCAGGCGCTTGATCAGCGGCAGCAGGGTGACGATCTCGCTGGTGGTGCCGGAGTTGGACAGCGCCAGCACCAGGTCGTCGCGGGTGATCATGCCCATGTCGCCATGGCTGGCTTCGGCGGGGTGGACGAAGAAGGCCGCGGTGCCGGTGCTTGCCAGCGTGGCGGCGATCTTGTTGCCGATGTGGCCCGACTTGCCCATGCCGACCACCACCACGCGCCCCTTGCAGGCGAGGATCAGCTGGCAGGCGCGCTCGAAGCGCTCGTCGATGCGCTCTTTGAGCTGCTCGACCGCTTCGATTTCCATGGAGATGGTCCGCAGGGCGGTTTCGATCAGGCGGGCTGGCTTGGGCATGGTCGTAGGCGAGGGCGAATGAAAAGCCGCGGATTATACCGGGAATTGCGCCTGGGCTCATCGGAAAAGTCATGGGTGCAGAAGCCATGCCTGGCCGGCGCCAAGCTGGCCCTTGCAGCGCTCGGCTCTGGCTGGCGTGTTGGGGTGGGCTGGGGGCGGTGCTATAGTGCGCGCCGCCAAAAGGGTCAGCGCCCAACGTAACCCCGATCGATCGGGGGCCGTCTGATGCATGTCGGATGGTTCGCAAGGAGACCAGATGAGCGCCAGCAACGCCTACGCCGTGGAATTGAAGGGGGTGACCTTCACGCGCGGCGAAAGGGCCATTTTCGATAACGTCGACATCGCCATCCCGCGCGGCAAGGTCACGGCCATCATGGGGCCGTCCGGCTGCGGCAAGACCACCCTGCTGCGGCTGGTGGCCGCGCAACTGATGCCCACGGCCGGCGAGGTCTGGGTCGCCGGGCAGAACCTGCCTTCGCTGTCGCGCTCCGAGCTGTTCGACATGCGCAAGCAGATGGGCGTGCTGTTCCAGAGCGGCGCCCTGTTCACCGATCTGGACGTGTTCGAGAACGTCGCCTTCCCGCTGCGCGTGCACACCCGCCTGCCGGAGGAGATGATTCGCGACATCGTGCTGATGAAGCTGCAGGCCGTCGGCCTGCGCGGCGCCGTCGAGCTGATGCCCGACGAGCTGTCCGGCGGCATGAAGCGCCGGGTCGCGCTGGCCCGCGCCATCGCCCTGGACCCGCAGATCCTCATGTACGACGAGCCGTTCGCCGGCCAGGACCCGATCGCCATGGGCGTGCTGGTGCGCCTGATCCGCCTGCTCAACGATGCGCTGGGCATCACCAGCATCGTCGTCTCCCACGACCTGGCCGAGACCGCGAGCATCGCCGACTACATCTATGTCATCGGCGACGGGCAGGTGCTCGGCCACGGCGTGCCGGGCGAGCTGATGGAATCGGACAACCCGCGCATCCGCCAGTTCATGCAGGGCGCGGCTGACGGTCCGGTGCCGTTCCATTTCCCCGCCCCGGCCTATGTCGACGATCTGCTGGGAGGTGCCGATGCGTAAGCGTTCGATCACCGAGCGGATCCGCCTGCTCGGCCGCGCCGGCCTCGATGTGGTGGCCGCGCTGGGTCGCTCGACCCTGTTCCTCGTGCATGCCCTGTTCGGGCGCAGTGAGTTGCGCAACGGCTTCAACCTGCTGGTCCGCCAGCTGTACTTCGTCGGCGTGCTGTCGCTGGCGATCGTCGTGGTGTCCGGCATCTTCATCGGCATGGTGCTGGCGCTGCAGGGCTACAACATCCTCACCAACTACGGTTCGGAGCAGGCGGTGGGGCAGATGATCGCCCTGACTCTGCTGCGTGAGCTCGGGCCGGTGGTCACCGCGCTGCTGTTCGCCGGTCGCGCCGGCTCGGCGCTGACCGCCGAGATCGGCAACATGAAGTCCACCGAGCAGCTCTCCAGCCTGGAGATGATCGGCGTCGACCCGCTCAAGTACATCATCGCGCCGCGACTGTGGGCCGGCTTCATTTCGTTGCCGCTGCTGACGCTGATCTTCAACGTCGTCGGGATCTGGGGCGGTGCGATGGTCGCCGTCGACTGGCTGGGCGTCTATGAAGGCTCGTTCTGGGCGAACATGCAGAACAGCGTCGATTTCCATTCCGATGTGTTCAACGGGATCGTCAAGAGCCTGGTGTTCGCCCTGGTGGTGACCTGGATCGCGGTGTTCCAGGGCTACGACTGCGAGCCGACCTCCGAGGGCATCAGCCGCGCTACCACGCGCACCGTCGTCTACGCCTCGCTGGCCGTCCTCGGGCTGGATTTCATTCTGACCGCATTGATGTTTGGAGATTTCTGATGCGTATCCGCACACTGGAAATGGGTGTCGGGCTGTTCCTGCTCGGCGGTCTGCTGGCGCTGTTGCTGCTGTCGCTGCGGGTCAGCGGGCTGAGCGTGAGCAACGCCGATACCTACAAGCTGTACGCCTACTTCGACAATATCGCCGGGCTGACGGTGCGTTCTAAGGTGACCATGGCCGGCGTGACGATCGGCAAGGTCACGGCGATCGACCTGGACCGCGACACCTACACTGGTCGGGTGACGCTGGAGATCCAGAACGATGTGAACATCCTGCCGGTCGACTCCACTGCATCGATCCTCACGGCAGGCCTGCTTGGCGAGAAGTACATCGGGATCAGCGTGGGGGGCGAGGAGGAGGTGCTCGGCAACGGCGATACCATCCGCGATACCCAGTCGTCGCTGGTGCTCGAGGACCTGATCGGCAAGTTCCTGCTCAATTCGGTAAACAAGGAATAAAGGAGTGCGCGCCATGTTGAGACTTCTGTGTCGCGGGTTGCTGGTGCTGCTGGCCGTCCTGCCGCTGGTCGGTCAGGCGGCCGCCAGCCCCCACCAGGTCATCCAGCAGACCACCGACAAGCTGCTGGCCGACCTGCAGGCCAACAAGGAGCGCTATCGCAGCGATCCCTCGGCCTTCTACGATGCGCTGAACGACATCCTCGGCCCGGTGGTCGATGCCGAGGGCATCTCGCGCAGCATCATGACCGTCAAGTATGCCCGCAGCGCCACTCCGGAGCAGATGAGCCGCTTCCAGGAGAACTTCAAGCGCAGCCTCATGCAGTTCTATGGCAACGCCCTGCTGGAGTACAACAACCAGCAAATCCGCGTACTGCCGCCCTCCGGCAAGCAGGACGACAAGCGTGCCAGCGTCGGCATGGAGGTCGTCGGTCGCCAGGGCGAGATCTACCCGGTGTCCTACACCATGGTGAACCAGGGCGAGTGGCGGGTGCGCAACGTGATCATCAACGGCATCAACATCGGCAAGCTGTTCCGTGACCAGTTCGCCGACTCGATGCAGAAGAACGGCGGCGACCTGGACAGGACCATCGACGGCTGGGCCGAGGTGGTCGCGCGCGCCAAGGACACGCCCGCCGGGCAGCAGGCGGCCGGTGATGAGTGAAGCGCGGATCGAGCAGGGCGCGGCCGGCGAGCTGCGTCTGGTCGGCGTGCTCGACCATCGCAGCGGCCCTGGCTTGCGCGAGAGCGGCCGGGCGCTGATCGGTGCAGGTGCCGGCGAGCTGCTGGTCGACTGCTCGGGCGTGGAGAAATCCACCAGCGTGGGCTTGTCGCTGCTGCTGTCGTTCATGCGCGATGCCCGGGCGCGCGGTCGCACGCTGCGCGTGGCCGGGTTGCCGGAAGACATGGCGAAGATCGCCAGGGTCTCCGGGCTGGAAGACATTCTGCCGCTCGCCGAGCGGGACTGAGCGAAGGGACGGGCGATGAAGCTGAACTGGGCCGAACGGATGCGCGAACGTCTGCACCTGCTTGCCGAGGCGCTGGGCAACCTGCTGGTCGAGGCGTTCCACTACCTGGCGCTGTTCGCCATCGGCGCGGCCACCGCCTGGGCGGCGCTGATGGCCTTCCTCGAGATGGTCGCCAAGGGCAGCGCGTCGGTCGACGACATCCTGCTGCTGTTCATCTATCTCGAGCTCGGCGCGATGGTGGGGATCTACTTCAAGACCAACCACATGCCGGTTCGCTTCCTCATCTACGTGGCGATCACGGCGCTGACCCGCCTGCTGATCTCCGATGTCTCCCATCATCACCGGCCGGATATGGGCGTGGTCTATGTGTCCGGCGCGATCCTGCTGCTCGCCCTGGCGGTGCTGGTGGTGCGCTACGCCTCGTCGCGCTTCCCGGCGCCGCAGCCCGATGGCGCCCGGCAGGCGCAGCGACCGTCGCTGCAGGCGGGGCAGGGCGACGCGGTCGACTGATCGGCTGCCCGGCCGCCGGGCGGGGTTCGCAGCTCCGGGGGTTTTTTGTATGATGGCCGGCCCGTGCGCCTTCGCGCCGATCGAGGTTGAACATGCAGGCCCTAGAAGTGAAGAATTTCCTGGAAGCGAAGCTTCCGGGAGCCCAGGTGGAAGTCGAAGGCGAAGGCTGCAACTTCCAGCTGAACGTCATCAGCGATGAGCTGGCCGCGCTCGGTCCGGTCAAGCGTCAGCAACAGATCTACGCGCATCTCAATCCCTGGATCGCCGACGGCAGCATCCATGCCGTCACCATGAAGTTCTTCAGTCGCACCGACTGGGCTGCCCGCGCCTGAGTGCGGCGGCAACCGAACAGCTAGCTTCGGCGCTCCGCGAGCAGCGGTGGCGCCTTTCGACGGGGTCTCAAGCCTGCGGGCTACGGAATATCGATGGATAAACTGATCATTACCGGCGGCGTGCGTCTCGACGGCGAAATCCGCATTTCCGGGGCGAAGAACTCCGCCTTGCCGATCCTTGCCGCGACCCTGCTGGCCGATACGCCGGTGACCGTGTGCAACCTGCCGCACCTGCACGACATCACTACCATGATCGAGCTGTTCGGCCGCATGGGCGTGCAGCCGGTCATCGACGAGAAGCTCTCCGTCGAGGTCGATGCCAGCAGCATCAAGACCCTGGTCGCGCCCTACGAGCTGGTCAAGACCATGCGCGCCTCGATCCTCGTGCTCGGTCCGATGGTCGCGCGCTTCGGCGAGGCTGAGGTGGCGCTGCCCGGCGGCTGCGCCATCGGCTCCCGCCCGGTGGATCTGCACATCCGCGGCCTCGAGGCGATGGGCGCGAAGATCGAGGTCGAGGGCGGCTATATCAAGGCCAAGGCGCCGGCCGGCGGGCTGCAGGGCGCGCGCTTCCTGTTCGATACGGTCAGCGTGACCGGCACCGAGAACATCATGATGGCCGCCGCGCTGGCCAACGGCCGCAGCGTGCTGGAAAACGCCGCACGCGAGCCGGAGGTGGTCGACCTGGCCAACTTCCTCAACGCCATGGGCGCCAAGGTGTCCGGCGCTGGCACCGACACCATCGTCATCGATGGCGTCAAGCGCCTGGGCGGCGGGCGCTACAGCGTGATGCCCGACCGCATCGAGACCGGCACCTACCTGGTCGCCGCCGCCGCCACCGGCGGGCGCGTGCGCCTGAAGGATACCGACGCGACGCTGCTCGAGGCCGTGCTGCACAAGCTGGTCGAGGCCGGTGCCCACATCGACACCGGTAGCAACTGGATCGAGCTGGACATGAAGGGCAAGCGGCCGAAGGCGGTCAACGTGCGCACCGCGCCGTACCCGGCCTTCCCCACCGACATGCAGGCGCAGTTCATCGCCCTCAATGCCATTGCCGAGGGTACCGGCACGGTGATCGAGACGGTGTTCGAGAACCGCTTCATGCACGTCTACGAGATGAACCGCATGGGCGCGCAGATCCTGGTCGAAGGCAACACCGCCATCGTTACCGGGGTCGAGCGGCTCAAGGGCGCTCCGGTCATGGCGACCGACCTGCGTGCCTCGGCCAGCCTGGTGATCGCCGGCCTGGTGGCCGAAGGCGACACGCTGATCGACCGCATCTACCACATCGACCGTGGCTACGAGTGCATCGAAGAGAAGCTGCAGCTGCTGGGGGCGAAGATTCGCCGCGTTCCCGGTTGATAGCGATCTGCTGCGTTAAAAACAGGCTCGGAATGCTCATTTACAGCTAGTAAACTCCGCGTCCTCGCCTGTTTGACTCGCTGACGCTCGCTCTTCGGGCCAGCCTTTGGCTGTTACTCTCGTTGGTCGTTGCGCCTTGCATGACGCTAGCTCGCGAGATCGCACTTGGTCATGTGGTCGCCCTTCGAGGCTGGCCGTTGCCATTCAAGGAAAACGCTCCATGCTCACCATCGCCCTGTCCAAAGGCCGCATCCTCGACGATACCCTGCCGCTGCTGGCCGAGGCAGGCATCGTACCGACCGAGAATCCGGACAAGAGCCGCAAGCTGATCATCCCGACCACCCAGGATGACGTGCGCCTGCTGATCGTGCGTGCCACCGACGTACCGACCTACGTCGAGCACGGCGCCGCGGACCTCGGCGTGGCCGGCAAGGACGTGCTCATGGAGTACGGCGGCCAGGGCTTGTACGAGCCGCTGGACCTGAAGATCGCCAACTGCAAGCTGATGACCGCCGGGCGGATCGGCGCGCCCGAGCCCAAGGGGCGGCTGCGCGTCGCCACCAAGTTCGTCAACGTCGCCAAGCGCTACTACGCCCAGCAGGGGCGCCAGGTCGAGATCATCAAGCTCTACGGCTCGATGGAGCTGGCGCCGCTGGTCGGCCTGGCCGACAAGATCATCGATGTGGTGGACACCGGCAACACGCTGCGCGCCAACGGCCTGGAACCGCAGGAGCTCATCGCCACCATCAGTTCGCGCCTGGTGGTCAACAAGGCCTCGATGAAGATGCAGCATGCGCGCATCCAGGCACTGATCGAGGCCCTGCAGGCCGCCGTCGGGCGACACCACGCCTAACGTCTTACGCCGCATTCGGCTATCCGACCCATAGCCGAAAAGCGCGGGCGCCGTCCGGGCCTCCTTGGTACTCTAGGCGTCCTGCAGGGTCGGCCCGCAAGCTGCGGCGTCCGGCCGCCAGGTCGCTGTCCCTGGCGGCTCATTCCGACCGAAGACTCCAAGCCGTTTCATTGCTAGCCAACCGCGAGGCCCGTCATGACCGCTTCCCCCGCTGTGCGTCGACTCAACGCTGCCGATCCCGACTTTGCCCGGCAGATGGACCATCTGCTGAGCTGGGAAAGCGTATCCGACGACGCGGTGAACGGGCGTGTACTGGAGATCATCCAGGCCGTGCGCGAGCGCGGCGATGCGGCGCTGGTCGAGTTCACCCGTCGCTTCGACAACCTCGAGGTGGCCGCCATGGCCGACCTCATCCTGCCGCGCGAGCGCCTCGAGCTGGCCCTCGAGCGCATTTCCGCCGAGCAGCGCAGCGCGCTGGAGGCCGCGGCCGAGCGCGTGCGCAGCTACCACGAGCGGCAGAAACAGGACTCCTGGACCTATACCGAGGCTGATGGCACCGTGCTCGGGCAGAAGGTCACCCCGCTGGATCGCGCCGGCCTCTACGTGCCGGGCGGCAAGGCCGCCTATCCTTCGTCGGTGCTGATGAACGCGATTCCGGCCAAGGTCGCCGGCGTGCCCGAGGTGGTCATGGTCGTGCCGACGCCGCGCGGCGAGGTCAACGAGCTGGTGCTCGCGGCCGCGGCCATCGCCGGTGTCGACCGGGTGTTCTGCATCGGCGGCGCCCAGGCGGTGGCGGCGCTGGCCTACGGCACCGAGAGCGTGCCGCCGGTGGACAAGATCGTCGGTCCCGGCAACATCTACGTGGCCACCGCCAAGCGCCATGTGTTCGGCAAGGTCGGCATCGACATGATCGCCGGCCCGTCGGAGATCCTCGTGGTCTGCGATGGCAAGACCGATCCGGACTGGATCGCCATGGACCTGTTTTCCCAGGCCGAGCACGACGAGGATGCGCAGTCGATCCTGGTCAGCCCGGATGCGGACTTCCTCGAGCGTGTCGCCGAGAGCATCGCGCGCCTGCTGCCGACCCTGGAGCGCGCGGAAATCGCGCGCACCTCGCTGGCCGGGCGCGGGGCGCTGATCCAGGTGGCCGACATGGACCAGGCCATCGAGGTCGCCAACCGCATCGCGCCCGAGCACCTCGAGCTGTCGGTGGAAGATCCACAGCAGTACCTGCCGCAGATCCGTCACGCCGGGGCCATCTTCATGGGCCGCTATACCGCCGAGGCGCTGGGCGACTACTGCGCAGGCCCCAACCACGTGCTGCCGACCTCCGGGACCGCGCGCTTTTCCTCGCCGCTGGGCGTGTACGACTTCCAGAAGCGCTCGTCGATCATCCACTGCTCGGCCAACGGCGCGTCGCAGCTGGGCCGGATCGCCTCGGTGCTGGCGCGGGGCGAATCGCTGACCGCCCACGCACGCAGCGCCGAGTACCGGATCAAGTAAGCCGTAGGGTGGAAAACGGCCGCAGGCCTTTTCCACCCGGGCGTCACCTGGTGGAGAACGCTGCGCGGTTTCCACCCCTGCGCAAACCAAATTCGAGGAGAGAAGGGCATGAGCAAGTTCTGGAGCCCCTTCGTCAAGGACCTGGTGCCCTACGTGCCGGGCGAGCAGCCGAAGCTGAGCCGGCTGGTCAAGCTCAATACCAACGAGAACCCCTATGGTCCGTCGCCGCGGGCCATCGAGGCGATGCAGGCGGCCATCGGCGACGAGCTGCGCCTGTATCCCGATCCCAACGGCGAGCGCTTGAAGCAGGCGGTGGCCGACTATTACGGCGTCAGTGCGGCCCAGGTATTCGTCGGCAACGGCTCTGACGAGGTGCTGGCGCATGCCTTCCACGGGCTGTTCCAGCACGGCCGCCCGCTGCTGTTCCCCGACGTGACCTACAGCTTCTACCCCGTTTACTGCGGCCTGTACGGCATTGACTACCAAACCGTTGCGCTGGACGAGCAGTTCCAGATCGAGGTGGACGACTACCGCCGGCCGAACGGCGGGATCATCTTCCCCAATCCGAACGCGCCGACCGGCCGTCTGCTGCCGCTCGAGGCCATCGAGCGCCTGCTTGCCGCCAATCCGGACTCGGTGGTGCTGGTGGATGAGGCCTACGTCGACTTCGGCGGCCAGAGCGCCATTGCGCTGGTCGATCGCTATCCGAATCTGCTGGTCACCCAGACGCTGTCCAAGTCGCGCTCGCTGGCGGGGCTGCGGGTCGGCCTGGCAGTGGGGCATCCGGAGCTGATCGAGGCGCTGGAGCGGATCAAGAACAGCTTCAACTCCTACCCGCTGGACCGCATCGCCCTGGCCGGCGCGGCGGCGGCATTCGAGGATCGCGCCTATTTCGAGCAGACCTGCCGGCGCGTCATCGACAGCCGCGAGGCGCTGGTCGCCAGCCTGGCTGCGCTGGGCTTCGAGGTGCTGCCGTCGGCCGCCAACTTCGTCTTCGCCCGGCATGCCGCGCACGACGCCGCGCAGCTGGCCGCGCGCCTGCGCGAACAGGGCGTGATCGTGCGGCACTTCCGCCAGCCGCGCATCGAGCAGTTCCTGCGCATCACCATCGGCGCGCCCGAGCAGAACCAGGCGTTGCTTGACGCTTTGGGTGCGGCGCTGGCCTGAGGTGCCAGCGGCCCGCCATCGCGGCGGGCCTGTGGCGTCACTCGGCGGTCGGTGCGGGCGGCGGGCGCATGCCGACCTCGGCGGTCAGCGTCAGCGGCTTGCCGTTGCGCAGGATGTCGATATCGATCTTGTCACCGGGGCGCGTGCGTGCCACCTGGTTCATCGACGAGCGCCCGTCGCTGGCCTGCTCGCCGGCGATGCTGAGGATCAGGTCGCCCGGCTGCAACCCGGCGCGTTCGGCCGGGCCGTCGCGATAGACACCGGCGACGACGATGCCCGGGCGCCCGCTCTGGCCAAAGGATTCGGCCAGCTCCTGGGTCAGCGACTGCACCTCGACGCCCAGCCAGCCGCGGATCACCTGGCCGTGGTCGATGATCGACTTCATCACCTCCAGCGCCAGCTTCACCGGGATGGCGAAACCGATGCCCTGCGAACCGCCGGACTCGGAAATGATCGCCGTGTTGATGCCGATCAGGTTGCCCTGGGCGTCGATCAGCGCGCCGCCGGAGTTGCCGCGGTTGATCGCCGCATCGGTCTGGATGAAGTCCTCGTAGGTGTTCAGGCCCAGCTGGTTGCGGCCGGTGGCGCTGATGATGCCCATGGTCACGGTCTGGCCGACGCCGAAGGGGTTGCCGATGGCGAGGGTGACGTCGCCGATGCGGATGCTGTCCGAATGGCCGACGCTGATCACCGGCAGTTCAGGCAGGTCGATCTTGAGGACCGCGAGGTCGGTTTCCGGGTCGCTGCCGATCAGCCGGGCCAGCGTCTCGCGGCCGTCGCGCAGGGCCACGACGATCTGGTCGGCGTTGGCGGTGACATGGTTGTTGGTCAGCAGGTAGCCCTCCGGGCTCATGATTACCGCCGAGCCCAGGCTCGACTCCATGCGCCGCTGGCGTGGCAGGCTGTCGCCGAAGAAGCGCTGGTAGACCGGATCCTTGGCCAGCGGCTGCTGCTTGGCCTTGTCGACCAGCTTGGTGGTATAGAGGTTGGCCACCGCCGGCGCGGCACCGCTCACCGCTGCCGCGTAGGAGTTGGGCCCCGGGGCGGGAGCGGGGAGGACCGGGCGTTGCAGGGTGAAGCTCTCCGTGCTGCGCCCGACCAGGGCCGGGTAGCGTTCGATGATCAACAGGGCGACCAGTACGCCGGCCAGCAGTGGCCAGCCGTAGAAACGCAGGGCATTGAGCATCAGGAGGGTCCGGACAGGTTGCGGGCGCAGAGGGCGCCCCTTAAGGTGGCCGCATTATACGAAGCTCTCCGTGAAATGCAGCTATGCGCACGCCGCCAGCACGCGCCGTGCGCATAGCGCCGCTCCTGTCGAGGTACCCATGACCGTTTCCCTGCAAGCGCTGGTCGCCGAATGCGACCGCTACCTGAATGCGGCGCGTATCGCCGATTACTGCCCCAACGGCTTGCAGGTCGAGGGACGGGCGCAGGTCCGGCGCATCGTCAGCGGGGTCACGGCCAGCCAGGCCCTGCTGGATGCGGCCGTGCAGGCGCAGGCCGACGCGGTGCTGGTGCACCATGGTTATTTCTGGAAGAACGAGGATGCGCGGGTGGTCGGCATGAAGCAGCGGCGCCTGCGTACCCTGCTGGCCAACGACATCAGCCTGTTGGCCTATCACCTGCCGCTGGACCTGCACCCCGAGGTCGGCAACAACGTGCGCCTCGGCCAGGTGCTCGGCCTACCGATCGAGGGGCCGCTGGACCCGGACGACCCGCGCTCGATCGTGCTCCACGGGCGGTTGGCCGAGCCGCTGTCGCCCGCCGTGTTCAAGCAGCGCATCCACAAGGCGCTTGGCCGCGAGCCGTTGATGGTCGACGCCGAGCGGCCGATCCGGCGCGTCGCCTGGTGCACCGGCGGTGCCCAGGGCTATATCGAGCAGGCGGTCGCCGCCGGGGTCGACGCCTACCTCACCGGCGAGGTCTCGGAGCAGACGGTGCATGTCGCCCGCGAGAACGGCCTGAGTTTCTTCGCCGCCGGGCACCACGCCACCGAGCGTTATGGCGTGCAGGCGCTGGGCGATTACCTGGCCCGTCGCTTCGGCGTCGAACACCTGTTCGTCGATTGCGACAACCCCGTCTGAGCGCTGCCGGGACAGGCATAAAACTATAACGTTAAGGTCTAAGTGCGGGCTCTGATAGAGCTTTACCTCGTGATAGAGTGGCCGCGTCCAAACGGCCGCCCGGCCGTCCAATTGCCCTTCGTGAGTAGCCATGGTCGACAAACTGACGCATCTGAAACAGCTCGAGGCCGAGAGCATCCACATCATTCGCGAGGTCGCCGCCGAGTTCGACAATCCGGTCATGCTCTATTCGATCGGCAAGGACTCGGCCGTGATGCTGCACCTGGCGCGCAAGGCCTTTTTCCCCGGCAAGCTGCCGTTCCCGGTGCTGCACGTCGACACGCGCTGGAAGTTCCAGGAGATGTACCGCTTCCGCGAGAAGATGGTCAGCGAATACGGCCTGGATCTGCTCACCCACATCAACCCCGAGGGTGTGGCCCAGGACATGAACCCCTTCACCTACGGCAGTGCCAAGCACACCGACGTGATGAAGACCGAGGGCCTCAAGCAGGCGCTGGACAAGTACGGCTTCGACGCCGCCTTCGGTGGCGCGCGCCGTGACGAGGAAAAATCCCGTGCCAAGGAGCGCGTCTACTCGTTCCGTGACAGCAAGCACCGCTGGGACCCGAAGAACCAGCGCCCCGAGCTGTGGAACGTCTACAACGGCAAGGTCAAGAAGGGCGAGTCGATCCGCGTGTTCCCGCTGTCCAACTGGACCGAGCTGGATATCTGGCAATACATCTACCTGGAGCAGATCCCGATCGTGCCGCTGTACTTCGCCGCCGAGCGCGAGGTGGTCGAGCTCAACGGTGCCCTGGTGATGATCGACGACGAGCGCATCCTCGAGCACCTGACGCCCGAGCAGAAGGCGGGCATCCAGAAGAAGATGGTGCGCTTTCGCACCCTCGGCTGCTACCCGCTGACCGGCGCCGTGGAGTCCACCGCCACCACCCTGCCGGAAATCATCCAGGAGATGCTCCTGACCCGCACTTCCGAACGCCAGGGCCGCGTGATCGACCACGATCAGGCCGGTTCGATGGAAGAAAAGAAACGTCAGGGCTACTTCTAAGGACTGCGCATCATGAGTCATCAATCCGATCTGATCAGCCAGGACATCCTCGCCTACCTGGCCCAGCATGAACGCAAGGAACTGTTGCGCTTCCTCACCTGCGGCAACGTCGACGACGGCAAGAGCACCCTGATCGGGCGCCTGCTGCACGACTCCAAGATGATCTACGAGGATCACCTGGAAGCCATCACCCGCGACTCGAAGAAGGTCGGCACCACCGGCGACGAGGTCGACCTGGCACTGCTGGTCGACGGCCTGCAGGCCGAACGCGAGCAGGGCATCACCATCGATGTGGCCTATCGCTACTTCTCCACCGCCAAGCGCAAGTTCATCATCGCCGACACCCCGGGCCACGAGCAGTACACCCGCAACATGGCGACCGGTGCGTCCACCTGCGACCTGGCGATCATCCTGGTCGATGCCCGCTACGGCGTGCAGACCCAGACCCGCCGGCACAGCTACATCGCCGCGCTGCTGGGCATCAAGCACATCGTCGTGGCCGTCAACAAGATGGACCTGATGGAGTTCGACCAGGCCGTGTTCGAGCGCATCAAGGCCGACTACCTGGCGTTCGCCGAGCGCATCGAGCTCAAGCCGTCGTCGCTGCACTTCGTGCCGATGTCGGCGCTCAAGGGCGACAACGTGGTCAATCGCAGCGAGCGCGCGCCCTGGTACGAGGGGCAGTCGCTGATGGAAATCCTCGAGAGCGTGGAAATCGCCGGCGACCGCAATTTCGACGACCTGCGCTTCCCGGTGCAGTACGTCAACCGCCCCAATCTGAATTTCCGCGGCTTCGCCGGCACCCTGGCCAGCGGCATCGTGCGCAAGGGCGACGAAGTCGCCGTGCTGCCCTCGGGCAAGACCAGCCGGGTGAAATCCATCGTCACCTTCGACGGCGAGCTGGAGCAGGCGACCCCGGGCGAGGCCATCACCCTGACCCTGGAAGACGAGATCGACGTCTCGCGCGGCGACATGCTGGTACATGCCGACAGCCGTCCGCGGGTCGCCGACAGCTTCGAGGCGATGCTGGTGTGGATGGGCGAGGAGCCGATGCTGCCGGGCAAGAAGTACGACATCAAGCGCGCCACCAGCTACGTGCCGGGCTCGATCGCCAGCATCACCCACAAGGTGGATGTGAACACCCTGGAGAAGGGGGCGGCGAGCAGCCTGCAGCTCAACGAGATCGGCAAGGTCAAGCTGAGCCTGGACGCGCCGATCGCCTTGGACGGCTACGCGCAGAACCGCACCACCGGCGCGTTCATCGTCATCGACCGGCTCACCAACGGCACCGTCGGCGCGGGCATGATCATCGCCGAGCCGGTGGCCCACGGCACCGGCGGCCATCATGGTGCGCTGGCGCACGTGTCGACCGAGGAGCGCGCGGCGCGCTTCGGCCAGCAGCCGGCGACCGTGCTGTTCACCGGCCTGTCCGGCGCCGGCAAGAGCACCCTGGCCTACGCGGTGGAGCGCAAGCTGTTCGACATGGGCCGCGCGGTCTATGTGCTCGACGGCCAGAACCTGCGCCACGACCTGAACAAGGGCCTGCCGCAGGACCGCGCCGGGCGCACCGAGAACTGGCGCCGCGCCGCGCACGTGGCCAAGCAGTTCAACGAGGCTGGCCTGCTCACCCTGGCGGCTTTTGTTGCCCCGGATGCCGAAGGTCGCGAGCAGGCCAGGGCGCTGATCGGCAGCGAGCGCTTCATCACCGTCTACGTCCAGGCCTCCCCGCAGGCCTGCCGGCAGCGTGACCCGCAGGGGTTGTACGCGGCGGGCGGCGACAATATTCCGGGCGAGTCCTTCCCCTACGATGTGCCGCTGGATGCGGATCTGGTGGTCGATACGGAGCTGGGCTCGGTCGAGGAGGGCGCCAAGCAGATCATGGAATTGCTGCGGGGGCGCGGAGTGATCTGAGTCCTGTTGAGTTGGTGGCCAGAACGCCCTGTCACTGAAGGGCGTTTGGTTTACAGCGAGGAAGGGGATGCTCGGCAGCGCAAGCTCGCGCTAACAGGCGCCGTGAGTGATCTGGTGACTTTCGCCTGCTTTGGAATCAAAAGACAAAACCCCGCAGCGAGGGCGGGGTTTTGTTTGACTGCTAAGGCGTAGCTTTAGCTACGTTATTCCTTGCCGCTTATGATTAGCGGCACTCAGCCGGAACCAGGGTGGCGTCGGAGCCTACGCAGGCCCAGCCTACCGGGGCGTCAGCAACGAGAGTCGGAGTCAGGGTCAGGACTACGCTGCGAGCGGTGGGGTCCATGGTTACTTCAATTTCGCCGGAAGCGTCATCGCAGGTGATGGTGGCGACATGGCCCTGGGCAGTGAGGTTGGCGCCCGAGCACAGCGTAGTGGAAGTCGTGTCGTTGGCGTAGTTTTCCGCTACCAGCGTTTTCAGGCCGGAAGCCAGGCTCAGACCTTCGGTAACGCGGGCGCGAACGGTGTAATCCTGGTAAGCCGGCAGCGCTACTGCGGCCAGAATGCCAATGATCGCCACGACGATCATCAGTTCGATCAGAGTAAAACCCTTCTGCATCTGAGCTTTCATTTATATCTCCTTGAGTGGTTAGGCGTTTGCCTGCGGATGACATAGCAGAGGCCATGCCAGGTTTGTGTTTGGGTGAGATCGCGCGTGTGGGGTGTGATGTGGTGCAAAGTTCCGGTGCGGTCCGCTCTGCATAAAGTGCTCAGTGCTGAAGTTCGAAGGTGGCTGCGGTGTAGACGAGGGGTGGCTGATCGAGAGGAGGGTAACTTCCACACACGTGCATGCGGCAATAAGTGACCTGTTTCGTCACTTGGTGTCGTCCATGTTTGCTCCGCAGGGCAACTGCGCTATAAGGCGCCCATCGATTGATGCGAGGTCGCCATGAGCGAGCATGTTCCCCTTTCCGGACTGGCCAGGCAGATGGTGATGGCCGGCCTGCTGGATGAGAAGACAGCGCAGCAAGCGCAGACGCAGGCGCTGCGCAACAAGACACCCCTGGTCACTTATGTGGTGGAGAACCGCCTGGCAGGCGGGCGGGTCGTGGCCGAGCTGGCATCCGATCAGTTCGGCGTCGCATTGCTCGATCTCTCGGCGCTGGACAGGGCCTCGCTGCCCGCCGACCTGCTGGCCGAAAAACTGGCGCGGCAACACCGCGCCCTGGCCTTGGCCAAGCGTGGCAACAAGCTGTTCGTCGCGCTTTCCGATCCGGGCAACCATCAGGCGATCACCGACATCCAGTTCAGCACGGGGCTCAGTGTCGAGTCGGTACTGGTCGAGGATGACAAGCTCGGCAAGTGGATCGAGCAGGTCTACGAATCCACCGCCTCGGGGTTGGGTGATCTTGGCGATATCGATCTTGACGGGGTCGATGTGGAGGCTGGCGGCGACGACCAGGGCGCTGCCGGGGAATCGGGCGAGGCCGCCGACGATGCGCCGGTGGTGCGTTTCGTCAACAAGATGCTGCTCGATGCCATCAAGGGGGGCTCTTCGGACCTGCACTTCGAACCCTATGAAAAGGCCTACCGGGTTCGCTTTCGTACCGATGGCATTTTGCATGAGGTGGCGCGGCCGCCGATCCAGTTGGCGCCACGCCTGTCGGCGCGCCTCAAGGTCATGGCTGGACTGGATATTTCCGAGCGGCGCAAGCCGCAGGACGGCCGCATCAAGATGAAGCTGTCCAAGACCAAGGCCATCGATTTTCGCGTCAATACACTGCCGACGCTCTGGGGCGAGAAGATCGTGATGCGGATCCTCGATCCGACCAGTGCGCAGATGGGCATTGATGCGCTGGGTTACGAGCCCGAGCAGAAGGAGCTGTATCTTGCTGCGTTGAGCCAGCCGCAGGGCATGATCCTGGTAACCGGGCCGACCGGCTCGGGCAAGACCGTATCGCTCTACACCGGCCTCAACATCCTCAATACCGTGGATGTGAACATCTCCACGGCCGAGGATCCGGTCGAGATCAATCTCGAGGGTATCAACCAGGTCAACGTCAACCCGCGCCAGGGCATGGACTTCGCGCAGGCCCTGCGCGCCTTCCTGCGCCAGGATCCGGACGTGATCATGGTCGGCGAGATCCGCGATCTTGAAACGGCTGAGATCGCCATCAAGGCCGCACAGACCGGCCATATGGTGATGTCGACCCTGCACACCAACAGCGCTGCGGAAACCCTGACACGCCTGCGCAACATGGGCGTCCCGGCGTTCAATATCGCGACGTCGGTCAACCTGATCATCGCCCAGCGACTGGCGCGGAAGCTTTGCCCGAGCTGCAAGAAGGCCGTCGATATCCCGCGCGAGGCCCTGCTGCGCGAAGGCTTCCCGGAGCAGGCGATCGGGACGTTCAAGATCTACGGGCCGGTGGGTTGCGATAACTGCAAGGGCGGCTACAAGGGCCGCGTCGGTATTTATGAAGTGGTTAAAAACACGCCGGCATTGCAGCGCATTATCATGGAAGACGGCAACTCCCTGGATATCTCCAAGCAGATGCGCAAGGACGGCTTCAACGACCTGCGCACCTCGGCCCTGTTCAAGGCCATGCAAGGCGTGACCAGCCTCGAAGAAGTCAACCGGGTCACCAAGGATTAACGATGGCGCAGCAGAAAGCGATCCGTACCAGTGTCTTTACCTGGGAAGGAACCGATAGAAAGGGCTCCAAGGTCAAGGGTGAGCTCAGTGGTGCGAGCCCTGCGCTGGTCAAGGCCCAACTGCGCAAGCAGGGCATCAATCCGCTGAAGGTGCGCAAGAAGTCGGTATCGCTGTTCGGTAGCGGCAAGAAGATCAAACCCATGGACATCGCGCTGTTCACTCGGCAGATGGCGACCATGATGAAGGCCGGCGTGCCCTTGCTGCAGGCGTTCGACATCATCGGCGAGGGCTTCGACAATCCGAACATGCGCAAGCTGGTGGATGACCTGAAGCAGGAGGTGGCTGCCGGTAACAGCTTTGCGGCGGCGTTGCGCAAGAAGCCGCAATACTTCGATGATCTTTATTGCAACCTTGTCGACTCCGGCGAGCAGTCGGGTGCTCTGGAGACCCTGCTGGATCGCGTCGCGACCTACAAGGAAAAGACCGAGGCGTTGAAGGCTAAGATCAAGAAGGCGATGAACTATCCCATTGCGGTCATATTGGTCGCAGTGATCGTCTCGGCCATTCTACTGATCAAGGTTGTGCCGCAATTTCAGGAAGTATTCGCTAACTTCGGCGCCGAGTTGCCGGGGTTCACGCTCATGGTGATCGGTCTTTCGGAGCTTTTGCAGGAGTGGTGGCTGCTCGTGCTGTTAGCTTTTGCTGCGGCTGCCTATGTTCTGGGCGCGATGCACAAGCGTTCGGAGAAATTCCGTAACTGGGTCGACCGCTCCGTGCTGAAGCTACCGATCGTTGGCGACATCATTTACAAGTCCTCCGTGGCGCGCTTTGCGCGCACGCTCTCGACAACCTTCGCGGCAGGCGTCCCGCTGGTCGATGCGCTCGATTCAGTCGCTGGTGCCACGGGCAACGTGGTGTTTCGCACTGCGACGATAAAAGTCAAGAGCGACGTTTCGAGCGGCATGCAGCTCAACTTCTCCATGCGTACCACCGGTGCCTTTCCGACCATGGCGGTGCAGATGACCGCCATTGGCGAGGAGTCCGGCTCGCTCGACGAGATGCTGGCGAAGGTCGCAACCTTCTATGAGGACGAGGTCGACAACATGGTCGACGGCCTGACCAGCCTCATGGAGCCGATGATCATGGCTGTGCTCGGGGTGCTGGTGGGTGGCCTGATCATTGCCATGTACCTGCCGATCTTCCAGCTGGGTTCCGTAGTCTGATGCCGATTTCCGATTACCTGGCCAGCCATGCGCTGGCCTTTGTTTTGTCCGCGGCCCTGCTGGGTTTGCTGGTGGGCAGTTTCCTGAACGTGCTCATCTACCGCCTGCCGTTGATGATGCAGCGCGAATGGCGGCAGCAGGCTCGCGAATACCTGGCGCTCACCCCGGAGGCGGAGGGCGCGCGCTTCAATCTGCTGCTGCCGGCCTCGGCGTGCCCGCATTGCGGGCATCGCATTCGGGCCTGGGAAAATATCCCGTTGCTCAGCTGGTTGCTGCTGCGCGGCAGGTGCTCGGGCTGTGGCAGTGCCATCAGCGTTCGCTACCCGCTCGTCGAGCTCGGCTGCGCGCTGCTGTCCGCCTTCACGGCCTGGCAGTTCGGCTTTGGCTTGCAGGCCGGTGCGATGCTGCTGCTGGTGTGGGGGTTGCTGGCCATGAGCTTGATCGATGCCGATCATCAGCTCCTGCCGGACTCGCTGGTGCTGCCGCTGTTGTGGCTTGGGCTGATCTGCAACTCGTTCACGCTCTTCGTTCCGCTTGAAAGCGCGCTGTGGGGCGCGATTTTCGGCTATCTCAGCCTTTGGGCAGTGTATTGGCTGTTCAAGATCGTCACCGGCAAGGAAGGCATGGGGTACGGCGATTTCAAGCTGCTCGCCATGATCGGTGCCTGGGGGGGCTGGCAGGTGCTGCCGCTGACCATCCTGCTGTCGTCGCTGGTTGGCGCGATCCTGGGCAGTATTCTGTTGCGTCTGCGTGATGCGGACTCCGGTACGCCGATTCCGTTCGGCCCCTACCTGGCGATTGCCGGCTGGATTGCGCTGATCTGGGGCGAGCAGATCACCGCGGGGTACCTGCAACTGGTTCGCTTCTGAAGTCCGGCGCGCTCCTCCGGCGGCAGCTGTGCTTGCTTGTGTGCTGCATAAGGGGTACTACTGCGCGCCGACTGACTGCTGGAGCATGCGTGCGGTGAAACCCTGGATTCTCGGTCTGACCGGTGGGATCGGCAGCGGCAAGAGTGCCGCTGCGCAGCGATTCGCCGAGTTGGGCATACAACTTGTCGATGCCGACCAGGCAGCACGTTGGGTTGTCGAGCCGGGCCGGCCGGCGCTTTTGCGCATCGTCGAGCGCTACGGGGCCGACATCCTGCAGCCTGGAGGCGAACTCGATCGGGCTGCGCTGCGCGCGCGGATCTTCGAGTCCCCCGAGGAGCGCAAATGGCTCGAAGCCCTGCTGCATCCGCTGATCCGCCGGGAAATCTGGGGCTTTCTCGAGAGCGCCAATTCGCCCTATGCGATTCTGGTCTCGCCGCTGCTGGTCGAGTCGGGTCAGTACCGGCAGGTTGATCGGGTGCTGGTGGTCGATGTGCCCCAGGCGCTGCAGTTGCAGCGGGCTATCGCTCGCGACGGTGTGCCCGCGGCGCAGGTGCAAGCAATCCTGGCCGCCCAGATGCAGCGCGACGAGCGCCTGCGTCATGCCGATGACGTGCTGGCCAACGATCGCGATCTCGCCTGGCTGAATGGGCAGGTGGAGCGGCTGCATGAATTCTATCTGGGTCTGCGAGGGGGCAAGGCATGAGTGCAAAGACCGTCGCCTGTCCCACCTGTGGTCGTCCGGTGAAGTGGGAGGCGCAAAGTCGCCATCGCCCCTTCTGTTCCGAGCGCTGCAAGCTCATCGATCTAGGCGCCTGGGCGGCCGAGGACCATGTGATTCCCGGCGATCCGGTCGACGATGAGCTGTTCTCGGATGATCTGCCGCCGAGGTTGCACTAGGCTGGCCAGCTGTCAGTCGTCAGGTGGCCTGGGGCCGGCATCGTGCTCGTCGTTGCGCCAAGGTGCCTGCAGGTAGCGGGTGCGGTTGAATGTTTCCAGCCACTCGGGACAAAACACCACCAGCGCGGTGATGGCCGTGCCGTTGATGAATGCTTCGGGAAACATGACCAGCCATATGTAGCCGGCAAAATCGTCGAGCCATGGCGGCATCGGGTAGCGACCATCGAAGAGCAATACCCCGAGCGAGGCCAGGATACAGGCCAGTGCAGCCAGGGCGGCGGGGAAGAAGCCCGAGCAGAAGATGTAGACGAAGAGATTGCGCGGCTGCGTGCGCTCGACCAGCATCGCGCAAGACTCGGTAACCAGCACCGGGATGAGCACGAGCAATACGCCGTTGGTGCCCAGCGCCAGGAACTGTTGGTGGCCGGTAAGCACCAGTCCAAGCTGGGCAGTGAATGCAGCCAGGATTGCCAGCGGCCAGTCGAGCAGCAGCGTCGCTGCCGTCAAGCCGATGAAGTGGAACGACAAGCCCGAGTCGAAATCGCGGCGTACCAGCCAAAGCAGGAAGATCGCGAGCATGGTGCCGAAGACCAGATGCTGCCGGCGGGTATCGCTGAACAGTTCGATCCAGGGTGCGCGCAGGGCAGCCCAGAGCAGGGCGGCCAGATAAAGCATCCAGCCGAGCATGAGGGTGGCGGGGGCGAGCAGGTGGGCGGCGATCAACTGGCGAGTCTCCGAGGCGGGCGGGCGATGGCGGTGCCCATTCGTCCCTTGCGAGGCGAGGATTGTTCCGGGTCGCAAGCCGTGTCGGCATGGTCGACGGGCTGTGCTCAAGGTGCAAAAGCAGGTTGCTATTTTGCCTGCAATCCGGATAATTCGCCGGCCTGTCGGTGGGGGATGCCTAGCCTGCCGGCGACAAGGTAGGGGATGCCTAGCCTACCGATACCACTGCCGTGGCGGACGCGCTGACCCGAGCCCCCGATAGCGTCTGGTTCCGGCTGCCCCTGGACTTGCCAGGGCGAGCACCATTCAGTAATATCCGCCGTCTTATTTTCAGGGCGGCCCCTGAGGCTATAACGAATGAAGACTTTCACTGCTAAACCGGAAACCGTCAAGCGCGACTGGTTTGTCGTCGACGCTGCCGGCCAGACCCTGGGTCGTCTGGCAACCGAAATCGCCAGCCGCCTGCGTGGCAAGCACAAGCCCGAGTACACCCCGCACGTCGATACTGGTGACTACATCATCGTCATCAACGCCGAGCAGGTGCGTGTCACCGGCGCCAAGACCTCCGACAAGATGTACTACTCCCATTCCGGTTTCCCGGGTGGCATCAAGTCGATCAACTTCGAGAAGCTGATCGCCAAGGCGCCCGAGCGCGTGATCGAGACCGCAGTCAAGGGTATGCTGCCGAAGAACCCGCTGGGTCGCGACATGTACCGTAAGCTGAAGGTGTACAAGGGTGCAGCCCATCCGCACACCGCTCAGCAGCCCCAAGAACTGAAGATTTAACGGAATAGTTCATTATGTCGGCGACTCAAAACTACGGCACTGGCCGTCGCAAGACTGCAACCGCGCGCGTCTTCCTGCGTCCGGGTACTGGCAAGATTTCCATCAACAATCGCGACCTGGATAATTTCTTCGGTCGCGAAACCGCTCGCATGGTGGTTCGTCAGCCGCTCGAGCTGACCGATACCGCAGCCAAGTTCGACGTCTACGTCACCGTTCTGGGTGGTGGCGTCAGCGGCCAGGCCGGCGCCATTCGCCATGGCATCACCCGTGCCCTGATCGAATATGACGAGGCACTGCGTAGTCCGCTGCGCAAGGCTGGCTACGTGACTCGCGATGCGCGCGAAGTCGAGCGTAAGAAGGTCGGTCTGCGCAAGGCGCGCAAGCGTCCGCAGTACTCCAAGCGCTAACGGCTGCTTGCAGAAGAACGCCCAGCTCCGAAAGGAACTGGGCGTTTTTTTTTGGTCGCCAAGGAAGTTCCTGCGACAGCGTGTCGCGTGCTGGAAGCCCCGAGATTGCTGGCTTCTGGTCTGTTTTGTCACAGGCCATTACCTTGTCATCCCGAGGGGTTTTCTTTACCATTTGGCGAATTTTTCGCGGCTCAAATTTACGTAGTACATGCCTGCGTCCAGCAGGTGATAAGAAGCTGATGGGAGACGACTGAATGAGCAATGACGGCGTGAATGCTGGCCGGCGTCGCTTCCTTGTGGCCGCCACTTCGGTGGTTGGTGCTGCAGGAGCGGTGGGTGCCGCGGTCCCGTTCGTGGGATCGTGGTTCCCGAGTGCTAAGGCCAAGGCAGCCGGTGCACCGGTGAAGGTGAATGTCGGCAAGATCGAGCCTGGCCAGCAGATGGTGGCCGAGTGGCGTGGTCAGCCGGTGTTTATCGTGCGCCGCACGGACGAGGTCCTCCAGAACCTTGAAAAGGTGGCTTCCCAGGTTGCAGACCCCGAGTCCGCCGCGTCGGTGCAGCCGGAGTACGTCGACCCCAAGGTGCGCTCCATCAAGCCGGAGCTGCTGGTGGTGATCGGCCTTTGCACCCACCTGGGCTGTGCGCCTTCCTTCCGTCCCGAGGTTGCGGCTCCTGACCTGGGCGCGGACTGGCTGGGCGGCTATTTCTGCCCGTGCCATGGCTCGAAATACGACATGGCGGGCCGCGTCTACAAGGCGCAGCCTGCTCCCCTGAACCTGCCCGTGCCCCCGCACTCGTACGAGACCGATAATGTGATCATCATCGGCGTGGACCAGGAGAAAGCCTGATGAGCAAGTTCATGGAATGGGTCGATGCCCGCTTCCCCGCGACGAAGATGTGGGAAGACCATCTGGCCAAGTACTACGCGCCGAAAAATTTCAACGTCCTGTATTTCTTCGGCTCCCTGGCCCTGCTGGTGCTGGTCAACCAGATCCTGACCGGTATCTGGCTGACCATGAGCTTCGAGCCGAGCGCCGAGGGTGCGTTCGCCTCCGTCGAATACATCATGCGTGACGTGGAATATGGCTGGATTATCCGCTATCTCCACTCCACCGGTGCATCGGCGTTCTTCGTTGTCGTCTACCTGCACATGTTCCGCGGCCTGCTGTACGGCTCCTACCAGAAGCCGCGCGAGCTGGTCTGGATCTTCGGCATGATGATCTACCTCGCGCTGATGGCCGAGGCCTTCATGGGCTACCTGCTGCCGTGGGGCCAGATGTCCTACTGGGGCGCACAGGTGATCATCTCGCTGTTCGGTGCCATTCCGGTCATCGGCGACGACCTGACCCAGTGGATCCGCGGTGACTACCTGATTTCCGGGATCACCCTGAACCGCTTCTTCGCCCTGCACGTGATCGCCCTGCCGATCGTCATTCTGGGCCTGGTGGTGCTGCACATCCTAGCGCTGCACGAGGTGGGTTCCAACAACCCGCTCGGCGTGGACATCAAGAAGACCAAGGACGAGAACGGCATTCCGCTCGACGGCATTCCATTCCATCCGTACTACACCGTAAAGGACATTGTCGGTGTGGTGGTGTTCCTCTTCGTCTTCTGCGCCATCGTGTTCTTCTTCCCTGAGATGGGTGGTTACTTCCTCGAGAAGCCGAACTTCGAAGTGGCGAATGCATTCAAGACACCTGCCCACATCGCGCCGGTCTGGTACTTCACGCCGTTCTACGCGATCTTGCGTGCCGTTCCGGACAAGCTCCTGGGCGTCATCGCCATGGGTGCGGCGATCGCGGTGCTGTTCGTGCTGCCCTGGCTCGACCGCAGTCCGGTCAAGTCGATGAAATACAAGGGCTGGATGAGCAAGATCGCGCTGCTGGCGTTCTGCATCTCCTTCATCATTCTCGGCGTGCTTGGCGTATTGTCTCCGACCCCTGAGCGCACTCTGCTGGCTCGGATCTGTACGTTCATCTACTTCGCGTACTTCATCCTGATGCCGTTCTATACCAAGCTCGAGAAGACCAAAGTAGTTCCGCAAAGGGTGGCTGGCTGATGAAAAAGCAATTTGCTGCATTGATTCTTGCGCTGGTGCCGGCCTTCGCCTTTGCTGCAGGCACCGAGGCTCACCTGGACAAGGTCGATATCGACCTGACCGACAAGGCCGCCATGCAGGATGGTCTGCGTACGTTCAGCAACTACTGCATGGGTTGCCATAGCGCGCAGTACCAGCGTTACGAGCGCGTTGCCAAGGATCTTGGCATTCCCGAAGAAGTGATGATGGAAAACGTCGTCTTCTCCGATGCCAAGATCGGCGACCACATGAAGATCGGCATGAAGCCCGAGGACGCCAAGGGCTGGTTCGGTGCTGCACCGCCCGACCTGACCCTAGTGGCGCGCGTACGTGGCAACGACTGGCTGTATACCTACATGCGCAGCTTCTACGAGGATCCGGCACGTCCCTACGGCGTGAACAACGTGGTGTTCCCCAACGTGGGCATGCCGCACGTCCTGGCTCCGCTGCAAGGGCGCCAGGTGCTGCCGGCCAATCTGCCGGAAGGCGAGAGCGTCGCGTGCAAGCAGGTTCAGGTCGCCGAAGGCGGCCGCAAGCAGTTCGATCCGCTCACCGGGACGCCGATCACTCACGAGGACTGCAGCCAGCTGACGGTCGTTGCGGGTACCGGCACGCTGAGCCAGGCCGAGTATGACGAGAAGATCAAGAACCTGGTGACCTTCCTCGCGTATTCCGCCAATCCGGTGAAACTCGAAAGCCAGCGTATCGGGACCTACGTCCTGCTGTTCCTGGCGGTGTTCTTCGTGTTCGCCTACCTGCTCAAGCGAGAGTACTGGAAAGACGTTCACTGATCGCCGGCTTGATTCCAGCGGTACCCAGCGCGCGCCCTCTCGGGCGCGCGTGTTTTTTTGTCCATCCATAACGGGAGAGACAGGTGATGGCTGCTGCCAATCGGTTGATCTGCTATTCCGACCCGGCCGATCACTATTCCCATCGCGTTCGCTACGTGCTGGCGGAAAAAGGCATTGCGGTCGATGTCGTCGACGTGCAGCCGGCCAGCTGCCCGGTTCAGCTGGCGGAAATCAATCCCTACTCGAGCGTTCCGACCTTCGTCGATCGCGACCTGGTGCTCTACGAGCCGACGGTCATCCTCGAGTACTTGGAAGAACGCTATCCGCATCCTCCGTTGCTTCCGGCCTATCCAGTGGCGCGAGCCAACGCACGCCTGCTGATGCATCGCATCCAGCGCGACTGGGTGGCGCTCGCCGACCGTATCCTGGATGCACGTGTGTCGCAGGGCGCGCGCGGTGATGCACGCAAGGAGCTGCGCGAGAGCCTGACCGGGGTGTCGCCGGTGTTCGCCGAGAAGGCGTTCTTCATGAGTGATGAGCTGACCCTGCTCGACTGCTGTCTGTTGCCCTTGCTCTGGCGTTTGCCCAAACTGCAGATCGAATTGCCGAGGCAGGCCAGGCCGCTGCAGGACTACATGGAGCAGGGCTTCGCCCGTCCGGCGTTCCGGACGAGTCTTTCCGATGTCGAGCGCGAGATGCGCTAAGCGAGGCAGCCAGATGAATTCAAGTCGCCCCTACTTGGTGCGAGCGCTACATCAGTGGATCGTCGACAACGATTGCACCCCCCACCTGCTGGTCGATGCCGACATGCCGGGCGTACAGGTACCCGCCGGCTTCGCCAAGGATGGCCAGATCGTATTGAACGTGTCGCCAAGCGCGGTCCGCCAGTTGCAGATGGATAACGACGCCTTGCGTTTCGAAGGGCGCTTCGGTGGTGTTCCGCACGCGCTGGTCGTGCCTTTCGCGGCTGTCATGGCCATCTATGCCCGGGAGAACGGGCAGGGCATGGTCTTCGAGATCGAGCCGACGTCGCCGGATGATGACGAAGGCGGTACGCCAAGTCGGCCCGAGGCGCCGGACGGTGCCAAGCCGGCCGGGCGGCCGAGCCTCAAGGTGGTCAAGTAGCGGGTCGCTGGCGATGCCCGACGGCGTCGCCAGCCGCATCGAGCTGTCAGTCGATGTATTCGAACAGCTTCACGATCCGCTGTACCCCGGCGACGCTCTGGACCAGGGCCGTGGCGCGGTTGCCTTCCTGGCGCGTCACCAGGCCCAGCAGGTAGACGATACCGTTCTCGGTGATGACCTTGATTCGCGAGCCCGGCACGCTGTTGTCGGCCAGCATCTGGGTCTTGATCTTGGTGGTCAGCCAGGTGTCGTGGCTGCGTGCCAGTGCCGAGGAGGGCTGCAGGACCTGGAGCTCGTTGTGCACGCGCTTGACGCGCTGCACGGAGCTGGCGGCTTGCTCGGCCTTCTGCTTGAGCTCGTTGCGCGGCGTCTGGCCGGCCAGCAGTACCACGCCGTTGTAGCTCGCCACCACGACATGCGAGTTCTGGTCGAGATCCGGGTGGGCCTTGGCGATATTGACCGCCGCCTTGGTCTCGATCAGCGAGTCGTCGATGGTGCTGCCGATGGTGCGGGTGCCGCGATTGTCGGCAATTGGGTCATCGCGCGTGGCGGTCAGTACCGAGCTGCAGCCAGCGAGAGCCAGGCACAGGGCCGAGGCCAGGGTGCGAAGCGCAAGAGGGGTCATTCCTCACTCCCGAACAGTTGGTTGTCGATCAGGTCGCAAAGGCAGTGGATCGCCAGCAGGTGTACTTCCTGGATGCGTGCGGTGACCTTTGCCGGCACGCGGATCTCGACATCCTCGGGCAGCAGCAGCGAAGCCATGCCACCGCCGTCGCGGCCGGTCAGCGCCACCACGGTCATCTCGCGGTCATGCGCGGCCTGGATCGCCTGGATCACGTTGGCCGAGTTACCGCTGGTGGAGATCGCCAGCAGCACGTCGCCCGGTTGGCCCAGGGCGCGGATCTGCTTGGAGAAGACTTCGTTGTAGCTGTAGTCGTTGGCAATCGAGGTCAGGGTCGAGCTGTCGGTGGTCAGTGCGATCGCCGGCAGGCTGGGGCGCTCGCGCTCGAAGCGATTCAGCAGCTCGGAGGAGAAGTGCTGCGCATCGCCGGCGGAACCGCCATTGCCGCAGGTGAGAATCTTGCCCTCGCTGAGCAGGGCATTGACCATCACCTGGCCGGCCTGCTCGATGGTCGGCGCCAGGACCGCCATGGCCTGTTGCTTGGTCTCGATGCTGGCTTGGAAGAGCTGGAGGATTCGGGTTTGCATATCCATCGGGGTACCTTGGGTGCTGGCAATCGAGGCGCGCCCACTGAGAAGTGGGCGCCGCGAGAGGGATTCGTCCGCCTCAGCTGTCGAAAGCGTTGCGGATCCAGGTCAGGGGTGCACGCTGGGCCGTGGAGCCGATGGCGATCACGTCGAAGCGGCAAGGGTGGCGGGCCCAGCGGCTTTCCTTCTGCAGGAAGTGCTCGGCTGCGCGAACCAGTTTCTGCTGCTTTCTCGCGTCGACACTCTCCACCGCGCCACCCCAGGCGGCATGTCGCCTGTAGCGGACCTCGACGAATACTACTGTATCGCCGTCGAGCATGACCAGATCGAGCTCGCCGCTGCGGCACAGCCAGTTCCGGGCGAGCAGGCGCAGGCCGGCCTGCTGCAGGTGTTCGAGGGCCTGTAGCTCGGCGGAGCGTCCGCTGCTCCGGGTGTCGGTCATGGGTGGGGCTGGTCAGGCAGGCGTTCGATCTGGCCGTCGCGGAAGCGCGCCCAGGGCAGGGCGCGCTGGATGCGCTGTTCGGCGCCGAGCGACAGGTAGCCGGATACGCCTTCCAGACGCGTGTCCGGGATCGCCACCAGCTGCCCCAGGCGCGGCGCCAGCAGGTAGGCATCGGCGCCCATGGCATACAGGCGACCCAGGCTGCCTGCGGCCTGCGGCCATTGCTGTTCGAGCTGGCGGCGTAGCGGCAGCTCGGGGTCGAGCAGCCAGGGGGTCTCGGCGAACTGTACGCCATCGAGGTCCAGGTACTGGGTGCGATTCTGCGTGGCCGAATGGACGTGGGAGGTGGCGTAGACGGGCAGGTCGCCGGCGTACTGGAAGATCAAGGTCGGACGCACCTGTTGTGCCTGCTGCGGGGTGGCGGCAAGGAAGATGAAGTCGACATCCTGGCGCCGCGACGGCTCGGCTGCGACCGCCTCGTTCGTCGTGCCCTGCAGGCGCTGCGCGCGCGATTCGCTTGCCCGCAGCTGCAGCAGGTCGGCGATCTGGTTGGCCAGCTGCACCGGCTCGGCAAGGGCTTCGGCGGCGACCACCGTGCCGCCGAGCTGCTGCCACTGCTTGTTGAACGCGTCGAGCACGCGGTTGCCCCATTCGCCGCGCGGCGCCAGGGCGATGGCGCGCCGATGGCCGTCGGCCCAGGCGCGCTGTGCTGCGTCCCGCGCCTCGTCTTCGGCAGCCAGGCCGAACTGGAACAGCTGTGCCGGCGGCTGCTGGCCGGCGTCGCCATAGTTGAGCGCCAGGGTGGTGATCGGCAGGCTGCTGCGGCCGGACAACTGGCGGACCAGTTCCTTTTCCAGCGGCCCGACGACCAGCTGCGTGCCCTTGGCCTCGGCCTGCTGGTAGAAGTTGTCGAGCGACTGCAGTGAAGTGCTGTCGTAGAGGTCGATGTTCAGCTCGGGCTGCCCGGCTTGGCGAGCCTGCAGGTGCGCGGCAAGGAAGCCGTCGCGCAGGGCCTGGGCGACATTCGCCAGCGAGCCCTGCATCGGCAGCAGCAGAGCGATGCGGCTGAGCGGCTGGTCGGCCAGTTCGCGCAGCCTGGCGAGCGGGCTGGGCAGGCTGCGCGCGGCCGGATGCTGGGCGTGTCTGGCGGTCCAGTCGTCGATCGCCTGCTGTTGGCCGCTGACGGTGCCGGCTGCTTTCACTGCCGCAGCCAGCGACAGCCAGCCGGCCAGGTCCTGATCGGTCTCGCGGGCGTTCTGCAGCTGCTCCTGGGGCATGTTGGAGACCAGCGCCCAGATTTTCTCATGGTTCTCTTCCTGGGCGGCCCCGCTGAGCAGCGGGGCGATAAATACGCGCTCGCGAGCGGCGGCCAACGACTGGCCTTCGCCTTCCAGAGCCTGGGCCCGGGCGCTCTGGCTACGGATCTGCTGTTCGACCGGCAGCTCGCCGAGGCGGGCAAACGAAGGGTGGTTGAGTGCCTGCAGCGCCTTGCCCGAGTCGCCCGCCGCCAGTGCCAATTCGGCAAGCAGCGTGCTGGCGAAGACCTGCTGGGCCGGCGTCAGCGATTGCAGCGGGACCTGCTCGAGAATGCTCCTGGCTTGCGCCGGATTGCCTTGTTGCAGGCTCTGGTCGGCGGCCGCCAGGCGCAGCGCAGCGGCTTCTTCGGCTTCGCTCCGGCGAGCTTGCTCCAGCAGTTGCTGGGTGGAGGTCTGGGGCGTGCGCGGCAGTTCGCCGAGCGATGGCGACTGCGAGCCGGCGCAAGCGGCGAGAAGGATTGCCAGGCTTATGGGAAGAATCGAGCGAAAGCGGGCCAGCATGTGGTCGTTCCTGAGACGGTGGCGGTTTCAGCCGAGGTGGGCAGGCTGGGCGGCGAGCGCGCCGAACCTGGCATAAACGGCGTCCATGACGCGGGCAGCGACCGATTGTACCCAAGCTCCGCGGCAGCGGCGACGAAGCAGGAGGCGATCGGGCTACAATGCCGTTTTTTGTGATCGAGGTAAGGCTGTGACTGTCAGCGAGGTGGCAAATTCCTCCGCCGGAACGCTCTACGTGGTGGCCACGCCGATCGGCAACCTGGAGGACATCAGTGCCCGTGCGCTGCGCGTCCTTCGCGAGGTCGCCCTGATCGCGGCCGAGGATACCCGGCATTCGGCGCGGCTGATGGCGCACTTCGGCATCGGTACGCCGCTGGCTGCCTGCCATGAGCACAATGAGCGCGACCAGGGTGGGCGCTTCCTCGACCTGTTGCGTGACGGCAAGGATGTCGCGCTGATCTCCGATGCCGGTACGCCGCTGATCTCCGATCCTGGCTTCCATCTGGTGCGCGCCGCGCGGGCGGCCGGCATTCGCGTGGTGCCGGTGCCTGGCGCCTGCGCGCTGGTGGCGGCGCTGTCGGCGGCCGGGCTGCCGTCGGATCGCTTCATCTTCGAAGGCTTCCTGCCGGCCAAGAATGCCGCCCGCCGGGCGCGGCTGGAGGCGCTGCGCGAGGAATCGCGCACGCTGATCTTCTATGAGGCCCCGCATCGCGTGCTCGAGTGCCTGGCTGACCTGGGCGATATTTTCGGCGCGCAGCGCCCGGCGCTGCTGGCGCGTGAGCTGACCAAGACGTTCGAGACGCTGAAGGGCTTGCCCCTTGGTGAGCTGCATGCCTGGGTGGCGGCCGACACCAACCAGCAGCGCGGCGAATGCGTGCTGGTGGTGGGTGGATGGGAGGCTCCGGCAGGCGACGACGCAGTGGATGGCGAGGTGCTGCGCATCCTCGACCTGCTGCTCGGCGAATTGCCGGTCAAGCGCGCCGCCGCCCTCGCGGCGCAGATCACCGGGATGCGCAAGAACCTGCTCTACCAGCTCGCGCTGGAGCGCAAGTGAGCAAGCGCAACGGCGTGCTTGCGACACCCTGGCGCGACGGGTACTCTGCGCGGCGGAGAGTCGATCAGACAGTCGCTGTTCCGTTTGTTTCGGCAGGCGGGAGGGAGGAAAGTCCGGGCTCCATAGGGCGAAGTGCCAGGTAACGCCTGGGAGGCGCGAGCCTACGGAAAGTGCCACAGAAAACAACCGCCTAAGCGCTTCGGCGCCGGTAAGGGTGAAAAGGTGCGGTAAGAGCGCACCGCACGGCTGGCAACAGTCCGTGGCTAGGTAAACCCCACTTGGAGCAAGACCAAATAGGGACCCATTGGCGTGGCCCGCGCTGGGTCCGGGTAGGTTGCTAGAGGCAGTCAGCGATGGCTGTCGTAGAGGAATGGCTGTCCTCGACAGAACCCGGCTTACAGATCGACTCTCCGCTTCTTTTCTTTCAGCGCAGCCCGCGCTAATGCCCAAAAGATCTTGCTCTTAACAAAGCACTTTAAGTTTGCGGTGCAAGTTTCTTGTCGCTTTCGGTTTCCCCCATCCCTTCTTCGTCAGTTTTCCGTTGTTTCCTCGTGATCGTCGCTAAATTGCCGCCCCACAAGGCTTTTTCCCGCCGGACGCGCCTTGACGGTGGGGCGGCCGCATTTCTATAGTGCGCACAAGTGGTAGAAAGTGGGATGAAGTGGGTAAATATGGGCATGGATAGCTAATTTCAGGGGAAGCAGCCGTGTTTCGCGGAGCAAACGCCATCAGTCTCGATGCCAAAGGGCGGCTAGTGATGCCCAGCCGGTACCGTGACGAGCTGCTTTCGCGAGGCGAGGGGCAATTGATCGTGACCATCGATGCCGTCGATCGCTGCCTCTGCATCTATCCCTTGCCCGAATGGGAGCTGATCGAAGCCAAGCTGCGCGAGCTGCCGTCGCTGCGCGAAGAGGCCCGTCGCCTGCAGCGCCTGCTGATCGGCAATGCCGTCGATGTGGAGATGGACGGCAGCGGGCGTGTGCTGGTGCCGCCGCGCCTGCGCGAGTACGCCCGCCTCGACAAGCGCGCCATGCTGGTCGGCCAGCTCAACAAGTTTCAGCTGTGGAACGAAGACGACTGGAACGCGATTTCCGACGCGGACCTGGCGGCCATCAAACAACCCGGCGCGCTGCCGGACGAACTACGTGACCTAATATTGTGAGCCAGATCAGCGACCTGCAGCATGTCACCGTGTTGCTCGACGAAGCCGTCGCGGCGCTGGCCGTGCGCCCGGACGGGCGCTACGTGGACGGAACCTTCGGGCGTGGCGGGCATAGCCGGCTGTTATTGAGGCTGCTCGGGCCTGATGGCCGCTTGCTCGGGTTCGACAAGGATCCGATGGCAATCGCCACGGGACAAACGCTAGCGGCCGAAGACGGCCGCTTTGTCATTGTGCAGAGAAGCTTTGCCGAGCTTTCCGACGAGCTGCGCGAACGCGACTGGCTTGGCAAGGTCTCGGGCGTCCTGCTCGATCTCGGCGTGTCTTCGCCGCAACTCGACGATCCGGATCGCGGCTTCAGTTTCCTGCATGACGGGCCGCTGGACATGCGCATGGATCCGGCGCGAGGCGTCAGTGCCGCACAGTGGCTGGCCGAGGCGGCCGAGGACGACATCGCCCGCGTGTTCAAGGACTACGGCGAGGAGCGCTTTGCCAAGCGCATGGCGCGTGCCGTGGTGCAGCGCCGGGCCGAGGCGCCCTTTACCCGCACGGCCGACCTGGCCAAGGTACTCGCCGAAGCCAATCCGGCCTGGGAGAAGGGCAAGAACCCGGCGACCCGCGCGTTCCAGGGGCTGCGCATCTTCATCAACAACGAACTGGGCGATCTGGAGCGCGGGCTCGATGCCGCGCTCGAGGCGTTGGACGTCGGCGGTCATCTGGTGGTGATCAGCTTCCACTCGCTGGAGGACCGGATCGTCAAGCAGTTCATGCGGCGTCATGCCAAGGGCGAGGCGGACAAGCTGCCGCGCGACCTGCCGATCATCCCGAAGGCCTTCGAGCCGCGTCTCAAGCTGCTGGGCAAGCCGCAGTACGCCTCGGACGAGGAAGTGAAGGCCAATCCACGCGCGCGCAGCGCGATCATGCGGGTCGCGGAGAAAGTCCGATGAGCCGCGCCCTGGCCTCCATGCCGCGCGGCGGCCTGCTGATGCTGATGCTGTTCGTCAGCGTGCTGCTGTCGGCCATCGCCGTGGCCTACACCGCGCACTGGAATCGCCAGTTGCTCAATGACCTCTACGCCGAGCTCAGCGTGCGCGACAAGGCGCAGGCCGAGTGGGGCCGGCTGATTCTGGAGCAGAGCACCTGGACGGCGCACAGCCGCATCGAGGCCCTGGCGACCGGGCAACTGAAGATGCACATTCCGGCGGCGGCGGACGTCAGGCTGGTGTCGCCATGAAACTCGAAGGCGCGCGCTATCCCTGGCGCTTCCGTCTGGTGCTTGCCCTGCTGGCATTGCTGGTCGGTGCGCTCGCCTGGCGGATCGTCGACCTGCAGGTCATGGACCAGGCCTTCCTGCAGGGCCAGGGCGACGCGCGCAGCGTGCGCCACATCCCGATCCCGGCGCACCGCGGGCTGATCACCGACCGCAACGGTGAACCGCTGGCGGTCAGTACGCCGGTGACCACCCTGTGGGGCAACCCCAAGGAGCTGCAGGCTGCACGCGTGCGCTGGCCCGAGCTGGCCAAGGCCATCGGCCAGGACGCCGGCGTGCTGTCGGCCCGCTTGCAGGAGCAGGCCGCGCGCGAGTTCACCTACCTGGTCCGCGGGCTGACCCCGGAGCAGGGCCAGGCCGTGCTCGACCTGAAAATCCCCGGCGTCTATGCCCAGGAAGAGTTCCGGCGCTTCTACCCGGCCGGCGACGTGGCGGCGCATGTGGTCGGCTTCACCGATATCGACGACCGCGGCCGCGAAGGCATGGAACTGGCCTACGACGAGTGGCTGGCCGGCGTGCCGGGCAAGCGTCAGGTGCTCAAGGATCGCCGCGGCCGCCTGATCAAGGACGTGCAGGTGGTGAAGAACGCCAAGCCGGGCAAGCCGATGGCGCTGTCGATCGACCTGCGCCTGCAGTACCTCGCCCACAGCGAGCTGCGCAACGTGATGCTCGAGCACGGTGCCAAGGCCGCCAGCCTGGTGATGATCGACGTGAAGACCGGCGAGATCCTCGCCATGGCCAACCAGCCCACCTACAACCCCAACAACCGGCGCAACATGCAGCCGGCGGCGATGCGCAACCGCGCGATGATCGACGTGTTCGAGCCCGGCTCGACGGTCAAGCCGTTCTCCATCGCCGCGGCGCTCGGCACCGGCAAGTACCGCCCCGAGTCGGTGGTCGACACCATGCCCGGCTGGATGCGCATCGGTCGCTACACCATTCGCGACGTGTCCCGCGGCGGCCTGCTGAACCTCACCGGCATCCTGATGAAGTCGAGCAACGTCGGCATCAGCAAGATCGCCCTGGATATCGGCCATGAGCCGGTCTACGCGGTCATGCAGCAGGCCGGCTTCGGCCAGGATACCGGGCTGGGCTTCCCCGGCGAGCGAGTCGGCAACCTGCCCAACCATCGCAAGTGGCGCGATGCCGAGATCGCCTCGCTGGCCTATGGCTACGGGCTGTCGGTGACCGCCGTGCAACTGGCCCATGCCTACGCCGTGCTGGGCAACAAGGGCGTCAACGTGCCGCTGTCGCTGCTGCGCCTGGACCGGCCCGCCGAAGGCGCCCAGGTGATCGACCCGGCCATCGCCACGACGGTGCTGGGCATGCTGCAGTCGGTGGTCGAGGAGCAGGGCGGCGGCGGTGCCCGCGCCCAGGTGCCGGGCTACCACGTCGGCGGCAAGAGCGGCACGGCGAAGAAGATTTCCGGTACCGGTGGCTACACCAAGGACGCCTATCGCTCGTTCTTCGCCGGCGTCGCCCCGGTCGGCGCGCCGCGGATCGCCGCCGTGGTGGTGGTCGACGAGCCGAGCACCGGTGGCTATTACGGCGGCCTGGTGGCGGCGCCGGTGTTCGGCAAGGTCATGGCGCGGGCGTTGCGGCTGATGAACATCGCGCCGGACAACCTGCCGCCGCCGGCGCCGGTACAGACCGCTGACGCAGCACAGAGCAAGGGAGGGCGCGGCTGATGTCCATGCCTCTGAATCATCTGCTGCCGCAGGCTGCGGCGCACATCATGGTCCGCGAGCTGACCCTCGACAGCCGCAAGGTTCGCCCGGGCGATCTGTTCTTCGCCCTGCCGGGGCTGCACAGCGACGGCCGCGCGCACATCGACGACGCCATCGCCCGTGGTGCGGCAGCGATCGTCTACGAGGCCGAGGGTGCCCAGGTGCAGGCCAGCGAAGCGGCCGCCCTGGTGCCGGTGCGCGACCTCGCCGGGCAGCTGTCGGCCATCGCCGGGCGCTTCTATGGCGAGCCGAGCCGCAACCTGCGGCTGGTCGGCGTGACCGGCACCAACGGCAAGACCAGCGTGAGCCAGCTGATCGCCCAGGCCCTCGATCGCCTGGGTGAGCGCTGCGGCATCATCGGCACCCTGGGCACTGGCTTTCATGGCGAGCTCGAACTGGGCCGCCACACCACGCCCGACGCCATCGGCGTACAGGCGGCGCTCGCCGGGCTCAAGCAGCGCGAGGCTCGCGCGGTGGCCATGGAGGTCTCGTCCCATGGCCTGGACCAGGGGCGCGTCGCCGCGCTCGAGTTCGACATCGCCGTGTTCACCAACCTGTCGCGCGATCACCTCGACTACCACGGCAGCATGGACGCCTACGCGGCGGCCAAGGCGCGACTGTTCGAGATGCCCGGGTTGGGTTGCTGCGTGATCAACCTGGACGATGCCTTCGGCCGCCAGCTGGCCGCACAGCCAAGCGAGGCGCGCCTGATCAGCTACAGCCTCGAGGATCCGGCAGCGACGCTCTACTGCCCTGAAGCGCGGTTCGACGAGCAGGGCATGCAGGCCCGCCTGGTCACGGCGCAGGGCGAGCGCAGCCTGCGCAGCCCGCTGCTTGGCCGCTTCAACCTGAGCAACGTGCTGGCGGCGGTCGGTGCCCTGCTGGGCATGGACTACCCGCTGGACGAGATTCTCGCGGTGCTGCCGCAGCTGCAGGGCCCGGCCGGCCGCATGCAGCGCCTGGGCGATGCCGGGCAGCCGCTGGTGGTGGTCGACTACGCCCACACCCCGGACGCGCTGGAAAAAGTTCTCGAGGCGCTGCGGCCGCATGTGCGCGGCCGCCTGCTCTGCCTGTTCGGCTGCGGCGGCGATCGCGACCGCGGCAAGCGCCCGCTGATGGCCGCGGCGGCCGAGCGCCTGGCCGACGTCGTCCTGGTCACCGATGACAACCCGCGCAACGAGGCGCCAGAGCAGATCTTCGCCGATATCCGCCAGGGCTTCGCCGATGCCGGGGCGGTGACCTTCATGCACGGCCGGGCCGCTGCCATCGCTGCCGCGGTCGCCGCCAGCCAGGCCGACGATGTCCTGCTGCTCGCCGGCAAGGGGCACGAGGATTATCAGGAAATCCGCGGCGAACGACTGCCGTTCTCCGATCTCGACGAGGCGCAGAAGGCGCTTGCCGCCTGGAGGGCTTCCCATGCTTGAAGCGATGCGCCTTGCAGAACTGCTCGCGCCCCTGGCGGGCCGCCTGGTCGGCGCCGATGTCGCATTCGACTCGGTCAGCACCGACAGCCGCCACATCCAGCCGGGCCAGCTGTTCGTCGCGCTGACCGGCGAGCGCTTCGACGGGCACGCCTATCTCGCCGACGTCGCCGCCAAGGGCGCCGTGGCCGCGCTGGTGCAACGGGAAATCGAGGGCGCCGGCCTGCCACAGCTGGTGGTGGCCGACACCCGCCTGGCGCTGGGGCGCCTGGGCGCGCTGAACCGCAGCCGCTTCGGCGGCCCGGTCGCCGCGGTGACCGGCTCGAGCGGCAAGACCAGCGTCAAGGAAATGCTCGCCAGCATCCTGCGCGTGGCCCATGGCGACGACGCGGTCCTGGCCACCCGCGGCAATCTCAACAATGACCTGGGCGCGCCGCTGACCCTGCTGGAGATCGGTCCGCAGCACCGCAGTGCAGTGATCGAACTGGGCGCCTCGCGGCTCGGCGAGATCGCCTACACCGTCGAGCTGGTGCGCCCGCAGGTCAGCATCATCACCAACGCCGGCAACGCCCATGTCGGCGAGTTCGGCGGCGTCGACAAGATCGTCGAGGCCAAGGGCGAGATCCTCGACGGGCTGGCCGCCGATGGCGTCGCCGTGCTCAATCGCGATGACCCGGCCTTCCCGGTCTGGGCCGCGCGTGCGGCTGGGCGACGCATCATCGGCTTCGGCCTGCAGAGCCCGCTGGCCGACTTCACCGCCGCGTCGATCGCCCATGACGAGCGCGGCTGCCCGAACTTCACCCTGGCCGGCCCCGCTGGCGCCTGGCGTGTGCAGCTCAACCTGCTCGGCCGGCACAACGTCGCCAACGCCCTGGCCGCCGCCGCCGCCGCCCACGCGCTGGGCGTGCCGGCGGACGCCATCGTCGCCGGCCTGCAGGCCCTGCAGCCGGTCAAGGGCCGCGCCGTGGCGCGGCTGCTGGCCAACGGCGTACGCCTGATCGACGACAGCTACAACGCCAACCCGGCCTCGATGTGCGCGGCGGTCGACGTGCTGGCCGGTTTCGCCGGTCGCCGCGTGCTGGCCCTCGGCGACATGGGCGAGCTCGGCGAGTGGGCCGAGCAGGGGCACCGCGAGGTGGGCGCCTATGCCGCCGGCAAGGTCGATGCGCTCTATGCGGTCGGCCCGCTGATGGCCCATGCCGTTGCGGCATTCGGCAGTGGCGGCCGGCACTTCGCCGACCAGGCCAGCCTGATCGAGGCACTGCGCAGCGAGCAGGGAAGCGGCACCACCCTATTGATCAAGGGTTCGCGCAGCGCGGCGATGGACAAGGTCGTCGTCGCGCTGGGCGGACCGGAAACGGAGACTCATTGATGCTGCTGCTACTCGCCGAGTACCTGCAAAGGTTCCACACCGGGTTCGGGGTGTTCCAATACCTGACCCTGCGCGGAATCCTTGGCGTGCTCACTGCCCTGGTCCTGTCCCTGTGGATGGGCCCCTGGCTGATCCGCACCCTGCAGATCCGCCAGATCGGCCAGGCGGTGCGGACCGACGGCCCGCAGTCGCACTTGTCCAAGTCGGGTACGCCGACCATGGGCGGCGCGCTGATCCTCAGCGCCATCGCCATCAGCACCCTGCTGTGGGCCGATCTGGGCAACCGCTATGTCTGGGTGGTGCTGGGCGTGACCCTGCTGTTCGGTGCCATCGGCTGGGTCGACGACTACCGCAAGGTGATCGAGAAGAATTCGCGCGGCCTGCCGAGCCGCTGGAAGTACTTCTGGCAGTCGGTGTTCGGCCTGGGCGCCGCGGTGTTCCTTTATATGACCGCGCAGACGCCGGTGGAGACGACGCTGATCCTGCCGCTGCTGAAGAACATCGAGATTCCCCTGGGCATCGGTTTCGTCGTCCTCAGCTACTTCGTCATCGTCGGCGCCAGCAACGCGGTCAACCTGACCGACGGGCTGGACGGCCTGGCGATCATGCCGACGGTGATGGTCGGCGGCGGCCTGGGCATCTTCTGCTACCTGTCGGGCAACATGAACTTCGCCGACTACCTGCTGATTCCCTACGTTCCCGGCGCGGGCGAGCTGATCGTCTTCTGCGGCGCGCTGACCGGCGCGGGGCTGGGCTTCCTCTGGTTCAACACCTACCCGGCACAGGTCTTCATGGGCGATGTCGGCGCCCTGGCGCTGGGCGCCGCGCTGGGCACCATCGCGGTGATCGTCCGCCAGGAAGTGGTGCTGTTCATCATGGGCGGGGTGTTCGTCATGGAAACCCTCTCGGTGATGATCCAGGTCGCCAGCTTCAAGCTGACCGGCAAGCGCGTGTTCCGCATGGCGCCGATCCACCACCATTTCGAACTCAAGGGCTGGCCCGAACCGCGGGTCATCGTGCGCTTCTGGATCATCACGGTGATCCTGGTGCTCGTTGGCCTGGCCACCCTGAAGCTGAGGTGACAGACGTGCTCATCGCTTCCGACCAGTTCCGCATCGTCGTCGGCCTCGGCAAGAGCGGCCTCTCCGTGGTTCGCCACCTGGCGAGCCGCGGGCTGCCGTTCGCCGTGGTCGACACGCGCGCCAACCCGCCGGAGCTGGCCACCCTGGCGGCGCAGTACCCGCAGGTGGAAGTGCGCTGCGGCGAGCTGGACGTGGACTTTCTCTGCCGCGCCAGCGAGCTGATCGTCAGCCCCGGATTGCCGGTCAGCACGCCCGCGCTGCAGGCAGCCGCCGCGCGCGGGGTGAAGCTGTCCGGTGACATCGACCTGTTCGCCCGCGAAGCCACGGCGCCGATCGTCGCCATCACCGGCTCCAACGCCAAGAGCACCGTCACCACGCTGGTCGGCGAGATGGCCGCGGCGGCCGGGCGCAGGGTCGCGGTCGGTGGCAACCTGGGCACGCCGGCGCTGGACCTGCTCGCCGCCGATGTCGAACTCTACGTACTGGAGCTGTCGAGCTTCCAGCTGGAAACCACCGAGTGCCTGAACGCCGAAGTGGCGACCTGCCTGAACATCAGCGAAGACCACATGGACCGCTACAGCGGCCTGCCGGCCTACCACCAGGCCAAGCACCGCATCTTCCGCGGTGCGCGCCAGGTGGTGGTCAACCGTGACGACCTGCTGAGCCGGCCGTTGCCGGTCGAAGGTGTCGCCGTCTGGACCTTTGGCCTGGGGCAGCCGGACTTCCGCGGCTTCGGCCTGCGTGAGGAAGCCGGCGAACGCTGCCTGGCGTTCCAGTTCGAAGCGCTGATGCCGGTGCGCGAACTGAAGATCCGCGGTGCGCACAATCAATCGAACGCGCTCGCCGCGCTGGCCCTTGGCCACGCGGTCGGACTGCCGTTCGCGACGATGCTCGAGACCCTGCGTCGCTTCGCCGGCCTGCCGCATCGCTGTCAATGGGTCGGCGAGCACGGCGGCGTCGCCTACTACGACGATTCCAAGGCCACCAACGTCGGTGCTGCGCTGGCCGCCATCGAAGGGCTGGGTGCGGATATCCCGGGCCAGCTGGTGCTGATCGCCGGCGGCGACGGCAAGGGCGCCGACTTCGCACCCTTGCGTGCACCGATCAGCCAGCACTGCCGGGCGGTGGTATTGCTGGGGCGCGATGCGCCACGCCTGGCCGAGGCCCTGCAAGGTGCCGTGGCGCTGCTGCCGGTGGCATCGCTGGATGAAGCGGTCCAGGCTGCCGCGAGCGTGGCGCAGCCGGGTGACGCCGTGCTGCTGTCGCCGGCCTGCGCCAGCCTCGACATGTTCCGCAACTTCGAAGAGCGCGGCCGTCTGTTCGCCGCTGCGGTGGAGGCGCTCGCCTGATGCTCGCCTTCCTGCGCAATGCCTCGTCGCCGCTGTTCGGTCGCCGCCTGGTCGATCTGGACTTCCCCATGCTGGCCGGCTGCCTGGCACTGCTCGGCCTCGGGCTGGTGATGATCACCTCGGCATCCTCGGAAGTCGCGGCGGTCAATTCGGGCAATGCGCTCTATCACATGATTCGCCACCTGGTGTACGTGGCGCTCGGCCTGGGCGCCGCGCTGCTGGTGTTGCTGGTGCCGGTGACCACCTGGCAGCGCCTGGACTGGATGCTGCTGCTGGCCGCGTTCGGCCTGTTGATCCTGGTGCTGATCCCGGGCATCGGCCGCGAGGTGAACGGTTCGATGCGCTGGATCGGCTTCGGTGCGTTCAACGTGCAGCCTTCCGAACTGGCCAAGGTGTTCGTGGTGATCTATCTCGCCGGCTACCTGGTACGGCGCCAGGCCGAGGTGCGCGAGAGCATGTGGGGCTTCGCCAAGCCGTTCCTCGTGCTGCTGCCGATGGCCATGCTGCTGCTGCTCGAGCCGGACTTCGGCGCCACGGTGGTGATGATGGGCGCGGCGGTGGCCATGCTGTTCCTCGGTGGCGTCGGCCTGATCCGCTTCAGCCTGCTGGTGGTGTTCGCCGTGGGCGCGGTGTTCATCCTGGTGCAGACCCAGGAGTACCGCCTGCAGCGCCTGATCACCTTTACCGACCCCTGGGCCGACCAGTACGGCGCCGGCTACCAGCTGACCCAGGCGCTGATCGCCTTCGGCCGTGGCGAGTGGTTCGGCGTCGGCCTGGGCAACAGTGTGCAGAAGCAGTTCTACCTGCCCGAGGCGCACACCGACTTCGTCTTCTCGGTGCTGGCCGAGGAACTGGGCATGATCGGCGCGCTGGCGACCATCGCGCTGTTCGCCTTCGTCGGCGTGCGCGCGCTCTACATCGGCCTGTGGGCCGAGAAGGCCAAGCAGTTCTTCGCCGCCTACGTGGCCTGGGGCATCGCCTTCCTCTGGCTGGGGCAGTTCCTCATCAACATCGGCGTGAACGTCGGCCTGCTGCCGACCAAGGGCCTCACGCTGCCGTTCCTCAGCTATGGCGGCAGCTCGCTGATCGTCACCTGCGCCAGCATGGCGCTGCTGCTGCGCATCGAGTGGGAAAGCCGCACGGTGCTGGGCAGCGAGGAGGTCGAGTTCAGCGAGGCGGACTTCCACGAGCCGGGCGACGGCAAGGAGGTGGTCCATGGCCGCTAACGTGCTGATCATGGCCGGCGGCACCGGCGGCCACGTGTTCCCTGCGCTGGCCTGTGCCCGCGAGTTCCAGGCGCGCGGCTACAGCGTGCACTGGCTGGGCACGCCGCGCGGCATCGAGAACGAGCTGGTGCCGGCGGCCGGGCTGCCGCTGCACCTGATCCAGGTCAGCGGCCTGCGCGGCAAGAGCCTGACGGCGCTGCTCAAGGCGCCGTTGCAGCTGGTCCGTTCGCTGCTGCAGGCGCGGCGCATCGTGCGCGAGCTCAAGCCGGTCTGCGTGCTCGGCCTGGGTGGCTACGTCACCGGTCCCGGCGGGCTGGCCGCGCGGTTGGCCGGCGTGCCGCTGATCATCCACGAGCAGAACGCCGTGGCCGGCACCGCCAACCGCAGCCTGGTGCCGCTGGCCAGCCGGGTCTGCGAGGCCTTCCCGGATACCTTCAGGGCCAGCGCCAAGCGGCGCACCACCGGCAACCCGGTGCGCGAGGAACTGTTCCTCGAGACCCCGCGCGACTCGCTGGCCAACCGCCGGCCACGCCTGCTGGTGCTCGGCGGCAGCCTCGGCGCCGAGCCGCTGAACAAGCTGGTGCCGCAAGCCCTGGCGCTGCTTCCGGCCAACCTGCGACCGGAACTCTTCCACCAGGCCGGCAAGCAGCACGCGGACCTCACCAGTCAGCGCTACGCCGAAGCCGGTGTCGAGGCACGGGTCGCGCCGTTCATCAAGGACATGGCGCAGGCCTATGCCTGGGCCGACCTGGTGATCTGCCGCGCCGGCGCGCTGACGGTGTGCGAGCTGGCGGCCGCCGGCCTGCCGTCGTTCCTGGTGCCGCTGCCGCATGCGATCGACGACCACCAGACGCGCAATGCCCAATACCTGGCCAGGGACGGCGCCGCCGTGCTCCTGCCGCAAGCCAAGACCGATGCTGCCGCCCTTGCCGCGCAGCTTGAAGAGGTACTGATGCACCCGGAAAAACTCAAGGCCATGGGCGCCACCGCACGCAAGCTGGCGCGGCCCGATGCGACGCGCCGCGTCGTCGATATCTGCCTGGAGGTGGCGCATGGCTAAGTCGCCCGCTGCAGTGAAGGCCGAGGTCCGGCGCATGCGTCGCATCCGTCGCATCCATTTCGTCGGCATCGGCGGGGTCGGCATGTGCGGCATCGCCGAGGTGCTGCTCAACCTCGGCTACGAGGTGTCCGGCTCGGATCTGAAGGAATCGGCCAGCACCGAGCGTCTGCAGAGCTTCGGCGCGCAGATCTTCATCGGCCACCAGGCCGGCAACGTCGCCGGTGCCGACGTGCTGGTGGTGTCCAGCGCGATCAACGCGTCCAACCCCGAAGTGGCGCTGGCCCTGGAGCAGCGCATCCCGGTGGTGCCGCGTGCCGAGATGCTCGCCGAGCTGATGCGCTATCGCCACGGCATCGCGGTGGCGGGCACCCACGGCAAGACCACCACCACCAGCCTGCTGGCCTCGGTATTCGCCGCCGGCGGGCTCGACCCGACCTTCGTCATCGGCGGCCGCCTGACCGCCGCCGGTACCAACGCGCAGCTGGGCAGCAGCCGCTACCTGATCGCCGAGGCCGACGAGAGCGACGCCAGCTTCCTGCACCTGCAGCCGATGGTGGCAGTGGTCACCAATATCGATGCCGATCACATGAGCACCTACGGCGGTGACTTCGGCAGGCTGAAGAAGACCTTCGTCGAGTTCCTGCACAACCTGCCGTTCTACGGGCTGGCGGTGCTCTGCGTCGACGATCCGGTGGTGCGCGAGATCATCCCGCAGATCGGTCGGCCGACCACCACCTATGGCCTCAGCGAAGACGCCGACGTACGGGCCATCGATGTGCGCCAGGAAGGCATGCGCACCTTTTTCACTGCCCTGCGCGCCGGCCATGAACCGCTGCAGGTCTCGGTCAACATGCCGGGCACGCACAACGTGCTAAACGCCCTGGCGACCATCGCCATCGCCACCGACGAGGGCATCGAGGATGCGGCGATCGTCCAGGGCCTGTCGCAGTTCGAGGGGGTCGGCCGGCGCTTCCAGGTCTACGGCCAACTGCCGGTCGAAGGCGGCGAGGTGATGCTGGTGGATGACTACGGCCACCACCCGCGCGAGGTCGCGGCGGTGATCAAGGCTGTGCGCGGCGGCTGGCCGGAACGGCGCCTGGTGATGGTCTACCAGCCGCATCGCTACAGCCGCACCCGCGACCTGTACGACGACTTCGTGCAGGTGCTGGGCGATGCCAACGTGCTGCTGCTGATGGAGGTCTACCCGGCCGGCGAGGAACCGATCCCCGGGGCCGACAGCCGTCAGCTGTGCCACAGCCTGCGCCAGCGCGGCCAGCTCGACCCGATCTACGTCGAGCGTGGCGTCGACCTGGCGCCGATCATCAAGCCGCTGCTGCGTCCTGGCGACATCCTGCTCTGCCAGGGTGCCGGCGACATCGGCGGCGTCGCACCGCAACTGCTGAAAAGCCCCCTGTTCGCCGGTGCCACGCCGGCCGCGAGGAAGCATCCATGAGTGCCCTGCAATCGACCCGCAACCCGCAGGCCTTCGGGCGCGTGGCCGTACTCTTCGGCGGCCGCAGTGCCGAGCGCGAGGTGTCGCTGAAGTCCGGCGCCGCGGTGCTCGCGGCCCTGCAGGACGCCGGTGTCGATGCGTTCGGCATCGATGTCGGCGAGGACTTCCTGGCACGCCTGGCCAGCGAGCGCATCGACCGTGCCTTCATCGTGCTGCACGGTCGCGGCGGCGAGGACGGCAGCATGCAAGGGCTGCTCGAGTGCGCGGGCATTCCCTACACCGGCAGCGGCATCCTCGCCTCGGCGCTGGCCATGGACAAGCTGCGCACCAAGCAGGTCTGGCAGAGCCTCGGCCTGCCCACCCCGCGTCACGCCGTGCTGGCCAGCGAGGCGGACTGCCGCCAGGCCGCCGAGACGCTGGGCTTTCCGCTGATCGTCAAGCCGGCGCACGAAGGCTCGAGCATCGGCATGGCCAAGGTTGACGGTGTTGCCGAGCTGATCGCGGCCTGGCGCAGCGCCAGCGTCTACGACGCGCAGGTGCTGGTCGAGCAGTGGATCCAGGGCCCGGAATACACCATCGCCATGCTGCGCGGGGAAGTGCTGCCGCCGATCGGCCTGGGCACGCCGCACAGCTTCTACGACTACGACGCCAAGTACCTGGCCTCCGATACCCAGTACCGCATTCCCTGCGGCCTGGACGCGGCCAAGGAAGCCGAGCTCAAGGAACTCACCGCACGCGCCTGCGAGGCGGTGGGGGTCAGCGGCTGGGCGCGGGTCGACGTGATGCAGGATGCCGACGGCAACTTCTGGTTGCTGGAGGTGAACACCGTGCCGGGAATGACCGACCACAGCCTGGTGCCCATGGCCGCGCGCGCCGCCGGCCTGGACTTCCAGCAGCTGGTCCTGGCGATTCTCGAAGCCAGCCAAGAGGCAGGGAGCTGAGCATGATTACCACGCTCCGCCACACGCAACCGGGGACCGGCCGCAGCTCGCGCAAGCCGCTGCCGCGTGGTGCGAGCCGGCTGGTCGAGCCCAAGCCGCTGTCGGCACGGTTGCCGCGGCCGAGCCTGGGCGGCGTCAAGCGCGTGCTCTGGCCGCTGCTGCTGGTCGGCCTGGCGGTCGGGCTCTACGAGCTGGGGCAGCGCCTGCTGCCCTATGCGGACCGGCCGATCGCCAAGGTCAGCGTGCAGGGCGAGCTGAGCTACGTCAGCCGGGCGGCGGTGCAGCAGCGCATCGCTCCGTTCGTCGAGTCGAGCTTCTTCAAGGTTGATCTGAACGGCATGCGCCACGATCTCGAGCAGATGCCCTGGATCGCCCACGTGGAAGTCCGGCGTGTCTGGCCCGACCAGGTGCAGATCCGCCTGGAGGAGCAGCTGCCTGTCGCCCGCTGGGGCGGGGAGGCGCTGCTGAACAACAACGGCCAGGCGTTCGCGCCGAACAATCTCAGCAATTATGAACACTTGCCGCAGTTGCATGGTCCGAAGCGGGCTCAGCAGCGGGTGATGCAGCAGTACCAGATGCTCAGCCAGATGCTGCGGCCGCTCGGCTTCTCGATTGCCAGCCTGGAACTGCGCGAGCGCGGCAGCTGGTTCCTGACCACCAGTCAGGGCATCGAGCTGCTGCTGGGGCGCGATCACGTGGTGGAAAAGATGCGCCGCTTCAGTGCGATCTACCAGAAGGCACTGCAGGTGCAGAGCGACAACATTGCAAGGATCGACCTGCGCTACGCCAACGGCCTGGCCGTGGCCTGGCGCGAGCCGATCCCGACCGCGACGGACACTGCCGTCGCCGTGAAGAATTGAGGAACGAGACACATGTCTAGCGTGCAAAGCGGCAAGATGATCGTCGGCCTGGACATCGGCACTTCCAAGGTGGTGGCGCTGGTGGGCGAGGTGACCGCCGACGGGGAACTGGAAATCGTCGGCATCGGTACGCACCCCTCGCGCGGCCTGAAGAAGGGCGTGGTGGTGAACATCGAGTCCACCGTGCAGTCGATCCAGCGCGCAATCGAGGAGGCCCAGCTGATGGCTGGCTGCCGCATCCATTCGGCGTTCGTCGGCCTGGCGGGCAACCACATCCGCAGCCTGAACTCCCACGGCATCGTCGCCATCCGCGACCGCGAGGTCAGCACCGCGGACCTCGAGCGCGTGCTCGATGCCGCGCAGGCGGTGGCGATCCCGGCGGACCAGCGCGTGCTGCACACCCTGCCGCAGGACTACGTCATCGACAACCAGGAAGGCGTGCGCGAGCCGCTGGGCATGTCCGGCGTGCGCCTGGAGGCCAAGGTGCACGTGGTGACCTGCGCAGTGAACGCCGCGCAGAACGTCGAGAAATGCGTGCGCCGCTGCGGCCTGGAGGTGGACGACATCATCCTCGAGCAACTGGCCTCGGCCCATGCGGTGCTGACCGAGGACGAGAAGGAACTGGGCGTCTGCCTGGTGGACATCGGTGGCGGCACCACCGACATCTGCATCTTCACCGAAGGCTCGATCCGGCATACCGCGGTGATCCCGATCGCCGGCGACCAGGTCACCAACGACATCGCCATGGCACTGCGCACGCCGACCCAGTACGCCGAGGAAATCAAGATCCGCTACGCCTGCGCACTGGCCAAGCTGGCCGGTGCCGGCGAGACCATCAAGGTGCCGAGCGTCGGCGACCGCCCGCCGCGCGAACTGTCCCGCCAGGCCCTGGCCGAGGTGGTCGAGCCGCGCTACGACGAGCTGTTCACCCTGATCCAGGCCGAGCTGCGCCGCAGCGGCTACGAGGACCTGATACCGGCCGGCATCGTGCTGACCGGTGGCACCGCGAAGATGGAAGGCGCCGTCGACCTGGCCGAAGAAATCTTCCACATGCCGGTGCGCCTGGGCGTGCCGCATACGGTCAAGGGCCTGAGCGACGTGGTGCGCAACCCTATCTATTCGACCGGCGTCGGGCTGCTGCTCTACGGGCTGCAGAAACAGGCCGACGGCGTGGTCGTTCCCGGCAGTGGCAGCAGCTATGCCGAGGAAAACAAGACGTCTGTCCTGGACCGCTTCAAGAGCTGGGTCCAGGGCAATTTCTGAGCAACGCGCAGTAAACCAAAACTAGAAAGCTGGAAGGAGAGAGGGAAATGTTCGAACTGGTAGACCATACCCCACAAAGTGCAGTCATCAAGGTCATCGGCGTTGGTGGTGGCGGCGGCAATGCCGTCAACCACATGGTGCGCAACAACGTCGAAGGCGTCGAATTCATCTGTGCCAACACCGATGCTCAGGCACTCAAGAAGATCGAAGCGCGCACCGTTCTGCAGCTCGGCTCGGCCATCACCAAAGGCCTGGGCGCCGGCACCAACCCGGAAATCGGCCGCCAGGCCGCGATGGAGGATCGCGAGCGCATCGCCGAAGTGCTGCAGGGCGCCGACATGGTGTTCATCACCACCGGCATGGGCGGTGGTACCGGTACCGGTGCGGCCCCGATCATCGCTTCGGTCGCCAAGGAAATGGGCATCCTGACCGTCGCCGTGGTCACCCGTCCGTTCCCCTTCGAGGGCCGTCGCCGCATGCAGGTGGCCGACGAGGGCATTCGCGCGCTGTCCGAGTGCGTCGACTCGCTGATCACCATCCCCAACGAGAAGCTGCTGACCATCCTCGGCAAGGACGCCAGCCTGCTGTCCGCCTTCGCCAAGGCTGACGACGTGCTGTCCGGCGCGGTACGCGGCATCTCCGACATCATGCAGCGTCCGGGCCTGATGAACGTCGACTTCGCCGACGTGAAGACCGTCATGGGCGAGATGGGCATGGCGATGATGGGCACCGGCAGCGCCACCGGCCCGAACCGCGCACGCGAGGCGACCGAGGCGGCGATCCGCAACCCGCTGCTCGAGGACGTCAACCTGCAGGGCGCGCGTGGCATTCTGGTCAATATCACCGCTGGTCTGGACCTCTCGCTGGGCGAGTACGCCGCAGTCGGCGAGATCATCGAGGCCTTCGCCTCCGACGAAGCCACCGTCAAGGTTGGCGCGGTGATCGATCCCGACATGCGCGACGAACTGCACGTCACTGTGGTCGCCACCGGCCTCGGCTCGCGCAACGACAAGCCGGTCAAGGTCGTCGACAACACCATGCAGAGCGTCTCCGCCCCGGTATCCACGCCGGCGCCGCGACAGGAGCAGGCCACCGTCAACTATCGCGATCTGGAGCGTCCGACCGTGATGCGCAATCAGGCGCATGCGGCCGCCACCGCAGCCAAGCTCAACCCCCAGGAGGATCTGGACTATCTCGACATCCCGGCTTTCCTGCGTCGCCAGGCTGATTGATTTAGGTTATTGGCGCTATGAGTGTGATTAGTATTCATCAAAGGTGGCATCTGCTATTATCGGCGCCACTTGTTGAAAACTATTCGCAACTAGTGCTAGCGAAGCGAAGGCCATGATCAGACAACGCACCCTCAAGAACATCATCCGCGCCACGGGCGTCGGCCTGCATTCGGGCGAGAAGGTCTATCTCACCCTGAAGCCGGCTCCCGTGGATACCGGCATCGTGTTCTGCCGTACCGACCTCAACCCGCCCGTCGAGATTCCCGCGCGGGCCGAGAATGTCGGTGAAACCACCATGTCCACGACGCTGGTCAATGGCGACGTCAAGGTCGACACCGTGGAGCATCTGCTGTCGGCCATGGCCGGGCTGGGCATCGACAACGCCTGCGTCGAGCTTTCCGCCTCGGAAGTGCCGATCATGGACGGGAGCGCGGGTCCCTTCGTTTTCCTGATTCAATCCGCCGGCCTGCAGGAGCAGGACGCCCCCAAGAAGTTCATTCGCATCAAGCGCGAAGTCACCGTCGAGGAGGGCGACAAGCGTGCGACCTTCCTGCCGTTCGACGGCTTCAAGGTGAGCTTCGAGATCGACTTCGACCATCCGGTGTTCAAGGGCCGCACCCAGACTGCCAGCGTGGATTTCTCCAGCACGTCCTTCGTCAAGGAAGTGAGCCGTGCGCGGACCTTCGGGTTCATGCGCGACATCGAGTTCCTGCGTTCGCACAACCTGGCCTTGGGCGGCAGTGTCGAGAACGCCATCGTGGTCGATGAGAACCGTGTACTGAACGAAGACGGCCTGCGTTACGAGGACGAGTTCGTCAAGCACAAGATTCTCGATGCCATCGGTGACCTCTACTTGCTGGGCACCAGCCTGATCGGCGAATTCCGCGGCTACAAATCCGGCCATGCGCTGAACAACCGCCTGCTACGCACCCTGATGGCCCAGAAGGATGCGTGGGAGCTGGTCACGTTCGAGGATGCACAGACCGCACCGATCTCCTACATGCGCCCGGCGGCAGCCGGCTGAGCAATACCTCTCTTCCTAGTTTTTTCAAGCCACCCTCGGGTGGCTTTTTTTATCGCCGCGGCCAGTAGCCCGGACAGGCGCAAGCAGGCCGGGCCGGGCGGGGACCTGGATCAGTTCATGCCATCGAGCAGGCCGGCCAGGTCGTCGGCGTGCTCTTCCTCCTGGGCGAGGATGTCTTCGAAGATGCGCCGGGTGGTCGGGTCCTTGTCGCCCAGGTACTGCACGATCTCGCGGTAGCTGTCGATGGCGATGCGCTCGGCGACCAGGTTCTCGAAGACCATGTCGCGCAGGCCGTTGCCCTCGGCATATTGCGCGTGGGCGCGTTCGGTCAGGCTGTCCGGGTTGAAGTCCGGTTCACCGCCCAGCTGCACGATGCGCTCGGCCAGGCGGTCGGCGTGCTCCTGCTCCTGATTGGCATGCTCGAGGAACTCGTCGGCCGCCACGCTGGCCCGGAGGCCGGTGGCCATGTAGTAGTGGCGCTTGTAGCGCAGGTAGCAGACCAGTTCGGTGGCCAGCGCTTCGTTGAGCAGGCCGATCACCACCTCGCGGTCGGCCGAGTAGCTCTCGGTGACCGCACCGTTTTCCACATGCTGGCGCGCACGTTCGCGCAGGGTTTGCTTGTCGCTCAGTTGTACATAGCTCATCAGGCTCTCCTTGGTATTCCGGGCTCGTGCGGTTGCCCGCTAGTTGTGATCGGACGGCCGGCGGAAAGTTTTGCCGACCTTCTGCTCCGGCTCTTCGCCGGTTTCCGGCTCGTCGACCGGAATCGGCTGGCCGGGCTCCTTGCGCTCGGGCGCGGGGGCCGGCTGCTCGGGATCGTTCATCGGCCCAGCGCCTCGATCAATTCGGCCTTGCGCATCTTCGAGCGGCCACGAATGTCCTTCTCGCGGGCCTTGGCGATCAGCTCGTCGCGGGTCATGTCGCTCAGCGAAGTGCTCCTGGCGCCCGCGCGGCCGCGTGCCGAGCCGCGGTTGGGCGAATGCCCCTGGCGCGCCTGCGCGGCCCGGTCGGCCGAATCCTTGCGGTCGGCGCGCTTGGCCGTGGCGCTCTTGCCGCGCCCGGAGCCGCCCGGCCGCTCGCCGCCGCCGGACTGCTTGTTGACCGTGGCCCAGGCGCGCGCCTCGGCCTCCTGCTCGGGGACACCGCGGGCCTCGTAGCTCTGCTCGATATGCTCGGCCTTGCGCTTCTGCTTGTCGGTGTACTTGGATTTGTCGCCGCGTGGCATCGTCCACCTCCTCGCCTGGTCTGCGCCTCCGTCAGACACCGGCGTCCGGAGGCTCGTCCTTGTTACGACTGTCGCTCGATCGGCATGGTTCGCCGGCCGGGCCGTGCATGGCCCGCCGGCGGCGTGCCGCACGCGCAGCGATACGCCGCTCGAGCAGCGGCATGCTGCGCAACACCGCCAGCGCCAGCAGGGTGCTGAGCGCTGCCGTCGCCTCGTGGCCGAGGCCTGCGGCGACACCGATGGCGGAGGTCAGCCAGATGCCGGCCGCGGTGGTCAGGCCCTTGACGTCGTCGAACGAGCTGCCCTTGAGGATGGTGCCGGCGCCGAGGAAGCCGATCCCGGTGATGATGCCCTGCATGACCCGGGTGATGTCCGCCTTCGCCACCCCGGCCTGCAGCGGCACCAGCACGAACAGCGCGGCGCCCAGGGCCACCAGCATGTGCGTGCGCAGGCCGGCGGCCTTGCGCTTGAGTTCGCGCTCGTAGCCGAGCAGGCCGCCGAGCAGGGCGGCGACCAGCAGGCGCGTGCTGACGCGGGTGGCCTCGCGCAGGTCGGGCAGGTCGGAGAACTCGGCGGCAACGGTGGCGAGGATGATCTGCCAGGCATCCATCCGGTAACCCTCGGGTGGTTTCTGCTATGGAGTGGCACCCGGGCCCGGGGGTTCGCTGCGCGGCTTAGTCGTCGACCTCGAAGCGCAGCATGCCGATCATCTGCCCGGCTTCGGTGACCACCCGCACCCGCCATTTGCCGCCGACCTCGGCGGGGAAATTGCGCTTGTGGCTCCAGGCGCGATAACCGGCCTGGCGGCCGCCACTGATCTCCAGGGCGATGCGGTCCACCTGGCGCCCCTCGTGCAGCCACTCGTGGTAGATGCGCTCCTTCAGGCCGCGCGGCGCATTGATCGCGGTGTAGGCATACAGGCCGCTGTTGCGCAGTTCGGCGCCGCTCAGGCGACGCACGCGCTGGCCGGGCTCGCGGCGACTGTTGTCCAGGCTGGTGGTCACCGCGACCTCGGTGAGCCAGAGGGTCGCCGGCGGTACCCAGGTCCGGCCGAACCAGCCGAGTGCGGCGATCGCCACCGCCAGTACGACGAGCATCAGCAGATTGCGCCAGCCGCGGCGCGCGAAGAGTTCGAGCAGGCTCGGCAGCGCCAGCAGCACGGCCACGGCGAGTGCCAGGCGGTAGCTCTGCGGGGTGCTCAGGTGCAGGATGATCGGCAGCGCGGTGAGCAGCACGGCGAACAGCGTCAGCGCGTGAAAGCCCAGGTACAGCCAGCGCCGGGGCGCCAGCCAGCGGTAGTACAGCGGGTCGATCAGCGAGACCAGCGCCGCCAGGCCGAGCAGGCCGGTGAACAGCGCCTGGCCGCTGTTCCAGGTGGTGGTCACGACGAAGAAGGGGATGATGAAGAACAGGCTTTCCTGGTGGACCATCTGCGTCGCATAGCGCAGCAGCGGGCGCGGGATCGACCAGCCGAACCAGCGGCGCAGCCGGCGCCGCAGGGTGTTCTCCAGCACCAGCCAGGTCCAGCTGACCAGCATCACCAGGGCGATGAATTTGGCCAGCCCGGCCTGGCGCTCGACCAGCAGGAAGCTGGCGACGCCCGAGCCGAAGCCGAACAGCGCGACCAGCCCGGGGTAGCGCTTGACCAGGCGGGTACCCAGCTCGATCAGGGGCAGCAGGCGGGACTTGAACGACATCGGCAGAGGGCGGCAGCGGCACGGAACGGGCGCAGTATCCCCTACCACGCCCGGCGGCGACAGTGCTATCGGCCGCGCGGCCTTTAGCGCTGCGCCTGCTGCGGCTCGGGCATGGCCGAGGAATGGTGGCTGGTGATCAGCCATTGCTCCTGCTTGGGAAACCACTTGTAGGTGAAGGTGTAGCGTGCCTGCACCCGGCGCCCATCGGCGAAGCTGAAGGTGTAGAGGCCGGCATCCACGGCGGTGTTGCAGTCGATCTGGATCATCCGCGAATCCACCGCCCCGTCCGGCTTGCCGGCGAGGAAATGCTGGAAGTAGTCGGCCTTGGCCTGCGCCGTTTCCCTGGGGGTGTTGGACAGGGTCGGCAGCAGCAGCGACTGCTCGGCATAGTTCTCCACGACCTTCTGCGGGTCACCGCTCTGCAGGTCATCGTTCCAGCGCACGAAGAGCGCCTCGATGTCCTTCTCGGTGACCTGCTGGCAGGCCTGCGGTTGTGCTTGTGCCTGGGCGAGGCCCGGTAGCGCCAGGCCGAGGGCGCAGGCGAGCAATGAATGCTTGAACATTGTTTTTCTCCGGCAGGTTGATGGGGGCGCTCGCCAGGCGAGCGTCCGTTCGACCGCGCGGGGGCAGCATCGTCCTGTCGCTGCGATCAATGGAGGCCGGCGTCGGCAAGCGCCTGCTGCACCTGGCCGAAGGCCTGCGCCCGCTCGCGCTCGAGGCGGATCAGGGGGAGGCCGAGCGCTACGAACAGCGCTTCGACAAAGGCGTCCTGCTCGGCGTCGAGCAGGATCGCGGCGACCGGTGTGAACTCCGGCCGGCGCACCAGCAGGAAGTCGACATGCTGCCCGAGCAGGCGGTTGCGCGCCTGGTACCAGGGCGTCCGGCCGGGCAGGGCGGTGATCTCGACCAGTTCCGACAGCGGCACGCCCGGCAGCACAAGGTAGCGCTCGGCCAGCAGCGCCTGCAGGGTCGCGAACAGCTCGCGATCGGGCGCATCCAGCAGCGGCGTGCGCAGGCGATAGGGAAACTGCAGGGCCGGATGGCGCGACTGCCGCTGCTTGACCCAGAACACCAGGGCGAAGCAGGCGAAGGTCACCAGGGTCAGGGCCAGCCAGCTCATGGCAGGTCTCCAATAGGCAGGGCTCACCTCAATGGAGCGCATGGCGAGCGAGGAGTTCGTTATCCCCAGTGGCTGTTATTCAGTCTGTGCATAACCCGGGGAAGACCCGCTGTGGGCCCCGCGCCGCGCGGCTTCTCGAGCTTCGTACGTTTTTTGTCCAGCCGCGGCGCAGTTATCCAGCATTCTTGTGGGCCGAGCTGTGGATAACCGCGGGATCGACTGGCCGGGCCCGCGCCGGCCCCGGCCTGCAGCGCGTCGCTCGTTTTTCGTACAACGGCGTCAGCGCGGCGCGCGCGCGCTCCACTTCGCCGCGACGCTCGGCTGCCACGCCTCGAGGCGCTCGAGCAGGGCCTCAGGCGTGGCCTCGCGCTGGAGCATCTCGCGGTACTGCGCGCGGACGAAACCTTCCTCGACCAGGTGGTCGAGGAACTGCCCGAGCCCGGCATAGAAACCGCCGACATCCAGCAGCCCGAGCGGTTTGGCGTGGTAGCCCAGCTGGCCCCAGGTCCAGACCTCGAACAGCTCTTCCAGGGTGCCCAGGCCGCCCGGCAGGGCGACGAAGGCGTCGGCCAGCTCGGCCATGCGGGCCTTGCGTGCGTGCATGCCGTCGACTACCTCCAGCCGGGTGAGGCCCGGATGGCCGATCTCGGCATCCTTGAGCGACTGCGGGATGATGCCGATGACCTGGCCGCCGGCGGCCAGGGCGGCGTCGGCGACCACGCCCATCAGGCCGACCGCTCCGCCGCCGTAGACCAGCGTCATGCCGCGTTCGGCGAGGCTCCGGCCCATGGCGGCGGCAGCCTCGCGGTAGAGGGGATTGGCGCCCGTGCTGGCGCCGCAGAACACGCAGATCGACTTCAAGGCCATGGCAGGCTCCGGCAAGTGAAGGGGCCGGGCAGGGTAGCCTGCCTGGCGTGCCGGGGCCAGGGCGTGGCGGTCAGCTGCCGAAGGCGAGCGCGTAGTCGGCCAGCAGCTGCTCGAACATTGCGTAGCTGAACATGGTGCTGCTCCTTTCCGGTTGGCTACGAAAGCAAGCCTAGAGCAGGGCAGCGAGACGTGCCCGTTGCTTTCTTGCATGGTGCCGATAGGGTCGACGCATTTATCCAGTGAAACCGTGGATCGCTCTGTGGATAACGTTTGGGCAGTTGCTGCGAGCGCCGGCAGGCCGTGGCTTGCAGCGCGCTGAGCGTTTTCTGATCGATGCGCCGAGGCCCGTGCTAGAGAGGGACGTTAGGGGCTGTCGGCGACGCCGGACGCTCCTGCCGGATTCGGTTATCCTCAGAAGCTGTCGATGAATCTGTGGATAAGCTCGTGAACAATCGCGCCCGGCCACAGCCGGCGCGGCCTGCGGTGTGGTGCTCATTTTCTGAGCGGCATCCCGCGCCGTTATGCCGGGGCATTCAGCACCGGCAGCCTTGTTGTCCGGCGGCGCGGGGTGGGCCGACACTCCCTGGCACTTTCATCGCAGGTTGAGGAGTCATCAATGTCGCAAGCCATTCGCTTCGAGGACAGGGTGGTCATCGTGACCGGGGCCGGCGGCGGCTTGGGTCGGGCGCATGCCCTGGCCTTCGCCCGACACGGTGCCCGGGTGGTGGTCAACGACCTGGGCGGCACTGCCCAGGGCGAAGGCGCCAGCAGCAGCGCCGCCGACCGCGTGGTCGAGGAGATCCGCCAGGCCGGCGGCACGGCGGTGGCCAGCCACGACTCGGTGACCGAGGGCGCGCGGATCGTCGAGCAGGCGCTCGACAGCTTCGGCCGGGTCGACGTGGTGGTGAACAACGCCGGCATCCTGCGCGACAAGACCTTCCACAAGATGGAGGATGCCGACTGGGACCTGGTCTACCGCGTCCACGTCGAGGGCGCCTACCGGGTCACCCGCGCCGCCTGGCCGCTGATGCGCGAGCAGGGCTACGGGCGGGTCATCTTCACCGCCTCGACCTCGGGCATCTACGGCAATTTCGGCCAGTCGAACTACGCCATGGCCAAGCTCGGCCTGTACGGGCTGACGCGGACCCTGGCGCTGGAGGGACGCAAGAGCAACATCCTGGTCAACGCCATCGCCCCCACCGGCGGCACGCGGATGACCGAGGGGCTGATCCCGCCGCAGGTCTTCGAACAGCTCAAGCCCGAGCTGGTCAGCCCGCTGGTGGTCTACCTGGCCAGCGAGCAGTGCCAGGACAGCGCCGGTCTGTTCGAGGTCGGCGGCGGCTGGATGGGCAAGGTGCGCTGGGAGCGCAGCCTGGGCGTGGGTTTCGATCCGCGCGCAGGCTTCGATGCCGACGACGTGGCGGCCAACTGGCAGCGCATCTGTGACTTCGAGAACGCCGCGCATCCGGCCGACAACCTCGAGGCGCTGCGAGAAATGATGGCCAACCTGCAGAACTACGCCTGAGCCGCGCTGCGCCGGGGCAGGTCAGGCCTGCGCCGGTGCCAGCAGGCGCAGGGCCAGGGCCCGTGCCTGGCGCAGGTCGCGCACGTGGTGCAGGTGGCCGGGCAGCTGATGGATGCCGGCGCGGCGCAGCTTCAGGCGCACCGGCGCACTGCTGCCGCTCAGGATCAGCACCACGCCGAGCCGGCGGTAGTCGACCAGCACGTTCTCCAGCGCGGCGAGGGCGGTCATGTCGAGCATCGGCACGCCGCTGATGTCGACGATCACCACCCGCACCTCCGGGTTGAAACGGCGCAGCGCGTTCAGCGCTTTCTCCGCGGCGCCGAAGAACAGCGGGCCGCGGATCGCGTAGGCCGCCACGTGGGCGGGCATGTCCTGCAGGATGGCGCGCTGGGCGCGCGGCAGTTCGGTGGTGTCGGTCAGCTCGCTCATGCGGCGGATGAACAGGCCGGCCGCCAGCAGCAGCCCGACGCCGACCGCCAGCACCATGTCGAACAGCACGGTCAGCACCAGGCAGGTCAACAGCACCAGCACGTCGCTGCGCGGTGCGATGCGCAGCACGTGCAGCACATGCGGCGCCTCGCTCATGTTCCAGGCCACCATCACCAGCAGCGCCGCCAGCGCCGCCATCGGCAGGTAGCTGAACAGTGGCGCCAGCCAGAGCATGGCCAGCAGCACCACCCCGGCATGGATGATCGCGGCCAGCGGCGAGAAGGCGCCGGCGCGCACGTTGGCCGCGCTGCGGGCGATGGCGGCGGTGGCGGTGATGCCACCGAACAGCGGCGCGACCAGGTTGCCGATGCCCTGGCCGATCAGCTCGCCGTTGGGCTCGTGGCTGCTGCCGGTCATGCCGTCGGCCACCACCGCGCAGAGCAGCGACTCGATGGCGCCGAGCATGGCGATGGCGAACGCCGGGCCGAGCAGCTGGCGAAACAGGTCGTAGGACAGTGCCAGCGGTGCGCCGTCGGGACCGGGCAGGTGCCAGGGCAGCACGGCCTCGGGCAGCACCGGCGGGATGCCGGCCAGCACCTGGCCGTCGAGCTCGTAGCTGAAGCGCTCGCCGAGCGTGGCCACCGGCAGGCCGAAGGCCTCCAGCGCGAGGCCCGCCAGTGCACCGACGGTCAGCGCCACCAGGTGACCGGGGATCTTCGCCACCCAGCGTGGCCAGAGGATCAGCACGGCCAGGCAGATCGCGGCAACCAGCGCATCGCCCGCGCGTGCCTGCGGCAGCGAGCGAAGCAGCAGCCAGAGCTGTTCGACGTAGTGCTGCGGCTGGGCACCCAGCTCCAGGCCGAACAGGTCCTTGATCTGCAGGGTGGCGATGACGATGCCGATGCCGGCGGTGAAGCCCAGGGTGACCGGGTAGGGGATGAAGGCGATCAGCCGCCCGGCCCGCAGCAGCCCCAGGGCGATGAGGATCGCGCCGGCGAGCATGGTGCACAGCAACAGCCCGCCGAGGCCGAACTGCTGGGTGATCGGCAGCAGGATGACGACGAAGGCGGCGGTCGGTCCGGACACGTTGAAGCGCGAACCGCCGGTGAGGGCGATCAGCGGCGCGGCGACCAGCACCGTGTAGAGCCCGTGCTGGGGCGCGACGCCCACCGCGATGGCCAGCGCCATGGCCAGCGGGATGGCGATGATGCCGACCGTCAGCCCGGCAGCGAGGTCGCCGCGCAAGGCCTCGGCACCGTAACCCAGGCGCAGCGACTGGCGAAAAGCCGCGAACAGGGGGGGAAGTCTCATGCCGGACGCTCCTTGTCGTGTGCGCAGCGGGGCAGCCGGTGCGGGAGTGCTTTTTCATGGATCTTAACCCTACTTCGTCTGGGGGCGTCCGTGTACGACCTTGGTCGCAAGCAGCCCACTTGCGTTGAGCGCACCGGCCGTGAGGAGTAAACTGCCGCCCCCGTGAGATCCCGTGGAGCGCAGAAGAGATGCGTAAAGACAAGAAGCAGGTGATTGGCGAAGAGATTTCCGACGAGTCGATCAAGCTGTTTCTGACGCCGGAACCGGCCGACGATACGCCCCCTTCGCTGTACAAGCTGATCAAGGCCTACCGCGGCCTGCGAATCGACGATTTCGAGCGCTTCGTCGAGTTCTTCGTGGCGGCGGGCTATGACCTCGCGGCGCGTGACGCCAAGGGCAACGATTTCATCGATCTGATCGCCGACCAGCGTCATGCCCGGCCTTATGTCGAGGTGATCGAAGCCGCGCGCGGCTGATCCGCTTCCTGCAGCACCGCACCACAGCGACCGTTGCCTGCCGGGCCGTGAACCGGGCGGCAGTGGCGTAGCAAAGGTTCGCAATCGTTTTTCGCGCGAAGGCGCGCCGTCGAGCGCAGGGCTTGGCCCCGCTCCGGCACGACGCGCGATGGAAGGTGGCCAAAAGCCGGCCTTCCGACAGCTGGCAGGCACGCATGCGCCTGTTTTCGGGCACGGGTTCCCGAACAGCGGTATGGAAAGCACCTCCGTTTTCAACCGTCTGGCTGGTGGGTTTCACGTGGCTGCACACCGTGGTCGCGACAGTTTAATGCTGTGATTCTGGAGAGCGCGTTAATGACGCAACACGATAGCGAAGCAGTGGACATGGTGCTGGTGGGGGCCGGCATCATGAGCGTGACCCTCGCGGTACTGCTCAAGGAACTGGACCCCAACATGCGGCTGGAGATCGTCGAGCTGCAGGAATCCGGAGCGGTGGAAAGCTCCAACCCGTGGAACAATGCCGGCACCGGTCATGCCGGACTCTGCGAGTTGAACTACACCCCGGCTGGCAAGGACGGCTCGATCGACATCGCCAAGGCCGTCCACATCAACACCCAGTTCGAGGTGTCCAAGCAGTTCTGGGCCTACCTCGCCGACCGCGAAGGCTTCGGTTCTCCCCGCGACTTCATCAATGCCGTGCCGCACCTGAGCTTCGTGCGCGGCAGCAAGGACATCGCCTACCTCAAGAAGCGCTTCGATGCGATCGTCCAGCATCACGCCTTCGCCGACATGGTCTACAGCGAGGACCGTGCCACCCTCGCCGAGTGGATGCCGCTGATGATGCCCGGCCGCGATCCGCAGGAGCCGGTGGCGGCCACCTACGCAGCCAACGGTACCGACGTGAACTTCGGCGCCGTCACCAACCAGATGCTCGGCTACCTGAGCAAGCTCGGTGGCGTAACGGTCTCCTACAACCAGAAGGTCACCGGCCTGGAGCGCAATGCCGGCGGCTGGAAGGTCGACATCAAGAACACCCGCAGCGGCAGCTCGCGCGAGGTCCAGACCGGCTTCGTGTTCCTCGGCGCCGGCGGCGCGGCCCTGCCGCTGCTGCAGATGTCCGGCATCGAAGAGGGCAAGGGTTTCGGTGGCTTCCCGGTCAGCGGCCAGTGGCTGCGCTGCGACAACCCGGAAATCGTCAAGCAGCACCAGGCCAAGGTCTACAGCCTGGCTGCGGTCGGCGCGCCGCCGATGTCGGTGCCGCACCTCGACACCCGCGTGGTCGACGGCAAGACCTCGCTGCTGTTCGGCCCCTACGCCGGCTTCACCACCAAGTTCCTCAAGCGCGGCTCCTTCCTCGACCTGCCGCTGTCGGTGCGTCCGGGCAACATCGGCCCGATGCTCGCCGTGGCGCGCGACAACATGGACCTGACCCGCTACCTGATCAAGGAAGTGATGCAGTCCATGGAAGATCGCCTGAACACCCTGCGCGGCTTCTATCCCCAGGCCAAGGCCCAGGACTGGCGCCTGGAGATCGCCGGGCAGCGCGTGCAGATCATCAAGAAGGACCCAAACAAGGGTGGCATCCTGCAGTTCGGTACCGAGCTGGTGGCAGCGAAGGATGGCTCCATCGCCGCGCTGCTCGGCGCCTCCCCGGGTGCCTCGGTGACCGTGTCGATCATGCTCGAACTGCTCGAGCGCTGCTTCCCCGAGCAGTACCGTTCCGCAGGCTGGAGCCGCAAGCTGGAAGAGATCTTCCCGGCGCGCGAAGACGTCCTGAAGAAGGATGCGGTGGCCTACCGCGAGGTCAGCGCCCTGTCGGACAAGCGCCTGGGCCTGGCCAGCTGACCGAGCCGGCGCCGACGCCACGAACGAACCGCCTGGCACCAGCGTGCCAGGCGGTTTTTTTTCGTCCGGCCTTTCAGCGAATCCGTGCGGCGTCAGGCAAGGGCTGGCCGATCCAGCCGAGGTGGGCGTGGGTCACTTCGTGCCACTGGCCCTCGCCGGGATGTTCGCGCGCGCTGAGCAGCATCCGGCAACGACCGGCCGCATCCAGCAGGGCGAAGTGCCGACGCGGCCGGCGGCGGGGCAGGAAAGGGGACAGGGGCATGGCGCAGCCTCGCAGGTTCGATGGGCGCGTTATGCCAGTCGCCGGTGACGATCGTATGACGCTGGCACGCTCTGTCGGGCGCCAGCGGCGATGGTTATACTGCCGCCCATTCCTCGTCCAACTGGAGAAGACAGCATGCTGCAACGCCTGGTGTTCGGCCTGTTCACCCTGTGTGCCCTGACGCTGGCCGGCTGCGCGCTCAGCCCCCAGCAACTCGATCCGGATCCCAAGCTCACCGGCACCATCAACCCCGTCGGCCAGGGCCAGCCGGTGGTGGTGCGGGTGGTCGACGGCCGCTCCTCGCCTGCGCTGGGCACGCGCGGTGGGCTGTACCCGGAAACCAGCTCGATCATCGTGCCCGCCAACAAGGTGCTGCCCAAGCTGCAGGCGCAGACCGAGGCGGCGGTGCGGCTGCTCGGCTTCACCCCCTCGCCCAATGCCTACAACGCGCCGCAGCTGACCCTGACCCTGGCCGAGCTGAAGTACCAGTCGCCCAAGGAAGGCCTGTATGTCACCGAGGCCAACATCGGCGCGACCCTGCGGGTCGAGGTGCAGAACGGCGGGCGCCGCTACAACGGCCGCTACGGTGCTTCGCTGAACCAGCGCTTCGGCATGGCGCCCAACGAGCAGACCAACACCAAGCTGGTGAGCGATGTGCTGAGCGATGCGCTGACCCGCGTGTTCCGCGACCAGAGCATCGGCCAGCTGCTGGCGCAGTGACGGCTCGCCGCCCATGAAAAAGCCCGCCATCCGGCGGGCTTTATCGTTTCCGGGCGACGCTCAGCGCACGCCGGAATTGCGCAGTGCGGTCGGCGTGTACTGGTTGGAGTTGGCCTTGTAGTTGTAGGTGTAGGGGTTGCGCTCCTCGTTCTTCATGCCCATCACCAGGTAGCGGCCGGAAACCAGGTCGTACAGCGTCTCCATCGAGTACAGCGGGACCTGCACGTTGTAGATGTACTGGCTGTGCGCCTCGGCCACGCGCCACAGCGTGCCGCGGCCGTCGTAGTGGTCGATCACCGCGGCCTGCCAGGTGTCCTCGTCGATGAAGAAGTGGCGCTTGGCGTAGATGTGGCGCTCACCCTGCTTGAGCGTCGCCTCCACCTCCCACACGCGGTGCAGTTCGTAGCGGGTCAGGTCCTGGTTGATGTGGCCGGGCTGGATGATGTCGGCGTACTTGTGCTGCGGCGAATCCAGGCGATAGGAATTGTACGGAATGTACAGCTCCTTCTTGCCGACCAGCTTCCAGTCGTAGCGATCCGGCGCGCCGTTGAACATGTCCAGGTTGTCCGAGGTGCGCAGGCCGTCTGCGGCGGTACCCGGGCCGTCGTAGGCGACCTGCGGGGCGCGGCGCACGCGGCGCTGGCCGGCGTTGTAGATCCAGGCCATGCGCGGTTCCTTGACCTGGTCCAGGGTCTCGTGGACCAACAGCACGTTGCCGGCCAGGCGCGAGGGTTCGGTGACCTGCTGCTTGAAGTAGAACAGCACGTTGCCGTGCTTCTCCGGTGCGTAGTCGGTCAGGCTGTTGGTGTAGACCACTTCGTCGACGAACTTGACCAGGCTGAAGCTGCCGTTGACCTGCGGCGTGGCCTGGGCGACCACGCGGCGGGCCGAGTCGCCGCGATAGCGGGTGATGTGGTTCCAGACCACCTCCAGGCCATCCTGCGGGATGGGAAAGGCGACGGCCCTGTCGAAGCCCTCCAGACCGTTGCCGCCGCGCACCAGCTTGGTGGTGCGCGCGTTGCGCGCCGCGGCTTCGTAGATGTGCGCAGGCATCGCCGCGCTGCGGCGGGTCTCGAACACCGGCAGGCGGTAGCTGTCCGGATAGCGCTTGAGCATGGCGATCTGACCCGGGGTCAGGTTGGCCTTGTACTGCTCGTAGTTCTGCGCGGTGATGGTGAACTTCGGCTGGTCGCCGGGGAAGGGGTCGCCGACGAAGCCGTTGGCGTCCACCGCGGCGGCGTCTGGCGCCAGGCCGCCGGTCCATGCCGGGATGGTGCCGGCGGCGTTGCCGGCCTGCTCGGCGCCGACCGGTGTCAGGCCGTTGCCCAGGCGGGCCGCCTGTTCTTCGCCCACCGCGGCCAGTGCACTGCCGGCGAACAGTGCGAGTGAAATGGCCCCCATGCTGAATAGCTTGCTCGTCATTGTTGTTGTTTCCTTGGAGTGGCGGAAATTCACAGGCTCTGCTGTTCCGCTGCCTGCTGGAGCGACTGCCCGGGATCGGCGCCGCCTTGCGCCCTCGGCGGCGCTCATGAGGGCCAACCGATGTCCGGTCGCGCCGCTCTAGCTCGCTGCTTCGAGGTGTGCCGAGGGTGCCGCCCGGGTGTGCGCTGCGTCAAGGTCGTGGCGGCGAGGGTCCGTCATCAGCGTGGCGAATGGCGCTTTCACCCTTCGCTCCGTCGGAAACGCCGCGCGGGCGGCGGCGCGCTCCAGTAGACTCCCGCTCGCCCGCGTGGCGGGCGCTTCGATTCCTATCCTGAAGCGGAGGTAAAGATGTCGCTGCAGGCCCATTTCCCCCAGGTTCCCGACCTGGCCACCCTGCTCAACCTGCTGGCGCTGCTGTGCGCCTTCACCGGCGGCTGGCTGCTGCTGGCGACCCGCTGGCGCGTCATGCAGGCCAAGGCGCGCCAGGCTGGCGAGCTGGCGTCGACGGTGGTCGCCGACCCCGCCGCGCAACTCAACCAGGCCTTCTACCGGGTCGGCTTCGCCGGGCTCGGCGCGGCGCTGCTGTTCTCCTGGATCAGCCGGCTGCTGTGACGCGCCGGCCGGGGCTCACAGCGGCAGCCCGGCCTTGAGCCGGTACTGGTTGCGCACCGGGTTGGCGTACTGCTGGATCAGGTAGGGCTGCTGTACGCTCGGGCAGGCGGCCAGCCGGCGCCCCCACTCGGCCCTGGCCCGCTCGATTTCCGCGGCTTCGAACAGCTGCTCGACGGCGGGCACCTCGAGGCGCTCGTCGCGCTCGTCCCACATGGCGTAGGCCAGGTAGTGCACCGGGAACAGGCGATAGCTGCCGAGGATCTGCCGGTCGAGCTCGGCGGCCAGTTCCTTGGCGTCGGCCGGGAGCTGCTCCATCGGCGTGCCGAAGGCCAGGTGCACGCGGCCCTTGTAGCCGGTGATGCCCAGGGCGATGCTGGCGTCGTCCTCGCCCGGTGCCTTGGTGTAGCTGCCGGTGGTGGCGCGGATGTACAGCTCGCGGGCCTTGGCCTGGTCGCAGGGGTCGTATTCGTAGCTGATCGAGACCGCGGTGGGGCGCAGCGCGGCGAGCACCTCGGCGAACGGCTCGTCCTTGCGGCTCATGTGCAGCATCTTGAGGATCGCCGAGTCGGTGCGGTCGTCGCCGTCCTTGGCCCGGCCTTCGGCCTGGGCGATCCAGACCGACTCGCCATCCTCGCGGATCGAGTGGTTGATGTAGGCCGAGAGCACCTGGTAGGCGGCCAGCTTCTCGCGGCGGCCGGTAATCGAGCGGCGCACGATGAAGCTCTTGTTCAGGCGCATCAGGTCGCTGACGAACGGGCGCTGCAACAGGTTGTCGCCGATGGCGATGCGCGGTGTGCGCAGGCCGGCGTGGTAGACCGCGTAGTTGACGAAGGCCGGGTCCATGACGATGTCGCGGTGGTTGGCCAGGTACAGGCAGGCGCGGCCGGGTTGCAGGCGATCGAGCCCCGAGTAGGTCACCCCGTCGGTGGCCCGCTCGATGGTACGGTCGACATAGTTCTCGATGCGGTGCTGCAGCGCATCGACCGAGTCGATGCCGGCGAACTCGCGGTGCAGGCGCTTGCCGATCAGCGGCTTGAGCAGCCAGCCCATGGGCCCCGCCAGGCGCGGAAAGCGGAAGTGCGCGAGCACGTCGAGGAATTCGCGATCGGCGAACAGCCGGGTCATGACGCCCGGGACTTCGGCGTCGGCATAGGGTCGGATGGCTTCGAATTCGTCCATCATGTTCTCGTAATGGAGGGCACGGGCCGCCGGCATGACGCATCGCCACGCCGCGCGCTATAACGAAACAGGACCGGGCAGGCGAGCGCAGCATCCGCCCGCGGCGGCGCCAGGGTCCCTCGCGCGCCGATGGCTCGGCCGCGAAGGCGGCGATTATAACGACAAGTGACGCGGAGGCGCCGATGCTGGAAGTGCAGAAATACCAATGTCCGTACTGTTGGGAAACGGTGGAGGCGCTGCTGGATCTGAGCGGCGGCAACCAGCAGTACGAGGAAGACTGCCCGGTCTGCTGCCGGCCGGTGGTGTTCTGGCTCGAGACCGACGGCAGCCAGTGGCAACTGGCGGTGCGACGCGAGGAGGACTGATGCAGCGAGTCTACGAGCCCAGCGACCTGCTCGAGGCGCAGATGCTGCTGGGCATGCTGGAGGCCGAGGGCATCGAGGCGTTCATCGCCGGCGGGCACCTGCTCGGTGCCATGGGCGAGTTGCCCGCGCTGGGGCTGCTCGGCCTGCTGGTGGAAGATGCCCAGGCCGAGCGCGCGCGCCAGCTGATCGCTGCGTACAATGGCGCGGTACCGCTGTCCGGCGACGAACCGGACAGCTATCCCGGTGAGCTGATCTGTTGACGAGTCCCGTATGTGTGGCCGCTTTGCCCTGTTTCGCTGGAGCGCGGAGTTTTCCGCGCTGCCCGGCTTTCCCCCGGACCAGCTGCCGCACTGGAGCCTGGCGCCCGGTGCGCAGGTGCTGCTGCTGCGCAGCGACGCCGGCCAGGCACGGCTCGACCGCGCCCGCTGGGGGCTGACGCCGGCCTGGCTCACCGACTTCACCCGCACGCCGGCGCAGGCGCGGGTGGAGACCGTCGCCGAGCAGCCGATGTTCCGCGAGGCCTTCGGGCAGCGGCGCGGCCTGCTGCCGGCCAACGGCTTCTACGAATGGCGCGGGCGTGTACGCAAGCGGCCCTACTGGATGACCACCGAGGATTCGCTGGCCTACTTCGCGGCGATCTGGGAGGCCTACCCGGTGCAGGGTCACGAATACCTGAGTGTCGCGCTGCTCACCGTGCCGGCCGCCGACCAGCGCCGGCCGCTGATCCTGCGCGGCGAGGCGTGCAAGGCCTGGCTCGCGGCGGACACGCCGGCCGAGCGCCTGCACGAGCTGCTCGCCGAGCCCCGGCCGGCCCTCAGGGAGCGGCCGCTGGCCACCTTCGTCAACGACCCGGCGCTGGATGCGCCGCAGTGCCTGACGCCGGCCAACTGAGCGGCGCCTGGCGCCCGCGCCGCTTGTGACGAACCGGCGACGGACCTAGGATACGGGCGGATCTTCCGGAGTGCCCGTCATGCCCAAGCTCAGAATCCTCTCCCTGTCCCTCGCGGTCGCGCTGGCCGGCTGCCAGGCGGTCGATACCACCAGCGGCGGCGCCGTCGGTGTCGAGCGCAAGCAGTACATGTTCAGCATGCTGTCGACCGAGCAGGTCAACCAGATGTACGCGCAGTCCTACCAGCAGAAGCTCAGCGAAGCCTCGAGCAAGGGCGTGCTGGAGAAGAGCAGCCCGATCAGCAAGCGAATCGACGGCATCGCCCGCCGGCTGATCGCCCAGGTCGGCGTGTTCCGCCCGGACGCGGCGCAGTGGGACTGGGAAGTCGCGGTGATCGACAACGACGAGCTGAACGCCAACTGCGGGCCGGGCGGCAAGATCATGTTCTACACCGGCCTGGTGGAAAAACTGAAGCTGACCGATGACGAGATCGCCGCGGTGATGGGCCACGAGATCGCCCACGCGCTGCGCGAGCACGGCCGCGAGGCGATGTCCAAGGCCTATGGCGTGCAGATGGCGACGCAGCTGGGCTCGGCCTTCGGGGTCGGCGCCGGCAGCCTGCAGCTGGCCAACATGGGCGTGGAATACCTGATGACGCTGCCCAACAGCCGCTCCAACGAGAACGAGGCAGACCTGATCGGGCTGGAACTGGCCGCACGGGCCGGCTACAACCCCAACGCCGCGATCAGCCTGTGGCAGAAGATGTCGGCGGCCGGCGGCTCGGCGCCGCCGGAATTCATGAGCACGCACCCCTCGTCCGGCAGCCGCATCGAATCGCTGCGCAACACGGTGCCCAAGGTGATGCCGCTCTACGAACAGACGCGCCGCTGAAGGTGCCGGCCTGCCGCGCTCAGAGCGTCGACAGGCCGTCGCCCAGAGCGCTGTGCAGGCCCAGCTGCAGGCGCGCGTTCTCAAGGTCGAGCAGGGTGCTCACCTCTTCGATCTCGCCGGCCGAGTTGAAGGTCCACAGGGAAATGGCGGCCACGGCCAGGATCTTGTCGGTGGCGGGGCAGCCGAGCAGCGGGCGGGTCAGGGTACCCATCACGGTGCAGGTGCTGACCACCCGGTGGCCTTCGCACAGGCACTCGTCGACCACCACCTCCAGGTCCGGCATCGCCGTGCGGACCTGGCGCACCAGCTCGGCGAAGCCGGCCGCATTGAGCGGCTGGCCGACCACCGAACTCTTGTAGCTGAAATAGCGACTCTGCAACTGCTCGGAGAGTGCCAGGCGGCCCTTGTTCCAGCTCAGATCGATATGGGTACAGACTCGTTTCTTGCGTCCATCCGCCGACATGCAGCCTGATCTCCTCGGAACGCTGGTAGGCACTGCGGGGAGCACTCTACCAGTTGGTTCCGGCGGCGGACTTGCGCTGCGTATCAGCTTGGAGCGATGGCGCCCAGGCTGATCGCCTCGTAGGCGGCGTACACCGCCAGCGCGGCGAAGGCGGCCGCGGCGATCCGGCGGATCAGTGTCAGTGGCAGGCGGTCGGCGGCGAAGTGGCTGGCCAGCACCACCGGCACGTTGGCGATCAGCATGCCGAGGGTCGTGCCGATCACCACCAGCACCAACTGCGGGTACTGCGCGGCGAGCATCACGGTGGCGACCTGGGTCTTGTCGCCCATCTCGGCGATGAAGAAGGCGATCAGCGTGGCGAGGAAGGGGCCGTAGGCGCGACCGAGGCGGGTGTCGTCGTCGTCGAGCTTGTCCGGGATGAGCGTCCAGAGCGCGACCAGGGCAAAGCTCAGGGCGAGGATCCAGCGCAGCATCACCGGCGAAAGCAGGTCGGAAACGATGTTGCCGAGCAGGCCGGCGGCGGCATGGTTGGCCAGGGTGGCGACGACGATACCCCAGATGATCGGCCAGGGCCGGCGGTAGCGGGCGGCCAGCAGCAGCGCGAGCAGCTGGGTCTTGTCGCCGATCTCGGCCAGGGCAACGATGAACGTGGGGACTGCGAGTGCTTCCAAAGGGACTTCCTTGAGGGCGGGCCGACATGATCACCATGGCATGCACAGCCTGCCCGCCCGGGTCAGGAGTACATGCCATGGGTCTTGTCAGACGGCGCGCTGGTGCGCGGTTCGTCGCATGCGCCATGGTCTGCGGACCAAGTGTGTTGACGCATGCCAGGCGGGCCGGGGCGCGCCTGAGACTACTCCCCCAGAGGACGGCGGCGAGTTTGCCCGTTTGCTCGCCGCGGTGCAACCGCCAGGCCGTTGCGTGGCGCCGGCTTCAGCCCTTGCGTGCCTGGTAGATGCGAAAGCCGTCGGCCTCGGCCAGCTGCCGGCACGGCCCCAGGTGCGCCTCGATCAGCGGCGGGTAGCGCAGGAAGGCATTGGCCACCAGGCGTAGCTCGCCGGCGCCACGCAGATGCGCCCCGGCGCGCTCGAGCAAAGCCTCGCTGGCTGCGTAGCTGGTGTGCACGCCCTGGTGGAACGGCGGGTTGCTGACGATGGCGTCCAGCTCGAAGGGCGCCGCATCGATCCCGTCGCCGGCGATCACCTCGGCCTGCAGGTCGTTGGCGGCCAGGGTCAGGCGGCTGCTCTGCACGGCGAAGGCATCGACGTCCAGCAGCACCAGCTGGCTGTCCGGGTAGCGCCGCTTGAGCGCCGCGCCGATTACCCCGGCACCGCAGCCGAAATCCAGCACGCGGCCCGTCGGCAGGTCGTCCAGGTGCTCGAGCAGCAGGGCGCTGCCGCGATCCAGGCGGCCGTGGCTGAACACCCCCGGCAGGCTGACCACCTCCAGCGGCCCGTCGGCCAGTTCCAGGCGGTAATGCCGGGCGAAGTCGCCGGGCTGTGTCGCGGCCGGCGGCTGCGTTACCTCGACCTGCCAGAGCTGGCAGTGCCGGGCGTTGTCGAGCTTGCGCGCGCGGCCGAAGGCGGCCAGTTGCCTGCCGGCACGCTCGATGCCGCCGCGCTTCTCGCCGACCACGTAGAGCAGCCGGTCGCCGAGGCGGGCGGCGAGGGCCTGCAGCAGGTAGTCGGCCAGCTCGCGCGACTTGGGCAGGAACAGCACGGCGGCCTCGAAGTCGCCGGCCGGCATCTCGATGCCGAAGTGGCTGCGACCGGGAAAGCGTGCCTCGAGGCGCTGCTGGTCGCCGGCGTGCCAGCACCAGCCGTGGGCCTGGGGCAGGTGCGCGGGCAGGTCGTCACCCGGCAGGCCGGCCAGCAGCAGCCGGCCGGCGAACAGCTCGGCCTGGCGCAGCAGAACTTCGCTTCGAGGGTCCATGGTGCCTCCCGCAAAAGCCGCGCAGCTTAGCAGCCCGGCGCGCGCCCAGACAGTCAGCCGACCTGGCGCAGCGGTGTGCCGGCGAAGAAGGCCTGGGCGTTCTCGGCCAGCTGGGCGACGATGCGCTGGCGCGCCTCGCGGCTGCCCCAGGCGCTGTGCGGGGTGACGATCAGGCGTGGCACGTCGGCGGCCAGCAGCGGGTTGTCGTCGCGCGGCGGCTCGCTGGTCAGCACGTCGGTCGCCGCGCCGCCCAGGTGGCCGCGGCGCAGCGCATCGGCCAGCGCCTGCTCGTCGACCAGCCCGCCGCGCGCCGCGTTGATCAGGAAGGCGCCGGGCTTCATCAGGCCGAGTTCGCGGGCGCCGATCAGGTTGCGGGTCTGTTCGGTGAGCGGGCAATGCAGCGTCAGCGCGTCGACTTCGCCCAGCAGGTCGTCGAGGTCCAGCCGGCCGGGGCGCTGCGGGCGGCCCGGCAGGTTGCCGACCAGCACCTGCATGCCGAAGGCTTCGGCCAGGCGCGCCACGGCGCTGCCCAGTTCGCCCTGGCCGAGCAGGCCGAGCTTCTTGCCGGCCAGTTCGACGATCGGGAAATCGAGCAGGCAGAACTGGCCGCTCTGCTGCCAGCGGCCACGGGCCACCGCCGCCTGGTAGTCCGGCAGGCGCGTCGCCAGCGCCAGCAGCAGGGCGAGGGTGTGCTGGGCGACGGTCGGTGTGCCGTAGGCCTGGCAGTTGCAGACGGTGATGCCCAGGCGACGGGCGGCGGCCAGGTCGATGTTGTTGACGCCGGTGGCGGCGACCAGAATCAGCTTCAGTTCGGGGCAGGCGGCGAGGGTGTCCTCGCCCAGCGCGATCTTGTTGACCAGCGCCACCTGGGCGCCGCGCAGGCGCTCGACGATGTCCTCTGGGGCGGTCTGCACATGGCATTCGAGCGTGTCGAAGGCGTCGTGCAGGGCGGTGAAGTCCAGGTCGCCCTGGTCAAGCGGGGCGAGATCGAGAAAGACGGCGCGTTTGGTCATCAACTGTACCTGTTCGGCTGAGGCGGGGTGGCGAGACAATCCCCGGACGTTCTGTTTAGCGGAGGTGATCGTGTACTGGATGGAGTTTCTGACCGTGGCCCTGGTGCATCTGCTGGCGGTGGCCAGCCCGGGTCCGGATTTCGCGGTGGTGGTGCGCGAGAGCGTCAGCCAGGGCCAGCGGGCCGGCCTCTGGACCGCCCTGGGCATCGGCTGCGGCATCTTCGTGCACGTCGCCTACTCGCTGCTGGGCATCGGCCTGATCGTCTCGCAGTCGATCGTGCTGTTCAACCTCTTCAAATGGCTGGCCGCCGGCTACCTGGTCTATCTCGGCTGGAAGGCATTGCGCGCCCGACCCCAGCTGGCGCCTGCGGCAAGCGCGACGGCAGCACCGGTGGCGACGCGGCGTGCACGCCAGGCGTTCACCGTCGGCTTCGTCACCAACGGCCTGAATCCCAAGGCGACGCTGTTCTTCCTGTCGTTATTCACGGTGGTGATCAGCCACGATACGCCGCTGGCGGTGCAGGCCGGATACGGGCTATATCTGGCCTGCGCCACGACGCTCTGGTTCTGCCTGGTGGCCTGGCTGTTCAGCCGCGACCGCGTGCGCGCCGGCTTTGCCCGCATGGGGCACTGGTTCGACCGCATGACCGGCGCCGTGCTGATCGGCCTCGGCGCACGCCTGGCCATGAGCGAGATCGGCTAGCGCGGCCGACGCATCCGGAAATAATCCGCCGGTCTGTCCGCGTGTCGTCCGTTCTAGAGTGGCCTGACAACTCCAACAAGAAACAGGAAGCCACCCATGCTGCAGACCCGCGTGATCAAGCCCGCCGCCAATGCCTACCCGTACCCCCTGCTGATCAAGCGCCTGCTGCTGTCGGGGGTGCGTTACGAGCGCAGCCGCGAGATCGTCTACCGCGACCGGCTGCGCTTCGACTACCGCACCCTCACCCAGCGCGTCGCGCGGCTGGCCAACGTGCTGAGCGCCGCCGGGGTCAAGGCCGGCGACACGGTGGCGGTGATGGACTGGGACAGCCATCGCTACCTGGAATGCATGTTCGCCATCCCGATGATCGGCGCGGTGGTGCACACCATCAACGTGCGCCTGTCGCCGGAGCAGATCCTCTACACCATGAACCACGCCGAGGACCGCTTCGTGCTGGTCAACAGCGAGTTCGTGCCGCTCTACCAGGCGATTGCCGGGCAACTGGCGACGGTCGAGAAGACCCTACTGCTCAGCGACGACGGGGCCAGCCCGGCCGAGCTGCCGGACTGCGTGGGTGAGTACGAGAGCCTGCTGGCCGCCGCCGCGCCGAGCTACGACTTCCCCGACTTCGACGAGGACTCGGTCGCCACCACCTTCTACACCACCGGCACCACCGGCAACCCCAAGGGCGTCTACTTCACCCACCGCCAGCTGGTGCTGCACACCCTGGCCGCGGCGGTGACCGTCGGCTGCCGCGAGAATCCGCGGCTGATGGGCTCGGATGATGTCTACATGCCGATCACGCCGATGTTCCACGTGCATGCCTGGGGGCTGCCGTACGTGGCCACGCTGCTGGGGCTCAAGCAGGTCTACCCGGGGCGCTACGACCCGGAACTGCTGATCGAACTGTGGCGCCGCGAGGGCGTCACCTTCTCGCACTGCGTGCCGACCATCGTGCAGATGCTGCTCAATGCCAAGGGCGCGCAGGGCACCGACTTCAAGGGCTGGAAGATCACCATCGGCGGCAGCGCGCTGACCCGCGGGCTCTATGACCTGGCCCGCGCGCGCGGCATGAACCTGCTCGCTGCCTACGGCATGTCCGAGACCTGTCCGCTGATTTCCGGCGCGCATATCAACGACGAGCTGCTCGCCGCCGACGAGGAGGCGCGCATCGCCTACCAGCTCAAGGCCGGGGTGCCGGTGGTGTTGGTCGAGGCGGCGATCCAGGCGCCGGACGGCAGCTTCCTGCCGGCCGACGGGCAGTCCCAGGGCGAGCTGGTGCTGCGCGCGCCCTGGCTCACCCAGGGCTACTACAACGAAGCGCAGAAGAGCGAGGAGCTCTGGGCTGGCGGCTGGCTGCACACCGGCGATGTCGCCACCCTCGACGAGATGAGCAACATCGACATCCGCGACCGCATCAAGGATGTGATCAAGACCGGTGGCGAATGGATTTCCTCCCTGGCCCTGGAAGGGCTGATCAGCCGCCACCCGGCGGTGCGCGAGGTCGCGGTGGTCGGCGTGCCCGACGAGTGCTGGGGCGAGCGGCCGTTCGCCCTGCTGGTGCTGCGCGACGGCGAGCGTCTCGATGCCCGCGGCGTGCAGCAGTTCCTCGAACCGGCGGTGGCCGAGGGGCTGATCAACAAGTGGGCGGTGCCGCAGCAGGTCGCGCTGGTGGCCGAGATTCCCAAGACCAGCGTCGGCAAGCTGGACAAGAAGCGCATCCGCGCCGACATCGCCGGCTGGATGGAGCAGGGCGGGGCGCAGGTTTCGTCGCTGTGACCCTGGCGGCAGCGCGGCGTCGGCTCAGCGGTCATGCAGGGCGGTGTGCTGTAGACGAAAGGACGTTGCAGGGGCGGGGCGACTCGCAGGCAAGATAGGCGCGATTCTGCGCATCGGCGCCCCGCGCGGCAGGCCGGGGCGGCGCAGCCTGGCCGCGCTTGCAAGGGATGAGGCATGACACGCGAACATGATGGGGTGGCACCGGGGCGCGCGGGCTGGGTCTGGCCGGCGCTGTTCAGCCTGCTGGCGTTCGCCGCTAACTCGATCTTCTGCCGCCTGGCGCTGATCGGCGGCGATAGCGATGCCGGATCGTTCACCGCGCTGCGGCTGCTCAGTGGCGCCGGTTTCCTGCTGCTCCTGCTCGCCAGGCGCCGGCCGCGCCAGGCGCCAGGCGGCAGCTGGCAGGGCGGGCTGGCGCTGTTCCTCTACGCCTATCTGTTCTCCATCGCCTACGTCGAACTGGGCGCCGGGGTCGGCGCGCTGATCCTGTTCGGCGCGGTGCAGATCAGCATGTTCGCCCTGGCCCGGCTGCGGGGCGAGCGCTTCGAGCCCCGGGTCCTGCTCGGCATGCTGGTGGCCTTTGCCGGCCTGGTCGCGCTGCTGCTGCCTGGCGCCGGTAGCCCCTCGCTGGCCAGCGCGCTGGTCATGCTGGTATCCGGGGTGGCCTGGGGCGTCTATTCGCTGATCGGCAAGGGCTCGGCCAACCCGGTCGCCGATACCGGCGGCAATTTCCTCCGGAGCCTGGTGTTCGTCGTGCCGCTGGGGCTGTTCATCCTGCTCGGCAGCGGAGCGCGGCTGAGCACCGCCGGGCTGCTCTATGCGCTGGCCTCGGGCATGCTGGCCTCGGGTGCGGGCTACGTGGTCTGGTACGGGGTGGTCAAGCGGATCAGCGCCCAGCAGGCGGCCACGCTGCAGCTGGGCGTGCCCATCATCGCCTCGCTGGGCGGCGTCATGTTGCTGGGCGAGCCCTTGTCGCTGCGCCTGGTGCTGACCTCGGCGGTGGTGCTCGGTGGCGTCGCCGTGGCCCTGTTGCCGCTGCGCCGCAGCCGGCCGGCCGGCTGACCGGACAGCGATGTATCGTGTGCTGCTGCCCGGCTCGCGGCCGCGGCGGATGTTAAGCTCTGGCATGGCCGTCGCGCTGAGAGCAGGCGGTCTGACCCTCGTTGGACAAAGGAACGCGTTATGAAAACCCTGAGCAAGCTTTCCGCCATGGCAGTGGGCGTCGCGCTGCTGGCCGGTTGTACCACCAACCCCTACACCGGTGAGCGCGAAGCCGGCAAGGCCGGCGTCTACGGCGGCATCGGCGCGGTCACCGGGGCGGTGATCGGTGCTGCGACCTCGAGCAGCAAGGACCGCACCAAGGGCGCGCTGATCGGCGCCGCGGTCGGTGGCGCCGCCGGCGGCGGCTACGGCTACTACGTCGACACCCAGGAAGCCAAGCTGCGCCAGACCCTGCAGGGCACCGGCGTGCAGGTACAGCGCAACGGCGACAACCTGACCCTGATCATGCCGGGCAACATCACCTTCGCCAGCAACTCGGCGGACATCTCCAGCAACTTCTACCCGACCCTCAATTCGCTGGTGCAGGTGTTCAAGGAGTTCAACAAGAACGGCGTCGAGATCGTCGGCCACACCGACAGCACCGGCTCGCTGCAGCTGAACCAGGACCTGTCCAACCGTCGCGCACAGAGCGTCGCCTCCTACCTGGTGGCCAACGGCGTGGAGGCCTCGCGCATCTCCGCATTCGGCGTCGGCCCGAACCAGCCGATCGCCAGCAACGACACCACCGCCGGCCGCGCACAGAACCGCCGCGTGGAAATCAACCTGCGTCCGCTCTGATCGCCCATAGCCAGGCGAGGCCGCCCGGCCTCGCCTGTGCCGTGAACCAGGCGTCAAAAATTTCCTTTATCGATTCCCTACGGAACCTTCTTCCCCCGCTGCGACTCTCAATCGGTTGAAGCACGCCAGTGGTGGCGCAGAGGAGGTCGAATGGAAGATCGTCCCGCTTTCCATTCCCGCAGGCCTTGGCTGCCATTCCTCGTGACGCTGGCGCTGATGGCGGGGCTGGGCGGATGGATCGGCTGGCAGTGGCACGTCCAGGAAAGCCGCACCCGGATCGAGCAGGAGCAGCGCTTCACCCTTGCCGTGGATGACATCGAACAGTCGCTGCGTGCGCGCATGCGCGCCTACGAGATGGTCCTGCGGGGCATGGCCGGGCTGCATGCCGGCAGCCAGCAGCTCAATGGCGAGGAGTGGGTGCGCGCGGCCGACCAGTTGCAGCTGCAGGATTACTATCCCGGCATCCAGGCCATCTCCCTGTCGCGCTATGCCACCCGGGCATCGATCGGCACCCTGATCGAGGAGATCCGCGACGCGGGCCGCGAGCAGTTCCGCTTCTATCCGCCGGGGCTGCGCGACGAGTACCTGATCGCCGAATACCTGCACCCGATGGACTGGCGCAACCGCCGGGTGGTCGGCTTCGACATGTTCAGCGAGGCGACCCGGCGCGAGGCCATCGTCGCCGCGCGCGACAGCGGCAATCCGGTGCTGACCGGCCCGCTGCGGCTCAAGCAGGAGATCGAGCAGGACGTGCAGAACGGCGTGCTGCTATATTTTCCGCTGTATGCGTCCAGCGCGCCGGTGACCACCGAGGCGGAGCGCCGCCGTGCCTTCTTCGGCACCATGCACGCGGCATTCCGGCTGACCGACCTGATGCAGGGCATCCTCGGCTCGCGCAGCGACTCACTGCAGCTGCAGCTGTTCGATGCCGGCAATCCCGGCGTGCCGCTGCTCGCCGGCCGCGACACCATCAATCCCGAGGCGCGCTTCCAGCGCACCCGCAACATCCACATGTATGGCCGCAGCTGGCAGCTGAAGTTGGCCAGCACCTGGCAGTACGAGGCGGCGGCCCGGCGCAGCTCGCCCGGCTTCAACCTGCTGCCGACCCTGGCGGCGGCGTTCCTCTTCTCGCTGCTGGTCGGCGGCTACCTCTACCTGCGCGAGCGCGCGCTGCAGCAGAGCCAGGCCGCCAGCCTGCTGTCGCGCGAGCGTGAGGCACGCTTCCGCCAGCTGATCGAGCAACTGCCGGTGGCCACCCTGCTGTGCAACGCCAGCGGGCGCATCGAACTGGCCAACCCGAGCGCGGCCAGCCTGCTGGGCAGCAGCACGGCGCTGCTCGCCGGCGAGCGGGTCAGTCGCTACCTGCCCGAGCTGCTGAGCAGCGATTCGCTGTCGCTGCGCGTCACTGCCAGCCAGCAGGAAACCCAGGCGCTGCGCGAGGACGGCCAGCCGATCCCGGTTGCCCTCAGCCAGACCAGTTTCAAGCACGACGAAGCCTTGTACTACGTGGTCAACCTGGTCGACCTGCAGGCGCGCAAGCGCGACGAGGAGCGCTTTCGCAACGTCGTCGAGGCCTCGCCGAACGCCTTCGTGCTGGTCGACAGCCACGGCATCATCGTCATGGTCAACCGCCAGACCGAGCTGCTGTTCGGCTACAACCGCCAGGAGCTGCTCGGCCAGCCGCTGGAAATCCTCCTGCCCGAGGCCACCCGCGAGGCGCATCGCGGGCTGCGCCAGGCCTTCACCGAGCATCCCGAGCCGCGCCGCATGGGCAGCAACCGCGAGCTGTTCGGGCGGCACCGCGACGGCAGCCTGCTGCCGGTGGAGATCGGCCTGTCGCCGCTGCGCAGCGGCGACGAGGTGCTGGTGCAGGCGGTGATCATCGACATCAGCCATCGCAAGGCGGCCGAGCGCCGCCTGCGCGACCAGGCCGACCAGCTGGCGGTGGCCAATCGCTACAAGTCCGAGTTCCTCGCCAACATGTCCCATGAGCTGCGCACGCCGCTCAACAGCATCCTCATCCTCAGCGACCAGCTGCGGCAGAACGCCCAGGGCAACCTCAGCGAAAAGCAGGTGCGCCACGCCGACATCATGCATCGCGCCGGCCACGACCTGCTGCAGATGATCAATGACGTGCTCGACCTGGCGCGTATCGAGTCCGGCCACATGCAGCTCAGCCTCGAGCCGGTCGACCTGCACGAGCTGCTCGACGAGGTGCAGGCCACCCTCGGGCCGATGGCCGAGCAGAAGGGCCTGGCACTGGTCACGCGGCTGGAGCCGGGCACCCCGGCCAGCCTGGACAGCGACCGGATCCGCCTGCAGCAGATCCTGCGCAACCTGGTGACCAATGCCCTGAAGTTCACCGAGCAGGGCCGGGTCGAGGTCAGCATCCGCTGCAAGGACGGCGCCACCGGGCAGGACTGCGCCGTGCTGCAGTTGCTCGTGCGCGACACCGGCATCGGCATCGCCGCCGACGAGCAGGAGCGCATCTTCCAGGCCTTCCAGCAGATCGATGGCTCGATCAGCCGGCAGTACGGTGGCGCCGGCCTGGGCCTGGCGATCACCCGCCAGCTGGCCGAGGTGCTCGGTGGGCGCGTCGGCGTGGCCAGCGAGCCGGGCAAGGGCTCCTGCTTCACCGTCGAGTTCCCGCTGCCACGCCAGGCCGGTGGCGCCGCCCGGCCGGAGCGCGCGCCGCTGATCTCGCGCCAGGACGGCGTCGCCCCCGGGGTGCTGATCATCGAGGACGATTCCGAATTCGCCTCGGTGGTCGCCGAGGTGGCGCACACCCACGGCTTCACCGCGCTGGTCTGCAACGATGGCGAACAAGGCGTCGAGGCGCTGCGCCACGGCCGTTTCGCCGCGGTGATGCTGGATATCCTGCTGCCCGACATCAGCGGCTGGGAAGTCTATCGCCAGCTGCGCAGCGACGAGCGTCACCTGCGCACGCCGGTGGTGATCATGTCCTGCGTGCCGCAACCCGGCGACTGGCACGACGACAACGGCCGCTACCTGCTCAAGCCGATCTCGCAATCGCTGCTGGAGCGGCTGTTCATCGAACTCGGTCGGCGCGAGAGCAATCCGCTGCGGCTGCTGCTGGTCGAGGGCGAGCCGCAGCAGCGTGCGCGCCTGCGCGACCATCTCGAGCGGCTCGGCTACAGCGTCAGCGCGACCGGCTCCAGCGAGGCGGCACGACTGGCTTTCGCCGAGCGCGCGTTCGGCGTGCTGATCATCGATTTCCGGCTGCCCGATGCCATGGGCTGCGACCTGCTCGAGGCGCTGGAGCGCCTACGTCCCCTGAACGAGGTGAAAGTAGTGATGCTCAGCGAAAAGGATCCGGACCCGGCGCAGCTGCAACGCCTGCAGCGCTTTTCCGTCACCTTGCTGTCCAACGATGAAGTCTTCGCGCAACTGGGCGAGGTGCTGCGCCCGCTCAGCCACCAGGAGCTGCTGGCCAGCTCCGCCGAGCGGGGCATCGCGCTCGGGCAGCAGGTGTTGCTGGTGGATGACGATGTGCGCCTGCTTTACGCGCTGACCGGCGAACTGGACGCCCTGGGCTTGCAGGTCGAGGCGGCCACCGACGCCGGTGAGGCGCAGCAGCGCTTCGAGGTCGGCGCCTTCGACCTGGTGATGGTCGACATGAGCCAGGCCGATGGCGAGGCGGCGCGGCTGCCGCGGCGGCTGAAGGACGAGCTGGGTTGCCAGGTGCCGATTGTCGCCCTGCTGGCGCGTGACGACGAGGCCGAGCGCGCCCGCGTGCGCGCCCTGGGCGCCGATGCCTGGCTGGCCAAGCCAGTCGCCCCGGCTGCGCTGGCGCAGATGCTGGAACGCTGCCTGGGGCTGGGGCGCCCGGGCCTAGACGAGGAGGAGTAGCCCGGTGCGACCCGTGGAATCCCTGCGCGCCCGCTGCCGGCGCGACGCCTGCGGGCCTTGCCTCGTGGAGAGCCGGGCATGGCGCTGAACCAGCTCAAGCCGCAACCGCGCAGCCGCACTTTGCTGGTGGTGGACGACCGCGAGGCCAACCTGGTCGCCATGGAGGCCCTGCTGGGCGACGGCGACTGGCAGGTGCATGGGGTCAATTCCGGCGAGGCGGCGCTCAAGGCGCTGCTCGAGCTGGACGTCGAGCTGGTGCTGCTGGACGTGCAGATGCCGGGCATGGACGGCTTCGAGGTGGCGCGGCTGATGCGCGCCAATCCGCATACGCGCTACACGCCGATCATCTTCGTCTCGGCCATCGCCCATACCCGCGAGTCGGTGCTGCGTGGCTACGCCACCGGTGCGGTGGACTTCGTCCTCAAGCCGTTCGATCCGCAGGTGCTCAAGCACAAGATCAACACCCTGCTGGCCCACGAGCACAACCGCCGCGACCTGCAGCTGCTGTCGCAGCAGCTCGACAGCGCGCGGGCGTTCAACGCCTCGGTGCTGGACAACGCCGCCGAGGGCATCCTGGTGGTCGGCGAGGACGGCATCATCAGCTTTGCCAACCCGGCGATCGCGCAGATGCTCGGCTCGCGGGTCGAGGCGCTGCAGGGCACCCGGCTTCTCGTGCACCTGGCCGCGCCGCGGATGGAGATGCCCTGGCGCGAGTCGGACTTCTACCAGCACTGGCGCGCCGGCTCGACCTACCGGCTGCACGAGGCGCAGTTGTACACGGCCGACGGCGGCCAGCTGCCGGTGGCGCTGTCCTGTTCGCCGCTGCCGCGCCAGCAGCGCTCGATGGTGGTCATCGCGCTGGACATGTCGGTGGTGCGCAACCTGCACCTGCAGCTCGAGACCCAGGCGGTCACCGACTCGCTGACCGGCCTGCTCAACCGCCGCGGCTTCCACCAGGCGCTGGAGTCGGCGCTGGCGCGGGTCGACCGCAACGGCAAGCGTATGGCCGTGCTGTACATCGACCTGGACGGCTTCAAGCGCATCAACGACTCACTCGGCCACGACGCCGGCGACGAGATCCTCTGCCGGGTCGCGGGCATGCTGGAAGCCTGCATGCGCCCCTACGACATCATCGCGCGCATGGGCGGCGACGAGTTCACCGCGCTGCTGGACTCGCTCGACCATCCCGAGGACGCCGCCCGGGTCGCGGAAAAACTCATCGACCTGATCTCGGTGCGGCATACCGTCGAAGGCACCGAGGTCACCCTGGGGGCCAGCATCGGCATCGCCCATTTCCCCGATTGCGGGCAGAGCGTCGACGAGCTGCTGCGCTCGGCAGACATGGCGATGTACGAGGCCAAGCGCGCCGGGCGTCGCCAGTACCGCTTCTTCTCCAGCGAAATGAACGGCCGTGCCCATGCCCGCCTGACCATGGAGGAGAACCTGCGCAATGCCATCGAGCGCAACGACTTCGAGCTGGTCTACCAGCCGCAGATCATGCTCGCCGACGGTCGCCTGCGCGGCTTCGAGGCGCTGCTGCGCTGGCCGCGCGGCGAGTCCGGGACCATCAGCCCCGGGGTGTTCATCCCGCTGCTGGAGGAGACCCGGCTGATCGAGCGGGTCGGCGAATGGGTGCTGCGCGAGGGGCTCAACCAGCGCCGCGAGTGGCAGCCGGTGTTCGACGACGAGCTGGTCCTCAGCCTGAACGTCAGCCCCGTGCAGTTCGCCCGGGCCGGGCTGCTCGACCAGCTGCGCCGGCTGGCCGACGACTACGGGCTCAATCCCGGTCAGCTGGAGATCGAAGTCACCGAAGGCACGCTGATGCAGGACCTCGAGCAGAGCGGCGAAAAGCTGCGGCAGCTGCGCCAGCTGGGCGTGCGGGTGGCCATCGACGATTTTGGCACCGGCTATTCGTCACTGGCCTATCTGCGCAACTTCGAGCTGGACACCCTGAAGATCGACCAGCTGTTCATCGCCAACATGCTCGACTCGCCGCGCGATGCAGCGGTGGTCAGCACTATCATCGACCTGGGCCGCAACCTCGGCCTGGAGGTGATCGCCGAGGGCGTCGAGAGCGAGGCGCAACGCGACTGGCTGATCGCCAACGGCTGCGACGTGATGCAGGGCTTCCTGATCGCGCCGGGGCTGCATCCGGCGCGCGCCGGTGCGTTTCCCCGGCGCCTGGAATGGGAACGGCAATAGCCGGCTTCAGGCCGGCGGGAACTGCCGGTGCAGCTCGGCCAGCTGGGCGTCCTTGGCCTCCCAGAGTCCGTTGACCCACTGCTGGAAGGCCAGCCGGTAGGCCTCGTCCTGGTCATAGCTGCGGCCGATGAACTCGCCCGGGATGGGCTGCGCTTCGATGCGCAGCACCACCTGGCGGATGCGTCCGGCCAGCAGGTCCCAGAACGTCGGGCGGCCGTCGGGGTAGTGGATGGTCACGTTGATCAGCGCGCTGAGCTGTTCGCCCATCGCATCGATGACAAAGGCGATGCCGCCGGCGCGCGGCTTGAGCAGGTGCGCGAAGGGCGACTGCTGCTGGGCATGCTTGGCCGGGGTGAAGCGCGTGCCTTCGAGGAAGTTGAACACCGACACCGGATTGGTCCGGTAGCGCTGGCAGGCCCGGCGGGTGGTGGCCAGGTCCTCGCCGCGCTTTTCCGGATGCCTGGCCAGGTATTCCTTGCTGAAGCGCTTCATGAAGGGAAACTCCAGCGCCCACCAGCACAGGCCGATCACCGGCACCCAGATCAGCTCCTGCTTGAGGAAGAACTTCAAGATCGGCATGCGCCGGCTGAGCTGGTACTGCAGCACCAGGATGTCGGCCCAGCTCTGGTGGTTGCTGGTCACCAGGTAGGAATGGCGCATATCGACCAGCTCGCGGCCCTGCACGTCCCAGTCGATACGCCGCGCCAGGTCCATCCAGAAGCTGTTCACCGCCATCCAGGATTCGGCGATCCAGTGCATGCCGAAGCGCAGGCGGCGCTGCACCGGCGCGAAGGGCAGCACCAGCTTGAGCAACGCCAGGGCGAACAGCGGCCAGCACCAGAACAGGGTGTTGAGCGCGAGGAACAGGGCGGAAATCACGCCGCGCAGCGGCGCGGGGAGGAAGCTGAGCATGGCTGTCTCGTCGATACGGCTGATTCGAGTGGCCAAGCGTAGCGATTATGCGGGCATCTGTAACTATCTGGGACAGCAGCAAAAAAGCCCGCCGACGCAGGGCGTGGGCGGGCTTTTTCCCGGCTGCGGCGGTTAGGCCTTCTGGCTGGCTGCCTGCAGGGCAGTGAGGGCGATGGTGAAGACGATGTCCTCGACCAGTGCACCGCGCGACAGGTCGTTCACCGGCTTGGCCAGGCCTTGCAGCATCGGGCCGACGCTCAGGCAGTTGGCGTTGCGCTGCACCGCCTTGTAGGTGGTGTTGCCGGTGTTCAGGTCGGGGAAGATGAACACCGTCGCCTGGCCGGCGACCTTGCTGTTCGGCGCTTTCTGCTTGCCGACGCTGAGCACGCTGGCGGCGTCGTACTGCAGCGGGCCGTCGATGGCCAGCTGCGGCGCGCGTTCCTGGGCGATGCGGGTGGCTTCGGCGACCTTCTCCACCTCGGCGCCGCTGCCGGAGCTGCCGGTCGAGTAGCTGATCATCGCCACGCGCGGCGGCACGCCCAGCGCCACGGCGGACTCGGCGCTCTGCAGGGCGATCTCGGCCAGCTCGGTGGCGTTCGGGTTGGGATTCACCGCGCAGTCGCCGTAGACCAGCACCTGGTCGGGCAGCAGCATGAAGAACACCGAGGACACCAGGCTGTAGCCCGGCGCGGTCTTGATCAGCTGCAGGGCCGGGCGGATGGTGTTGGCGGTGGTGTGCACCGCGCCGGAGACCAGTCCGTCGACCTCGTTCAGCGCCAGCATCATGGTGCCCAGCACCACGGTGTCCTGCAGCTGCTCGCGCGCCTGGTCCGGGGTCAGGCCCTTGGCCTTGCGCATCTCGCACATCGGCTCGACGTAGCGGTTGGCGATGACCTCGGGGTCGAGGATCTCCAGGCCGGCCGGCAGGTTGATGCCCTGCTCGCGGGCCACCGCCTCGACCTCGGCCTGCTTGGCCAGCAGCACGCAACGGGCGATGCCGCGTTCCTGGCAGATGGCCGCGGCGCGCACCGTGCGCGGCTCGTTGCCTTCGGGCAGGACGATGCGCTTGTTGGCTTCCTGGGCGCGCTTGACCAGCTGGTAGCGGAACGCCGCCGGCGACAGGCGCAGCTCGCCGCGCGGCACGCTGCAGCGGGTGTGCAGGTATTCGGGGTGCAGGTGGCCGGCGATGTAGTCAGTCACGCGGGTGGCGCGCTCGACGTCGTCGGCCGGGGTTTCCTTGTTCAGCCCGAACAGGTTGTTGGCCGTGTCATAGGAGTTGGTGCTGACCATCATCACCGGCAGGCCGCCGTCCAGCGCCGCCTTGCACAGCTCGAGGATGCGCGGGTCCGGCGTGAAGTCGCCGGTCAGCAGCAGGCCGGCAAGCTTCTCGCCGTTGAGCGAGGCCAGGCTGGCGGCAAGGATGATGTCGTCACGGTCGCCCGGGGTGACCACCAGCACGCCGGAGCGCAGCAGCTGCACGGTATTGGGCACCGCGCGGGCGCAGAGCACGATCTTGCCGACGCGACGCTGGTCGGCTTCGCCGGCGTTGAGCACCTGTGCGCCGAGCAGTTCGACGATGTCACGGGTACGCAGCGCGTTGAGTTCCTCGGCGAAGGGAATCGCACCGAGCAGCTGGAAGTCGGCGCTGCCCAGCAGCGGCAGGTGTTCGCGCAGCTGCGCGACGAAGCTGTCGATGCCTTCGTCGCACTTGACCTTGTTGAGGATCACGCCGAGCACCTTCGGGTCCTTGGCGCCGCCGAACTGCTGCGCCTGGATCTCGATGCGCTCGGCCATGCGCTTGAGGCTGTCCTGGCCCTGGGCGGCGATGAGGATGATCTCGGCGTCCAGGCTCTTGGCCAGGTGGGTATTGATCCGCGAGGTGTAGTCGGAGCTGGTGGTCGGCACCATGCCCTCGACGATCACCACGTCCTTGTCGACCGCGACCTGCTGGAAGCGGCTGACCACGTCCTCGAGCAGCAGGTCCAGCTCGCCGTCGGCCAGCTGGCGCTCGACCTGCTCCAGCGGCAGCGGCTCGGGCGATTTCAGCGACAGGGTGCGCTCGACCAGGATGCAGGAACGCTCGCGCCCCTGGTCCACGGGGAACGGCTGGGCGATCGGCTTGAAGAAGCCGACCTTCAGGCCGGCGGCCTGCAGCGAACGGATCAGGCCGAGGCTGATGGAGTTCAGACCACCGCCGAAACCGGTTGGGGCAAGAAACAAGGTGTGCATGGGATCTCCTTCAGGAGCTGGGCTCAGGCTGCGCAAACACTGGGCTGCACGCCGCGGCAGCGGGCAGCCGGAAATGACGAAACCCGGCGCCCGCGAGGGGCGCCGAGTCGGTGCATCGAAGCCTGCCGGGCCGGATCAGGCATCGAGCAGGGCAAGGGTGTCCAGGGCGATCTGGCGCTCTTCGTTGGTCGGTACCACCAGCACGCGTGGGCTGCCGGCCGCCTGGATCTCGCCGGCGACCCCGCGGGTGCAGCGGGCGTTGGCCTCGGCATCGAGCTTGAAGTTGAGCAGCTTGAGGTGGTCCAGGGTGCGCTCGCGCACGGCGGCGGAGTTCTCGCCGATGCCGCCGGTGAAGATCAGGCCGTCCAGCTTCGGCAGGGCGCAGCCCATGGCCGCCAGCGACTTGGCCAGGCGGTAGCAGAACACCTCGAAGGCCAGGGTGGCGCCCGGGTGGCCGGCCTGGCGGGCCTCGGCCAGGGTACGCATGTCGTTCGACAGCCCGGAGAGGCCCTTCAGGCCGCTTTCCTTGTTGAGCATGTTGTCGATCTTGGCCAGGTCCCAGCCCAGGGTCTTGTTCAGGAAGTTGTGCAGGCTGGGGTCGACGTCACCGCTGCGGGTGCCCATCACCAGGCCTTCCAGCGGGGTCAGGCCCATGCTGGTGTCGCGGCTCTCGCCATTGACCACGGCGCAGGTGGAGCAGCCGTTGCCCAGGTGGGCGACCAGCCAGCTGCTGTCCTCGACCGGCAGGTTGGTCATTTCCGCGGCGCGCTTGCTGACGTAGCGATGGCTGGTGCCGTGGAAGCCGTAGCGGCGCACGCCGTGGTCGCTGTAGAGGAAGCCCGGGATGGCGTAGCGGTAGGCATGCTCGGGCATGGTCTGGTGGAAGGCAGTGTCGAACACGCCGACCTGCGGCATCTGCGGGAACAGGTTGATGGCGGCGTGGATGCCGCTCAGGTTCGCCGGGTTGTGCAGCGGCGCCAGCTGGATGTTGGCTTCGATGCTGGCCAGGGTCTCGTCGTTGAGCAGGCAGGAGGCGAAGAACTTCTCGCCGCCGTGCACCACGCGGTGGCCGATGCCGTCCAGATGGCCGCCGGCGGCGTCCTCGACGCGCGGCAGGATCTGGGCCAGGGCAGCCTGGTGGTCGGCATTGGGAACCTTCACGCTCTCCTTGCCGGCGGCGTTTTCGAAATGAATGACCGCTTCGGGGCTGCCGATGCACTCGGCCAGGCCTTGGAGCGGGAAGGTCGCTTGCGCTTCGTTGACCAGGGCGAACTTGATCGACGAGCTGCCGCAGTTAATCACCAGGATGTTACGAGCCGACATCGGTGGTCCTCAGTGCTTGGATGTTATTGAAATAGGCGGACGATGAGTCATGTGCCCGGGATTCTTGCATAGCCCTACAAAAAACGATGCCATCCAAAGGTTGTAGACAGGGCTGTCGATGGGATGGGATCGGCAGGCTTTGTCAAGCCGGGGCACCGCCCGCTCATCAGCGATCGGTTCGCAATTGCCCGTGGTGGCGGTTAGACTTCGACGTTCATCCACCCATGAAGATAAAGGTTTCGCTCATGCTGATTGCCGCTAACAAGGCTGTCTCCATCGACTACACACTCACCAACGACGCCGGTGAAGTGATCGACAGCTCCGCCGGCGGCGCGCCGCTGGTCTACCTGCACGGTGCAGGCAACATCATCCCCGGCCTGGAAAAGGCCCTCGAGGGCAAGCAGGGCGGCGACGAGCTGCAGGTCAGCATCGAGCCCGAGCAGGCCTACGGCGAGTACAGCCCGGAGCTGGTCGCCACCCTCAACCGCGCCATGTTTGAAGGCGTCGACGAGCTGGAAGTCGGCATGCAGTTCCATGCCTCCGGCCCCGATGGCGGCATGCAGATCGTCACCATCCGCGACCTGGACGGCGACGACGTGATCGTCGACGGCAACCACCCGCTGGCCGGCCAGCGCCTGAACTTCGAGGTCAAGGTGGTCAGCGTGCGTGACGCCAGCGAGGAAGAGATCGCCCACGGCCACATCCACGGCGAAGGCGGTCACCACCACTGAGTGGCGTCCCGCTGCCCTCCGGGGCAGCTATGCTGTCCAGGCGTAGGAGGCGTTCCGATGCGATCGGAGCGCCTTTTTTGTGAAGGAGAGAACCATGAGCGCTTTTCACCAACTGACCTTGCCGGCGCTGGGCGGCGGCGAGCTGCCGCTGTCGCAGTTCGGTGATCGTCTGCTGCTGGTCGTCAACGTCGCCTCGCATTGCGGGCTGACCCCGCAGTACGCCGGGCTCGAGCGGCTGCACCAGCAGTACCGCGAGCGCGGGCTGGTGGTGCTCGGCGTGCCGTGCAACCAGTTCGCCGGCCAGGAGCCAGGCAGCGACGAGGAGATCCGCTCGTTCTGCGCGCTCAACTACGGCGTCAGCTTCCCGCTCACCGGCAAGCTGGAGGTCAACGGGCCGCAGCGCCATCCACTGTATCGCCTGCTGGTCGGCGAGGGCGCGGACTTTCCCGGCGACATCACCTGGAACTTCGAGAAGTTCCTGGTCGACACCGATGGCCGCGTGCTGGCGCGCTTCTCCCCGCGCACCGCGCCGGACGACCCGGCGCTGATCCAGACTATCGAGAACGCCCTGCGCTGAGGCGGCTGCGGCCATCGCCGGCATGGTTGTGCGGCGATACATCCGGCTGATGGTCGTAGGCCGGCGCACCGCCGGCCCCCTATGCTCGCTCCCCGATACCCCGCCGCCCGCCTCACGCGGTTGCGGCGCGGCGACCTGACCGGACCAAGGAGTCGATGCATGAGCGCTAGCGTACAAGCCCTTTTCCAACCCTTCGAACTGGGCAGCCTGCGCCTGCCGACGCGGGTGGTGATGGCGCCGATGACACGTTCGTTCTCGCCCAACGGCGTACCCACCGAGGCGGTCGTCGAGTACTACCGTCGTCGCGCCGCCGCCGGCGTCGGGCTGATCATCACCGAGGGCACCACGGTCGGGCATGCCGCCGCCAACGGCTATGCGCAGGTGCCGCGCTTCTACGGCGAGGATGCGCTGGCCGGCTGGCAGCGGGTGGTCGAGGCGGTGCATGCCGCCGGCGGGCGCATCGTGCCGCAGCTCTGGCACGTCGGCAACGTGCGGCGGCTGGGCACCGAGCCGGATGCCGGCGTGCCGGGCTACGGGCCGATGGAGAAGCGCAAGGACGGGCAGGTTGTCGTGCATGGCATGACCAGGCAGGACATTCAGGACGTCATCGAAGCCTTCGCCCAGGCCGCGCGCGACGCCCAGGCCATCGGCATGGACGGCGTGGAGATCCATGGTGCCCACGGCTACCTGATCGACCAGTTCTTCTGGGCCGGCAGCAACCAGCGCGACGACGAGTACGGCGGCAGCCTGGCCAACCGCTCGCGCTTCGCCGTCGAGCTGGTGCAGGCGGTTCGCGAAGCGGTGGGGCCGGATTTCCCGATCATCTTCCGTTTCTCGCAGTGGAAGCAGCAGGACTACAGCGCGCGGCTGGTGCAGTCGCCCGAGGAACTGGCCAGCTTCCTCGCGCCGCTGGCCGCGGCCGGCGTGGACATCTTCCACTGCTCGACACGGCGTTTCTGGGAGCCGGAATTCGATGGCTCGGACCTCAACCTGGCGGGCTGGACGCGCCAGCTGACCGGCAAGCCGACCATCACCGTGGGCAGCGTCGGCCTGGATGGCGAGTTCCTGCAGTTCATGGTCAAGACCGACAAGGTGGCCCAGCCGGCCGGCATCGAAGGCCTGCTGGAGCGGCTGGACAAGGCCGAGTTCGACCTGGTGGCGGTCGGGCGCGCGCTGATCTGCGATCCGGAGTGGGCGGTGAAGGTACGCGAGGGGCGGATGGAGGAGATCCTGCCGTTCAGCCGCGAGGCGCTGAAGACGCTGGCCTAACGAGGGCCGTGGGGAGCTGCCGCGCCTCGGCATCCGGCCGGCGTAGGGTGGGCAACGCGAAGCTTGCCCACCGCTGGGCGGTTGTCGAGGGTCGGGCGGAGTCGTGTGATTCGCCGTGAAAAATGTTGCGCAGTCTTCCACCCTACGGCGCGGGCGGGCGGCTCGGCCCGCCTTCGCGGACCCAGAACAGCGTCGCGCCGGCCACCGCCGCCGGCATGATCAGCAGGTTCAGCCCCGGCACCAGCAGCGCCGCGTAGGTCACCGCGCCGAAGCTCAGGCTCTTCCAGCGGCGCTGGCGCAGCCAGGCGAGCATCTCGTTCCAGCCCAGCTTGTTGTTGTCCGCCGGGTAGTCGATGTACTGCACCGCCATCATCCACACGCCGAACAGCAGCCACAGCGGCGCGGCGGCAAGGTTGAGCACCGGGATGAACGACAGCACCAGCAGCGCCAGCGCGCGCGGGGCGAAGTAGAGGAGCTTGCGAGCCTCGCGCGCCAGGGTGCGCGGCAGCATGGCCAGCAGCTCGGCCCAGCTGAACGGCGGCGAGGCGTCCTGGCCGCGGGCGACCACCTCGACCTTCTCGGCGAGAAAGCCGTTGAACGGCGCCGCGATGAGGTTGGCCAGCAGGGTGAAGCTGAAGAACACCATCAGCACCAGCAGCGCGACGAACAGCGGCCAGATCAGGTACTCGAGAAACGCCAGCCAGTCCGGCAGGCTCGGCATCAGCGCGTCGAGCCAGCTGCCGAAGCGGCTCGCGGCCAGGTAGACGATCGCAGCGAACAGCAGCACGTTGACCGTCACCGGCAGGATCACGAACAGTCGCAGGCCAGGGCTGAGGACCAGGCGCAGGCCCTGCTGCAGGTAATGCGGGCCGGACAGGACCGGTGGGGGCATCGCTAGTTACTCCGGAGCGGGCTGCCGCCGGCATTGATTTGCCCTATGCCCGGCATGCAGCTTTTGAATTTCCACGGCGCGGGTGGCCTCGCTAATCTCGGTGGCGTTGCTTTCCCGGGGGCATCCGATCCAAGCCTTCCCCTAGTGCTGGATGCCCCTTTTTTATTTTTTCCGGTTCCGGCCGGGCGCCGCGCGATCGCGATATCGCTTCACTTGCGCTTGAGCGGGCTGGAATCGAAGCGTACGCCCGGCAGGCCGGTCTCCATCAGCGCGCGGATGTTGCGGTGGTCGTTGCCGGCGGGATTGGCCAGCACCGCCTGGTAATGCTCGCCGAAGGCCAGCAGGGCTTCCTCGGTGGTGAACTGCTCGAGCTGGGCGAGCCCGAGGGTCTTGCAGGAGCCTTCGTTCTCGCCGGCGGCGTTCTCCACGCTGCCGTTGACGAAGCGGCTGGGCGTGTAGTCGTAGTGGTTCTCGATGAACGCCAGGGTGTCGGCGAACGGGTGGTTGCGGTTGCGCAGGCTGGCGCGGAAATCCTTCAGGGTCATGGCTTGTGGCTCTTCTCGAATGCGGCTTGTTGTTCGGCAGTCGCTTCCTTCTGGTAGCGCTGCTTCCACTCGGCATAGGGCATGCCGTAGACCTCTTCCCGGGCGTCGTCGAGGCTGACCGGCAGCTCCAGGTCGTCGGCCGCGGCCTTGTACCACTTCGACAGGCAGTTGCGGCAGAAGCCGGCGAGGTTCATCAGATCGATGTTCTGCACGTCCGGGCGGCTGCGCAGGTGCTGGACCAGGCGACGGAAGGCGGCGGCTTCGAGTTCGGTGCGTTGTTGCTCGTTCATGCGTGCGCTCTCGGCGGTGGCTGGGGTGGGCCGGATCATAACCGCGGCCCGGAGCTCCGGCCAGGGCAGTCCAGCGGCGTGCGGGCGCTCAATCGCGGTGGCTGGCCAGGGTGATCGACACCGACTCGGCGAAGCGCAGCGCATGCGGCTTGTCCACTTCCACCTCGGCGTAGCGCACCTGCGGGTTGTGCATCACCAGGTCGAGGATCTCCTGGGTCAGGCGCTCGAGCAGGGCGAAGCGGTTGTCCTCGACGTGGCGGATGATCGCCTTGGTGATGGTGCGGTAGTTCAGGGCGTGGTCGATGTCGTTGTCGCGCACGGCCTCGGCGGCCGGGTAGAGCATGGTCAGGTTGATCAGCACGTCCTGCTTGTTGTTGATTTCTTCTTCCTTGATGCCGATGTAGGTGCGCAGGCGCAGGTCCTTGACGCGGATGCGCGCCATTCCGGGCTCGAGTCGGGGCATGGTGTCTCCTCGGTCAGATCAGGTGGCGGCCGCCATTCACCCGCAGGGTGGTGCCGGTGACGTAGGGATTGTCGAACAGGTAGCGCAGGCTCTGGTAGATCACCTCCGGGCCCGGCTCGATGCCCAGCGCCGACTTGGCCAGCGCCTTGCGCCGGTAGGCCTCGTCGTCGTCGGGGTTGAACTGGATCAGTGCCGGGGCGATGCCGTTGACCTTGATCGCCGGCGCCAGGCTGGCGGCGAACGACAGCGTCAGGTTGTCCAGCCCGGCCTTGCTCGCCGCGTAGGCGATGTGCTTGCTGCTGCCGCGGCGCGTGACGTCGTCGCCGATGTGCACGATGTCCGCCGGCCCGCCGTGGCGCAGCAGGTCGGCGCAGTGCAGGTTGATCAGGTAGGGCGCCAGCATGTGCACGTGGAACATGCGCTCGAACACCGCGGCCTGCTGGCCGGGCGTCTCGGCGTGCCAGTCCGAGGCGTTGTGGACGATGGCACGCAGGCCGCCGGTGCGCTCGCGCAGGGCGTCGATGAAGGCCAGGATGCCGGCGGTGTCGCTGAAATCGGCCTGCACGGTCAGGGCGCCGCGTTCGCGCAGCGCCGCCACGCCGTCGCGCTCGCGACGGTAGCTGATGATCACCGGCTGGCCGTCATCGAGCAGGCGCGTCGCGCAATGCAGGCCGATGCGCTGGCCGGCGCCGGTGATCAGCACGGGAAGTGGGGATGGGCTCATGCGGCGGTCCTGGCTGGCGGCGCCGGCGGAATGCCCGGCGCCTGCGATGGCCAGGCAGCTTACACCAGATCCGGCGGCGACTCGGACAGGGGATCCTCGTGCAGCAGGCGGTGCTGCTGGTAGAGAAAGCTGCGGATGCGCTCGGCGTCCTTCTGCCCGGCGAACTCCACCTCGTAGGCGGCCAGGCCGTCCTTCACCTCGCGCACGCGGCGGGCGTCGATCTCCAGCGGCGCCTCGTCGGGCAGCGCCAGGTGCAGGTGGAAGTGCTTGGGCGGCTTGTGCCGGTTGTCCGCCTCGACCAGCAGGCTGTGCGAGGACAGCTCGCGCACGTGCAGCGCGCTCGGCCGGCCGCCGCGCTCGAGCAGCGGCAGCGGCTCGTCGAGTTGCAGGCGCCAGGCGCGCGGGGTTGGGCTCTGTTCGTAAATCACCGGCGGCGACAGCTGGAGGTTGAGGCTGTGCAGCTCGTCCTCGTGGATGTGCAGCGGGAAGGACATGCGGAATTCGCCGCTGCGCGCCTCGAGGGTCAGCTCGGTGCGCGCGGCCAGCTGCAGCAGCAGCTCGTTGGACTGCGCGCCGCCATCGATGCGAAAGCCGGTCGGCCCGTCGCCCTTGGCCGGGGCCGCGCGGGTCATGAGCTGGCGGATGAAGGCAAGCTCGTCTTCGGTCAGGACTGTCTGGTCGGCCATCTGATTCCTCCATGGCGGAGCCGCCGCCGATTCCCTGGGCGGTGGCAGCAACTTGCCATCGCCAGGGGCGGCGAGTTGACCGCTTGCCTGCAGTAAAGTTCCGTTCCGAGCGTTTTGCTCGGCTTTGCTGCCGTTGCGGCATAATGCGGCCCCTTTTTCCTGCCACGGAGAGCGCCATGAAGGTCGCCATTCTTTCCGGCAGCGTCTACGGCAATGCCGAGGACGTCGCCCGCCACGCCCAGCGCCTGCTCGCCGACGCCGGCTTCGAGGCCTGGCACGATCCGCGCGCGCAACTGCCGCAACTCTTGGAATTCGCCCCCGAGGCGCTGCTGGTGGTGACCTCGACCACCGGCATGGGCGAGCTGCCGGACAGCTTCGTGCCGCTGTATGCGGCGCTGCGCGACCAGCCGCCGGCCTGGCGTGGCCTGCCGGGCGGCATCATCGCCCTTGGCGATGCCAGCTACGGCGACACCTTCTGTGGCGGTGGCGAGCTGGTGCGCGAGCTGTTCGTCGAGCTCGGCGTACAGGAGGTGCAGGAAATGCTGCGCCTGGACGCCAGCGAGACGGTCACCCCGGAGGCCGACGCCGAGCCCTGGATCGCCGCCTTCGCCCAGGCCCTGCGCGGCTGACCGGCGCGGCCAGCAGCCTGGCTGGCAAGGCAACCACGCCGGCGCCGGTCGCTGGCTAGAATCGGCGCACCGACAACAAGAAGAGGTGCGCCGTGAAACCTTTCCCACATCTACCCTCGCTCAAGGATCAGGTCAGCGCCGCCGAATGGCAGACCCGCGTCGACCTGGCCGCCTGCTACCGGCTGGTGGCGCTGCACGGCTGGGACGACCTGATCTTCACCCATATCTCGGCGAAGATCCCCGGCACCGAGCATTTCCTGATCAACCCCTACGGGCTGATGTTCCACGAGATCACCGCCTCGAGCCTGGTGAAGATCGACCTGGCCGGCAACCGCCTGCTGGACGGGCCGTTTGACATCAACCCGGCGGGCTACACCATTCACAGCGCGGTGCACGAGGCGCGCGAGGATGTCGCCTGCGTGCTGCACACCCATACCGCCGCCGGCGTGGCGGTTGCGGCGCAGCGCCAGGGCGTGCTGCCGATCAGCCAGCAGTCGCTGTTCGTGCTGTCGAGCTATGCCACCCACGGCTACGAAGGCGTCGCCCTGCAGCATGAGGAGAAGGCCCGCCTGCAGGCCGACCTGGGCGAGGCCGCGTTCATGCTGCTGCACAACCACGGCCTGCTGACCTGCGGCGGCAGCATCGCCGACACCTTCCTGATGATGTTCACCTTCCAGCGCGCCTGCGAGATCCAGGTCATGGCCCAGGGCGGCGGCGCCGAGCTGATCGCCATTCCCGCGCCGATCCTCGCTGGCGCCAGGGCGATGGCCGCCGGCGTGACCCGCTCGCCGGGCGGCATGGGCGGCGCGCTGGCCTGGCCGGCGCTGCTGCGGCGCCTGGATGCGAGCAGCCCCGGCTATGCCGAGTGACGCGCGGCGAAGGCCTGCAGCTCGGGGTAGAAGGCGTGGAAGTCGTCGCTGAGCGGCCCGTACAGCCGCTCCAGCTCGGCCATGCCGCCGAGCAGCCCGTCCGGGCGTGACAGCCGCCGGCTCATGCCCAGCAGCACCTGTTCCAGTACGGTGAACTCGCGGTAGCTGCCGAGCCAGTCCTGCGCGGCCATGCGCGGCGCGATCAGGCCGAGCTTGCCGGGCAGCTCGGCCTCGGCGGCCAGGGTGCGGTAGACGCGCCCGGTGAACTGCGCCAGCGGCTCGCGGCTGTACTGCGGCCAGTGGGCGGCCAGGCAATGGTCGAAGAACAGGTCCACCAGGATGCCGGCGTAGCGGCGTCGCTCGTCGGCGAAGCGCGCCTTGGCCGCCAGGACCAGGGGATGGCTGTCGGTGAAGGCGTCGATGCGCCGGTGCAGGCGGATGCCGGCCTCGATGTCGCTCGGCCAGCGGCCCTGCAGCGGGCCCTTGACGAAGTCGCCGTAGAGGCTGCCGAGCAGGGCCGCCGGCTCCTGGCCGCCGAGGTGCAGGTGCGCGAGGTAGTTCATGCGCGCAGCTTAGCCGAAGTCGTCCTCAGGCGGCCTGCTCGAGCGCCGCCTCGCTGCCGAACAGCGCTTGCGCGATGGCCTGGTGCGCCAGCTGCGCCAGTTCGCTGCGCGTGCGACCCTGGCTGGCGATCGGCGGCAGCAGGATGATGTCCACCTCGACCACGCCATGGCGCAGCAGGCGCAGCAGATGCTTGGGCAGGCTGTCGTCGCCGATGTAGGGCACCAGGCGGTCGCGCTGGCCGTCACGCCGGTAGCGCAGCGCCACCGGCTGGATCGGCGCGCCGCTCTCGACGGCGGCGGCGAGCAGGCGGGGGTGCAAGCGCCGCAGCTCGCTGCCATCGGTGGAGGTGCCCTCGGCGAAGACCAGCAGGCTGTGTCCGGCAGCCAGGCGGGCGGCCAGCTGCCTGCCGACCGCGCCGCTGTCGCCGCCACCGCGCACGATGAAGGCGGTGCCGGCCTGGCGGGCCAGGTAGCCGAGCAGCGGCCAGCGGCTGACCTCGTGCTTGGCCAGGAACGACAGTGGCGCCAGGCTGCCCAGCAGGGGGATGTCGACCCAGGAGATGTGGTTGGCCAGCCACAGTGCCGGCTCGCCCGACGCTGCGCCATGCACCTGCACGCGCAGCGGCAGGGCGGCGGCGACCCGCGCCAGGAAGCGCTGCGTCAGCCGCTGCCGGGTCGCCTGCGAAGCCGGGTGGCCGAGTGCCTGGCGCAGCCCCAGCCAGGCGGCGGTCGGCAGTGCGCGGCCGATCACGGCGGCCAGGCGCAGCAGCCGCAGGGCCGGTGGCGCTGTCCTCATACGGCGGCCTTGAAGTGTCGGGCGTAGCGCGGGCAGAGCTCCTCGCGCTTGAGCAGGATGAACAGGTCGGCGACCTGGAATTTGCGGTCCCAGCAGGGTTCGCCGCAGATTTTCGCGCCCAGGCGCATGTAGGCCTTGAGCAGGGGCGGCAACTGCGCGCTGAGGTTGTCCGGTACCTCGAGCGCCGGCAGCGGGTGCATCGGCTCGGCATGCAGCAACTCGGTGCACAGGTGGCTGTCGCGCAGGCGCTGCATGATCGCCTGCGCCTGCAGGCCGCCGTCGCGCATGGACACGCTGGCGCAACCCATCAGGTAGCGATAGCCGCCGCGATTGAGCGCCTCGGCCAGTTCGGCCCAGAGCACGCCGATGGTCGCGCCGTTGCGGTAGGCCGGGTCGACGCAGGTACGGCCGATCTCCAGCACCGGTGCGTGGAGCTTCTCCAGCCCGTGCAGGCGGAATTCGCCCTCGCTGTAGAAGCGCCCCAGGCGGCTGGCCGCGGCCTGGTCGAGCAGGCGCGTGGTGGCGACCAGGCGGCCGCTGGAGAGGTCGCGCACGCCCAGGTGACGGCAGTGCGGGTCGAACTCGTCGGCATCCAGCTCGCCGTCGATTGCCGGCAGGCCGGCACCGAACTCGCTGGCGAACACGCGGTAGCGCAGCGCCTGGGCTTCACGCAGGGTGCGCGGGTCATCGAGGTACTCGGCCTGCAGCGTGCGCAGGCTGCGCGAGGGGGCGTCGCTGACGCTCATGCTGGATCTCCTGTGGCCCGTGCGGGGCGCTGTTGGCAAGCGGCCGGAGCGTCTTGTCGCGCTCTGCTTTGGCGTCTCCAAGCTAGGCGGGGTTGGTGTCGCGCATGTGACGAGGCGGTGATGCTTGGATGACGGCGCGGGGCCGCCGACCAGGGGCGGCGCCGTGGATCAGAGGAGGCCGCGGCGGCGCGCTGCTTGGCCGGCGGGCGAACTCTTTGCCTGCCGGGCGGGTCTCGGTAATCTAGCCGCGCCGTGGCGCCGGACCGATCGAGGGTCCGCGCGCCGGGGCGAAACCCGGATCGATCCAGACAAGGGATTTCATGTCATCGTGCCGCCACCCGGCCCGCCTGCCGTACCCGATCCAGCGCCTGCCGAGGGCGGTGCGATGATGCTCGCCGGCGAAGTGCTGCCCTGGCGCGAGGGCAACCGTTTCCAGCTGCTGGTCGACGGGCCGAGCTTCTTTCCGGCGATGCTCGACAGCCTGGATCGCGCGCAGCAGACCATCGACCTGGAGCTCTACCTGGTCGAGGACGGCCGCTGCCTCGACCAGCTGCTGCGTGCGCTGCTCGACGCCGCCGGGCGCGGCGTGCGGGTGCGCTGCCTGTTCGACGGCTTCGGCTGCCTCAAGCTCGGCCAGCGCAACCGCGAGCAGCTAGCCCGGGCCGGCATCGAGCTGCGCCTGTACAACCCGCTGGAGCTGCGCCTGCGCTTTCGCAACCTGCACCGCGACCATCGCAAGATCCTGCTGGTCGACGACCACACGGCCTTCGTCGGCGGTACCGGCGTGACCGACGATTTCTGGGACCCGGACAATCCACGCCAGCACTGGCACGAGGTGATGGTGCGCATGAGCGGCCCGGTGGTCGCCGACTGGCAGCGGCTGTTCGACAGCCAGTGGTCGCACTGCCTGACGCGGCGGCGCATCTGGCACCTGCCGCTGCCGGTCCGCGCGCCGCGCATCCCGCTGCGCCCGGAGCGCGGCGAAGGCATGGCGCGGGTGGCCTACGCCGCGGCCCGCCAGCACAGCGACGTGCTGCACAGCCTGCTGCGCAAGCTGCATCGCGCCGAGCGGCGCATCTGGCTGGCCACGCCGTATTTCCTGCCGACCGGCAAGGTGCGCCGGGCGCTGATCCGCGCGGCGCGCCGCGGCGTCGACGTGCAGCTGCTGCTGACCAGTCGCAACACCGACCATCCGCCGGTGCGCTACGCCGGCCAGCGCTTCTACCCGCGGCTGCTGCGCGCCGGCGTGCGGATCCACGAATATCGACCACACTTCCTCCACCTCAAGATGGTGATGGTCGACGACTGGGTCAGCGTCGGCTCGTGCAACTTCGACCACTGGAACCTGCGCTGGAACCTGGAGGCGAATCTCGAGGCCATCGACCCGGCGCTGAGCGCCGAGGTGACGCGCAGCTTCGAGCAGGATTTTTCCGAGAGCCGCGAGATCACCCTGCAGCGCTGGTACGCCAGGCCCCTGCACATCCGCCTGTACCAGCGCATGTGGGGCGGGCTCGACCGGCTGCTGGTCAACATCTTCAACCGCGGTGGTTAGCTGTCGGCCGCGTTCATCACTGACGCAGAGGAGGAATTCTGCATGGCTGCCAAGAACATCCTGATGCTGGTCGGCGACTACGCCGAGGACTACGAGACCATGGTGCCGTTCCAGGCGCTGCAGATGGTCGGCCACCGCGTGCACGCGGCCTGCCCGGGCAAGCAGGCCGGCGACAGCGTGCGCACCGCGATCCACGATTTCGAGGGCGACCAGACCTACAGCGAGAAGCCGGGGCACAACTTCAGCCTGAACGCCGACTTCGACGGCCTGCGCGCCGAGGATTTCGACGCGCTGTTGATCCCCGGCGGGCGGGCACCGGAGTACCTGCGCCTGAACGAGGCAGTGCTGGCGCTGGTGCGGGCCTTCGACGAGGCCGGCAAGCCGATCGCCGCGGTCTGCCATGGCGCCCAGCTGCTGGCCGCCGCCGGCGTGCTCAAGGGCCGCGCCTGCAGCGCCTACCCGGCCTGCGGGCCGGAGGTGAAGCTGGCCGGTGGCGAATACGTCGACATTCCGGTCGACCAGGCGCATACCGACGGCAACCTGGTCAGCGCGCCCGCCTGGCCGGCGCACCCGGCGTGGCTGGCGGCCTTCCTCGAGCTGCTCGGCACCCGGATAACCCTGTAGCATGGGCCGCCGCTGGGATCGGGCAGCACCCCGCCGCCGCCCAGCGCCGAGTGGAGAACGCAGATGAACACCGCGCCGAACAATCCGCTGCATGGCGTCACCCTCGAGGCGATGCTGGTCGAACTGCAGGCGCACTACGGCTGGGAAGGGTTGGCGCAGCGGGTCGACATTCGCTGTTTCAAGAGCGAGCCGAGCATCAAGTCGAGCCTGACCTTCCTGCGCCGCACGCCCTGGGCGCGGCAGAAGGTCGAGGCGCTGTTCGTCCGGTTGCGAGGCCGGCGTGGCTGAGTGCAGCAAGCGGACAGCAAAAAGCCCGGCACTTGGCCGGGCTTTTTGCTAGCGGAGGCGGGTGCTTACTGCACTTCCACCGCCAGGCTGTCGGCAATCTTCTTCTGCCAGATCGCCGGGCCGGTGGTGTGCACCGATTCGCCCAGGGTGTCGACCGCCACGGTGACCGGCATGTCCTTGACCTCGAACTCGTAGATCGCTTCCATTCCGAGTTCCGGGAAGGCCAGCACCTTGGACTTCTTGATCGCCTGGGCGACCAGGTAGGCGGCGCCGCCGACGGCCATCAGGTACACGGCCTTGTTGTCGCGGATCGCCTCGATGGCGATCGGGCCGCGCTCGGACTTGCCGATCATGCCCAAGAGGCCGGTGCTTTCCAGGATCTGGCGGGTGAACTTGTCCATGCGGGTGGCGGTGGTCGGGCCGGCCGGGCCGACCACCTCGTCACGCACCGGATCGACCGGGCCGACGTAGTAGATGAAGCGGCCCTTGAGGTCCACCGGCAGCTCCTCGCCCTTGTTCAGCATGTCGACCATGCGCTTGTGCGCGGCGTCGCGGCCGGTGAGCATCTTGCCGTTGAGCAGGATGGTCTCGCCCGGCTTCCAGCTCTGCACGTCTTCCGGGGTGATGGTGTCGAGGTTGACGCGGCGTGCGGAGGGGCCGGCTTCCCAGACGATTTCCGGGTAGGCGTCCAGCGGCGGCGGAGTCAGCTCGGCAGGCCCCGAGCCGTCGAGCACGAAGTGCGCGTGGCGGGTCGCGGCGCAGTTGGGGATCATGCACACCGGCAAGGAGGCGGCGTGGGTCGGGTAGTCCATGATCTTCACGTCGAGCACGGTGGTCAGGCCGCCGAGGCCCTGGGCGCCGATGCCCAGCTGGTTGACCTTGTCGAACAGCTCCAGGCGCAGTTCCTCGATGCGGTTCTGCGGGCCGCGGGCCTTGAGCTCGTGGATGTCGATCGGGTCCATCAGGACTTCCTTGGCCATCACCGCGGCCTTCTCGGCGGTACCGCCGATGCCGATGCCGAGCATGCCCGGCGGGCACCAGCCGGCGCCCATGGTCGGCACGGTCTTGAGCACCCAGTCGACGATCGAGTCGGACGGGTTGAGCATGGCCATCTTCGACTTGTTCTCGGAGCCGCCGCCCTTGGCCGCCACGTCCACCTCGACTTTATCGCCGGGAACGATGGAGTAATGGATGACCGCCGGGGTATTGTCCTTGGTGTTCTTGCGGGAACCTGCCGGGTCGGCCAGGATCGAAGCCCGCAGCACGTTGTCCGGGTTGTTGTAGGCGCGACGCACGCCTTCGTTGATCATGTCGTCCAGGCTCATGGTGGCGCCGTCCCAGCGCACGTCCATGCCGACCTTGACGAACACGGTGACGATGCCTGTGTCCTGGCAGATCGGGCGGTGGCCGGTGGCGCACATGCGCGAGTTGATCAGGATCTGCGCCATGGAATCGCGTGCAGCCGGAGACTCTTCCCGCAGGTAGGCTTCGTGCATCGCCTGGATGAAGTCCACGGGGTGGTAGTAGGAAATGAATTGCAAGGCGTCGGCGACGCTTTGAATCAGGTCGTCTTGCTTGATCACGGTCATGCAGCGCGTCCTCTAGGCGGGGCGGATAGCGAGCGCGGCGGCAGATGACGCGCCCATGAAAAAAACGCGCGGCAGTATAGCGCGTCGTACAGTCCGTAACACGGCTGATCCAGGAGACAGACATGCAGGCCAAGGTTGGCGGTAATGCAGTGGGCAGGTGCGGCCAGGGGCCGTCCAGGGTGGGGCGTCATGAACGCCGGACGTGACGAGAGAGACCAGCAGGCCTTGCAGCAACTGGTCAGCAAACGCTTCGCCATGGCGGCGGGCACCTATGGGCTGGCGCTGCTGATCACCTGGCTGACGGTGGCCAGTGGCTTCTACCTGGCCTCGGTGCAGAGTGCGGTGATCTGCTCCAGCCTGATCGTGCTGAGCCAGGCCGGGTTCTTCTGGATGTTTCGCAGCGGCCTGAACCTGCGCTTTCGCGACCCCAGCCTGACCGAGCCGCAGGTGACGGTCGCGCTGGTCTGGCTGACCTACTTCCTGGCCAATCTCGGCGCGGCGCGCGGTTCGCTGCTGATCCTCTACCTGCTGGTGCTGATGTTCGCGGTGTCGCTGCCGCCCAAGCTGTTCGCCCGCTATGCCGGGCTGGCCTTCGCCAGCTTCGTGCTGGTGACCTTCATCGACCTTAGGGCCGGGCGCTTCGCCAGCCTGCAGATCGTCGTGCTCGAAGGCGCGGTGCTGCTGGTGGCGCTGGTCTGGATGTGCCTGTTCGTCGGCCACATCTACCGGCTGCGCCAGCGCATGCGCCAGCGCCGCGTCGCGCTGCAGGCGCACCAGGACACCCTGCGCGGGATGATGCGCCAGCTCGAGGACCTGGCCTCGACCGACGAGCTGACCGGGCTGTTCAATCGCCGGCATTTCCTGCGCCTGGCGCAGACCGCCCTCGATCGCCTGCGGCCCGGGCACCGGCTCGGCCTGGCGCTGATCGACCTGGATCACTTCAAGCGCATCAACGACCAGTACGGCCATGCCACCGGCGATCGCGTGCTGCAGACCTTCGCCGCGGTTGCCCGCGCCTGCCTGCGCGAGGGCGACGTGCTGGCGCGCTACGGCGGTGAGGAGTTCGTGCTGCTGCTGCCCGATACCGATGCCGAGCAGTTCGCCGCCTGCTGCGAGCGGCTGCGCGAGGCCTTCGCCGGCGCCGAGCCGGTCGACGGAGCCGTTGCCGGGCAGCTCAGCCTGTCGGTCGGCCTGACCCTCATGGGCGCTGGCGACAACCTCGACGAGGCCCTGCAGCGTGCCGACGAGGCGCTCTACCGCGCCAAGCGTGGCGGGCGCAACCGCTGCGAACCCTCCTGGCAGCTCAGCGATGCCTGAGCTGCGCTGTCGTGGCCGGCGCTGGACCGTCGCCGCCGGCGAGAACCTGCTCGATGCGCTGAATGCCGCGGGGCTGGCGGTGCCCTACAGCTGCCGTGCCGGCCATTGCCACGCCTGCCTGGTGCGCTGCGTCGACGGCGCGCCGGAGGATCTGCAGCCTGCGGCGCTGGACCCGGCGCGCCAGGCCCAGGGCTGGCGCCTGGCCTGCCAGAGCCGGGTCCGTGGTGATCTCGGCATCGAGCTGTTCGACCCGGCGCTCGACGGCCTGGCGGCCACCGTGCAGGCCTGCGACTGGTTGCCCGGCGAGGTCGCGCGCCTGCGCCTGCAGCCCGAACGTCCGCTGCGCTATGCCGCCGGCCAGCACCTGTTGCTCTGGCTCGAGGGCATCGCCCGGCCGTACTCGCTGGCCAGCCTGCCGCAGGTCGATGACGCTCTCGAGTTCCACATCGACTGCCGGCGGCCCGGCGCCTTCGCCGATGCGCTGCGCCGGTTGCCGATCGGCGGCAGCCTGCGCCTCGGCGAGCTGCATGGCGGGGCGCTGCACTACGCCGCCGAGTGGGGCGATGCGCCCCTGTTGCTGCTGGCTGGCGGCACCGGGCTGGCGCCGCTCTGGGCAGTGCTGCGCGAAGCCCTGCGCCAGGGGCACGCGGCACCGGTGCGACTGTGGGCCTGCAGCCGCGGGCCGCACTACTTCGCGGCGCCGCTGCAGGAACTGGCGGCGCGGCATCCGACGCTGGAAGTCAGCCTGCTGGACCCGCAACAGTGGCCCGAACGCCTGGCCGCGCTGCGCCTGGCTTCGCGCCGGGAGATCGCGTTGGTCTGCGGCGCGCCGCCTTTCGTCGAGGCGGCCCGGCGCCGGCTGTTCCTCGCCGGCCTGCCGGCGGGGCAGGTGTTCTACGAGCGCTTCGTCGGGCGGGGCGATCCGGCGGAATGAAAAAGGGGCTCCTGAGAGCCCCTTCTTGTGTCGCCTGTGGTCAGAGCAGCGGATCGCCGACGCGCAGGATCTTCATCGTGTTGGTGCCGCCGGAGGCATCGTGGTAGCTGTCGCCCTTGGTCAGCACCACCCAGTCGCCCGGCTGCACGATGTCGCGCTTGAGCAGCTCGTCCACCGCGGCCTGGCTGACCTTGTCCGCCGGCTGTTCGGCCGGGTCGAAGGGAATCGTCTGCACGCCGCGGAACAGCGCCACCCGTGCCTGGGTGTCGCGGTGCGGGGTGAAGGCGAAGATCGGCACCGAGGAACGGATGCGCGACATGATCAGCGTGGTGTAGCCACTCTCGGTCAGGCTGATGATCGCCTTGACGCCAGGGAAGTGGTTGGCGGTGTACATCGCCGCCAGCGCGGTGCTCTCGTCGCAGCGGCTGAAGCTCTGCCCCAGGCGGTGGCCGGACTTGATGCTGGTCGGATGCTTCTCGGCGCCGACGCAGACGCGCGCCATGGCCTTGATCGCCTCGACCGGGTATTCGCCGGCGGCGCTCTCGGCCGAGAGCATCACTGCGTCGGTGTAGTCGAGCACCGCGTTGGCTACATCGGACACCTCGGCGCGGGTCGGCATCGGGCTGTGGATCATCGACTCCATCATCTGGGTCGCGGTGATCACCACCTTGTTGTTGCGCCGGGCGTGCAGAATGATCTTCTTCTGGATGCCGACCAGCTCGGCGTCGCCGATTTCCACGCCGAGGTCGCCACGCGCGACCATCACGCCGTCGCTGGCGCGGATCAGGCCGTCGAGGGCTTCGTCGTCGGCGACCGCTTCGGCGCGTTCGATCTTGGCGATCAGCCAGGCCTTGGAGCCGGCTTCGTCGCGCAGACGGCGGGCCAGGTCCATGTCGGCGGCATCGCGCGGGAAGGACACGGCCAGGTAGTCGAGCTCCAGGTCGGCGGCCAGCTTGATGTCGGCCTTGTCCTTGGCGGTCAGCGCCGGGGCGGTCAGGCCGCCGCCGCGACGGTTGATGCCCTTGTTGTCCGACAGCGGGCCGCCGATCAGCACGGTGCAGTGCAGTTCGTCGGCGGTGGCGGCGTCGACGCGCATGACCACGCGGCCGTCGTCGAGCAGCAACTCGTCACCGACGCCACAGTCCTTGACCAGGTCCGGGTAGTCGATGCCGACCACTTCCTGGGTGCCGGCATCGCGCGGATGGGTGACCGAGAAGCGGAAGCGGTCGCCTTCCTTCAGCTCGATGCGCTTGTCGGTGAACTTGGCGATGCGGATCTTCGGGCCCTGCAGGTCGCCCAGCAGCGCGACGAAGCGGCCGTGGCGGGCCGCGGTCTCGCGCACCAGGTTGGCACGGGCGCGGTGCTCTTCCGGCGAGCCGTGGGAGAAGTTCAGGCGGGCGACGTCCAGGCCCGCGAGGATCATTTTTTCCAGGACTTCCGGCGAGCTGCTGGCCGGGCCGAGGGTGGCGACGATCTTGGTTCGACGCAGGGTCATTCATTGGGCTCCTTTTTTCAGTGAACGGCAGGCTACTACGCTGATCTGCTGTAGTCATCGTCGCCCGGGCACTACTCTTTGCCGCAATGGCGGGCCGTGGCGCCGCTGCAGTTTCAGCCGCGGCGGCCGATAAGGCGGCACTGGAGGACATCATCATGCGAACCCCGATCATCCTGCTGCTGGCGCTGCTCGCCGGCGGTTGCAGCAGCCGCCACGCGCTGGATCGCCACCTGGACGAGGCCTACCGGCGCTACCAGGCGGCCGACTGCGGCGGCACCCTGCTGGCGCTGTCCCAGGCCGAGCGGCTCAAGCGCGCGCGCCCCGGCGTGCAGCCGGAAATCTCCCTGCTGCGCGGGCAGTGCCTGGAACGCCAGGGCCTGTATGTGGACGCCGCGCAGACCTACCGCTTCATCCAGGCGCAGTACCCGACCAGCGAATATGCCTTCCGCGCTGCCGCCAGGCTGGAGACCCTGCGCCAGCTCGGGCACTATCGCCCCGACGCGCCCGCTGCGGCGCGCTGAAGCGCCCGGCGCCGCCTCCAGGAGGGAAGCATGCGTAGCCTGTTGCTGTTGATGGGCCTGTTGCCGCTGCTGGCGCAGGCGCAGATCTACCGTTGGACCGACGAGCAGGGCCGCGTGCATTTCGGCCAGCGCCCGGCGGCCGGGGCCGAGCCGGTCGAGGTGCGACCGCAGGTGGTCGAGCGCGATGCGCAGACCCGCGAGCGCGAGTCACGCAACGCGCGCTACTTCGAGGCACGCCGCGAGGAGAGCCGCCAGGCGGCGCAGCAACAGGCCGAGGCACGCGCCGAGCGGCAGCGCGAATGCAGCGCGCTGGAGCAGCAGCTGGCCCGGTTGCAGCGCGGCGGACGCTACTTTCGCAACGATGCACAGGGGGAGCGGGTCTACTACAGTGACAACGAACTACAGGCAGCACGAAGTCAACTGGCCACCCGCCTCCAGCAGCGCTGCCGCTGAGGACGCGGTCCGTGGCCATACTGCGCCGCAGGCCAAGGATCGATGAGCATGAGCAACCAGCGCCGCATTCAACGCCACCAATTGCCGTACTACCTGAACGTCTTCAACCGCTACACCGACCGGCCGCTGGGCTTCATCGGCAACCTGTCCGAAGGCGGGCTGATGCTGATCAGCCCCTATCCGATGATGCTGGCGCAACAGTTCGAGATGCGCCTGAAGATTCCCGGCCAGAACGGCAGGGTCCGCCATGTCGACTTCAGCGCGATGAGCCTCTGGTCGCGCGAGGACGTCACGCCCGGCAGCTACGACACCGGTTTCGCGCTGCTCGAGCCCTCGCTCGAGATCCGCGAGATGATCGATGCGCTGCATCACTACTTCAGCTTTCGCCCCAGCCCGCATAGTCCGCTGGCGCCGCCGCCCAGCACGCCGACCGACACCGGCTGCTGCCAGGGCGCCTAGCTGTGATCTCTCAGTAGGTTGTTCATCCGGGGCATACCCGGAATTCTGGAAGTGCGACCAACCATGCCTTCCA
>NZ_JAKJRU010000009.1 GCF_021726475.1 Pseudomonas oligotrophica
GACGCATCGCCGATGGTAGTGTGGGGCTTCCCCATGTGAGAGTAGGTCATCGTCAAGCACCTATACCAAACCCCCGATCCGCTCTAGCGGGTCGGGGGTTTGTCTTTGGCGAGCGAAAAGGTCAGACTCGCCGGCTTGGTAAATATCGGTTGCGCTTGGAGCGCGTATGCAAAGGGTCCTCGAGTTGTTGCAAGACGGCTGTTTTCACTCCGGGGAGGAGTTGGGTGCCGTCTTTGGGGTTACGCGCACTGCAGTCTGGAAACATCTCAAGAAGTTGGAGTCCGAGAGCGGCATCGTCGTGCATCGTGTCCCTGGAAAAGGATACCGCCTGGCCTCTCCTTTATCCTTGCTGCGCGCCTCTCCACTTGAGGCGGGCTTCAAGGCGATGGGCTGGGTGTTGCATTGCCATGATCGGATCGACTCGACGAACGCTGAAGCGTTACGCCTGCTGGCAGCGGGGGGCGATGCGCCCCTTGTCGTTCTGACAGAGGCGCAAATCAGCGGGCGAGGGCGGCGAGGACGGGCTTGGGTAAGTCCGTATGGAGACAATCTCTATTTCAGCTTGGGCTGCAGGATCGTCGGGGGTTTTTCGCGGCTTGCCGGGCTCAGCCTGATTGTCGGGCTTGCCGTTGTTCGTGCGATCCAGGCGCAAGGCTTTGCCGATGTCGGCGTCAAATGGCCAAACGACGTCTATCTAGCCGGAAAGAAGGTCGCAGGTATCCTCGTGGAAATCGCCGGTGACCCGGCCGATGCTTGTGACGTGGCTATCGGGATAGGTATCAATGTCAACATGACTGGCACCGAGGCGTGCATCGACCAGCCATGGACGTCGTTGCGCCTTCGGTCCGGGGCCTTGGTGGATCGAACGAATTTCGCGCTGGGCGTGGGCAGTGCGCTGGAACGCTACCTTGCGCGGTTTCTTGCTGAGGGTTTCGCGGGGCTCAGGGGCGAGTGGGAGTCCTGCCATCTTTGGCAGGGGAGGGAGTGCGTGCTGGGCACGCCTACCCAAGGTATCCAGGGCACCGTGCTGGGCGTGGATAGTCAGGGCGGCCTCAGGCTTCGAGTCGATGGTAAAGAAGAGGTGTTTTCCGGTGGTGAGCTTAGCCTGAGGCGTGTGCATGATTCTTGAACTGGACTGTGGTAACAGCTTCATCAAATGGCGGCTGGTATCCCCCTCTGGCGAGGTCATTGCCTGGCATGTCGCGCCCGACCAGGCCGAACTGCAAGGCTGGCTGCAACAGCGCCGGGATGGGGGCCTGACTGCCGCCCGCCTGGTAAGCGTCCGCGGTGAAGAGGAGACCAGGTCGATCGTTCGCCTCGTCGAGAAATTCGTGGCGGGTCCGGTGCTCGAGGCCAAAGTCAGTGCCGAACGGGGCGGCGTCCAGAACGGCTACGAGAATCCTCTGCAATTGGGCGTGGATCGCTGGCTGGCTATGCTGGGTGCCTATGATTTGGTCCGGCGGTCGCTGGTAGTGATCGATCTGGGAACTGCAGTTACCGTGGACCTTGTCCACGCCTCTGGACGGCATTTAGGCGGATATATTGCTCCGGGACTGCCCCTGTTGCGCCGCCAGCTCCGATCCTCCACGAGCCGGATATCGTTCGACCTGCGCGAGCAGACGCTGGGAAGTATCGACGAGCCCGCGCGTAGCACCAAGCAATGCGTCGAGCGAGGCTGCCATCTGATGCTCGTGTCTTATGTGGCAGCGCAGATCGAAAATGCTCGACGCCATCTGCCAGATGATCCTGTCATCTTTGTCACTGGGGGCGACGCGGGCACGGTCTCTGCGCTTCGCGGGGTCAGGCATGTGCCAGACCTGGTCTTTCGTGGCTTGGCTATCGCCTGCCCCTGAGGAGACGGAATGCGCTGGATATTGCTGCTCCTGCTTACGCTGAACGTGCTGTTCTACCTGGCGCATCAGCAGCAGGCTCCCTTCAGGGTGCATGAGGTCGCCCCGGTCGGCGGCTACACAAGCGCTGCGCCTGCGATTCAGCTCGTCTCGGAGGCAAAACCCTCGCCGCGCAAGCAGGTCGAGGAGGATGAGGCGGTCGAGGCGAATGCCTGTCTGTACCTCGGCGGTTTCGACCAGGAGGTGGCTGCGCGGCAAATCGAGCAACGCCTGCTGAGCCTGGACATCAGGTCCGACATCCAGGTAATGGAGCGATCGGCGGGCACCGATTACTGGGTCTACTTGCCACCGCTTGCCTCCCGAGCAGCGTCGCTGCGCCAGCTGCGCGAGCTCCAGTCGCGAAACATCGACAGCTATATCGTCACCGTGGGCGATCTGGCCAACGGGATATCGCTCGGCATATTCACCCAAAGGGCATCTGCCGAAGGGGTGGTGACGCGCCTCCAGGAGGCCGGCTACGAGGCGCTCATTCGCGAGCTTCCACGCATGCACCGTCGTTATTGGGTGCGCGTCGGGAAGGAGGATGCTCGCCTGGTTGACGCGCCGATGCTGCAGGCCATGCTAAGGGACATGCCAGCGATGCAGCATGCGCAAATGCCCTGCAACGGCGTTGCAAGGCCGGCTGGTTTTGAATAGAATGGCGCCCGCTTCAGCGCTGGTGGCTTTGCTGCCGATGATGAGGTTGCTGTCAGATCACCTAAGCTCAAGATATTTATGAGAAAAAGGTTGACAGCAGGGCGGCCGATCTAGAAAATGCCGCCTCACTTTGGAGGGGTTCCCGAGCGGCCAAAGGGATCAGACTGTAAATCTGACGTCATCGACTTCGAAGGTTCGAATCCTTCCCCCTCCACCAGATTAAGCGCAGGCGCAAGCTTACGCGGGTATAGTTCAGTGGTAGAACCTCAGCCTTCCAAGCTGATGATGCGGGTTCGATTCCCGCTACCCGCTCCAGAGTGCGAATGTCAGTTTAATGCTCATGTAGCTCAGCTGGTAGAGCACACCCTTGGTAAGGGTGAGGTCAGCGGTTCAAATCCGCTCATGAGCTCCAAATCCAACAAAGGCAGATATGAAAATATCTGCCTTTGTTTTAATGGCGGATTAGTTCAGCTCGACATGGGAGACGGTCTCGATGGCTAAAGAGAAGTTCGAACGTAACAAACCGCACGTCAACGTCGGCACCATCGGTCACGTTGACCATGGCAAGACCACTCTGACTGCTGCGCTGACCCGCGTGTGCTCGGAAGTGTTCGGTTCGGCTCGCGTCGACTTCGACAAGATCGACAGCGCTCCGGAAGAAAAGGCGCGCGGTATCACCATCAACACCGCCCACGTGGAATACGACTCCAACATTCGTCACTACGCGCACGTTGACTGCCCCGGTCACGCCGACTACGTAAAGAACATGATCACCGGTGCTGCCCAGATGGACGGCGCGATCCTGGTCTGCTCGGCTGCCGACGGCCCCATGCCGCAGACTCGCGAGCACATCCTGCTGTCCCGCCAGGTAGGCGTTCCGTACATCGTCGTGTTCCTGAACAAGGCCGACATGGTCGATGATGCCGAGCTGCTGGAACTGGTCGAGATGGAAGTTCGCGACCTGCTGAGCACCTACGACTTCCCGGGCGACGACACGCCGATCATCGTCGGTTCTGCGCTGATGGCGCTGAACGGCGAAGACGAGAACGGCCTGGGTACCTCGGCAGTGAAGAAGCTGGTCGAGACCCTGGATACCTACATCCCCGAGCCGGTTCGTGCCATCGACAAGCCGTTCCTGATGCCGATCGAAGACGTGTTCTCGATCTCCGGTCGCGGTACCGTGGTCACCGGTCGTGTGGAGCGTGGCATCGTCAAGGTGCAGGAAGAGATCGAGATCGTCGGTCTGCGTCCGACCACCAAGACCACCTGCACCGGCGTGGAAATGTTCCGCAAGCTGCTCGACGAAGGTCGTGCCGGCGAGAACTGCGGCGTGCTGCTGCGCGGTACCAAGCGTGATGAAGTCGAGCGTGGCCAGGTTCTGGCCAAGCCGGGCACCATCAAGCCGCACACCAAGTTCGAAGCCGAAGTGTACGTGCTGTCCAAGGAAGAAGGTGGTCGTCACACCCCGTTCTTCAAGGGCTACCGTCCGCAGTTCTACTTCCGTACCACTGACGTGACCGGCTCGTGCGAACTGCCGGAAGGCGTCGAGATGGTGATGCCGGGCGACAACATCAAGATGGTTGTCACCCTGATCAAGCCGATCGCCATGGAAGACGGCCTGCGCTTCGCGATCCGCGAAGGTGGCCGTACCGTCGGCGCCGGCGTGGTCGCGAAGATCATCGAATAAGTAGTTGATCTAGCCTCTGCAGGCCGGCATAATAGTCGGCCTGTCTCTTTCTAGGCCAGTAGCTCAATTGGCAGAGCGGCGGTCTCCAAAACCGCAGGTTGGGGGTTCGATTCCCTCCTGGCCTGCCAAATTCCAGCAGGGAATTTTGGCAGTCTTTAGAAGGTTCTAGCAGATGAATGTCAAAGCTGAAGCCAATGAGTCGCGCTTCGATCTCGTGAAGTGGCTGGTGGTGGCTGCTTTGGTCGTGGTTGCCGTGGTCGGCAATCAATACTATTCCGCTGAGCCGATTCTCTATCGCGTGCTGGCGCTTGTGGCTGTGGCTGCGGTTGCTGGTTTTGTCGCGTTTCAGACTGTCAAGGGGCGCGCCTTTCAGCTGTTGCTGAAGGAAGCTCGCGTCGAAATTCGTAAGGTCGTCTGGCCGACTCGTCAGGAAACCACCCAGACCACTTTGATCGTCGTGGTGGTGGTTCTCGTCATGGCCTTGCTCTTGTGGGGTCTCGATACCCTGCTGGGCTGGCTGGTTTCCATGATTGTGGGTTAAGGGTGTCTCGTGGCTAAGCGTTGGTATGTTGTTCATGCTTATTCGGGTTACGAAAAGCATGTGATGCGCTCGCTGGTCGAGCGCGTCAAGCTTGCTGGCATGGAGGAGTTTTTTGGCGAGATTCTCGTGCCCACTGAGGAAGTGGTCGAGATGCGCAATGGCCAGAAGCGCAAGAGTGAGCGCAAGTTCTTTCCGGGCTACGTGCTGGTCCAGATGGAAATGAACGAAGGTACCTGGCACCTGGTGAAAGATACGCCGCGTGTCATGGGTTTCATCGGTGGGACCGCCGATAAGCCGGCGCCCATCACCGATCGTGAGGCCGAGGCAATCCTGCGGCGCGTGGCTGATGGCAGCGACAAGCCGAAGCCGAAGACGTTGTTCGAGCCGGGTGAGGTTGTTCGTGTCGCCGATGGTCCGTTCGCCGATTTCAATGGCGTCGTCGAAGAAGTGAATTACGAGAAGAGCCGCATCCAGGTTGCTGTGCTCATTTTCGGTCGCTCTACTCCGGTGGAGCTCGAGTTCAGTCAGGTCGAGAAGGTCTGACGACAAAAGCGCGTTCCCTGATCCCCGCAGCTGTCTGGCTGCGGGGTTTTTTGTCGGTGGGGCGCTGGTAAGCGGGGAGCCGAAAGGCGTTTAACCCATAGCGGAGTAATTATGGCTAAGAAGATTCAAGCTTATATCAAGCTTCAGGTTAAGGCCGGCCAGGCCAACCCGTCGCCGCCGGTAGGTCCTGCCCTCGGCCAGCACGGCGTCAACATCATGGAGTTCTGCAAGGCGTTCAATGCCCGTACCCAGGGCATGGAGCCGGGCCTGCCGACTCCGGTGATCATCACCGTATACAGCGACCGTAGCTTCACTTTCGAGACCAAGAGCACTCCTGCCTCGGTTCTGCTGAAGAAGGCTGCCGGCATCACCAGCGGTTCGGCGCGTCCCAATACCCAGAAGGTGGGTACTGTGACTCGTGCTCAGCTGGAAGAGATCGCCAAGACCAAGAATGCCGATCTGACTGCAGCGGATCTCGAAGCGGCCGTGCGCACCATCGCTGGTTCTGCGCGCAGCATGGGCCTGAACGTGGAGGGTGTGTAATGGCTAAGTTGACCAAGCGCCAGAAGGCCATTGCCGCCAAGGTAGAGGCTGGCAAGCAGTACGGTTTCGAAGACGCGGCCAAGCTGCTTGCCGAGCTGTCGGCGGTGAAGTTTACCGAGTCGTTCGATATCGCCATCAACCTGGGCGTCGATCCGCGTAAATCCGACCAGGTCGTGCGCGGTGCTACCGTGCTGCCCAACGGCACCGGCAAGAGCGTTCGCGTGGCGGTGTTCACCCAGGGTCCGGCGGCCGAAGCTGCGCTGGCCGCAGGTGCCGATCGCGTCGGCATGGACGAGCTGGCTGCCGAGATGAAGGGTGGCGACCTGAACTATGACGTCGTGATTGCTTCTCCGGATGCGATGCGCGTAGTAGGCCAGCTGGGTCAGATCCTCGGTCCGCGTGGCCTGATGCCGAACCCCAAGGTCGGCACCGTGACTCCGGACGTTGCCACCGCGGTGAAGAACGCCAAGGCCGGCCAGGTCCGCTTCCGTACCGACAAGAACGGCATCATCCACACCTCCGTCGGCAAGGTCGGCTTCGAGGCCGCTGCGCTGAAGCAGAACGTGGAAGCCCTGCTGGCTGACCTGAAGCGTCTGAAGCCGTCGACCTCGAAGGGCATCTACGTCAAGCGCGTGACCCTGAGCACCACCATGGGCCCGGGGCTGATCATCGATCAGGCATCGCTCGAGGCTTAAGTTTCAAGGCAGGCCCGCGCGGCGGGCCTGCGAAATTTTGGGGTCCCTGCCTGGCGGGGGCTATCCAAGACCGTAGGCGACGCAAGTCTTAAACGGGAAAGCCTACGCAGAGGTGCTCCCGATTCGTACCGAATCGACACCAACACCCGTCCGGCCCTGCCGGATGAAACGGTAAAAACCAGGAGTTAAACCCGTGGCAATCAAGCTCGAAGACAAGAAGGCCATCGTCGCTGAAGTCAACGAGGCTGCCAATGCTGCCCTGTCCGCTGTCGTGGCTGATGCCCGTGGCGTGACCGTGGGCGCCATGACCGGACTCCGTAAAGAGGCCCGCGCCGCCGGCGTATACGTGCGTGTCGTACGTAATACCCTGCTGCGTCGCGCAGTCGAAGGCACTCAGTTCGAAGTGCTGAACGATGCGTTCAAGGGCCCGACCCTGATTGCGTTCTCCAAAGAACATCCGGGCGCTGCTGCTCGTATCTTCAAGGAATTCGCCAAGGGTCAGGACAAGTTCGAGATCAAGGCGGCCGCGTTCGAGGGGCAGTTCCTCGCAGCCAATCAGATCGACGTACTGGCAACCCTGCCGACCTACGACGAAGCCGTAGCACAGCTGATGAGCGTCATTCAGGGCGCAACCAGCAAGCTGGCTCGTACGCTGGCGGCAATCCGCGACCAGAAAGAAGCCGCGGCTGCCTGATCGGCGCCCGTTCTTTCAGCTTTCTTATCTATTCAGATGGCCGAAGGCCGTCAACCCAATACAGGAACTAGAGTCATGGCTCTTACCAACGAAGATATCATCAACGCCGTTTCCGAAATGTCCGTGATGCAGGTCGTCGAGCTGATCAAGGCAATGGAAGAGAAGTTCGGCGTTACCGCCGCTGCTGCCGTTGCTGCCGGCCCGGCTGCTGCTGCTCCGGCTGCCGAAGAGCAGACCGAGTTCACCATCGTCCTGGCCGAAGCCGGCGACAAGAAAGTGAACGTCATCAAGGCCGTTCGCGAACTGACCGGTCTGGGCCTGAAAGAAGCCAAGGCTGTTGTTGACGGCGCCCCGGGCGTGGTCAAGGAAGGCGTTTCCAAGGAAGAGGCCGAAGCGGCCAAGAAGGCTCTGGAAGAAGCTGGCGCCAAAGTCGAGCTCAAGTAAGCACCGACCTTGCGTCTACAGCCGAAACGTTAAGCGTGAGGCTGACGGCTGGTGGCTTTTGCCACCGGCCTTTTTCCGTTATGGCCAGCCTAGGCTGGCATGACGGACCACCCGATCAGGGTGGCGCGAACCTGGGTTCGCACGATTTTCTGGCAGCTCCCGCCGGGAGTGGCCAACAAGCAGGTGACCAAGCTGGGGAACGCTGATGGCTTACTCATACACTGAGAAAAAACGTATCCGCAAGGACTTTAGCAAGTTACCGCACGTGATGGACGTGCCGTATCTTTTGGCCATCCAGCTGGATTCGTATCGCGAATTCCTGCAGGCAGGAGCTAGCAAAGAGCAGCTCCGCGACGTCGGCTTGCATGCCGCCTTCAAATCCGTTTTCCCGATTATCAGCTACTCCGGCAATGCAGCGCTGGAGTACGTGGGCTATCGCCTCGGCGAGCCGGCTTTCGACGTCAAGGAGTGCGTGCTGCGCGGCGTCACCTTTGCCGTGCCGCTGCGCGTCAAGGTGCGTCTGATTATTTTCGACAAGGAGTCGTCGAACAAGGCCATCAAGGACATCAAGGAGCAGGAAGTCTACATGGGGGAAATCCCCCTGATGACCGAGAACGGTACCTTCATCATCAACGGTACCGAGCGGGTGATCGTTTCCCAGCTGCACCGTTCGCCAGGCGTGTTCTTCGATCACGACCGCGGCAAGACCCACAGCTCCGGCAAGCTGCTGTATTCCGCGCGCATCATTCCCTACCGTGGCTCCTGGCTGGACTTCGAGTTCGACCCGAAGGATGCCGTGTTCGTTCGTATCGACCGCCGTCGCAAGTTGCCGGCAAGCGTCCTGCTGCGTGCGCTGAACTACAGCACCGAAGAAATCCTCGACGCGTTCTACGACACCAACGTGTTCCATGTCCGCGGTGAGCAACTCGCCCTGGAACTGGTGCCGCAGCGCCTGCGCGGCGAGATCGCTACCTTCGACATCACCGATGGCAGCGGCAAGGTCATCGTCGAGCAGGGTCGCCGCATCACCGCGCGCCACATCAACCAGCTCGACAAGTCCGGCATCAAGGAACTGATGATGCCCATGGACTACGTGCTGGGTCGCACCGTGGCCAAGGCCATCGTGCATCCGGCCACCGGCGAGATCATCGCTGAGTGCAACACCGAGCTCACCGTCGAGGCCATGGCCAAGATCGTCAAGGCTGGCGTGGTGCGTTTCGAGACGCTGTACACCAACGACATCGACTGCGGTCCGTTCATCTCCGACACGCTGAAGATCGACTCGACCACCAACCAGCTCGAGGCGCTGGTCGAGATCTACCGCATGATGCGTCCCGGCGAGCCGCCGACCAAGGATGCTGCCGAGACCCTGTTCAACAACCTGTTCTTCACCGCCGAGCGCTACGACCTGTCCGCGGTCGGCCGCATGAAGTTCAACCGCCGGATCGGTCGTTCGGAGATCGAAGGCCCGGGCGTGCTGAGCCGCGAGGACATCGTCGCGGTGCTGCGCACCCTGGTCGACATCCGCAACGGCAAGGGTATCGTCGACGACATCGACCACCTGGGTAACCGTCGCGTGCGTTGCGTCGGCGAGATGGCCGAGAACCAGTTCCGTGTAGGCCTGGTGCGGGTCGAGCGCGCGGTCAAGGAACGCCTGTCGATGGCCGAGAGCGAAGGCCTGATGCCGCAGGACCTGATCAACGCCAAGCCGGTCGCGGCGGCGGTCAAGGAATTCTTCGGTTCCAGCCAGCTTTCGCAGTTCATGGACCAGAACAACCCGCTTTCGGAAATTACCCACAAGCGCCGTGTTTCCGCACTCGGCCCGGGTGGTCTGACCCGTGAGCGCGCCGGCTTCGAGGTTCGCGACGTACACCCGACCCACTACGGCCGCGTGTGCCCGATCGAAACCCCGGAAGGCCCGAACATCGGCCTGATCAACTCGCTGGCAGCCTATGCCCGCACCAACCAGTACGGCTTCCTGGAAAGCCCGTACCGCGTGGTCAAGGAAGGCGAGGTCACCGACGAGATCGTCTTCCTGTCGGCGATCGAGGAAGCCGACCATGTCATCGCCCAGGCCAGCGCCAAGCTGGACGGCCGCAAGCTGGTCGACGAGCTGGTGGCCGTGCGTCACCTGAACGAATTCACCGTCAAGGCGCCGGAAGACGTGACCCTGATGGACGTGTCGCCGAAACAGGTGGTTTCCGTCGCGGCTTCGCTGATTCCGTTCCTCGAGCACGACGACGCCAACCGGGCCCTCATGGGTTCGAACATGCAGCGCCAGGCCGTGCCGACCCTGCGTTCGGATAAACCGCTGGTGGGGACCGGCATGGAGCGCAACGTCGCCCGTGACTCCGGTGTCTGCGTGGTTGCCCGTCGCGGTGGCGTGATCGACTCGGTCGATGCCAGCCGTATCGTGGTGCGCGTGCGTGACGATGAAGTCGAGACCGGTGAGGCGGGTGTCGACATCTACAACCTGACCAAATACACCCGCTCCAACCAGAACACCTGCATCAACCAGCGCCCGCTGGTGAACAAGGGTGACGTGGTGGCGCGGGGCGACATCATGGCCGATGGCCCGTCCACCGACATGGGTGAGCTGGCCCTGGGTCAGAACATGCGCGTGGCGTTCATGCCATGGAACGGCTTCAACTTCGAAGACTCCATCTGCCTGTCCGAGCGCGTGGTCCAGGAAGACCGCTTCACCACCATCCACATCCAGGAACTGACCTGCGTGTCGCGCGACACCAAGCTCGGCCCGGAAGAAATCACCGCGGACATCCCGAACGTGGGTGAGGCTGCGCTGAACAAGCTGGATGAGGCCGGTATCGTCTACGTCGGTGCCGAAGTCGGCCCGGGCGACATCCTGGTCGGCAAGGTCACGCCGAAGGGCGAGACCCAGCTGACGCCGGAAGAGAAGCTGCTGCGCGCGATCTTCGGCGAGAAGGCCAGCGATGTGAAGGACACCTCCCTGCGCGTACCGACCGGCACCAAGGGCACCGTCATCGACGTGCAGGTATTCACTCGCGACGGCGTCGAGCGCGACTCCCGTGCGCTGGCCATCGAGAAGATGCAGCTCGACGAGATCCGCAAGGACCTCAACGAAGAGTTCCGCATCGTCGAAGGCGCCACGTTCGAGCGCCTGCGTTCGGCGTTGGTCGGTGCGGTCGCCGAGGGTGGCGCGGGCCTGAAGAAGGGCGCCGAGATCACCAACGAGGTGCTCGACGGTCTCGAGCACGGCCAGTGGTTCAAGCTGCGCATGGCCGAGGACGCGCTGAACGAGCAGTTGGAGAAGGCCCAGGCCTATCTGTCCGACCGTCGCCAGCTGCTCGACGAGAAGTTCGAGGACAAGAAGCGCAAGCTGCAACAGGGCGACGACCTGGCGCCAGGCGTACTGAAGATCGTCAAGGTCTACCTGGCGATCAAGCGTCGCATCCAGCCGGGCGACAAGATGGCCGGCCGTCACGGTAACAAGGGTGTGGTCTCGGTGATCATGCCGGTCGAGGACATGCCGCACGACGCCAACGGCGTGCCGGTGGACATCGTGCTCAACCCGCTGGGCGTACCGTCGCGCATGAACGTCGGTCAGATCCTCGAAACCCACCTGGGCCTGGCGGCCAAGGGCCTGGGCGAGAAGATCAACCTGATGCTCGAAGAGCAGCGCAAGGTGATCGAGCTGCGCAAGTTCCTCAACGAGATCTACAACGAGATCGGTGGGCGCCAGGAAAACCTCGACGAGCTGAACGACCAGGAAGTCCTTGCGCTGGCGGAGAACCTGCGCAAGGGCGTGCCGATGGCCACGCCGGTGTTCGACGGTGCCAAGGAACGCGAGATCAAGGCCATGCTGAAGCTGGCCGATCTGCCGGAAAGCGGCCAGATGCAGCTGTTCGACGGTCGTACCGGCAACGCTTTCGAGCGCACCACCACCGTCGGCTACATGTACATGCTCAAGCTGAACCACCTGGTCGACGACAAGATGCACGCGCGTTCCACCGGTTCCTACAGCCTGGTCACCCAGCAGCCGCTGGGTGGTAAGGCGCAGTTCGGTGGCCAGCGCTTCGGGGAAATGGAGGTCTGGGCGCTGGAAGCCTATGGCGCCGCCTACACCCTGCAGGAAATGCTCACGGTCAAGTCGGACGACGTGAACGGGCGGACCAAGATGTACAAGAACATCGTGGACGGCGATCACCGCATGGAGGCCGGCATGCCGGAATCCTTCAACGTGCTGATCAAAGAGATCCGCTCGCTCGGTATCGATATCGATCTGGAAACCGAATAACCACGCACCGCGCACGCGGCACCCGGCGAGAGCCGGCTGCCGCAGGTCCGTGAGGAGGAAAGGCCTTGAAAGACTTGCTTAATCTGTTGAAAAACCAGGGTCAAATCGAAGAGTTCGATGCCATCAAGATTGCCCTGGCTTCGCCCGAGATGATCCGCTCGTGGTCGTTCGGTGAAGTGAAGAAGCCCGAGACCATCAACTACCGTACGTTCAAGCCCGAGCGTGACGGCCTGTTCTGCGCCAAGATCTTCGGCCCGGTGAAGGACTACGAGTGCCTGTGCGGCAAGTACAAGCGCCTCAAGCACCGCGGCGTGATCTGCGAGAAGTGCGGCGTGGAAGTCGCCCTGGCCAAGGTGCGCCGCGAGCGCATGGCACACATCGAGCTGGCCTCGCCGGTCGCCCACATCTGGTTCCTCAAGTCGCTGCCGTCGCGTATCGGCCTGCTGCTGGACATGACCCTGCGTGACATCGAGCGCGTGCTCTATTTCGAGAGCTACGTGGTGATCGATCCGGGCATGACCACCCTGGAAAAGGGCCAGCTGCTGAACGACGAGCAGTACTTCGAGGCGCTGGAAGAGTTCGGCGACGACTTCGACGCGCGCATGGGCGCCGAGGCGGTCCGCGAGCTGCTCAGCCAGATCGATCTGGAGCACGAGATCAACCGTCTGCGCGAAGAGATTCCGCAGACCAACTCGGAAACCAAGATTAAGAAGCTGTCCAAGCGGCTGAAGCTGATGGAAGCCTTCCACGGCTCGGGCAACCTGCCCGAGTGGATGGTGCTGACCGTGCTGCCAGTGCTGCCGCCGGACCTGCGTCCGCTGGTGCCGCTGGATGGTGGTCGCTTCGCGACTTCGGATCTCAACGATCTTTACCGCCGGGTGATCAACCGTAACAACCGTCTGAAGCGCCTGCTCGACCTGGCTGCTCCGGACATCATCGTGCGCAACGAAAAGCGCATGCTGCAGGAAGCGGTCGACGCGCTGCTGGACAACGGTCGTCGTGGCCGTGCCATCACCGGCTCGAACAAGCGTCCGCTCAAGTCCCTGGCCGACATGATCAAGGGCAAGCAGGGCCGCTTCCGTCAGAACCTGCTCGGCAAGCGCGTCGACTACTCCGGTCGTTCGGTGATCACCGTCGGCCCGACCCTGCGCCTGCACCAGTGCGGCCTGCCGAAGAAGATGGCGCTCGAGCTGTTCAAGCCGTTCATCTTCGGCAAGCTCGAAGCCAAGGGCATGGCCACCACCATCAAGGCGGCCAAGAAGATGGTCGAGCGCGAGCTGCCCGAGGTCTGGGACGTGCTCGCCGAGGTGATCCGCGAGCATCCCGTGCTGCTCAACCGCGCACCGACCCTGCACCGTCTGGGTATCCAGGCGTTCGAGCCGGTGCTGATCGAAGGCAAGGCTATCCAGTTGCATCCGCTGGTCTGTGCCGCGTACAACGCCGACTTCGACGGCGACCAAATGGCCGTGCACGTTCCGCTGACCCTCGAGGCCCAGCTGGAAGCGCGTGCGCTGATGATGTCGACCAACAACGTGCTGTCGCCGGCCAACGGCGAGCCGATCATCGTGCCGTCGCAGGACGTGGTACTGGGCCTGTACTACATGACTCGCGAGGCGGTGAACGCCAAGGGCGAGGGTCGCGTGTTCGCCGACCTGCAGGAAGTCGACCGCGTGTTCCGTGCCGGCGAGGCGTCGCTGCATGCGCGCATCAAGGTGCGCATCAACGAGACCGTCAACGAGCGTGACGGCAGCGTCAACCACAACACCCGCATCGTCGACACCACCGTCGGCCGTGCGCTGCTGTTCCAGGTTGTCCCGAAAGGCATGCCTTTCGAGGTGGTCAACCAGCCGATGAAGAAGAAGGCGATCTCCAAGCTGATCAACCAGGCCTACCGCACCGTCGGCCTGAAGGACACCGTCATCTTCGCCGACCAGCTGATGTACACCGGTTTCGCCTACTCGACGCTGTCTGGTGTCTCGATCGGCGTGAACGACTTCGTCATTCCCGAGGAGAAGGCGCGCATCATCGACGCCGCCACCGAGGAAGTGAAGGAGATCGAGAGCCAGTACGCCTCCGGCCTGGTGACCCAGGGCGAGAAGTACAACAAGGTGATCGACCTCTGGTCCAAGGCCAACGACGAAGTGTCCAAGGCGATGATGGCCAACCTCTCGAAGGAGAAGGTGATCGACCGCGAGGGCAAGGAGGTCGAGCAGGACTCCTTCAACTCGATGTACATGATGGCCGACTCCGGTGCGCGGGGTTCCGCTGCCCAGATCCGTCAGCTGGCCGGTATGCGTGGTCTGATGGCCAAGCCGGACGGCTCGATCATCGAGACGCCGATCACCGCGAACTTCCGCGAAGGCCTGAACGTACTGCAGTACTTCATTTCCACCCACGGTGCTCGTAAGGGTCTGGCGGATACCGCGCTGAAGACCGCGAACTCCGGTTACCTAACCCGTCGCCTGGTCGACGTGGCCCAGGACCTGGTGGTGACCGAGCACGACTGCGGCACCGAGCATGGCCTGCACATGACGCCGCACATCGAGGGTGGCGACGTGGTCGAGCCGCTCGGCGAGCGCGTGCTGGGTCGGGTGATCGCCCGTGACGTGCTCAAGCCGGGCACCGAGGAAGTGCTGGTTCCGGCCGGCACGCTGATTGACGAGCAGTGGGTCGACTTCATCGAGCTGAATAGCATCGACGAAGTGGTCGTGCGTTCGCCGATCAGCTGCGAAACCCGCTACGGCATCTGCTCGAAGTGCTATGGCCGCGATCTGGCCCGTGGTCACTTGGTGAACATCGGCGAAGCGGTCGGCGTCATCGCCGCGCAGTCGATCGGTGAGCCGGGTACCCAGCTGACCATGCGTACCTTCCACATCGGTGGTGCGGCGAGCCGGACCTCGGCGGTCGACAACGTGCTGGTGAAGAATGGCGGCGTCATCCGCCTGCACAACCTCAAGTACGTCGAGCGCGCCGACGGCGCCCTGATTGCGGTTTCCCGTTCCGGCGAGCTGGCGGTTGCCGACGACTTCGGCCGCGAGCGCGAGCGCTACAAGCTGCCGTACGGTGCCGTGATCTCGGTGAAGGAAGGCGACAAGGTCGAGGCGGGTGCGGTGGTGGCCAAGTGGGATCCGCACACCCACCCGATCGTTACCGAGATGAAAGGTCGCGTGACCTTCGTCGGCATGGAAGAGAACATCACCATCAAGCGCCAGACCGACGAACTCACCGGTCTGACCAACATCGAGGTGATGGATCCGAAGGATCGTCCGGCGGCCGGCAAGGACATCCGTCCGGCGGTCAAGTTGGTCGACGCCAACGGCAAGGACCTGCTGCTGCCGGGCACCGACGTGCCGGCCCAGTACTTCCTGCCGGCCAACGCGCTGGTCGGTGTGGCCGACGGTGCCGAGGTGGGCGTGGGCGACGTCATCGCACGTATCCCGCAGGAAACCTCCAAGACCCGCGACATCACCGGTGGTCTGCCGCGCGTCGCCGACCTGTTCGAGGCGCGTCGTCCGAAGGAGCCGTCGATCCTCGCGGAAATCAGCGGCACCATCTCGTTCGGCAAGGAGACCAAGGGCAAGCGCCGTCTGGTCATCACGCCGACCGATGGCAGCGATCCGTACGAGGAGCTGATTCCGAAGTGGCGTCACCTGAACGTCTTCGAAGGCGAGCAGGTAAACAAGGGCGAAGTGATTTCCGACGGTCCGAGCAACCCGCACGACATCCTGCGCCTGCTGGGCGTCAGCGCGCTGGCCCGCTACATCGTCAACGAGATCCAGGACGTCTATCGCCTGCAGGGTGTGAAGATCAACGACAAGCACATCGAGACCATCCTGCGGCAGATGCTGCGCAAGGTCGAGATCAACGAGTCGGGCGATTCGAGCTTCATCAAGGGCGACCAGATGGAGCTGACCCAGGTCCTGGAGGAGAACGAGCGGCTGGTGGTCGAGGACCGCTTCCCGGCGAAGTTCGTGCGCGTGCTGCTGGGTATCACCAAGGCCTCGCTGTCGACCGAGTCCTTCATCTCGGCGGCTTCCTTCCAGGAGACCACCCGCGTGCTTACCGAAGCGGCGGTCACCGGCAAGCGTGACTACCTGCGCGGCCTGAAGGAAAACGTCGTCGTCGGTCGCCTGATTCCGGCCGGTACCGGTCTGGCCTATCACAGCGAGCGCAAGCGCAAGCGTGATGCGGAGAAGCCGGTGCGTGTGAGTGCCGACGAAGTGGAAGCGGCGCTGACCGAAGCGCTGAATTCCAGCGGCAGCTGAGTCTCGAGCGGGCCCTGGCGCTGCCGGGGCCTGCCTTGACGGGGTATGAGAAGCTCTTTAGACTCTCGTTCCCTTAATTTGGCGGGGCTTTTCGCCCTGCCATTTTTCGTTTGTGTCGAAAGACAACAGTGGAGCTATAGATGGCAACTATCAACCAGCTGGTGCGTCAGCCGCGCAAGCGCGTCGTCGACAAGAGCGACGTTCCTGCGCTGCAGAACTGCCCGCAGCGTCGTGGCGTGTGCACCCGCGTGTACACCACCACGCCGAAGAAACCGAACTCCGCACTGCGTAAGGTGTGCCGTGTTCGCCTGACCAATGGCTACGAAGTCGCCTCCTACATCGGTGGTGAAGGCCATAACCTGCAAGAGCACAGCGTCGTGCTGATTCGCGGTGGTCGTGTGAAGGACTTGCCGGGTGTGCGTTATCACACCGTGCGCGGCTCGCTGGATACCTCCGGCGTCAAGGACCGCAAGCAGGGCCGTTCCAAGTACGGCGCCAAGCGTCCGAAGTAAGCAGTATTTCTATTTATTTGAGTCGATAAGAGTAAGGTCGGGCATCTGTCCCGAGCTAACCTGAAGACCGTTTGAGGGCTTATCAATGCCAAGACGTCGTGTAGCAGCCAAGCGCGAGATTCTGGACGATCCGAAGTACGGGAGCCAGATCCTCGCCAAGTTCATGAACCACGTGATGGAAAGCGGCAAGAAGGCCGTTGCCGAGCGTATCGTTTACGGTGCGCTGGACAAGGTCAAGGAACGCAAGAACAGCGATCCCCTGGAAGTCTTCGAAAAAGCACTCGATGCCATCGCTCCGCTGGTCGAAGTCAAGTCCCGCCGTGTAGGCGGTGCAACCTACCAGGTTCCGGTCGAAGTTCGCCCGTCCCGCCGCAACGCGTTGGCCATGCGCTGGCTGGTAGATGCCGCGCGCAAGCGTGGCGAGAAGTCCATGGCTCTGCGTCTCGCCGGCGAACTGCTGGATGCCTTTGAAGGCAAAGGCGCTGCCGTGAAGAAGCGTGAAGACGTGCACCGCATGGCCGAGGCCAACAAGGCGTTCTCGCACTACCGCTTCTAATTCAAGCGCAATTTCTACGAGGACCTTATTTTGGCTCGTACTACCCCGATCAACCGCTACCGTAACATCGGTATCTGTGCCCACGTCGACGCGGGCAAGACCACCACGACGGAGCGGGTTCTTTTCTACACCGGCATCAACCACAAGCTGGGTGAGGTGCACGACGGTGCGGCGACCACCGACTGGATGGTGCAAGAGCAGGAGCGTGGTATCACCATCACCTCCGCAGCGGTTACCACCTTCTGGCAGGGCTCGCGCGCGCAGTTCCCGGACAAATATCGCATCAACGTGATCGATACCCCCGGCCACGTGGACTTCACCATCGAAGTGGAGCGTTCGCTGCGCGTGCTCGACGGTGCTGTCGTGGTGTTCTGCGGTACTTCCGGTGTCGAGCCGCAGTCCGAGACCGTTTGGCGTCAGGCCAACAAGTACGGCGTGCCGCGTATCGTCTACGTCAACAAGATGGACCGCCAGGGTGCCAACTTCCTGCGCGTCGTCGAGCAGATCAAGAAGCGTCTGGGCCACACCCCGGTCCCGGTCCAGCTCGCCATCGGCGCCGAGGAAAACTTCGAAGGCCAGATCGACCTGCTCAAGATGAAGGCGATCTACTGGAATGACGAAGACAAGGGCATGACCTACCGCGAGGAAGAGATTCCTGCGGAGCTGGCCGAGCTGGCTGCCGAGTACCGTTCGAACATGGTCGAATCGGCTGCCGAGGCCAATGAAGAGCTGATGAACAAGTACCTGGAAGAAGGTGACTTGTCGAACGAGGAAATCAAGGCCGGCCTGCGTCAGCGCACCCTGGCTTGCGAGATCGTTCCGGCTGTCTGTGGTTCGTCGTTCAAGAACAAGGGCGTGCCGCTGGTTCTCGACGCCGTGATCGACTACCTGCCGGCCCCGGACGAGGTTCCGGCGATCAAGGGTGTGAACCCGGACAACGACGAGATCGTCGACGAGCGTCATTCCTCGGACGACGAGCCGTTCGCCGCGCTGGCGTTCAAGATCGCGACCGACCCGTTCGTCGGCACCCTGACCTTCGTTCGCGTGTATTCCGGCGTGCTGGCATCCGGTGACTCGGTGATCAACTCGGTCAAGGGCAAGAAGGAGCGCGTTGGCCGGATGGTGCAGATGCACGCCAACCAGCGTGAAGAGATCAAGGAATGCCGCGCTGGTGACATCGCTGCGCTGATCGGCATGAAGGACGTCACCACCGGTGACACCCTTTGCGATTCCGACAAGCAGATCGTCCTCGAGCGCATGGACTTCCCGGAGCCGGTGATTCACGTCGCCGTCGAGCCGAAGACCAAGGCTGACCAGGAGAAGATGGGTATCGCGCTGGGCAAGCTGGCCCAGGAAGACCCGTCGTTCCGCGTCAAGACTGACGAAGAGTCCGGCCAGACCATCATCGGTGGTATGGGTGAGCTGCACCTGGACATCATCGTCGACCGCATGAAGCGCGAGTTCGGCGTCGAGGCCAACATCGGCAAGCCGCAGGTCGCCTACCGCGAAATGATCCGCAACAAGTGCGAGATCGAAGGCAAGTTCGTTCGCCAGTCCGGCGGTCGTGGCCAGTTCGGTCACTGCTGGATCCGCTTCGAGCCCTCCGACGAAGGTCAGGAAGGTCTGGAGTTCAAGAACGAGGTTGTCGGTGGTGTGGTTCCGAAGGAATACATCCCGGCGATCCAGAAGGGCATCGAGGAGCAGATGAAGAACGGCGTGCTCGCCGGCTACCCGCTGCTCGGCCTGAAGGCGACCGTGTTCGATGGTTCTTACCACGACGTGGACTCCAACGAGATGGCGTTCAAGATCGCGGCCTCGATGGCAACCAAGCAGCTGTCCCAGAAGGGCGGTGCGGTGCTGCTCGAGCCGATCATGAAGGTCGAGGTGGTTACTCCCGAGGACTACATGGGCGACGTGATGGGTGACTTGAACCGTCGTCGCGGCCTGATCCAGGGCATGGAAGACACCGTTTCCGGCAAGGTCATCCGTGCCGAGGTGCCGCTGGGCGAGATGTTCGGTTACGCTACCGACGTTCGCTCCATGTCGCAGGGGCGTGCCAGCTACTCCATGGAGTTCGCGAAGTACGCGGAAGCGCCAGCCAACATCGCCGACGCTATCATCAAAAAACAAGGTTGATTCAGCCCTTTAAGTAAGAGGTTTACTGTCGTGGCTAAGGAAAAATTCGAACGTAACAAACCGCACGTCAACGTCGGCACCATCGGTCACGTTGACCATGGCAAGACCACTCTGACTGCTGCGCTGACCCGCGTGTGCTCGGAAGTGTTCGGTTCGGCTCGCGTCGACTTCGACAAGATCGACAGCGCTCCGGAAGAAAAGGCGCGCGGTATCACCATCAACACCGCCCACGTGGAATACGACTCCAACATTCGTCACTACGCGCACGTTGACTGCCCCGGTCACGCCGACTACGTAAAGAACATGATCACCGGTGCTGCCCAGATGGACGGCGCGATCCTGGTCTGCTCGGCTGCCGACGGCCCCATGCCGCAGACTCGCGAGCACATCCTGCTGTCCCGCCAGGTAGGCGTTCCGTACATCGTCGTGTTCCTGAACAAGGCCGACATGGTCGATGATGCCGAGCTGCTGGAACTGGTCGAGATGGAAGTTCGCGACCTGCTGAGCACCTACGACTTCCCGGGCGACGACACGCCGATCATCGTCGGTTCTGCGCTGATGGCGCTGAACGGCGAAGACGAGAACGGCCTGGGTACCTCGGCAGTGAAGAAGCTGGTCGAGACCCTGGATACCTACATCCCCGAGCCGGTTCGTGCCATCGACAAGCCGTTCCTGATGCCGATCGAAGACGTGTTCTCGATCTCCGGTCGCGGTACCGTGGTCACCGGTCGTGTGGAGCGTGGCATCGTCAAGGTGCAGGAAGAGATCGAGATCGTCGGTCTGCGTCCGACCACCAAGACCACCTGCACCGGCGTGGAAATGTTCCGCAAGCTGCTCGACGAAGGTCGTGCCGGCGAGAACTGCGGCGTGCTGCTGCGCGGTACCAAGCGTGATGAAGTCGAGCGTGGCCAGGTTCTGGCCAAGCCGGGCACCATCAAGCCGCACACCAAGTTCGAAGCCGAAGTGTACGTGCTGTCCAAGGAAGAAGGTGGTCGTCACACCCCGTTCTTCAAGGGCTACCGTCCGCAGTTCTACTTCCGTACCACTGACGTGACCGGCTCGTGCGAACTGCCGGAAGGCGTCGAGATGGTGATGCCGGGCGACAACATCAAGATGGTTGTCACCCTGATCAAGCCGATCGCCATGGAAGACGGCCTGCGCTTCGCGATCCGCGAAGGTGGCCGTACCGTCGGCGCCGGCGTGGTCGCCAAGATCATCGAGTGATTGCGGTGATCTGAAAAAGGCCCCTTCGGGGGCCTTTTTCTATTGCTGGTCATTTATTGACACCCCCTGGACGCATCCGTACAATTGCGCCTCCTTTTATCGGGCGTTTTTCGCCTGGTAGGGATGGCTACTTGGAGTCTGAGGTCAAAATGCAAAACCAACAAATCCGTATTCGGTTGAAGGCTTTTGACCATCGCCTGATCGATCAATCAACCCAGGAAATCGTGGAAACCGCGAAACGTACTGGTGCTCAGGTGCGTGGTCCGATTCCGCTGCCAACCCGCAAAGAGCGGTTCACTGTGCTGATCTCCCCGCACGTCAACAAGGACGCGCGTGACCAGTACGAAATCCGGACCCACAAGCGTGTGCTGGACATCGTTCAGCCGACCGATAAAACGGTCGATGCGCTGATGAAGCTCGATCTTGCGGCTGGTGTGGAAGTGCAGATCAGCCTCGGCTAATAACCTGCCGGTTGTTAGTCGTGTAACGCTCTGAAATGGGCGGCCATAGCGGGTGAAAGCCCCGTACACTCAAGAGGTTTCAAAATGACTATTGGTGTAGTCGGTCGTAAGTGCGGCATGACCCGCATTTTCACCGAGGATGGTGTCTCTATTCCGGTTACGGTCATCGAGATCGAGCCGAATCGCGTCACTCAGTTCAAAAATGAAGAGAGCGATGGCTATCGTGCAGTGCAGGTCACTGTCGGTGAGCGTCGTGCGTCCCGCGTGACCAAGGCTCAGGCCGGCCATTTCGCCAAGGCGAATGTCGCTGCAGGCCGTGCTGTTCTGGAGTTCCGCCTGGAAGACGGCGAATACCAGGCTGGTGACGAGATCAAGGCGGAAATTTTCCAGGCGGGTCAGCTGGTGGACGTCACCGGTCAATCCAAGGGTAAGGGCTTTGCCGGTACCATCAAGCGCTGGAATTTCCGTGGTCAGGACAATACCCACGGTAACTCCGTATCCCACCGCGTCCCGGGTTCCATCGGCCAGTGCCAGACTCCTGGTCGTGTATTCAAGGGCAAGAAGATGTCCGGGCACATGGGCGCCGAGCGCGTCACCGTGCAGTCCCTGGAAATCGTGCGTGTCGATGCCGAACGCAACCTGCTGTTGGTCAAGGGCGCAGTCCCTGGTGCCACTGGCGGCGACGTAATCGTGCGTCCGGCCGTCAAGGCTCGCGGGTAAGGGGGAGTTCACATGCAATTGAATGTTAATGGCGCTCAGGCCATCGAAGTCTCCGATCGCGCGTTCGGTGGGGAATTCAACGAGACCCTCGTGCACCAGGCCGTAGTGGCCTACATGGCTGGCGGTCGCCAGGGCAGCAAGCAGCAGAAGAGCCGTTCCGACGTCTCCGGCGGTGGCAAGCGTCCGTGGCGCCAGAAGGGCACCGGTCGTGCCCGTGCCGGTACCACCCGTGGTCCGATCTGGCGTGGCGGTGGCGTCACCTTCGCTGCGCGTCCGCAGAACCATGACCAAAAGCTCAACAAGAAGATGTATCGCGCAGCCCTGCGCTCCATTCTTGCCGAGCTGGTCCGTTCCGAGCGTCTGGTCGTTGTCGAGGATTTCGCCGTTGATTCGCCGAAAACCAAGCAGCTGGCCGGTAAGCTGAACGGCATGGGTCTGAACGACGTGCTGATCGTTTCCGATGCCGTCGACCAGAACCTGTACCTGGCTGCCCGCAACCTGCCGCATGTCGATGTTCGCGACGTGCAGGGTTCGGATCCGGTCAGTCTCATTGCCTACGACAAGGTGCTCATCACCGTGTCGGCCGTGAAGAAATTCGAGGAGCTGCTGGGATGAACCAGGAACGCGTATTCAAAGTCCTGCTTGGTCCGCACGTCTCCGAGAAGGCAACCGTGCTGGCCGATGGCAAGAGCCAATTCGTTTTCAAGGTTGCGACTGACGCAACCAAGCTGGAAATCAAGAAGGCCGTTGAAAGCCTGTTCAACGTGAAGGTGGCTGCAGTCAACACCCTGAATGTCCAGGGCAAGACCAAGCGCACCGCTCGCGGTCTGGGCAAGCGCAACGACTGGAAGAAGGCCTACATCGCTCTTCAGCCAGGCCAGGATCTCGATTTCGCCAGCAGTGCTGAGTAAGGAAGGGGTGCATCATGGCAATCGTTAAATGCAAGCCGACTTCCGCTGGCCGCCGTTTTGTGGTCAAGGTGGTCAACCAGGAGCTGCACAAGGGCGCTCCCTACGCACCGCTGCTCGAGAAGAAGTCGAAGTCCGGTGGCCGTAACAACAACGGTCGCATCACCACTCGCCATGTTGGCGGTGGCCACAAGCAGCACTATCGCCTGGTCGATTTTCGTCGCAACAAGGATGGCATCCCTGCCATCGTCGAGCGCGTCGAATACGATCCGAACCGTACTGCCCACATCGCGCTGCTGAAGTACGCCGATGGCGAGCGTCGTTACATCATCGCGCCGAAGGGCGTGTCTGCCGGTGACCAGCTGGTGTCCGGTGTGCATGCGCCGATCAAGGCCGGTAACAGCCTGCCGCTGCGCAACATCCCGGTCGGTTCGACCGTGCATGGCATCGAACTGAAGCCGGGCAAGGGTGCGCAGATCGCTCGTTCCGCTGGTGCCTCGGCTCAGCTGGTTGCGCGTGAGGGTGCCTATGTGACTCTGCGTCTGCGCTCCGGCGAAATGCGCAAAGTCCTGGCCGAGTGCCGCGCCACCCTGGGCGAAGTCTCGAACTCCGAGCACAGCCTGCGCTCGCTGGGTAAGGCTGGTGCCAAGCGCTGGCGTGGCGTTCGTCCGACCGTTCGTGGTGTTGCCATGAACCCGGTCGATCACCCGCACGGTGGTGGTGAAGGTCGTACCTCCGGTGGTCGTCATCCGGTGTCGCCATGGGGCTTCCCGACCAAGGGCGCGAAGACTCGCTCCAACAAGCGCACCGATAACATGATCGTCCGTCGTCGCAAGTAACTAGAGGGATACGACAGTGCCGCGTTCTCTGAAAAAAGGTCCTTTTATCGATCTTCACCTGTTGAAGAAGGTCGAGGCGGCGGTGGAAAAGAACGAGCGCAAGCCGGTGAAAACCTGGTCGCGCCGTTCGATGATCCTGCCGCAGATGGTCGGTCTGACCATCGCTGTACACAACGGTCGTCAGCATGTCCCGGTCCTCGTGAGCGAAGACATGGTCGGCCACAAGCTCGGCGAGTTCGCTGCCACCCGCACCTATCGCGGGCATGTAGCGGACAAGAAAGGCAAGCGCTAAGGGGTATTGAAGATGGAAGTTGCCGCTAAGTTGTCGGGCGCTCGCATCTCCGCCCAGAAAGCCCGCCTGGTCGCCGACCAGATCCGCGGGAAGAAGGTGGGCGAAGCGCTCAACCTGCTGGCTTTCAGCAGTAAGAAAGCCGCGGAAATCATGAAGAAGGTGCTGGAGTCGGCCGTGGCCAACGCCGAGCACAACGAAGGCGCCGATGTGGACGACCTGAAGGTCTCCACCGTCTTCGTCAACGAAGGGCGTTCGCTTAAGCGCATCATGCCGCGCGCCAAGGGCCGCGCTGATCGCATCGTCAAGCGGTCTTGCCATATCACTGTCAAGGTTGCGGACAAGTAACGGAGTCGATCAGATGGGTCAGAAAGTACATCCCAATGGCATTCGCCTGGGAATCGTCAAGGAGCATACCTCCGTCTGGTACGCAGACGGTCGGACCTACGCCGATTATCTGCTTGCAGATCTGAACGTGCGTGAGTACCTCCAAGACAAACTAAAAAGCGCGTCCGTAAGCCGTATCGATATTCATCGTCCGGCTCAAACCGCACGCATCACCATCCACACCGCTCGTCCCGGCATTGTGATCGGCAAGAAAGGTGAGGATGTCGAGAAGCTGCGCCAGGACCTGACCAAGCAAATGGGTGTGCCGGTGCACATCAACATCGAGGAAATCCGCAAGCCGGAACTCGATGCCATGCTGGTTGCACAGAGCGTTGCTCAGCAGCTGGAGCGTCGTGTGATGTTCCGTCGCGCCATGAAGCGTGCGGTCCAGAACGCCATCCGCATTGGTGCCAAGGGCATCAAGATCCAGGTCAGCGGTCGTCTCGGCGGTGCCGAGATCGCTCGTACCGAATGGTATCGCGAAGGTCGTGTGCCGCTGCACACCCTGCGTGCGGATATCGACTATGCCACCTACGAAGCGCACACCACCTACGGTGTGATCGGTGTCAAGGTATGGATCTTCAAGGGTGAGGTCATCGGTGGCCGCCATGAAGAGCTCAAGCCGCAGGCGCCCGCTCCTCGTAAAAAAGCTGCCAAGTAAGGAGTACGCCAAATGTTGCAACCCAAGCGTACAAAATTCCGCAAGCAGATGACCGGCCACAACCGTGGTCTGGCTCAGCGCGGTAGCAAAGTAAGCTTCGGCGAGTTCGCCCTGAAGTCCGTTTCCCGTGGTCGTCTGACCGCGCGTCAGATCGAGGCTGCACGTCGTGCGCTGACCCGTCACGTGAAGCGTGGCGGCAAGATCTGGATCCGCGTGTTCCCCGACAAGCCCGTGACCAAGAAGCCCCTCGAAGTTCGTATGGGTAAAGGTAAGGGGGGCGTGGAGTACTGGGTAGCCCAGATTCAGCCGGGCAAGGTGCTTTACGAGATCGAGGGTGTTTCCGAAGAGCTGGCGCGTGAGGCTTTCGCCCTGGCTGCTGCAAAGCTGCCGCTCGCCACCTCCTTTGTTAAGCGGACGGTGATGTGATGAAAGCGAATGAACTTCGTGAAAAATCCGCTCAGCAGCTGAACGAGCAATTGCTCGAGCTGCTGCGCGACCAGTTCAATCTGCGCATGCAGAAGGCGACTGGTCAGTTGGGGCAGTCTCACCTGCTCTCGCAAGTCAAGCGCGATATCGCTCGTGTCAAGACTGTGCTCAACCAGCAGGCAGGTAAGTGATCATGGCTGAAGCTCAGAAAACCGTCCGCACGCTGACCGGTCGTGTCGTCAGCGACAAAATGGACAAGACCATCACCGTACTGATCGAGCGTCGCGTCAAGCACCCGATCTACGGCAAATACGTTAAGCGTTCGACCAAGCTGCACGCTCACGACGAAACCAACCAGTGCCGCATCGGCGACAAGGTCACCATCCGCGAGACTCGCCCGATGGCCAAGACCAAGTCCTGGACCCTGGTTGACGTCGTCGAACGCGCCGTCGAAGTCTAAGGGCTAGGGGTCGGAGAAAGTATATGATTCAGACTCAATCCATGCTCGATGTGGCTGACAACAGCGGTGCCCGCCGTGTCATGTGCATCAAGGTGCTCGGCGGTTCGCATCGTCGCTATGCCGGCATCGGCGACATCATCAAGGTCACCGTGAAGGAAGCGATTCCGCGCGGCAAGGTCAAGAAGGGCCAGGTGATGACCGCGGTCGTCGTGCGTACCCGTCACGGTGTGCGTCGCCCCGACGGCTCGATCGTCCGTTTCGACGGCAACGCTGCGGTCCTGCTGAACAACAAGCAGGAGCCGATCGGCACCCGTATCTTTGGGCCGGTGACTCGTGAGCTTCGTTCCGAGAAGTTCATGAAGATCGTCTCGCTTGCCCCTGAAGTGCTGTAAAGGAGTAGCCGCATGCAAAAGATTCGTCGCAACGACGAGATCATCGTCATCGCCGGCAAAGACAAGGGCAAGCGCGGTAAGGTGCTCAAGGTTCTCGCTGACGACCGTCTGGTCGTTGGTGGGATCAACCTGGTCAAGCGCCACACCAAGCCAAACCCGATGGCCGGCATCCAGGGCGGTATCGTCGAGAAAGAGGCGCCGCTGCACGCCTCCAACGTTGCCATTTTCAACGGTGAAACCAACAAGGCTGATCGCGTGGGTTTCAAGGTTGAAGACGGCAAGAAAATTCGTGTCTTCAAGTCGACCCAAAAGCCGGTTGATGCTTGAGACTGCTAGGTAGATAACCATGGCACGACTGAAAGAAGTTTATCGGAACGAAATCGCGCCGAAGCTGAAGGAAGAGCTGAAGCTTGCGAACGTGATGGAAGTTCCGCGTATCACCAAGATCACCCTGAACATGGGTCTTGGCGAAGCGATTGGTGACAAGAAGATCATCGAGAACGCGGTTGCCGACCTGGAAAAGATCACGGGTCAAAAGTGCGTCGTCACTCACGCGCGCAAGTCCATCGCTGGTTTCAAGGTCCGTGAGGGCTGGCCGATCGGTGTGAAGGTGACTCTGCGTCGCGAGCGGATGTACGAGTTCCTGGATCGTCTGCTGTCGATCTCGCTGCCGCGCGTGCGCGACTTCCGTGGCCTGAATGCCAAGTCCTTCGATGGTCGCGGCAACTACAGCATGGGCGTGAAAGAGCAGATCATCTTCCCGGAAATCGATTACGACAAGATCGATGCGCTGCGTGGTCTGGACATCACCCTGACCACCACCGCCCGTACGGACGAGGAAGGTCGTGCGCTGCTGCGCGCGTTCAACTTCCCGTTCCGCAACTGATCGGAGTAGGACATGGCTAAAGAAAGCATGAAGAACCGCGAGCTGAAGCGTCAGCGTCTGGTCGCGAAGTTCGCTCAGAAGCGCGCTGCTCTGAAGGCGGTGATCGTGAATCCGAACGCCTCGCCGGAAGAGCGCTGGAACGCCCAGATCGCGCTGCAAAAGCAGCCGCGTGATGCCAGCGCATCCCGCCTGCGCAATCGCTGCCGCCTGACCGGTCGTCCGCACGGCGTGTACCGCAAGTTCGGCCTGTCGCGCAACATGCTGCGCCAGGCCGCCATGCGCGGTGACGTGCCGGGTCTGGTCAAGGCCAGCTGGTAAGGGGCACGCGGGCCGGAGTCCTCCGGTTCGTCGCCTTGAACGAATCAAGCCCCGCATGGGGCTTGATTCGTTTCTGAACGGTCTCTAGAATGTTCGGCTCGCTTGAGCCTCGCATTTTGGGGCGTATAAGCGGTGCAAGCCATTCGGCTTATTTTTTTGTTCTAGGAGCCAAGAGCCCATGAGTATGCAGGACCCGTTAGCGGACATGCTAACTCGTATCCGTAATGCCCAGATGGCCGAAAAGTCCGTCGTAAGCATGCCGTCTTCCAAGCTGAAGGTGGCTGTAGCCAATGTTCTTCAGGGCGAAGGCTATATCGCGGGATACCAGGTCAGCGAAGATGTGAAGCCTCAGCTGACTATCGAGCTTAAGTATTTCGAAGGCCGTCCGGTCATCGAAGAGCTCAAGCGCGTGAGCCGTCCTGGCCTTCGCCAGTACAAATCCGTCGATCAGCTGCCGAAAGTGCGTGGCGGTCTGGGCGTGTCCATCGTCTCCACCAACAAGGGTGTGATGACTGATCGTGCTGCCCGTGCCGCTGGCGTTGGTGGCGAAGTGCTCTGCACTGTGTTCTAAGGGGGATTAAGGCATGTCTCGCGTTGCTAAAAACCCCGTCAAGGTGCCTGCTGGCGTCGAAATCAAGCTCGTTGGTCAGCAGCTGTCGGTCAAGGGTGCCAAGGGCGCTCTGGATCTGAATGTGCATCCTTCCGTTGAAGTGCTGGAAGAGTCCGGTGAGCTGCGTTTCGCTGCTCGCAACGGCGACCAGCAGACTCGCGCCATGGCCGGCACCACCCGTGCCCTGGTCAACAACATGGTGATCGGTGTCAGCCAGGGCTTCGAGCGCAAGCTGCAGCTGGTTGGTGTTGGTTACAAGGCGCAGGCCAAGGGCTCGGTACTGTCCCTGGCGCTCGGCTTCTCGCATCCGATCGACTACGAGCTGCCGCAGGGTGTCACCGCTGAAACCCCGAGCCAGACCGATATCCTGATCAAGGGCATCGACAAGCAGCTGGTTGGTCAGGTGGCCGCCGAAATCCGCGATTTCCGTCGTCCGGAGCCTTACAAGGGCAAGGGCGTTCGCTACTCGGATGAAGTGGTTCGTCGCAAAGAAGCTAAGAAGAAGTAGGGCATAGCAAATGAGCGCAAAGAAAGAAACTCGTCTGCGTCGTGCTCGCAAGGCACGTCTGAAGATGCGCGAGCTGGAAACCGTACGCCTGTGCGTGTACCGGTCTTCCCAGCACATCTACGCCCAGGTCCTCTCGGCCGACGGCGGCAAGGTCCTGGCCAGCGCCTCGACCCTGGACAAGGAACTGCGCGACGGAGCCACCGGCAACGTCGAGGCGGCCAAGAAGGTTGGTCAGCTGGTTGCCGAGCGTGCGAAAGCCGCTGGCGTTACCCAGGTGGCGTTCGACCGTTCTGGCTTCAAGTACCACGGTCGTGTGAAGGCACTGGCTGATGCTGCTCGTGAAGGCGGGCTGGAGTTCTAAGTTATGGCAAATAACGAGCAAAAGCGCGACGAAGGCTACATTGAGAAGCTGGTTCAGGTTAACCGCGTCGCCAAAACCGTGAAGGGTGGTCGTATCTTCACCTTCACCGCCCTCACCGTGGTAGGTGATGGCAAGGGCCGTGTCGGCTTCGGTCGCGGCAAGTCCCGCGAGGTTCCGGCCGCCATTCAGAAGGCCATGGAAGCGGCTCGCCGCAACATGATCCAGGTCGAGCTGAACGGCACCACCCTGCAGTATCCGACCAAGGCCGTGCATGGCGCCTCGCGCGTCTACATGCAGCCTGCCTCCGAAGGTACCGGTGTGATCGCCGGCGGCGCCATGCGCGCACTGCTGGAAGTGGCTGGCGTTCATAACGTCCTGGCCAAGTGCTACGGCTCCACCAACCCGGTGAACGTCGTCCACGCCACCTTCAAGGGTCTGAAGGCCATGCAGTCGCCCGAGTCCGTTGCTGCCAAGCGTGGCAAGAGCGTCGAGGAGATTCTGTAATCATGGCTAACACCGTCAAGGTCACGCTGGTCAAGAGCGTGAACGGCCGACTGGCCAACCACAAGGCATGCGTCAAGGGTCTCGGCCTGCGTCGCATTGGTCATACCGTCGAGGTTCAGGATACTCCCGAGAATCGCGGCATGATCAACAAGGCCTACTACCTTCTCCGCGTGGAGGGTTAATCATGCAACTGAACGATCTGCGTTCCGCGCCGGGTGCCCGTCGCGAAAAGCTGCGTCCGGGCCGTGGTATCGGCAGCGGACTCGGCAAAACCGGTGGCCGCGGCCACAAGGGTCAGACCTCTCGCTCCGGTGGCAAGATCGCTCCCGGCTTCGAGGGTGGCCAGCAGCCGCTGCATCGCCGTCTGCCCAAGTTCGGCTTCGTCTCGCTCAAGGCAATGGACCGCGCCGAGGTGCGTACCGCCGAACTGGCCAAGGTCGAGGGTGACGTCGTGACCCTGCAGAGCCTCAAGGATGCCAACGTCATCAACCAGAACGTACAGCGCGTCAAGGTCATGCTGTCGGGCGAGGTTGGTCGTGCGCTGACTCTGAAGGGCATCGCAGCCACCAAGGGTGCGCGTGCGGCGGTTGAAGCAGCTGGCGGTAAGTTCGAGGACTAAATGGCTAAGCAAGGTGCTCTCTCCGCGCTGGCAAACGGCGGGTTGTCTGAACTCTGGGCTCGTTTGCGTTTCCTGCTCCTGGCGATTGTCGTCTACAGGATAGGTGCGCACATTCCGGTTCCGGGGATCAATCCGGATAGGCTCGCCGAGCTGTTTCGCCAGAATGAGGGGACCATTCTTAGTCTGTTCAACATGTTTTCCGGTGGTGCGCTGGAGCGCATGAGCATCTTCGCGCTGGGGATCATGCCGTACATCTCGGCATCGATCATCATGCAGCTGATGACGGCGGTCAGTCCGCAACTGGAGCAGTTGAAGAAGGAAGGCGAGGCTGGTCGTCGTAAGATCAGCCAGTACACTCGCTACGGCACGCTCGTGCTGGCCATCGTCCAGGCCATCGGCATGTCCGTTGGTCTGGCGGGCCAGGGCGTGGCGTTCACCAGCGATTTCGGCTTCTACTTCGTGGCTGTCACCACCTTTGTGGCTGGTGCCATGTTCATGATGTGGCTGGGTGAGCAGATCACCGAGCGGGGTATCGGCAACGGGATCTCGATGCTGATCTTCGCTGGAATCGTGGCGGGCCTTCCGGGTGCTCTTGGGCAGTCCTTCGAGTCTGCAAGGCAGGGTGATATCAATATCATCGCCCTGCTGGCGGTCGGCCTTCTGGCGGTGGCGATCATCGGCTTCGTGGTGTTCATCGAGCGTGGGCAGCGGCGTATCGCCGTGCATTACGCCAAGCGCCAGCAAGGGCGCAAGGTGTTCGCCGCGCAAACCAGTCATCTGCCGCTGAAGGTCAACATGGCCGGCGTGATTCCCGCGATCTTCGCCAGCAGCATCCTGCTGTTCCCGGCTTCGCTGGGGCAGTGGTTCGGTCAGTCCGAGAACATGGGCTGGCTGGCTGACCTGTCGCAGGCCATCGCTCCGGGGCAGCCGCTCAATATCCTGCTGTTCAGTGCCGGTATCATCTTCTTCTGCTACTTCTACACGGCGTTGATGTTCAACCCGAAGGATGTGGCGGAGAACCTGAAGAAGTCCGGTGCATTCATTCCGGGGATTCGTCCGGGTGAGCAGTCCGCGCGCTACATCGATGGCGTGCTGACTCGTCTGACCCTGTTCGGCGCCCTGTACATGACGGCCGTATGCCTGCTGCCCCAGTTCCTGGTGGTGGCGGCCAACGTGCCGTTCTACCTTGGCGGGACCTCGTTGCTGATCGTGGTCGTGGTTGTCATGGACTTCATGTCCCAAGTGCAATCGCACCTCATGTCGCACCAGTACGATTCCCTCATGAAGAAAGCCAACCTGAAGAGCTACGGCGGCGGCATGCTCCGCTGAAGTGGTTCGTAAGGTTCGAGGAGTTGGTTGATGAAAGTTCGTGCATCGGTCAAGAAGCTGTGCCGCAACTGCAAAGTGATCCGTCGCGACGGCGTCGTACGGGTTATCTGCAGCGCAGAACCGCGCCACAAGCAGCGCCAAGGCTGATTGTGGAAGTGTGAGGCCCGGCAGCTAGTGCGCTGTCGGGTTGAATATTTGTTTCTACAGCGATAATATCTCGCGCCCTTTTCTTGGCTTCCGGGGCGTAGGTAGCTGTCAATTGGAGTTTCACTGAATGGCCCGTATTGCAGGCGTCAACATTCCGGATAACAAGCATGCTGTTATCTCGCTGACCTACATCTACGGTGTTGGTCGCACCACTGCACAGCAGCTTTGTGCAGCTACCGGCGTAAATCCGTCGGCAAAGATCAAGGATCTCTCTGACGAGCAGATCGAGCAGCTGCGGGGCGAAGTCGCGAAGCTCACCACCGAGGGTGACCTGCGCCGCGAAATCAACATGAAGATCAAGCGTCTGATGGACCTGGGTTGCTACCGCGGCCTGCGTCATCGTCGTGGGCTGCCGGTCCGCGGCCAGCGCACCAAGACCAACGCGCGTACCCGCAAGGGCCCGCGTAAGCCGATCCGCAAGTAATTTTGCGTCCGCGTATCGACAGGAATTAATTCATGGCTAAGCCTGCTGCTCGTACTCGTAAGAAAGTCAAAAAGACAGTGGTCGATGGGATCGCCCATATCCACGCGTCTTTCAACAACACCATCGTGACCATCACCGACCGTCAGGGCAATGCCCTGTCCTGGGCCACCTCCGGTGGTTCGGGTTTCCGTGGTTCGCGCAAGAGCACTCCGTTCGCAGCCCAGGTCGCTGCCGAGCGCGCCGGCCAGGCCGCTCTGGAGTACGGTCTGAAGAACCTCGATGTGAACGTCAAGGGCCCCGGCCCGGGTCGTGAGTCTGCCGTGCGCGCGCTGAACGCCTGCGGCTACAAGATCGCCAGCATCACCGACGTGACGCCTATCCCGCACAACGGGTGCCGTCCGCCGAAGAAGCGCCGCGTGTAATTCAGGAGACAGTGAAATATGGCTCGTTATATTGGTCCCAAGTGCAAACTGTCTCGTCGTGAAGGTACTGATCTCTTCCTGAAGAGTGGTGCGCGCGCCCTTGAATCCAAGTGCAACATCGAGACTCCGCCCGGCGTGCATGGTCAGCGTCGCGGTCGTCTGTCCGACTACGGCACCCAGCTGCGCGAGAAGCAGAAGGTTCGTCGTATCTACGGCGTGCTGGAGCGCCAGTTCAGCGGTTACTACAAGGAAGCTGCCCGTCGCAAGGGCGCAACCGGCGAGAACCTGCTGCAGTTGCTCGAGTGCCGTCTGGACAACGTGGTCTATCGCATGGGCTTCGGCTCCACGCGTGCCGAATCCCGCCAGCTGGTTTCGCACAAGTCGATCACCGTCAACGGCAAGACCGTGAACATTCCTTCGTTCCAGGTCAAGGTCGGTGATGTGGTTGCCGTTCGTGAGAAGTGCCGCAACCAGCTGCGTATCGCTCAGGCGCTCGAGCTGTGTGCCCAGCGTGGCCGCGTCGAGTGGGTGGAAGTGGATGCCGACAAGAAGAGCGGTGTTTTCAAGAATGTTCCGGCCCGCAGCGACCTGTCCGCCGACATCAACGAAAACCTGATTGTCGAGCTCTACTCCAAGTAAGGGCTAGAAAATAGGTGTATCCATGCAGAGTTCGGTAAATGAGTTCCTGACCCCCCGCCACATCGATGTGCAGGTGGTCAGTCCGACCCGCGCCAAGATCACTCTCGAGCCCCTCGAGCGTGGCTTTGGCCACACCCTGGGCAACGCGCTGCGTCGTATCCTGTTGTCCTCCATGCCCGGCTGCGCCGTAGTCGAGGCGGAGATCGACGGTGTGCTCCACGAGTACAGCGCGATCGAGGGCGTGCAGGAAGATGTCATCGAGATCCTGCTCAACCTCAAAGGTATCGCCATCAAGCTGCACGGCCGTGATGAAGTGACCTTGAACCTGGTGAAGAAGGGCCCGGGCGCTGTGACCGCTGCCGATATCCAGCTGGATCACGATGTCGAAATCGTCAATGGCGATCACCTGATCGCCAATCTGGCGGCCAACGGCTCGATCAACATGAAGCTCAAGGTCGCGCGCGGTCGCGGCTACGAGCCGGCGGATGCGCGCCAGAGCGACGAGGACGAGAGCCGTAGCATCGGCCGTCTGCAGCTCGACGCGACCTTCAGCCCGGTTCGTCGTGTTGCCTATGTGGTCGAGAACGCTCGTGTCGAACAGCGTACCAACCTGGACAAGCTGGTCATCGATCTGGAAACCAACGGCACGCTGGATCCTGAAGAAGCGATCCGCCGTGCTGCGACCATCCTGCAACAGCAGCTGGCTGCGTTCGTCGACCTGAAGGGCGACAGCGAGCCGGTGGTGATCGAGCAGGAAGACGAGATCGATCCGATCCTGCTGCGCCCGGTCGACGACCTGGAGCTGACTGTCCGTTCGGCTAACTGCCTCAAGGCAGAGAACATCTACTACATCGGTGACCTGATCCAGCGCACCGAGGTAGAGCTGCTCAAGACGCCGAACCTGGGCAAGAAGTCGCTCACCGAGATCAAGGACGTCCTGGCTTCTCGTGGTCTGTCCCTCGGTATGCGCCTCGACAACTGGCCGCCGGCAAGTCTCAAGAAAGACGACAAGGCTACGGCCTGATCGTCTCCAGTAACCGAACTATTCGTTTGGTAAGGAATTGCAATCATGCGTCATCGTAAAAGTGGCCGTCATCTGAGCCGCACCAGCGCCCACCGCAAGGCCATGTTCCAGAACATGGCGGTGTCGCTGTTCGAGCACGAACTGATCAAGACCACCCTGCCGAAAGCCAAGGAACTGCGCCGCGTTGCCGAGCCGCTGATCACCCTGGCCAAGGAAGACAGCGTCGCCAACCGTCGCCTGGCCTTCGATCGTACCCGCTCGAAAGCTGCCGTCGGCAAGCTGTTCAACGATCTGGGCAAGCGTTACGCCAACCGTCAGGGCGGCTACCTGCGCATCCTCAAGTGCGGTTTCCGCGCCGGCGATAATGCGCCCATGGCTTATGTCGAGCTGGTCGACCGTCCGGTTGCCGGTGCGGTAGAAGCAGCCGAGTAAGATCGGCGAAACGAAAAAACCGAGCCTAGTGCTCGGTTTTTTCGTTTATGAGCTGCAGTATTACGACAGTTTTTCTCTATCAGACGCGTTGGCCTTCCTCATTGGGCGCCGTTTCGCCTGCTTCCTATCATGACCGCCAATAGCCGGGGTGTCCCGGTTCCACGCGACATGAAGCCAGGAGATGCAGCCATGACCGACAAGCCCAGACTCACCACCGTTGCCGGTGCGCCTGTGACGGAAAACCAGAATGCCATGACCGCCGGGCGGCGAGGCCCCATGCTGCTGCAGGATGTCTGGTTCCTCGAGAAGCTCGCGCACTTCGACCGCGAGGTGATTCCCGAGCGGCGCATGCATGCAAAGGGCTCGGGCGCCTTTGGCGAGTTCGTAGTGACCCACGACATCAGCCGCTACAGCAAGGCCCGGCTGTTCTCCGAGGTGGGCAAGCGCACCCCACTGTTTGTCCGTTTCTCCACCGTGGCGGGCGAGCGCGGGGCCGCTGACGCCGAACGCGATATCCGCGGCTTCGCCCTGAAGTTCTATACCGAGCAGGGCAACTGGGATCTGGTGGGCAACAACACGCCGGTATTCTTCTTCCGCGATCCGCTGAAGTTCCCCGACCTCAACCACGCGGTCAAGCGCGACCCGCGCACCAACATGCGCAGCGCCAACAACAACTGGGATTTCTGGACCGGTCTGCCCGAGGCGTTGCACCAGATCACCTACGTCATGGGCGATCGCGGCATCCCGGCCTCGTACCGCCACATGCATGGCTTCGGTTCGCACACCTACAGCTTCATCAGCCCGGACAACGAGCGCTACTGGGTGAAGTTCCACTTTCGCACCCAGCAGGGCATCAAGAACCTGACCGATGCCGAGGCGGCTGCCATCGTCGCCAACGATCGCGAGAGCTCGCAGCGCGACCTGTTCGAAGCAATCGAGCGCGGTGACTACCCGCGCTGGACCATGTTCGTGCAGGTGATGCCCGAGGCCGATGCGGCGACGGTTCCCTACCATCCGTTCGACCTGACGAAGGTTTGGCCGCACACGGACTACCCGTTGATCGAAGTGGGCTATTTCGAGCTCAACCGCAACCCGGACAACTACTTCCAGGATGTCGAGCAGGCGGCGTTCACGCCGGCCAACGTGGTGCCCGGCATCAGCTTCTCGCCGGATCGCATGTTGCAGGGCCGACTGTTCTCCTACGGCGATGCACAGCGCTACCGGCTGGGTGTGAACCACCATCAGATTCCGGTGAACGCGCCGCGCTGCCCGGTGCACAGCTACCATCGCGACGGCGCCATGCGGGTCGATGGCAACCAGGGTGGGCGACTGCACTACGAGCCGAACAGCTACGGCGAATGGCGCGAGCAGCCGGATTTCAGCGAGCCCCCGCTGGCGCTGGAAGGAGCCGCCGACCGCTATGACTATCGAGCGGACGACAGCGACTACTTCACCCAGCCGGGCAACCTGTTCCGCCTGATGTCCGCAGACGAGCAGCAGCGGTTGTTCGCCAACACCGCACGCTCGATGCAGGGCGTGGAGCGGCATATCAAGCTGCGCCACATCCGTCACTGTCTGCAGGCGGATCCGGCCTATGGCGAGGGAATCGCCGCGGCGCTGGGCATCCCCCTCGGCGAGGCGCAGGGCTGAGGCAGCCTGCTGTCCCAGGAACCGGAGCCCGCAGCGTTGCCTGCGGGCTCTTTCGTTGCGGGCATCCTATTCGTGCGGGTTGCTCAGTGGCTGGTCGCTGAGATTGCCCGGCGGCAGCAGGCGGTCCGCCTGCGCCGGGTCGATGGCCAGCAGGCTGCCATCGGCGGTGGCCAGCAACACCGCCTCGAGCATTTCGCGGACGTTGTTGCGCAGCATGCCCACCGATTTCTGCCCGCGGCTGTTCAGCCCGGCGATCTCGACCAGCACGCTGCCACCCAGCGGGCCGGGTTCGCCGGCGGCCAGCCGCTGGCTTCCCAGCAGGCCATAGGCATTGCGTGCGATGCCCGGGTCGCCGCCACCGCGGCGCACGTCGCCGTTGGGGTACTGGTAGTAGTAGTTGGTGAGCTCCATGAAGCCCAGTTGCAGCGAGCGTTGTTTCATCACGATGGCCAGCTGCTTGGAAAGCGCGACCGCCTCCGGCGCGACATCTTCATGGGTGGGCCAGGTCAGCGAGCCGGTCACCTGGCGGCCGGGGCGATTGACCTCGGGATCGACATCGTCCAGCACCTCGGCTGGATTCTGGTTGTGCACATCGACCATCCAGATGGGGCGGTAGCGCTCGTAGACCCCGCGTAGCGCTACGGCCTCCGGCACCGGATTCTGCCCGGGGTTGAAGTGGCGCTCGCCGGCCAGGCCCGGGTTGCAGCGGACCTGCGTACTCTGGCTCCAGTCGACCCAATGGTAGCGGTTGATGTCGTAGCTCCAGCGGCGCAGGCCGTCGCCGTCGGTATAGGCGGTGACGTTGGCGCCCAGGCGCTGATCGAGCCTGGCCGGATCCAGGCTGCCATCCTCGCGCAGGCAGTTTGCGTTGCTCTGCGGGGCGCTGAAGTCCATGTTGCCGCGACTGAAGCGCTCGGCACCGTCCGGGTTGACCCGCGGCACGATCAGGACATGCAGGTTGTCCAGTATCTGCCGCGACATGCCGCCGCCCGAGGCCAGGCGCTGGAGCAGGTCGACCACCGCTTCGGTGCCATGGGGCTCGTTGCCGTGCTGCTGGGTGATGATCATCACGGCCGGCTTGTCCGCGTTGCCCAGCCGCGCCAGCCAGATAGGCCGGCCCTCGTTGCTGGTGCCGGCCTGTTCCAGGCGCAGCGCATCGGGAAAGCGCCGGGACAGTGCGTTGAGCTGATCGTAGAGCTGCTGGTTGCTCATGAACGCCTCGAGCGAGACGTTCTGCTGGTCGGTGATCCAGGGGCCGTTGGGTTGGGCGGCAGTAGCGAGGCTCGGCAACAGGCCGGCGCCAAGCAGGCAGGCAGCAAGCGCGACACGCATGGGAGTGTTCCTCTCTGGGCAGGGATGGCCCGCCCAACGGCCCGGCGGGTCCGTTATGGACCCCGCCGGGCTCGCTGCGGTTGCCGCCGCGGCGCTCAGCCCGCCGAGCGGTCGCGCTCGAGCAGCGGCTTGAGGAACCGCCCCGTGTGCGAGGCGGGGTTCGCCGCGACGGCCTCCGGCGTGCCGGTGGCGATGATCTGCCCGCCGCGCGAGCCGCCCTCCGGGCCGAGGTCGACCAGCCAGTCGGCGGTCTTGATCACGTCCAGGTTGTGCTCGATCACCACCACGGTATTGCCGTGGTCGCGCAGGCGGTGCAGCACGTCGAGCAACTGCTGGATGTCGGCGAAGTGCAGGCCGGTGGTCGGCTCGTCGAGGATGTACAGGGTCTTGCCGGTGTCGCGTTTGGACAGCTCGCGCGACAGTTTGACCCGCTGCGCCTCGCCGCCGGACAGCGTGGTGGCGCTCTGACCGAGCTTGATGTACGACAGGCCGACGTCCATCAGCGTCTGCAGCTTGCGCGCCACGGCGGGGACTGCGTCGAAGAAGTCGCGCGCTTCCTCGATGGTCATGTCCAGCACCTCGGTGATGTTCTTGCCCTTGTACTTCACCTCCAGAGTTTCGCGGTTATAGCGCTTGCCCTTGCACACGTCGCAGGGGACGTAGATGTCCGGCAGGAAATGCATTTCCACCTTGATCACGCCGTCGCCCTGGCAGGCCTCGCAGCGGCCGCCCTTGACGTTGAAGGAGAAGCGCCCCGGGCCGTAGCCGCGCGAGCGGGCCTCGGGCACGCCGGCGAAGAGCTCGCGGATCGGCGTGAACAGGCCGGTATACGTCGCCGGATTGGAACGCGGCGTGCGGCCGATCGGGCTCTGGTCGATGTCGACCACCTTGTCCAGGTGCTGCAAGCCGTCGAAGCTGTCGTAGGGCGCCACTTCCAGGGTGCTGGCGCCATTCAGCGCGCTGGCGGTGATCGGGAACAGGGTGTTGTTGATCAGTGTCGACTTGCCCGAGCCGGACACGCCGGTGATGCAGGTCAGCAGGCCGACCGGGATCTCCAGGTCGACGCCCTGCAGGTTGTTGCCACGTGCGCCGGTCAGCTTCAGCAGGCGCTTGGCGTCGCGTGCGGTGCGCTCGGCCGGATAGCGGATGCGCTCGCGCCCGGACAGGTACTTGCCGGTCAGCGAGTCGGGATGGGCCATCACCTCGTCCGGTGTGCCCTGGGCGACCACCTGGCCGCCATGCACGCCGGCGCCGGGTCCGATGTCGACCACGTAGTCGGCCAGGCGGATGGCGTCCTCGTCGTGCTCGACCACGATCACCGTGTTGCCGAGGTTGCGCAGGTGCGTCAGCGTGCCGAGCAGGCGCTCGTTGTCGCGCTGGTGCAGGCCGATGGACGGCTCGTCGAGGATGTACATGACGCCGACCAGGCCGGCGCCGATCTGGCTGGCCAGGCGGATGCGCTGGGCCTCGCCGCCGGACAGGGTGTCGGCACTGCGGTCCAGGGTCAGGTAGTCGAGGCCGACGTTGACCAGGAACTGCAGGCGCTCGCGGATCTCCTTGAGGATCTTGTCGGCGATCTCGCCGCGCCGGCCGCTGAGCGACAGCGTGGCGAAATAGTCGCAGGCATCGCCCACCGGCAGCGCAGTCACCGCCGGCAGCGTCTTGTCGCCGACCCAGACGTGGCGTGCCTCGCGGCGCAGGCGGGTGCCCAGGCATTCCGGGCAGGGCTGGGTGCTGAGGTACTTGGCCAGCTCCTCGCGCACCGAGTTGGACTCGGTCTCCCGGTAGCGCCGCTCGAGGTTCGGCAGGATGCCCTCGAACGGATGCGAGCGCTTGACGATGTCGCCGCGGTCGTTGAGGTAGCGGAAGTCGACGTTCTCCCGCCCGCTGCCGCGCAGCACCACCTTCTGGTGCTCGGCCGCCAGCGAGTCGAACGGCTCGTCCAGGCTGAAGCCGTAGTGCGCGGCGAGCGAGCCGAGCATCTGGAAGTAATAGACGTTGCGCCGGTCCCAGCCGCGGATCGCGCCTTCGGCCAGGGTCAGCTCGCCGTTGACCAGGCGCTTGGCGTCGAAGAACTGCTTGACCCCCAGGCCGTCGCAGGTCGGGCAGGCGCCGGCCGGGTTGTTGAAGGAGAACAGCTTGGGCTCGAGTTCGCTGATCGAGTGGCCGCAGATCGGGCAGGCGAAGCGCGCGGAGAAGATCAGGTCCTCGGCGCCGTCGTCCTCCATCGAGGCGACCAGGGCGATGCCGTCGGCCAGCTTCAACGCCGTCTCGAAGGATTCGGCCAGGCGCTGCTGCAGGTCGGTGCGGACCTTGAAGCGATCGACCACTACCTCGATGGTGTGTTTCTTCTGCTTGTCCAGCTTGGGCAGCTCGTCCAGTTCATGCAGCTTGCCGTTGACCCGGGCGCGCACGAAGCCCTGGGCGCGCAGCTCGTCGAACACGGCCAGATGCTCGCCCTTGCGCTCACGGATCACCGGCGCCAGCAGCATCAGCTTGCGACCCTCAGGCAGCGCCAGCACCTGGTCGACCATCTGGCTGACAGTCTGCGCCTCCAGCGGGGTGTCGTGGTCCGGGCAGCGTGGTGTGCCGACCCGCGCATAGAGCAGGCGCAGGTAATCGTAGATCTCGGTGATGGTGCCGACGGTCGAGCGCGGGTTGTGCGACGTCGACTTCTGCTCGATGGAAATCGCCGGCGACAACCCTTCGATGGTGTCGACGTCGGGCTTCTCCATCATCGACAGGAACTGCCGGGCGTAGGCCGACAGCGACTCGACATAGCGACGCTGGCCCTCGGCATAGAGCGTGTCGAAGGCCAGCGACGACTTGCCCGAGCCGGACAGGCCGGTGATCACGATCAGCTTGTCGCGCGGCAGGGTCAGGTCGATGTTCTTCAGGTTGTGGGTGCGCGCCCCACGGATCAGGATCTTGTCCAAAGCAGCCTCGCATGGCGGGCGAAAGCCCGGAAGTATAAGGCCGGGGCGAAAGGCGCGGCAAAGCGCGCGCCTGTGACGGGCCGGGGATGGCTGCTAGAATCGCCGCCGGTTCAATTAGCGAGATTTCCCCATGCCGGATCCGTACAGCGAACGCATGAGCGCCAGCGAAACCCGTGCAGCCGCTGGCCTCGCGCTGGTGTTCGCGTTTCGCATGCTCGGCATGTTCATGGTCCTCCCGGTACTGGCGACCTATGGCATGGAGCTCGAGGGCGCCACGCCGGCGCTCATCGGTTTCGCCATCGGTGCCTATGGTTTGACCCAGGCGGTGCTGCAAATTCCGTTCGGCGTGCTCTCGGATCGCATCGGTCGCCTGCCGATCATCTACTTCGGCCTGCTGGTGTTCGCCCTCGGTGCGGTCGTCGCGGCGATGGCCGACAGCATCGGCGGGGTGATCCTCGGCCGCGTGCTGCAGGGCGCCGGGGCGATTTCCGCGGCGGTCATGGCGCTGCTTTCGGACCTGACCCGTGAGCAGCACCGAACCAAGGCGATGGCCATGATCGGCATGAGCATCGGCCTGTCGTTCGCCGTGGCGATGGTCGTCGGGCCGCTGCTGACCCGCGCGTTCGGCCTGTCCGGTCTGTTCTGGACCACCGCGGCGATGGCCGTGCTCGGCGCGGTCATCGTGGCCTTCCTGCCGCGCCCGCATGCCCATGTCCGGCATCGCGAATCCGGCGTGGCGCGCCAGGCCTTCGCCACCACGCTGCGCCATCCGGAACTTTTGCGCCTGGACTTCGCCATCCTCGCTCTGCACGCCGTGCTCATGGCCAGTTTCGTCGCCTTGCCGCTGGCGCTGGTGGAGCAGGGCGGACTGCCGCGCGAGCAGCACTGGTGGGTCTACCTGACCGCGCTGCTGGTCGGTTTCTTCGGCATGGTGCCGTTCATCATCTATGGCGAGAAGAAGCGCCAGATGCGCCGTGTCGTGCTCGGCGCGGTCGCCGGCCTGCTGCTGTGCGAGCTGTTCTTCTGGCAGCTGGGTGGCACGCTGTGGACGCTGGTTGGCGGGATGATCGCCTTCTTCATCGCCTTCAACCTGCTCGAGGCCTCGCTGCCCTCGCTGATCAGCAAGGTCGCACCGGCCGGCGGCAAGGGCACGGCGATGGGGGTGTATTCCACCAGCCAGTTCCTTGGCGCCGGGCTCGGCGGCGTGCTTGGCGGCTGGCTCTACCAGCATGGTGGGCTGGCCACGGTGTTCATCGGCTGCGCCGCGCTCTGCGGACTCTGGCTGGTGGTTGCGCTGGGCATGCGCGAGCCGCCCTACGTCACCAGCCTGCGGCTGCCGCTGTCGACGCGGGCGCAGGCCGATGCCGGGCTCGCTGCGCGGCTGCTGGCGCTCGACGGCGTGACCGACGTGCTCATCGTCGCCGACGAGGCGGCTGTCTATGTCAAGGTCGACAGCCAGCGGGTCAATCGCCAGGCACTCGATCAGCTGGTCGCCTGAGTCGCGACCCGGGTCGGCCCGCTGCCTGGTTGGCCCGGGTCGAGGCGGTAGGGTAAGATTCGCCGTTACCGGTCTCTGTTCTGCCGCCCGGGCAGGACGCGTTGGGGCCCCTTTGAAACACTATTTCCCGAAAGGAGTTACCCATGGCCAGAGGGGTGAATAAGGTCATCTTGATCGGCAACGTGGGCGGTGATCCCGAGACCCGCTACCTGCCCAATGGCAATGCGGTGACCAACATCACGCTCGCCACCACCGACAGCTGGAAGGACAAGCAGACCGGCCAGCTGCAGGAGCGCACCGAGTGGCACCGCGTTGTGCTGTTCGGCAAGGTCGCCGAGATCGCCGGCGAATACCTGCGCAAGGGTTCGCAGTGCTACATCGAAGGCCGCCTGCAGACCCGCGAGTGGGAGAAGGACGGGGTCAAGCGCTACACCACCGAGATCGTCGTCGACATGAACGGCACCATGCAGCTGCTCGGCGGCCGCGGTGGCAACTCCGACGACGCGCCGCGCCAGCCGCGTCCGCAGCGCGAGCCGCAGCAGGCGCCGCGCCAGCAGGCCCAGCCGCAGCGCCAGGCGGCACCGCAGCCCGCGCCGGACTACGACAGCTTCGACGACGATATCCCGTTCTAGGTCCGCTTGATGCGAATGCGCCTGTTACTGTTGGGTGGAGGCAATGCCCTCGGGCAGGCGCTGATTCGCCTCGGTGCCGAGGAAGACATCGGCTTTCTCGCGCCGCGCCCGCCCGCCCAGGGCTGGGATGCCCCCAGCCTGACCCAGTTGCTCGACGACAACCGTCCGGACGTCGTGATCAACCTGGCCTACTACTTCGACTGGTTCCAGAGCGGCCAGGCCAACGAGGCGGCACTGGCCGCCCAGGAGCGCTCGGTGGAGCGCCTGGCCGAGCTCTGCCAGCACCACGACTTCATTCTCCTGCAGCCGTCCAGCTACCGGGTGTTCGACGGCGCGCGCACCACGGCCTACAGCGAGAAGGACGAGGTCGCGCCGCTGGATGCCCGCGGGCAGGCGCTGTGGCGCTTCGAGCAGAGCGTGCGCTCGCTCTGCCCGCGGCATGTGCTGCTGCGCTTCGGCTGGCTGCTGGACGACAGCCACGACGGGCTGCTGGGGCGCTTCCTGCAGCGCCTGGCGCAGGGCGAGCCGATCCAGCTGGCCGATGACCGGCGCGGCAACCCGACGCCGGTGGACGATGCGGCGCGGGTCATCCTCGCGGTGCTCAAGCAGCTGGACTGCCACGCGCCGCTCTGGGGCACCTATCACTACGGCGGCCACGAGGCGTCGACGCCGCTGCTGGTGAGCCAGGCCCTGCTGGCCGAGGCCGCCCGGCACTGCCCGCTGAGCGCCGAGATCCTGGTGCCCACCGCGCACGCCGATTGCGAGGACGCCGATACCGAACCGCAGCACGGCGTGCTGGCCTGCAAGAAGATCTTCAACACCTTCGGCATCAAGCCGCGCGCCTGGCGCGCCGGCCTGCCGAGCCTCCTGGAACGTTACTACCGCCATGGCTGAAGCTCCTATCCTGGTGACCGGGGGGGCTGGCTTCATCGGCTCCAACCTGGTCGATGCTCTCCTGGCGCGCGGCTATCACGTCCGCGTGCTGGACAACCTTTCCACCGGCAAGCGCAGCAACCTGCCGCAGGATGCACGCGTCGAGCTGATCGTTGGCGACGTGGCGGACGCCGATTGCGTGCATCGCGCCGTCGACGGTTGTCGAGCCGTGGTGCACCTGGCCGCGGTGGCCTCGGTGCAGGCCTCGGTGGAAGACCCGCTGGGCACCCACCGGGCCAACCTGATCGGCACCCTGAATGTCTGCGAAGGCATGCGCGCTGCGGGCGTGCGTCGCGTGGTGTTCGCCTCGAGCGCGGCGGTGTACGGCAACAATGGCGAAGGCGAGGCGATCGGCGAGGACCTGCCCAAGGCGCCGCTGACTCCCTACGCGGCGGACAAGCTGGCCAGCGAGCACTACCTCGACTTCTACCGCCGCCAGCACGGCCTGGAGCCGGTGGTGTTCCGCTTCTTCAATATCTACGGGCCGCGCCAGGACCCGTCCTCGCCGTATTCAGGGGTGATCAGTATCTTCACCGAGCGCGCGCAGAAGAGCCTGCCCATCAGCGTGTTCGGCGATGGCGAGCAGACCCGCGACTTCCTCTATGTCGGCGATCTGGTCGAGGTGCTGGTGCAGGCGCTGGAGGCGCCGCAGGTGGAGCAGGGCGCGGTGAACGTCGGCCTCGCCCGCGCCACCTCGCTGAACCAGCTGCTGCAGGCGATCGGCGCGGTGCTCGGCCAGTTGCCGGCGATCAGCCACCTGCCGGCCCGGGCCGGGGACATCCGTCATTCGCGCGCGGACAACAGCCGCCTGCTGTCGCGCTATCGTCTGCCCGAGCCGCCAACCGATATCCGCGAGGGGCTCGCCCGGCTGCTCGGCAAATAGCCGTTGGCAGAACGCAAGAAAGGCGCCGATTGGCGCCTTTCTGTTGTCCGGGTGGCTCGGTTCGTCAGAACTTGTAGCCGAGGCCGACCATGTAGACGAAGGGGTCGACGTCGACGTCGACGGTCACCTTGGCCGGGCCGGCATAGGTGGTGCCTTCGGTATCGATGTCGATGTAGCGAACCTGGGCGTTGAGCATGACGTTCTCGGTCAGCATGTAGTCCATGCCTACCTGGGCGGCAAGGCCCCAGGAATCCTTCATGTCCAGGCCGCGGAAGCCGGCGGTCTCCGCTTCGCTGGTCAGCTTGTCATCGAAGAACCAAGTGTAGTTGATGCCGGCGCCGACATAGGGCTGGAAGGCCGAAGTCTTTTCCAACGGGTAGTAGATGACGCTCAGGGTCGGCGGCAGGTGCTTCAGACTACCCAGCTTCGACGATGCACCGCCTGCCTTCAGGCCGACATCGTGGCTGAAGGGGGTGGCGGCCAGCAGTTCTAGGCCAACCTTGTCGGTCAGCATGTAGGCGAAGTTCAGGCCCAGCTGGGTGTCGCTATCCAGGGTTGCCTGGGCGTCAATGCTGCCGACGCCTGCGATCTTCACATTGCCGCTGTCTTCATGGGGATCAACCGTGATCGCACCGGCGCGAACGATGATGTCCCCGGCCTCGAAGGCCTGGGCGAAGGGGGCGGCCAGCGCCAGGGCCAGCGCGGAAGCGGTGAACAGGGTCTTGCGCATAGTGCTTGCTCCATGTGTGCGTATTCGATGGGGCAATGGTAGGGAGGGGCGTTTCGCGCTTTTTGACTTGGCTCAATGAAAGGCTAGGGGTGCGCTGCGACCTTTTGACCTGCTTGCTTTGGATCAATTGTCTAATGATAATGGTTCTTCTTTGAGTTAGTTTCCCCGCAAGGATCCCCCATGCCGTCCTTCCTCCCCCGCCTGCTGGCGGTCGCCGTGCTGCCGTATTGCGTGCAGTTCGCCGCGCCGCTGGTGGCAGCCCCCCTCGATGCGGCGCTCGAAGAGAGCGAACGCCTGGCCAGCGAGGCGACCTCCTCGCAGGCGCGCATCGAGCAGCTCGACGATGCCACCCGGCAGATGCTCACCGACTACCGCAATGCCGTGCAGCAGGCCGACGCGCTCAAGGCCTACAACGCGCAGATGCGCGAGCTGGTCGCGGCGCAGCGCAAGGAGCTCGAGGGCTACGAGCGCCAGCTGCAGGGCATCGAGCGGACCCAGGAAGCGGTGACGCCGCAGATGAGCCGGATGGTCGAGGTGCTGGGCCAGTTCATCGAGGCGGACCTGCCGTTCCTGCCGGACGAGCGGGCCGATCGCATGGCGCAGCTCGAGGAGCTGTTGCCGCGCGCCGATGTCAGCCTGGCGGAGAAGTACCGGCGCATCCTCGAGGCCTACCAGATCGAGAGCGACTACGGCCGCACCCTCGAAGCCTGGCGTGGCGAATTGCCGGGCGACGGGGACGCACGCAGCGTCGAGTTCCTGCGCCTGGGGCGGGTGATGCTCTATTACCAGACGCTGGATGCCCACCAGAGCGGCTGGTGGAACCCGGCGACCCGTGCCTGGGAAGTGCTCGACGGCAGTGCCCGGCGACCGCTGACCCAGGCGATCGCCATCGCCCGGCAACAACAGGCGCCGGCCTATCTGCAACTGCCGGTGAAGACGCCTGGTCGGGAGAGTGCGCAATGAATCGTCTGTTTTCGCTGTTCGTCCTGGCCCTGGCGCCGGTGCTGGCCCAGGCCGCCGAGCCGTTGAACCCCGACCAGCTGCTCGAGCGCATCCGCAGCGAGCGCGCCGCCGAGGTCAGTGCCATGCAGGCGCGCGAGCAGGCCTTCGTCCGCGATCGCGGCGAGCAGGCCCGCCTGCTGGCCGAGGCGCAGGCCGCGCTGGCCGCGCAGAAGGCCGAGGCCGAGCGGCTGAAGGCCGAGTTCGATCGCCAGGAGGCCCAGCTCGCCGAGCAGGAAAAGCTGCTCGCCCAGCGCGTCGGGCACTTGGGTGAACTGTTCGGCGTGGTCCGCCAGAGCGCCGGCGACATCGCCGGGCAATGGCAGGACAGCCTGCTCAACGTGCAGTACCCCGAGCGCCTGGCCCAGCTGCGCGGCCTGGCCGAGAGCCGCGCGCTGCCGTCGGCCGAGGACCTCGACGCCTTCTGGATGACGCTGCTGGAAGACCTCGCCGCCAGCGGCCGGGTCGAGCAGGTCAAGCTGCCGGTGGTCGGCGCCGATGGCCAGCGCAGCGAGCAGCCGGTGCTGCGCGTCGGTACCTTCTCGGCCTTTGCCGAGCAGGGCTTCCTGCGCTACGACGCCGATGCCGGCCAGTTGCTCGCCCCGGCACGCCAGCCTTCGGGCATGGGCCTGGTCGAGGACTACCTCGGCAGTTCCGCCGCGCTGGCCGAGCTGCCCATCGACCCCAGCCGCGGCACGCTGCTGGCGCAGCTGCAGCGTGAGCCGGACTTCTGGGCGCGCCTGCAGCAGGGCGGCCTGGTGGGCTGGGTGATCGTCGCGCTGGGCATCCTCGGCCTCTGCCTGGCCGCCTGGCGGATGGCCTATCTCGCCGGGGTCAGCCGCAAGGTCAATGGCCAGATGCGCGAGTTGAACAGCCCGCGCGACGACAACCCGCTGGGCCGCATCATCGGCGTGCTCGGGCCGAAGCCGCAGCTGGCCGACCTGGAGACCCTGGAGCTCAAGCTCGACGAGGCCATCCTCCAGGAAACCCCGCCGCTGGAGCGCGGCCAGCCGTTGCTCAAGCTGCTCACCGCGGTGGCGCCGCTGCTCGGCCTGCTGGGCACCGTGACCGGCATGATCGTCACCTTCCAGGCCATCACCCAGAGCGGTGGCGGCGACTCGCGGCTGATGGCCGACGGCATCTCCCAGGCCCTGGTGACCACCGTGATGGGCCTGGTGGTGGCCATTCCGCTGCTGTTCCTGCATGCGCTGCTGGCCAGCCGCAGCAAGGCGCTGATCCAGTTGCTCGAGCAGCAGAGCGCCGGGCTGATCGCCCTGCACCTGTCGGGGACGCCGCGCCGTGACTGACCTGCACGGGCTCTGGCTGCGCCTGGTCGACAGCGGGCACCTGCTGCTCGACTTCATGGGCGCCGGCGGGGTGGTCATGTGGGCGCTGGCGCTGCTCTGCGTGCTGTACTGGACGCTGGTGTTCGAGCGCCTGTGGTTCATGCGCCGGGTCTTTCCGCGTTGGGTCGACGCACGCCGCCAGGCCTGGGCACGGATGGCCGGCGAGCCCGGTGCCTGGCAGCGCGCGGTGCGTACCGCCTGGCTGGCCGAGGCCCAGCAGCAACTGGCCGGGCCGTTGCGCCTGAGCAAGGCGCTGGTGGCGCTCTACCCGCTGCTCGGCCTGCTCGGCACCGTGACCGGGATGATCGCCGTGTTCGACGTCCTCTCGCTCAACGGCACCGGTAACCCGCGCGGCATGGCCGCGGGCGTCTGGCAGGCGACCCTGCCGACCATGGCCGGCATGGTGCTGGCCATCACTGGATTGTTCAGCCTGGCGCGCCTCGAGCGCATCGCCCGGCTGTCGCTCGACCGGCTGGCCGACCAGCTGCGTCACGATTGAGGATTTGCGGATGCGCATGCGTCGCCATCATTACCAGCAGGACGAAGACACCGGCATCGACCTCACGCCGATGCTCGACGTGGTCTTCATCATGCTGATCTTCTTCATCGTCACCAGCTCCTTCATCAAGGAGTCCGGCGTCGAGGTGCAGCGCCCGCAGGCCGACACCGCCAGCGCGCAGGACAAGGGCAACATCCTGATCGCGGTGACCGCCGACGGGCAGGTCTGGATCGACAAGCAGCAGGTCGACGTGCGCAGCGTGCGCGCCCATGTCGAGCGCATGCGCGTCGATCAGCCCGACGGCGCGGTGGTGGTGCAGGCCGACCAGGATGCGCGCACCGGGCTGGTGGTGCAGGTCATGGACCAGGCGCGCCAGGCCGGCGTCCGCGACGTCGCGCTGGCGGCCAGCACGGGAGCACGCTAGATGCGCCAGGGGCTGGCCCGCACCGGGTTGTCGCTGCTCGCGGCCTGCGTCGTCACGCTGCTGCTGTTCGCGCTGATGCTGAGCATGGTCTCGCCGCCGCGCAGCGACGCCATCGACGAGCCGGTGGCAATCGCCAATTTCGTGCGCATGGACGGGCGCAATCAGGATGCCGCGTCGCGCTCGCGCCAGCAGGCCCCGCAGCCGCCCCAGCCGAAGACGCCGCAACCGCCGAGTCCGCCGACCCCGAGCATGGCGACGCCGGCGGCGAACCTGCCCAAGCTCGACCTCGACCTGCCGAACATCGACAGCGGCGTCTCGGTGGCGGCCGCGCCGGCGCCGAGCCTGAGCGGACTCACCGCGGCGACGACCCCGGCACCTGCCGCCGCGGCACCGGCCGCAGCGGCAGCCGAGGCGGGCGGCCAGCCCGGCGGCCCGGAGCAGGAGGTCATGCCGCTCAACGACGTGCGTCCCGAATACCCCTACCGCGCCCGCCAGCGTGGCATCGAGGGCCATATCAAGCTGGCCTTTACCATCACCGCCGGCGGGCGGGTGGAGAACATCCGCGTGCTGGACGCCTCGCCGCCCAACGTGTTCGACCGTGAGGCACGCCGCGCCGCGGCGCGCTGGCGCTTCGCCCCGCGCACCGAGAACGGCGTGGCGGTCGCGCGCGAAGCGGTGAAAACCCTGCACTTCCGCCTCCAGGGAGAACGCTGAGATGCCCCGTCTGCTGCTCGTGCTGTTGCTGTCCTTCGTCGGCGCCGCCCAGGCCGCGCAGAGCATCGATCCTCGCGTATTGATGGCTCTGCAACAGGCCCAGGGGGCCCAGCAGAAGGGCAATCACGCCGCCGCCCGCAAGCTGCTCGAGGGCGCCGAGGCCAAGCCCGGCAGCCTGGAGCAGGCACTGCTCTGGCGCAGTCTGGGCTACCTGGCCTGGGCCGAGGGCGACACGGCGCGGGCCGCGCAATGGCTGGACAAGGCGATCGCCAGCGGCAAGCTCGACGAGCAGAGCCTCGCCGGCGAGCGCGCCAACCTGGCGCGGCTGTTCCTCGCCGAAGGCCAGTTCGCGCGGGTAGTGACTCTGCTGCAGGGCGCGGATCAGCAGGATGGCGCAGTCCTGCGCATGCTGGTGCAGGCCTACCAGGGCCTCGGCCAGCATGCCAAGGCGCTGCCGCTGGCCGAGCGCTACGTCGCGGCCAACCCGCGCGCCGAGGACGTCTGGCTGCAACTGCTGGTCGCCGGCAATGCCGAGCTCAAGCGCTACCAGGCCGCCGAGCGCTGGCAGCGCCAGTTGCTGCTGCGCCATCCCGACCAGCCGCGCGCCTGGCGCCAGCTGGCCGGCCTGCAGCAGCTGGCCGGCGCCGAGGATCGTGCGCTGGCGACCCTGCGTACCGCCTACGCCAAGGGGCTGCGCTTCAGCGAGGCGGAGCTGGACAACCTGGTGCTGCTGGCCGCGGCGGCCGACCAGCCCTGGCAGGGCGCGCGGCTGCTCGACGGCCTGCTCGACGCCGGCCTGCTGGCGCCCAGCGCCACCCGGCGCGAGCGCCTGGGCATGCTCTGGTGGCAGGCGCGCGAACGCGGCAGCGCCGCGCGGATCCTGCGCGAGCTGGCCAGCCAGTCCGGCAGTGCCAAGCTGTGGATGAACGTCGCCCAGCTGGAACTCGAGCAGGCGCGCTGGCAGGCCGGCCTGGAGGCGCTCAAGCAGGCCGAGCGCGCCGGTGCCGAACGGCGCCGGGTGCGCGCCTGGCGCGACTGGGCCGAAGCCGAGCTGAGCTTCGAGCGCGAGCGGCAGGTGGCCCGCGCCGACTGAGTGAGGCTCAGGGCAGCTCGTAGGTCAGGATGCGCTGGGCCTGCATGCGATAACCCGCCTCGGCCAGCTCGCTGCTGGCCGGCTCGACCCGCAGCGGTCCCTCGACCCAGAACGGCTGGTAGAGCTGCTCCATCTTCACCCCCAGCTCGCTGACCGCATGCACGATCTGGTTCGACGGCGGCGGTGGCACATGAATGCAGGCGCCGAAATAGGGCACCAGCAGAAACTCCACCACGCGGCCTTCCTCGCTCGTCTCCAGCGGCACGATGTAACCGGGCAGGCGAACCTCCAGACCGTCCAGCTCGTGCACCACCGGCGCGTCCGGTAGTTGCTGCGCCGCCGCCGGGCCGTTCTCGGCGGCCAGTACGTCGGCCAGCTGCGACAGGTCGTGCAGGGGCGTCGGTGCCGGCGCCGGCGGCGCGCCGGCCGGAACCAGCTCCGACCAGCGCAGTTCGCGCACTTCGGCGGCGGCAGCGGTCGACAGCAGGCAGAGCAGCAGGGCAGGCAGGACGCGGCGCATGGCGGACCTCACAGGCGAATGGACAGGCCGTCGGCGAGCGACTGGCGGTAGGCGCGCCAGGCCGGAACGGCGCTCATCAGCACGGCGGCCACCAGCACCGCCGCGAGCAGGCGCCACTCGTGGGCGCCAGGCCAGGCCAGCGGCAGGTAGAGGCCGTAATGCGCCTGCAGCGGGCCCTGGGCCGCGGCGATGCCGAGGCAGAGCAGGGCCAGGCCGCCGAGCATGCCGGCCAGCGCCAGCACCAGCGCCTCGGCCACCAGCAGCGCGGCGATGTGCCAGGGCCGTGCGCCGACCGAGCGCAGGATGGCCATCTCCCGGCGCCGCTCGTTGAGGCTGGCGAGGATGGCGGTGAGCATGCCCACCAGGCCGATCAGCACGACGAACAGCGAGATCACGAACAGCGCCTGCTCTGCGGTGCCCATCAGGCTCCACAGCTCCTGCAGGGCGACGCCCGGCAGCACCGCCAGCAGCGGCTCGCCGGGATAGGCGTTGATCTCGCGCTGCACGGCGAAGGTGGCGATGCGACTGTCGAGCCCGAGCAGGAAGGCGGTGATCTGCCGCGGCGCCAGGTCCGCCTCGCGCGCCTGGTCGGCGCTCAGCCGCGCGCTGCCCTGCGCCGGCATGCCGTTGCGCCAGTCCAGGTGCAGCGCCTGCATGCCGGCCAGGCTGACGTGCAGGGTGCGATCGACCGGCGTGCCGGTGCGCGCGAGGATGCCCACCACGCGGAACGGCTTGTCGTCGTGCTTGAGCAGACTGATGCGCGCCACGCCGTGGGCCAGCACCAGCGAATCGCCGAGCCGGTAATCGAGCGCCTGTGCCACCTCGGCGCCGAGTACGACCTCGAAGGGATCGGCGGCGAAGGGCCGGCCTTCGGCCAGCTGCAGCGCTTGCCGGCGGCCGTAGCGGTAGTGCTCGAAATACGCAGTGCTGGTGCCGAGCACGCGATAGCCGCGGTGCGAGTCGCCCAGCGACAGCGGGATCGCCCAGCTCACCCGCGGATGGCGGGCGTAGTGCTCGAAGCTCTCCCAGCGGATGTTGTTGGTGGCGTTGCCGATGCGGAACACCGAGTAGAGCAGCAGGTTGACCGAGCCGGATCTCGCGCCGACCACCAGGTCCGTGCCGCTGATGGTGCTGGCGAAGCTGGCCCGCGCCTCGTTGCGCACGCGTTCGACCGTCAGCAGCAGGCACACCGAGAGAGCGATGGCCAGCACCGTGAGCAGGGCGGTGAAGCGGCGGTTGTTCAGGCTGGCCAGCGCCAGTCGCAGCAGAAGCATGGTTCAGCGCTCCGTGGCCGGGTGCGCCCGGTTCAGCTCGGGCAGCGCCAGGCGGCGGTCGAAGTGCCGGGCCAGGCTGCGGTCGTGGCTGACCAGCAACAGGCTGGCGCCCGCTGCGCGGCATTCGTCGAACAGCAGGCGGAGAAAGCCGTCGCGGCGGTCGGCATCCAGCGCCGAAGTCGGTTCGTCGGCGATCACCAGCTCCGGCTGGCCGATCAGCGCCCGTGCCGCCGCCACGCGCTGCTGCTGGCCGATGGACAGCGCGCCGGCACGGCGCGGCAACAGCGCCGGCGAGAGGCCGAGATGTTCGAGCAGGCGGCCCGCCGCGGCGCGTTCGCTGCCGTGCCGCTGGCAGGCGCGCTGGCGGCGCAGTGCGGAAAACTGGCAGGGCAGCAGCACGTTGGCCTCGACCGAGAGGAACGGCAGCAAGTTGAACTGCTGGAAGATGAAGCCGGTGTGGTCGACCCGCAGGCGGTCGCGGGCACCGGCGCGCAGGGCCGCCAGGTCGGCGCCCAGCAGCCGTACATGCCCGCGGCTGGCGGTCTGCACGCCGCCGATCAGGCCCAGCAGGGTGGTCTTGCCGCTGCCGGACGGGCCTTCGAGGAACACCCGCTCGCCGGCGTCCAGGCGAAGCTGCGCGATGTGCAGCAGCTCCGGCTGGCCCGGCCAGGCGAAGTGCAGGTCATCGATGTCGAGCAGCGGCGTGGTCATCGACCGCTCAGAGTGCGAGGGCGCTGCGGCCCGGTTCCAGTTCTACGGCACGCTGGCCGCTGGCGCCGAGCAGCTGGACGCGAACGCGCTGCAGCTGCGGATAGGCGGTGAACAGCTCGCCCAGCTCGAGGCTGGTCAGCGCCGCGGGCTCGGCGCATTGCAGCCGGTAGCGGGCGTGGATGTCGGTGTGCTCGCCCTGGCTGGCGGCCTCCTTCGGTGCGCCGCCGCGGCTGTAGCCGGCATGGCCGCCGCCGAGCAGCGGGCTCTCGATGGCCTGTTCCTCGACCGAGCAGGCCGCCCGTTCCGGCAGGCCGAACAGCCACTGCGGCTGCTCCAGGTGCGCGCGCACCTGTGCGACCTGGCGCTCGTCGGCGTCGCCGTCCGGGGCGTGCTCGAAGCCGAGCAGGTTGGCCGCCGGGCTGCGCAGCTCCAGCTCCACGAGCGCGCCGTCGACCGCGACGTCCAGCTCCGCCGTGCCGTGTTCGTGGGCCGGCAGCGCGGCATGGCCGTGGGCGTCGGCATGGGTGTGGTGCGGCGCCGCATCGGCCGCCAGGGCGGGCGCGGCCAGCGGCAGGAGGGACAGGGGCAGGGCGAGAAGCAGCTGGCGCATGGCGGGTCCGGGCGGGCTTGAGGGGTTACGTTATAACAACTTTTCCGCCTCGCTGGCCAGCGCCCGGGCAGTCATGTGAGCATGGCCGCATTTCGAGGAAGGAGGCAGCGATGATCAGGGTATCCGGGAAGATCGGCGAATGGCCGGTGGAGCTGGCCATCGAACTGGACGACGAGGACTGGGCCCGGCTGGCGACGCAGTTGACGGTCGGTCCAGCGCTGGCGGCTCCTGCATCGGCAGCTGGCGAGGCGCCTCGTCGTGGCGACGACGGCCTCTGGCTGACGGCGCAGGAACGGCTGCGCCAGGCCGGCGCGCTGGACGGCCCGCAGCTGTTCGAGGAACTCAAGGCGCTGGCCGGCAGCGAGCAGGCGGCCAAGCGGCTGCTGGTCAGGCTGCGTCACAGCGCGCAGGTGCAGGTCGAGCCCGGCGCCCACGCGCCGACCTATCGCTGGATCGGCTGAACCGGCTCAGTAGAGCGCCTGGTACAGCTTGCGGCGGTACTGGCCGACCAGCGGGTGATCGCTGCCGAGCAGCTCGAAGACCTGCAGCAGGGTCTTGTGCGCGACGCCTTCGTTGAAGCCGCGGTTGCGCACGAACAGCCGGAGCAGGCCGTCCAGGGCCGCCTCGTACTGCTGCCGGGCGAGCTGCTGCACGGCCAGCTGATAGGTGGCTTCGTCGTCGGACGGGTCCTGCGCCAGGCGCGACTTCAGCGTGGCGGGCTCGGGCAGGTCGTTGGCCTGGCGCAGGAAGGTCAGCTGCGCGCGGGCGCCGGCCAGCACCTGCTTGTGCTCATCGCCCTTGACCGCATCGAGGACGGCCTCGGCCTCGCCCAGCTCGCCGCGTTCGGCCAGGCAGCGCGCATAGAGGATCAGCGCCTCGGCGTTCTCGTTGTCCTCTCCGAGCAACTGCTTGAGCTGGCTTTCCGCCTCGCCGATGCGGCCTTCGGCAAACTGCGCCCTGGCGCTGTCCAGCAGGTCGGCCTCCGGCGCCGGCGGCAGCTGCACGTGCGGTTCGAGCATCGCGCGGATCGCCGATTCGGGTTGCGCCCCGGCGAAGCCGTCGACCGGCTGGCCGTCCTTGAACAGCACCACCGTCGGCAGGCTGCGGATGCCGAAGCGCATCACCACGTCCTGCTCGATGTCGCAGTTGACCTTGGCCAGCAGCAACTCGCCGGCGTATTCCTCGGTGATCTTCGCCAGCAGCGGCATCAGCGCCTTGCACGGCGCGCACCACTCGGCCCAGAAGTCCACCAGCACCGGTTTGTGAAAGGAGTTTTCCAGCACCAGCTGCTCGAAGTTGGCACTGGTGACATCGAAGATGAAGGGACTCTGGCTCATCGGTAAGCGTCTCGGCAGGAACATGAAAAAGCGTTGCAGCATGACATGGGGGCAATGGCGATGCCATGCAAGGGCCTGCGTGGTCTGCAGCCGTGCCGCTCAGCCTGCCAGTGGGGCCGGCGTGCGCAGCAGCGGCCAGCTGCAGAGCTCGCGATAACGCACGCCGCTCGCCGCCTGCTCCGAGATGTAGAGCACGAAGCGCTCGACCGGCCAGGCGAACGCCGGGCTCGTGCCGTGCCGGCGCTCGCCTGCCTGGCGCACCAGCGTCAGGTGCGGCAGGAAGGGGCGGTCGTCCACCGGCAGCCCGCGCTCGGCCAGGCCGGCGCGCAGCAGGGCGACGAGATCGGCCAGTGCGCGTGGCGGCTGGCCTGGCGCCAGACAGATGAAACCCTTGCCGAGGCTGATCAGCCGATCCAGGCGCAGCTCGAAGGCTTCGGCACGGATCGACTCGCCCAGGCGCGCGATCTCGGCCAGTGCGTCGGCCGGCTGCGCGCCGAGAAAGGCCAGGGTCAGGTGCAGGTTCGCCGGCGGCACGGCGCGCCCGCCCAGGCCCTGCTCGTCGCGCCAGCGGCAAATTGCCTGCGCCTGGTCGGCCGGGCAGGGCAGGGCGAAGAACAGCCGCAGTGGGTCGTTCATGCTGCCGCCTCTGCGCGGCGGGCGTGGTAGAGGCTGACCCGGCGAAATTCTGCTGGTTCGGCGAGGTCCGGCCAGGTGCAGGCTTCGAGCATGCCAAGGCGCTGGTACAGCGGGTGGGCGAAGTCGCGCACCCGCGAGTCGGCGACCAGTGCCTCGCGGCCGCGGCTGAGGAACTGGTCGAGCAGCGGCAGGTTGGCGCGGTCGTAGAGCACGTCGGCGACGATGATCAGGTCGAAGCGGTCGGCTTCGGTGAAGAAGTCCGCCGAGTAGCTCAGCTGGACGTCATTCAGCGCGGCATTGGCGCGGCAGGCCGCCAGGGCCAGCGGGTCGAGGTCGCAGGCCACCACTTCGGCCGCACCCGCCCTGGCCGCGGCGATCGCGGCGACGCCGGAGCCGGCGCCGAAGTCCAGCACACGACGGCCACGCACCCATTCGGGACGCTCGGCCAGCCACTGCGCCAGGGCCAGGCCGCTGGCCCAGCAGAAGCACCAGTAGGGCGGCTCCTCGAGGATGAGCCGGGTTTCGTCGGGGCTAAAGGCGCGGTCCATGTTCACCGCATCGATCAGCCATAGGCGCAGATCGGTGCCCGGCAGCGTCTCGATGCCCAGGCGCGCATCGCCGAGCAGCGTGGCCAGCGCCTGTTGCAGCGCGCGCGGTGGGCTCATGGTGCCGGTACCAGGCGCAGATCACCGAGCGCCTGGCTGCCGGCACTTTCGATGGGGATCGCCGGCAGGCGCATGATCAGCTGTCCGGCGCGGGTCACGCGGCCGCGCAGCTCGACCCGGCGCCCGGCGGGGAAGGCCTCGGGATTGAACTGCAGGGCGAACGGCAGTGGCTGGCCCTGGCTCTGCAGCTGCAGCGAGCTGAGCAGGCGGTCGGGCTGGTCGCGGCGGTCGACCTGCAGCAGCGCCAGCTCCACCTGGCTGCCGGCCGGGGCGCCGAGCAGCCGGCCCTGCAGCTGGTTGAGGATGTCCGACTGCTGCACCGGCAGCTCGACCGGCTGCACCGGCGCCTCGCTCGGCTGGCTGCTGCAGCCGGCAGCGGCGAGCAGGACGGCGCTGAAAAGGAAGGGACGAAACGGCACGAAGGGCTCCTCCGGCGGGCAGTGGCAGTGCGTACGGCATGGTACTGCGCCCTCGTTTGTCTTGCCTGGGCGATGCGCTACCATGGCGCTCCTCTCCACTCTGACCACGAATGTCACCATGCATTGTCCCTTCTGCAGCGCGCATGACACCAAGGTCATCGACTCCCGCCTGGTGGCCGAGGGCGACCAGGTCCGCCGGCGCCGCGAATGCCTGGCCTGCGGCGAGCGCTTTACCACCTTCGAAACCGCCGAACTGGTGATGCCGCGCCTGATCAAGTCCGATGGCAGCCGCCAGCCGTTCGACGAGGACAAGCTGCGCGCCGGCATGCAGCGCGCACTGGAGAAACGCCCGGTCAGCGTCGAGCGCCTCGAGGCCGCGATCGGCCACATCAAGCACCAGTTGCGCGCCACCGGCGAGCGCGAGGTCAAGTCGCGCGTGCTCGGCGAGCTGGTGATGGCCGAGCTGCAGAAGCTCGACGAGGTCGCCTATATCCGCTTCGCCTCGGTCTACCGCCGCTTCCAGGACCTCAACGAGTTCCGCGAGGAGATCGAGCGGCTGTCCTCGCGCGATCCGGGCAAGGCCTGATGCTGCCCGATCAGGCCTGGATGGCCCGCGCGCTGCAGCTGGCGCGCCAGGGCCTGTATTCCACCCACCCGAACCCGCGGGTCGGCTGCGTGATCGTCAAGGACGGCCAGCTGGTCGGCGAGGGCTGGCATGTACGCGCCGGCGAGCCGCACGCCGAGGTGCATGCCCTGCGCCAGGCCGGCGAGCAGGCCCGCGGCGCCACCGCCTACGTCACCCTGGAACCCTGCAGCCATCACGGGCGCACGCCGCCCTGCGCCGAGGCGCTGGTCGCCGCCGGCGTCGCCCGCGTGGTGGCGGCCATGCAGGACCCCAACCCGCAGGTCGCCGGGCGCGGCCTGGCGCGCCTGCGCAGCGTCGGCATCGAGGTCGCCAGCGGGGTGCTGGAGGACGAGGCGCGCGAACTCAACCGCGGCTTCATCAAACGCATGGAAAGCGGCCTGCCGTTCGTCAGTGCCAAGCTGGCGATGAGCCTGGACGGGCGCACGGCGATGGCCAGCGGCGAGAGCCAGTGGATCACCGGACCGGCCGCCCGTGCCGAGGTGCAGCGCCTGCGCGCCCGCGCCAGCGTGGTGCTGACCGGCGCCGATACCGTGCTGATGGACGGCGCGCGCCTGACCGTGCGCGGCGCCGAGCTGGGGCTGGACGGGGCGCAGACCGCGCTGGCACTGTCGCGCCCGCCGCTGCGGGTGCTGGTCGATGGCCGGCTGCGCGTGCCGCTGGATGCACCGTTCTTCCAGGCTGGCGAGGTGTTGGTCGCCACGGCGATGGCCGGCTGCGAGGATGCCTATCGTCGCGCCGGCCACGAGGCGCTGGTGCTGGGCCAGGAACGGGTCGATCTGGCTGCGCTGTTGCGTGAGCTGGCCGCGCGTGGCGCCAACGAGGTGCTGGTCGAGGCCGGCCCGCGCCTGGTCGGTGCCTTTGCCGCGCTGCAGCTGATCGACGAATACCAGCTGTTCGTCGCCGCCAAGTTCCTCGGCTCCGCGGCGCGGCCGCTGCTGGATCTGCCGCTCGAGCGCATGAGCGAGGCGCGCGAACTCTGCATCCGCGACATCCGCGCGGTGGGCGAGGACTGGAAGATCGTCGCGACGCCAAAGTAGCGGCCGGAGCGGCCGGGCGCTGCGCTTGGCTGCAAGTTGCGCCCATCTGTGGTAAAAATTCGCCCCGGGCCGCAAGGCCCGACGTTCTCAGGGCGGGGCGCAATTCCCCACCGGCGGTGATGGCGCAAGCCCAGCCCGCGAGCGCTCGCCGCCTGGTCGGCGAGGTCAGCAGATCCGGTGCGATTCCGGAGCCGACGGTCATAGTCCGGATGAGAGAGAGCGGGATATTCAGGCGGCGCCGCTCGGCGGCGGGCCAGTCCCTGCGATCTGCATTGCCCTGTTTTTCACAAACAGGAGTTCACTGAATGCATTCGTTCCTCGGCCTCGACAGGGAGGCCACATGTTCACCGGAATAATCGAAGCGATCGGCAGCATCCGCGCGATGACGCCCAAGGGCGGCGACGTGCGCGTCTACGTGGCCACCGGCAAGCTCGACCTGGCCGACGTCAAGCTTGGCGACAGCATCGCGGTCAACGGCGTCTGCCTGACCGCGGTGGAGCTGCCTGGCGACGGCTTCTGGGCCGACGTCAGCCGCGAGACCCTGGCGCGCACCGCCTTCGTCGACCTCAAGACCGGCAGCCGGGTCAACCTGGAAAAGGCGCTGACGCCCACCAGCCGCCTCGGCGGTCACCTGGTCAGCGGCCATGTCGACGGCGTCGGCGAGATCGTCGCCCGCGAGGATAACGCCCGCGCCGTGCAGTTCCGCATCCGCGCGCCGCGCGAGCTGGCCCGCTACATTGCGCTCAAGGGCTCGATCACCGTCGACGGCACCAGCCTCACGGTCAATGCGGTCAATGGCGCCGAGTTCGAGCTGACCATCGTGCCGCACACCTTGGCCGAGACCATCATGGCCGACTACCGGCCGGGGCGCCGGGTCAACCTCGAAGTGGACCTGCTGGCGCGCTACCTGGAGCGCCTGCTGCTGGGCGACAAGGCCGCCGAGCCGAGCTCGAACGGCATCAGCGAAGCCTTCCTCGCCGAACACGGCTACCTGAACAAGTGAGACTGCCAGCATGGCCCTGAATACCGCAGAAGAACTGATCGAAGACATCCGCGCCGGCAAGATGGTCATCCTCATGGATGACGAGGACCGCGAGAACGAGGGCGACATCATCATCGCCTCCGAATGCGTGACCGCCGAGCACATCAACTTCATGGCGCGCTTCGCCCGCGGGCTGATCTGCATGCCGATGACCCGCGAGCGTTGCGAGCTGCTCAAGCTGCCGCTGATGGCGCCGCGCAACGGCTCGGGCTTCGGCACCAAGTTCACCGTGTCGATCGAGGCCGCCGAAGGCGTGACCACCGGCATCTCCGCCGCCGACCGCGCGCGCACCGTGCAGGCCGCGGTGGCGAAGAGCGCCGTGGCCGAGGATATCGTCAGCCCCGGGCATATCTTCCCGCTGATGGCCCAGCCCGGCGGCGTGCTGGCGCGTGCCGGCCACACCGAGGCGGCCTGTGACCTGGCGCGCATGGCGGGCTTCGAGCCTTCCGGCGTGATCTGCGAGATCATGAACGATGACGGCACCATGGCGCGCCGCCCGGAGCTGGAAGTCTTCGCCGAGCAGCACGGGTTGAAGATCGGCACCATCGCCGACCTGATCCACTACCGCATGATCCACGAACGCACCGTCGAGCGCGTCTCCGAGCAGCCGCTGGACACCGAGCTGGGGCAGTTCAACCTGGTCACCTACCGCGACGGTGTCGAGGACACCGTGCACATGGCGCTGACCCGTGGCGAGATCTCGCCGGAAGAGCCGACCCTGGTGCGCGTGCACAACATGGAGCCGCTGCGCGACCTGCTGCTGGTCACCGTGCCCGGCCGCTGGAGCCTGCGCGCGGCGATGGGCGAGGTGGCCAAGGCCGGCAAGGGCGTGGTGCTGCTGCTCGGCAACCCGCTGACCGGGCCGCAGCTGCTCAGCCAGCTCAACCGCCAGCAGCTCCCCACGCCCGCCACCTACAGCACCGTCGGTGCCGGTTCGCAGATCCTGCGTGACCTGGGCGTGCGCAAGATGCGCCTGATGAGCTCGCCGATGAAGTTCAACGCGATATCCGGCTTCGATCTGGAAGTTGTAGAATATCTCCCGGCCGAATAACCAGAGGCGCCGCGCAGTCCGCGGCGCCTTCGTTCTTTAAAGAGATGAGAAAGCACCCATGCCCCTGAAGACCATCGAAGGAACCTTCATCGCCCCGCAGGGCAAATACGCCCTGGTCGTAGGCCGCTTCAACAGCTTCGTCGTCGAGAGCCTGGTCAGCGGCGCGGTCGATGCGCTGGTTCGCCACGGCGTCAGCGAGAACGACATCACCATCATCCGCGCACCGGGTGCCTTCGAGATTCCGCTGGTCGCGCAGAAGGTCGCCCAGCAGGGTGAATACGACGCCATCGTCGCCCTCGGCGCGGTGATCCGCGGTGGCACGCCGCACTTCGAATACGTCGCCGGCGAATGCACCAAGGGCCTGGCCCAGGTCTCCATGGAATTCGGCGTACCGGTCGCCTTCGGCGTGCTGACCGTCGACTCCATCGAGCAGGCCATCGAGCGTTCCGGCACCAAGGCCGGCAACAAAGGCGCCGAAGCCGCACTCTCCGCACTGGAAATGGTGAGCCTGCTCGCGCAGCTGGAGGCCAAGTGAGTCTGAATCGCGACGACAGCCAGGACGCCCCGCAGCCCAAGGCCAAGGGCAAGATCGCGACCCGCAGGGTGGCGCGCAGCCTGGCGATGCAGGCGCTGTACCAGTGGCACATGGCGGGCCAGAGCCTGAACGAGATCGAAGCGCAGTTTCGCGTCGACAACGATTTCAGCGCTGTCGACGGCGCCTACTTCCACGAGCTGCTCAACGGCGTGGCACGCAACAAGGGTGACGTCGACCAGGCGCTCACCCCGCACCTGGATCGCGCCCTCGACGAGCTCGACCCGGTGGAACTGGCGATCCTGCGGCTGTGCACCTACGAGCTGATGAAGCGCATCGACGTGCCCTACCGCGTGGTGATCAACGAGGGCATCGAGCTGGCCAAGACCTTCGGCGCCACCGACGGACACAAGTTCGTCAACGGCGTGCTGGACAAGCTGGCGCCCGACCTGCGCAGTGCCGAAGTGCGCAGCCAGAAGCGCTGAGGCCCGCGCCTTGCTGGGGGAGTTCGAGCTGATCCGCCACTACTTCGCCGCCGCGGCCTGTGCCAGGTCCGGCGGCGAAGTCGTGCTCGGCATCGGCGACGATTGCGCCCTGCTGGAGCTGCCGGCCGGCGAGCAGCTGGCGATCTCCACCGACACCCTGGTCGCCGGGGTGCATTTCCCCGACGGCTGCGACCCCTTCCTGCTCGGCCAGCGCGCCCTGGCGGTGGCCACCAGCGACCTGGCGGCGATGGGCGCCGCGCCCATCGGTTTCACCCTCGCTTTGACGCTGCCTTCGGCCGATCCGCTCTGGCTCGGCGAGTTCGCCCGCGGCCTCGACGAGATGGCGCTGGCCTGCAGCATGCGCCTGCTCGGCGGCGACACCACCTGCGGGCCGCTGTGCCTGACCGTCACCGTGTTCGGCCGCGCCCCCGCGGGCCAGGCGCTGACCCGGCGCGGCGCCCGGCCGGGCGAGCTGCTCTGCGTCGGCGGCGTGCTCGGCGAGGGCGCGGCGGCCCTGCCGCTGGTACTCGGCGAGCGAAAGGCCGAGGCGACCGTCGCCGAGCACCTGCTGGCGCGCTACTGGTCGCCCGAGCCGCAGCTGGCCCTAGGCGAGGCGCTGCGCGGCAAGGCCAGCGCGGCGCTGGACATCTCCGACGGCCTGCTCGCCGACTGCGGCCATATCGCCCGCGCCTCCGGCGTGCGGCTGGTCATCGAACAATCACGCCTGCCGCTGTCGCCGGCGGCCGTGGCGCTGCTCGGCGCGGCCGAGGCCGAGCGCTGTGCGCTGGCCGGCGGCGACGACTACGTGCTGGCCTTCACCCTGCCGCCCGCCGAATTGCCCGCGCTGCTCGAGGCCGGCTGGCCGCTGCGGCCGATCGGCCGGGTCGAGGCGGGGCAGGGTGTGGCCCTGCTCGATGCCCGCGGCACCGAGGTCAGCGTCGCAGCGCGCGGCTACACCCACTTCGGCTGAGTTCCGGCAGGCCGATCCGTACACAGAAAAGGACCGAGTCTTGAGCGAAATACACCAGGCGACCCGCGACGAAGTGCGCCCCGCGATCTGGCGCGATCCCTGGCAGAACCTGGCCTTCGGCTTCGGCTCGGGACTGATGCCCAGGGCACCGGGCACCTGGGGCTCGCTGGTGGCGCTGCTCTTCGTGCCGCTCTGGCAGCTGCTGCCGGGCTGGGGGTATGCCGCGCTACTGGCGGCCAGCCTGCTGTTCGGCATCTGGCTGTGCGGCAAGGTGGCGCGTGAGCTCGGCGTGCACGACCACGAGGGCATCGTCTGGGACGAGTTCGTCGGCATCTGGATCACCTTCTGGCTGGTGCCGGCCGGCTGGCCCTGGCTGCTCGCCGGCTTCGTGGTATTCCGCGTGATGGACATCCTCAAGCCCTGGCCGATCAGCTGGGTCGACCGCCACGTGCACGGCGGCCTGGGCATCATGCTCGACGACATCCTCGCCGGGCTGGCGGCACTGGCGGTCATGCACGGCCTGGTCGCCTGGCTGGGATGAGCGAATGTGCGGCAGGTCGCGGCAGCGAGTGGCCGGCCTGGCGGAAGATCGCTTCCCCGCCGATCACGAGATGACGCCCATGCGCCGCGCCAACCTGCTGCTTGCCTGCCTGCTTTCGCTGCTGCCTGCCGCAGCCCACAGCGCCTCGAGCGTGCAGGTGGTGGGGCTGTTTCCCAACGCGGCAGTGCTCAACGTCGACGGCCAGCGCAAGCTGGTGCGTGCCGGCCAGCGCGGCCCGGGCGGCGTCGAAGTGGTCAGCGCCGATGCCCACGGCGCGCTGTTGCGCGTCGACGGCATCGAGCGTCGCTACGAACTCAGCCGCGAATATTCCGGCGGCTACACCGCGCCCAGCCGCAGCCAGCTGAGCGTGGCCAGGGGCAATGGCGGGCACTACTGGGTCGCCGGCGCGATCGACGGCCAGCCGCTGCAGTTCCTCGTCGACACCGGTGCCACCTCGGTGGCGCTCAACGAGAACCAGGCGCGGCGCCTGGGTATCGACTACCGGGTGGCCGGCCGGCCGATGCTGGTGAACACCGCCAGCGGCACGGCCAAGGCCTGGAGCGTGCGCCTGAACCGGATCAAGGTCGGCGCCATCGAGGTGCTCGGGGTCGAGGCCGTGGTGCTGCAGGGCGACGCGCCGAGCGATGCGCTGCTGGGCATGAGCTTCCTCAACCGGGTCAGTTGGCGCGAGGAGCAGGGCGTGTTGATGCTGGAGTCCAAGCTCTAGCACGGCGCCTGCGCATCGGCCGGCTGAATAGTGCCCGCCGCTTTCGCGGGCGGGTTCTCCCGGCGCGAGTGATGTTACAATATCCGCTTTCCGTTTCTGGGGTTCCGCCCGTGTCTGTCGTTTTCGTCGCTGCCTCCAAACTGCCGACGCCGTTCGGCGTGTTCACCATGCATGGCTTCCTCGACCAGGATACGGGCAAGGAACATGTCGCGCTGACGATGGGCGAGGTGGCCGACGGCGAGCCGGTGCTCGGCCGCCTGCACTCCGAGTGCCTGACCGGCGACGCCTTGTTCAGCCTGCGCTGCGACTGCGGTGCGCAGCTCGAAGCGGCGTTGCAGGCCATCGCCGCCGAGGGGCGCGGGGTGCTGCTCTACCTGCGCCAGGAGGGCCGCGGCATCGGCTTGCTGAACAAGATCCGCGCCTACGAGCTGCAGGATGGCGGCGCCGATACGGTGGAGGCCAACGAGCGCCTGGGCTTCGCCCCGGACATGCGCGACTACGCCATCTGCCTGCCGATGCTCGAACACCTGGGCATCCGCGAGATCAAGCTGATGACCAACAACCCGCGCAAGATGAAGGCGTTGCAGGGCTTCGGCATCCGCATCGCCGAGCGCAAGCCGCTGCAGATCGCGCACAATCCCTACAACCGCAAGTACCTGGCGACCAAGGCCGGCAAGCTCGGGCACCTGCTCGGCGAGATTCACCAGGGCGAAGCCGAGCAGTCGTGACGCGCGCGCAATGGCGCAGCCGGCTGGTGCGTGACGGCTGGCTGCACATCGTCCTGCTGGTGGTGCCGGTGCTGCTGCTCGGGCGCCTCGCGCCGCTGGCTGCGGACTGGGGGCTGGCGCTGTTCGCCCTCGGGCTGCTCGCGCTGTTTCCCAGCCTGCGCAGTTTCACCGCCTACAAGCACGGCCTGATCGCCACCGAGCAGGCGCTGGGCGGCGCCGACGAAGACGCCGCCTGGGCCGATCTGCGCCGCATCCGCCGGCGCGGCCTGCTGGTCGCCTCGCTGCCCGGCTGGCTGGCGGCGCTCGGCGCACTGTTCGGCATGGAGCCGGTCGCCCGGCTGCTGCTGGTGTTCGCCAGCCTGGTGCTCTTCGTCCTCTACCGCATTCCCCGCCAGCTCGCCTGAGCCCGCCTCACCTGGGCGCGACCACGGGCGGACGGGCCGCCAGGTCGACATGCACCTCGACGCCGAACACCGCCAGCAGGTTCGCCTCGCTCAGCACCTCGGCGGGCGTGCCGCAGGCATGCACCCGGCCGCCGTCCAGCAGGCAGAAGCGATCGCAGTAGCGTGCCGCCAGGGCCAGGTCGTGCAGCGCGACGATCACCCCGCCGCCACTGTCGGCGTGGCGCCTGAGCAGCCCCATCACCTGGCGTTGGTACAGCAGGTCGAGGCTGGCGATCGGCTCGTCGGCCAGCAACAGGTGCGGCTCGCCGGCCAGCACCCGCGCCAGCCAGACCCGCGCCTGTTCGCCGCCGGACAGCCGGTCGACGCGCTCGTCGAGCCAGGCGCCGATGCCGGTCAGCTCGATGGCCCGGGCCACGGCCTCGGCGCCCTGGTCGTGCCACGGCAGGCGGCCGAGCGCGACCACGTCGCGCACGCGCAGGGCCCAGGCGCTGTGGCCGGCCTGCGGTAGCAGGCCGATGCGGCGGGCGCGCTCGTCGGGCGGCAGGCGCTGCAGATCGCGACCTTCGAGGACGACCTGCCCGTGATGGCGGCCGATCCCGGCCAGGCACTGCAGCAGGGTCGACTTGCCCGAGCCGTTGGGGCCGATCAGCCCGAGCATCTGCCCGGCGGAAAGCGCCAGCTGCACCTCGTGCAGCCGGCCCGGCACCGCCAGCCGGTGCGCGGTGATCAGCTCCATCGATTGCGCTCCCGCCAGACCAGCCAGATGAACAGCGGCGCGCCGAGCAGCGCGGTGAGCACGCCGAGCTTGAGCTCGCGGCCCGGCGGCAGCAGGCGCACGCAGACGTCGGCCAGGCAGACCAGGCAGCCGCCGGCCAGCGCCGAGGGCAGCAGCATGCGCTCCGGGCGGTGGCGCACCAGCGGGCGCACCAGATGCGGGACCAGCAGGCCGACGAAGCCGATCGTGCCGGCCACCGCCACCGAGCCGCCGACCAGCAGCGCCGCGCCGAGCACCAGGATGCGCCCGCCGCGCGCCACGTTCAGGCCCATGCTCTGTGCCACCTGTTCGCCGAGGCTGAGCCCGGCGAGCAGGCGCCGCTGGCTGAACACCAGCGCCGAGCCGGCCAGCAGCGCAGGCAGCAGCAGCGCCAGGTGTTCCAGCCCGCGCTCGGATACCGAGCCCAGCAGCCAGAACACCAGTTCCTGCATGGCGTAGGGGTTGGGGGCGAAATTGAGCACCGTCGCCAGCGCCGCGCCGGCGAGGGTGGAGATCGCCAGCCCGGCCATGATCACCATCGACGGGCGCGCACTGCCGGCCAGCGCGAGCATCAGCAGCAAGGCCGCCAGTGCACCGGCCAGCCCGGCCACCGCCGGGGCGGCGCTGCCCAGCTGCGGCAGCAGGCCGAAGTAGAACACTGCGGCGGCGCCCAGCGCGGCGCCCTGGCTGGCACCGGTCAGCGCCGGGTCGGCCAGCGGGTTGCGCAACAGGCCCTGCAGCGCCGCGCCGCTGAGCCCGAGGGCCGCGCCGACGCCGATCGCCAGCAGCGTGCGTGGCAGGCGGATCTCGCCGATGACGATGGCGCCCAGGCTGGCCTCGCCGGCGAGCCAGTCGGACAGGCCGCCGAATACCGGCACCGCGGCCGAGCCGAGGCTGAGCGAAAGCAAGGCGCTGGCCAGCAACAGCGCGGCCAGCGCCGGGACCACTAGTCGAGCCATTGGTTGAGTTGTCCTGTCAGGCGCCACATCCAGCCACCGGGGCATTGCCAGCGCCAGTAGTCGGTGCTGAGCCAGGCCTCGGCGGGGATCGCCCGGCGCAGCGCCGGATGCATGGCGAAGCCGTTGGCCAGTGCCTGCGCCGCCGGGGCGGCGAACAGCACCGCCTCCGGCGGGTCGGCGACGATCGCTTCCAGGTCGAGCCGCTGGTGACCGGGCTGCGTCAGGTAGTTGCGCCAGCCGGCTTGTTCGATCAGCTGGTGTTCGAAGGTATCGCGGCCGGTGCCGATGCCGTTGCCGCCGAGCAGCAGCAGGCGCGGGGCGTCGCGGCGCGGCGTGCGTGGTGCAGGTGGCGGGAGCGCGCGCGCCGGGTCCTGGCCGAGCAGGGCGAGGATGCGTCGTTCGTAGGCGCTGATGCCGGCCAGGGTGGTCGGCAACGCAATCACCTCGACGCGCAAGCCCAGCGTGCGCAGCCGTTCACGCAGCAAGAGCGCGCTGTACTGGCCGACCAGCACCAGGTCCGGACGCAGGGCCACCAGGCCCTCCAGCGAACCGTCATGGCTGGGCAGGCCGGCATCGAGATCAGGCCTGGGGTAGCGGCGGTACATCGGCGACAGCGCGGCGATCTGCCCCGGCGCGGCATGCTGCGCCAGCGCCCAGTCCATGCACAGGTCCAGCGAGACGACGCGACTGGGCGCCGCCTGCGCGGCCAGCGGCGCCAGCAGCAGGCCGAGCAGGCAGAGGAGGTGTTTCAGATCTCGCAACGCGGCGAACCCCGGAATCGACAGAGGCGGGAGCGTAGCACTCCCGCCGCAGGGTAACGAGCGGGCCGCCGGCGGCCCGGATGGGTCAGAGCGAGGGGGTCCAGGTCACGGCGAACAGCGCGGTGCGGCCTTCGGTGTTGTAGCCGAAGCGACCGTTGCTGGTGCTGTAGGTGGCTTCTGCATAGTCCTTATCGAGCAGGTTGTTCAGCTTCAGGTCCAGCTTCAGCTCCGGCAGCGCCTGCCAGCTGCCGCGTACGCCGAGCACGCCGTAGCCGCCCAGAGCGATGCTGTTGGCGGCATCGTCGTAGCGGCCGCTGACCGCGCGCCAGCTGGCGCCGACGGCGAAGTCGCCGAACGCGCGGTCCAGGTCGAGGCTGAGGGTGCGCTTGGCGCGGCGGGCGAGGGTGTGGCCGCTGTCGCGGTCGCGCGGATCGATCAGGCCGGCGGCCAGGCTGGCCTGCCAGCCGAACAGGTCCTGGCGGAGCGCGGCTTCCAGGCCGTTGATCCGGGCCGTCTGCACGTTGTAGGGGATCCACCCGGTGCTGCCGTCCGAGACGATGGCATCCTCGATGTCGGTGCGGTAGAGCGAGACTTCCAGCGAGCCGCTGTCGCTGTAGCGACTGCGCCACTGCAGTTCGTAGCTCCTGGATTTTTCCGGCGACAGATCCGGATTGGCATTGGCAAAGCAGAAGCCGAAGTAGCAGGAATCGGGGTAGTACAGCTCGTTGAAGGTCGGTGCGCGGAAGCCTTCGCTGTACGACAGGATCATCTCGTTGCGGGTGTTCAGCGGGACGGTAAGTGCCGCATTCCAGCTGTTTTCGCTGCCGTACTGCTCGTTCTTGTCATGGCGCAGGCCCAGTTCGGTGGAAAACGCGCGGGCGGTATAGCGGTGCTGGATGAAGGCGGCCTGGTTCCAGCGCGAATCCTCGACGAAATCGGTGGTGCTGTGCAGGCGGTCCTCGTGCCAGTCGGCGCCGAGCAGCAGCTGGTGCGCCGGAGCGAGCTGCAGGGTATTCACCCAGCTGGCCGAGTCACGGTAGGTGCTGAAGGCGTAGCGGCTGCCGGCGCCGGCGAGGTCGTTGGCGGTGTCGCGCTTGTCCTCGCTGTGGCCGATCTCGAGGCGGCTGCTCCAGGCGTCGCTGAGCCGGGTGTCGGCGTAGGTCGAGAAGCTGCTGAGCTGGAAGTCCACGGTTGGCAGCGAGGTGGCGTAGGTGTCGTCGAACTCGACTTGGCCACGCTGGTCGAGTGCGTTGATGCCGACCTCCAGGCGCTCGTTCAGGCGATGGGCGAGGTTCAGGCTCAGCGAGCGATTGCGGTAGGCGTCCTCGTCGCCATTGGCGCCGAAGCCGTCGCGGGTGGCATCGATACCCTGGGTTTCGTCCAGCGCGGCGCCGAGGTGGAAGCGCGTCTGCGCGTTGCCACCGGACAACCCCAGGTTGCGCTCGAAGGTGCCGTCGCTGCCGGCTGCCAGGCGCACCTGCGGTGCCAGGCCGGTGCCGCCGCCCTGGCGGGTGAAGATCTGCACGACCCCGCCGATGGCATCGGAGCCATACAGCGCCGAGCGCGACCCGCGTACGACCTCGACACGCTCGATCTGGTCCGGACTGAGGAACTCCAGGCTGCTGGTCCCGCTGGAAGCGGCGGCGATGCGCTGGCCGTCGACCAGCACCAGGGTCTGGGTGCTGGCGGTGCCGCGCAGGAACAGGCCGGTCTGGCTGCCGGCCCCACCCGTGCGGGATACGCTCAGGCCCGGCACGCGCTCGAGCAGCTCGGCCACGCTGCGTACCTGCAGGCGCTCGATGTCGTCCCGGGTGAACACGCTGGTCGCCGCCGAAACCTGGCTGCGTGCCTGCGGCACGCGGTTGGCGCTGACCACGGTGTCGTCGAGCAGCAGGGCTTCGCTGCGGCTGGGTTCTGCGGCAAAGGGGGATGCGCCTGGCAGCAGGGCTACGGCCAGCGCGAGTCGGGACAGTTTCATCAGTGGTTTCCTCAAAAGATCGCAACTTTTGAGGAGGGCAGGAACAAGCGCGCAGCCAGGCAGGCGCTTGACGGTGCTGCCCTCCGCAACACCAGTCGAATCCGTCCAGGCCGGTCTCCGGGCTCTCGACACGCATCGCGCTCGCCTTCCCGTGTCGAAACACAGTGGCGTCCGAGCGAACGGCGATCCGGGGATCGCGGTCGATTACCGTTGCGGGGGCAGCGCCGGGATTGTTCGAGCGAACGCACCGGCTTCCCGTTTCATGCGGCCTGTGGAGGCGCGCACACCTTGGCGGATAAGAAAACGCGCGCACCTTACGGGGCCGTGCCGGCAAACACAAGGTGTCGGGTCAAGAAGCGCGGCGCCGGTGGAAAAACGGCTGGCCCGGCGTGACGCTGGCTGGCGGCGCCGCGGGTCTGGCGGGCGCGGGCCTGCTAGAATCCGCAGCTTTTCCCCCGCCCGTTGCGGCGCTGCGAGCCTGCCATGACCTTCGCCTCCCTCGGCCTGATCGAACCGCTGCTGCGGACCCTGGAAACCCTCGACTACCGCCAGCCGACGCCGATCCAGGCCCAGGCCATTCCTGCCGTGCTCAAGGGCCGCGACCTGATGGGCGCGGCGCAGACCGGCACCGGCAAGACCGCCGGCTTCGCCCTGCCCGTACTGCAAAGGCTGTGCACCGACGGGCCGAAGGTGGCCGGCAATTCGGTCCGCGCGCTGGTGCTGGTGCCGACCCGCGAACTGGCCGAGCAGGTGCACCAGAGCCTGCGCACCTACGGCCAGGCGCTGCCGCTGCGCAGCTATGCGGTGTACGGCGGGGTCAGCCTCAACCCGCAGATGCTCGCCCTGCGCAAGGGTATCGACGTGCTGGTCGCCACCCCCGGGCGGCTGCTCGACCTGTACCGGCAGAACGCGGTGAAGTTCGCCCAGCTGCAGATCCTGGTGCTCGACGAGGCCGACCGCATGCTCGACCTCGGCTTCGCCCGCGAGCTGGACGAACTGTTCGCCGCGCTGCCGAAACGGCGCCAGACGCTGCTGTTCTCGGCGACCTTCTCCGACGCCATCCGCCAGCTGGCCGGCGAGCTGCTGCGCGACCCGCTGTCGATCGAGGTCAGCCCGCGCAACGCCGCGGCGAAGACGGTCAAGCAGTGGCTGATGCCGGTGGACAAGAAGCGCAAGACCGAGCTGTTCCTGCAACTGCTGGGCGAGCGCCGCTGGGGCCAGGTGCTGGTCTTCGCCAGGACGCGCAAGGGCGTCGATGCACTGGTCGAGGCGCTCGCGCAGGCCGGCATCGCCGCCGACTCGATCCATGGCGACAAGCCGCAGCCCAGCCGCCTGCGCGCGCTGGAGCGCTTCAAGGCCGGCGAGGTGCAGGTGTTGGTGGCCACCGATGTCGCCGCCCGCGGGCTGGACATCCAGGACCTGCCGCAGGTGGTCAACTTCGATCTGCCGATCGTCGCCGAGGACTATGTGCACCGCATCGGCCGTACCGGCCGTGCCGGCGCCAGTGGCGAGGCGGTCTCGCTGGTCGCCGCCGACGAGGTCGACCAGCTGGCGGCGATCGAGACGCTGATCGGCCAACTGCTGGTGCGTCACGAGCACGCCGACTTCATTCCCGAGCATCGCGTGCCGGCCACCGCCGTGGGCGGCCAGGTGATCAAGAAGCCGAAGAAGCCGAAAAAACCCAAGGAGGTGCCTGGCAAGGGGCGTATCCACCTGGGCAACTGGTTCGACGAGAACGAAAAGCCCAACGCCCGGCCGGTGCGCAAGGCGCCGAGCCTGGGCGGCAAGCCGGCGAAGAACAAGCGCTGACCCGCGCCAGCCTCAGCGCCCGGCCAGCCAGCGCAGCATGCCCTCGGCGGCGGCGCGACCGCTGGCAAGGCAGGCGGTCAGCAGGTAGCCGCCGGTGGGCGCCTCCCAGTCGAGCATCTCGCCGGCACAGAACACGCCGGGCAGCCGGCGCAGCATCAGGTTTTCGTCCAGTTCGGCGAAGCGCACGCCGCCGGCGCTGCTGATGGCTTCGTCCAGCGGCCGCGGGCGCAGCAGGGTGATCGGCAGGGCCTTGATCGCCGCGGCCAGCGCCTGCGGGTCGCCGAAGGTCGCGGCATCGGTCAGTTCGCGCAGCAGCGCGGCCTTGACCCCGTCCAGGCGCAGCTGGCGATGCAGGTGCTTGGCCATCGACTGCGAGCCGCGCGGCCGCGCCAGCGCCTGGGCGATCTGCGCGGCGGAGCGGTCGGGCAGCAGGTCCAGTTCGACCCGGGCGTTGCCGCTGCGGTTGATGGCCTCGCGAATCTCTGCTGACAGCGCATACACCAGGCTGCCCTCGATGCCGCTGGCGGTGAGCACGAACTCGCCGCGCCGCGGCGTGCAACCCGGCAGCGCCAGGGCGACGGTCTTCAGCGGTGCGCCGGCGAACTTTCCGCGCAGGTGCTCGCTCCAGCCGCTGACCTCGAAGCCACAGTTGGCCGGCTGCAGCCGGGCGACCGCCACGCCGCGGGCTTCCAGCAGCGGCACCCAGGCGCCGTCCGAGCCGAGCCGGGCCCAGCTGCCGCCGCCGAGGGCGAGCAGGGTGGCCGCCGGCGCCGGGTGGACCTCGCCGTCGGCGCCGGCGATGCGCAGCGCGCCCTGGTCGTCCCAGCCCAGCCAGCGATGGCGGGTGTGGATCTGCACGCCGGCCTCGCGCAGGCGCTTGAGCCAGGCGCGCAACAGCGGTGCGGCCTTCATGTCGGTGGGGAAGACCCGGCCGGAGCTGCCGACGAAGGTGTCGATGCCCAGCGCATGGATCCACTGGCGCAGCGCGTCCGGGGCGAAGGCCTCGAGCATCGGCTGCAGCGCGGCCCGGGCTTCGCGGTAGCGGCCGAGGAAGTCGGCGAAGGGCTCGGCGTGGGTGATGTTCATGCCGCCGACGCCGGCGAGCAGGAACTTGCGCCCCACCGAGGGCATGGCGTCGTAGAGATCCACGCGCAGCCCGGCGCGGGCGAGCACTTCGGCGGCCATCAGCCCGGCAGGGCCGCCGCCGACGATGGCGATGCGGGAGGCGGAATCGGCGCTCATCTGCAATGCTCTGTGAATGGGAGGCGCGCATTGTAGCCGGCCGCCGCCCGCGCGGCTGCGACGACGCGGCAACGCCCGGCGCTTGACCGCCCCGGGCCCAGCCACGATCCTTGCCGCCTTGTGGCAATCCTACCCGAGGACCGATTCATGAAAGGCCAGGCACCGGTGGTCGACTACCTGAAGGAGCTGCTGCGCGGCGAGCTGGCGGCGCGCGACCAGTACTTCCTGCATTCGCGCATGTACGCCGACTGGGGCTTCGAGAAGCTCTACGAACGCATCAACCACGAGATGCAGGAGGAAACCGAGCATGCCGATGCGCTGCTGCAGCGCATCCTCTTCCTCGAGGGCACGCCGGACATGACGCCGGAGGCGATCCACCCGGGGCAGAACGTGCCGGACATGCTGCGCAGCGACCTGGCGCTGGAGTACCGCGTACGCGAGGCGCTGGCCAAGGGCATCGCCCTGGCCGAGAGCCACGGCGACTACGTGACCCGCGACATCCTCGCCGCGCAGCTGCACGACACCGAGGAAGACCATGCCTACTGGCTGGAGCAGCAGCTCGGCCTGATCGACCGCGTCGGCCTGCAGAACTACCTGCAGTCCCAGGCCTGACCGGCGCGCCGGCGCCGCCCTGGCGTGGCTGCCGGCCTCACCCCTCGCAACAGCCGCCCGACTCCAGCTCGCGCAGGATCGGGCAGTCCGGTCGATGGTCGCCCGAGCAATGGTCGACCAGCTCTTGCAGGGTGTCGCGCAGCGACACCAGCTCGGCGATGCGCCGGTTCAGCGTCTCGATATGCGCGCCGGCCAGCGCCTTGACGTCGGCGCTGGCGCGCTGGCGGTCCTGCCACAGCGCCAGCAGCTTGCCGACTTCCTCCAGCGAGAAGCCGAGGTCGCGCGAGCGCTTGATGAATGCCAGGCGGTGCAGGTCGTCCTCGCTGTAGCGCCGATAGCCATTGGCCCCGCGCCCGGCGGGGCTGATCAGCCCGATGGACTCGTAGTAGCGGATCATCTTCGCCGACAGCCCGCTGCGGCTGGCGGCCTGGCCGATGTTCATGGCCGTTCCTCCCGGCGTTGCGCCCCGAGTATGCCCGGCTGCCAGCGCTTGAGCAGCAGGGCGTTGCTGATCACGCTGACGCTGGACATGGCCATCGCCGCGCCGGCCACCACCGGGCTGAGAAAGCCCAGCGCCGCCAGCGGGATGCCGATCAGGTTGTAGATGAAGGCCCAGAACAGGTTCTGCTGGATCTTGCGGTAGGTGCGCCGGCTGATGTCCAGCGCGGCCGGCACCAGGCGCGGGTCGCCGCGCATCAGGGTGATGCCGGCGGCGTGCATGGCCACGTCGGTACCGCCGCCCATGGCGATGCCGACGTCGGCGGCGGCCAGCGCCGGGGCGTCATTGATGCCGTCGCCGACCATCGCCACGGTGGCGCCGCCGTGCTTCAGCGCCGCGACGGTGGCCGCCTTGTCGGCCGGCAGCACCTCGGCATGCACGTCGTCGATCCGCAGGGCTTCGGCCACCACCCGCGCGCTGCCGCGGTTGTCGCCGGTGATCAGGTGGCTGCGGATGTGCCGCCCGTGCAGCGCGGCCACGGCGGCCGCCGCACCGTCCTTGAGGCTGTCGCCAAAGGCGAACAGGGCGAGCACGCGGGCTGCCGGGGCGCGTTCGATGAGCCAGGACAGCGTACGGCCCTCGGCTTCCCAGCGCTGCGCCTGCTCGCCCAGGGCACCAGCGGCCAGGCCGCTCTCCTCGAGCAGGCGACGGTTGCCCAGGGCCAGTTCGCGACCTTCCAGCTGGCCGGCGATACCGCGCCCGGCCAGCGCCTGGCTGGCCTGGACCTCGGGCAGGGCGATCTCCAGCGCGCCGCAGCGCTCGATCACCGCGCGTGCCAGCGGATGCTCGCTGCCGCGCTGCAGCGCGCCGGCCAGGCGCAGCACCTCGCGCTCGTCGCCGGCGACGGCCTGCAGGTGGACGATCTCCGGCTTGCCGGAGGTGAGGGTGCCGGTCTTGTCGAAGGCGACCGCGGTGACCGCGTGGGCGATCTCCAGGGCTTCGGGGGCCTTGATCAGGATGCCGTGGCGGGCCGCGACGCCGGTGCCGGCCATGATCGCCGCGGGCGTCGCCAGGCCGAGTGCGCAGGGGCAGGCGATGACCAGCACCGCGACGGCATTGATCAGCGCGGTTTCGACCGGCGCGCCGGCCAGCAGCCAGCCGGCCAGGGTCGCCAGGGCGATCACCAGCACGGCCGGGACGAACACCTGGCTGACCCGGTCGACCAGCTTCTGGATCGGCGCCTTGGCCGCCTGGGCGTCCTCCACCAGGCGGATGATGCGCGCCAGCACCGTCTCGCCGCCGAGCGCGGTGGCGCGCACCAGCAGGCGCCCCTCACCGTTGATCGCACCGCCGGTGATACGGTCGCCGGGCTGCTTGTCGACCGGCAGGCTCTCGCCGCTGATCAGCGCCTCGTCGGCCTGGCTGCTGCCCTCGACCACCTCGCCATCGACGGGAAAGCGCTCGCCCGGCTTCACCACGACGACATCGCCGAGCACCAGGGCGGCGATCGCGACCTCTTCCTCGCGGCCGTCCACCAGGCGCCGGGCGCGCTCGGGGCGCAGTGCTTCCAGTGCGCGGATGGCGGCGCTGGTCTGGCGCTTGGCGCGACTTTCCAGGTACTTGCCGAGCAGCACCAGCGCGATGACCACCGCCGAGGCTTCGAAGTAGAGGTGCGGCATCTGCCCGGCCGGCGTCGCCCACCACTGGTACAGGCTCAGGCCGTAGCCGGCGCTGGTGCCCAGGGCGACCAGCAGGTCCATGTTGCCGGCGCGAGCACGCACCGCCTTCCAGCCGGCCACGTAGAAGCGGGCGCCGAGGACGAACTGCACCGGTGTGGCCAGCAGCCACTGCAGCCACGGCGGCAGCATCCAGTGCTGGCCGAACAGGTCGGCGAACATCGGCACCACCAGCGGCGCGGCGAGCAGCAGGGCGGCGATCACTGCCAGCCGTTCGCGGCGCAGGCGCTGCTCGGCGCCATCCGTGGCGGGGCGCTCGGCGCCCGCCAGCTGCGCCTGGTAGCCGGCCGCGACGACGGCCTCGACCAGCACCTGCGGATCGAGGCTGGCGAGGGCCTGCACCTGCGCGCGTTCGCTGGCCAGGTTGACTGCCGCGCTGCGCACCCCGGGCACCTTGCGCAGCGCGCGCTCGACGCGGCCGACGCAGCTGGCGCAGGTCATGCCGCCCAGGAGCAGCTCGTGGCTGCTCAGGGCGACGCCGTAGCCGGCCTTTTCCACGGCCTCGATCAGCGCTTCCACGGAGCTTGCGCCGGTCTCCACGTGGACCTGCTCGCGGGCCAGGTTGACGGTCGCCGACTGCACCTCGGGCAGCTTGCGCAGGGCGCGCTCGATGCGCCCGGCGCAGCTGGCGCAGGTCATGCCGGTGACCGGCAGGGTGTAGCTGGTCTGGGTCATCTGCTCTCTCCCGGATCGATTGCTGCAAAGCTTTGACCTTGACCCTGTGGGAAGGTCAAGCCCGGGCGGCAATTCGGCGCAGTTGACCTTGCCCCGGTGGCAGGGTCGACAATCGCCGCGACAACCGATGAGGAGGTATCCGATGCAAGTCTTCAAGGTGACAGGCATGACCTGCGGCCACTGCGAGCGCGCGGTGATCCAGGCGATCAAGGCGCTCGATGCGCAGGCCGAGGTCAAGGTCGACCTGGCCGCCGGTACGGTGAGCGTCGCGGGGGCGCCGAGCGAACAGGCGATCCGCGCGGCGATCGAGGAAGAGGGCTACCGGGTCGACTGAGGCCTTGCTCAGCCGGCACCGCCCGCCGGCACCACCTGTTCCCAGTCGCGGATCAGCCCGCGGAACAGCGGGTCGACCAGCGCCGCGGTGTCGCCGATCGGGTCGAACAGCGCGTTGTCGCGGGTCCAGTCACTGAACAGCCCGACGATCAGCGCGTGCATCGAGCGCGCCGCCAGCCGCGGCGTGACGCCCGGCAGCAGGCGGTCGGCGGCCTTGCTGAACAGCGTCTCGCACAGCTCGATGAACTGGTTGATGAAGGCTTCGTGGCGCTCCTGGGCGTCGCGCAGTTCCTCGGTGAACTCGCAGCGGTGCAGCAGGATGGTGAACACCCGGCGCTTCTGCGGATTGCTGCCCAGCGCAGTCAGCCCCTCGCAGAAGAGTTCGCGCAGCACGCGCAATGCGCCGAGCGGGTCGCGTTCCTCGCAGGCGCTCAGGCGCTCGGCGATCTGCTCGGGCGGCAGGCGTACCTGGTCGAGCATCGCGTGGAACAGGTGCGCCTTGTTTTCGAAGTGCCAGTAGACCGCGCCGCGCGTCACCCCGGCGTCACGGGCGATCTGGTCGAGGCTGGTGTGCGCCACGCCACGCTCGAGGAACAGCCGTTCGGCAGATTCGAGGATGGCCAGGCGGGTCTTCTCGGCGTCTTCTTTGGTTCGACGCATCGACATCTCCAGGCAGTGGCCGCGCCGCCGTGCCGGCGGGGCTGGCGAAACGGTGACGGGCTGTCTGTCGTTTTGCAGGTTTACAATCGGCGGTGTATGTAACAGCATCTTCGGCTCGTGTAAACGCCTGTGCGCCAGTTCGCGGGCGCAGATCGCCCACCTTTCTGCCTGACGAGCCTGCAATGCCTCTGCGGATCCTGCTTATCCTGGGCGCGCTCAGCGCCTTCGGCCCGCTGGCCATCGACATGTACCTGCCGGCCTTCCCGGCGCTGGCCAGGGCCTTTGCCACCGACGTCGAGCAGGTCCAGTTGTCGCTGGCCGCCTATTTCGTCGGCCTCGCCCTCGGCCAGCTGGTATACGGCCCGCTGGCCGACCGCTACGGCCGGCGCCGGCCGCTGCTGGCGGGTGTCGCGCTGTTCGCCATGGCCTCGCTGGCGGCAGCCTTCGCGCCATCGCTGGAGTGGCTGGTCGCCGCGCGCTTCGTCCAGGCCCTGGGCGGTTGCGCGGGAATGGTGATCGCCCGCGCGGTGGTGCGCGACCGCTGCGATCCGCTGGCCAGCGCCAAGGTGTTCTCGCAACTGATGCTGGTGATGGGCCTGGCGCCGATCCTCGCGCCGGTGGCCGGCGGTGCGCTGCTGGCCAGCTCTGGCTGGCAGGCGATCTTCGTGCTGCTGGCGCTGTTCGGTGCGGCCTGCCTGCTGGCGGTTCTGCTGTGGCTGCCGGAAACCATCCCGGCGGATCAGCCGCGGGCGCCGATCAGTGGGGCGCTGGGCAAGTACCGCGGGCTGTTCGCCGATCGCTTCTTCATCGGCCACGCGCTGAGCGGCGGGCTGTGCATGGGCGGGATGTTCGCCTACATCGCCGGCTCGCCGTTCGTGTTCATCGAACTCTACGGGGTGCCGGCCGAGCACTACGGCTGGCTGTTCGGCATCAACGCCGCCGGTTTCATCCTGATGGCGCAGGTCAACGTGCGGCTTATGCGCTGGCGCGGGCCGGAGTTCTGGGTGCGTCGCTGGGTGTGGTTCTACTTCGCCAGCGCCTTGCTGCTGCTGGCCATCGCCGCGGCGCGGCCGGTGGCGCTCTGGCCGCTGCTGATCCCGCTGTTCGGCTGCGTGGCGTCGCTCGGCTGCCTGCTGCCCAACGCGACCGCCTGTGCCATGGCCGACCAGCGGGCCAACGCCGGCAGCGCCTCGGCACTGCTCGGCAGCCTGCAGTTCAGCCTGGCGGCCACCGCGGCCACGCTGGTCGGTGCGCTGCACGACGGCACGGCAGTACCGATGGCGGCGGTGATCGCCGCGTGTGGGTTGCTGGCGGCGCTGGTGGCCTACGCCACCGCACGCGCCACCAGCGGCTGATCAGCCGGCCTTGGGCAGCGCGTGCGGCTCGGCGATGCGGCGCTGCAGGGTGGCGACGAAGTGGCGCGCCTCGGCCTCGCTGCGAAAGCTCACCCGGTGATGGTCGAGGTCGACCTGCCAGCGGTTCTCGGTCGAACGAAGCGGACGAATGTTGATCTTCATCAGGATCACTCCCGGCTTGGCAAAAAGGGGGCTTCACCATAGGCCCGGCCGCCCCGGTCGCGTTTGACCGGGGTCATGCCTGGGGCTGCGTCAAAATGCCAGGCGCGCATCCAGGCTGTTCTGCGCCAGGCGCCTGGCCTGCGCCTCGTCCATGCCCAGGTGCTCGTGCAGGGCGAGGAAATTCTCCGTCACGTAGCCGCCGAAATAGGCCGGGTCGTCCGAGTTGACCGTGACCTTCACGCCCTGCTCGAGCAGCTGGAGGATGTTGTGCTCGCGCATGTGGCCGAACACCTTGAGCCGGGTGTTGGACAGCGGGCAGACGGTCAGCGGGATCTGCTCCTCGATCAGCCGGGCGATCAGCCGCGGGTCTTCGGCGGCGCGCACGCCGTGGTCGATGCGACTGACCTTGAGCAGGTCCAGCGCCTCCCAGATGTATTCCGGCGGACCTTCCTCGCCGGCGTGGGCGACGGCGAGCAGCCCTTCGCCGCGGGCCTTGTCGAACACGCGCTGGAACTTGCTCGGCGGGTGGCCGACCTCGGAGCTGTCCAGGCCGACGGCGAAGAAGGCGTCGCGGTAGGGCAGCGCCTGCTCCAGGGTCTTGAAGGCGTCCTCTTCCGGCAGGTGGCGCAGGAAGCTGAGGATCAGCCCGCTGCTGATGCCGAGCAGTTCGCGGCCATCGGCGAGGGCGGCGCTGATGCCCTCCAGCGCGGCCTCGAAGGGCACGCCGCGGGCGGTGTGCGTCTGCGGGTCGAAGAACGGCTCGGTGTGCACCACGTTCTGTTCCTCGCATTTCTGCAGGTAGGCCCAGGTCAGGTCGTAGAAATCCTGCTCGGTGCGCAGCACGTCGGCGCCGGCATAGTAGAGGTCGAGAAATTCCTGCAGGTTGTTGAAGTCGTAGGCGCTGCGCAGCGCCTCGACGTCGCGCCAGGGCAGGACGATCTTGTTGCGTTCGGCCAGCCGGAACATCAGCTCGGGCTCCAGCGAGCCTTCCAGGTGCAGGTGCAGTTCGGCCTTGGGCAGGTTGTTCAGCCAGTCGCGCATCGGGGTCTTCTCTTCGTCGGGGTGCCAGGCATTCTAGCCAGCCTTGCGCGGCAAGGGGGATGGGTAGGCCGCGTGCTGTACATTTTCTGCGCAGCTGGCCGCAGGCCGCACGGAGACTGGGATCGGTAAATTACTCCCAGTTTTATCCACAAGGTTTTCCACGAAAAACGGGCATAACCGCAAACCTTTTCCAGTACCGGCTGATGGCGCTTTAATGGCCATTTTGCCCCGCTAAAAGTGCCTGAAATCAAGGTCTTGCAAGCTGCCTCAGCGTACAGCGTCCAATTTGAGCAAAAACTGATCAGTTTCGCGCAGGCCCCGAGCCACGCTGCTCGCAGCCAGACGTCCAGAGGTTATCCACAGCGAAGCTCACACTTTCTGTGGGTCGTCCAGCGGCTCGAGCTGGCTGCGCCCGCGGCTGATATCGGCCAGCAGCCTGGCCAGCGGAGCGATCTGCTGCCGCGGCAGGGCGAGCAGCAGGCTGGCGCCCTCGGCGTCGTAGCTTTCGTCCTCCACCAGTGCCTCGAACTCCGCCAGTCGCGCCTTGACCAGCGCCAGTTCGGCGAAGCGGCAATGGGTCCGGCAGCGGCTGCGGGTCACCAGCTCGATGCGCCCGGCCTGTTGCAGGCACTTGGCGGTGGTCCCGCCGTAGGCGCGGGCGAGCCCGCCGGTGCCCAGCTTGATGCCGCCGAACCAGCGCGTCACCACGGCGACCACGCGGTCGCAGTCCTGGCCCTCGATGGCGCTGAGCATCGGCCGGCCGGCGGTGCCGCCGGGCTCGCCATCGTCGCTGAAGCGGTACTGCTGGCCGAGCTTCCAGGCCCAGCAGTTGTGCGTGGCGCCCGGGTCGCTGACCGCCTGGATGAAGGCCTGCGCCTGTTCGGGCGTCTGGATCGGCGCCGCGCGGACCAGGAAGCGGCTCTTGTGGATCAGCTCCTGGTATTCACAGGGCTCGGCGAGGGTGAAGGGCATAGCGAAGCAACGGCCGGTGAGCGGGGACGCCATTGTAATCGCTCGGCCTGGCCCCGCGTCGTCGACCACTGGGTCGATCGGGCTGAACTTCGCCGGCGCGGGTGCTGCCCCTAGTCAGGAGGGCGGCAGCGCGGGGAATGCCGGGCTGCCGAACACTCGTCTCATTGCAAACCGAGGAGGCACCCATGCTCAACGCCAAATACCAGGCCTGTATCGAAGCCTGTTCCAACTGCGCGCTGGTCTGCGAGACCTGCGCGGCAGCCTGCCTGCGCGAGGATGACGTGAAGATGATGGCGCGCTGCATCGAACTGGACCGTGACTGCGCCGACCTGTGCGCGCTGGCGGCCCGCCTGATGAGCCGCGACAGCGCCCAGGCCGCCGCCCTGTGCAGGCTCTGCGCGCAAATCTGTCGGGCCTGTGGCGAGGAATGCGGCAAGCACCAGGCCGAGCACTGTCAGAAGTGCGCCGAGGCCTGTCGCCGCTGCGCCGAGGAATGCGAGCGCATGGCCGCCTGAGGGCGGCCGGGCGGGCCGGGTCAGCGGGCGCTGCCGGCCTCGCTGCCCCGGCAGGTGATCTCGGCGAACGGCTCGCCCGGGGTGTAGTCGCCGGGGACTCGCTCGGTGCGCTGGGTGTTCGGCGCGACGTTGAACACCGGTGGCGCCGAGGTATCGGAACGCGCTTCGGCCGGGACGTGGAACTCGCAGGTGACCGGCTGGGCGCTGTTGTTCATCACCTTGATGGCGCGGATGCCGAGCAACTCGCCGTCGATGGCATCGGTGCGGGCCGGTACGCCCATCGGGCTGATGCGCACGTCGAGCCCGTTCAGGTGGGTGATCACCTCGGGCTCGGGCGTCTGCGCCAGGGCGAACGGCGCGGCACCCAGCAGGGCGCAGGTGGCCAGCAGCGGTTTGCTCATGATGTCTCCTCCATGCACAGGTAGTGCTTGGAGGGACGAAGCGCGGCGAGGTTCGCCGCTGTGCCAGGCAAATGTTGCAGCAGATGACCGTGCGGCTAGCGCTTGGCGCTGCGGCGGGGCTTGCGCACCTTGACATAGAGGTCCTTGCCGCCGGCGCTGCCGCTGCCGCGCGCCTCGAGTTCGAAATGCCCGGGCTGCGCGCGGATCAGCTCGCTGAGCTTGTTGCAGCCGTACAGGCGCGGGTCGAAGGCCGGGCGCAGCTTGCTGATGTTCTGTCCGAGGGTGCCGAGCTGCACCCAGTCGTCTTCCTCGGAGATGTCGTCGAGCACCTTGGCGATGAACTCCACCGGTACCTGCTGGCACTCGATGGGTGCGGGCTTGTCCGCGGCGCCGGGTTTGGGCATGGCGGCCGGCTCGGGCACCGCGGCGAGCGGCTTGTCATCGGCCGCCGCAGCCTTGGCGTCGGAGCGCAGGATCTCGGTGTAGATGAACTTGTCGCAGGCCGAGACGAACGGCGAGGGGGTCTTCTGCTCGCCGAAACCGTACACGGTCAGGCCCTCCTCGCGGATGCGCGCGGCCAGGCGGGTGAAGTCGCTGTCGCTGGAGACCAGGCAGAAGCCGTCGAAGCGCCGAGTGTAGAGCAGGTCCATGGCGTCGATGATCAGCGCGCTGTCGGTGGCGTTCTTGCCCGAGGTGTAGGCGAACTGCTGGATCGGCTGGATGGAATGATCGAGCAGCACCTTCTTCCAGCTGCCCAGGTTCGGCTTGGTCCAGTCGCCGTAGATGCGCTTGACGCTGGCCACGCCGTACTTGGCGATCTCCTCGAACAGGCCTTCGACGATGGCCACCGGTGCGTTATCCGCGTCGATCAACACGGCCAGGTGGCGTTGCTTGTTCGGTGCTACGGGCTTGGCGGCCATGGTGGCTCCCGGTAATGACGATGCGCCGACCATAGCGCCTGGCGCGCGTGGCAGCCAGTGGGCGGCGTCTCAGTGCCAGCGCACGCCGAAGGCGACGTTGTCGCGGCCCTGCTGCTTGATGCGGTACATCGCCTGGTCGGCGGCGTTGAGCAGGGTGTCGAAGCTCTCGCCGTGGATCGGGCACAACGCCACGCCGATACTGCAGGAAATCGTCTGCACGCCGGCGGCAGTCGGGATCGGCCGGCCGATCGCCTCGAGGATCTTGCGCGCCGCGGCTTCGGCGTCCTGCGGGGCAGCCAGGTCGCGCATCAGCACGATGAACTCGTCGCCGCCGTAGCGGGCCACGGTGTCGTAGGCGCGGGTCGAGTCGAGCATGCGCTCGGCGATGCGGGCCAGCACCTGGTCGCCGACCTCATGGCCGAAGCGGTCGTTGATCGCCTTGAAGTGGTCGAGGTCGACCACCATCAGGGCGAACGGCGTGTGTTCGCGCTGCCAGTACGACAGCGCCTCGGCGAAGCGATCGGCCAGCAGATGGCGGTTGGGCAGCCCGGTGAGCGGGTCGTGGGTCGCCAGGTAGGCCGACTCCTCGTGCTCGCGCTCGGAGCGCTCGACGGCGCGCAGGTGGCGCACCAGCGTGGTCGGCAGCAGCACCAGGATGCCAGCGAGGATTGCCAGGATGATCAAGGTGTCGCCGGTCAGCACGTCGCCCAGGCGCAACTGGCGCTCGAACAGCAGGGTGGTGGGTTGCGACTGGCTGGCCAGGTCGACGCGAGTGCGCAGCCGCGGCAGCAGGCGATCGAGCGGGCGCGCCGGCTCCGGCTCGCGGGCGAACAGCTGCTCGCCGACGTGGCTGCCGCCGCGCTGCAGCGCGACGATGCTCAGATGCGGGTCCTGCTCGAGGGGGCGTACGGCGTCGAACAGCGCATCGGTGCGCATCAGCAGCAGCGCCAGCATGTTGCTGCCGAACAGGTTGGGGCCGGCTTCGGGCATCGCCCGCGGCGGGCGGTTGACCGCCTGCATCAGGATGTAGGCCCGGCCGCCTTCGTAGAGGTCGAACACCGGCGTGGCCACCGGTTCGTTGCTGCCGACGGCCAGCGGCAAGGTGCGCGACAGGTGCCCGACGGTCTCCAGGCGCACGCCATAGATATCGCTCGCCTCCGGCAGCAGCGGGTACATGAACAGCAGGGGCCAGGTTTCCTTCGCCGCCAGCCGCGGTTCTGCCGGCTGGCCGGTCAGCTGGGTGAAGTCCTTGAGCACGAAGTCGGGGCGCCAGTTGTGGCGCAGGTGCTGCATGAGCACCGATTCCTCGCGGTGCGGGACGCTGCGCGCCACCTCGAGCATGTAGACCTGCGGATAGGCCGCCACGACCGCGGCGGCGTAGCGGGTCGCGGCGTCCTCGTCGCTCTGCTCGACCGCCTGGAGAAAGGCCGAGAAGCCGGCCAGGATCGCCTCGTTGGTGTCCAGCCGGTTGCCGACCGCCGCCGAGAGCGTCTGCACCTGCTGGTCGAAGCGCGCCTGCCAGCGGTGGATTTCCGAGCGCACCAGCAACTGCGCGGAAAACCCGGTCAACAGCAGCGACAACGCGATGAAGCCGGTGAAGTTACCCCGGCGGCTGGTCAGTTTCATCTACTACATCTCCCGGCGCACTGCGGACAGTTCGCATGCCGGCCCTGCCGAGCTCTGATTGTAAGTGTGGTCGGCGCAGCGTGCGCCGAGTCGCGCTTCCGTGCGCGACTGTGAGCCCGACGTCTGGTGCGGATCGAGAGGCTGAGGAGAAAGCTAGCAAAAGGCTATTAAGGCTGCCATCGCGGCGGCAATAAATCGGCGACAGAAAGTTGCCGGCCCTGGCCGGCAAGCGCTTATCAGCGCGCCGGGGTGATCCGCCAGACGATGTTGGCCAGGTCGTCGGCGACGATCAGCGCGCCGCGCGGGTCGACCGTCACGCCCACCGGGCGGCCGCGGGTCTTGCCGTCCGCGCTGCGAAAGCCGGTGACGAAATCCAGCGGCTGCCCCGTCGGTCGGCCGTCCTCGAACGGCACGAAGACCACCTTGTAGCCGGCCGGATCCTTGCGGTTCCAGCTGCCGTGCTCGCCGATGAACACGCCGTCGGCATAGGCCTCGCCCAGTGCGCCTTCGGCGAAGTCGAGGCCGAGTGCGGCGACGTGGGCGCCGAGGGCGTAGTCCGGGGTGAGGGCCGTGTCGACCAGCTCGGGCTTCTGCGGCCTGACCCGGTCGTCGACGTTCTGGCCCCAGTAGCTGTACGGCCAGCCATAGAAGCCGCCTTCCTGCACCGCGGTGAGGTAGTCGGGTACCAGGTTCTCGCCCAGTTCGTCGCGCTCGTTGACCACCGCCCACAGTTGTCCGGAGTCGGGCTGGATCGCCAGTGCCGTCGGGTTGCGCAGGCCGGTGGCGTAGGGCTTGTGGGCACCGGTCTCGGCATCGACCTGCCAGACCATGGCGCGGTCGACTTCGGCCGCCATGCCGCGTTCGGTGATGTTGCTGTTCGAGCCGATGCCGACGTACAGGTGGCGGCCATCGGGGCTGACCGCCAGGGCCTTGGTCCAGTGGTGGTTGATCTCCGCCGGCAGGTCGGTGACCTTGGTCGGCGGGCCGCTGGCCTGGGTCTGGCCCTCCTGGTAGTCGAAGCGCAGCAGGGCGTCCTGGTTGGCGACGTACAGCCGGTCTTCATGCAAGGCCAGGCCGTAGGGGGCGTTGAGGTCTTCGGCGAACAGGCTGCGGGTCTCGTACTCGCCATCCCCGTCGGCGTCGCGCAGCAGGGTCAGGCGATCGCCGCCCTCGACCGCGGTGACGCCCTTGGCCTTGATGTAGCCGGCGATGACGTCCTTTGGCTTGAGGGCCGGTGCGCTGCTGCCGCGTCCCTCGGCGACCAGGATGTCGCCGTTGGGCAGCACCAGGGTCTGCCGTGGAATCTTCAGTTCGCGTGCAATGGCACGGACGCGGTAGCCCTCCGGCACCGTCGGCACGGCGTCGCCCCAGGGCGAGGGCGCGGCGATTTCCATGCTCGGCAGCAGGCCGCGCTCGGGCTCGGGCAGCACGGGCTTGGCGCCGTACAGGCGCTCGGCCTCCGGCTCGCCGTCGCAGGCAGCCAGCAGTGAGGCGACGATCAGGGCGGGAAGGGCGGCGGCGCGGTTCATGCTTCACCTCCCGCGCGCAGGCCGGACAGGCCGACCCAGCTTGCCGCGCCGGCCAGCAGCGTCACCAGCGCCGACAGCAGCAGGCCCTGGGGCATGGTCGCCCAGGCGTCCTTGGCGTGCTCCAGGGCGGCGATGAAGCCGAGCAGCCAGGTCGCCGCCAGCAGCAGGAGATAGACCAGCGGACGCCCGGTCTTTATGCGCGCGCGCGCCAGGTTGACCAGCGCAAAGAGCATGGCCAGGCCGCCGAACAGCAGCCCGCCGGCGATCAGCCAGGCCGCGAAGTTGCTCCACTGGACGTGGTAGCTGCGCAGGTAGGCGAGGTCGCTGAGCAGGGCGCCGAGGAACAGCGGCACGGTCCCGCCCAGCAGGGTCGCATGCAGCGGGCCGGGCACATGGCGCGAAACGCTGTGGGTGGTCTCGGTGGTGCGGTGGGTGATGACAGTCACGGGGCGCTCCTTGAGTTTGCGATCCGGCCAGGTCGGGGCGTGCTGGCTGTGCTTCTAGGAGGGATCGCCGGGCCCGGCCGTTAGTTCACCCCACTGGCGCCAGTGGCTGCGCCGAGCGCCTGCTCCAGACGCGTTGCGCCGGCTTCGGGTAGCATCTGGCGTCTTTTTTTCGAGGGGCGGGCGATGGAGCTGCGCGGCACGCTGGCAAGCTGGAACGATGGCAAGGGATTTGGCTTCATCCGCCCGGAACGCGGTGGCGAGGCCGTCTTCGTGCACGCCTCGGCGATGCACGGCGAGCGCCGCCCGCAGGTCGGCGATCGGGTCCGCTACGTGCCGGGGCGCGACGGCCAGGGCCGTCCGCGCGCCGAGCACATGCGCCTGGACGGACCGCCGACGCTGGACCGGCCCGAGATCCGCCAGCGCCCGGCAGCCCCGGCGACCACCCGGCCGGCGCGTGTCAAGGGTGCCCGACGCCGCGCCAGTGGGCCGTTGCAGCAGTTGCCGGCCAAGCTCCTGGTTTTCGCCGCGCTGTGCCTGCTGCCGCTGGCGGGGAGTCTCAAGCTCGGTTCGGCGTTGCCGCTGCTGCTCTACGTCGGTGCCAGCCTGGTGAGCCTGTTGCTCTACTGGCACGACAAGCGCAGCGCCATGCACGGCCAGTGGCGCACGCCGGAGTCGACGCTGCACCTGTCCGAGCTGCTCGGCGGCTGGCCGGGGGCGCTGCTGGCGCAGCAGCTGTTCCGCCACAAGACGCGCAAGCCCGGCTACCAGGTGCTGTTCTGGCTGATCGTGGTGGTGCACCAGGCGTTCTGGATCGACCTGCTGTTCATCGGCAGCACGCTGACCCGCGAGCGCTGGGACTGGCTGCTGCAGCTGCTCTGAGGCCGAAACGAAACAGCCCGGCGCAGGGCCGGGCCGTCGGTACGGGTGGTGCTCAGGCCTTCTTGACGAACTCGGACTTGAGCTTCATGGCGCCGATGCCGTCGATCTTGCAATCGATGTCGTGGTCGCCATCGACCAGGCGGATGTTCTTCACCTTGGTGCCGACCTTGACCACCAGCGACGAGCCCTTGACCTTGAGGTCCTTGATCACGGTGACGGTGTCGCCGTCCTGCAGCGGGTTGCCGACCGAATCGCGAATCAGCTTCTCGCCTTCGGCGCGCCGGCGGCAGCCTCGCCGGGCGACCACTCGTGGGCGCACTCGGGGCAGACCAGCAGCGGGCCGTCCTCATAGGTGTAGGGGCTGTTGCAGTTCGGGCAGGGCGGCAGGGTGCTCACGGGCGTTACCTTCGATGTTGCGAAAAGGCGCGCATTGTATAGGGTTTTGCCCCCTGCCGGGTGCTTCAGGCCAGCGCTGGCTCCGCTTCGCCTTCGGCGCGCAGGGCCTGGTAGCGCTGCTCCAGCTCGCGACGGATCTCGCGGCGCTGGTAGGCCTGGGCGAAGCGGCGCTTCTGCTCGGGAGTCACCGGGTTGAGCGGCGGCACCGACACCGGCTTGCCGTCCTCGCCGAGGGCGACCATGGTGAAGAAGCAGCTGTTGGTATGGCGGACCGTCTTGCGGCGGATGTCCTCGGTGATGACCTTGATGCCGATCTCCATCGAGGTGGTGCCGGTGTAGTTGACCGAGGCGAGGAAGGTCACCAGCTCGCCGACGTGCACCGGCTGGCGGAAGATCACCTGGTCCACCGAGAGGGTGACCACGTACTGGCCGGCGTAGCGGCTGGCGCAGGCATAGGCGACTTCGTCGAGGTACTTCAGCAGGGTGCCCCCGTGGACGTTCCCGGAAAAGTTGGCCTTGTCCGGGGTCATCAGTACGGTCATGGTCAGTTCGGCATGTCCATCGAGCGGCATGGGGTCGGGGCTCCTGCGGTGAAAGGGGCTGCTACTTTAGTCGAATATTCACCGCATGTATCGCCTTTTCTGGATGTTTCGTTCATCCAATCCGGCGGCCGTCAATGCGACAGAGGCGCGCAGGGGCAAGTGGCGCCGACATGGTCGAAGGTGAACTGCATCACGGAAAGCGGGCGGTGGCCCCCAGGCGGGACATTTCGTTGACCTGCGCCGGTATCCGCCGCGGCGACGCTTCCTATAGTCGCGCGCCGATACCGACCATAGCTCAGGGACCGAACCATGCGAATCCTCGTCATTGCACTGCTCGGCTGTCTCTCGGCCCTGGCCCAGGCCGACCAGGACCTGGCCCGGCGCTTCACCCAGGTGATGGGCGACGAAGCCAGTCGCCAGCAGGCCTATGCCGCCGGCCAGGAGCGTGCGGTGTTCTGCACCTACTGCCACGGCGAGACCGGCAACAGCAAGCGCCCGCACATCCCCAACCTGGCCGGGCAGAACCCGCTGTACCTGTTCAACGCGTTCGAGAAGTTCGCCGGCGGCCAGCGCATCGACTTCGTCATGTCCAAGCTGGCGAAGAACCTGACCCAGGACGACCGCGTCAACATCGCCGTCTATTTCAGCCAGCAGCAGGTCAGCCCGGTGGCCGCGCCGGTCAGCGAGGGGCTGCGCAGCCGCGGCCAGACGCTGTTCCAGAACACCTGCACCGGCTGCCACGGCCAGCATGCCGAGGGCATGGAGAACACCCCGCGCCTGGCCGGGCAGCCCGACGAGTACCTGCGCAAGGCGTTGAACCGCTTCCGCACCAACGACCCCAGCCGCGCCGGCTCGGTGATGATGGGCATCGCCGCGAAGCTGTCCGAGCAGGATGTCAACGCGGTGGCCGCCTACCTGTCGCGACTGTCGCTCGACGCCGCCGACGAGCAGGCGCGCATCGCCCGGGTCATGAGCGCGGTCGCTCAGTAACGCTCGACCCGCGCCGGGGTACGCCGCAGCAGCACCTTGCCGCCGCGGATCGACACCCGCGCCTGCCCCTGGCTGCGCAGCAGCTCGTAGTCGTCCGGCGCCGAGAGCACCAGCAGGTTCGCCGGACGCCCCACCACCAGCCCGTAGCCCTCGCCGAGGTTCAGCGTGCGTGCGCTGTGGTCAGTGACCAGGTCCAGGCAGCGCGCCAGGTCCTGGTAGCCGAGCATGTGGCAGATGTGCAGCCCGGCCTCGAGGATGCGCAGGATGTTGCCGTTGCCCAGTGGGTACCAGGGATCGACGATCGAATCCTGGCCAAAGCAGACGTTCAGCCCGGCGCGGTCCAGCTCGGCCACGCGGGTCAGGCCACGGCGCTTGGGGTAGGTGTCGAAGCGGCCCTGCAGGTGGATGCTCTCGGTCGGGCAGGAGACGAAGTTGATGCCACTCAGCTTCAGCAGACGGAACAGCTTGGAGCAGTAGGCGTTGTCGTAGGAGCCCATCGCCGTGGTGTGGCTGGCGGTGACCCGCTCGCCCATCTCGCGTACCCGCGCCTCTTCGGCGAGCACCTCGAGAAAGCGCGACTGCGGGTCGTCGGTCTCGTCGCAGTGCACGTCCACCAGGCAGCCGCTGCGCTCGGCCAGGTCCATGAGGAACCTGATCGAGCTGACGCCCTGCTCGCGGGTGTTCTCGAAGTGCGGGATGCCGCCGACCACGTCGGCGCCCATGGCGATCGCCTCGGCCATCAGCTCGCGGCCGCCCTTGAACGACTCGATACCCTCCTGCGGAAAGGCGACGATCTGCAGGTCGATCAGGTGACGGGTTTCCTCGCGCACCTCGAGCATGGACTTGAGCGCCGACAGCGTCGGGTCGGTGACGTCGACATGGGTGCGCACGTGCTGGATGCCGTGCTCGACCAGCATGTCGATGGTCTTTTTCGCCCGCGCCTTGGTGTCATCAAAGGTGACCAGCGCCTTGCGCTCGCTCCAGCGCTCGATGCCCTCGAACAGCGTGCCGCTCATGTTCCAGGCCGGCTCGCCGGCGGTCAGGCTGGCGTCGAGGTGAATGTGCGGCTCGACGAAGGGTGGCACCACCAGGTTGCTGGCGGCGTCGATGTCGCCGGGGCCGGCCTCGGCCGGCGCCTGCTGCGGCGCGATGGCAGCGATGCGCTCGCCGGCCAGTTCGATGCGGTACAGGCCTTCGCGGCCACGCAGGCGGGCATTGACGATGTTCATCGAGCGTTCCTCCAGGCGATCCGGGCACGGCGTCGGCGTGCGACGCCGACCTGGCAGCAGCATACATCCCCGGCGGCGTTCGGCCGATGGGCGCCGCTCAGTAACTCTTGTACGGCAGGAACTTACCCGAGAGCACCACGTTCACCCGGTCGCCCCGGGGGTCGTGCTCGCGCTGGATGTCCATGGAGAAATCGATGGCGCTCATGATGCCGTCGCCGAACTCCTCGTGGATCAGTTCCTTGATGGTGCTGCCGTAGACGTTGACCAGCTCGTACCAGCGATAGATCAGCGGGTCAGTGGGCACGGCGCTGGGCAGTGACCCCTTATGGGGCACGATCTGCAGCCAGGCGACCGCCTCGTCGGGCAGTTCGAAGAGCCGGCCGAGGGCTTCGGCCTGGGGCTTGTCGAAGGCCATCTGGCCCAGACAGCCGGCGGTGGTCCACTCCTTCGACTTGCCGATGGCCTCGGCGGCCTGCGTCCATTTCAGGCGCTTGCGCACCTTGGCGGCGATGATCATCGCGGTCACCTGTTCGCGGCTGGTAATCATGGCAATACCTCTCTGGCTGGGATGGCGGGGCCGCAGGGCGCGGCGCTCGCAGCAGGAGGTTGCAGGGGGCGTGCCAGTCAGTCGTATTCGGCCGGCTCGTGCTCGCCGAGCAGGCGCCGCTGGCGCGGTGTGGCGGCGGCCAGCACCGCCGGGTTGAAGCTGAAGTGGAGGTAGGGCGAGAACTTCTGCGCGACCATTCGCCGACCGTAGTGCACCTGCAGCAGGTAGCGACTGCGGTTGGCCGTGCGGTTGCGGCTGCCGGCGTGCCAGAGGTCGCTGCGAAAGAACAGCACGTCGCCGGCACGGCACAGCACCGGCTCGGCCTCGCGGCCGTGCCACTGCGTTTCGCCCGGGCGCGGCTTGCGCCCGGCGCGGTGGCTGCCGGGGATCACCAGGGTCGGGCAGAGGTCGGCGTCGATGTCGTCCAGGTACAGGTGCGCGGTGCAGACCTGCATCGGCAGCTCGAAGGCCGGGTCGGCCAGCAGGCTTTCCGGCAGCTCCATGACCAGGTAGTCGGCATGCAGCTCGCCGCCGACGAAGCCCGGGCGGCTGCGCCAGGCGGTCTGGCCGATGACGTGGCAGTCGCTGCCCAGTGCCGCCTCGGCCAGCTCGATCACCCCGGGCAGGTCAAGAAAGGCCAGCCAGAACGGCTCGCGGTTGAACACGCACTTGTAGTGGTCGTCGACCATGCCCTGGTAGTCCAGGCCGACCGGCGTCAGCCGGTCGATCGCCGCGCGCAGCCCGGCAACCTGCGCCGGGGCGAGTACAGCGGGCAGCAGGACGAAACCCTGATGGTGCAGGGCGGCGAGGCGTTGGCGGGTCCGGCTGTCCATCGGCAGGGTCTCCCGGTGGCTGGCTACCCGTTCAGCCTAGTCCGGTTGCGCTGGCCGCTCAGGCATGGCCGAGATACCAGCGCCAGTCCTGCTCACCGACTTCGCCCATGAACTGCGCGTATTCGGCCTGCTTGATCGCCAGGTAGACGCGGTGGAAATCGCCGCCGAGCGCCTCGCGCGCCCAGGCGGAGTGCTCGAGATCGCCCAGCGCCTGGCGCCAGTCGCAGCCGAGCCGCTGGCCTGCCTGCGCATAACCGTTGCCGCTGACCGGCGCGCCGGGCTCGAGGCCGAGCGTGAGGCCGCGGAGCATGCCGTGCAGCACCAGCGCCGCGGCCAGGTAGGGGTTGGCATCGGCGCCGCAGATGCGGTGCTCGATATGCCGGCTGGCCGCCGGTCCACCGGGCACGCGCAGCGACACGGTTCGGTTGTTGATGCCCCAGTTGCGTGCCAGCGGGGCATAGCTGTTGGCCTGGAAGCGCCGGTAGGAGTTGGCGTTCGGGCAGAACAGCGCCAGGCCGTCGGCCAGGCTGTCGAGCAGCCCGGCAATCGACTGGCGCAGCAGCGTCGCCGCGCCGTCGCCGTCGCCATCGCCGCGCTCCAGCGCCTCGACCTCGCAGGCGAACAGGTTGCGGCCCTCTGCGTCGGCCAGGCTGGCGTGCAGGTGCAGGCCGCTGCCGGCCAGCTCGGCGAAGGGCTTGGCCATGAAGCAGGCCTTGAGCCCGTGGCTGAGCGCGACGCCGCGTACCAGGCGCTTGTAGCGCACCGCCTCGTCCATTGCCTGCAGCGCATCGTGGCGGTGCTGCAGGGTGATCTCCAGTTGCCCCGGTGCGTACTCGGAAATCGCCGTGCGCACCGGCAGGCCCCCGGCTTCGCAGGCGCGGTAGAGGTCGTCGAGAAAGGCGTCGAGGCGTTCCAGTTCGAGCACGCCATAGACCTGCGGCGCCTGCGGCCGCTCGCCGTTGGCGAATGCGGCCGGCTGCGGGCGGCCTGCCGCATCGCACTCGGCATCGAGCAGGTAGAACTCCAGCTCCGCGGCCATCACCGGCTGGTAGCCGGCGGCCTGCAGCCGCTCGATGGCGCGCGCCAGCACGTGGCGCGGGTCGGCCACCGTTGCCGGCAGGCCGCGCGCCGGGTGCATCGACACCTGCACCTGGGCGGTGGCCGGCCGGCGCCAGGTCTGCAGCTGCAGGCTGCCGGGCAGCGGGAAGGCCCAGCAGTCGGCGTCGGCGACGTCCCAGACCAGGCCGGTGGCGTCGACATCCTCGCCGCGGATGGTCAGGCCGAGGATGCTGCTCGGCAGCGGGCGGCCATCGATGTAGATCGCACGCAGCTCGTCGCGGTGCAGGAGCTTGCCGCGCGGCACGCCGCAGGGGTCGATGATGAACAGTTCGATGCGTTGCACGTCCGGGTGGGCGGCGAGGAAGGCATCGGCTTCCGCGAGGTCGGCGAAGCGCATGGAGGAATCCTTGTCTGGCATGGTGGTGCGCGCGGCGCACCCTACATTGGGCGGGTCGGGAATCAACCGCGCCCGGGTGCGATGCCCGAAGGATAGAGCGCCATGCTCAGACCTCCCGCGCACCCGGCAGTGCCAGCAGTTCGCCGAGCCCGGCGTCGAGGGTGGCGAGCAGCCGGTCGACGTCCTCGGGACGGGTGTCCGGGCAGCACAGCGTCATGTTGTGGAACGGCGTGATGAGGATGCCGCGGTTGATCAGGTACAGGTGCAGGGCCATCTGCAGGCTGTCGTGGAAGGCCGCTTCGGCCTCGGCGCCGTTCTTCGGCGCGCTGGGGCAGAACTGGAATTCGCAGCGTGCGCCCAGCTCGCTGACCGACCAGGCCAGGCCATGCCGCGCGATCACCTCGCGCAGCCCCGCGGCCAGCCGGGCGGCAAGCGCCAGCATGTGCGCGTAGGCTTCGGCGGTCATCACCTGTTCGAGGTTGGCGCGCATGCAGTGCATCGCCAGGGCGTTGGCCGAGAGCGTGGTACCCATGCCGCTGTGGCCATGGCCGTGGCTCATTTCGCTGGCATGCTGGCGGGCGATCTGCATGGCCTGCGCCATCGCCGCGCTGCAGCCGTAGACCGATGCCGGCACGCCGCCGGCCACGGGTTTGCCGAGGGTGAGGAAGTCCGGCTCGAGGTGCCAGGCGCGGGTGCAGCCGCCAGGGCCGGTGGAGATGGTGTGGGTCTCGTCGATGATCAGCAGGGTACCGTGGCGACGGGTCAGCGCGCGGACCTGCTCGAGGTAGCCAGGCTCGGGCAGCACCATGCCGATATTGGTCATCGCCGGCTCCAGCAGCAGCGCGGCGACGTCGCCCGGCGCCAGCGCGGCCTCGAGCGCGGCGAGATCGTTGAACGGCACCGCGCGGCAGGTCTTGGCCAGGTTGCGCGCCTGGCCGATCAGCCCGGCGCGGTGCACGGTCAGGCCTTCGCGGTAGCGCACCAGGGTGTCGTCGACGGTGCCGTGGTAGCAGCCGTCGATCACCAGCAGCATCTTGCGCCCGGTGATGGCGCGCGCCCAGCGGATGACGAAGCGGTTGGCATCGGTGGCGGTGGTCGCCACCTGCCAGTAGGGCAGGCCGAAGCGCTCGGCCAAGAGCTCGCCGCAGACCACCGCATCCTCGCCCGGCAGCATGGTGGTCAGCCCGCGCCCGGCCTGCTCGGCCAGGGCCGCGGCAATCGGTGCTGGCGAGTGGCCGAACATGCTGCCGGTATCGCCGAGGCAGAAGTCCACGTACTCGTGCCCGTCGACATCGCGAAAGCGCGCGCCCTGGGCGCTCTCGACGAACAGTGGCACCGGCGTCGACCAGTCGCTCATCCAGTGCATGGGCACGCCGGCGAACAGCGAATGGCGGGCACGTCCGGCCAGCGCGACCGAGCGCGGGTTGGCGGCCAGGAAGCGCTCGCGCTCGCGCCGGGTGAAGAGGGTGACCGCCTGTTCGCCGATGCCGCTGGAGCTCATGATTGAACGCCTCGTAAAATTTTTCGCACATCTTTGAGGCGCCGAGGCGGCAAAGTCAATCGCTGTTTGCACGCCCGCGGCATGCGGCTCTGCGCCTGCATCGGCCGGCCCGGTCAGCCCCCTGCGCCAACGATTTTCAGCCCGCTCTGCCCGTTGCCCTGGCGCTGTACCTGAATCTGCACCGGGATGCGTTCGTGCATCTCGGCGACGTGGCTGATCACCGCCACCTTGCGACCCTGGGCCTGCAGCGAATCCAGCGCGTCCATGGCGATCTGCAGCGACTCGGGGTCGAGGCTGCCGAAGCCTTCGTCGATGAACAGCGATTCGATCCTGAGCTTGCTCGAGGCCATCGAGGCCAGGCCCAGTGCCAGGGCCAGCGAGACGAGAAAGGTCTCGCCGCCGGACAGGGAATGCACCGAGCGCAGCTCGTCGCCCATCTCGGTATCCATCACCAAGAGGCCCAGCGGACTGCCGCCGCGCTTGAGCCGATAACGGCGGGCCAGCTGACGCAGCTGCACGTTGGCGTGCTGCACCAGCAGGTCGAGGTTGTAGGCCTGGGCGATCTTGCGGAAGGCGCCGCCGTCGCTCGAGCCGATCAGCGCGGCGATGCGCCCCCAGCGCTGCATTTCGGCGCGCGCCTCGTCGATCTGCGCCAGCAGCGCCTGGCTCTGGCTACGACGCTTGTCGTCGTCGAGCAGCGCGGCGCGGGTTTCGGCACAGCGCTGCTCGGCCTGTTCGCACTGCTGCAGTTGCTCGGCATGGCGCTGCTGCAGCAGTTCGGTATCCGGCGTTTCGGCCTGCTGCTGTTTGTGCACGTTCAGGCGATTAAGGCAGCCGTCGAGGCGTTCGCGGCAGCGGGTCAGGGTTTCGGCGTTCTGCTGCAGGCGCTGGCGCGCCTCGGCCAGCAGCGCCTCGTCCATCTGCAGCAACTGGGCGAGGGTGGCGTCGTCCAGCGCCGGATGGGCGCTGCGCCAGGCGGCGAGTTCGACTTGCAGCACGTCGCGCTCCTGCTGCAGTTCGGCGTGGCGCTGGCGGCAGTTCTGTTGCTCGCTGTGCAGGCGCGTCAGGCCAAGCTTGCTCTCGTTGAGCTGCCGATCGATCCCGGCCTGGGTTTGCCGCGCAGCCTGGATGGTCGCGTCCAGCTGCTGTTGCCAGGCGCTGGCGCTGGTCTGTTCGCCAAGGCTGGTACGCAGCGCCTGCTGGCAGGCCAGCAGCAGTTTCTCGCGCTCGGTCAGTCGTGCGCTGCAGCTTGCCTGTTTCTCCTGGCGATGGCGCTGCTGCAGCTGTTCGTCGCTGCGGCGCTGCTCGCACTGGCGCAGCTCCTCGGCCAGCTCGGCTTGCGCCTGCAGCTGCTGCAGGCGCGTGGCGATGCTGGCGTCCAGCTGCATAAAGGTCTGTGCCGGATCTTCGCGCCAGCGCTGCAGTTGTTCGGTGGGCAGCAGTTCGGCAAAGGCCGCCAGCTCCTCGTCGAGCTGCTGGCTGTCGCGGGCCAGAGCATCGCGCTGGCGCGCGAGCCGTTGAGTCGCCTCGACACAGGCCTCGCGCGCGGCCTGCCAGGCCTGCTGCAGGGTTTCGCTGCGCTGTTGCAGGGCGAGCAGTTGCTGCTGACGCTGGCTGGCGCTGGTGATCTGGCCTTTGAGTGTCGTCAGCTGCGCTTGCAGCCATTGCGAACGCTCGGCTTCCGGCTGCTCAAGCAATCGCGAGTGTGCGGGCAGGGCTAGCAGGCGCGGTGCCAGGGCCTGCAGCTGCACCTCGACTTCGCCCTGGCGTTGCTGCGTCTGGCGCAACTGCGTGCTGAGCGCCACATGGCGATCGCGCAGCTCCTGCAGGCGCTGGTCCTGTTGCTGTAACGCCTGCTGCGCGCGCGCGGCCTCGCTGTCGTCGTGCCGAGCAAGGCTGGCAACCAGCGCATCGGTCTGCTGCCAGGGATGTTCATCGCTGCCGCAGACCGGGCAGGGCTCGCCGGGCACTAGTGCCGCGCGCAACGCCTCGACATTCTCGCTGCGCGCCAGACGCTGGCGCTCGAGCACGGCGAGGGTGACCGTGAGCGCCTGCTCGGCGGCATCTCGATCGATGCGGACCTGTTTGCCCAGCGGTACCAGGCTGTCCAGTTCGGCCTGCTGTTCGGTGGCGGCGTCCAACAGTTCGCGCCGGCTGGCTTCGAGCGCACGCTGCTGCGACCAGAGCTCGCGCAGGGCCTCGGTTTCGCGCTCGGCCTGGCGCCAGTCGTCGAGCTGTCGATGCAGTCGGGCCAGCTGTTCGGCCAGCCCGACGTCGCTGTCGCGCTCGCGTTGCAGGTCGTCCAGCGCCTCGCGGGCCACATTCTGCTGGGTTTCGGCAGCCTGGGCCTGCGCTTCCAGCGCGGGGAGCTCGCGCTGGCCTTGCTGCAAGCGTGCCGCCAGCTGGACGGCCTGTTGCAGACGCGGACGGTAACCGTCCCATGCCGCACAGAGTGGTTGCAGGGCTGCACTCGTTTCGAGTGGCTGTGCCAGCGCCGCGAGCTGTTCGGCGGTGCGCTGTTGCTGCTGCTCGAGCTGTTTGAGCGTTGCCTCGCCGGCGCTGGCCGCGGCATCGGCCTGGATGCTTTCTTCGCGGATCAAGGCGAGGTCGGCGTTCAAATGCTGCAGGCGTTCTTCTTCACGGCGCGCCTGGACGAGCCGCGGCTCGGCGTCCTGGCGCGCCTGTTCGGCCGAACGCAGTTGCCCGCTGGCGGCGCTGCATTGGCTCTGCAGCTCGGCCAGGCGCTGCTGCACGGCCTGTTCCTCATGCTGCAGGCGCGCCAGGCTGTCGGCGGCCTTGTCCAGCAGCGGGCCGAGATCCTGCAGGCGCAGGAAGCGATGGCGTTGCGGCGCCAGTTGCTCGAACAGGTCGAGGATGCGCCGGGCCTCGGCGAGGTTTTCACGCTCGTCTTCGGCACCCTGCAGTTGCTGCTGAGCGGCATCGCGCTCGGCTTGCAGCCGCTCCAGTTCGGCCAGCCATTGCCGCTGGGCTTCGAGCGCCTTGAGCTGCTGTTGCAGCGCTTTCAGCGCATCGAGCTGCGCCTGGTGTTCCTTCTCCAGACCCTCGCGCTGCTCCGGCTCCAGTGGCTGCAGGCCGCCGGCCTGCTGCTCCAGGCGGGCGAGGCCTTCCTTCGCCTGCTTGGCGGCCTCGAAGGCGGCCTGGCCGAGGCGGCTGTAGAGGCCGGTATCGGTGAGCTTTTCCAGGAGAGTGCCGCGCTCGTTGTCGTCGGCCTTGAGGAAGGCGGCGAACTCGCTCTGCGCCAGCAGCACGGCGCGGGTGAACTGGGCCAGGGTCAGCCCCAGGCGGGCTTCGAGCAGCTCCCTGAACTCGCGTTTCTTGCCGCTGGCCAGCAGCGTGCCGCTGTCGAGATCCGTAAGGCTCTGGCTGCTGGCCTGCAGGCGGCCGTCGATCCTCTCGCGGGCGCGCTTGACCTCCCAGCGTGCGCGGTAGCGGTGGCCGTCGACACCGACGAAATCCACCTCGGCGTAGCCACTGCCGCAGCCACGGCGCAGCAGGTTGCGCTCGTCGCCACCGCCGATCTCGGCATCCACCTCGGGCACCTTGTTCAGTGGCGACACGCCGTCCAGCCGCGGCGTGCTGCCGAACAGCGCCAGGCACAGGGCGTCGAGAATGGTGCTCTTGCCGGCGCCGGTAGGCCCGGTGATGGCGAACAGCCCGGCGCTGGCCAGGGGTTCCGCGCTGAAGTCGATGACCTGCTCGCCGGCCAGCGAGGCCAGGTTCTTCAGGCGGATGGCGAGGATTCTCATTGGTCATCTTCCTCATGGGCGAACTCGACCCGTTGCAGCAGCGTGGCGAAATCGTCCAGCGCCTGTTCATCCGCCGGGTTGCCGTACTGTTCTTCCCAGGCGCGGGCGAACAGTTCCTGCGGGCTGATCTGGTCGAGGCCGAGCAGCACTTCCGATTCCGTCTCGCCGCGTTTGCCGGCGTATTCGCTGGCGATGCGCACCAGTCGGCAGGCCTTGCCGGTTATCGCGCTTTCGATGCGCTGGCGCAGGTCCGGCAGCGGTTCGTCGAGCAGTACGCGTACCTCCAGCCAGGGCAGATGTTCGTCGAACAGGCCGGTGGGCGGCAGCGCCTCCAGCGCGGCGATAACCTCGGTCAGCGGCGCACGGCCGATGCGGATCATCTCCACCGCGCGCGGTACCGCCAGGCTGTCGACCTGTTTCAGGGCCTCGCCATCGAGCTCGACCAGCAGCACCTGATGCGGGTAATTGATCTCGGTGAAGGACAGCGGCAGCGGCGAGCCGCTGTAGCGGATGCGCGCCTGCCCGGCGACCTGCTGCGGCTTGTGCAGGTGGCCGAGGGCGACGTAGGCGACGGACTCGGGAAACAGGCTGGCCGGCAGGGCCTCGGCATTGCCAATAACGATATTGCGCTCGGACTCCTCCGACACCGCGCCGCCGGCCATGTGCGCATGGCTCATGGCAACCAGTGCCTGGCCGGGCTGGCGTGCGGATTCGGCGGCGGCGATGAGGCGTTCATGCACCTGGCGAATGCCGGCCATGTAGTCGTCGCCCAGCGTCATTCCGGTGACCTCGGCCGGGCGCAGGAAGGGCAGGGTGAGGCACCAGGCGGCGGTGTTGCCAGCGGCGTCGTGCAGCGGCACCAGCAGCCGCTGGTGGTCGAGCTGGCCCTCGGCGACCCAGCTGATGCGGCCAACGGCATGGGCATTGAGGCGCTTCATCAGCGGCGCCGGCAGCTCGATGCGCCCGCCCGAGTCGTGGTTGCCGGCGATCATCACGATGTCCAGCTGCGGGAGCTTTTCGTGGGCGCGGACGATGAAGTCGTAGAGGCGTTCCTGGGCCTTGAGTGGCGGGTTGACCGTGTCGAACACGTCGCCGGCGATCAGCAGGGCGTCGGCGCGGTGGGCTACCAGCTGGTCGAGCAGCCAGGCGAGGAACTGCGCGTGTTCGTGGTCGCGGTCCTGGCCGTGGAGGGTCTGGCCGAGGTGCCAGTCGGAGGTGTGGATCAGGCGCATGGGCTCAGGCTCATTGTCTGCGGGCGCCGCGGCGTACCGCTGGCGAGGGATGTGCTGCGGGTGGTTGCGTCGGTCGCCGCATCCATGTGGCTCACCTGCGCAACGATTTCACTCACCCTCCTGGGGAAGCGGGTGTTGCCTGCTAGGCCGTGCATGGAAAAGCGAAAGGCAAATCCAACAAACAAAGCGAGGCGAAGCGAAGCCAGCCGCTGTTCCGTCAGGCAACTCGGACTCTCTTCCCCTTCAGGAGGCCGAACGCAGGCGTTGCGTAGGGGGGCGCGAGGCATGGACGCCGAGCGAGGAACGAAGGGGCAGGGACGCCCCTTCGTGACGTACCCCCGGAGCGGCGCCGGAGTGAGGGAAGTCTGGGCGCGCAGCGGCCAGACCCGGATGTCGGGGTCGCCTTCTCTTTGGTTACTTTCTCTTGGCGAGACAAGAGAAAGTGACGCGCCGTGCAAGGCGCAACCTATAGGCAGGGCCGAGAAACGCGCCGCGTCTAACCCAAGCGGGAGTGCCACCCCCGGTGGAAAACGCTGCGCGGTTTTCCACCCTACGGTTTCCTCCGCGAGCGGAAAAAGTAGGTCGGCGTTCAGCGCGCAGGTGGTACGTCGGGCCGGGGAAAGCCTGGCGTGCCGATAGTGGGCTCCGTGCCCGGTCTCTTCGCGGTCAAGACCGCTCCCACTCGGGGGCAGCAGCCTTTCGCGGTCAAGACCGCTCCCACTCGGGGGCAGCGGCCTTTCGCGGTCAAGACCGCTCCCATTCGGGGGCAGCGGCCTTTCGCGGTCAAGACCGCTCCCACTCGGGGGCAGCGGCCTTTCGCGGTCAAGACCGCACCCACTCGGGGGCAGAGGCCTGTCGCGGTCAAGACCGCTCCCACTCGGGGGCAGCGGCCTTTCGCGGTCGAGACCGCTCCTACATGGAGGCAGCGGCCCTTCACGGTCACGACCACCCTCACTAACCCTCACGAGTACAACCACCCCTTCAACGCCTGCAGATTCCCCACCTGCAGCTGCTGCGCCGCCGCATTGGCCTGCACGGTGTTCGGGTCGATGCCGAAGCGTTGCAGCACGTACTGCACCAGTGCGCCACGGGTCTCCACCGGCAGGTGGCCGTCGAGCATGCCGAAATCCGCCTCGATGATCGCCTTCTGTGCCGGGCTCAGCCGCGCATCCGGCTCGATCAGCACCGTCACCGGCGTGTTCCACGCCGCATCCTGCTCGCGGGTGTGTTCGCTTTCGTCCATCAGGTCCGGCTCGCCGCGGAAGCGGCTGAGCACGAAGTCGCGGTACGCGCGGTTCTTCTCGCAGTAGGCCCGCACATGCCAGCGCATGCCGGTGAAGACCAGCGTGTGCGGCGCCATCACGCGGATCTCCACCTCCGGGTTGGCCAGCGAGACGTACTCGCTCTCCAGCCGCAGCCCCTCGCGGCAAGCCTGCAGGATCGGCCGCAGCACCTCGGGGCGGATGCTGCGGTCCGGCACCTGCAGCACTTCCGTATGTGCATAGGCCAGCGCCAGGCCCTCGATGTGCGGGGCGCGCACGCGGTTCTGGTCGAGCAGGTGCAGGTAGGCGCTGGCGCTGCCGTCGATGAACAGCGGGCGGAAGGTCTTGCTCGGCTTGTAGCCCTTCAGGTGGCGGTCATATGTCAGGTTTTTCGGCGCATGTTCGTTCAGGTAGGTGTTGATGTCCTTCGACGCCTGCTGGCGGCTGATGCCGAAGCTCTGCATCAGGTGGCCGGTGGTCAGGCGGCCTTCCCACCAGGCGACCGTCTCGATCAGGCGGTAGCGAAGGGCGAGGTCCCAGCGGATGTGGCTGATCGACTGTTTGCGTTTCATGCGCAACCTGCTCCAAAAGCTTACATGCCCCTGTAGGCATGCTCGACGTGTCGTCGGACGCTACATATATTCCAGGGGTCTTTCAAGCCGATGGATGCCGAGGAGGGTATGCCCATGCTGCTGCAGGCTCTGGTGGTTTCGACGCTGGCAGTGCTGGCGATGGTGTTGCTGGCCTGGCTCGCCTATGGCGAGCCCCGGCATTGATGCGGGCGGCGGCGGGCCAATGTGACAGCAGGACGAATCCGCCCTGCTTCCCGATGAACGGTGTGAATCTCCGAGTCCGCGGCAGGGTCTTTGTGACAGGCTCACCTTCGAGATGCTCCATGAAGACGCTGTCCCGGCATTTGGCTGACAACTTCTCCTCGCAGTACAACACCCGTGTCGAACCGCAGCCCGATGGCTATCTGGTGGTGCGCGTCGGCTACCCGCTGAACGGGACCGAGGCCACGCGGGTCATGGCCGATCGGCAGGTGCAGAACACCCTGCTGGTGGAAACCATCCTCGAAGACATCCGCAACGAACTCGCCCGCCCTCACTGATCAACCGTAGCGCGCGCCTGCCGCCCCGGCAGTGGCAGCGTGACGCGCACCCGCAGGCCGCCCAGCGGGCCCTGCGCCAGTTCCCAGTCGCCGTGCCAGGCGGCCACGATGTCGCCGACGATGCTCAGCCCCAGCCCGTGCCCCTGGGCGTGCTCGTCCAGCCGAGCGCCGCGGGCCAGGGCCTGTTCGCGGCGCTCGGCGGGAATGCCCGGGCCGTCGTCGTCGACCAGCAGCAGGTAGCCGTCGGCATGGCGCTCGATACGCAGGCGCACCTGGCCGGCGGCCCATTTGCAGGCGTTGTCCAGCAGGTTGCCGAGCAGTTCGAGCATGTCCTCGCGGTCCCACGGCAGGCGGCAGCCCGGCGGTGCCTGCCAGCGCAGGTCCAGGCCCGGGCGGTGGATGGTGGCGAGGGTGTCGAACAAGGCCGGCAGCTCGGCATCGCAGTCGAAATGCCCGCCGGGCAGCACCTCCCCGGCCAGTCGCGCGCGGCCAAGTTCGCGGCTGACACGCTGCTGGATCTGCCCCAGTTGCTCTTCCAGCGCGGCGCGCAGTTGCGGGTGGGCGGCCAGCTCCTCGCGCTCGAGCAGGCTGGTGAGCACTGCCAGCGGCGTCTTCAGCGCGTGGCCGAGGTTGCCCAGGGCGTTGCGCGAGCGCTTGAGGGTTTCGTCGGTATGCAGCAGCAGGTGGTTGATCTGCTCGACCAGCGGCTGCAGCTCCAGCGGCACGTCGCCTTCGAGCTGCTGGCGCTGGCCCTGCTGCAACTGGGCGATCTGCCGGCGGGCGCGCTCCAGCGGGTGCAGCGCCAGGCTCACCGCGTAGCGCTGCAGCAGCAGGAATACCAGCAGGGCCATGCCGACCAGGCCCAGGCCGCTCAGGCGCACCCGGGCGAAGCTGTCGAGCACCGGCGTGTAGTCCTGCGCCACGCTGATGACGATGGCCTGGCCCTCGCGCTGGTAGTGCGCGGTATAGGCGAGCAGGCGCTGGTCCCGTGGGCCGGCGAGCAGTTCGGGTGCCAGGCCGGGCGCCTCGGGCCAGGCGGGGCTGGCATCCCACAGCGAACGCGAGCGCCAGGTCTGCCCGGGCAGCTGGATCAGGAAGTAGTGGCCGGAGAAGGCCCGGTGGTAGCGCGGGTTGAGCCGCTGGATGTCGAGTTTCATGCCCTCGCTGCCGCGTACCACGGCCAGCAGCAGGCCTTCGGTTTCCTCGCGCAGGTCGGTCTCCAAGCTGCGCTTGAGGCCTGCCTCGAACAGCCAGAGGCTGGTCTGCAGCAGCACCAGGCCGACGATCACCAGGATCGCCACCAGGCCGAGGCTGAGGCTGCGCTGGATGGACCTCACGAGGCGGCGCCGAAGCAGTAGCCCTGGCCGCGGCGGGTCTGGATCAGCTCGCGGCCGAGCTTGCCGCGTAGGCGGTTGATGTGCACCTCGATGACGTTCGAGTCGCGCTCGGTCTCGCCGTCGTAGAGGTGCTCGGCCAGCTGCGACTTGGACAGCACCTGGCCGGGGTGCAGCATGAAGTAGCGCAGCAGGCGGAACTCGCCGGCGGTCAGCTCGATGTCCTCGCCGTTGCGCCGGCAGCTCTGCCGCGCCTCGTCCAGCGCCAGGCCACCGGCCTCTAGCAGCGGCTGGTTGGCCAGCCCGTGGGCGCGGCGCAGCAACGCCTGCACGCGCAGCAGCAGCTCCTCGGGGTGGAAGGGCTTGGTCAGGTAGTCGTCGGCGCCGGCCTTGAGCCCGTCGATGCGCTCGGCCCAGGAGCCGCGCGCGGTGAGGATCAGCACCGGTGTGGCCAGGCCGCGGGCGCGCCAGGCGCGCAGCACCTCGAGCCCGGGTTTGCCGGGCAGGCCGAGGTCGAGAATGATCAGGTCGTAGGGCTCGCTGCTGCCCTGGTAGTCGGCGTCGCGGCCGTCGGCCAGCCAGTCGGTGGCGTAGCCCTGGCGGTTGAGGCTGGCGACCAGCTCGTCGGCCAGCGGGACATTGTCTTCGACGACCAGCAGGCGCATCAGTCCACCTCGTCCTTGAGCACCTCTCCGGTGCGGGCGTCGAGCTCAAGCTCGCGGGCGACGCCGCCGCGGGTCAGGAGCTCGATCTCGTATACGTAGCGACCATGCTCCTCCTCCAGCTCGGCTTCGAGCAGACGCGCTCCGGGGTGCCGCGCCAGCGCGCTGTCGAGCAGCCCGTCGAGCGGCAGGATAAGCCCTTCGCGGCGCAGCCGCAGGGCCTCGTCCTGGTCCAGGTCGCGGCTCGCCGCCGGGGTGGCGGCGAGCAGCAGGACCAGCGGCATCGTGCAGAGGAGGAGGGTGGCGCGCATCAGTCGTCCTGCTGGTCCTTGAGTACTTCGCCGGTCTTGGCGTCGAGTTCCAGGTCCCATTGCACACCTTTGTCGTCGCGCAGTTCAACCTGGTAGATGTAGCGGCCGTAGTTCTCTTCCAGCTCGGTCTCCTCGACCTTGGCGCCCGGGTGCTTGGCCAGCGCCGCCTCGTTGAGCTTCTCGAAGGACTGGATGGTGCCGGCGTCACGCAGCTGCAGCGCCTCGTCCGGGCCGAGGTCGCGGGCCATGGCCAGGTTGGCGGTGAGGGCCAGGGCAGCGGCAGTCATCAGCGTAGCGAAGGTTTTCATGGGGTGGATCTCCGTGGTTGGTTGGGACGCTTCGAAGGCTACCGGGCATCGCTTAAATCAAGCTGAATGGGCCTGCGGGCTCGACAATGCCGGCGTAGCTGCCAGCATTACCGGTGGCTGCGCAGTCCCCCGGCAGCCTGGCTCCGACGGAGACCCGCCATGACCTCCATGCCCCTGGCCGCCTTGCTCGCGGTCCTGCTCGTCGCCCCGGCCGCCGATGCCGAGGACCTGCTCAAGACGCCTGGCGAAGGGGCGCCGCCGGCGCTGCCCGAGGAGTCGCTGGAGCCGCTGCAGTCGGCGCCTGTGATCCAGGCCGAAGGGCGGATCGAGCGCATCGACCGCGATCGCGGCACCCTGAGCATCGCCCATGACGCGGTACCGGCGCTCGGCTGGGCGGCCGGCAGCCGGCGCTTCCACGTCATCGCCGAGCAGCTCGACGGCCTGCGGGCCGGCGACGAGGTGCGGTTCACCTTCCAGGGCCAGGGCGACGCGGCGGCGATCGTCGGTATCGAACCGCGACGCTGAACCCGCGCGGACGACGGCTACGCTGCGGCTGGCGCCCGCCTGCAGGTATCATCGCCGCCCCGATTGCCCGTTGCGCCGCCATGACCCCGCCTGATCCGCGTCCCAGCACCTTGCACCTGCCGCCCGGCGACTGGGCCACGGTGCTCGACTGCCTGTGCCAGCGCTTTCCCGCCATCGACCGCCGGACCTGGCTCGAGCGCATGGCGCGCGGCCGCGTGCTGGATGCCGAGGGCCAGCCGATCGACGCCAGCCGGCCGTACCGGGCGGGGCTCAAGGTGCGTTATTTCCGCGAGGTGCCCGACGAGACGCCGGTGCCGTTCGAGGAGCGCGTCCTGCACGCCGACGCGCACCTGGTGGTCGCCGACAAGCCGCATTTCCTGGCGGTGATGCCGGCCGGCGAGTACGTCGAGCAGACGCTGCTGGCGCGCCTGTGCCGGCGCCTCGGCAATCCGGACCTGGTGCCGATCCACCGCATCGACCGGCTCACCGCCGGGTTGGTGCTGTTCTCCGCCAACCGCGAGAGCCGCGGCGCCTACCAGGCGCTGTTCCGCGAACGTGCGGTGCACAAGCGCTACGAGGCGATCTGCCCGGCGCTGCCACAGCTGACCTTCCCGCGGGTGCAGCGGTTGTGCATGGAGCCTGGCGAGCCGTTCTTCCTGATGCGCGAGGGTGACGGCGAGCCCAACAGCGAGACCCGCATCGAGGTACTCGAGCGCCGCGGCGCATTGTGGCGCTACGCGCTGGAGCCGGTGACCGGGCGCAAGCATCAGTTGCGCCTGACCATGGCCAGCCTCGGCGCCGGCATCTGCAACGATCCCTTCTATCCGCAGCTGCTCGAGCGCGCGCGGCGCGAGCGCGACGACTACGCCCGGCCGCTGAAGCTGCTGGCACGCAGCCTGCGCTTTCGCGACCCGCTGAGCGGCGCGCTGCGCGAGTTCGAGAGCAGCTTGCACCTGGCGTGGTAGCGGCGCGGGTGCGAGGGCGGTGGAAAATCGCTGTGCGAGTTGTCCACCCTACGGACGGTTCGGTGCGTAGGGTGGACAAGGGCGCAGCCCTGTCCACGGTTGCGAGGGTGCCGGGTGGAAAATCGCTGTGCGAGTTTTCCAGCCTACGGGCGGTTCGATGCGTAGGGTGGACAACGGCGCAGCCCTGTCCACGGTTGCGAGGGTGCCGGTGGAAAATCGCTGTGCGAGTTTCCAGCCTCCGGACGGTTCGGTGCGTAGGGTGGACAACGGCGCAGCCTTGTCCACGGTTGCGAGGGTGCCTGGGGCTTACGGCTGCGGGCCGTCCTCGTCCGGTTCGTCGAGCATCTCCAGCTTGAGCCCGCCCCAGCCCTCGCCGGCCGGTGCCGTCGCGCCCGGCTTGCCGGCTTCGCCGCCGTCGCGGTAGAGCTTGAGCTTGAGGCGCACGTTGTTCGCCGAATCGGCGTTCTTGGTCGCTTCCTCCTCGTCCAGCACGCCTTCGTTGACCAGCTCGATCAGCGCCTGGTCGAAGGTCTGCATGCCGAGGTTCTTCGACTTCTCCATGATCTCCTTCAGCTCGCTGAATTCGTTGCGCTTGATCAGGTCGCGCACCGTCGGCGTGCCGAGCATCACCTCCACCGCGGCGCGGCGCTTGCCGTCGAGGGTCTTGACCAGGCGCTGGGAGATGAACGCCTTGAGGTTGTTGCCCAGGTCGTTGAGCAACTGCGGCCGGCGTTCCTCGGGGAAGAAGTTGATGATGCGGTCCAGCGCCTGGTTGGCGTTGTTGGCGTGCAGGGTGGAGATCGCCAGGTGCCCGGTATCGGCGAAGGCCAGGGCATGCTCCATGGTCTCGCGGTCGCGGATCTCGCCGATGAGGATCACATCCGGCGCCTGGCGCAGGGTGTTCTTCAGCGCCGCGTGGAAGCTGCGGGTGTCCACGCCGACCTCGCGCTGGTTGATGATCGACTTCTTGTGCCGGTGCACGTATTCGACCGGGTCCTCGATGGTGATGATGTGCCCGCCGCTGTTGCGGTTGCGGTGGTCGATCAGCGCCGCCAGCGAGGTCGACTTGCCCGAGCCGGTGCCGCCGACGAACAGCACCAGGCCGCGTTTCTCCATGATGACGTCGAGCAGTACCCGGGGCAGCTTGAGGTCCTCGAAGACGGGAATCTCCAGCTTGATGTTGCGCGCGACGATGGACACCTCGTTGCGCTGCTTGAAGATGTTGATGCGAAAGCGCCCGACGTTCGGCAGCGAAATCGCGAGGTTCATCTCCAGCTCGCGCTCGAACTCGGCACGCTGCTCGGCATCCATCAGGCCTTCGGCGACCTGGGCCACGTCGCCCGGTTGCAGCGCCTCGGCGGACAGCGCGCGGAGCACGCCGTTGAACTTGGCACAGGGTGGCGCGCCGGTGGAAAGGAACAGGTCGGAACCGTCCTTGGCGGCCAGCGTTTTCAGCAAGGGTTTGATATCCATCGACTTCATCCTGGCGAGTGGGGGACGCGAGCGATGGCACTGCATCACCGGCGCCGCGGACGGCGCCCACTTTATGGGCCAGCCTGCGACGGCACAACGCCGCGGACGTGAACTGGTTCCGCTCGTGGCGAGCCGGTTGCCGCCGGAGGACGATTGCGCCAGCGCCGCACCTTCAGGCCGGCGGCCAGTCGATATCCGTAAGCCAGCGAAAGGGGCAGGCCATGCCCGAAGGTCCTTCCATCGTCATCCTGCGCGACGAACTGGCGTCGTTCGTCGGCCGTTGCATCGAGCGCGCCGAGGGCAGCGCCCGCATCGATCAGGCGCGCCTGATCGGCCGGGCCGTGCGCGGCGTGCACAGCTGGGGCAAGCACCTGCTGATCGAGCTGGAGGATGTCTCCGTGCGCATCCACCTGCTGCTGTTCGGCAGCTACCGGATCAACGAGCGCAAGGAAGCCATCCCGCGCCTGAGCCTGGGCTTCGCCGGGGGCGGCGAGCTGAATTTCTACGCCTGTTCGGTGCAGTTGATCGATGGCCCGCTGGATGCGGTCTACGACTGGAGCCGCGACCTGATGAGCGATGCCTGGCGCCCACGCGCCACGCTCAAACGCCTGCGCGAGCGCCCGCGGCTGCTGGCCTGCGATGCGCTGCTCGACCAGAGCCTGTTCGCCGGCTCCGGCAACATCATCAAGAACGAGGTGCTCTACCGCGTCCGCGTGCACCCGCTGTCGCTGATCGGCGAACTGCCACCGGCCAAGCTGCGCGAGCTGGTGCACGAGGCGCGCCGCTACAGCTTCCAGTTCCTCGACTGGAAGAAGGCCGGCGTACTCAAGGCCAACTGGCTGGCGCATGGCAAGAGCACCTGCGTGCGCTGCCGCATCCCGCTGGTGAAAATGAAAGAACTGGGACGCAGCCGGCGCCGGGCGTTCTTCTGCGAGCGCTGCCAGAAGCGCTATGGCGACTCCACGCGGGACGCAGCCGAAGAGCCGAGCGCGCTGGATGAGGCGTAGGCTGGACAACGGTGCAGCCTTGTCCACGCGGTTGGTTCGGCGCCGCCGAGGTGCCTGGCCTGGGTGGAAAAGTGCTGCGCACGTTTTCCACCCTACGAGGTTGCGTCTCCGGGGCTTGTAGGGTGGACAACGGCGCAGCCTTGTCCACGCGGTGGGTTCGGCGCCGCCGGGGTGCCTGGTCTGGGTGGAAAAGTGCTTTGCACGTTTTCCACCCTACGTTTTCAGCGCAGCAGCGGCCTGAGCGCCTCGGCCAGCTGCGGGGCCATCGCCACGGCGTTGCTCTCGTGGGCGATGCAATCGGTGCTCCAGACGTGCCCGACACCCGCGGCGCGGATCACCTGCAGCGCATCGTCGGCGAACAGTGCGTGGGTCACCGCGACGTCCACCGAGGCGGCGCCGGCGGCGAGCAGCTTCTGCGCGGCTTCGGCGAGGGTGCGGCCGGAGCTGGCGACGTCATCGAGCAGCACCACCCGGCGTCCGGCAAACGGCAGCTCGGGCAGGGCGATCTCCACCTGATGGTCGCCGTGGCGCACCTTGTGGCACACGCCATGCTCGAAGCCATGCTCGGCCGCGGCCGCCTCGATCCATTGTTGCGCCTCGGCATCCGGGCCGATCAGCAGCGCGTCGGGGTGCCGCTCGGCGATCAGCCGCGCCAGCGCCGGCGCCGCGCAGAGGGTCACGGCATCGGCCAGCGGCACGGCTTCCTGCAGGGTGGCGACGCGGTGCAGGTGCGGGTCGACGGTGATCAGGCCGTCGAAATGGTCGGCGAGGAGGCGTCCGATCACCCGCTGGCTGACCACTTCCCCCGGGTTGAAGGCGATGTCCTGGCGCATGTAGGCCAGATAGGGCGTGACCAGCAGCAGCCGCCTGGCGCCCAGGCGGCGCGCTTCGCCGGCCACCAGCAGCAGTTCGACGAGCTTCTCGTTGGGATGGTCGAGGCCGCGGTAGAGCACCAGTTGCCCGGCGATCGCCTGGCCCTCGGCCAGCGGCAGGCGCAGGCGCAGTTCGTCGTCAGGGAAGCGGTGGCGCTCGACCGCGGCAGCGGGCAGGCCGCAGGCCTCGGCCAGGCGCAGCGCGGCGGCGCGTTCGTCATCGAAATACAGCAGCAGGCTTTGCATCAGAACTCCACGAATACGGTCGGCACCTGGTCGGCGCGGCCGAGGCTGACGCCATTGGCCCGTTCGGTGGCCTGGCGGGCGAAGGCGAGGTCGGCGGGAAAATCCGCGTAAACGCGATACAGACAGTCGCCCGCATGCACCGGTTCGCCGAGCTTGCGCAGCAGGTCGACCCCGGCGCCCTGCACCTTGGGCGCGCCGGCCAGGTTGGCGATGCGCGCCAGCTGCAGGTTGTCGATGCCGGTGACCACGCCGTCGCGCTCGGCGAGCACGTCGAAGCTGAGCCTGGCGAGCGCCGGCTGGTTGTGGTCGAACGGACGTGCGCCCTGGGCGACGATGATCGATTGCATCTTCTTCAGTGCGCGGCCCGACTCGAGGATGTCGCGGGCGATGGCGTAGCCGTCGCCGCCGCGCACGTCCGGGTCGAACTCGAGCATGCGCCCGGCCAGGCGCAGGGCCTTCTGCCGCAGGTCGTTCGGCGCGCGTGGGTCGTTCTGCAGCACGCGCATCACATCGCGCGCCTCAAGCACCGGGCCGATGCCGTTGCCGATCGGCTGGCGGCCGTCGGTGATCACCACGTCCAGGGCCAGGCCCAGGCGCGCGGCGACGAATTCGAACAGCTTGCGCAGGCGCTGCGCCTCGGCCATCGAGCGCACCTTGGCGGTCGGGCCGATGGGGATGTCGAGCAACAGGTGGCTGGAGCCGGCGGCGACCTTCTTCGACAGGATCGAGGCGACCATCTGCCCGGGCGAGTCGATCGACAGCGGGCGCTCGACGGCGATCAGCACGTCGTCGGCCGGCGACAGGTCGCTGCTGCCGCCCCAGGCCAGGCAGCCACGTTCCTCGCGGACCATCTCGCAGAGGCGCTCGAACGGCAGTTCGACGTTGGCCAGCACTTCCATGGTGTCGGCGGTGCCGGCCGGCGAGGTGATCGCCCGCGAGCTGGTCTTCGGGCAGAGCATGCCGTGCGCCGCGACGATCGGTACCACCAGCATCGAGGTGCGGTTGCCGGGGATGCCGCCGATGCAGTGCTTGTCCACCACCGGGTGCTCGCGCCAGTCCAGCTGGCGGCCGACGCGGATCATCGCGTCGGTGAGGAAGTACACCTCCTCGCGGTCCAGCTCGCCCTGGTTGCAGGCGACGACGAAGGCGGTCAGTTCGATCTTCGAATAGCGGTGCTCGGCGACGTCGCGCACGATCGCCAGGAAGTCCTCGCGGCTCAGGCGCTCGCCGGCGATCTTGCGGTGCAGCGCCGGGATCGACAGCGCCGGCTCGGCCTGGGCGATCGAGGCGGGCACGCCGGCCTCGGCGCCGAGCTGGGCGAAGGCGTCCTCGGACAGGCCCAGCTCGTTGCAGCCGACGATGCTCGGGTCGTCCACCAGGTTGAGGCTGGCCAGGATGCGCTTGCCGTTGACCCGCACCTCGACCTTGGCCAGCGCCTGGAAACCCTCGGCACGGCAGGCCGCGCAATCGCGGTGCAGGTAGGCGACGTTCTCGCGGTAGGTGTCGATGGCGACCCGCCGCAGCGCCAGGTGCACGGGTTGCAAGCTGGCGCTCGGGGTCTGGTTGGAAAGGCTGGTCATGGCAAAGGTCCCTTGCGGTTTCGGCGCGGCCGCGTGGTGGCGCAGACGGAGCGCAACGCGCCGGCCGGCCTGGATCGTCGTCCAGCGGCATGGCGCCGGGTGGCCTGCCGTTGCGCCGAACGCCGGCCCGGCAGCGAAGGCTTCGCTGCTATGTAACGCCAGCGCAACGGCTTGCCAAGCGGCACGGCGTGTTTTTCGCGGCCGTGCTTGTTCCATGTCATGAACCGGCATCGTCGCGGCCCCGGTGACGGCTTGGATCGGGCTATCGCGGCGGCTCTATGGTGCGCATGGCGCACCCTGCGGGAGTGGGTGACGGCGCGCCGCGCACGCCGACGGGGCAGGGCTGGTTCGGCGTAGCGCTGTGTTCAGCTGCCGAGGCCGAGCTCGGCCATCTTGCGGTACAGCGTCGAGCGGCCGAGGCCGAGCGCGCGGGCCGCCGCGACCACGTTGCCGTCGTGCTGCACCAGGGCGCTGGCGATCAGCTCGCGCTCGAAGGCCATGCGCGCCTGCTGGAAATCGCCGACCGGCGCCGCGCTCGCCACGCCCGGGGCGATGTCCAGCGGTTGCAGCGTGCCGATGGCTCGGCGGATGTCCGCCTCGCCCAGCTCGGCGGCATCGGCGTGCAGCGCGGCGCGCTCGAGCACGTTGCGCAGTTCGCGGATGTTGCCCGGCCAGGCGTGGCGGGCGAGCAGGGCGAGGCCGGCCGGGTGCAGCCCGTGGTCGCCGGGCAGCTCGTCGAGGATCGCCTCGCACAGCGCCGGCAGGTCGGCCAGGCGCTCGCGCAGCGGCGGCACGCGGATCGGCAGCACGTTGATGCGGTAGTAGAGGTCGGCGCGGAAGCTGCCGCGGGCGACCGCCTGTTCCAGATCGATGGAGGTCGCGGCGATCAGGCGCACGTCGCTCTGCAGCATCTCGTCGGAGCCGACCGGCTCGAACTCCTTCTCCTGCAGCACGCGCAGCAGCTTGCTCTGCAGTGCCAGCGGCATGTCGCCGATCTCGTCGAGGAACAGCGTGCCGCCCTGGGCGATCTGCAGCTTGCCCGGGCGGCCCTTGCGCGTGGCGCCGGTGAAGGCGCCCGGCGCGGTGCCGAAGAATTCGGCCTCCAGCAGGCTCTCGGGAATCGCCGCCGCGTTGATGCTGACGAACGGCTTGTTCGCCCGCGGCGAGGCGGCATGGATGGCGTGCGCGAGCAGCTCCTTGCCGGTGCCGGTCTCGCCGAGCAGCAGCACCGGCGATTCCACCGTGGCGCTGCGCCGGGCGTGGCGCTTGACCTCCAGGCTCTGGGCGCTGGTGCCGATGAAGTGGGCGAAGCTGTACTTGGCCTGGCGCGCGCGCAGCAGCGAGCGGGTCGAGGCCAGCTCCTCCTGCATGCGCTGGTAGCGGGTCAGCAGCGGCGACAGCGCGCGCAACTCGTCGAACAGGGCGAAGCCGATGGCGCCGATGATCTGCCCGTCGTCGTCGTGTACCGGCAGGCGCATGACCACCACGGGGCTGTCCGGCGTGTCGAGCATGTCCAGCAGCATCGGCTTGCCGGTGCTGACCACCTCGCGCAGCAGGCTGCCGGGGATCACCGTCTCGCAGGGCTTGCCGATCGCCTGCTCGGGGCTGTCGAGGCCGAAGCGGCGCGCATAGCGTTCGTTGATCCAGACGATGTTGGCGTCACGGTCGACGATGATGGTGCCTTCGCTGGAATGCTCGAAGATCTCGAACAGCGAGCGGATCGCCAGCTGGCGGATGTGCGGGTAGTCCTTGAGGTTGTGGTCCATGCGGCTCCGTGCGCCCGGCAGAAGGGCGGTTGAAGGAAATGCACCGGCCGGCGAAGGCCCGGGGCGGCAGGCGGTCGCCCATGATGTCACGCGCGCCGTGCCCGGCAATACCCGGCAGCGCCGGCAGGAGGAAGTGAGCGGCGAGGGCTGCAAGCACGGCGCCAGGAGGCGCTGGTGGCGGTTATTCTTTGCGCATCATGCGGTCCTCGATGGTCGTTCTTGACCATGGCGGGGGTGCCCGCTTCGCTTAAGAAGTGCGACGCGAGGATCGCCGCTCCCCCGGATTCGTCAAAGGTTCATGGCATGCGCGCACTGGTTTCGCTGATCGTCTCGACCGCTCTGCTCTGGCGCCTGCCGCCTGCGCTGGCGCAGGAGGACGGCTTGGCGCTGTGCATCGAGGGGGCATCGCTATGGGTGGAACTGGCCGCCAGCGACCTTGCACGCGCCCGCGGGCTGATGGAGCGCCGCGAGCTGGCGGCCGACGGGGGGATGCTGCTGCGCTTCGAGCGCCCCGGGCGGCATTGCCTGTGGATGCGCAACACGCCGCTGCCGCTGTCGGCGGCGTTCGTCGATGACGCCGGGCAGATCCTCGAGCTGATCGATCTCGAGCCGCTGAGCAGCGAGATCCGTTGCTCGAAAGAACCGGCGCGCTATGCGCTGGAGGTCAACCAGGGCTGGTTCGCCGAGCACGCCATCGACCCCGGCGCATGGGTGGAAGGGTTGCCGAGGGAGTAGCGGCGCGCCGCTCGGTGGATGCCGGCGCAGGATCCTGGCGGACGCGTGGAAAAGGCCGTTGGCCGTTTTCCACCCTACGTGCGGTGAGAGCGGTGGGTTGCAGCGATCCGTAGGGTGGGCTTCAGCCCACCAGCCAGTACGCCGTGGCTTGCGGGGGGCTAAAGCCCACCCTACGGCGGCCTCGCGAACCACTGACCCCTTAGTCCAGCGGCAACTCCGTGGTCCGCTTCACCTCGCTCATGGCGATGTGCGAATGCGCTTCCTGTACGTGCGGGCGCTGCAGCAGCTGGTCGCGCAGGAAGCGTTCATAGCTGTCGATGTCCCTCGCGACCACCTTGAGTAGGTAGTCCGACTCGCCGGCCATGGTGTGGCACTCGAGCACCTCGGGGTAGCCGACCACCGCCTGCTCGAATTCGTCGAGGTTGCTGCGCCCATGGGCCGAGAGCTTGATGTTGACGAACACCGTCATGTTCAGCCCGAGCTTCTTCGGGTTGAGCAGGGCGACCTTGCGCTCGATCAGCCCCTCTTCCTGCATGCGGTGGATGCGTCGCCAGCAGGGCGACTGCGAGAGCTCGACCTTTTCGGCGATCTCGGCGGCCGACAGGTCAGCGTTGTGTTGCAGCAGGCGAAGGATCTTGCGATCGACGGTACTCAGCGGGGTCTGCATGTTCATTCCGGTTTTGTTGTTGTCGGCGCATCGTTCATGCAAGCGAATGCGGTTCTAGCGCAAAAGTAGAAAGAAAATCTCCGTTCGTCACGGCCAGACTGTAAACAAGTGTCGGCGGGGCGATCCCCTGCCGCGAAAAGGCGGGTGGCGCCGAGCGCGACCACCCTGACTCCGATAACAACAAATTAGGAGCGCCCCATGTCTCTGGCCGAGATCCGTCTGGACGACAAGTACCGCCTTGCAACAGGGCACCTGTACCTCACCGGTACCCAGGCCCTGACCCGCCTGCCGATGCTGCAGCATCAGCGTGACCAGGCCCGCGGCCTGAACACCGGCGGCTTCATCTCCGGCTACCGCGGCTCGCCGCTGGGCGGGCTGGACAAGAGCCTCTGGGAAGCCCGCGACTACCTCAAGCAGAACGCCATCCACTTCCAGCCGGGGGTCAACGAAGAGTTGGCCGCCACCGCCGTGTGGGGCAGCCAGCAGACCAACCTGTTCCCGGGCGCCCGATACGACGGCGTGTTCGCCATGTGGTACGGCAAGGGGCCGGGCGTCGACCGTGCCGGCGACGTGTTCAAGCACGGCAACGCGGCCGGCGTCTCCGCGCACGGCGGTGTGCTGCTGCTGGCCGGTGACGACCATGGCTGCAAGTCCTCGACGCTGCCGCACCAGAGCGAGCATGCCTTCATCGCCGCCTCGATTCCGGTGCTGAATCCGGCCAACGTCCAGGAAATCCTCGACTACGGCATCATCGGCTGGGAGCTGTCGCGCTACTCCGGCTGCTGGGTGGCGCTGAAGACCATCGCCGAGAACGTCGACTCCTCCGCCGTGGTGGAAGTCGACCCGCTGCGCGTCGAGACGCGCATCCCCGAGGACTTCGAGCTGCCCGAGGACGGCGTGCACATCCGCTGGCCGGACCCGCCGCTGGCTCAGGAAAAGCGCCTCAACCTGTACAAGATCTACGCCGCGCGCGCCTTCGCCCGGGCCAACAACCTGAACCGGGTGATGCTCGATTCGCCGAATCCGCGCTTAGGGATAATCACCACCGGCAAGTCCTATCTCGACGTGCGCCAGGCGCTGGATGACCTCGGCCTCGACGAAGCGCTGTGCGCGCAGGTCGGCCTGCGGGTGCTCAAGGTCGGCATGAGCTGGCCGCTGGAGCCGGTCTCGGTGCACGAGTTCGCCCAGGGGCTGGACGAGATCCTGGTGGTCGAGGAGAAGCGCAGCATCATCGAGGACCAGCTCACCGGGCAGCTCTACAACTGGCCGGTCAGCAAGCGCCCGCGGGTGGTCGGCGAGTTCGACGAGCAGGGCAACTCGCTGCTGCCGAACCTCTCCGAGCTGACCCCGGCGATGATCGCCCGGGTGATCGCCAAGCGCCTCGCGCCGATCTACACCAGCGACAGCATCCAGACCCGCCTGGCCTTCCTCGACGCCAAGGAGAAGGCCCTGGCCGCGCGCAGCTACAGCACCGTGCGCACCCCGCACTACTGTTCCGGCTGCCCGCACAACACCTCGACCAAGGTGCCCGAGGGCAGTCGCGCCTCGGCCGGTATCGGCTGTCACTACATGGTGCAGTGGATGGACCGGCGTACCGAGACCTTCACCCAGATGGGCGGCGAGGGCGTCAACTGGATCGGCCAGGCGCCGTTCACCGACACCCCGCACATGTTCCAGAACCTCGGCGACGGCACCTACTTCCACTCCGGCAGCCTGGCGATCCGCGCCGCCGTGGCGGCGGGCGTCAACATCACCTACAAGGTGCTCTACAACGACGCCGTGGCCATGACCGGCGGCCAGCCGATCGACGGCGAGCTGCGCGTCGACCAGCTCAGCCGGCAGATCGCCGACGAGGGCGTCCGGCGCATCGCGCTGGTCAGCGACGAGCCGGACAAGTACCCGAGCCGCGACGGCTTCGCGCCGATCACCAGCTTCCACCATCGCCGCGAGTTGGACGCCGTGCAGCGTGAGCTGCGTGAGTTCAAGGGCGTCTCGGTGATCATCTACGACCAGACCTGCGCCACCGAGAAGCGCCGCCGGCGCAAGCGCGGCAAGCTGGAAGACCCGGCCAAGCGCGCCTTCATCAACCCGGCGGTATGCGAGGGCTGCGGCGATTGCGGCGAGAAGTCCAACTGCCTGTCGGTGCTGCCGCTGGAGACCGAACTGGGGCGCAAGCGCGAGATCGACCAGAACGCCTGCAACAAGGACTTCTCCTGCGTCGAGGGCTTCTGCCCGAGCTTCGTCACCGTGCACGGCGGCGGGCTGCGCAAGCCGGAGGCGGTCGGCCATGGCATCGAGGCCGGCGCGCTGCCCGAGCCGCGGCACCCGTCGCTGGAGCGGCCATGGAACGTGCTGATCCCCGGCGTTGGCGGCAGCGGCGTGACCACCCTCGGCGCGCTGCTCGGCATGGCTGCGCACCTGGAAGGCAAGGGCTGCACCGTGCTCGACCAGGCGGGTCTCGCGCAGAAATTCGGCCCGGTGACCACCCACGTGCGCATCGCCGCCAGGCAGAGCGACATCTACGCGGTGCGCATCGCCGCCGGCGAGGCCGACCTGCTGCTGGGCTGCGACCTGGTGGTCGCGGCGGGCGATGAATCGCTGACCCGGCTCAACGAGCAGATCAGCAATGCCGTGGTGAACAGCCACGAATCGGCCACCGCCGAGTTCACCCGCAACCCCGATGCCCAGGTCCCCGGCGCGGCCATGCGCCGGGCGATCAGCGACGCGGTCGGCGCCGACAAGACCCATTTCGTCGACGCCACCCGCCTGGCCACGCGGCTCTTGGGCGACAGCATCGCCACCAACCTGTTCCTGCTCGGCTTCGCCTATCAGCAGGGGCTCTTGCCGATCAGCGCCGAGGCGATCGAGAAGGCCATCGAGCTCAATGGCGTTGCCGCCAAGCTGAATCTGCAGGCCTTCCGCTGGGGCCGTCGCGCGGTGCTGGAGCGTGAAGCGGTGGAGCAACTGGCGCGCCCGGCCGAGGCCGCCGAGCCAGTCTGCAAGACTCTGGAAGAGATCGTCGACTGGCGCGTGGACTTCCTCACCCGCTACCAGAACGCCGCCCTGGCGCGCCGTTATCGCCAACTGGTCGAGCGCGTGCGCGAGGCCGATACGGCGGACGACCTGGCGCTGTCCAAGGCCGTCGCCCGCTACTACTTCAAGCTGCTGGCCTACAAGGACGAGTACGAGGTGGCGCGGCTCTACAGCGAGCCGGAGTTCCGCCAGCAGCTCGAAGCGCAGTTCGAGGGCGACTACAAGCTGCAGTTCCACCTGGCGCCGGCCTGGCTGAGCAAGCCCGATCCGAAGACCGGCGAGCCGCGCAAGCGCGAGTTCGGCCCGTGGATGCTCGACGCTTTCGGCGTGCTGGCCAAGCTGCGCTTCCTGCGTGGCACGCCATTCGATCCGTTCGGCTACGGCCACGACCGCCGCGTCGAGCGCCAGCTGATCGCCGAGTACGAGAAGACCGTCGACGAGCTGCTGGCCCAGCTCAAGCCGACCAACTACCGCACCGCCGTGGCCATCGCCGCGCTGCCGGAGCAGATCCGCGGCTACGGCCCGGTGAAGGAGCGCTCCATCGCCAAGGCCCGCCAGCAGGAGAAGTTGCTCCGCGAGCAGCTGGCCAAGGGCGACGAGGTGCAGAGCGTGCGGCTGTTCCAGCCGGCGGCGTAGCGGGGTGGGGTTCGCGGTCGAGACCGCTCCCACGGCTTGCAGGAGCATCGTGGAAGCGGCCTTGGCCGCGAAGGAACCTGCGGGAGGCACCCGCGCGGGGTGGGCTTCAGCCCACCCAATTGAGCGCTTCGGCTGCGTCCCGCTGGGCTGAAGCCACCGCCAGGGCGTCGGCTCCGAACCGCCCAAGGCCAGATGAACACACCGGGCGCATGTTCCCGGCGATACCGACAAGAAGGCCCTGTCCAGAACAGGGCGCCAGACCCACAGGAACGAGGTACTCAAAATGTCCGTTTTCGCGCACCCCGACTTCGATCATCACGAACAGGTGGTCTTCTGCCACGACAAGGCTTCGGGGCTCAGGGCCATCATCGCCATCCACGACACGCGCCTGGGCCCTGCGCTGGGCGGCTGCCGGATGTTCCCCTACGCCAACGACGACGATGCCCTGCGCGACGTGCTGCGCCTGTCGCGCGGGATGACGCTGAAATCCTCGCTGGCCGGGCTCAAGCTCGGCGGCGGCAAGGCGGTGATCATCGGCGACCCGCACACCGGCAAGAGCCAGGCGTTGCTGCACGCCATGGGCGACTTCGTCGACAGCCTCGGCGGGCGCTACATCACCGCCGCCGACTCGGGCACCGGCGATGCCGAGATGCAGGCCTTCGCCCAGCGCACCCGCCATGTGGTCGGCGCCACGCCGCGTGCCACCCTCGACGGCAGCATCGCCAGCGGCGACCCATCGCCATCCACCGCGCTCGGCGTGTTCGTCGGGCTCAAGGCCGCGGTGCGCCATCGCCTCGGCCGCGACGACCTCAGCGGGCTGAAGGTGGCGATCCAGGGCGTCGGGCATGTCGGCCTGGGGCTGGCGCGGCACCTGAAGGCGGCCGGCGCCGAACTCTGGATCGCCGACATCTTCGATGCCAACGTGCGCCAGGCGATGGACGAGCTGGGCGCCAACGTGGTTCGCCCGCAGGACATCTACGGCCTGGACGTGGACGTTTTCGCGCCCTGCGCCATGGGCGCCATCCTCAACGAGCAGACCCTCGAGGTGCTGCGCGCACCGGTGATCGCCGGCGCCGCCAACAACCAGCTGGCCACCGCCGAGATCGGCGCCGAGCTGCAGCGGCGCAACCAGCTGTACGCGCCGGACTACGCGATCAACGCCGGCGGCATCATCGACGTCTACTACCAGCGCATCGGTGGCAGCGCGGCGCAGATCGACAGCCACGTGCACGCCATCGGCGACACCCTGCAGGAGATCTTCACCCGCGCCGCCGCCAGCGGCGAGCCGACCTCGGTGATCGCCGACCGCCTGGCGCTCGAGCGCCTGGAAAGCGGCCACGAGCCGCCCGCCCTCAGGCTGCACGCCTGATCCGCACGGGCGGCCCAGGCGCCGCCCGTCTTCTGTCACTTCGCCAGACCTGACAAAAACAACAAGCAGGAAACCGCAATGACCGAACCAACCCGTCTTGCCGCCGGCAGCTTCGCCGGCGCGTCCGCTGCCGTCCGTCCGTCCGCCGCCCGAGGCCTGTGGTCCTCGCGCTGGGTGTTCTTCCTCGCCGCCACCGGCTCGGCCGTGGGGCTGGGCAATATCTGGAAATTCCCCTACATCACCGGCGCCAACGGCGGCGGTGCCTTCGTGCTGGTCTACGTGGCCTGCATCCTGACCATCGGCATCCCGCTGCTGATGGCCGAGGTGATGATCGGCCGCCGCGGCCGGCAGAACCCCGCCGGCGCGGTCGGCCGGCTGGCCGAGGAGGCCGGCGCCAGCCGCCACTGGCGCAAGGTCGGCTGGCTCGGCGCCTTCACCGGTTTCCTGATCCTCGGCTTCTACCTGGTGGTGGCCGGCTGGGCGCTGGCCTATGTGCCGACCGCCCTGAGTGGCGCCTTCAGCGGAGTCGACGGCCAGGCCAGCGGCGCGCTGTTCGACGGCCTGCTGGCCGATCCCGGGCGCCTCGCGCTGTCCGGCCTGCTGGTGCTGGCGGTGACCCTGCTGATCGTCGGCCTCGGCGTGCGCGACGGCCTGGAGCGTGCGCTGCGCCTGCTGATGCCGGGGCTGTTCGTGCTGCTGCTGGGGCTGGTCGGCTATGCCGCGGTGGCCGGCGACTTCGCCGCCGCGCTGCGCTTTCTGTTCGTGCCGGATTTCTCCCAGCTGAGCGCCGAGGGCGTGCTGCTTGCCCTGGGCCATGCCTTCTTCACCCTCAGCCTGGGCTGCGGGGCGATGATGGCCTACGGCTCCTACCTGCCGGAGGGCACTTCGATCGCGCGTACCTCGCTGTTGGTGGCGCTGGCCGATACGGTGGTGGCGCTGCTCGCCGGGCTGGCGATCTTCCCGCTGGTGTTCGCCAACGGCCTGGAGCCGGGCGCCGGGCCGGGGCTGATCTTCGTCACCCTGCCGATCGCCTTCGGCCAGATGCCGCTCGGCCAACTGGTCGGCGGGCTGTTCTTCGTCATGCTGGTGCTGGCCGCGGTGACCTCGACCATCTCGCTCTCGGAACCTGGGATCGCCTGGCTGACCGAGCGCTTCGGCCTGCGCCGCGGCCGCGCGGTGCTGCTGACCGGCGCACTGCTCGCCCTGATGGGCACGGCCTGCCTGCTGTCGTTCAACCACTGGGCCGAGTACCAGCTGTTCGGCCGCACCGTGTTCGACACCATGGACTACCTCACCGCCAACTGGCTGATGCCCCTCGGCGGCCTCGGCACGGTGCTGTTCACCGGCTGGGTGCTGCGCCGCGAGCTGGTGCACGAGGCCATCGGCATCGCCCGCCCGGGCTGGTTCGGCCTGTGGTGGAACCTGCTGCGCTACGGCACCCCGGTGGCCATCGTGCTGGTGTTCCTCAATCTGGTCGGCGTGCTCTAACGGACGCCTGGATGGCCCTGGAGGACAGGGCCTTGGTGGGCTGAAGCCCACCCTGCAGGGGCGGGCTGGCAGCAGCCCCTTTGTAGGGTGGGCTTCGGCCCATCTCGTTTCGGCCACTTCGTGCGTGGCTGTGCGGCAGCTTGTCGCAGGGCGTTGTCAGCTTTTCGTTACGCCTGGAAAGCGAAATGGACGCGCCGGGCCCCGGCCGGCGCGGTGTAAGGAAAAGCTGACGCCGCCAGCGTCGGCGGGCCCGCCGGCCAGGCCCTGAGGCCGCTTGTTTCGCCGCCTGCGCTGGTTTGTCATGGCCCCAGCCATGCGTGCAGGGCGTCTGCGGACCCCTGCCAACCGATAACAAGAACCAGGAGGCGAGATGAACGCCGTGACCAAGATCGAGCAGCACAACCCCATCGGCACCGACGGCTTCGAGTTCGTCGAATTCACCGCGCCGAACGCCGAAGGCATCCAGCAGCTGCGCACGCTGTTCACCCAGATGGGCTTTACCGAGACCGCCAGGCACCGTTCCAAGGATGTCTGGCTGTTCCAGCAGCACGACATCAACATCGTGCTCAATGGCAGCCCCAGCGGCCACGTCCACGAGTTCGCCGAAAAGCACGGGCCGAGCGCCTGCGCCATGGCCTTCCGGGTGAAGAATGCCGCCCAGGCCGCCGCCTACGTCGAGTCCCAGGGCGCCAGGCTGGTCGGCAGCCACGCCAACTTCGGCGAGCTGAACATCCCCTGCGTCGAAGGCATCGGCGGCTCGCTGCTGTATCTGGTCGATCGCTACGGCGACAAGAGCATCTACGACGTCGACTTCGAGTTCATCGAAGGCCGTTCGCCGAACGACAACGCCGTCGGCCTCATGTGCATCGACCACCTGACCCACAACGTGCGCCGCGGGCAGATGGACGTCTGGTCCGGCTTCTACGAGCGCATCGCCAACTTCCGCGAGATCCGCTACTTCGACATCGAGGGCAAGCTCACCGGCCTGTTCTCCCGCGCCATGACCGCGCCCTGCGGCAAGATCCGCATCCCGATCAACGAGTCGGCCGACGACAAGTCGCAGATCGAGGAATTCATCCGCGAGTACCACGGCGAGGGCATCCAGCACATCGCGCTGTCTACCGACGATATCTACGAGACGGTCCGCCAGCTGCGTGCCAACGGCGTGGACTTCATGACCACCCCGGACACCTACTACGAGAAGGTCGACAGCCGCGTCGCCGGGCATGGCGAACCGCTGGACCAGCTGCGCGAGCTGAACCTGCTGATCGACGGAGCGCCGGGCGTCGGTACGCCCGGCGATGACGGCATCCTCCTGCAGATCTTCACCAACACGGTGATCGGCCCGATCTTCTTCGAGATCATCCAGCGCAAGGGCAACCAGGGCTTCGGCGAGGGCAATTTCAAGGCGCTGTTCGAATCCATCGAGGAAGACCAGCTGCGCCGTGGCGTGATCTCCGAGTAACCATGATGCGCCTCGCTGCAGGGCGCGCCGCGCGTACCCTGCGGCCTGCGCCGATAGCTGATTGCCAAGGGGCGCACCGCCTAGGCGGCCGCGCGACTCCCCACGAGGTTTGACCATGAAACTCGCATCACTGAACCAGGGCCGCGACGGCGTTCTTGTCGTGGTCTCCCGCGACCTGACCCGCGCCGTGCGCGTGCCGCAGATCGCCGCTACCCTGCAGGCCGCGCTGGACGACTGGGCCGCGACCCGGCCCAGGCTTGAGGCGGTCTACCAGCGCCTCAACGACGGCCTGGAGGCGGGTGCCTTCGCCTTCGACCAGGCCGCCTGCCACAGCCCGCTGCCGCGTGCCTACCACTGGGCCGACGGCAGCGCCTACGTCAACCACGTCGAGCTGGTACGCAAGGCGCGTGGCGCCGAGATGCCGGAATCCTTCTGGCACGACCCGCTGATGTACCAGGGCGGTGCCGATGCCTTCATCCCGCCGCACAGCCCGATCCGCCTGGCCGACGAGGCCTGGGGCATCGACCTTGAAGGCGAGCTGGCGGTGATCACCGACGACGTGCCGATGGGCGCGACGCCAGCCGAGGCCGCCGCGCACATCCGGCTGCTGATGCTGGTCAACGACGTGTCGCTGCGCAACCTGATCCCCGCCGAGCTGGCCAAGGGCTTCGGCTTCTACCAGAGCAAGCCGTCGTCGAGCTTCTCGCCGGTGGCGGTGACCCCGGACGAGCTGGGCGATGCCTGGAAGGACGGCAAGGTCCATCGCCCGCTGGTCTCGCACATCAACGGCGCGCTGTTCGGCCAACCGGATGCCGGCACCGACATGACCTTCAACTTCCCGACCCTGGTCGCCCACGCCGCGCGCACCCGGCCGCTGGGCGCCGGCACCATCATCGGCTCGGGCACGGTGTCGAACTACGACCGCAGCGCTGGCTCCTCCTGCCTGGCGGAGAAGCGCATGCTCGAGGTGATCGAGCACGGCGAGGCGCAGACGCCGTTCCTGCGCTTCGGCGACCGGGTGCGCATCGAGATGTTCGACGCCAGCGGGCAGAGCGTCTTCGGCGCCATCGACCAGGCGGTGGAGAAATATGAAGGCTAGGGCGGCTGCCGTTTTTCACTTCCACCGGGGCCAACGGATATCCGGTGGAAACCGCTTCGCGGCTTTCCATCTTGCGAGGGAGCCGAAATGCTGACGCTCTATTCCTACTGGCGCTCCAGCGCCGCCTATCGGGTGCGCATCGCGCTGAACCTCAAGGGTCTGGCCTATCGCCAGGTGCCGGTGCATCTGGTCAAGGACGGCGGCCAGCAGCATGGCGCCGACTACCTCGTGCTCAACCCGCAGGGGCTGGTGCCGCTGCTGGTCGACGAGGTCAATGGCGGCGCGCGCATCGGCCAGTCGCTGGCGATCCTCGAGTACCTCGACGAGGTGTTCCCGGTGCCGGCGCTGCTGCCGGACGATCCGGTGCGCCGCGCCCAGGTGCGCGCGCTGGCGCTGCACATCGCCTGCGACATCCACCCGCTGAACAACCTGCGCGTGCTCAAGTACCTGTCCGGCGAACTCGGCGTCGACGACGAGGCGAAGAATGCCTGGTACCGCCACTGGGTCGCCCTCGGCCTGGCGGCGGTGGAGCAGGGGCTGGAAGCCTTCGGCGACGAGCTGTCGCTGGGCCAGCGCCCCGGCTACCTCGAAGCCTGCCTGGTGCCGCAGGTGTACAACGCCCGTCGTTTCGACTGCCCATTGGACGCCTATCCACGTATCCTCGCGCGCGTTGCCCGCTGCGAGGCGCTGGAGGCGTTCGCCAACGCCGCCCCGGAGGTGCAACCCGACGCTGGCTGACTACCCCAACCTTGCGTGCCATTCCGCTGCGTCACAAGCGCGGCGGGTTCGATCCGTCACGATAAAAACAAGCAGGTGACGCATGACCCGTGAAAAACCCAAGAACCTCTGGCTGTCCCGCTGGGGCTTCATCCTTGCCGCGACCGGCTCGGCGGTCGGCCTGGGCAATATCTGGAAATTCCCCTACATCACCGGCGAGTACGGCGGCGGCGCCTTCGTGCTGATGTACCTGGCGTGCATCCTCGCGGTCGGCATCCCGGTGATGATGACCGAGATCGCCATCGGCCGCCGCGGCCGCGGCAGCCCCATCGACGCCATCGCCCGGGTGGTGCGCGAGAACGACGGCAACCCGGCCTGGAAGCTGGTCGGCGGCATGGCCATGCTGGCCGGCTTCATGATCCTCTGCTTCTACGTGGTGGTGGCCGGCTGGGCCTTCGCCTACACGGTCAAGATGCTCGACGGCTCGCTGGCGGCGACCAGCGTCGAGGGCCTGGCGCAGACCTTCGAGGCGCACAACGCCAACCCCTGGGCGCTCGGCGGCTGGAGCGTGCTGGTGGCGCTGCTGACCCTGGCGATCGTCGGTCGCGGCGTGCAGGCCGGGGTCGAGCGCGCCTTCCGCTGGATGATGCCGGGGCTGGCGGTGATGCTCTTGGTGCTGGTCGGCTATGGCCTGACCAGCGGCGGCTTCGACGAGGGCTTCGCCTTCCTGTTCAGCTTCGACACCTCGAAGATCACCGGCGAGGCGCTGCTGGCGGCGCTCGGGCATGCCTTCTTCACCCTGAGCCTGGCCTCCGGCGCGATCCTCACCTACGGCTCCTACCTGCCGGATGGCCAGTCCATCGCTCGGACCACCTTCATGGTGGCGATCGCCGATACCTGCGTGGCGCTGCTGGCGGGGCTGGCGATCTTCCCGGTGATCTTCGCCAACGGCATGAGCCCGAGCGCCGGCCCGGGGCTGATCTTCATGAGCCTGCCGCTGGCCTTCCAGCAGATGCCGTTCGGCACCCTGTTCGGCGTGCTGTTCTTCGCCATGGTCTCGGTCGCCGCGCTGTCCTCGGCGATCTCGATGATCGAGGCGACCGTCGCCTACCTCAACGAGAAGCACGGCATCAGCCGGGTCAAGGCGGCCATTGGCTCGGGTACGGTGCTGCTGGTCATCAGCCTGTTGGCGATGCTCTCGTTCAACGTCGGCGCCGAGTGGAAGCTGTTCGGCAGCACACTGTTCGACGCGCTGGACTACCTGACCTCGCGCTGGATGATGCCGCTGGGCGGGATCTTCATGGCGGTGCTGGCCGGCTACTGCCTGCGCGGCGAGATCCTGCGCGACGAGCTGGGGCTGTCGCCGGCCGGCCATGCGCTGTGGCTGTTCATGGTGCGCTACGTCAGCCCGGTGCTGATCCTCATGGTGTTCCTGCATGCGCTCGGCTGGCTGGGCTTCGACCCGCTCGAGCGCTGGTACTGGATCGCCAGCGCCATCGCCGCGCTGACCATCGTCGGCGAGGGCCTGCGCCGCTGTCGGCAGATGCCGGTGCTGGCCGGGCGCTGAGTCCGGTCGCCGGGGCCACAGTCCAGACGCCAGCCGCGAGGCTGGCGTTTTTCGTTGCGCGGCAGAGGCTCAAGTTCCTGACCAAGCGGCCGAAATATTGACCAAGATCAATGGAATGCACCGAGCGCAGGGAGCGATCACCCGTTCAGCCATTCCGGACATCCGCCCAATGCCCAAGTCGCTCAAGTTCAGCCACAAGATATTGCTGGCCGCCGCGCTGGTGGTGATCGCCGCCTTTGCGCTGTTCACCCTCTACAACGACTACCTGCAACGCAACGCCATCCGCGCCAACCTGCAGAGCTACCTCGACGAGATGGGCCAGGTCACCGCCGGCAACATCCAGAACTGGCTGAGCGGGCGCATCCTGCTGGTCGAAGGTGCCGCACAGTCGATCGCCAACGACAGCGAGCCGGCCAGCGTCAGCCGCCTGCTCGAACAGAAGGCGCTGGCCTCGTCGTTCATGTTCGCCTATGTCGGCACCGAGGACGGCGCCTTCGTCATGCGCCCGCAGGAAGACATGCCGGCCGACTACGATGCGCGCACCCGCCCGTGGTACCGCGATGCCCTCGCCGCCGGCGGCTCGACGCTCACCGAACCCTATGTCGATGCAGCCTCCGGCGGCCTGATCATGACCATCGCCACGCCGGTGCAGCGCGCCGGGCAGACCCTCGGCGTGGTCGGCGGCGACCTGGCGCTCGACACCCTGGTCAGGATCATCAACGCGCTGGACTTCAACGGCATGGGCCACGCCTTCCTGATCAGCGCCGACGGCAAGATCCTCGTGCACCCCGAGGCAGGCAAGGTCAACAAGACCCTCGGCGAGCTCTACCCGCAGGATACCCCGAGCCTGACCAGCCGCTTCGCCGAGGCCAGTCTCGGCGATAGCCGGCGCATCCTCGCCTTCAGCCCGGTCGAGGGCCTGCCCTCGGTGAAGTGGTACGTCGGCGTCTCCATCGACCGCGACAAGGCCTACGCCAGCCTGGCCAGCTTCCGCGCCTCGGCGTTCGTCGCCACCCTGGTGGCGGTGGCCTTCATCATCGCCCTGCTGGGCATGCTGATCCGCGTGCTGATGCGCCCGCTGACCGACATGGGCCGCGCCATGGCCAACATCGCCGAGGGCGAGGGCGACCTGACCCGGCGCCTGGCGGTGCAGTCCAACGACGAGTTCGGCCAGCTGGCGGCGGCGTTCAACCGCTTCGTCGAGCGCATTCATGGCTCGATCCGCGAAGTCTCCTCGGCGACGCTGCAGGTCAACACGCTGGTCAGCCGCGTGCTCTCGGCCTCGCATTCGTCGATGGCCAACTCCGGCGAACAGGCCAGCCGCACCAACAGCGTGGCGGCGGCGATCAACGAGCTCGGCGCCGCCGCCCAGGAGATCGCGCGCAACGCCGCCGACGCCTCGCAGCAGGCCAGCGGCGCCAGCGGCGAAGCCGATGACGGCCGCCAGGTAGTCGAGCACAACATCGCGGCGATGCGCGAGCTGTCGGCGAAGATCAGCGACGCCTGCCGGCAGATCGAGGCGCTCAACGCCAAGACCGTGGACATCGGCCACATCCTCGAGGTAATCAAGGGTATCTCCGAGCAGACCAACCTGCTGGCGCTCAACGCGGCCATCGAGGCGGCGCGGGCCGGCGAGGCGGGGCGCGGCTTCGCCGTGGTGGCCGACGAGGTGCGCAACCTGGCGCACCGCACGCAGAGCTCGGCGCAGGAAATCCAGCAGATGATTGAGCAGCTGCAGGTCGATGCGCGGCAGTCGGTGAGCACCATGACCGAGAGCCAGCGCCAGAGCGACAGCAGCGTGAGCATCGCCGACCAGGCCGGCGAGCGGCTGGTGGCGGTGACCCGCAGCATCGGCGAGATCGACGCGATGAACCAGTCGGTGGCCACCGCCACCGAGGAGCAGACCGCGGTGATCGAGTCGCTGAACATGGACATCATCGAGATCAACACCCTCAACCAGCAGGGCGTGGAGAACCTGGAAGCCACCCTGCGCGCCTGTGGTGACCTCGAGCAGCAGTCCGGGCGCCTCAAGCAACTGGTCGACAGCTTCCGCATCTAGTGCCCGTCCGTCCGGCCGCCACGGAGCAGCGGCGGCCGGCTGCGGTCCATACTTCCCAGGGCTACATGACCATGGGAGGTTTTTCATGAAGGTACTGATCGTTCTCACCTCGCACGACCGCCTGGGCGACACCGGCAAGCCCACCGGCTTCTGGCTCGAGGAATTCGCCGCGCCGTATTTCGTGCTGCGCGACGCCGGCGCCGAGATCACCCTGGCCTCGCCCAAGGGCGGGCAGCCGCCGCTGGACCCCAAGAGCGATGCGCCCGACGCGCAGACCGACGCCACCCGGCGCTTCAAGGAAGACGCCGAGGCGCAGCGCGCGCTGGCCAGCACACGCAAGCTCGCCGAGCTGTCGGCCGGGGACTACGACGCGGTGTTCTACCCCGGCGGCCATGGCCCGCTGTGGGACCTGGCTGGCGACCGCCATTCCATCGCCCTGATCGAGGCCTTCGCCCGCGCCGACAAGCCGGTGGCGGCGGTCTGCCATGCGCCGGCGGTGCTCGGCGAGGTGCGCGGGGCCGATGGCGAATACCTGGTCAAGGGCCGCGCGGTGACCGGCTTCACCAACAGCGAGGAAGCGGCGGTCGAACTGACCGAGGTGGTGCCCTTCCTGCTCGAGGACCGGCTCAAGGAGCGCGGCGGCAACTACAGCAAGGGGCCGGACTGGGCGTCCTACGTGGTGGTCGACGGCCGCCTGGTGACCGGGCAGAACCCGGCGTCTTCCGAGGCTGCCGCCGAGGCGCTGCTGGAGTTGCTGCGCGCCGGCTGATCAGCCGGGCAGCTGCGGCCAGGCCAGGCTCTCGGCGCGGGTGCAGGCGCCGAGCAGCGGCTTGCCGAACAGGTAGCCCTGCATCAGGCCGATGCCCTGGTCGGCCAGGCAGAGGTATTCGTCGAGGGTCTCGACGCCCTCGGCGATCAGGCGGATGTCCAGCTCGCGGCAGATTTCGCCGACCCCGCGCACGATGGCCTGCCGCGGGCGGCTGGCGTCGATGCCGCGGATCAGGTCCATGTCCAGCTTGATCAGGTCCGGCTGGAAATCGGCGAGCAGATTGAGCCCGGCAAAGCCGGCGCCGAAGTCGTCGATGGCGGTCAGGAAGCCGATGCGCTGGTACTCGCGCAGCACCTCGGCCAGCCATTTGCCGTCGCTGATCTCCTCGCCTTCGACCGTCTCGAAGATGATCTGCTCGATGGGAAAGCCATGCGCGCGCGCGGCCTCCAGCGTCGAGCGGATACACAGCTCCGGACGGTAGATGGCGTTGGGCATGAAGTTGATCGACAGCCGGCTCTGCATGTCGAGCGCCGCGGCGGTGCGGATCGCCTCGACCCGGCAGGCCTGGTCGAAACGGTAGCGGTTTTCCTCGGTGACGTGCGCCAGCACGCTCGCGGCCGGCTCGCCGGCCGGGCCGCGCACCAGTGCCTCATGGGCGAACACCTGGCGGCGGCCGATGTCGACGATCGGCTGGTAGGCATAGGCGAAGGCGAAATCCAGCGGCTGGCCGTTGCGGCAACCCGCGCAGGACGTGGCAGGAGCGAGCGGGTCGCTGGCGGGGCGGGGCATGGGGAGTCCTCGGGGTGGCGGCCGCGATGCCTGGCAGCAGGCATGCGGCGCTGGAGTCTTCTCCCTGTGTCGGTCGCCGCGGCGCTTTCTTGACCGCAGACCCGGACAAACGTCGGCCCGCCAACCCCGGCGCGGGGCTGGCGACGGCCTGCTGCGTACGCGCGAGATCGCTCAGGCGACCACCCGGGCGAGCGCCGCGGCCAGCGCGTCGAGGCGCTCGGCATCCAGCCCGGCGACGCTGGCGCGGCCGCTTTCGACCAGGTACACCGAATGCTCGGCGCGCAGCCGACGCACCTGCTCGGCGCTCAGCCCGGTGTAGGAGAACATGCCGCGCTGCTCGGCGATGTGCGCGAAGCGCCCGGCCAGGCCGTAGGGCATCAGTGCCTCGACCAGGCCCTGGCGCAGGCTGGCGATGCGCCGGCGCATGCTTTCCACCTCGTTCTGCCAGATCTGCCGCAGCGGCTCGTCGGCCAGGATGGTCGCCACCACCGCCGCGCCATGCGCCGGCGGCGTCGACCACAGGCCGCGCGCCAGGGCGGCCAGCTGGCTGCGCACGTCGAGCAGCTGCTCATGGCCGGCGGCGACGACGATCAGCCCGCCGGTGCGCTCGCGGTAGAGGCCGAAGTTCTTCGAACAGGAGCTGGTCACCAGCACTTCCGGCAGCGTTTCGGCGAACAGCCGCACCGCCCAGGCGTCGTCCTCCAGGCCGTCGCCAAAGCCCTGGTAGGCGAAGTCGAACAGCGGCAGCAGCTCGCGGCTGCGGACGATGTCGAGCACCCGCAGCCAGTCGTCGTGGTTCAGGTCGAAGCCGGTCGGGTTGTGGCAGCAGGCGTGCAGCAGCACCACGTCGCCGCTGGGGATGCGCTCCAGCGCGGCGAACAGGCCGTCGCGGTCCAGGCGGTTGTCGGCGCCGACGTAGGGATAGTGGCGCAGCGGTACGCCGGCGGCGGCGAACAGCGTTTCATGGATCGGCCAGGTCGGGTCGCTCAGCCAGAGGCTGCGCCCGGGCAGGCACTTGGCGATGAACTCGCCGGCCAGGCGCAGCGCACCGGTGCCGCCGGGCGCCTGGGTGCAGCCGGCGCGCTCCTCGGCCAGCGCCAGCGCGCGCGGGCTCAGCACCAGGCGCAGCAGCTGCGCGCCGAACTGCGCATCGCCGTGGCCGCCGATGTAGCTCTTGGTCTCTTCGCTGTCGACCAGGCGCTGCTCGGCCAGCTTGACCGCCCGCGGGATGGGGGTCAGCCCGCGGGCGTCCTTGTAGACGCCGACGCCCAGGTCGAGCTTGGCCGGGTTGGGGTCGGCGCGGTAGGCATCCAGCAGGCCGAGGATCGGGTCGCCGGGCACGCGGGGTATCTGGCCGAAGTGCATCACTTGCGACCCTCGGCGCTGGCAGCGAGCTGGTCGGTGCGCGCGGCCATGATGAAGTCGTTGCGATGCAGGCCGCGCATCTCGTGGCTCCACCAGGTCACGGTGACCTTGCCCCATTCGGTGAGCAGGGCCGGATGGTGGCCGACTTCCTCGGCGATGGCGCCGACCGCGTTGGTGAAGGCCAGGGCGTGGCGGAAATTGCGGAACAGGAACACGCGTTCCAGCTCCATGTGGTCGCCGCGTACCTCGATGTTCCAGTCGGGAATCTCGCGGATCAGCTCGGCCAGTTCTTCGTCGGATACCTTCGGCGCATCGGCGCGGCAGGCTTCGCATTGGGCTTGGGCGAGGGCGGTCATGGTGTCGTTCCCTTTGGTCTGTTGGGTGAAGGTCATTGGAAAGCCTAGGCGAATGGAAGGCCGTAGGGTGGACAACGCCGCAGGCTTGTCCACGCGTCGGGTTCGCTCCGCCTCGCTGTCGATAGATCGGGTTGCGGTCGGTGGATGAGCCTTGCGGCGTCATCCACCCTACGGCTTGGTGGCAGCCGAACCGGCGCGTGGAAAACGCGTTGCGGTTTCCACCCTACGCCGCCTTGGGTGGAAACTTCGGCTGGTGCAGGCCCAGGCGCATGGCCTGCCGGACCAGCGCCATGATGTCCTGGCCGGCCAGTTCGAACAGCCGGTGCAGGTCCGGCAGCACGAAGTACAGCGGCTGCAGGATGTCGATGCGATACGGCGTGCGCATCGCCTCCAGCGGGTCGAAGGCCTGCTGTTCGGGTTCGCTGGACAGGCTGTAGAGCGTCTCCTTCGGCGAGGAGAGGATGCCGCCGCCGTAGATGCGCCGGCCGGCCGGGGTGTCGACCAGGCCGAACTCTACGGTCATCCAGTACAGCCGCGCCAGGTACACGCGTTCCTCCTTGCTCGCCGCCAGGCCCAGCTGGCCGTAGGTGTGGGTGAACTCGGCGAACCAGGGGTTGGTCAGCAACGGGCAGTGGCCGAAGATCTCGTGGAAGATGTCCGGCTCCTGCAGGTAGTCCAATTCTTCAGGCGTGCGGATGAAGGTGGCCACCGGGAAGCGCTTGCTGGCCAGCAGCTCGAAGAAGGTCTGGAAGGGAATCAGCGCCGGCACGCGGGCGACCTGCCAGCCGGTGGCGCGTTCGAGCACGCGGTTGATCTCGCCCAGCTGCGGGATGCGCTCGCGCGGCAGGGCGAGCTGCTCGAGGCCGTCCAGGTACTCGTCGCAGGCGCGCCCCGGCAGCAGTTTCAGCTGGCGCTCGATGAGGGTGTTCCACACCGCATGCTCGCTGTCGGGGTAGTGGATGTGCCCGGTGGCGTCCGGCTCGCGGGCGACGTAGCGCGTGGTTTTCATCTGACCTCCTGGCCCGACGCGGCAAGGCGCGTCTGTGAGGCAATGTTGTTGTTATCGGATGCCCCATTTGAACCCGCGCCGCATGCCGTCGGCGAGGCCTGCTGCGGCGCGATGTCGCAGTGGCGGGTCGCTCATCTGTAAGGAATAGCTGACGAATCCGACCAGGCCTGCAATTCTGCCGTCACCGAACGCACCGCCTGGCAACTTATCTTGACGATTATTTGCATGCGCCCGCCTTGCCGCGGCCCTGGTAGCGCCAAGGCGCCGGCCCGGCAGGCTTCTTTAGCGAAACTGAAGACCCCCGTGGCGGGCCGGCCTTTCGGTTGCTCGGCCGGGAACCCTATGGTTCGTCCTGTCGCGTATCGCCGGCGCTGCAGGCAGCGGAGGTCGACGCCGGGCGCGCCGCCACCAGAACAAGAATTCGAGGAGAACGCCATGAAACATGCACTCGGCCGGCTGACGCTGGTTGCCTCCGGCCTGTTGCTCAGCACCCAGCTGTGGGCCGAACCCAAGCGCCCGGAATGCCTGGCGCCGGCCAAGCCCGGCGGCGGTTTCGACATCACCTGCAAGCTCGCCCAGGGCGGCCTGCGCGAAGCCGGCCTGCTGCAGGCGCCGATGCGCGTGACCTACATGCCGGGCGGCATCGGCGCGGTGGCCTACAACGCGGTGGTGGCGCAGCGCGCCGGCGAGCCGGGCACCATCACCGCCTGGTCCAGCGGCTCGCTGCTCAACCTGGCGCAGGGCAAGTTCGGTCGCTACGACGAGAAGGCGGTGCGCTGGCTGGCGGCGATCGGCACCGACTATGGCGCGGTCACCGTGCGCGAGGATTCTCCGCTGAAGGACTTCGACGACCTGGTCGAGGCGCTGCGCAAGGACCCCACCGCCCTGGTGGTTGGCGCCGGCGGCACCATCGGCAGCCAGGACTGGATGCAGGCGGCGATGGTCGCCCGCGCCGCCGGCGTCGACCCCAAGCAGCTGCGCTACGTCGCCTTCGAGGGTGGCGGCGAGCCGATGACCGCGCTGCTTGGCGGGCACGTGCAGGTGATCACCAGCGGCATCGGCGAGGCCACCGCGCAGCTGGCCGCCGGCAAGGTGCGGGTGCTGGCGGTGCTGGCCGACGAGCGCCTGCCCGGTGCGCTCGGCAAGATCCCCACGGCGAAGGAGCAGGGCTTCGAGGTCAGCTGGCCGATCGCCCGCGGCTTCTATGTCGGGCCTGAGGTCAAGGACGAGGACTACGCCTGGTGGAAGCAGCAGTTCGACACCCTGCTGGCCAGCGACGGGTTCGCCAGGTTGCGCGAGCAGCGCGACCTGCAGCCGCTGGCGCTCACCGGCGACGAACTGCAGGCCTACGTCTACCAGCAGGTGGCGCAGTACAAGGCGCTGGCCGCGGAGTTCGGCCTGGCACAGTAGCCGTCGGCCAGGGATGAGGAAGGTGCGTATGCGCACCTTCTTCGTTTGTGCAGCGGCGTGGTTGGAAGTGCCGGCGGGCTCCCTTACCCTGCGTCGACTGCCGGCCCCGCTGCGTGTCGGCGCAGCGGTCGCATGGGGTGGCCGGCTGCTTGACCAGGAACAGGCACCGTCATGGAGCTCAGGCAACTTCGCTATTTTCTTGCCGCGGTGGAGCACAAGAGCCTCGGCCAGGCCGCGCTGGAACTGGGCATCGGCACCTCGGCGCTGAGCCAGCAGATCAGCAAGCTGGAGAGCGAGCTGTGCACCCGCCTGCTCAGCCGCACCAGCACCGGCGTGGTGCTGACCAGCGCCGGCATCGCCTTCCAGCACCATGCGCGGCTGACCCTGCGCCAGGCGGAAAACGCCATCCAGGCCGCGCAGCGCGGACGGATGAGCGGCTACGTCAGCGTCGGCCTGCCGCCGACCACCGCCTCGGTGCTCGCCCTGCCGCTGATCGACGCGATGCGCGAGCGCTACCCGGATATCCAGCTGCACCTGGTGGAGATGCTCTCCGGCTACCTGGCCAACCAGCTGAGCACCCGCCAGCTCGACCTCGCCGTGCTGTTCCAGGCCGACAGCGGCCGCAAATGGGGCATCCGGCCCTTGCTCGACGAGCAGCTGTTCGTCATCACCTCCTCCAGACTCGAAGGCGCGCCGACCGGTGAAAGCGTGCGCCTGGCTGACCTCGGGCAGCTGCCGCTGGTGCTGCCCAGCCAGCACCACGGGCTGCGCACCACGCTGATGGCGACCTTCGAGCGCTCTGGCATCGAGCCGAACATCGTCATGGAGATAGATGGCCTGGCGCTGCTGATGCAGGCCGTGCGCGGCGGCTACGCGGCGACCATCCAGCCCGGCGCCGCGGCGGCGCATTCGGGCGAATGCGGGCTGCGGGTGGTGCAGATCGAGGACGCCCACGTGACCCGGCGCAACCTGCTGGTGACGCTGCCCGAGGAGGAGCTGTCGCCCGCCGCGCTTGCGGCTCGCCTGGTGATCGCCGATGTCGCGCGCGACCTGGTGCGCCAGGGCCTCTGGCCGGGTGCGCGGCTCTACGAGGCGCAGGACTGATCGCCGCCCTTTAGCAAAACTAAAGACCCTTTGCCGCCCGCCGCCTTTCGAGCCGTCGGCCCGCTCCCTACAGTCGTGGTCAACCAGAGGGGAGGCCGGAGCGGCTCTCCTCGCCAGTGAGGAGAGGCTGATGATCGATGTTCTTGTCGTGGGGGGTGGCAACGCCGCCCTGTGCGCCGCGCTGATGGCCCGCGAGGCCGGTGCCAGCGTGCTGCTGCTGGAGGCCTCGCCGCGCGAATGGCGCGGCGGCAATTCCCAGCACACGCGCAACTTGCGCTGTATGCATGATGCGCCGCAGGACGTGCTGGTCGATGCCTACCCCGAGGAGGAGTACTGGCAGGACCTGCTGCGCGTCACCGGCGGCATCACCAACGAGCGCCTGGCGCGCATCGCCATCCGCGCCTCGTCCACCTGTCGCGGCTGGATGCGCCGCCACGGCGTGCATTTCCAGCCGCCGCTGTCCGGCGCGCTGCATGTGGCGCGCACCAATGCCTTCTTCATGGGCGGCGGCAAGGCGCTGGTCAACGCCTACTACCGCAGCGCCGAGGCGCTCGGCGTGCAGGTCCGCTACGACACGCCGGTCGAGTCGATCGAGATGGCCGGCGGCCGCTTCGTCGCCGCCCGGGTGCCGGCGCGCGAGGTGAATGGTCGCGCGTTGCCGGCCGAGCGCATCGAGGCGCGCAGCTGCGTGCTCGCCGCCGGCGGCTTCGAGTCCAATCGCGAATGGCTGCGCGAGGCCTGGGGACAGAACGAGCGCGGCGAATGGCCGGCCGACAACTTCCTGATCCGCGGCACGCGCTTCAACCAGGGCGTGCTCTTGCGCAGCCTGCTCGAGACCGGTGCCGACGTGATCGGCGACCCGACCCAGGCGCACATGGTCGCCATCGACGCGCGCGCGCCGCTGTACGACGGCGGCATCTGCACGCGCATCGACTGCGTGTCGCTGGGCGTGGTGGTCAACCGCGAGGGGCGGCGCTTCTATGACGAAGGCGAGGATTTCTGGCCCAAACGCTACGCCATCTGGGGCCGCCTGGTGGCGCAGCAGCCGGGGCAGGTCGCCTATTCGATCATCGACCAGAAGGCCATCGGCCGTTTCATGCCGCCGGTCTTCCCCGGCACCACCGCCAACAGCCTGGCCGAGCTGGCACGCAAGCTGGAACTGCCCGAGGCGGCCTTCGTCGAGACCGTCGAGGCCTACAACCGCGCCTGCCGGGTCGGTCAGTTCGACCACACCAGCCTGGACGACTGCCATACCGAGGGCGTCGAGCCGGCCAAGACCCACTGGGCGCGGCCGCTGGATACGCCGCCGTTCTACGGCTACGCGCTCAAGCCGGGGGTGACCTTCACCTACCTGGGGCTGAAGACCGACGAGAACGCCGCCGTGCATTTCGCCGGCAAGCCCTGCGCCAACCTGTTCGTCGCCGGCGAGATGATGGCCGGCAACGTGCTCGGCAAGGGCTACACCGCCGGGGTCGGCATGAGCATCGGCACCGCGTTCGGCCGCATCGCCGGCACCCGCGCCGCGGCCGCGGCCGGCCATCACATTTCCGCCGAGAACGAAGGACATGACCATGCAGTTGCGTGAACCCATCGCCGTGGATGCCGGCGCCCAGGGCGAGGCCTACCCGTTGATCCCGGTGCTCAGCGTCGCCGAGGCCGAAGTCGATCGCCAGATGCACATCTGCAATGCCTGCCGCTACTGCGAGGGCTTCTGCGCGGTGTTCCCGGCCATGACCCGGCGCCTGGAGTTCGCCAAGGCGGACATCCACTACCTGGCCAACCTCTGCCACAACTGCGGCGCCTGCCTGCATGCCTGCCAGTACGCGGCGCCCCACGAGTTCGCCGTCAACGTGCCGCAGGCGATGGCCAAGGTGCGCGTCGACACCTACGCCGACTACGCCTGGCCGGCGGCGCTCGGCGCGCTGTACCGGCGCAACGGCCTGACCATGGCGCTGGCCAGCGCCGCCGGGCTGGCGCTGTTCCTGCTGCTGACCCTGCTGGTCAGCGGCACCCTGTTGCCCGGGCGCCTGGCCGGCGACTTCTACACGATCTTCCCGCACAACACCCTGGCACTGATGTTCGGCGGCGCCTTCGGCTTCGCCGTGCTGGCGCTGGGTATCGGCGTGCGGCGTTTCTGGAAGGGCATCACCCCTGCCGAAGCCGAGGCCATCGCCACCGGCGCGGCGACCCTGGAAGCCACCGGCGCGGTGCTCAAGCTCAAGTACCTCGACGGTGGCCACGGCCAGGGCTGCAACAACGAGAGCGACCGCTTCACCCTCTGGCGGCGGCGCTTCCACCACCTGACCTTCTACGGCTTCATGCTCTGCTTCGCCGCCACCTGCGTCGCCACGCTGTACCACTACCTGCTCGGTGCCGCGGCGCCGTACCCGGTGCTCAGCCTGCCGGTGCTGCTCGGCATCGCCGGCGGCATCGGCCTGGTGATCGGCCCGGCTGGATTGCTCGTGCTCAACCACCGCCGCGACCCGGCCCATGGCGACGTGGCCCAGCGGCCGATGGACCGCGGCTTCATCGCCCTGCTGCTGGCGATCAGCCTGACCGGCTTCGCCCTGCTGATCGGCCGCGACACCGGCGCCATGGCGATCCTGCTGGCGGTGCACCTGGGCGTGGTGATGGCCTTCTTCCTGACCATGCCCTATGGCAAATTCGCCCATGGCGTCTTCCGCAGTGCCGCGCTGCTGAAATATTCGATCGAGAAGCGCCAGCCCGACCGGCTCAAGCTGGGCAGCGAGTGAGGCCGGCTGGCCCGTGACCCGAGGAGCGCCCATGCATATCGTCATTCCCGATGACTACCAGAACGTGATCCGTTCGCTGGACTGCTTCGCCCTGCTCGACGGCCACCGCGTCAGCCTCTACCACGACGCCGAGCGCGACCCCGCGCGGCTGGCCGAACGCTTTGCCGAGGCCGACGCGCTGGTGCTGACCCGCGAGCGCACCTGCATCGACGCAGCGCTGCTGGCGCGGCTGCCGCGGCTCAGGCTGATCAGCCAGACCGGCAAGGTCGCCGGGCATATCGATGTCGCCGCCTGCACCCGCCACGGCGTGGCGGTGATGGAAGGGCGCGGCTCGCCGATCGCGCCGGCGGAGCTGGCCTGGAGCCTGCTGCTGATGGCGCGTCGCCAGCTGCTGCCGGCGATCCAGGCGCTCTACGCCGGGCAATGGCAGGTCAACCTGGGCGATCGACTGTACGGCCAGACCCTGGGTATCTGGGGCTACGGCAAGATCGGCCAGCGCCTGGCGCGCTACGCGCAGGCGTTCGAGATGCCGGTGCTGGTGTGGGGCAGCCAGGGCTCCCGCGAGGCCGCCGAGCGCGACGGCCACCGCGCCGCGCCAAGCCGCGAGGCATTCTTCGCCGAGGCGGACGTGCTCAGCCTCAACCTGCGCCTGGTCGAGGCCACCCGGCACATCGTGACCGCCGCCGACCTGGCGCGGATGAAGCCGAGCGCGCTCTTGCTCAACATCAGCCGTGCCGAGCTAATCGCGCCGGGCGCGCTGCTCGACGCGCTCGACCGCGGCCGGCCCGGGTTCGCCGCGCTGGACGTGTTCGAGCAGGAACCGCTGGTCGACCCTGCGCACCCCTTGCTGCGTCACCCGCGGGTGCTGTGCACGCCACACCTGGGCTACGTCGAGCGCCAGGGCTACGAGCTGTACTTCGGCGATGCCTTCGCCAATGTGCGGGCCTTCTTCGCCGGCGAGCCCTGCAGCTTCGCCGATCCGCAGGTCCATGCCCGTCGCGGCTGAGGCGGTTGTCAGCTTTTCGCTACGCCTGGGTTGCAACGGCGCGGCAGGGCGCTTGTCGAAGCGCCAGGCTGTCAACTAGGGTTGACGCCTGTGGCCGATAACGACAAGAAGGTTGCCTCCCGTGCGTATCCGAATCCTCTGCCAGAACCGCGTCGGCATCCTGCGCGACATGCTCAACCTCCTGGTCGACTACGGCATCAACGTCGCCCGTGGCGAAGTGGGCGGCGAGCAGGGCAATGCCATCTACCTGCACTGCCCGAACCTGATGAACCTGCAGCTGCAGGCGCTGCGGCCGAAGATCGAGGCGCTGCCCGGGGTCTTCGAGTTGCGCAAGGTCGGGCTGATGCCCAGCGAGCGGCATTCGCTGGAGCTCAACGCGCTGCTCGGTGCGCTGGATTTCCCGGTGCTGTCCATCGACATGAGCGGCGCCATCGTCGCCGCCAACCGCGCCGCCGCGCAGCTGCTCGGCGTGCGCGTCGACGAGGTGCCGGGCATGAACCTGTCGCGCTACGCCGAGGATTTCGACCTGCCCGAACTGGTGCGCGCCAACAAGGCGCGGATCAACGGCCTGCGGGTGCAGGTCAAGGGCCAGGTGTTCCTCGCCGACATCGCGCCGCTGCAGTCGCAGCACGACGACAGCGAGGCGCTGGCCGGCGCGGTGCTGGCGCTGCATCGCGCCGACCAGCTCGGCGAGCGCATCTACAACGTCAGGCGCCAGGAGCTGCGCGGCTTCGACAGCATCTTCCAGAGCTCGAAAATGATGGCTGCGGTGGTGCGCGAGGCGCGGCGCATGGCGCCGCTGGACGCGCCGCTGCTGATCGAGGGCGAGACCGGCACCGGCAAGGAACTGCTGGCGCGCGCCTGCCACCTGTCCAGCCCGCGCGGGCAGGCGCCGTTCATGGCGCTCAACTGCGCCGGGCTGCCCGAATCCATGGCCGAGACCGAGCTGTTCGGCTACGGCCCCGGCGCCTTCGAGGGCGCGCGCCCGGAAGGCAAGCTCGGCCTGCTCGAGCTGACCGCTGGCGGCACGCTGTTCCTCGACGGTGTCGGCGAAATGAGCCCGCGGCTGCAGGCCAAGCTGCTGCGCTTCCTGCAGGACGGCGGCTTCCGTCGGGTCGGCAGCGACGAGGAGGTCTACCTCGACGTGCGGGTGATCTGCGCGACCCAGGTCGATCTCTCCGAGCTCTGCGCCAGCGGCCAGTTCCGCCAGGATCTCTACCACCGGCTCAACGTGCTGTCGCTGCACATCCCGCCGCTGCGCGAATGCCTGGACGGCCTCGAGCCGCTGACCCGTCACTTCATCGACCAGGCCAGCCGGCAGATCGGCTGCCCGCTGCCGCGGCTGTCGCCGCAGGCGCTGGAACGGCTGGCCGGCTACCACTGGCCGGGCAACGTGCGCCAGCTGGAGAACACGCTGTTCCAGGCGGTCTCGCTGTGCGATGGCGACAGCATCAAGCCCGAGCACATCCGCCTGCCGGGCTACGGTGCGGCGCAGCCGCTGGGCGAGTTCTCCCTCGACGGCGACCTGGGCAGGATCATGGGGCGCTTCGAGAAGGCGGTGCTGGAGAGCCTCTACAAGCAGCACCCGAGCAGCCGCCTGCTGGGCAAGCGCCTCGGCGTGTCGCACACCACCATCGCCAACAAGCTGCGCGAATACGGCATCACTGGCGGCGCGCCTGGCGCACCGCTCTGACCAGCGAATCCAGGTCGATGGGTTTTTGCAGATGCTGGTCGAAGCCGGCGGCGCGGGCCTGCTCCAGGTCCTCGCGCGCCGCGTAGCCGCTCAGGGCGATGGCCGGGGTGTCGCGGTTGGTGGCCTGCGCGCGGATCGCCGCGATCATCCGGTGGCCGTCCATGCAGGGCATGCCAAGGTCCGAGACGATCACGTCGTAGCGTTGCCGCGCGGCCAGCTCCACGGCCTCGGCACCGCTGCGCGCGGTGTCCACGCTGGCGCCTTCGCTGGCCAGCAGGTCGTCGAGCATTTCCAGCACGTCCGGCGAGTCGTCCACCAGCAGGATGCGCAGCCCGTCGAGGTCGCCCGGGCTAGCAGGGGCCGCGTCGTCGGCCAGCTCCAGCTGGGTCTGCAGGTGCAGCGGCAGCCAGACGCTGAAGCGCGCACCCTGGCCGGGACCGTCGGAATGCGCCTCGATGCGGCCGTGGTGCAGCTCGACCAGTTGCTGCACCAGCGCCAGGCCGATGCCCAGGCCATGGCGCGCGCGCGGGCTGTGCGGCGTCTCCGCCTGGCCGAACAGTTCGAAGACCCGCGGCAGGAAATCCGCGCTGATGCCCTGGCCGGTGTCGCTCACCTCGAGCCGCGCCAGCTCGCCCTCGCGGCGCAGCACCAGGCTGATGTGCCCGCCGGCGGGGGTGAACTTCCAGGCGTTGTTCAGCAGGTTCCAGACGATCTGCTCCAGCCGCGTGGGGTCGGCCTCGACGTACAGCGGCTCGTCGTCGTGCTGGCTGTCGAAGGTCACGCCTTCGCCCTGCGCCAGCGGCCGGAACACCGCCTCGAGACCTTCGAGCAGCTCCTGGTAGTGCAGCGTGGTGAAGTGCAGCTTGAGCTTGCCGGTGCGCAGGCGCGACACGTCCATCAGGTCGTCGATGATCCGCGACTGGCTGCGCACCGCGGCCTGGATGCCGCGCGCCGCCTTGCTCAGCGCCGCCGACTGCCTGACCTCCGGCGCGCGGATCAGCAGGTCGCTGTTGAGCTGGATGAGGTTCAGCGGGTGCTTGAGCTCGTGGGACAGCACGGCGAAGAACTGGTCCTTCTGCTGGCTGGAGGCCTGGGCCTGTTCCAGCTGGTCGGCCTGGGCGCTGCTCTGGCGCTTCTGCTCGGTGAGGTCGCGGGCGATCTTGGCGAAGCCCAGCAGGCGATCGCCGTCGATCAGCGGATTGACCAGCCCGCTGAGGTAGATCTGCTCGCCATCGGCGCGCACGTGCCAGCGCTCGTCCGAGGCTGAACCGGCGCTCAGCGCGCGCTTGCGCTCCTTGAGCGCGATCTGCAGGTGGCGGTCCTCCTCGCTGTAGATGCGCTCGATCGGCTCGCCGAGCATGTCCTGCTCGCTGAAGCCGAAAATGCGCTCGGCGGCGCCGTTCCAGCTGGTCACCCGGCCCTCGGGGTCGGTGGTGATGATGGCGAAGCCGCGGGTGCTCTGGGCCAGCAGGCGCATGTGCGTCTGGCCGGCGCGGGCGCGCTGTTCGGCCAGGTGCTGCTCGCTGATGTCGAGCAGGCAGAGCACCGCGCCGGCGAGGCGGTCGCCGCGACGGTAGGGCGACAGCCGCACCCGGTACCAGCGCGCGTCGCGCCCGGGCACCTCGCGCTCGCGCGCATGGCCGCGGCCGGCCTGGCGCAGGTCGGTGAGCAGCTCGGGGTAGTCGAGCAGGCGGGCCAGGGCCTCCAGTGCCTGCTCGACGGGCTCGTCGAGCCCGAGCAGCTGGCGCAGTGGCGCGGTGCCGGTGCGCGGCCGCAGCTGCTCGTCGACGAAGAGCGCGGCGACCTCGCTGGCGGCGACCAGGTTGTGCAGGTCGTCGGCGGCCTGGTCGGTGGCGCCGGCCCGGGCCGGCAGGCGCTCGCGAGGCGCGTGCAGCTCGCCGGCAGGCGGCGCCTGGTGCCTGCCGCGCAGCTCATCGAACAGCACCAGCAGGTAGTCCTGGCCCTGCTCGCTGCGCACCGCGCGTACCGCGGCGACGACGCTGGCGGGCGTGCCGTCGTGCTCGAACGGCAGCGGCGGGGTCTCGACGCTCGCGCCGCTGCGTGCAGCCTCCAGCAGGGCTTCTTGCAGTTCGGCTCGCCACTCGGGCCGCACCCGGTGCACCAACTGTTGCGTGGACTCGTCGAGCGCCGCAAGCAGGTACTGCCCGGCATGCTCGCTCATGTGCAGGATGTTGCCCTCGCGGTCGACCAGCACGCTCGCCGGCGCATGGCGGCACAGCGCCACGCGATGCAGCTCGGCCTCCCGCGGTCGTTCGTCAGGTACCGCGGAGCGGTCGCCGTTGCGGCCGCTCTTGGTGGGGGCGCTGCACATCGACCGAGGTCCTCTCTGTCTGGGCATGTGAGTTAGGGACAGCGGGCGAGGGGGGCGAATTTCCGCCGTCCATCGAATCGCTGCGCTCAGCACTCGATGATGTTCACCGCCAGGCCGCCGCGAGCGGTCTCCTTGTACTTGCTCTTCATGTCGGCGCCGGTCTGGCGCATGGTGCGGATCACCTTGTCCAGCGAGACGAAGTGGCGGCCATCGCCACGCAGGGCCATGCGCGCGGCGTTGATGGCCTTCACCGCGCCCATGGCGTTGCGCTCGATGCACGGCACCTGCACCAGCCCGCCGATGGGGTCGCAGGTCAGCCCGAGGTTGTGCTCCATGCCGATCTCGGCGGCATTCTCGACCTGCTGCGGCGTGCCGCCGAGCACTTCGCAGAGGGCGCCGGCACCCATCGAGCAGGCCACGCCGACCTCGCCCTGGCAGCCGACCTCGGCGCCGGAGATCGAGGCGTTCTCCTTGTAGAGGATGCCGATGGCCGCGGCGGTGAGCAGGAAGCGCACCACGCCGTCGTCGTTGGCGCCGGGCACGAAGCGCATGTAGTAGTGCAGCAGCGCCGGGATGATGCCGGCCGCGCCGTTGGTCGGCGCGGTGACCACGCGGCCGCCGCCGGCGTTCTCCTCGTTCACCGCCAGGGCGTAGAGATCGACCCAGTCGAGCACGTTGAGCGCATCGCGCAGGTTGGCCTCGGGGTGTTCGCGCAACTGGCGGTAGAGGCCTGCGGCGCGGCGCTGCACCTTCAGCCCGCCGGGCATGATGCCCTCGGTACGGCAGCCGGCGGCGACGCAGTCCTGCATCACCTGCCAGATGTGCAACAGGCCCTGGCGGGTCTCGGCCTCGGGGCGCCAGACGGCCTCGTTGGCGAGCATCAGCTGGCTGATCGAGCGGCCGTGCTCGGCGCACAGGGCGAGCAGCTCGGCGGCACTGCGAAACGGGTAGGGCAGGCGGGTGTCGTCCTCGACGATGCGCCCGCCCTCGGCGGCGCTCTGGTCGAGGACGAAGCCGCCGCCGACCGAGTAGAACTCGCGGCTGGCCAGCTGCAGGCCGGCGGCATCGAAGGCGCGGAAGATCATGCCGTTGGGGTGGAAGGGCAGCGGCCGGCGGATGAAGGCGAGCTGCTGGCGCGGGTCGAAGGCGATCTCGCGCTCACCGAGCAGCTTCAGCCGCGCCTGCTGGCGGATCTGCGCCAGGCGTGCGTCGATGCCGCCGGTGTCGACGCTTTCCGGCTGCTCGCCCTCCAGCCCGAGCAGCACCGCCTTGTCGCTGCCGTGGCCCTTGCCGGTGGCGCCGAGCGAGCCGTACAGCTCGACCTTGAGCGCCGCGACCTGCTCGAGCAGGTGCTCCTCGCGCAGGTGCTGGGCAAAGCGCAGGGCCGCGCGCATCGGCCCGACCGTATGCGAGCTGGACGGGCCGATACCGATCTTGAACAGGTCGAAGACGCTGAGGGCCATGGCGGGCTCCGGCTGGGATTTGCCTTGAGCCTAGCGCGTCCGGCTGGCTGCCGATACCGGGCCGGCCGCCGGCTGCCAGGGGTTGGCTTCCAGGCTGTTGTGCACCGCGGTGGCGCCCTGGGCGGCATGGCCGATGGCCACGCTCATCTGCTTGAGGCCGGCGACCACGTCGCCCAGCGCATAGAGCCCGGGTATGGAGGTCTGCTGGTGGGCGTCGACCAGCAGCGCGCCGCTCTCGTCGCAGGCCGCGCCCAGGGCCCGGGCCACCTCCGAGCGCATGCGCGCGCCGAGGCAGGGGTAGAGGATGTCGAAGCGGTGCCGCGCGCCGCCGCGGGTGCTGACCTCGATGCCGTCGTCCAGCGGGTGCAGCCGTTCGACGTCGTCGAACAGCAGGTGGATGTCGTAGTGCCGGGCCAGCTGCAGCGCGGCATCGCGGGCCGGCTGGTCGCCGCCCGGGGCGATCACCGTCACCCGGTCGCTGAAGGTGCGCAGGAACGCCGCGTGGCCGATGGCGCACTCGGCCTCGCCGTACACCGCGACGTTGTCGCCGTCGACCTCGTAGCCGTCGCAGATCGCACACAGGCGCAGGTGCCCGCGGGCGATCGCCGCCTGCGGGTCGTCCATCGTCGGCAGCTCGTCCTCGATGCCGGTGGCGAGGATGACGCGCCGGGCGATGCGGCTCTGGCCGTCGAACGCCACGCGAAAGCCCAGCGCGTGCGGCTCGATGCGCTCGACCCGGCCGTCCAGCAGTTCGGCGCCGTAGCCCCGTGCCTGCTCGCGCAGGCGGGCCAGCAGGTCGTTGCCGGAGATTCCCGGCGGGAAGCCCGGGTAGTTGCGCGAGCGCGGGATCAGCGAGGCGCGGCTGCAACCGGCGTCGACGACCAGGCAGCTGCGGCGGAAACGCGCGAGATAGAGCGCTGCGGTCAGGCCGGCGGGGCCGCCGCCGACGATCAGGCAGTCGAGATCGGCGCGCTGGCCTGGGTGGTCGGGCAGATTCATCGGGACGGCGGAGCCTCGTACGCGGAAAACCCCTCAGTAGAAGTGTGAAGACCGGCAGAAGTTCGCCGGCCATGCCCGAGCGAGATTGTCGGAAATGAGCGATCGGTCAGGTTTTTCGAGTTGTCCTGCGCCGGACGATCGCCAAGACTGCACGCCCCGCGCCCGGCCGAGTCGTCTGCGTCGGGCATTCCAACAGGCCGGCGGCAGCCCCGCGCTGCACACGAAGGCCGCCAGTACAGCCAATCATCCTTGCCGGACGCGCTCACGCGCGCGCCCGGTCTTTTGCCTTGGGGGCCCTATGTTCAAGTCCTGCGTCATGGCGGCGGTCGCTGCCTTCACTCTCCTGGCCGGCCCGGCCGTGGCGGCCGGGGAGTCGCCGATCGTCATCCGGTTCGCCCACGTGGTGGCCGACGACACGCCCAAGGGCAAGGGCGCGCTGCTGTTGCAGAAGCTGGTGCACGAGCGCCTGCCCGGCCGGGTGAAGGTCGAGGTCTACCCCAATTCCAGCCTGGTCGGCGACGCCGACGAGATGCAGGCGCTGCTCGACAACAAGGTGCAGCTGCTGGCGCCCTCGCTGTCGAAGTTCGACAAGTACACCCGCCAGCTGCAGGTGTTCGACCTGCCGTTCATGTTCGACGACCAGGCCGCGGTGGACCGCTTCCAGAAGCGCGAGAAGAGCCGCGAGCTGCTGCGCTCGATGGCCGGCCACGGCATCTACGGGCTGGCCTACTGGAACAACGGGCTCAAGCAGCTCTCGGCGACCAAGGCCCTGCACGGCCCGGGCGACGCCGCCGGCCTGGCCTTCCGCGTGCAGCCGTCGAAGGTGCTCGAGGCGCAGTTCGAGGCGGTCGGCGCCAAGCCGGTGCGCCTGCCGTTCGGCGAGGTGTTCAAGGCGCTGCAGGCTGGCACGGTGCAGGGCGCGGAGAACCCCTGGTCGAACATCGCCAGCCAGAACATGCACAAGGTCCAGCCGTATATCACCGAGAGCAACCACGGGGTGCTGGCCTACATGCTGGTGACCAACGCCGAGTTCTGGCGCAGCGTGCCCTTCGCGATCCGTTCCGAGCTGGAGGGCATCATCCTCGAGGTTACCCAGGTGGTGAACCGCGAGGCCGAGGCACTCAACCAGCGCGACCGCGAGCGCATCCTGGCCAGTGGCAGCAGCAAACTGATCAGCCTCGGCGATGCCGAGCGCCAGGCCTGGCGCGAGAAGATGCTGCCGTTGTGGAAGGCCTACGAGGCGGAGATCGGCGCCGACGTGATCCGCGCCGCGCAGATCGTCAACCGCCGCTGAGGCGCTGCGACCCGGCCGGGTGCGCGGCGGCGCCCGGCCAGCGGTGTGCGGCGCAGCCTACGTCTTGCCGGCCAGGCAGGTCGGCGAGTTCGGTTCGGCCTGGCGCTCGAGCGCTTCCTCCAGCCATTCGGCCAATACCTGCGCGTTGTTCTGCTGTTCGTCGCGGGCCGCGTAGACCAGCGTCAGCACGCCGTTCTGCGCCGGCTCCAGCAGCGCCCACCAGTGCTCGGGATGCGCCGCGAGTTCGCTGCGATAGCGCTGGCGAAAGGTCGCGAAATCCACTTCGCCGCCCTTGAACGCACGGCGCAGCGGCGTCGAGGGCGCGACCTCGCGCCGCCATTCACTCAGCATCAGGCTTTCCTTGCGGCAGTTGCGCGGCCACAGGCGATCGACCAGCACACGCTGGCCATCGGCGGGTGTCGGCGGGTCGTAGGCGCGGCGGCATTGGATCATGGGCAGCCTCTTCGCTGGGGTAATAGTGACTATGGTTATAGAGACCATATATATAGGTAATTATTACTTTTCTTGTTCGGGTTTAATTTACCTTTATTTCGTTAACTCTTTGAAAAGAAAGCCCATAAAAGGCGGCACGATTCATGACTGCTCTACCCGTGCAATGTCACACACTCTAGGAGCATGAAATGAAAAAGGCGATGGCAGTGGTACTGGGTACGATGCTGGCGGTTGGTGCGGCGAATGCCGACGAGATCCTCGAGGTGCGCCGCGACACCATGGTCGGCGGCGGCTTCGGCGGGCTCAGCGGCTTCATGCTCGGCGCGGTGGCCGGGCCGATCGGCGCGCTGGTCGGCGGCGGGCTGGGCTACCTGGCCGGGCAGGGCGTGCAGCAGGGCGCGGGCCTGGAGCAGACGCTCTACGTGGTGCGCCGCGAGGACGGCAGCATCGACCGCATCCGCAGCTCCGACGGCGGCTTCCTGGTTGGCCAGCAGATCCGCCGCGACGACGGGCATGTCACGGCGATGCAGCCCTGAGCACGGCGCGGCCCGCTGGGCCCTTTGCCTGCGGCCGCGCTTGGAGGATGATCCGCCGCTCCAGCCTACGAAGGAGTTCCTGATGAGTTATCCCCTGCTGCATGTGGTGCATCTGCTGGCAGCGATCGGCTTCATCGGCACGCTGTTCTTCGAAGTGGTGATCCTCGCCCGGGCCAAGCGCGAGCTGGCCGCCGACAGCGTCCCGGCGCTGGAGCGGGCGGTCGGCGCGCGCTCGCGGGTGGTGCTGCACTGGGTGGTGCTGTTCGTCTACGGCGCCGGCATCGCCCTGGCCTGGCAGCATCGCCAGTTGCTGGCGGCGCCGCTGGAAAGCAGCTTCGCCACGCTGCTGTGGCTGAAGATCCTGCTGGCCGCCGGGGTGTTCCTCAGCTTCGGCCTGGTCGCCGTGCTGCTGCGGCGTGGCGGCATGACGCCGGAGCGCTACCGGGCGCTGCACTGGGCGATCCTGGCGCAGATGATCGGCATCGTGGTGCTGGCCAAGGCGATGTTCTACCTGCACTGGTAAGTACCGCGCACATAGCAGCGTGGCGCCCGGACGTGATGATTTCGGTCAAGTGCGGCGCGGTTTTCGCGGCGGTTATCGGCGTCGATTCAGCAAGTGCAGTCTCGTTGCGTTCGCACCGGCGCGGGCTAAGGTTGGCCGATCGCAACCCGCACCGGAGCCCTTCATGGATTTCGCCTACAGCCCCCGCGTCGAGGCGCTGCGCCAGCAGCTGCGCGACTTCATGGACCAGCACATCGTGCCGCGCATCGGCGCCTGGCATGCCGAGGTCGATGCCGGCCACTACCCGGTGTCGTTCATGGACGATCTCAAGGCGCTGGCGCGCGAGGAGGGCCTGTGGAACCTGTTCCTGCCCTCGCTCGGCGCGAACGAGCCAGGCATGGGCTTGAGCAACCTCGAGTACGCGCCCTTGGCCGAGATCATGGGCCGGGTGCACTGGGCCTCGGAGGTGTTCAACTGCAACGCGCCGGACACCGGCAACATGGAGCTGCTGCACCTGTTCGCCACGCCGGCGCAGCGTGAGCGCTGGCTCAAGCCGCTGCTCGAGGGGCAGATCCGCTCGGCCTTCGCCATGACCGAGCCGGACGTGCCGTCCTCGGATGCCACCAACATCCAGACGCTTATCCGCCGCGACGGCGACGACTACGTGATCAACGGCCGCAAGTGGTTCATCACCAACGCCTCGCACCCCAATTGCAAGTTGTTGATCGTGATGGGCAAGACCGACCCGGATGCCGAGACGCACCGCCAGCAGAGCATGATCCTGGTGCCCTTCGACACGCCCGGCGTCGAGCTGGTGCGCAACATCCCGGTGATGAACCACATCGCCCCCGAAGGCCACAGCGAGCTGCTGCTGCGCAACGTGCGGGTGCCGGCCGGCAACCTGCTCGGGGCGCAGGGCGAGGGCTTCATGATGGCCCAGGCGCGGCTGGGCCCGGGGCGCATCCACCACTGCATGCGCTCGATCGGCATGGCCGAGCTGGCGCTGGAACTGATGGTCGAGCGCGCCCAGGAGCGCAAGGCCTTCGGCCGATACCTGCAGCAGTATTCCAACATCGCCGACTGGATCGCCGAGTCGCGCATCGAGATCGAGCAGGCGCGCCTGCTGGTGCTCAAGACCGCCTGGATGATCGACGCGGTCGGCGCCAGGGCTGCGCGCAAGGAGATCGCCATGATCAAGGCGCTGGTGCCGCGCATGCACACCCGCGTGGTGGACCGGGCCATGCAGGTCTACGGCGCCATGGGCCTGACCCCCGACACGCCGCTGGCCGACATGTGGATCGGCGGCCGCGCGCTGCGCTTCGCCGACGGCCCGGACCAGGTGCACCTGCGCAGCGTGGCGAAGATGGAACTCAAGGCCAGCGAGGCGGTGCGCGGCGCCGGCGCGGCCTACCTCACCCCCGGGCGCCACTGAGGCGCCTGCGAACCGGTTCAAACCGCCGGGCACGATGTACCGGCACGGTCATTTTTATGGTCTAGCCTTGCTCGGTATCGCAGTTGCCGAGGCGTTTTGTTGACATGGCGCAATGGAATCAGACCACCCGTCCCCCCCTTGATCCCAGTCAAGGGGGGCAGGCCGGCCGCTCACCTACCATGCGCGCCACACCCCGTAGTGCAAGTAGGTAACGACATGAAAGCTCATCGTTTTTCCGGCCGCGACGCCTGGCGCGCGTGGGGAAACGGCCTGATGATTCTTCTGGCCCTGATGTTCTGCAGCCTGCAGCTCCAGGCCAGGGAGTATGAAGTCGAGCGTCAACGCATCGAGCAGTTCTTCCCCAAGGTCACCCAGATCTCCGAGCCGGAAGGCGACTACCAGGTGCGCACCCTCGCCGATGGCGTCGGCACCGTCTACGGCTACGCCTACCAGAGCATCAACGTCACGCCGATCCCGGCGTACTCGGGCAAGCCGATCAATATGCAGGTGCTGCTCGACCCGAAGGGCACCATCGTCGACGCCTACGTGCTCGAGCACCACGAGCCGATCCTGCTGATCGGCATCCCCGAGCAGAAACTCCACGACTTCGACCTCAAGTACGCCGGCATCAAGGCTGACCAGCGCGTAGTGGTCGGCCGCTCCAGCGACAAGAACGCCGTGACCATCGATGCCGTGACCGGCGCGACGGTGACGGTGATGGTGGTCAACGAGATCGTCATGGGATCGGCGCACAAGGTCGCCGCCTCGCTCGGGCTGGTGAAGAACAACCTCGAGGCGCGGCAGAAGCCGGCCACCGTGCGTGCCGACGTCTACCAGCCCGCCAGCTGGGCCGAGCTGACCGGCAACGGGGCGATCCGCCGCCTGCACCTGACCAACGGCCAGATCAGCGAGGCCTTCAAGGGCACCGACGCCGAGGGCGTCGACGAGCCGTCGGCCGAGACCGTCGACGAGACCTTCATCGACCTCTACGTGGCCCCGCTGAACCCGCCGACCATCGGTCGCAACCTGCTGGGCGACAACCAGTACCGCTTCCTGATGGAGGAACTCAAGCCGGGCGAGCACGCCATCGCCGTGCTCGGCAGCGGCGAATACTCGTTCAAGGGCTCGGGCTATGTGCGCGGCGGCATCTTCGATCGGGTGCAGGTGCGCCAGTTCGGCAACATCATCAGTTTCCGCGACCTCGACTTCCAGCGCCTCAACGACGTCTACGCCGAGGGCATGCCGGAATTCCGCGAGATGGCGATCTTCGTCATCCGCGAGCCGGCCGGCTTCGATCCCGGCACGCCCTGGACGATGGAACTGCTGGTGCGTCGCCAGACCGGCCCGGTGGACGGCATCTTCACCAGCTTCGAGCTGCCCTACCAGATCCCCGAGGAGTACATCGAGCGGCCGCAGCCGACCGCCGAGGAACTGGCCGCCATCGAGGAAGCCAACCGGCCGATGTGGGTCAACATCTGGTACCAGAAGAGCTTCCAGATCGGCGTGATCGTCGCCGCCCTGGGCCTGCTGACGGTCATCCTGTTCGCGCAGGACAAGTTCACCCAGCACCCGAACTTCCTGCACTGGCTGCGTCGTGGCTACCTGATCTTCACCGTGGTCTTCATCGGCTGGTACGCGCTGGGGCAGCTCTCGGTGATCAACGTGCTGACCTTCGTCCACGCGCTGTTCCAGGACTTCCGCTGGGAGCTGTTCCTCTCCGACCCGGTGATCTTCATCCTCTGGACCTTCACCGCGGCGACCATCCTGCTCTGGGGGCGTGGCGTGTTCTGCGGCTGGCTGTGCCCCTTCGGCGCGCTGCAGGAGCTGATCAACGAGGCTGCGCGCAAGCTGAAGATCCCGCAGTACGAGCTGCCCTTCGCGGTGCACGAGCGGCTCTGGGCGATCAAGTACATCGTCCTGCTGGTGCTGTTCGGCATCTCCCTGGAGTCGATGATGGCCGCCGAACGGGCCGCCGAGATCGAGCCGTTCAAGACCGCGATCATGCTCAAGTTCGACCGCCAGTGGTGGTTCGTGCTCTACGCGGTGTTCCTGCTGGTGATCAACATCTTCACCCGCAAGGTGTACTGCCGCTACGTCTGCCCGCTGGGCGCGGCGCTGGCGATCCCCACCAAGCTGCGCCTGTTCGACTGGCTCAAGCGCCGCAAGGAGTGCGGCAGCCCCTGCCAGCTGTGCGCCAAGGAATGCGAGATCCAGGCGATCCACCCGGATGGTCACATCAACGCCAACGAGTGCCACTACTGCCTCGATTGCCAGATGACCTACCACAACGATCACAAGTGCCCGCCGCTGGTGAACAAGAACAAGCGCAAGAAGCGCGACAAGAAGGCTCCGGCCGACGCCAACCTGATTCCCGTCGTTGAAGTCGTTGAACCCTGAGTGCCCGCCGCCGGCGAGTCGCTCGCAACCAACACACCCCTGTGTTTGTGAGTCAAAAGGAGCAACACCCCATGAGTGACAAGAGCAAGAATCCAGAGACCCTGGACAAGGGCGGCATCAGCCGTCGCAGCTTCCTCGGTGCCTCCGCGGTGACCGGTGCAGCCGTCGCGGCGACCGCCTTCGGCGGCGCGGTGATGACGCGCGAGTCCTGGGCGGCCGCGGTGAAGGAATCCAAGCAGAAGATCCACGTCGCGCCGGGCGAGCTCGACGAGTACTACGGCTTCTGGAGCGGCGGCCACCAGGGCGAGGTGCGCGTGCTGGGCATTCCGTCCATGCGCGAGCTGATGCGCATCCCGGTGTTCAACGTCGACTCGGCCACCGGCTGGGGCCTGACCAATGAAAGCCGCGCGATCATGGGCGACAGCGCCAAGTTCCTCAACGGCGACTGCCACCACCCGCACATCTCGATGACCGACGGCAAGTACGACGGCAAGTACCTGTTCATCAACGACAAGGCCAACACCCGCGTCGCACGTATCCGCCTGGATATTATGAAGTGCGACAAGATCCTGACCGTGCCGAACTGCCAGGCCATCCACGGCCTGCGCCTGCAGAAGGTGCCGCACACCAAGTACGTGTTCGCCAACGCCGAATTCGTCATCCCGCACCCGAACGACGGCAAGGTGTTCGACCTGCAGGATGAAAACAGCTACACGATGTACAACGTCATCGACGCCGAGAAGATGGAGATGGCCTTCCAGATCATCGTCGACGGCAACCTGGACAACACCGACGCCGACTACACCGGCCGCTTCGCCGCTGCCACCTGCTACAACTCCGAGAAGGCCTACGACCTCGGCGGCATGATGCGCAACGAGCGCGACTGGGTCGTGGTGTTCGACATCGAGGCGGCCGAGAAGGCGGTCAAGGCCGGCAAGTTCACCACCCTGGGCGACTCCAAGGTGCCGGTGCTCGACGGCCGCAAGAAGGGCGACAAGGACAGCGAGTTCACCCGCTACATCCCGGTGCCGAAGAACCCGCACGGCTGCAACACCTCGCCCGACGGCAAGTACTTCATCGCCAACGGCAAGCTGTCGCCGACCGTGACCATGATCGAGATCGCCCAGCTGCCCGACCTGTTCGCCGGCAAGCTGAAGGATCCGCGCGACGTGGTCGTCGGCGAGCCCGAGCTGGGCCTCGGCCCGCTGCACACCACCTTCGACGGCCGCGGCAACGGCTACACCACGCTGTTCATCGACAGCCAGGTGGTCAAGTGGAACATCGAGGAAGCCCGTCGCGCCTACAAGGGCGAGAAGGTCAACTACATCAAGCAGAAGCTCGACGTGCACTACCAGCCGGGCCACATCCACGCCTCGCTCACCGAAACCAGCGAAGCGGACGGCAAGTGGCTGGTCGCGCTGTGCAAGTTCGGCAAGGACCGCTTCCTGCCCACCGGCCCGCTGCACCCGGAGAACGACCAGCTGATCGACATCTCCGGCGACGAGATGAAGCTGGTGCACGACGGCCCGACCTTCGCCGAGCCGCATGACTGCATCATGGCCCGTCGCGACCAGATCAAGACCAAGAAGATCTGGGACCGCAACGATCCGTTCTTCGCCCCCACCGTGGAGCGCGCGAAGAAGGACGGCATCAACCTGGAGACCGACAACAAGGTCATCCGCGACGGCAACAAGGTGCGCGTCTACATGACCTCCATGGCGCCGAGCTACGGCGTGCAGGAGTTCACCGTCAAGCAGGGCGACGAAGTCACCGTGACCATCACCAACATCGACCAGATCGAGGACGTGTCCCACGGCTTCGTCATGGTCAACCATGGTGTGAGCATGGAGATCAGCCCGCAGCAGACCTCATCCATTACCTTCGTGGCCGACAAGCCCGGCCTGCACTGGTACTACTGCAGCTGGTTCTGCCACGCGCTGCACATGGAGATGGTCGGCCGCATGATGGTCGAGCCGGCCTGATCCGGGCCGCCCCCGGCCTGGCCGGGGGCACGGATCGATGCGGGCGGTGCCTGAGGCACCGCCCGCGTCACCCCAGGAACCTGCCCGAACGCCGAATGAGGTTAAATGCTGTGCTCGCAACTCGGACCAACGGCAACTTCCGCCCCGCGGCGCTCATCGCGCTGCTCGTATTCGCCGGCGCCGCCCAGGCGGCGCCGCAACCCCTCTCGACCCTGCCGCTCGAGCCGCAGGGCGACAATCGCTGGCTGCTGCCGGCCGGCCAGTACCAGGGCCAGTTCCGCGTTGAGCAGCCCATGGTGCTGCGCTGTGCCGAAGGCGCGGTGCTCGATGGCGCCGGCCAGGGCAACGCGCTGACCATCAGCGCCGCCGACGTGACCATCGAAGGCTGCACCATCCGCAACTGGGGCCGTGACATGACGGCGATGAACTCGGCGATCTTCGTCGAGCGCAGCGCCCGCGGCACGACCCTGCGCGACAACCAGCTGACCGGCGCCGGCTTCGGCATCTGGCTCGACGGCGTGGCGGACGTCAGCGTGATCGGCAATCGCATCCAGGGCGACCCCAGCGTGCGCTCGCAGGACCGCGGCAACGGCATCCACCTGTATGCGGTCAAGGGCGCGAGGGTGATCGGCAACCAGGTGCGCGAGACCCGCGACGGCATCTACATCGATACCTCCAACGGCAACCACCTGGAGAACAACTTGCTGGAGGACCTGCGCTACGGCGTGCACTACATGTTCGCCAACGACAACAGCGTGATCGGCAACGTCACACGGCGCACCCGCACCGGCTTCGCCCTGATGCAGAGCCGCAAGCTGACCGTCATCGGCAACCGCTCCGAGCACGACCAGAACTACGGCATGCTGATGAACTACATCACCTACTCGACCATCCGCGACAATTTCGTCAGCGACGTGCAGTCCGGCGATACCGATGGCGACAGCATGATTTCCGGCGGCGAAGGCAAGGCCCTGTTCATCTACAACTCGCTGTTCAACAGCATCGAGAACAACCACTTCGGCAACAGCG